>NZ_VTXI01000003.1 GCF_013114545.1 Vibrio sp. RE86 | reverse complement strand
GACCCACCTGATTCCATGCCGAACTCAGAAGTGAAACGAATTAGCGCCGATGGTAGTGTGGGGCTTCCCCATGTGAGAGTAGGACATCGCCAGGCTTTAAATATGGACACTTGCTTAAAGCAAGTAAGCCACTGCGGAGTGGTAGTTCAGTTGGTTAGAATACCGGCCTGTCACGCCGGGGGTCGCGGGTTCGAGTCCCGTCCACTCCGCCACTTATTTGAGAGTCGTCTCAATAAACACGAAGATAGGGGTGTAGCTCCAATTGGCAGAGCAGCGGATTCCAAATCCGCGTGTTGGGAGTTCGAATCTCTCCACCCCTGCCATATATTAAGCCTCAGCAGAAATGCTGGGGCTTTTTTACATCTGTTGCTTCTACGAGCCATGTTTTGATAACTAGCGCCCCGCTGTCAGCCCCTCATCTCTGCATATTCAAGGCCTGAGTCGAAAGACTGAGGCCTTTTTGCTTTTAATTTTTCGCCTAAATATCAGTCTCTGAAGGATCTGATATGACCTTCAGTTATTTAAATTTATCTAAGTAACCTCTGGTATACCAATGCTGTTTTTCTGGCAGTTAGATAACTTAATGACTATTCATACTCCTCTTTAGTCACTGGACCCCAACTCGATTGACAAAGTTCAGGGAGAAGCTTTAACCGTATGAAGTCATTAGCCGAAGCTTGGCAGTTACAACGTTATAATAAACAAGCTCCAAGGCGCGCAGAGTCGGTGGGAGTAGCTTCATTTACTCCTTGTTTTGGAGGTTAGGTAAAACAGGCTTATTAATAAATGCGATTGGTACAAGAAGTATCCCTGTTAGCCTGAGGTGCAGATACAAAAAAGCCCTGCTTGTGAAAGCAGGGCTTTGGAATAATCAGCTGTGACGGAGCGTCTTATTTTAGAAGAGCTTCGTTACCGTTTTCACGGATGTGCTTCAGAATGCTCTTAGTGCCGCGAGCACTTGATGCGACAACGTTACCAGACTTCATGTAGTCAGTACCGCCAGCAAAGTCTGTTAGGATTGCGCCAGCTTCACGAGCGATTAGGTCACCTGCTGCGATATCCCAAGGCTTTAGACCTAGCTCAAAGAAACCATCTACACGGCCAGCTGCTAGGTAGCATAGATCTAGTGCTGCAGAACCAGTGCGACGGAAGTCTGCACAATCTACAAATAGAGAAGACATGATCTTGAAGTAAGATTCAGAGTGTTGCTTTTGCTTGAACGGGAAACCCGTTGCTAGAATAGTGCCTTGAAGGTCTTTTAGCTGTTTTACACGGATACGAGCGTTGTTAAGCTGAGCGCCAGAACCACGCTGTGCAGTGAACAGTTCGTTTAGCATTGGATCGTATACACATGCTACTTCAGTTTTACCTTTGAAGCGTACAGCAATAGATACAGAGAAGTGTGGCAAACCTTTTACAAAGTTTGAAGTGCCATCCAGTGGGTCGATGATCCATTGTACTTCTTTATCTTTACCTTCAATTACGCCATTTTCCTCAGCAACGATGCAGTGCTCAGGGTAAGAAGCCTGAATAGTATCGATAATGATAGTTTCAGCTTCTTTGTCTACGTTAGTAACAAAGTCATTCGTGCCTTTCTGAGTAGATTCGATCTTCTCAGCATTTTCTAAAGATTTGGCAATATGGTTGCCAGCTTTTCGTGCAGCACGAATAGCGATATTAAGCATTGGATGCATACTAATTTCCCAACGGATGTTAAAGAACAGAAAAACGGGCGGCAGTATATCAGATTAATCACCAAATGGAAGTGGTTAATTTTTACGCTTTTGTTTTTAATCCTATAAAGGGTCTGACCATTTTACTCAGGTATATGATACTATCTCGCAGCTTTATTTTTAGTCTTAGGGTTTATCAATGCTTAACAACGTTAAAGTTGTCCTAGTTGGGACGTCTCACTCCGGCAATATTGGTTCAGCAGCGCGCGCAATGAAAGTGATGGGCTTATCGAACTTAGTGCTAGTAGACCCTCAATGCAGTGTTGATGAGCAAACTATCGCTTTGGCTGCTGGTGCTGCCGATATTGCTGAAAATGCTCAAGTAGTTAGTACTCTAGCTGAAGCTGTGGACGATTGTGCGCTAGTGGTTGGCTCAAGTGCCCGCTCTCGTACTTTAGAATGGCCGATGCTAGAACCGCGTGAATGTGGTGTTAAGTTTGTCGAAGAGGGGCAAAACGCTCCTGTGGCTTTAGTGTTTGGGCGAGAGCGCACAGGGTTAACCAATGATGAGCTACAGACTTGTCACTATCATGTGTGTATACCTGCAAACCCAGAGTACAGCTCTCTGAACTTAGCTATGGCCGTGCAGACTCTGAGTTATGAAGTGCGTATGGCATTTTTAGAGCGAGAGCAAAGCCAATTTCAAAGCCAAGAGCAGGCTGAGTACCCTAGACATAAAGAATTAGAATTATTCTTCTCACACCTTGAAAAAGTGGCGAAAGATACCCAGTTTATCAGTGAAGATCAGCCAGGCAAGGTGATGAACAAGTTGCGTCGCCTGTTTAACCGCGCGAGACCAGAAGCCCAAGAGCTCAATATTCTTCGTGGTATTTTGACTTCTATTGAGAAACGACTTTCTAAGTAAAATCTCCCTTTAATTTGAAAGGTCTAATACCTGACTAAATTAGTCAATTAAATACTTGACCAAAATAGTCAGGTATGGAAGAATTCATACCATATAAACGGTGTGGATATGGTGTTATATGAGACTTACATCTAAAGGAAGATACGCAGTAACAGCCATGTTAGATGTGGCTCTGCATTCGCAAACAAACCCAGTGCCTTTGGCTGATATTTCAGAGCGCCAGGGTATTTCGCTATCTTATCTAGAGCAGCTGTTCTCAAAGCTTCGTAAAGCAGGATTAGTTGCTAGCGTTCGTGGTCCAGGTGGTGGTTACCGCTTAGGTGAAGACGCACACGCTATAGCGATTGGTACAGTCATTGCGGCTGTCGATGAATCTGTGGATGCAACGAAATGTAATGGTAAAGGAGACTGCCAAGGTGGTTCTCGCTGCTTAACCCATACATTATGGCGTGACTTAAGTTCACGTATTAGTGACTTCTTGAACAACATCACTCTCGGTGAGCTGATGACTGACAATGAAGTTTTAGAAATTTCCGATCGACAAGATATTGATCTTGCCGTTAACCATGGGTTTGCTAATAAAAATACAAGCACCGCGCCCATCGGTGTAAACGTCCGCTCTTAAGCGGTCTGCCTGTTACATTGGAGTAGAAAATGAAACTGCCTATTTATTTAGATTATTCAGCGACCTGTCCTGTTGATCCTCGTGTAGCTGAAAAAATGGTTCAGTACATGACTATGGACGGCACGTTTGGCAACCCAGCTTCTCGTTCACACCGTTACGGCTGGCAGGCAGAAGAGGCGGTAGATACCGCTCGTGAACAGATTGCAGACCTGCTGAATGCAGACCCACGTGAAATCGTATTCACTTCTGGCGCTACTGAATCAGACAACCTTGCAATTAAAGGTGCTGCACATTTCTACTCTAAGAAAGGCAAGCACGTAATAACTTGTAAGACAGAACACAAAGCTGTTCTTGATCCATGCCGTCAACTAGAGCGTGAAGGCTTCGAAGTCACTTACCTTGAGCCAGAATCAAACGGTCTTATCGATCTTAAGAAGCTTGAAGCTGCGATGCGTGAAGACACAGTACTTGTATCAATCATGCACGTGAACAATGAAATTGGTGTGATTCAAGACATCTCATCTATCGGTGAACTGTGCCGCGAACGTAAAGTTGTTTTCCACGTTGATGCTGCTCAATCTGCTGGTAAGCTACCAATCGACGTAAAAGAGATGAAAGTTGATCTGATCTCTATGTCGGCTCACAAAGCTTACGGCCCTAAAGGTATTGGTGCTCTATACGTACGTCGTAAACCACGTATTCGTCTTGAAGCACAGATGCATGGTGGCGGTCATGAACGTGGTTTCCGTTCTGGTACGCTACCTACTCACCAAATCGTTGGTATGGGTGAAGCTTTCCGTGTTGCTAAAGAAGACATGCAGAAAGACTACGATCACGCATTGGCACTTCGTAACCGCCTGCTAAATGGCGTTAAAGACCTTGAAGCAGTAACAGTGAATGGTGACTTGGAGCAACGTGTTCCTCACAACCTAAACGTGAGCTTTGCATTTGTTGAAGGTGAATCACTGCTTATGTCTCTTAAAGATCTAGCCGTATCATCGGGTAGTGCGTGTACATCAGCAAGTTTAGAACCATCTTACGTTCTTCGTGCTCTTGGTCTAAATGACGAACTAGCACACAGTTCTGTTCGCTTCTCTTTTGGTCGCTTCACGACAGAAGAAGAGATCGACTACGCAATCGAACAAATTCGTACAGCAGTAACTAAACTGCGCGACATGTCTCCTCTATGGGATATGTACAAGGAAGGAATCGACCTAGATACAGTTGAGTGGGCACACCACTAAGTACTAGGTTATTCCCAAGGTTTAATAGAGGATTCGAGGTAAAATATCATGGCATATAGCGAAAAAGTAATTGATCACTACGAGAACCCACGTAACGTTGGTTCATTTGATAAAGAAGATCCAGCAGTAGGAAGCGGCATGGTTGGTGCTCCTGCGTGTGGTGACGTAATGAAACTGCAAATCAAAGTAACGCCAGAAGGCATTATTGAAGATGCGAAGTTCAAAACGTACGGTTGTGGTAGTGCAATCGCTTCTAGCTCACTGGTAACTGAGTGGGTTAAAGGTAAAAGCATTGATGAAGCAGCGGCAATTAAAAATGCTGAAATTGCAGACGAGCTAGAGCTTCCTCCTGTGAAAGTTCACTGCTCAATCCTAGCGGAAGATGCAATTAAAGCAGCAGTTGCTGACTACAAGAAAAAACATCAAGAATAAGTATATAATGGGAGATTAATTCTCCCATTTCATTCGCAATATAGACAAACTAAGGTGCAGTATGGCCATCACAATGACAGAAACCGCGGCAAGTCGCGTTAGAACATTCCTAGAAAACCGAGGCAAAGGTATCGGTCTACGCTTGGGTGTAAAAACGACGGGTTGTTCGGGTATGGCCTATGTTCTTGAGTTTGTTGATGAT
This sequence comes from Vibrio sp. RE86, assembly GCF_013114545.1. Taxonomy (GTDB): domain Bacteria; phylum Pseudomonadota; class Gammaproteobacteria; order Enterobacterales; family Vibrionaceae; genus Vibrio. The sequence continues at coordinate 266,859 of NZ_VTXI01000003.1, read as the reverse complement.
CTAAACGAAGAGGATTCAGTATTTGAACACTCTGGCGTTAAGGTGATCATCGATCAAAAAAGCCTAGCGTACTTGGATGGCACTGAGCTTGACTACGTTAAAGAAGGCTTGAATGAAGGGTTTGAGTTCAATAACCCAAATGCGAAAAGCGAATGTGGTTGTGGTGAAAGCTTCAACGTCTAATTGATAGCGCCTGTGGGTATCTTTCTCACAGGTTTATTACCTAGGACCGAATTCTCAATGAATTATTTCGAATTATTTGGGCTACCAAGTCAGTTTCAGCTGGATGGTAGCCTTCTTTCTTCACAGTTCCGTGAACTTCAAAAACAATTCCATCCAGATAACTTTGCCACAGCATCTGAACGTGACCGTTTAATGGCTGTACAAAAAGCGGCAGAGATCAATGACGCTTACCAAGTGCTCAAGAACCCTATCTCTCGTGCTGAATACATGTTATCGCAAAATGGTGTTGAGATTCGCGGTGAACAACAAACCATGCAAGATCCTATGTTTCTGATGGAGCAGATGGAGTTGCGTGAAGAACTGGAAGATATTTCATCTAGCTCTGATCCTGAAGATGCTTTGTTCGACTTCGACAGCAAAGTCAGCAAGATGTTTAAGCAACAACTAGCAACGACGGAACAGCAACTTAGTGATTCAGATTGGCAGCAAGCTGCGGACTGTGTACGTAAGCTAAAGTTTATCGCCAAGCTAAAAAATGAAATCGAACTAGTGGAAGACAAGCTCCTCGGCTAGTTAATAACAAGGACCACTCATGGCACTACTTCAAATTGCAGAACCGGGTCAAAGCTCGGCACCTCATGAGCACAAACTTGCAGCAGGTATCGATTTAGGTACTACCAATTCATTGGTTGCGTCAGTGCGTAGTGGTGACGCTGCCACTCTTACAGATGAACATGGTCATAGTATCTTACCTTCTGTAGTGAACTACTCTGGTGAAGAACTTATTGTTGGGGCAGAGGCAAAAGCACTGGCCGAGCAAGATCCTGCAAATACCATTATTTCGGTAAAGCGTTTACTGGGTCGTTCTCTAGACGATATTCAACAGCGTTACCCAAATCTACCTTACCAATTTAAAGCAAGTGATAACGGCTTGCCTGTTCTTGAAACACAAGCGGGCGACAAGAATCCAATTGAGGTTTCAGCCGATATCCTAAGAACGCTGGGTCAGAGAGCTGAGGCAACACTAGGTGGAGAGCTAGCCGGTGTTGTTATTACTGTTCCTGCTTACTTTGATGACGCTCAGCGTGCGGGTACAAAAGACGCTGCTAAGCTAGCTGGTATGCACGTTTTACGTTTGCTAAATGAACCGACTGCAGCGGCTATTGCTTATGGCCTAGATTCTGGCCAAGAGGGCGTTATTGCCGTTTATGACCTAGGTGGTGGTACCTTTGATATTTCAATTCTGCGCCTTTCTAAAGGTGTGTTTGAAGTGCTGGCAACGGGTGGTGACTCTGCGTTAGGTGGTGATGATTTTGACCACTTACTTGCTGACTACTTAATGGAACAAGCAGGATTAGAAGCGCCGTTATCACCTGAGAAGACACGAGCGTTACTTAACATCGCGACTGAAACCAAAATTGCTTTCTCTGAAAAAGAGAGCGTTGATGTTGAAGTGTTCGGTTGGAAAGGCAGCGTTAGCCGTGAACAATTTGAAGATCTTATTCGTCCTCTTGTTAAGAAAACTCTAATGTCATGCCGTCGTGCACTAAAAGATGCAGAAGTAGACGCTGACGAAGTGCTAGAAGCTGTAATGGTTGGTGGTTCGACTCGTACGCTTCTCGTCCGTGAAATGGTAGGAGATTTCTTTGGTCGTAAGCCGCTAACAAGCATTAACCCTGATGAAGTTGTCGCAATCGGCGCAGGCATTCAGGCGGATATATTAGCGGGTAATAAACCAGACTCGGAAATGCTACTTCTTGACGTGATTCCACTGTCTCTTGGTATTGAAACCATGGGCGGATTGGTTGAAAAGATTGTTCCGCGCAATACCACTATCCCTGTCGCGAGAGCTCAAGAATTTACGACATTCAAAGATGGCCAAACGGCAATGAGTGTGCATGTCGTTCAAGGCGAACGTGAGATGGTTGATGATTGTCGCTCTCTTGCGCGTTTCTCATTGAAAGGGATTCCTGCGATGGCTGCGGGAGCTGCACATATTCGTGTGACTTACCAAGTCGATGCTGATGGCCTTCTGTCTGTTACTGCAATGGAAAAGAGCACCGGCATCCAATCTGAAATTCAGGTTAAGCCTTCTTATGGTCTAAGTGATGATGAAGTGACAACCATGCTTCGTGACTCGATGACCTATGCGAAAGATGACATGCTAGCTCGTGCACTTGCAGAGCAGCGCGTTGAAGCTGATCGTGTTATTGAAGGTCTGATTGCCGCGATGCAAGCCGATGGCGATGAATTACTTTCAGAAGAAGAGCGCCAAGCACTATTGAAATCTATTGAAGCACTGATTGAGCTTCGCAATGGTGACAGTGCTGATGCCATTGAGCAAGGCATCAAAGATACCGATAAGGCGAGTCAGGATTTTGCATCTCGTCGTATGGATAAATCGATTCGAGCTGCATTGTCAGGTCAATCAGTGAATGATATTTAAGAGAAAGAGTTATGCCTAAGATTATTGTATTACCGCATGAAGACCTATGCCCTGAAGGTGCAGTTCTAGAAGCTACTGCAGGTGAGACGGTACTGGATGTTGCACTTAAAAATGGCATCGGTATTGAGCACGCATGTGAAAAGTCTTGTGCTTGTACTACCTGTCACGTAGTAATTCGTGAAGGTTTTGATTCTTTAGAAGAGAGTGATGAGCTGGAAGACGATATGCTAGATAAAGCATGGGGTCTTGAGCCAGAGTCTCGTCTTGGTTGTCAGGCTAAAGTAACGGATGAAGATTTAGTTGTAGAGATCCCGAAATACACGCTAAATCACGCATCTGAAGATCATTAATTCTTCACTCTTTAATCTCAAATACTGCCGCTAGAGTAGATATTAAAAGGAAGGTAAGCAATGAAATGGACGGATTCACGCGATATTGCAATTGAGCTGTGCGATAAGTTTCCAGAGATCGACCCGAAAAATGTTCGATTTACCGATCTTCATCAATGGATCCTTGAGTTAGAAGAGTTTGACGATGAGCCTAACCGCTCTAACGAAAAGATTTTGGAAGCTGTCATCCTATGTTGGATGGATGAAATGGATTAACCCTAACGGGAAACCTCTCTCAGTTAACAAAATTTACTAAAAAAAACGGACCTTATGGTCCGTTTTTTTATCAATTTAACATTAAAGTGTTAACATCCCTGAGTGAATAGAAAAAGGCGTAGGCAACGCCAGTACAGACAAGGAGAAACCATGTCTACACAGATGTCAGTATTTCTAAGCCAAGAGGCAGCTGCTCCACATTGGGGTAGCAACGCAATCCTTTCGTTCTCTGAAAGCGGTGCAATTATCCATCTTGGCGATAAACATGACCTTGGTGCCATTCAAAAAGCCGCTCGTAAGCTTGATGGCCAAGGCATCGCTTCAGTCTCTCTAGCGGGAGAGGGCTGGGAACTTGAAAACGTTTGGGCATTCCATCAAGGTTATCGTGGTCCTAAAAAAGCCAACACACTTGAGTGGCAACCGCTTGTTGAAGCTGACCAAGCAGAGCTCGTCGCTCGAATTAAAGCGACCGATTTTACTCGCGATATCATTAATAAACCTGCGGAAGAAGTGGCGCCGCGTCAGCTAGCGACGATGGCGGCTGAATTTATCAAGTCTGTAGCGCCAGAAGGTACAGTGAAAGCACGTATTGTTAAAGATAAAGACTTGTTAGCTGAAGGTTGGCAGGGCATCTTTGCAGTGGGTCGCGGTTCTGACCGTACGTCAGCGATGCTACAGCTTGATTTTAACCCTACGGGTGATGAAAATGCGCCAGTATTTGCGTGTCTTGTAGGTAAAGGCATTACGTTTGACTCAGGTGGCTACAGCATTAAAGCATCTGGCTTCATGACTGCGATGAAAGCTGACATGGGCGGTTCTGGTACTATCACTGGTGGTCTAGGTCTAGCAATCATGCGTGGCTTGAACAAACGTGTGAAATTGATTCTATGTTGTGCTGAAAACATGATTTCAGGTCGCGCCCTGAAATTAGGTGACATCATTACCTATAAGAATGGTAAGACTGTTGAAATCATGAATACTGACGCTGAAGGGCGTCTTGTTCTTGCGGACGGTCTCATTTATGCAAGTGAGCAAAACCCAGAGCTAATTATTGATTGCGCAACCCTAACAGGTGCTGCTAAAAATGCGTTAGGTAACGACTACCATGCGCTAATGAGCTTTGATGATGAACTGTCTCATCAAGCATTAACTGCGGCACGTGAAGAGAAAGAAGGTTTATGGCCACTTCCTCTAGCGGATTTCCACCGTGGAATGCTGCCATCAAACTTTGCTGATTTATCAAACATCAGCAGTGGTGATTACTCACCAGGTGCAAGTACAGCGGCGGCGTTTTTGTCATACTTTGTTGAAGATTACAAGAAAGGTTGGTTGCACTTTGACTGTGCGGCGACCTACCGTAAGTCAGCAACAGACAAATGGGCAGCAGGCGCAACAGGTGTTGGTGTTCGTAGCTTAGCTGGCCTGCTTCTACAGCAAGCAAATAAATAATTATAATAAGAGGCCGAAGAGCCTCTTCTATCAAAAACAAGATAAATGAAAGGATACCCTATGGCTCTAGAAAAAACTTTTTCGATCGTTAAGCCCGATGCTGTAAAACGTAACCTTATCGGTGAAATTTATCATCGCATCGAAAAAGCTGGTCTACAAATTGTTGCGGCTAAAATGGTTCATCTAACTGAAGAGCAGGCAAGTGGCTTTTATGCTGAGCATGAAGGCAAAGAGTTTTTCCCAGCACTTAAAGAATTTATGACTTCAGGCCCGATTATGGTTCAGGTTCTTGAAGGTGAAAACGCAATTGCGCGTTACCGTGAGTTGATGGGCAAAACAAACCCAGAAGAAGCGGCATGTGGAACAATTCGTGCTGATTACGCAATCAGCATGCGCTACAATTCAGTACATGGCTCAGATAGCCCTGAATCAGCGGCTCGTGAAATCGAGTTCTTCTTCCCTGAATCAGAAATTTGCCCTCGATAATATCAGGGCAAGTTTGGATACATCAATGCTGCTTACGATGATGTAAGCAGCATTTTTATTCTGAAAAAACCGACTCAATCAGCGTGAACTTACCGTCTAAAAGGTGAATTAACTGCTAGTATTGGTGAGAAAAGTTTTTTTTACATACAGAGCGTGCAAGGGTATCAGTCTTGACAGATTGTGATATACTCTGCGCGCAATTTATACCTTATAAACAGAGTAAGACAATGGCAGATTTATCAAAGTACAGAAACATTGGTATTTTCGCGCACGTTGATGCGGGTAAAACTACCACCACTGAGCGTATTCTTAAGCTTACTGGTAAAATCCACAAAACTGGTGAAGTACACGACGGTGAGTCTACAACTGACTTCATGGAACAGGAAGCTGAGCGTGGTATTACAATCCAGTCAGCAGCTGTAACTTGTGAGTGGAATGGCCACCGCCTAAACGTTATCGATACTCCAGGACACGTTGACTTCACAGTAGAAGTATACCGTTCACTGAAAGTACTAGACGGCGGTATCGGTGTATTCTGTGGTTCTGGTGGTGTTGAGCCTCAGTCAGAAACAAACTGGCGCTACGCGAACGACTCAGAAGTTGCTCGTCTGATCTTCGTAAACAAACTAGACCGTATGGGTGCAGACTTCTTCAACGTTGTTGATCAAGTTAAGAACGTTCTTGGTGCAAACCCACTAGTAATGACTCTGCCAATCGGTCGTGAAGACGATTTCGTTGGTGTTGTTGACGTACTAAACCGTAAAGCTTACGTTTGGGACGACACAGGTCTACCAGAAAACTACGAAATTCAAGATGTTCCTGCGGACATGGTTGATGACCTAGAACAGTACCGTGAAGAGCTAGTTGAAACTGCTGTAGAGCAAGACGACGACCTAATGGAAGCGTACATGGAAGGTGAAGAGCCTTCTATCGAAGACCTTAAGCGCTGTATCCGTAAAGGTACACGTGACCTAGCGTTCTTCCCAACGTTCTGTGGTTCTGCGTTCAAGAACAAAGGTATGCAACTTATCCTTGACGCTGTTGTAGATTACCTACCAGCTCCAGCAGAAGTTGATCCTCAGCCTCTAACAGATCCAGAAACTGGTGAGCCAACTGGCGAAGTAGCTACTGTATCTGCAGATGAGCCACTAAAAGCGCTAGCATTCAAGATCATGGATGACCGTTTCGGTGCTCTAACATTCGTACGTATCTACTCTGGTCGTCTGAAGAAGGGTGACACTATCCTTAACTCAGCAACTGGTAAAACAGAACGTATCGGCCGTATGTGTGAAATGCAAGCGGACGAGCGTAACGAGCTAACTGAAGCTCAAGCTGGTGACATCATCGCTATCGTAGGTATGAAGAACGTTCAGACTGGTCACACTCTATGTGATCCTAAGCACGAATGTACTCTAGAAGCTATGATCTTCCCAGAACCAGTAATCTCTATCGCTGTAACTCCTAAGGACAAAGGCGGTTCAGAGAAGATGGGTATCGCTATCGGTAAGATGGTTGCAGAAGATCCATCATTCCAGGTTGAGACTGACGAAGAGTCTGGCGAAACTATCCTGAAAGGTATGGGTGAACTTCACCTAGACATCAAGGTAGACATCCTTAAGCGTACTTACGGCGTTGAGCTAGAAGTAGGTGCTCCACAGGTAGCTTACCGTGAAACTATCACTCAAGCAGTTGAAGATAGCTACACGCACAAGAAGCAGTCTGGTGGTTCTGGTCAGTTCGGTAAGATCGACTACCGCATCAAGCCAGGTGAGCCAAACTCAGGCTTCACGTTCAAATCAACAGTTGTTGGTGGTAACGTACCTAAAGAATTCTGGCCTGCAGTTGAGAAAGGCTTCGCTGGTATGATGGATACTGGTGTTCTAGCTGGCTTCCCAACTCTAGACGTAGAAGTTGAACTATTCGACGGTGGTTTCCACGCAGTTGACTCTTCAGCTATCGCTTACGAAATCGCTGCTAAAGGCGCATTCCGTCAGTCTATGCCTAAAGCTGGTGCGCAACTTCTTGAGCCAATCATGAACGTTGACGTATTCACTCCAGAAGACAACGTTGGTGACGTAATCGGTGACCTTAACCGTCGTCGTGGTATGATCAAAGACCAACAAGCTGGTACTACAGGCGTTCGTATTAAAGCAGACGTTCCTCTATCAGAAATGTTTGGCTACATCGGTCACCTACGTACTATCACTTCTGGTCGTGGTCAGTTCTCTATGGAATTCGGTCAGTACTCAGCTTGTCCAGCAAACGTTGCTGAGCAAGTAATCGCAGAAGTTAAAGAGCGTAACGAGAAGAAGTAATTCTTTAAGTTAGCTAGATAGCTTAAAAAAACCCTGAAGTGAAAGCTTCAGGGTTTTTCTTTTTCTGAGAACTGCTATAAAAATACTGATGATATAGCGCGCTATTCGCGTGTTTCTAGCTCATCATGTAACCAGTGTGCAAACGCTTGTATTCGGTTTCGACGTGGTGACCCTGCGTCATAAAACAAGTTAAATTGAATACCAGGTGTCATTCCTATATCAAATGGCTTAATCAGTAGCCCTCTTTCAACATAGTCACTTGCTAAAGAATCAGAAGCTAAGCAAGCACCGTGACCGGCCATTACGGCATTCATTGCGTGGTCAAAAGTACTGACATCCATCCATTGAACAGACTCTTTATTCATCGTTACGCCTGCTTGAGCAAACCAACTTTGCCAAGGGTATCCACCGGACTCGTAGTGGATCAACCATGTCTTGAGTAGTTGTTGAGGGTCTGACAGTTCAATTGATTGGGTTAGGTGAGGGGAACAAAATGGGTAAATGGCTTCTTCAAACAAAAATTCTTTATGCAGTTTCTGTACGTCACTTGTTTCCAACTCTTCACCTTGCCAGATAGCTAGATCCGCATCGCCTTGCTTTAGATTAGGGGCATCGCAGCTGGTAATAATGCGAATGGGAATATTTGGGTGTTGAGTTGAGAACTTCCAAAGTCTGGGTAACAGCCAGCGTGAAGCGAATGAAGGAGTAGAACTGACACAGAGAAGTCCTTCAACAGGCTCGCTCTGGATTTGGTTCAGGCCAGTGACGATATTCTCGAAACTTAGAGAGACATGCTTGAACAAGATTTTCCCCTGCTCTGTTAGGCACATTTCTCGGCCGTTTCGCATAAACAACTTACAACCCAAACCGTCTTCAAGTTGACGAATTTTCTGGCTCACAGCAGCTTGACTGATACACAGTTCATCTGCCGCGCGGCTATAACTGTTTAACCGTGCTGCTACTTCAAAATAGCGCAGTCCTGCCAGGTGATGCAGCCTTGCATCCATAATCTATCCCTACTTCCGCTAAAACAAAAAAGGAGAGCCAAAGCTCTCCCTTTATTTATATCACCTGAGACTATTCTTCCCAAACAATCAGTTGACCTTTTGGCCAATTGTGGCCCACATCATGGTACTTCTGCTCAAGGATATGACGTTTTATCTTCAACGTTGGTGTGAGAATGCCATTTTCAATGCTCCAAGGATCTTTGATCATCAATACCCCTTTGATTTGCTCATGGGATTCAAGCTGAGCATTCATACGCGCAATGACCTTTTCAGTCGTGCGAGCATAACGCTCACGATCAAAGTTAGGGAAGTCGTGTGGCACAACCAAAAGAATTGGAGCAGGAAGCCCTAACCCAATTAGACACATCATCTCTACACGGCTGTACTCAAAGAGTTTCTTCTCGATAGGCACAGGTGCGACGAATTTGCCTTTTGCTGTCTTGAAGGTGTCTTTCTTACGGCCTTGGATAGTGAGATAGCCTTCATTGTCGATAAAACCAATATCGCCTGTATGTAGCCAGCCATCAGAGTCAAAAGATTCTTGAGTGGCAATGTCATTCTTGTAGTAACCAGAGAATAGACCTTGGCCTCGAACCATGATCTCTTCATCGTCCGCTATCTTCAACTCAATACCAGGGCCAGCATTACCCACCGAGCCAATCTTATCTGCGCGGAATGGGTAGTTCAGTGTGCTGTAGGCAAACGACTCTGTCATTCCCCAGGCTTCGGTAATGTTGAGGCCAACACTGTAGTACCAATCGAGTAATGCTGGAGAGACTGGTGCCGAGCCACAGCCTAAAACGCGTGCTTGATCCAGACCTAAACCATCGGCAAGTTTCTTCTTAATCAGGGAGTTTACGAAAGGTATCTTAAGCAAGACATTGAGCTTCTTCTGCGGCAGTTTATCTTGAATGCGCTGTTGGAAGAGAGTCCATAAGCGAGGCACTGAGATAAACAGCGTCGGACGCTGCATTTTCACGTCTTCAATGAACGTATCAAGTGACTCTGGGAATGCCGTTTGTACACCTCCCATGATCGAAGAGCCAAAGATGTAAACACGCTCGGTGATGTGAGCAAGCGGCAAGTATGAGAACAGCCTGTCATTGGCTTGGATTCCTATGTGGTTGATGAGTTGTTGAACTGACCAACTGAACGCACCGTAAGTGAGCATTGCCCCTTTTGGTAATCCAGATGTCCCCGAGGTATATACGAGCGACATTAACTTGTCGTCATAATGCTCTGGGCGACTTTCACTAGGCTGGTGGTTTGCAATTAAGTCAGTAAATGAATGCTGACAATTAGGTGCTGAGTCGTATGGCAATGAGATAGTAATTAAATCTGGCTTTGAATTGATGACTTCTTGCGTTGCAGCAGCATCATCAAGCTTACCGCCAATCAGCACTTTACTCTCACTGTGAGTGACACAGTACTCGATCGTATCTGCGCCTGCTGTAGGAAAGATTGGCACACTGACAAAATCACCTAGCATCATAGCAAGGTCACAGATGAACCATTCAGCACAGTTTTTCGATACTAAAGCGACTTTATCGCGAGGTTTAACGCCAAGTTCATTTAACGCAGTGACAAGCTTTAAGGCTTGTTCTGCGACGTCACTGTAGGTGTATTCAACAAACTTTCGATTGATGATTTGTTTCAAATAGATCTCATTGGGGCGTTCCTCTGCCCATTTTAGGATCATTTCGTTTGGTGGTGGGAGAGCACAGGTCGGTTTGCTTAACTCGTTAGGCTGAATCATTCTCTAACTCCGTGTTATTGGCAAAGTTATGGTTATTTTTATTGTTAATGGAATGTTAACTTTAGCATGTGAATCAAACTGTAGGGAAGCAATAGAGACCAAGTTTTATCCTATCTTGTGACTGGAGATAGATTAGTGAAGTTGACGGTAGATCGCGGGAGTTGTGCCTGTTTTTTTCTTAAAAATGCGTGAAAAGTAAGAAACATCATTATAGCCACATTGAAATGCGATAAAGGATATCTTCTCCTTTCGGTCATTGACGAGTAGTTGTTTGGCTAGATTGATTCGCTTTAAAGTTAAGTAGTCACGAAAGCTGATGCCAATCGTTTTATGAAAAAACTTGGAAAAGTAGGTCACCGAGTAGTGACAATAATCGGCGACATCTTCTTCACGAATCGTTCGGGATAGGTTTTTTTCTATATATTTCAACATTTCGACCAAGTCTTTGCTGATGTGTTTCTGGCCTTGTTGAGCGGTAAGTTTGTTGATGTCTAAGATTTCTTGGTGGTGGGTAAATTCGAAATGAATACGATTGCTGAGCTCTTTTGACCACAGATGAGCGTCGCCAATAGTGGCATCAAAGCTATCAAATATTATGTCAGCATGCTCAATGTCTAAAGGTGGTTCTTCATCGTAGATGAGGATAACTTGTTTGTTTAGATTTCGACATAACTTTACCGTGGTTTCAAACAGCGAGTGGTAGGGCTCTCTGTAATAGAAAAAACAAAAATGAATATCTGGTTCACTAAGCACGGATACGTCGTGCCCAAGATCGAGTATGTGGAAATAGTTTTCCAAATCACGTGTGAAATCTTTGGGGACAAAAGTGACAGATTGACCAATCCAATAGCCTTTAAGTAACACATCCACTGTAGATCACCTTTAGTTCTAACTGATTATTGTAGGCACTCTATAGGTCAAAAGCTTAGTACGAGAACATCAAATTATTCAAGTTTCATATTGACTATATTAATAATTATGATGGGACTATTTTGCGCTAAATATCACATTTATAATCTTGCTTTTAGCTGTCAAGTATCAAAAATGAGAAAAGTAAAAGTGAGAATTATTTGCGTGGATTATGTAAATTGTCCTTTCATAACCATTCGAAATTAATGACTAAAAAAAAGAGTCGAATTTTTAATCAAGAAGGTTTTATTCGCGATAATTTAAATTACGGCTTTTTTCAAGTGTAGTTAAGAATAATTATATGGCAAAAAAGTGCTATAGATAGACATAAAAATCCTAACTCTTATGATTTCTAAACTCTAAATTATCAATAAGCGCAACGCTTAATGAACTTTGGAAGGAGACATAGCATGAGCAAATTAGTTAATAAAATAACTGCGTTTATGAAGGATGAAGAAGGACTGACAGTCGTGGAGTACGTTGTTGGTGCTGGTTTATTAGTCGCAGGGTTGGCCGGTATATTTGGTACTTTTAGTTCTGCATTAGAAAGTCAACTAGGAACAGTGCTAGGTAATGCACCTGACGGTTCGTAAAATATATTTTTTGAATCTTTAAGGTCTATAGTTAATTATTATTTGAGTCACCAATGAAGAGAACATCATTGGTTGCTCAAATAAAAATGCTTAGGGAGGCATTTTACTATGACTTTTATTGAATTTATGAAAGATGAAGAAGGCCTAACTGTTGTTGAATACGTGGTCGGCGCAGGGATGCTAGTTGTGGGTTTTGCAGGGTTGTTCCTAGCATTTAGAGGGCTACTGACAGAGCAGTTTGCATCACTGTTTACTTAAAATAATAAAGCGAGCATTTATATGAATACATTTATTTGGGTTCTGTTGTTCGTTGTCGCGGTTTCGGATGCAAGAGAACACCGAATCCCAAATTATTTATTAATATCTATATTGGCTTTATCACTAATCGATAAAGCTTTTTTTATTCAAAATTATACATTAGTCCTATTTTCTTTTATTACTGGTATTACTTGCTTTATTGTCGCTCTCATCCTTTACTTTTTAAAAGTGATGGCACCAGGAGACGTTAAACTTTTGGGTGTGATAGGTTTTTGGGTTGGAAGTGAGTACATATTAGATTCTATTTTTTGGATTGCAGTTGCCAGTGTCGTTGTTGGGGTTTTCTATGCTTTATTGAAAATTGCAGAGGATCCAGAGCAACTCTCCACTCTAAAAAATAAGTATTCGATGCTATTTCAATATGGAGCATCTAGTACTAAAGCATTGGAATCTCCGAAAAAAATGAGTGAGCATTATAGAATGCCTTTTGCTCCTGTTGTCGTTATCGGTTTGGCGCTCAATTTCTATTTTCTGAATTAGTGACAAGGAGTCAACATGGTTCAGGTAAGCTCCAAGGTAAGACATAGAACCGAACTCACCCCTCAGGCACAAGCGCCCGTCGTTCCAACTACGTTTGATGGTCTAGGCGTACCCCAAGCCGTAGTTGAAAACTTAGTGATCAAACACGTTGCCGCATACCCCAAGTCTGATCTTCTTCAGCTGACCAAGCTTCTGTGCATAAACAGCCACATGATCGAAGACATTTTGGCTAGCTTGCGTTCTAAATCATTAATAGAAGTTTACCAAGCATCTCCGACGAGTTTCGCGGCTCAATCCAGCGGTCACGTAAGATATGGTTTGTCTGAAGCCGGTATGCAAGAAGCGGATACTGCTTTCATTAAAGATGCCTACCTAGGGCCCGTGCCAGTTTCATTAACTCAATACAATAAGATGGTCGAAGAGCAAGATGTTCGCGCTCAAATGGTTAATCGCGATGATGTCGAATACGCTTTGTCCGACGTTTTAGGTGCACACCGCATGGTCGGCGTACTTGGTCCGGCGATTAATTCTGGCCGAGCTTTACTTTTGTACGGCAGTGCGGGTTCGGGTAAAACTTTTGTTGCGACTCGTCTCCTCAACTCTCTTAATACTTCCGTTTATGTGCCTTATGCGGTCTTTGCTGCGGGAAACATCATTAAAGTGTTTTCTCCTCAGCATCACAAGAAGGTTCGAAGTGATGATATCCAATCCATAACATTTAAAGAGCATTTTGATCGCAGATGGGCTCTGTGTGAGCGCCCAAGTATTCAAGTTGGCGGCGAGCTTACTATGGATATGCTTGAGGTTAATCATAGTGAGCACAACAAGGTGTGGATGGCTCCACTGCAGATGATGGCTAACAACGGTATTTTTATTATTGATGATTTAGGCCGTCAGCCAATGCCCGTGGATACGCTACTCAATCGTTGGATTGTTCCAATGGAGTACTTCTACGATTACCTCAATTTACCCAATGGTCAGCAAATTTCGATCCCTTTCATTCTTACGCTGGCTTTTTCTACGAACCTTGATCCTGAAAAGATCAGTGACCCCGCTTTTTTACGTCGTTTAGGCTACAAAATCCAATTTGGTCCGCTTTTAGAGCAGGAGTATAGAGAGCTCTGGCATATCATCTCTAATTCTAAAAATTTGTCCCTATCAGAGGGATGTTTCGATACTTTATTTGACTTACATCGTCAGCATGACGTGGGCTTTTATCCCTGTCTACCAAAGGACATTGTTGGGATCAGCCGAGATATCATCGTATTTGAAGAAGTTGACCCCGTTATCTCTCCTGAAATCATAAGCCGCGCGTGGGAAGTGTATTTTACTGCTGATGGCAAGGGAGGAGGCGCTCGATGAGTCGAAACCAAGTTATTTTATTATTCTTACTCTCTATTGTGTTTGGTCTGGCTGCGGTATTTTTTGCCAAGCAGTGGATGGACAGGCAACTCACTCCCCAAACAGAAGTTGAGGTGGTTGAACGTGAGCCAGTGATGGTCGCTACACAAGAAATCGTGGCGGGCACCATCATTGAGGAGCAACATGTATCGAGCAAGTTACTCGAGAAAGACTGGCGAGATGAGTTCCAGATAACTAAGGCCGAAGATTTACTTGGTCAAGTCGCGGCAACCACTATCTATCCAGGTGAAATTCTAACGGCGAACCGGCTTTCTGCTTCTGGGGAAGGTTCAACCCTCGCCGCTTTAATTCCTGAAAATAAAAGAGCGGTCACTATACGAGTTAATGACGTTATTGGTGTCGCGGGATTTTTATTACCAGGCAACAAAGTCGATATTCTCAATACCGTTAAGTATGGCAAAAACTCTGCTTCTACAGTCACTGTGCTTAAAGAAATAAAGGTACTGGCGGTTGACCAAACAGCTCGAACTAAAGAGAACAAACCTGTCATCGTAAGAGCCGTCACACTTGAAGTTTCACCAAGACAGGCCGAAAAGCTCTTATCTGCAGAGAGTCGTGGAAAGATCCAGCTTGCGCTGAGAAACCCACATGAAGAAGAAAAAGTCGTCAAACGATATGTTGCCCCAAGCGTCACTATCATCAAGGGCACTGAATCTAGCAATATCCGAGTCAAGGATTGAGGTGAGCTATGAGAAATATACTCTTATTAATTACTATTTTCTTAATGAGCAGTGGCACCACTTATGCGGCGACTCAGTCAGGGAAAATCGTCAAAGTTCCACATCACAAATCCACCCATGTCACGCTGGCTGGAAAAGCAAAACGTGTCTCATTGGGCGATCCCGAAGTATTGGATATTGTGATGCTTAAATCCGATGAAGTGTTTCTTATCGGTAAAAAATTAGGCTCAACAAACTTAATGGCGTGGGACAGTCGAGGGCAGTTGATTGAATCCATCAACATAGAAGTCACCCATGACCTCAATAGCTTAAAGGCCAAATTGTATGAGTTTCTTCCCGATGAGGAGATCAAAGTACACAGTGCACAAAATCGTCTGATCTTGAGCGGACAAATTAGCTCTCAGTCAGCGATGAATATTGCGCTCCGTGTTGCCGAGACTTATACCGCGGGTAAAGAAGCCGACAAAGCTAACGAGTCAAACAGTGAGCAAGTTAACAATACCGGAGTCATCAATCTAATGACCATTGGTGGTGCTCAGCAAGTGATGCTTGAAGTGACTGTGGCAGAGGTTCAGCGCAGTCTTGTGAGAAAGTTCGATTCCAATTTCCATTTCTTTCAAACCAGTGGTGGCGAGTTTAATTGGGGCGGGACGTCGGCTGGTGGTGTGATTGATGATGTCGGCGGCGTCGTGGGGCCAATTTTCAATGCGCCTGGCGTCGATAGCACAGGCCTACTCGGGACGTTTATAGATAGCAACACCTTGTTTACCTTTGCACTGGATATTGCCAAGCAAAACGGTACGGCGAAAGTATTAGCCGAACCTAACCTAACCGCATTAAGTGGTGCGAAAGCAGAGTTTTTAGCGGGTGGTGAATTTCCTATTCCCGTGCCTGATGATGACGGCATTACCATTGAATACAAAGAGTACGGTGTAGGCCTCAAGTTTATACCTACAGTTCTATCAGACAAAAAAATTAACCTCAATCTTGCGGTTGATGTGAGTGAGCTTGCGAATGCTTCTACGCTGACGTTGAGCCCGGGGGCGACAAACGGAACCTATGTTATTCCCCCTATTACACGCCGAAGTGCTTCTTCAACGCTAGAGCTTGCTGATGGCCAAACCATCGGTATTGCGGGTCTATTGAGTGAAAATGTACGTGATGTGGTCGAAGAGATGCCAGGCTTTAGTGACATCCCAGTCTTGGGCCAAATGTTTAATAGCCAAGAGTACATTTCTGGCGAAACAGAGTTGGTGATTTTAGTCACGCCGCGTTTAGCGCAGCCAGTGGATCGTCGACGTATTTCGTTGCCGACAGAGTCATTTGTCGAGCCCAATGATTTTGAGTACTACCTTCTTGGACGCGGGGCTTATATAGCGCCAGCGAACGAGGCTCAATCGAAGCAAGAGCAAACGGACAGCTTTGTTGATAACACGAAAGGCGGCACTGAAGGCACCTTTGGACACAGTTTATAGGGAGGCACTATGAAAACTTTAACTACCGCCATCGCTATTGTAGGACTTTCTGGGCTGTTACTTGGCTGCGTGAATAACGCGGAGAGACTAGGTAGCCATGTGGCTAAATTGAGCGTAGAGCAAACTTATAACCCGAATGCGACCCAAGATAACTTAGGGTTTGTTCCAACCGGTAGCGGTGAGCGAATGGAAACCAGTTATCAAGTGTATACGGGTAAACAAGACTCAGAATTGACGGGTAATGAAAGCCAAGTTCTACAAGGGTTTTCAGAGTAGTGAGCTTGGGAGTTAGGTGTTAATTGAGGTGACTGCTACAGCCAGGTGTGTAATGCAAAATGATGATGCAGAACTCTGACAGATAGCGTTTGGTTTCCTACACTTAAAATGTGGCATTAGCCCGAGTATTGGCTTCAATCTAAGTTGGGACTTGCCGCTAGTAGAACATTGGAAATAACAACAAAAAGAGCATGGACTGCTAGGAGAAAGGTATGGGAGAGGCAGTAAAGCTAACACCGAATGGAGATAGGCCTATCAGACTAAAAACAAATTTAACGATTTGGGTTTTTTACTCATCTGATGCGTTTCATCTCCACATGAGTCATGAGCTGTCTAAGTGTCAGAGCGCTAGTTTTGAAATGATATCTTTTCATGGACTAGTGGTTGGAAACCTTGCTCATTTTTCTCCACCAGATCTGATTTTTGTTGAGACAGGGCCTAATTGGGCGCAGAAAATCGTTGAACTTCAGCAGTATGAGAATCCAGCAGCGAAAGAGTCCAGTCATGAAGCGTCACTGATTGTATTTGGTAACGAAAGTGACAATGGAGCGTTGAAAATCGCACTGCGCATCGGCGCGGCAGACTTTATCTCCGATAAGGCCACTCTTGATGAGCTAACCCCTTTACTACAAAACGTAGCCGAAGAGAAAATCGCCAATCGAAACTTAGGTGAATTGGTGGTGTTTCTCAACACCAAAGGGGGGGCGGGTGCGTCCATGCTTGCGTTAAATACAGCAATCACCGTTGCGAAAGAGCGACCAAATGAAGTGCTGCTGGTTGATCTTGATATGCAGTTTGGCGTGATTGAAGACTATCTCAATGTCCAATCAAGCTACGGGCTTGCAGATGCGATTGCCAATGTCTCTGATTTGGATGAAGTGTCTGTTGGTGGGCTAGTCACTAAGCATGAATCTGGATTGCATGTTATTGGTTTTAAACGTGATAGTAGCCATGAGAACTTTGAAAAAGCGAGTCAAATAAGCAAGCTAATACCTATCTTTCGTGAGTGCTACCCTTACGTGTTTATTGATTTATCTAGGGGTGTTGATCGTCTGTTTGGCTCGGTCATCTCACCGGCAACTAAGCTGTTTTTGATCACTCAGCAGAACTTGGTGGCGATTAAGAACACCACTCAAATTATGAAAGCGCTGACCTTTGAATTTGGTGTATCCAGAGAGTCTGTAGAAGTGATCGTTAATCGCTATGAGAATCGTCAGTCGATTAAACTCAAAGACATTAAAGACACGGTAGGTAATGTACCCATTCATACGGTACCGAATGAGTTCAAAGTTGCCATTGAGAGTGCCAACTTAGGGAGGCCGTATATTCAAGCCAAAAAGAGCAGCCCGATGTCTAAGTCTGTTAGGGGCGTTGCTAAATCTCTGTTGCCACCCGAAGAAGAGAAAAAGGGTTGGTTGAAGAAGTTGTTCTCGTAGTTAATGTGATGAAATAAAGGGAGCTTTCATGTTCTTTAAAAGGAAAAATATTAATCCAGAACTACAGCAAAAAGTCGCAGAAGCCGAGCAGCAGCAATCAGAACACGCTAGAGAAGTAGAGCAGTCTGATGGTGAAATAAGCGTGACTTCACAAGCGGCTGGTGAATCGTTCCAAGAGCGAAAACGATTAGAGGCGGAAGCGAAAGGACACGCTATTGAAGAGGCCAAAAAGCAACTCGAACTTGAATTATCGGTGAAGCATTATTACCACCAACGCTTACTAGAAACCCTCGACTTGGGACTTTTGGCTAGCTTAGAGAATGAGCGAGCAAAGAAAGAGCTGCATGATGCGGTTGTCCAGTTGATGGCCGATGACCAAACCCACGCACTAGGAGCAGAAGGTCGTAAACGTGTCATTCAGCAAATTGAAGATGAAGTGTTTGGGCTTGGTCCGTTGGAGCCCTTACTTAATGATGCGACTGTGTCTGATATTTTGGTGAATGGACCTAAGCATGTTTTTGTTGAGCGCAGAGGTAAGTTAGAGCTCACTCCCTATACCTTTTTAGATGAACGCCACCTTCGTAACATCATCGACCGTATCGTGAGTCAGGTTGGTCGTCGTATTGATGAAGCGTCACCTATGGTGGATGCTCGCCTTATCGATGGTTCTCGTGTCAATGCCATCATTCCTCCTCTCGCGTTGGATGGCTCATCGGTCTCGATTCGTCGTTTTGCGGTTGAAAAGCTCAACATGGATAACTTGCTCAACTTCAATTCACTCTCTCCTGAAATGGCGAAGTTTGTCGAAGCGGCGGTGTGTGGCGCCATGAACGTGCTGATTTCTGGTGGTACGGGTTCAGGTAAAACCACGACACTCAATATCTTTTCTAACTTTATTCCTAGCGATGATCGAATCGTCACCATTGAAGACTCGGCAGAGCTGCAGCTTCAACAACCTCATGTTGTTAGGTTGGAGACTCGCCCTGCTAACCTCGAAGGCAAAGGGGAAATTACTCAGCGTGATCTTGTGAAAAACTCACTGCGTATGCGCCCCGATCGAATTGTATTAGGGGAGGTTCGTGGTGCTGAAGCCGTTGATATGCTTGCGGCGATGAACACAGGTCACGATGGGTCTTTAGCGACTATTCACGCCAACACCCCGCGAGATGCGCTTTCAAGGGTTGAGAACATGTTTGCGATGGCAGGCTGGAATATGTCAGCTAAGAACTTACGCTCTCAAATTGCCTCTGCGATTCACTTGGTGGTTCAAATGGAGCGTCAAGAGGATGGTAAACGACGTATGGTGAGTATCTGCGAGATAAACGGCATGGAAGGGGAAATCATCACCATGTCTGAAATCTTTAAGTTCCACCGTAAAGGAATGGATGAAGAAGGTAACGTGTTGGGTCACTTTACCGCGACAGGGGTCGTGCCTCAGTGCCATGATCAGCTGTCGAAGAAAGGGCTTCATCTTCCATTCGATATCTTTAATGAGTCACTCTAGGAAAGGAGGAAGTTATGCAGCAGGATGCGACACTCTTTTTTGTTCTACTCTTTTTCGCTGTGGTGTTTATATCCCAGGCGTTAATTCTTCCTGCAGCTGGTAGTAAAGCTAAGCACAAAGAACTCTCTGAGCGACTGAAAGAATCTCAATCAAAGCTGGATGAAGAAGCGCGTTCGCTTCTTCAAGAGCACTATCTCAAAAGCTTAACGCCTTGGGATAGACGCTTGGTGAAGTACGAAATTTTCTCGTCGCTTAAAAAGATGATCGAGCTTTCTGGTTATGATTGGAGCTTAACTCAAACTCTGATGGTGACGACCATGCTTTCGTTGAGCGGGGCGATCATCGTTCTTCTTCTCGCTCAGCCTTTTTATGTTGCACTTGCTGCGATCGCGGCGGTTTGGGTTTGTCTATACTTTTGGCTTGCCAAGAAAATCTCAGACCGACTCTCTGCATTTGAAGAACAACTTCCTGAAGCGCTCGATATTATGCGCCGTATGTTGCAAGCCGGTCAGCCAGTGACGCAAGCCTTCAATGAAGTTGGCACGGAGATGCCTGCCCCAATCGGTATCGAGTTCAAAAACATGTTTAACCTGCTCAATTACGGTTATGACATGCGAATGGCGATCATGCAGATGGCTGAACGCACCCCCACTGTTTCGATGCTGGCTTTCTCCAGTGCGGTTATCTTACAAAAAGAGACCGGTGGTAACCTTTCTGAGAACTTAGAGAAAGTATCCAAAGTACTGAGGTCACGGTTCAAATTGCAGCGAAAGATCAAAACTCTTTCAGCAGAAAGTCGACTGTCCGCTTGGATATTAGTGCTCTCACCTTTTGTTTTGTTCATCTTTCTGAGCTTTATTAACCCTGGGTATGTTGAGCCCCTTTATACCGACCCTCGTGGCATGAAGTTAGTGAGTGGTGGGATTATCAGCCTGTTCATTGGCTCCATTTGGATCCGAAAAATCATCAGTTTCGAGGTGTAGAGCATGGACGCGATTTTCAATCTTTTGAGTTCCTATGACCTTGATGAGCAAACCGTGATGCTTGCGGTGATCATGCTCGCCACTATGCTGGTGATATTTACTCTCTCGATGCTTGTTATTGGCAGCAAGTCACCACTAAAAGCTAAGCTTGACCAAATTCGAAGTTCTAGTGGCGGGAATAAATTGAAGAAAGGCCGTCGGTTAGAAAATACCTTAGAGTCGTTGGCACCCGCTATGGCCAGCAACTCAAAAGAGAGCCAAAGCATTCGAGAGCAATTGATGCATGCTGGCTATCATGACGCGAGTGCCTTAACGATATTCTATGCTTGTAAGGCATTGTCGCTGGTTTTGGGGCTGTCGATGGCGGCAGGTTTCTATTTTTTTGCACCTAAGATGTCAAACCTAAATCTTGCCATGATTGTTAGTGTTGCCGTAGGTCTGTACGCACCTAATGTGGTGCTGAACAAGATGGTTGAGAAACGTAAATTTAAGATCCGTTCAGGTATTCCAGACGCATTAGATTTGCTGGTGGTGTGTACTGAATCGGGGCTTGGTTTCAACTCTGCGCTGCGCCGAGTGGCTGATGAGTTAACGATTTCTCACCCTGAGTTTGCCGATGAGCTAGACACCGTTTGTGTGAAAATAAAAGCGGGGGTTGAGATGTCTGATGCCTTTAACGATCTCGTTCAGCGTACCGGTTTAACGGAAATCGCAGGCCTTGTTACCATGTTGGCGCATGCTTCTCGTATTGGTGGTAGCTTGTCGCAAACTCTTCGTGAATACACGGAAGATTATCGAGATAAACGCAATCAAGAAGTTGAAGAGATTGCAGCAAAAATCCCAACTAAAATGATATTTCCATTGTTGATTTTTATATGGCCCTGTTTCTTTATTGTCGCCATTGGTCCCTCAATGCTGTTGTTCACCTCGTCAATGGGAAACTAAGGATAAGTTATGAAAGGAATTAAGCTCATCACAGTCGTATCTGCGGTGTTTTTGATGGTTGCTTGTGCATCAAATGAACCTAAACTCGATACCTCCCTTTATGACGGTAAACCGATAGATACCCTCTCTTCGGAAGAGCCACCAAAAACAGAGAAAGAGGCGATTGAACGGGGGGATGTCGCGCTCAGTTCAGGAAATATGGATTTAGCCCTGTATGAATATATTCGCTCACTTTCGTTTGAAAATAGCCAGTATCGAGATAAGTCTTTATACAGTATCGGTCGTATCCACCAGTCTCGCGGTAACTTAACCTTAGCTGACAAAGCTTATAGCTTAGCGTTAGAAGAGAATCCAAATAATGTGCAGGTACTTGAGCAGCTTGGCTCTATCTACAGTAAAAATGGCGACATTGACCAAGGGAAAAGTTATTTCTTAAAAGCGATAAATGCAGACCAAATCCGTTTTGGTAACAGTAACACCTTAGATGGTAAAGATTTGGTGACGTCGAAAGATGTGGCAGAGCTGAAAAGTGATACCTCTTCACCAGAGTTTGCGTATATGGGGCTAGGTGTAATCGCGGATTTAGAGCAGAACCATACCTTAGCGCAAGCGTTTTATAAGCAAGCATTAAGTATCAACCCAGCCTCGGTGAAGACGCTCACCAATGTTGGCTATTCATTTTACATGTCTGGCGATTACCGCAAAGCGCAACGTTTTACTATTGAAGCATTAGAGAAAGATCCACGCAATGATAAAGCGTTGAACAATCTGGCATTGATCTATTTGGGTAAAGGCGAAATTACTCGGGCTATTAACGTGTTCTCACGTCACATGGACAAGCCGGAAGCGTTGAATAATGTGGGTTACTTTCTGATTTTACAAGGTAAGCCAGACAAAGCGATTCCTTACTTACAGCAAGCCATCGATTCTAAAAATACTTACTACAAGATTGCGAATGAAAACTTAGAAAGAGCCTTGGCAATGGTAAGAGAAGGTGAGATTAAAGATAACTAATCGGCAGACAGATAAAGCGGGAGAACGTCATTGTTCTCCCGTTTTTTATTGACTCGCGTTAGGCGATATAGCCTGTCGCAATTCCTGCAAGCATAAAGAAGGCAACCATCCATACAATTGGCAGCTTTTGCTGTTTTAGTAGGTAGAAACCGACCAGAACAAACGCAATATCCCAAGCATTCAGAACGGCACTGGTAAAGACGGGTTGATACAGCGCGGCAACCAAAAGGCCCACAACCGATGCATTAACGCCATTCACAGCCCCAGATACCTTTGGATTCTTAGCCAGTGACTGCCAGTTCTTAAGCACGCCTAGCAGCAGTAAGAAACCCGGTAAGAAGACAGCGAGTGTTGCGATAAGTGCACCTGCAATTGGCGCTTGTGGCATGAGTTCGTAACCAATGTAAGTAGCGAACGTAAACATTGGGCCAGGAACGGCTTGCGCTGCTGCATAGCCTGTTAGGAAAGCATCTTGACTCAGCTGATCGCCGACGATGTTTTGCAATAAAGGCAGGACAACGTGACCGCCACCAAAGACTAGACTACCGGCTTGGAAGAAGTCGTTGAACAGCCCGATGGCAGGGAAGGCATTAGCAATAAATGGTAAACCAATCAGCAAGGCAGCAAACGCAGCCAAAGGCATGATGGATGGCTCAAACTTACCTTGGTAGTCATCATTTGGCGTACCTAAGTATTTCATCCCTACCAAAGCTGCAATCAGTAAAACCACCATTTGAGTCGCGATGCTCGGTAATACTAAAAGTGCGACCGCAGTCATTAGACACAAGGTGACCGAAAGCTTCTCTTTACAGAAGTTTTTGTACATGCCCCAAGCGGCATCTGCCACCACAACCACAGCAAGCAGCTTTAGGCCATGAACGATGTTTTGGAACAGGCTCGTCTCTGTGAGCTGGCTGCTTAAAACGGCCAGAGCTAGCATGATAAGAACTGAAGGCAGAGTAAAGCCCAAGAATGCCATGCAGGCACCGGTTAAACCGCCACGTTTGTAACCTAGAGCAAAGCCAACTTGGCTAGACCCTGGCCCTGGTAAGAACTGACTCAGAGCGACGATCTGCGCGTACTCTTTGTCATCTAGCCATTTGAGCTTCTCCACAAAGGTGTTACGGAAGTAGCCGATATGCGCTGCTGGGCCGCCAAAACTGATCCAGCCCAGTAAGAAAAAGGTTTTAAAAATGGACAACATTGTCACGTTACTCGATTAACAAATACTGCCCATAATGTAATTAATGAACTATGATGATTCAAATTGATAGTCTTAATAGACACTATGAATTAAATGGGATAGGTGGTGAAAGAGTTTAATTGGAAAGGGGTTGACCTTAATTTGCTGGTGGCCTTTCAAGCACTGTATCAGGCTAGGAGCGTCAGCTTAGCGGCGGAGCAGTGCTTTGTTAGCCAATCGGCCATGAGCCACACTTTGCAAAGAATGCGCAGCTTGTTTGACGACCCTCTGTTTGAGCGTGTAGGCAGTAAAATGGAGCCCACGCAACATGCCCGAGATATTGCGCCCGTCATCGATAAACTGTTGGCGAACATTAAAAATGATCTGCTGGTCAAAAAGCACTTTACGCCAGAGGCATACTCAGGTGTATGGAAAATAGGGCTAACGGATTATGCCGAGCAGCTTTTTGCGCCTTCTTTGTATGACGCCATCAAGCAGCAGTCACCCAAGTCTCAAGTTAGCTTCTTCAATGTTAACCGAAGCAACTACGTTGATATTGCAGAGAGCGAATCACTAGATGTGGTGATAGGCAGTATTGAGAACCTCAATCGACATTTTCTTTCAGATTACCTCTATACCGAGCAGCACTTGTGCCTTTTCGACCCTTCTTCTTTGAATGTTACAGAGCCTATGAGTATCGAAGCGTTTGTCGCCATTGAGCATGCGCTAGTGAGCCCCGATGGCAGTTTACAAACTCAAGTGGATAAGCGGTTAGCCAAACTCGGTTTTGAACGACGCGTTGGTATTGCTTCACGAAACTTTCTCACCATTCGTCGTCTGCTGTTGGGACGCGAACTGGTCTGTATTGTGCCAAAGCGTTTTGCAGAGATGGAAGTGTATACTCATGGCTTAAAGGCGATTGCATCACCGATTGAGATCCCTGATTTTGATATTCGATTGCTGTATCTCAAAGCCAATCAATATGAAGAGAAGAGTCGTTGGATACGAGAGATCGTTAGCCTCTCGATTCGTTAAGGCGTTGACTCCCTAAGGTAGCGATGAGATATCCATCCCGCAGTTTTCCATACCAGTAGAGTCAGTATGGTGCTGAGATAGCCGTCAATGGCGTAGTGCCAAGCTAGGTGGACCGAACCTATTTGAATCATGATCATATAGGCCCACATCAGATATCCGAGTTTTTTATTGAACTGATAGGTGGCCAGTGCCATCAGAACCGCAACAGAGACATGCATACTCGGCATGGCAGAAATGCCGGCCCCAATCCCACCCTCTAGTGATACATAGTTGAGCCATAACGTATCTTGAACATCGAGAGCCCAGATGTGTGTCCATCCTGCTTCCATAAGTTGTTGGCTCTGAATCGCGAGACGGTCCATTAAAGGCAAGTAATAAGTGTTGTTATGGTCAAGTAAGTGGGTGTAGCAAGGGCCTGCAGATGAGAGCAAGGCAGCACTAATTCCTCCAATCAAAAACCAGCTCCCCATGAAGCTCAGCAAATATTGGCTACGCAGCAACAGTAAATCTCTTCGAATAATAAAGAACAGTGTGATCCCCCACATCAAAAGAAACCACGCATGATACAAAATATTAATCAGGTAGGTGGCGGCTGCATTGGGGAAAATAGCATGGGTAATCTTCCACGGAGAGATACCAAAGTGTAGCCATTTATCGATTTCATAGAAGAGCATGTCGTATTGAAAGGGATTGAGTGCAGGAATGTGGGCTTTTAAATAGGTGTAGCAAGAGAAGGTAAGGTTTAACGTTAAAACCAGAAGAGCAAAGCTTATTGCCTTAGATAGAGGGTTGAAGAAGGCAATAATGGTTTTGATGTAGACCATTATTGGATGTGGTGTTCGGTGGTAAAGCAAGTACAGATAAAAGCCCGTGCTCCATGCGAGAAAAGTGATGTAGCAAATGTTGGTTAAAGTACTTAAATAGATGAAAACGTTGTACTCAATATTTGAGCTGTAGTCGATGGTGTTCGACAGCCAATAAAGCAAGGCTGTGGTGACAATCACATAAAGGTAGAGCAATCGGTCTTGTTTGATTGCGTCCTTTATCTCTTGCCACTGCTGACTCGATGAAGCTGTCGTCTGTATTTGCATAGTAATGAATACGTTAAGTATGTTCTTAGCTAAGTGTAGAACATACTTAACTCATTGCTTTTTTAACCTAACGGGCAGTCGTCTTTTAGCCAATTCCAGATGGGGTATAAAAACAAAAGCCCTCACTATATGGAGTGAGGGCTTTGTTTAGACATTTTGCTTGTTAATTAAGCTTGAGTTGCAGGCTCTGATTTCACTTCTTCAGATTGCTTTAGCGCTTGTTTCTTCTCGAAGCGAGAGATCCACCACCAAGCTAGACCAGAGAACACAGCGGTCATAAATACGTTGATGAAGAAAGCTTCCATTAGGTCTACACCTGTTGGGAACGCTGATGCTGTCATACTTACCACGAAGATAGCGATAAGCACTGATACCACACCCATACCTTGCTTACGTGTACCCATGCGGAAGTCACGTGGCGTGTCATCGAATTTTAGACGGAAGACAAAGTAAGCAACCATGATGAAGATAGGTGGTAGCATCGCTGTACCCGCTGTTAGGTTGATTGCCGTGTTCATCATGTCTTGAACTGATTCAGAACCGAAGCCATTGACGATAAGCATTACGAATACGAATGCGAACTGCCACCATGCTGCACGAACTGGAACACCGTGTTCGTTAAGCTCTGTTGTTTTCTCACCGTAAACGCCTTTTGGAATCTCTGAGAAGTGGATTTTCACAGGCGCTGCTGTCCACATCATCATTGAGCCAAACATCGCAACGAATAGAATGATGCCCACGAAGCGGCCTACCAGACCTTCAGAGATATTGAAGTACTGAGCCATACCTGTGAAGATTTCAACCATACCGCCAGCGTAAGTGAGGTCTTCACGCGCTACGAACACGTTTACCAGTAGAGAGCCTAGCGCGTACATTGAACCGATAGCGATACCAGCGCCAATGATGACTTTGATGAATGACTTATGGCCACCTTTCACATCGTTTAGGTAAGCTGCTGCAGTTTCAGCACCACCAGCAGCTTGGAAGATCCAACACATAATACCGATGGTTGCCCAGTTGATAGTTGGTGTCATTGCTTCGAGTGTGATTGGTTGCACCGGCTCGTGATTGCCACCCAGTGCCATGAATGCACCGATAACGTAGATGAAGAACAGTGCGAATACACCGTAAGCCACGATTTCAGAGATTTTACCTAACCAAGTCGCGCCCTTAGTTGAGATGTGTGTTGCTGCCGCGAATAGAACAATCGAGATCGCTGAAGTCACCATCGGCGAGAATGCATACTCGTAGCCAAGCATGGCGTAAGATGCGTAAGCAATAACGTTTGGAAGTAGTGATACGAACCAGAACAGGTTTACGAACCAGTAGAGGAAAGAGCCAAGGTAAGCGGCCTTTGAACCTAATGGTTTTTTCAGCCAGTCGTACATACCAGACTCTGAGTTTTTGTTGGCAGAAACAAACTCAGCAATGATAAATACGAACGGGATAAAGTAGACAAGGGTAGCAAGCAAAAAGATAGGTGCCGAGCTTAGACCCAGTTCGATGTTGTTGTTCACGATGTTGCGAACGTTGAATACCGCAGCAAACGTCATGGAAAGTAGGGCAAATTTGCCTAACTTACCGCGCATAGATTCAGACATAGTGTCCTCCGATGAATCACGTCAATTCCTTTGGTACTAAGCCACACTGCTATTGAGCGTTCTGTCATCCTGCGCGAATAGTATGTGAAGTCGCGATAGAGTCCAGTGTTGCTATTAGCTTTTGTGACGTTAGTACCTTCAGGTTGTAGTAGTTATTGGTTGGGTCAGCTGAGCCGACCCTGATGTTATGTTTATTTATTTGTTTAAGAAGTAGCCGTCTTCGATGGTGACTTTAAGTAGCACTTTTCGCACTCGCTCATCACCGTGGAAGCGATACGCTTTGCTATTGTCAAAAATCGCAACTTGGCCTTCGTGTAGCTGTTTGCTCTCACCCTCACCGGTCAAAAACTCTCGGTCAGTTTCATCGCTGTATGGCTCGATAAGTTCTAGCTGAGACTTTTCAGCAAACTCAACCGTTTCACGACCTTCTAGGTAGTAATGCACATCAAAGTAACGACGGTTGCCTTCAAACGTTTCGCTATTGTTCGCCACGCCATCGGCAATCATGTAAACCAAGGAATCACCAATTGAATACATCACGCCATCTTTGATGTTGCCGATGTTCTCAATCGCTTCGACACAGCGGTTCCATTTACGGCCATCGCGGTAAACGACTTTGAATTGCTCTAAGCTCTCTAACACGATCATGGGTTATGCCTCGTTTGCTGTAGTTGAAGTAAAGAAGCCTTGTTCAAAGCGATGTTGTGCCATCGTTTGAGCACTGCAATCGCCCGCTTGAAGAGGCATTAGCGTGAGCCCGTAGCGGAACTCATCCATGTAGACACGGTACGAATCCAGCACCTCGCTGCCCCAAGAATTTGAGCCCAAGCCCATGAGCTTGTGGTCTAGGTTCAGAGTGATGTAACCGCTCTTCTCTAGTTCAATGGTGTGCTGCGCTTGGTGCAGGTTTTGGTTGGTGTAGAACCAAGCACTCAAGTTGATCTCTTGCTGAGGTTTCACCAGTAGGCCAGTGCCATTACGATTAGTCAGTGCCGCCCAGCGAACATGTTGGCGGTTGCCATTGTTCTGTGGGAACGGGTAGTTCTCGAACATGTCAGCAACGGTGCTTTGGTACACATCGATCATGTTGGCTTGCTTGCTGTCTTGGTAGTTCTCTTCAGGGCCGCGGCCGTAGTATTTCACTTGGTCGAAGTCGCCGTTGATACCAAGGTCGAAGCCAATAACTGGAATCACATGTGGGTAGTCACCGTAACGCTCGCCACTTAGCTCAACGTTAAGTTGACCATCTTCAGCGATTTGGTAGCGGTACTCACAGCGCATACCAAAATCGAACACTGGCGGTGCAATGATGCTGGTGACGGTTAACTCAACCTTGCCTTCAACCTGTTCAACGCTAAGTGTGCGGAAGTGCTCTTGCATGATTTGCAGGTGTGCAGGTTCCCATAGACCTTCGTGTTCTTGCTTGTGGTTGTCGATCATTGGCTTGAAGAAGTTCAGTTTCGGCTCTGACTTAATCAGCTCCTCGCCATTCACTAACCAAGAGGTCAGCTTGCCGTTTACCTTCGAGAAGTTCAGTGCAAAGTTGTGGCCTTTAATCAAGGTGTTAAGGCGTGACTCTTCAACTTCTAGTGGTGTCGCATTGTGGTTCGCAAACAGTGCTTCGTTTGCTGTGCTCTCTTTAAGTTGATGCTGGTAAACCGCGATCTCGTGGTTTGCTTCGCTGTAGAGAGTGCGAGAGTCTTTACGTACTGTGAAGTTAATAAACACTTCACGCTCATCAAGTGCAGGGATTGCGATTTCAATTTGGCGCTCAGAGTTTGCTGCCAGATCCTCGACTTTAAACTGAACGGTTCGTAGGGTGTCACCTTCAGCGCGAACATCGGCAGTGATGGTGTAGTCATTTAAGTCAGTGAACCACAGCTTGTTCTCAATGATGAAGGTACCTGCTGCGGCATCGACTTCGCGGATCTTCACTGGAGCGATAACTTGCTTGTACTCTTTCAGACCTGGACCCGGTGTTTGATCTGGGTAAACCAAACCATCCATACAGAAGTTGTAGTTGTTCGGGTAATCGCCGTAATCACCCCCGTATTTGTAGAACTCCGTACCTGCTTCATCGCGCGCTAGAATGCCGTGGTCACACCATTCCCACACATAGTGACCTTGAATAGAGTCGTGCTTGTAGAACACGTTTTGGTATTCAGTTAAACCGCCAGGGCCATTACCCATTGCGTGTGCGTATTCGCAGATGATTCGTGGTTTTTCATGCGGGAATTCACCGAAGTGGTTCATCAGCTGCGCACGTGAGTACATGGTAGAGATAACATCCACCACTTCCGCATCACGATCTTCTTCGTAATGTACCAAACGAGTGTCATCAATTGCTTTTGTTGCTTTGTACATTGAACGAATGTTGCAGCCGTAACCTGATTCGTTACCTAGCGACCACATGATGATCGACGGGTGGTTTTTCTGTGCGTGAACATGACGCTCAGCACGGTCAACAAATACCGCCTCCCACGCTGCATCGTTGGTGATTCGACTTAGGTCGCCCACGTTAGCAAAGCCGTGCGTTTCAACGTCTGTCTCTGCCATTACGAATAGGCCGTAAATATCACACAGTTCGTAGAAACGAGGGTCATTAGGGTAGTGAGCAGTACGTACAGAGTTGATGTTGTGCTGCTTCATTAAGATCAGGTCTTTCTCAACACGATCCATGCCCACTGCACGACCTTTTAGGTGGTCGTTATCGTGACGGTTTACACCATGTAGCATCACATATTGATTGTTGATGTAGAACAGCCCATCACGCACTTTTATGTCGCGGAAACCGACGCGCTGTGGAATCACCTCTAACACTTCACCTAAGTTGTCTTTTAGCGTGACAAGCAGTTGGTATAGGTATGGGTTTTCTGCCGTCCAATGGATTGGAGCGTCGAGTTCAATTTTAAAATTTGTCTGAGCCGTATCATCGATAGTCAGGTTGCTACATGAGCCTTGTGCAACAACCTGACCTTTATCCATTAGGGCATAGTCGAGTGCGTAGCCAGATGCCTGTAACGCTGACAAGTTTTCTAATTCAACTTGGCAAGAGAGAGTCGCAGCAACGTAATCGTCGGCGAAATCGGTACGAACAGTAAGATCTTGGACGTGAACTTGCTCTTTACCTACTAAGTAAACGTCGCGGAATATACCGGCTGTCCACCACATGTCTTGGTCTTCAATGTAGGTCGAATCCGCCCACTGCATCACACGGACTGACAGGAGGTTTTCACCTTGGTGAACCAGCTTAGAAATATCGAACTCAGCGGTTAAGCGGCTACCTTTACTAAAGCCTGCGTATTCGCCGTTTACATAAACTTCAAAGTAGGTTTCAACGCCATCGAACTTGATGATGGTTTGTTTGTTGTTCCAGTTGTCACCAAGCGTAAAGGTGCGCTGGTAAGCGCCTGTTGGGTTGTCGGTTGGAACGAACGGAACATCGATTGGGAATGGGAAACCTTCGTCTGTGTATTGAAGATCGCCGTGGCCTTCCATTTGCCACATGTTAGGTACCGTAATGTGGCCCCATTGTTCCATCTTTTGGTTGTAGAACTCTTCTGGAACCAACAACGGGTTAGTAAAGAAGTTAAAGTGCCACTGGCCACTAAGCAGCATAAAGTGGCTACTTAGCTCGCGTTGAAAAGTTTGCGCTGTTTTAACTGAGTCATACGAGAAGAAGTAAGCGCGTGGCGCCATACGGTTCTCATGCAGATGTAGGAAGTTTTCCCAGTTGTTCACGTTGATTCTCCCTCGGCTTTCGAATGCCGACGTTTTATTTGGAAATACAGCTCGGTGAGCATCTGGAAAATATATTAGTAAAACTTTTACTAAATAAAATTGGTGAAAACGTTTTACTTTAACTCGATCACGATTTATTGAGCGTTTTATCTGAAAGCTGTGATCCGTTTAAAAGAATATCGTGCTGCCTTTTAGGAGAGATAAGGACGGTGTTTTCTCGTCGATTTTTTGCGTGATTTTTGAGCGGTAATTGCTGGTGGAATATGCGCAGACAATAAAAAAGCGCTGAATGACAGCGCTTAAAAATATAGGGGGTAGAGAGGTGTTTAGCGTGTGGTATCGCGGAGCTTCAGTTGGCTCGGAACGTAGACCTGTAAAGGCAGAGCTCGACCATCGCGTGCTTTTTCAAGCAACAAGTTAACGCCTTGAATGCCCATCATTTCTGAGTGAATGCGCACGGTTGAAAGGGATGGGAAGGTAAACTTCGCGGTTGGGATGTCATTGACACTAATAAGGGAAATGTCCTGCGGGATGTTTAAGCCATGTTCATGGATAGCGCGTAAAACACCGATTGCCATCGAGTCCGAAGCGATAAACAGGGCATTGGGATAGTCAGGCTTCGCTAACATTTCTTTCGCCAAGTAGTAACCTGACGAACTCGTAAACTCACCGCGATAGACGTCATTTAATGACACCACGCCTTTCAATTGGCCATATTCGGTAAACGCGATTTCGCGAATATCCGCTGCGTTTGGTGCATCTTGCCCGCCAATAAAGCCAATACGTGTAAAGTCTTGTGCAATGAAAAAGTCTGTAATTTCTTTGCTGATTCGAGCCAGATCGATATCCACCGAATCGTAAGGTGAAGAGGTGTCACTAAAATCGACATAGCAAATGTTATCAGTCAGCTTTTTGACTTCAGTGAGTGTCGCAGTATTACTTCGGCCAACTAAAAGAACACCAGTGATCTTATTGCTATCTAGTTGAATTTCGTTTTTATAACAGTTGGTTAGCTCAATGCCTAGTTTGTCACACTGCGTTTCAATGCCGTGACGAATCGATAAGTAATAGGGATCATTGACCTCAGCTTCTTGCTTGTAGTTGTACAGAGCAAGAAAGTGATGATTTTGTTTTTTTGCTAGGGTTGCTCTCTTGGAGCTACTGGTCTTGTACTCAAGCTTTTCTGCGATCTCATGAATACGGTGCTTAGTCTCTTCTTTTACACTAAGCGTGGGGTCGTCATTCAAAACGCGAGAAACGGTTGCCAATGAGACTCCCGCTTCGCCTGCAATATCTTTGAGAGTGGCCATTTACTTCTATATCCCTATACGTGCAATCACTGGGCAAATACATGCTGAGCTTTCATTGTAAACAATCCCAGTCAGTAATCACCAGTTTTTAGTAAAAATACGTTTCAATGCTCATTTAATCATCGTTCCCTGCGTTGTAGAGCGCTAAATGATGTTATTTCGGGTAAAAGCGGTGGTTTTCTTTACTAAATAAATTCATTTCCATTCAATTTGTGCGGGAATTGATGGATTTTTTGTGGAAACGTTTACATAACGAGGTGTTGATCACGGATCTCTGCTGAGTTTGGCTGCTAGACTTTTTAGCAGATAACGGTGCACTGCGGCACAGATAGGTAAATAAACAGTTTTGGAGATGCGATTGTGAAAGTGTTAGTGACAGGTGGTATGGGCTACATCGGCAGTCATACCTGCGTTCAGATGATAGCAGCGGGAATGGAACCAATTATCGTCGACAACTTATGCAATGCAAAGCAAGAGGTCTTGGAGCGTATTGAAGCGCTTGCTGGTTCCAAGCCGATGTTTTACCAAGGAGATATTCGCGACGAGGCCTTCCTAGACGGTGTCTTTGAGCAGCATGATATTCAAGCGGTTATCCATTTCGCAGGTCTAAAAGCGGTTGGCGAATCTGTCACAAAACCATTGGAATATTACGATAACAACGTAAACGGCACCTTAGTTTTGGCTCGGTCGATGAGAAAAGCGGGCGTCAAAAGTATCGTCTTTAGCTCGTCAGCAACGGTGTATGGTGACCCTGATGTAGTGCCAATCACTGAAGATTCACCAACCGGTGCGACGACCAACCCGTATGGCCGCAGTAAATACATGGTGGAAGAGTGTCTCTCTGATCTATTCAATGCAGAATCCGACTGGAGTATTACCCTTTTGCGCTACTTCAACCCGGTCGGTGCGCATCCTTCAGGTTCTATGGGCGAAGACCCACAGGGCATCCCAAACAATTTAATGCCGTTCATTGCACAAGTTGCCGTTGGCCGCAGAGAGCACTTGTCTGTCTTTGGTAACGACTACCCAACCCCAGATGGTACTGGCGTTCGTGACTACATTCATGTCATGGATTTGGCTGATGGCCATATTGCTGCACTTAAAGCAGTTGGCGAGAAGTCTGGCTTACATATCTACAACCTAGGTACGGGGAAAGGTTCAAGCGTCTTGGAGATGGTGGAAGCATTCGGTAAAGCGTGTGGTGCATCAGTACCTTACGAAGTCTGTCCTCGTCGCGCTGGTGATATTGCTGAGTGTTGGGCAAGCACAGAAAAGGCGGAGCGAGAGTTGAGCTGGAAAGCGACCCGCAGTGTCGATGAGATGACCGCCGACACGTGGAAGTGGCAGTCTAATAATCCAAACGGATACTAATGAATTTGGGGTTCCAGATGTCTCGTAACTTTGCGTCTGAGTGGCAACTTTTAGTGAAATGCACACCTTGCCATTCCCTAGAGCGAGGGACGAGCGGAGTAGAGAATCTCTTGAAGCAGATTGATGATTTTTGGTGTAGCACCAAAGCAAATAATTGAGTAATTAAAATGTCGAATGTTGAGTTTAATCCAGTGGACCATCCACATCGCCGCTATAACCCATTAACGGGGCAGTGGATCCTTATTTCCCCTCATCGTGCCAAGCGCCCATGGAGTGGTGCCGATGAGAAACCGTCAACCGATGAGCTGCCGAGCTATGACGAAAAATGCTTTTTGTGCCCGACCAATGAACGCATTTCGGGTGATGTGAACCCAGACTACCAAGGCACTTATGTGTTTAGTAATGACTTTGCGGCGCTGATGACAGACTCGCCTGATGCGCCTGAATCAGACAACCCGTTATTTAAAACTCAGGGTGTTCGCGGACTCAGTCGCGTGATTTGTTTTTCGTCTGATCACAGTAAAACCTTGCCAGAGCTGCCGGTTGAGAAAATTCGCGGTGTGATTGATACCTGGAACGGACAAATAGAAGAGCTAGGTAAAGAGTATGTTTGGGTTCAAGCATTTGAGAACAAAGGTGAAGCAATGGGCTGCTCTCAACCTCACCCTCACGGTCAGATCTGGGCGAACAGCTTTTTGCCAAACGAAATCGAACGTAAAGAGCACAACCTCAAAGCCTACTACCAAGAGCATGGTTCAAATTTGTTGGTGGATTACGTCCAATCGGAGCTGAAAGATGGTTCACGCATTGTGGTCGAAACTGAACATTGGGTGGCACTTGTTCCTTACTGGGCTGCGTGGCCATTTGAGACCATGCTATTGCCGAAAACCCATATCCGTCGCATGAGTGAGTTGAGTGAAGCGCAGCGCGGTGATTTGGCGGTTGCGATTAAGAAGCTGACCAGTCGCTACGATAACTTGTTCCAATGCTCGTTCCCGTACTCAATGGGCTGGCATTATGCACCGTTCTTTGACGAAGGCACCGATATCGAACATTGGCAACTTCATGCTCTGTTCTACCCACCACTGCTTCGTAGCGCAACGGTGCGTAAGTTTATGGTTGGTTATGAGATGCTGGCTGAGAGTCAGCGTGACTTGACCGCAGAACAAGCGGCGCAGCGTCTGCGTGATGTAAGCGATACCCACTACAAAGAACAGTAACCTCTGTCATATTTGAAGCTGCAGCGTTGTTGACTGCACAAATTCCCCCTAATCACATAGAAGATCTATGCTCATAGGGTTGAATTTGTTTGTCGCCTAGCTGCAACTCCAACTATCTAAGAGGTGTCATTATTGAGGCTTGAAATTCGAGCTGCTATTAAAGAATAAGAAAGTTTGAGAATTACCTATGTCTGATCTAATCCAAGCAGTAAAAACCTCTTTTGAGCAAGTGCTAGGCTATGCACCAAGTCATTTTGTTCAAGCACCTGGTCGGGTAAACCTAATCGGTGAGCACACAGACTACAACGATGGCTTTGTTCTCCCATGTGCTATCGACTACCAAACCATGGTCGCCGCTGCGAAGCGTGACGATAACATCGTTCGTGTTGTCTCGGTGGATTACGGGAACGAAGTGGATGAGTTCGACATCACACAAGAGATCACTTTTCAGCAAGATAAGATGTGGTCCAACTACATTCGAGGCGTAGTGAAATGTTTGATTGGTCGTGGTTATGAGTTCAAAGGCGCCGACATCTCAGTGAGCGGTAACGTGCCTCAAGGGGCGGGTTTAAGTTCGTCAGCTGCACTCGAAGTCGTGATCGGTCAAACGTTTAAAGTGCTCTACAACCTTGAGATTTCTCAGGCGGAAGTCGCACTCAATGGTCAGCAAGCTGAGAACGAGTTTGTCGGATGTAATTGCGGAATCATGGACCAAATGATCTCAGCTGAGGGCATAGAGAATCACGCGATGTTGCTTGATTGTCGTAGTTTGGAAACGACGGCTGTATCCATGCCTGAGGATATGGCCGTTGTTATCATCAACTCCAACAAAAAACGTGGTTTGGTCGACAGTGAATACAACACTCGTCGTGAGCAATGTGAAGAAGCGGCTCGCATCTTTGGTGTAAAAGCATTGCGTGATGTGACTATTGAGCAGTTCAATACTAAAGTAAATGAGCTTGATGCACTGGTTGCAAAGCGTGCTCGCCACGTGATTACAGAAAACGATCGAACTGTTGAAGCTGCAGAAGCACTTCGCACCCATGATATGAAGCGAATGGGTGAGTTAATGGCACAGTCTCACGCTTCAATGCGCGACGATTTTGAGATCACTGTAAAAGAGATCGATACCTTGGTTGAAATGGTAAAAGAGGTGATCGGTGAGCAAGGTGGTGTGCGTATGACTGGTGGCGGATTTGGTGGCTGTATTGTTGCTGTGATGCCGCCTGAACTGGTGGATGACGTCAAGTCAGCGGTCGAAGCGAAATACCAAGCGGCAACAGGGTTGAAAGAATCAATCTATGTTTGTCAGGCAAAAGATGGTGCGGGTCTAGTGGAGTAATCGAATATGACCCATCCTCTTTTCCAAACAATGACTGAGCAGCCTGCCTACGATGGTCAGCCTGCTCGGCTCGTGGAATTGACCAATGCAACGGGGGTTAGCATTGTGTTGATGGACATCGGGGCTACTTGGCTCAGTTGTCGTCTACCTTTGGCGTGCGGTGAGCATCGTGAAGTCTTGTTGGGTGTAGGGGCCATAGCAGACTTCGAGTGCCAACAAAGTTACATGGGGGTAACGGTTGGTCGTTATGCAAACCGCATTGCCAATGGTCTTTTTCATCTCAGTGGACAAAGTCATCAGCTTGTTACTAACCAAGCGGGTAACACACTTCATGGCGGTGTTTCTGGGTTTGATAAGTTGCGTTGGCAGACTGTGAGGCAGGCCAATAATAGCGTGACTTTCAGCTTGCACTCTCCTGATGGCGATCAAGGCTTCCCGGGTAACCTAGAGGTTTCGGTCACTTACCTTTTGGATGATGAAGGTAACTTCTCTATTGAGTACATTGCTCACACAGATAAAGCAACGCCAATTAATTTAACCAACCACGCCTATTTCAATCTCAACGGTGCTGGTGGCACTCTAGATGCGCGTCAGCACACACTAACAATTGACTCAAACTACTACTTACCCACGACCGATGCTGGGATTCCGCTTGGCAATCTAGACAGCGTCGAAGGGACGGGGTTTGATTTCAGGCAAGCAAAGAGCATCACCCAAGACTTTCTGCTTGATGAGCAGCAGCAGCCAGCAAAAGGATATGACCACAGTTATTGGTTTGAACCAAACCGTGATGTGACGGTGCCTGTTGCTCGCTTAGTGAGTCAAGATGAGAAAGTGGCTGTGAACGTAGTAACGGATAAGCCTGCAATGCAGCTTTATACGGGAAATTGGTTAGCAGGCACGCCCGCTAGAAATGGCGAAGAGTACGCTGACTATGCAGGGATTGCGCTCGAAACACAGTTTTTGCCAGACTCACCGAATCACCCTGAATGGCAGCAACCAAGCTGTATTCTTGAGCCCAACCAAGAGTATCGTTACAAAACGACCTATCAGATAACGTTCTGATTCTAAGGACAAAGCCAGCAATCACGCTGGCTTTTTTATTGATTCAGCACAGCCGTTTCGACTATAAATCTTCGAACTCATCCAGGGCCATTCTGGCTTCAGACAAACTACACCCCGATAAGCTAACTAACTGTTTGACGGTAATGTTGGGTGTGGCAGAAATCACGCTGGATAGATCGATGACAGGTAGAGGCAGGGCTTTATCAATCGCTTTGACTATCCACAAAGATCGTTCATCAACCAGCGCAGACTTGAGAGCGCGTAAAGCGTGCTCTTCACCACTGAGTTGCCAATGTCGAGAACGACGGATTCTTTTTAACTGACATTCGTGCTGACTTGCTAACTCCATGAACTGAGTTTTGTCATAGACACGATGAACAAAGCTGTTTAGCGGGACGCAAAGCATGAATCGCCAAAGTAGGGCTGCTGAATAGAATGACTCTCACTTTATCTGAACGATAAGCAAACCGCCATATTCAGACTCTCTTTCGTTGCTCATAAGCCTGTTTGAATCTCACGATAAGTTTTGCCTATTTCAATTGATAGCCTTTTCCTATTGGAGCAATAGAAACGTTCAAATTTACCTATTAAGTGGTTCGGGGCAATATAACTCCATCGACGCAAGGCAGCGTTCACAAACACTAGATTAGAAAGAGAGTAGAATCATGATCAACACAGAAATCAAACCATTCAACGCAACGGCATTCAAAAACGGCGAATTCGTAGAAATCACTGAGCAAGACGTAAAAGGTAAGTGGGCAGTATTCTTCTTCTACCCAGCAGACTTCACTTTCGTATGTCCTACTGAACTTGTAGACCTACAAGAAAAATACGCAGAGCTTCAATCTCGCGGCGTAGAAGTTTACTCAGTATCAACTGACACACACTTCTCGCACAAAGCGTGGCACGACACTTCAGACAAGATTGGTACTATCGAGTACTTCATGGTGGGTGACCAAACAGGCACTATCACTAACAACTTCAACGTAATGCGTGAAGGTCAAGGTCTTGCAGACCGCGCAACGTTCCTAATCGACCCAGAAGGCGTTATCCAAGCAATGGAAATCACTGCTGAAGGTATCGGTCGTGACGCAGAAGACCTACTACGCAAAGTGAAAGCAGCGCAGTACGTAGCAAACAACCCAGGCGAAGTTTGCCCTGCTAAATGGAAAGAAGGTGAAGAGACTCTAGCACCATCTCTAGACCTAGTAGGTAAAATCTAATCACTGATTAGAACATGTTAAAGGTACATTGAGTCCGCGCTCCTAAAGGGCTCAGTGTACCGCCTTAACCATCAAAGCCACATCGTATTTCGGTGTGGCTTTTTTGTGCTTGGAACCTTTTTATCTTATTGATTTATAGGAAGTGGTGACGACTTTGTAGCTGTGATACAAAACTAAGATATATAGCTTGTTGCATATCCAGATGAGGAGTTCGAGATATGATGTTCCCAAAGGCGCTGAAAGTCGGCGATAAGATTGGCTTTTTCTCCCCCTCTTCGCCAGCGACTGTGTTCGCACCTAAGCGTTTTGCTCGTGAAAAAGAGTATCTAACATCAAAAGGTTTTCAGTTAGTCGTTGGCTTTCAGACTGATTGAATTTCATTGCTTGTTCTCATTGTTTTGCTAATAGGTTTTACCTACCAAACTGATAGAAACGTTCGAATTTACCAATCTTAGTGATCGGGGCAAACTAACCCCATCAGCGCAAAAGAGCGCAACACAAAGAATTAAGACAAGAATTGGGAAAGGGCACGATTATGTTAGACCAAGCAATGAAGCAGCAGCTAAAAGCATACCTAGAAAACCTAAAAACAAATGTACAGCTTGTACTGAGCCTAGACAGCAGCGAAACCGCAACCAAGCTTGAAGCTCTAGCAAACGACATTGCGTCACTGACCGATAAGATTGAAGTGACTCGCGACGACAACGCAAGTGCACGTAAGCCAATCATGCAGGTTGTAAACCAAGAGAAAGGCACAGCAATCGGCTTTGCTGGTCTGCCAATGGGGCATGAATTTACGTCTCTAGTGCTGGCTCTGCTTCACAGCGGTGGTCACCCTATCAAGCTTGAAGCAGATGTTATCGAGCAAATTAAAGAACTAAACAGTGAGCTAAACGTTGAAATCTTTATCTCACTATCGTGTCAGAACTGTCCAGAAGTGGTTCAGGCGTTCAACATGATGTCGGCAATCAACCCGCTAATCAAAACGACCATGATTGATGGCGCAGCGTTCCAAGACGAAGTGAAGTCTCGTGACATCATGGCGGTACCAAGCGTATTCATTAACGGCGAGCTATTTGGTCAAGGCCGTATGTCTCTGGCTGAAATCCTAAACAAAGTGGATTCAGGTGCAGCAGAGAAGAAAGCAGCAAGCCTAAACGAGCAAGCTCCATTTGATGTACTGGTTGTTGGTGGTGGTCCTGCTGGTTCTTCAGCAGCAATCTACGCAGCACGTAAAGGCATTCGTACTGGTGTGGTTGCAGACCGATTTGGTGGTCAGGTGATGGACACCATGGCGATTGAAAACTTCATCTCAGTGAAAGCGACTACGGGTCCTAAACTAGTAGCAAGCCTAGAAGAGCACGTAAAAGAGTACGGTGTTGAAGTGATGACAGAGCAGCGCGCTGCTAACATCATCGATGCGGAAGACACAGAAGATGGTTACATCCACGTTGAACTTGAAAGTGGCGCAGTACTAAAAGCTCGCACGGTAATCACAAGTACAGGTGCGCGCTGGCGTGAAATGAACGTTCCAGGTGAGCAAGAGTACCGCAACAAAGGTGTAGCATACTGCCCACACTGTGACGGCCCACTATTCAAAGGTAAGAAAACAGCCGTAATCGGTGGTGGTAACTCAGGCATCGAAGCGGCAATCGACCTAGCGGGCATTGTAGAGCACGTAACGGTACTAGAGTTTGCTGACACGCTTCGCGCTGACCAAGTGCTTATCGACAAAGCGAACGCAACACCAAACATCGAAATCATCAAAATGGCACAAACCACACAAGTGCTGGGTGATGGGAACCGAGTAACAGGTCTAGAGTACAAAGACCGTAATACTGGCGAACTGAAACAGATTGAGCTGGCGGGTATCTTTGTTCAAATCGGTCTAATGCCAAACAGCGAATGGCTAAAAGGCACTAAGGTTGAGCTATCACCGCGCGGTGAGATTGAAATTGATGCGCACGGTGCAACAACGATGAAAGGTGTGTTTGCCGCAGGTGACGTAACAACCGTTCCTTACAAACAGATCATCATCGCGATGGGTGAAGGCGCGAAAGCAAGCTTAGGTGCGTTTGATTTCCTAATCCGCAACCCATCACCAGCAAAAGTCGCTGAAACGGCGTAGTAATTTACTGTCCATACTCATTTGCAAACATTTCGTCGATTATCCGACACCACTTCCAAGCAATTGGAAGTGGTTTTTTTAATTCTGGGGTTTGGTGTTTTTATCCTCAAACCATTGCTGCATAAACTCAGTAAAGGCTGACAACTTAGTGCTGCTGCGCAGTTGTGGTGGGTAAATTAAGTAGATATGGCTCTTAGCTAGCTGATAGTCACTCAGCACTCGCACAAGTTTACCTTCTTGAATGGCGGGCCCTACAAGATAACACGGCATCTTTATCACCCCTTTGTCTGCAATCGCAGCGCTCAACAACAATAGGTTGTCACTGATCAGCATATCTCCGTGAGTCTCAACGGCTACGCTCTCTTCTGCGTTAAAAAACTGCCACCGGCGTAAGTTTGGGTCAGACATACAATTGTGAGCGACGAGGTCATTTGGCTCAGTGGGTGTGCCTCTTCTAGCAAGATAACTCGGTGATGCACAACAGACATGCTCGTAGTCCATTAACCTTTTGGCCACCATATTGTCTGGTGGTGTATTGGTGGCACGAATGGCGAGATCAAAATGGCTCTTGGCAAGGTCTTCTCGGTTGTAACCGATATCGAGATCAAATTCGATGTCAGGGTGAAGCTGTTGAAACTCTTGGCAAACTTGAATCAAAAAACGATGGCTGAAAATTGTGGGAGCGGTGATGCGCAGTAAGCCACTGACGGCTGATTTGGTATGATCGAGCTCTTTCTCTAGTTCGACAATGGATGCATTGATGCCTTGCATTCGTTCGAGGATTTTCTCCCCTGCAGCCGTCAGGCGTACAGTGCGTGTGGAACGTATTAACAAGCTGGTTTCAAGCTCCTGTTCCAACTGATTGATTTGCGATGAGAGGTAACTTCGAGATATACCTAAGTTCTCGGCAGCCTTAGAAAAACTGAGCTGTTTAGCGACTTCACTAAACAGTGCGTAACGCTCAAATCGTTTGTGGGCTTTGTGCATAGAAACACCTCTTTATCAGCGGATAGGCCAATTATATCCGTCTGTATAAAAAACGAAAGCTGGTTGATTGTCCGTTATATCGAATTATCTTTTCTGGGTTGGGCGTTTAATCCCCCTATAAATTGTCAGTATACTGAGGTCAGAACATTGCATAAGCAGTGAAACAAAATAGGGGAATCAAAATGCAGAAATCACATCCAGTGTTTTCACCGTTAATTCAAGGCTACTGGCGTATGGCTGAGTGGGGCATGGACACTCAACAGCAGCATGCGTTTCTAAAGCAGCACATCGAGCTTGGTATCACGACTGTTGACCACGCACCGGTATACGGTCCAGAGTCTGCATGTGAGAGCATGTTCGGTGAGGTACTTGCGATGGACCCTGCGTTGCGTGACCAGATTGAGATTGTTTCTAAATGCGGCATTTACCGTGGTGAAGGTAAGCAAGTTAACCATTACGATAGCAGCAAAGCCGCTATTTTAGCGTCGGTTGATGAGTCTCTATCTCGCCTAAAAACGGATCATCTTGATGTACTACTTCTGCACCGCCCAGACCTGCTTATGGATGCGGATGAAGCGGCGGAAGCCTTCGCGACTTTGAAAGCGGCAGGCAAAGTGAAGCATTTTGGTGTCTCTAACTTCACGACTTCTCAGTTTGATTTACTTCAGTCTCGCCTAGATACGCCACTGATCACCAACCAAGTTGAGATCAACCCAGTGAATCTTCAAGTTACGGAAGATGGCACGCTGGATCAACTTCAGCAGCAACGTGTTCAACCTATGGCATGGTCATGCCTAGCGGGTGGACGCATCTTTACGGATAACTCTGAGCAGATGAGTCGTCTTCGTGAAACCTTGACTGATATTGCAGGTGAAATTGGCGCGAGCTCGATTGATCAAGTCATTTTTGCGTGGGTAATGAAGATGCCAGCGAAACCAGTACCGATTCTAGGTAGTGGTAATATTGAGCGTGTTAAAACTGCGGTTGGTGCTCTAGAGCTGACTCTGACGCAAGAACAATGGTACAGAATCTGGGTAGCATCAAAAGGTCACGGTGTGGCTTAATCGGTTCTAAAGATAGACAAGAGCATCGTATTAACGATGCTCTTTTTGTATGTGAGGTTGAGTCTAGTTGGAGATGACTATCGTGAGACTTTCTCGACTGAGTTGCGTCTTACCAAAGTTGGCGTAAACACGGCCGCGTCGTGGTTTGGGGTTTCTTGCTTGGCCAGTTGCAACGCAAGGCGCGCAGCTCTTTCTGCCATCATCGCAATTGGGTAACGAATGGTGGTCAAGCGTGGGCTCACGTAACGCGCGATTAAGCCATCATCAAAGCCCATCATTGAGACTTGCTCTGGCACATCGAAGCCGTTCTCATCAAGGACAGAAAGCGCACCAGCCGCCATGTAGTCGTTGTAGGCAACCACACCGGTAATCTCTAGTGATTTAGTGAGTAAATTGGTCATTGCGACTTCACCACCATCACTGTTGGGCTCGCCATATTCAGTGTAGCTACTTGGTAACTCTATATTGTTATCACGCAATGCAGCCAAATAGCCTTCAACACGTTGATTCGAATCTTCAATCGCATGGGAAGACGCTACACAAGCTATCTTCGTGTGCCCGTGTCGGATCAGATACTCAGTGGCAAGGTACGCCCCTTTATGATTGTCTAAAGAGATACAACGATCGGCGATCTCAGGAATATGGCGGTTGATCAGCACCATTCCTTTGACCTCCTTGGCGTAACCCACCAACTCTTCATCGGTTAAACCTTTTGAGTGGATGACCAAGGCTTCACAGCGATTGTTGATCAGCAGCTCAATGGCTTTGCGCTCTTCTTCCGCATTGTGGTAGCCATTACCGATCAAAATGTGTTTGCCGTGCTCATGGGCCACATTGTCGACGGCTTTTACCAAGGTTCCAAAGAATGGATCAGAGACATCGCCAACCAAAATACCCACGGTACTGCTGCTTTGGCTAACGAGCGCCTTCGCTGCAGCATTTGGGCGATAGCCAAGTTTTGACATCGCATTGGTCACTGACTCAATCGATGCTTTACTGGCTTTGGGAGACTTGTTGATCACTCGTGAGACCGTTGCAATCGAAACCCCTGCTTCTTTTGCAACATCTTTAATGGTAGCCATAAGGAACCTCAATAAACTTTACTGTGACTATTTAACATTGCGTATGTAAATAAGGCAATCGATATGCATTTATCATCTCAAAAATGAGATCTTTACCACTTGCCATATAAGGTTTTGGTGATAGTGTAAACGTTGTCTTTTAGTAAAATTTTACCAAGTTTAATTAACTCTGAGGTTTATCATGGAAACGATCGCTTATACTGACTTCGCTAAACTGGAAATGCGCACAGGCAAGATTATTGAAGTTGCTCGCCACGAAAATGCAGACAAGCTATACATAGTGCAAATCGATGTGGGTGAAAAGAGACTGCAGACGGTGACTAGCCTTGTTCCTTACTACACGGAAGAGGAGTTGATGGGCAAAGAGGTGGTGGTGCTGTGTAACTTAGCGAAAGCGAAAATGCGTGGTGAAACGTCAGAGTGTATGTTGCTGTGCGCTGAGACCGATGACGAGTCGGAAAGTGTGCTGCTTACCCCAGAGCGTTCAATGCCTGCTGGGGTAAGAATTGTTTAATCTTTGAGTTTTTTCTCTGTAACCAGTCTATTTCTATTAACTGGTTTTTAGGCCCTTGCTTCGGCCACCAGAGCGTCAATGGCGTTGTGATGCTCTGGTTTTACTCCTGCTAAGTTGCCATATTTCGGCTCATGTCGGTCGTTTTCCAATGGAAAGTTCCAACCAATCGTCTGTTCGACAAATTGTTTCGCAAACTGCTCTGAAATCTCTAAACACCCCGCTAGCACAGTGTCGACATAAGTCTGCATGATTGGGCTAAGGGAGCAAGGTGGCTCTGGGCTATC
Organism: Vibrio sp. RE86; assembly: GCF_013114545.1. Classification (GTDB taxonomy): domain Bacteria; phylum Pseudomonadota; class Gammaproteobacteria; order Enterobacterales; family Vibrionaceae; genus Vibrio. The sequence goes on along the minus strand of NZ_VTXI01000003.1, from coordinate 222,336 downwards.
TTTCACGTAGACCCATACGCGATCCTCTGATGCAAACCGAAGTTCGGATTCGATTTGATGAGGTTCGACTTCCATGCGGTGATAACCGCGCTCGCGTAGATCGAACTCAGACAAGCCTTCATCATCAACGCTAACAAGCACGCCGTTGACGCTTCCCTGCCCTTTATCGACGACAAGGGGAGATAGAATATAGCTATCGTCTACCTTGCCCCAGTAACGTTTTAACCCTTGCACTGTCGCCGGCGTTGCATGCGATGTTTGACCTGTAAGGCGACGCGACTCGGAATTCATCAAGCTGCCGTATCCAAAAATATAGTGCGTCATTGTGTCTCCTTCTCCTTACTCAATCTTATTAAAACCTAACCTACCATCTTTGGCTGAAAATAGAAGTGGTTCGAAATGATTCCAAAGAGTCTTAATGACCTTTTTTAAATGTGTTTTATTGACTCGATTAATGTTGGAGGTGCTTGTGAATGCCCGTTACTCAAGGGTTCTAAAAGTTGGAATGGTTCTTGATATGTCTTCCATTAGATAAATCGTTACAAAATGCATGCTGCATAGGAGTCATCAGTGCTCAATATTACAGACAAAAAAGTGGAAGAGGCGATCCCACCGATTTTACGCTTAGGCTTTAGACCTTTCTTCTTACTGGGATCCATCTACGCGGTCGTCGCCATTGCCTTATGGGTCTGGATGTTTCAATCAGGGCAGCCTAGCGCATTAAAAGTCCCTGCGCTTTGGTGGCACGTTCATGAAATGCTGTTTGGCTTTGCAATGGCCATTGTTGCTGGGTTTGTCCTCACTGCGGTGCAGAACTGGACTGGAATCAATGGGACCAAACACCATCGCCTTGGATTGCTGGTGGCGTTATGGCTTTTACCCAGAGTGCTTTTCTGGACGCCGGCACCTTTGTGGTTAATTTCTTCTATTGAAGCGTTATTTCTTGCGCTGGTGGCGTACGAGGTAGGCAGTCGGGTGATCAAAGCCAAAGGGTGGCGAAATCTATTTTTTGTCCCTCTGTTCGTACTCGCGATCGTCGCCAACTTTGCCAGTTATGCTGCAATCAAGGGCATGCCGCCGTTTCCAGCTTCAGCCGTTTGGCAAGCGATGTTGTGGTGGTTTACGTTGTTGTTGTCGATCATGGGCAGCCGAGTGATTCCATTCTTTACCGCTAGACGTTTTAACTTTGAGAAAACTCAACCGATCGTCTGGTTGGATTGGGTGGCTAACCTTCCTTTGGTTGGGCTGTTCATCTTGAGCTTTTTCCCGATTAGTTTTAATCAGCTTGGCCAACCATTGATGCTGATCTCTGGAGTTGCACACTTGATACGTGTTGTGCGTTGGCAACCGTGGAAGACCTTGAGCGAACCACTCGTATGGTCTCTGCATGCGACTTACTTATGTATACCTGTCAGCTTGATTCTTCGTGGGGTTCTTTCTAATCCTTACGCCAGTCATAACATGTTGCACCTGTTCGCGATTGGTGCAATTGGTGGGGTTATTCTAGCGATGATCGCTCGGGTGACGATGGGGCATACAGGTAGAGCTATCTATCAAGGACCAAATATGAGTGTCGCGTTTGCTGCGTTGGTGATGGCAGCACTGGTACGTAGTATCGTCGCGGCGTTTTTCCCTCAGTATTTGATTGAGGCAGTGAACATTAGTGGGCTGCTGTGGATCTTAGCCTTTGCGCTCTATATTGGCTATTTTGGCAAAATGCTGGTGACTGCAAGGGTAGATGGACACCCAGGATAAATTATCGGGGAGAAGGGGCTTGGTCTGTGAAAAGACCAAGCCCTTTTTTCTAATCACCCGACTTCTGAAAGCGTGACCACATTATGTGGATGCTGGCTTTTTACGTATTCACCGAGTGTTTGTTGCTGCTCAGCGCTTAAGTAGAGTCCAAGCTTGGTTCTGCGCCACAGAATGTCTTCAGCGGTGACCGAGAGCTCTTGCTCAATCAAGTAATCAATCTCTCGTTGGTAGACGCCATGTGCTGTCTCTGCAAACTTTTCGCCTAGATCAGGTTCGCTGTTTACGCCTTCAAGTAGCTTCCAGGTATAAGAACCAAATTGCGTTACATATCGAAGCAATAGTGCCTGTGAAATCCACGGGTATGAGGCGTGAATTGTCCCTGCAAGCTGCTCTCGAGAACAACTAAAATTACCGCCTGGAAGTGCATGATTCGCAGTCCAAGGTGCGCCCATGTTAGTCAAATATGGTTGCAGTTTCTCTAGCGCTGCTTCACCCAATTTACGATAAGTGGTGAGTTTTCCGCCAAAGATTGAAAGTAGTGGCGGTTGATCGTATTCCGCTTCAAGTTCTAACGTGTAATCACGAGTGATCGCCTGTGGTGAATCAGACTCGTCGTCACAAAGAGGGCGCACGCCACTGTATGTCCACACCACATCTTCACGATCAAGTTGTTTAACGAAGTGCTGATTAACAATATCAATTAAGTAGTCAACTTCGTCGTCATCGATGGCGACTTCCCTTGGATCACCTTTGTATTCAACGTCCGTTGTGCCGATGATCGAGAACTTATCTAGGTAAGGGATCATAAAGACAATTCGGTTGTCTTTGTTTTGCAGAATATAAGCTTGAGGCTCGTCATGAATACGTGGCACAACGATGTGTGAACCTTTGATCAAACGAATATTGCGTGGTGAATCTTGCTCTAAACCATCATCAAAGAACTGTTTCACCCACGGGCCTGCAGCATTGACGAGGGCCTTTGCTTGGCGTTCGAAGCGTTGACCAGTCATGACATCAAGGATGGTGACATGCCATACAGATCCTTCGCGGTGTGCTTTCTCCACTCGGCAGTAGTTACGTACTTCGGCATTGTTCTCTTTTGCTGCTAAGACGTTAAGGAGTACAAGTCGTGCATCATCAACCCAGCAATCGGAATATTCGAACCCTTTTTTCATTTCAGGTTTTAGCAGTCCTGAGCGTGAAAGATCCACTGACTCACTGGCAGGAAGTGTTGTGCGTTTTCCAAGGTTGTCATAGAGGAAAAGGCCACAACGAATCATCCAAGCTGGTCGAAGGAACGGACGGTGTGGTAGACGAAAACGCATTGGTCTCGCGACATGAGGTGCTTTTTTCAATAAGACTTCACGCTCTGCCAGTGCTTCCGAAACTAAACGAAACTCGTAATGTTCAAGGTAGCGCAATCCACCATGGATCAGTTTAGAACTGGCTGAAGAGGTTGCGGAGGCAAAGTCATTCGCTTCATAAAGACCTACCGAAAGACCACGACCAGCGGCGTCTGCTGCGACACCTGCACCATTTATACCGCCACCGATAACGATCAAATCGAGAATTTTAGATCCACTTTGGGTGGTTGCATGTTGTGTGTTACTCATAAATTTTGACCTCACGATGAGCGAACGAGCATTTTAGAATGTAAAACAATCGTAGCTTAGGTTTCGTTTTTGGTCATTAATTATTTTCGTTTATGAGCGTTTTGTGTGATTTGTGCATAAAAAAGCCTTCCTTTAGTCAAAGGAAGGCTCGAATAATGACAATTGTTGTCGAAGATGTTGCGCTAATGTGTCTAGATGACTTGAGTGTTGACCACTTCGAGCGGAACCGACGCTTCGTTCAGAATCGATAAAATCTCTTTTGGTGGCTGCTTATCAGTAAAGACCATATTGAGCTGCGCGATGTTGCCAAGTTTGACCATTGCATTACGACCAAATTTTGTGTGGTCCACGGCCAAAAATACGCTGCGGCTATTATCGATAATTGCTTGTTTAACTCGCACTTCATGGTAGTCAAAATCTAACAGTGAGCCATCAAAGTCGATACCACTGATTCCGAGAATGCCGAAATCAAGGCGGAACTGTTTAACGAAATCGAGTGTTGCTTCACCAACAATGCCGCCATCTCGGTTACGCACTTCGCCACCGGCTAAAATCACTTTAATCTCAGGGTTAGGGAATAAAATGGTCGCCACGTTGATGTTATTGGTCACGACTCTTAGCTGTTTATGGTTTTTGTTGAGCGCACGAGCGACAGCTTCTGGTGTGGTACCAATATCAATAAACAGAGTTGCGCCGTCAGGAATGTGCTTAACCACTTCTTCAGCAATGACATCTTTTTCATTGTCGTTCATCGCTTTACGAGTGTTGTATGAGGTGTTTTCTGAACTTAAAGGGATGGTTGCTCCGCCATGATAGCGGCGAATTTTATCTTCGTCTGCGAGCTCATTGAGATCGCGTCGAATTGTTTGTGGGCTGACGTTGAACTTCTCAACCAGCTCATCTGTACTGACGTAGCCCTGTTTCTTGACCAGCTCTACGATCTGCTGGTGCCTTGGTATTTGCTTCACTTACCACTCCCTGAGCAATGACGAGCGTCAATGCTGTCAATTCGAAAATAAAAACTCGTTCTATTGTGCTCGAATTGCCACATTGTGAGAAGTAGAGGGGCAACATTATCCGCGCCAAGACGCAAAAAAGAGCGCCAATAGGCGCTCTTAAATCGTTTTGCTTGAAATTAATCTTCTTCGTCGTGCAGTTCAGACCATGTTTGCGCACATTTAACCGCACGTTTCCAACCTTTGTAGCGGCGGTTACGCTTCTCTTCATCGTGATGAGGGTCAAAGGTACGATCAAGCTCAGCTTTATCTTTCAGCTCATCAAGGCTATCCCAGTAACCGACGGCAAGTCCTGCTAGGTAAGCGGCACCCAAAGCGGTCACCTCAGTGACTTTTGGACGAAGTACTTGCGTATCGAGAACGTCTGATTGGAACTGCATCAAGAAGTTGTTAGCTACCGCGCCACCATCAACGCGAAGGTTCGCAAGTTCAATCCCTGAATCCGCTTGCATCGCATCCAATACGTCACGAGTTTGGTAAGCAATACCTTCAAGCGTTGCACGGATGATGTGGTTTGAGTTTACGCCACGAGTTAGACCAACAATGGTACCGCGAGCATAAGCGTCCCAGTAAGGAGCACCTAGACCAGTAAATGCAGGAACAACGTAGACGCCATTTGATGAATCGACTTTCGTTGCGAAGTACTCTGAGTCTTCCGCACCCGCAAGGATCTTCATCTCGTCACGTAGCCACTGGATAGAAGCACCGCCCATAAATACCGCACCTTCAAGTGCGTATGCAGGCTCACCTTTTGGTCCACAAGCAAGAGTGGTTAGTAGGCCATTTTTCGATGTTACTTTCTCTTCACCGGTATTCATCAACAAGAAACAACCTGTACCGTAGGTGTTTTTCGCTTGGCCTGCCTCTACACACATTTGACCGTAAAGCGCGGCTTGTTGGTCTCCCGCAATACCTGAAATTGGCACACGAGTACCGCCTTTACCACCAATGTTGGTTTGGCCGTAAACTTCTGAAGAACGCTTCACTTCTGGCATCATTGCTGCCGGAATACCCATCTCATCAAGAAGCTTCGCATCCCATGTTAGGTCATTGATATTAAACAGCATAGTACGAGAGGCGTTGGTGAAATCAGTCACGTGAACACGGCCTTGCGTCATCTTCCAAACTAGCCAAGTATCGACGGTACCAAACAGGAGTTTACCCGCTTCTGCGTCTTCGCGTGCACCTTCTACGTTGTCTAGAATCCACTTAATTTTTGTTCCAGAGAAGTATGGGTCAAGTACCAAACCTGTGTTGTCACGAACATACTCTTCTAGTCCACGAGCCTTGAGATCTTCACAGATATCTGCGGTGCGGCGACACTGCCAAACAATCGCATTGTAGACTGGCTTACCTGTCTCTTTATTCCAAACGATGGTGGTTTCACGTTGGTTTGTGATACCAATTGCTGCGAGTTGGTCGCTGCTGATGCCTGACTTTGCTAGCGCTTCCACCAATGTTGAGCTTTGTGTCGCCCAAATTTCCATTGGGTCGTGTTCTACCCAACCTGCCTGAGGATAGATCTGTGTGAACTCTCGTTGAGCAACGCTGACAATGTTTGCATCATGGTCAAGAATGACAGCGCGAGAGCTTGTTGTGCCTTGGTCTAGGGCAACAATGTATTTTTGCTCAGTCATGGTAGGAATCCTTTTGTTTCGTTATTTATATTTTAGTTCAATGTTGTATTGCAGAGGTTAAGCGCGAGCTTCTTTGGCAGCGTCTTCTTCATCACACTGATTTGGAATTGTGCACCCGTGACCTTGCGTTGGTAGGTAAGCAGCAATGGCTTTTGGATATAACCAACCACCGAAGCAGGCTCCGGCAATCGGTGCCAACACAGGAACGATGAAGTAAGGAATGTCTTTAGCGCCGCTTAGGGCATATTCCCAACCTGCAAAGTAAGCAAATAGCTTAGGACCAAAATCACGAGCTGGGTTCATCGCAAATCCTGTAAGTGGACCTAAAGAACCACCAATCACCGCAATCAGAATGCCGATCAGTAATGGGTTCATTGCACCACGAGACGCACCATTGTTTTCATCACCTAAAGCAAGAATCGCAAACATCAATACAGCAGTGATAACAAACTCCACAGCAAAAGCGCCAAAGAAAGAGAGGGAAGCGTGTGGGTATGTAGAGAAAATGCCAGCAGTTGCTAAAGCATCTTGACTGCTACGTACAAAGTTATGAGCGATTTCGTAATCAGTGAATAAATTGCTGTACAAGCTGTAAACGAGCGCAGCCGAGCAAAAAGCACCAAGCAGTTGAGCAATGATGTAAGGTACGACTTTCGCCTTATCAAAACCATGGAACATGGCGAGCGCAATGGTAACGGCTGGGTTGATATGCGCACCAGAGACACCAGCGGTACAGTAAATAGCGATGGTGACACCAAAGCCCCATACAATACTGATTTCCCATTGCCCGAAAGTTGCCCCGGTTAGAACCAGTGCCGCAACGCAGCCCACGCCAAAGAAGATGAGTAGTCCCGTCCCGATAAACTCGGCCAAGCATTCTCCGAGAAGAGACGGCTGTTTGTTTGTAGTCATAGTAAGAGTCCTTTTTATTTTTTTGCTTATCTAGCACGATGGTATTGTGCATATATAAACCTTTACGAAAACAAACGAACATTAAAAGTGAGCGTTTGAGCATAAAATTGTTAACCAAACGGTTTCTTTTTGTTAAATAACGCACCGTTTTGGTTGTAAAGGAAACTTATTCGAAGATAAATGAGTAGGGGGTTTGCTTTAACCGAGCTAAAGCTACCTATGTGGAGAGTATTTAACAAACTGGTAAGAGGAGTTTTGTGAGATCGCTTCGTTGATGGTGAGAATTTGTACCAATTGGGATAAATAGATGAGCAACAAAATTATCCCGATAGTTATTCTGGTTGGCCTTATTCATCATAGTGCTTTTGCAAAGAGGAAGAATGGTGAATAATGCAACAAACGGAATGCCGTCCAAGTTTAGTCAAAAGCGGCATGTTCATTATCGAAGTGGCTCCGTCATCTCTAATCGAGAAACGCCTTGTTGAAGCAGAGTAAATGAAAGTAAGACTAGCAATAGAACAATTACAAATCGGTCACTACGTGCATCTGCCTTTAAAGTGGGGGCAGCATCCTTTCTTACTGAATTCATTCAAAATTAAAAGTAATGAACAGCTCAGTATTATCAAAAATTTGGGGTTAAGCCATTTAACGATTAATGCGCTCAAAAGTGACGTCTTAGAGGAGCCCGTCCTTGCTGTTATACCTGAGTCGATTCCTGAAGTACCTGTCGAGCAACCTAGTCAGCAAGTTTTAGATGAGCTGTGGTCAAAAAAGAACGCAAGCTCTCAACAGCTAGCCGATATTGAAGAGCGCATCACTCTGTCTAAGGCAGCCTTTACCAAGACACTGAATGACGTTGAAGCGATCTTTGATGAGGAAAAGTTGGCGGCTGATCCATCCATCACGGCCTCTGTTTCGATTGTGAGTAGCTTATACAAGAACATTGATAAAGACGGCAAGAACACGATTCATTTAATGAACGACTCGGTGGGTTATGACAGGTTGCATTATCACTCGCTTAACGTTTCATTGTTGTCGGTATTAATTGGCCAGGTAAAAGGTTTTACTGCGAAACAGTGTCAGCTCGTGGCCTTTTCGGCGCTGTATCATGATATTGGTAAGCTGAAACTGCCAAAGAGCCTTTTATCCAAAGCAACACCTTTAGAAGATGACGAACTTCAGAAGCTTCAATCTCACCTAGATATAGGGGTTAAATTGGCGCAGAAGATACCTAAATTTCCAGAAGCGGCACTGAAAGTGATAGGGCAACATCATGAGTTCAATGATGGCTCAGGCTACCCGAACAAGTTAACGAAAGATGCCATTAATCCTATTTCTCGCGTTCTGATTTTAGCTAACCGTTACGATAACCTTTGTAATGGCATCGCGACCAAGCATAGCCCTCATAAAGCATTAACTCATTTGTACCATGAGTGTCGTGATCAACATGACTTACAGGATGTGATGGCTTTAATCAGTGTTGTTGGGGTTTACCCTCCGGGAACGCTGGTGGAATTGTCCGATCAGCAAATTGGTGTGGTGATTTCGACGAATGAAGAAGAGCGGTTAAGCCCTTATATCTTGGTTTATGACGCTAACGTGCCTCGCCATGAAGCGGCGATCATCAATATTTCTGAGTTTGGCTTAACGATTAAAAAAGTGATGGATGTTAAAGAGCTCAGTCTAGACCAGTATCACTACTTAAACCCTTCGTCGCAGTCCACGTACTTTATCGACATGGAGTAATCCCCACCTTGGGCAGCGATATGTCTCGATTGATACAAAAAAGCCCCTTAGCCAAAATGACTAAGGGGCTTTCCAATACTGAGTATGCGAATTAGTTGTTGCTGTGTAGCTCTGAGTTAAGCTCAACAGCAGTCTTGTTCGCTAGACATTCGATTTGGCCTGTCACTGAGTTGCGACGGAATAGAAGATCAGAAACGCCTGCAAGGTCGCGAGCTTTCACTACTTCTACTTCTTTGCCTTCTGCAATCATGCGTACTTTTGAACCCGCCGTTACATATAGACCAGATTCAACAGTACAACGATCACCTAGTGGGAAGCCTAGACCTGCGTTTGCACCAAGTAGTGAGTTTTCACCAATAGAAACAACCACAGTACCGCCACCAGACAATGTACCCATGATAGATGCGCCGCCACCGATGTCTGAACCGTCACCAACAACAACACCTGCAGAGATGCGACCTTCAACCATGCTTACGCCAGTTGTACCCGCATTGAAGTTAATGAAGCCTTCGTGCATAACCGTAGTGCCTTCGCCCACATGTGCGCCAAGACGCACGCGAGATGTATCAGCAATACGAACGCCAGTTGGTACCACGTAGTCAACCATTTTAGGGAACTTGTCTACACAATCTACAGAAAGGTTACGGCCTGCTAGGCGAGCTTCGATTTGGCGATCAGCTAGTTCAGGTAGATCGATAGGACCTTCGTTTGTCCACGCGATGTTGTGCAGTAGACCGAAGATGCCATCTAGTACCGTACCGTGTGGTTTAACTAGACGGTTAGAGATAAGTTGAAGCTTTAGGAAACCTTCCGCTACAGATGCTGGTTTTTCGTCAGTAGCAAGAACAACTAACACAAGCGGTTGTGAAGATTCAGCGGCTTTTGCTGCAAAAGAAGCATTTGCTGCATCACCGTTCGCTTCAAATGCTGCTGCTAGTTCAGCACTTTGCGCTGCAGAGATTTCGATAGCTTGGTTACCTTGCTCGTAACCTGCCACTTTAGCAACGGCCTCAACTAGTGCGTCGGCTGGGTTTAAAGCTGGGTTAGGGAAAAACGCTTCGATGATTTTACCGTCGCGGTTTTTGGTTGCCGTACCGAAGGCTAAAGAAAAGTAAGCCATGTTAAATCTCCATGTATTGATTCGTGAAGCAGAGCGGTCATGCTCTGTCTTAAATTAAGTTGAATTCATCATAAAGAGAGCGAGCGAGACTTTAAAGAGGGGAGGAGGATAAAGTCTGTAAGCCGATATTTTATGTCTCTTTAGCGATACCTTGTCTTTTTGACTATATTCAGGCAAATAAAAAGAGCCCGAAGCAGTGCTTCGGGCTCTTTAGTAAGACTTTACTTATCACTGATTGGCGCGGCGCTTTTTGCGCTCTGAGCTTTTAGCTTTATAGTTACCAACCATTCATACCCGTTGAGCTTGGGTACGGACAAGTGAAATTACTTGCTTAGGTCTTCTGCGTGCTCAGATAGGAACGCTGCAACACCTGTTGGAGATGCGTCCATACCTGCTTTACCTTCTTCCCACTGTGCAGGACATACTTCACCGTTTTTCTGGTGGAAGTTTAGAGCGTCAACCATGCGTAGCATTTCGTCGATGTTACGGCCTAGTGGTAGGTCGTTAACTACTTGGTGACGTACAAGACCGTCTTCGTCGATTAGGAAAGAACCACGGAAAGCAACGCCTGCTTCTGGGTGCTCAACGTCGTAAGCTTTACAGATTTCGTGCTTAACGTCAGCTACTAGTGGGTACTTAACTTGACCGATACCGCCATCTTCGATAGCAGTGTTACGCCATGCGTTGTGAGAGAACTGAGAATCGATAGAAACGCCGATTACTTCAACGCCTTTAGCTTGGAAATCAGCTAGACGGTTATCGAACGCGATTAGCTCAGATGGGCAAACGAACGTGAAATCTAGTGGGTAGAAGAAAACTACTGCTTTCTTACCTTTAGTGAACTCTGCAAAGTTGAAGTTATCAACGATCTCACCGTTACCTAGAACAGCTGCAGCAGTAAAATCTGGGGCTTGACGACCTACTAGTACCATTTTTTTGCTCCTAAAATATATGGTTTGTTCCAAACCAATAAAGTTGTTTTTGGTTTGGTCCGTGTTTGTACGCGACAAACTATAGTACAGATTGTAGTATGTAAAAAAGCGAATTAAATAGATTAAGTTAATCGAAAAAAGCGATAAGTTTGATTTTATTAACTTGGTCAATCTCTAGCCAAAATTAATTAATACTATTATGAATAAGTGGCCTAGCCTCAAACAGTTACACTATCTTATTACCCTCCACGAGACCCGCCACTTCAGCGACGCTGCTGAAAAGTGTTTTGTTAGCCAATCAACGCTAAGTAAAGGCATTCAAAACCTTGAAGAGCTGATCGGTTGTCCTCTTTATGAAAAGAAAGATAAGAAAAGCCCGTTAGTTTTTACTCAAGCGGGAGAATTAGTCGTTCAGCAGGGGCGTGAACTTCTTGCAAAAGGACAAGACTTAGTTGAACTCGGCCGATTGTGCCAGGGTGATGAAATGGGTGGCCAGTTACGAGTCGGATGTATCCCGACCATTGCGCCTTTTTTACTTTGTGATTTAGTCCAAGAGGTAAATAGACGTTTTCCTCAACTAAACCTTCTATTAAGAGAAGATACGACAACCAATCTACTAGATGCGCTTCGTCATGGTGAGCTGGACGTACTCATTTTGGCTTTGCCGGTTGATATTGATGGTATGGACAGCCGTATTGTCGGTAACGACCCTTTCAGAATGATCATTAGTCAAAATCAAGCGGATGCGATTAGAACACCAATTAAGTACGCTGATCTTCCGAATGAATTCGTCTTCTTATTAGAGAAAGAACACTGTTTAACGGAACATGCAGTCTCTGCCTGTCAGTTAACAGATAAAGAGAAGATCAATCCATTCTCTGCCACAAGCCTTCATACTTTGGTTCAAATGGTTGCTAATGGCATGGGCACGACCTTTATTCCTCAAATGGCGATCGACCATGGCTTAATTGAAAACCAAAACTTGGTGGTGGTGGATGCTCCCGGGCAACAGGCCCATCGTCATATTGGCTTAGTTTGGCGACCAAGTTCCTCACGCGTTAGCACCTTTAATCAACTTGCTGATGTGGTTTCAGAATTACTTTAAGATAATTTAAAAGTCATTTTAGCGCTTAGTATTAGCTATCTGGCTCGTCTAGCTATCAAAAAGCACACTAGTTTTAGTGTGCTTTTTAGCATTTTATTCTGTTGGTAAACTTTGACTTGTAAAATTTCACAACGAAATCTTGATGAAGCTTTCATTAAATTGTGAAATTTCACAATGTGAATTTTACAGCTGTTAAAAAATAGCCTGTTTGATAAGTCGGTTGCATATCCTCTTTGAGCCTTTTCTAGTAAGGCTTTTCTATCCTCTCCTTAAAATCAAACGTGCGTTTGAAACGATTTTACATAGCCAATTTTACTGTAATTAAATTACGTAACTAATTACATTTTAGTGATCGAAATCAATAACTTGCACCTAGCGGAATAAAACTTCGAATTTAACGTTTTGTTTACTTTAGGTCTTTTACTCTATCGGGTGTTGGTATAGCTTAAATGCAGGCCTTGTAAGACTTATGTCTAGATTGAAAAGCGATTCGAGGTCGGTGAAAGTAGAACCACAGAACGGACGAAACCGGATTCAAACAGCAATAACCTGACAGATGTCAGAAATAACAAAAGTTGTTTGATACTTACAAATGTAATTCGGAGTCAAAATAGAATCGAAAGGAATTGATTATGCTTGCCAATACACCAGATAGAGAGACAACAACAGTAGAAGCCCAAGAAACCCTACATACCGAAGGCATGCTTGAGGTTACTGGTACCCTTTCGCCAGAGCATCAAGCGATTTTCCCTGTTGAAGCCCAAACCTTTTTATCTCTACTGTGTGACAAGTTCGCTAACCAAGTTGATGCGTTATTAACTGCTCGTGAAGAGAAGCAGGCACGCATTGATGGAGGTGAGCTGCCGGACTTCCTTGAGGATACGCAAGATATCAGAGAAGGAAGTTGGAAGATCCAAGGGATTCCGCAGGATCTTCAAGATCGCCGAGTAGAAATCACGGGTCCTACCGATCGTAAGATGGTGATTAATGCACTGAACGCCAATGTAAAAGTGTTCATGGCAGATTTTGAAGATTCGATGGCACCCGCTTGGAGTAAAGTGCTTGATGGTCAGATTAACTTGCGCGATGCAGTTAACGGCGACATCAGCTATACCAACCCGGTAAATGGCAAGCACTATGCGTTGGATGAAGATCCAGCGGTTTTAATCTGTCGTGTTCGTGGCCTCCATCTACAAGAAAAACACGTCACGTTTAATGGGCAGATTATCCCTGGGGCGCTGTTTGACTTCGCGCTTTACTTTTACAACAACCACCGAGCGTTGTTGAAAAAAGGCAGCGGCCCTTACTTTTACATTCCTAAATTACAATCTCACAAAGAAGCTCAGTGGTGGAGCCAAGTATTCCACTTCACCGAAGATTACTTTGGTTTAGATACTGGCACGATTAAGGCGACAGTGCTGATTGAAACGCTGCCAGCCGTATTCGAGATGGATGAAATATTGTTCTCACTGAAGGAGCACATCGTTGGTCTTAACTGTGGCCGATGGGACTACATCTTCAGCTACATCAAAACACTGAAAAAATACCCTGACCGAGTGTTGCCAGATCGTCAGGTCGTGACAATGGACAAGCCGTTCCTAAACGCATACTCCCGTTTACTTGTTCGTACTTGTCACAAACGTGGTGCTTTCGCTATGGGAGGGATGGCCGCCTTTATCCCAGCGAAAGACCCACAAACCAATCAACAAGTGCTGGACAAGGTTCATAACGACAAGTCACTGGAAGCGAACAACGGACACGATGGTACTTGGGTTGCACACCCTGGCCTTGCTGATACTGCTCTAGCTGTCTTTGATTTAGCACTCGGTGAACGCACCAACCAGTTGAATGTTTCTCGCAGCCAAGATGCACCTGTGACGGCAGAAGAACTGCTGGCTCCTTGTGATGGTGGGATTACTGAAAACGGTATGCGCCACAATATCCGAGTAGCTTTGCAATACATTGAAGCGTGGATTTCAGGTAATGGCTGTGTGCCTATCTATGGCTTGATGGAAGATGCGGCAACCGCAGAGATCTCTCGCGCTTCTATCTGGCAATGGATTCAACATGGTAAAGCGCTCGATAACGGGCAAACCGTCACCAAAGAGCTATTTGAGCTTTACCTTGCCGAAGAGATCGAAATCGTCAAACAAGAAGTAGGGCAAGAGCGTTTTGAATCAGGACGCTTTGATGAAGCCGCTGCTCTCATGGCCAAACTGACGACCAGTGATGAGCTCACCAATTTCTTAACTGTTCCAGGTTACGACTACTTGGATTAAGTAAACCAATAACTACTCAACAATAACGTGAATCGTCTGCGGCAGAGAAGGAAGTACTGCCAAAGAACAAGGAAAAAACAGCGCCTGTGTTTTCAACATATTAGAAGCGCATATCAAAAGAGGGATAGACCAATGACTAACTTAACTCGCCGCCAACAAATCGAAGCTCTGGAAAAAGACTGGGCAACAAACCCACGCTGGAAGAACGTTAAGCGTCCTTATACGGCTGAAGAAGTGGTAGAACTACGTGGCTCAATGGTGCCTGCAAACACCATTGCCCAACGTGGTGCTGACAAGCTATGGTCACTGGTCAACGGTGATGCGAAAAAAGGCTATGTGAACTGTCTTGGTGCGCTAACGGGCGGTCAGGCTGTACAGCAAGCAAAAGCAGGCATCGAAGCGATTTACTTATCAGGCTGGCAGGTAGCGGCAGATAACAATACTGCATCAACGATGTACCCAGACCAATCGCTATACCCAGTAGATTCTGTACCGTCAGTGGTTAAGCGCATTAACAACTCATTCCGCCGTGCTGACCAAATTCAATGGTCAAATGGTAAATCACCAGCAGACGAAGGCGGTATTGATTACTTCCTACCAATTGTCGCGGACGCGGAAGCAGGCTTTGGTGGTGTTCTTAATGCTTACGAGCTCATGAAGTCGATGATTGATGCAGGTGCTGCAGGCGTTCACTTTGAAGACCAACTCGCGTCAGTGAAAAAGTGTGGTCACATGGGCGGTAAAGTATTGGTTCCGACTCAAGAAGCGGTGCAAAAGCTGGTGGCAGCACGTTTGGCAGCAGACGTTTCGGGTACTACGACGCTGGTTATTGCTCGTACTGATGCGAACGCCGCTGACTTGATTACGTCTGATTGTGATTCTTACGATGCGGACTTCATCGAAGGTGAGCGTACTCAAGAAGGTTTCTACCGAGTGCGTGCAGGTATCGACCAAGCGATTGCTCGTGGCCTAGCTTATGCTCCATACGCAGACCTTATTTGGTGTGAAACGGCAACACCATGTCTAGAAGAGGCGCGTAAGTTTGCTGAAGCTATCCACGCGGAATACCCAGGTCAACTACTAGCATACAACTGTTCTCCTTCATTCAACTGGGAGAAGAACCTAGACGCAGAAACCATTGCTAAGTTCCAACAAGAGCTGTCGGACATGGGTTACAAGTACCAGTTCATCACGCTAGCCGGTATCCACAATATGTGGTTCAACATGTTCGAACTTGCGCATGACTACGCACAGGGTGAGGGTATGCGCCATTACGTTGAGAAGGTACAACGCCCTGAGTTCCAAGCGGCTGAGAAAGGCTATACGTTTGTTGCTCATCAACAGGAAGTGGGCACTGGTTACTTCGATAAGATGACCAATACTATCCAAGGTGGCAACTCATCAGTAACAGCGTTAACTGGCTCAACAGAAGAAGACCAATTCTAAGAATCCCTAGCCATTAGTACCTTGTTGGAGAGCTAAAACATGCAGGCTTTGGCTCTCCAAACTTTGGGTATGGATATTCTGTTTTAGGCATAAACTTTGACATGCTTTTGAGCGGCGTAGGCCGCTCTTTTTTATTTACAGTTTAAAGAAGCTTAATAGTTCTTTCTGTTTTTCGGCAAGGCTCGATAACTCATCACTCGCGCGCTTGCTCTCTTCAATCCCCGCCACATTTTTGTTCACCAAGTCAAAAGCGTGTGAAACGTTTTGGGAGATATCTTGAGTCACACCAGATTGCTCTTCTGATGCTGTTGCGACATGGGTGTTCATATCTGAAATCAGAGAGACGGACTCGGTGATGGAAGAGAATGCGGATCGCAATTGCTCACTGTATTTGCGTGAATCTTCTGCCAATACCAAGTTAGATTGCATGTATTGATTCGCATCTTTAGCCTGAGCTTGAAGGCGCGAAATGATGTCTTGAATATCGACCGTAGATTGCTGAGTTTTAGCAGCAAGAGAGCGCACTTCGTCTGCCACCACAGCAAATCCTCGTCCTTGTTCACCGGCTCGCGCTGCCTCAATTGCTGCGTTAAGAGCCAGTAAATTGGTCTGTTCTGAAATAGAGTTGATCACCTCAACGACGGTGCCAATCTCTACCGAGTACTCTTGCAGTTGGTTAACGATTTTTGACGTCTCTTCAATGGAGCTATCCACTTTTTGTGATACTTCATCGGAAGAATCGAGCAGTCGTCCCCCCTCAACTACATTGTTGGTCGCATCATTGGCTGCATTCTCTGCATTGGCGGCATTTTGGCTCACTTCAGACGCGGTGCTTGATAGCTCGTTAATCGCTGTCGCAATCTGTTCGACTTGGCTGAGTTCTTGTTGTGCATTGTTCTCGGTGTCACTCATGATGCCGGTTAATGAAATAGAAGAAGAAGACACGTTATCGGAGATATCATGGAAACCTTCGATAATGCGGCGCAGTTCCATCCTCATTTGCAATATATTCGCGTAAATACCACTTTCGTTGCCGGATGTTTGGATCTGCTTCGACAGATCGCCAGAGGCCACTTCAGCGACGAGGGATTGAATCTCACTCGGTTCGCCGCCGACAACTTTCAGTACGTTACGGTAGATAGCAACTGCGATACCTAATGCGCTCGCAATGACAATGACTGACAACATTAAAATGAGCATTTGCGCATTGCTGAAACGGTCTACCATTTCTGGCCCCACTTTATCTTGTTTGTCTTTCGTGGATAGTTTGATCTCTTCGATGGTACTGGCTGCGGACGCCCCAACGACATCCAGTGTGCTCGAAATAATCCCGTTTCGAGAATTGATGGTCTCAACCACTCGAGAGAAGGTATTTTGATATTGTTCAAACGCTTGTTGGAATGTTTTGAGCGTCGAAATCTGTTGAGCGGACATCAACTGTGATTCGACCGTTTCCGCAATACTTGCGACAAGTTGAAACTCTTTTTGCGCACGCTCGGCATCACTTTGCGCGTTACTGGTTAAAAACTTGGAAGCGTATAGGCGCGATAGCAGCAGATGTTGTTGTAACGTCCCGGCACTGACTGCCACATCTAAATCATCTTCAGTGGCCGCCTGGTTCATGAGGGTGGTGACTGACTGGCGCATTTGTAGACCAGCAGGATCAAGTTGTTCTTTCACGAGCTGGTTTCGCTGATTGACCAATTGGATGACGTTATTAAAGCCTTGCTGGTATTGCTCTAGCTGGTTTTCAATCGCAATGAAGTCTGATTTGTGGCCATCATCGATATGAGCGTCGAGCACCTCTTCGATTAGCGTAATCGCGGTTGTGACTCGTTTATTGAGCTCCGAAACATGTTTCTGGTCTGGGTTTTTTATGTATTTCAATGCAGCTAGGCGAGCCTCAAGAATGTTCGCTTGTATTCTTCCTGTTGCAACGCTAGTAAGGGCAAGGGCTCGATAAGTATTAAAACCGGTACTGGATTGGAGGAAACGAAACGAGGCAACGACGGAAATGACCAAAATGAGGGCAAGGATCACCCCAAAACCAAGGGTCAAAAGCTTTTTCAGGCTCATAGCAATATCCCTATGTTAGCTGATAATAGTGGACGGCTTTGAACTGACGATGTTTATTTATTTTATTGTCACTAAATTATAAGAGACGTATTGCGATTTTGCTGATAAGAATGCTTTTGCTTATTCAACAATTGTCGAAGAAGGCTGCGTTGGCCCTTTATGATTAGAGCCAACGAGTAAATTAGGTAGAGTTTAGATAAAACTTATTCGCTGTTATTCAACTTCTTCAGGTTCTACTTCTTCCTGCAATTCAAGTAAGTTGATCGCGATGGAAACGAAGTCACTGTCAGTAATAATGCCCACTAAGCTGCCTTTTTCTACCACAGGCAAGCAACCCACTTTGTGTTTCTGCATGTAGATAGCGCTCTCTTTTAACCCAGCTTGTGGGGAGACGGTCATTATGCCGGTTTTCATGACTTCATAGAGAGGTGTACTTAGAGTAAAAGATTGATTTTCTGGGATTTGTTGCAAGCTGGATTCTTGCGCGGCCAATACGTCACGTTGTGAAACTACGCCAAGTAAATGCTTGTGTGCATCAACAATCGGTACGTGGCGAATATCTAGTGCTTCCATGGTATGTTTTGCGTCTGCAAGGTTATGTGAGCGCAGTAACGTGTGAGGGTTACGCGTCATCATGTCTTCAACCTTAATCATGGCTGCCTCCTGAGTTATTGTTTTTACTCTTTTAATATAGTCAGTTTCTGACCTAGATATTGAGAGATGAACGAGTTTTTGGTGGCTTAACCATGAAAAAAATGTGGCGAAATATGTACACATTATTCCATGCTGGTTTTAAGGCAATTGTTCCACTCTATTTACCAAAATTCACATCTCTTTCCTTGCTATTGCTCGCACGCAGAATATACTAGTCGGCTGCGAAAAACTCGTCGTCTGTTTGTGACAGAATCAGTTCGACTCACACTACGAAATCACGACAAAAGATTAGTAACATGCAAGTATCAGACTTCCACTTTGATTTACCTGATGAGCTTATTGCTCGTTACCCTCAGCCAGAGCGTACAGCTAGCCGTTTACTGCAATTAGATGGTAATAGCGGTGAACTTGCCGATGGCACATTTACCGATGTACTGGATCAAGTACAGCCGGGTGATCTTGTGGTGTTTAACAATACGCGCGTTATTCCTGCACGTATGTTTGGCCGCAAAGAGTCGGGCGGTAAGTTGGAAGTGTTGGTTGAGCGTGTACTGGATGAAAAAAGTATTTTAGCTCATGTGCGTTGTTCTAAATCGCCAAAGCCAGGTTCAACGATTTTTGTTGGTGAAAACGACGAGCATTCTGCAGAGATGGTCGCACGCCATGATGCACTGTTTGAGCTCAAGTTTAATTCAGAGCAGAACGTGCTAGCGGTACTGGAAGAGATCGGTCACATGCCGCTTCCACCTTATATCGACCGTCCTGATGAAGATTCAGACAAAGAGCGCTACCAGACGGTTTATAACCAAAAACCGGGTGCAGTCGCAGCTCCAACGGCAGGCCTGCACTTTGATGAACCTCTATTAGAGAAGATCAAAGCAAAAGGCGCTGAGTTTGCTTACGTGACTTTGCACGTGGGTGCAGGAACATTCCAACCAGTAAAAGTGGACGATATTAACGATCACCATATGCACGCTGAGTATGTTGAAGTTCCTCAAGACGTCGTTGATGCAATCAATACAACCAAAGCTCGTGGTGGCCGAATCATTGCCGTAGGTACCACCTCAGTGCGATCTCTAGAAAGTGCTGCTCAAGATGCGATTAAGAAAGGTACTGAATTGGTTCCATTCTTTGGCGACACTGAAATCTTTATCTACCCTGGTTACGAATATCAGTTAGTGGACTGTTTGATCACTAACTTCCACCTGCCAGAGTCTACGCTGATTATGCTAGTGAGCGCTTTCGCAGGTTATGAAAATACGATGAATGCCTACAAGCACGCTGTAGAGAACAAGTACCGCTTTTTCTCATATGGTGATTCGATGTTCATCAAGAAAAAAACTGACTAGCTGTATCTTACGCTTCAATAGCTGCGTCAAAAGTGCTCACTTACATTCGTAAGCTCCGCGCTTTTTCCTTGCTCTTAAAGCGTAATATTTTGCTAGTAAGCTTTTTTATAATTTATTGTTTACGAGTGCTAGCAGTAGGCTAGGACGCAAACTAAAAAGTTGGTTTGCATCTCGCACGGAAGGCGACCGCTCCTCATAGAGCTTAAAGCTCTGAACTTAATGTCAGACTGTTTCTCTGACAACCGGAGGCTTCGTGAAGTTAAAATTCGATCTTAAGAAAAAAGACGGTGTTGCGCGTCGTGGTCAACTGACCTTCGAACGTGGCACAGTTCAAACGCCAGCGTTTATGCCAGTAGGTACGTACGGTACTGTTAAAGGTATGACGCCAGAAGAAGTTAAAGGCACAGGTGCTGAAATTCTTCTAGGTAACACATTCCACCTATGGCTACGTCCAGGTCAAGAAGTGATGAAAATGCACGGTGACCTGCACGATTTCATGAACTGGCACGGTCCTATTCTTACCGATTCAGGCGGTTTCCAAGTATTCAGCCTAGGTAAGATGCGTACTATCACTGAGCAAGGTGTTCACTTCCGTAACCCGGTAAATGGTGACAAGATTTTCATGGACGCTGAAAAGTCGATGGAAATCCAAAAAGACCTAGGTTCAGACATCGTTATGATTTTTGACGAGTGTACGCCTTACCCAGCGACACACAACGAAGCGAAAAAATCGATGGAAATGTCACTACGTTGGGCACAGCGTTCACGTGATCATTTCGATAAACTAGAAAACCCGAACAACCTATTTGGTATCGTTCAAGGTGGCGTTTACGAAGACCTACGTGATGTGTCTGTAAAAGGCCTAACGGAAATCGGTTTTGATGGTTATGCTGTTGGTGGCCTAGCAGTAGGTGAGCCAAAAGAAGACATGCACCGTATTCTGGAGCACACTTGTCCTCAGCTACCGGAAGATAAGCCTCGCTACCTAATGGGTGTAGGTAAACCTGAAGACCTCGTTGAAGGTGTTCGTCGCGGTATCGACATGTTTGACTGTGTAATGCCAACGCGTAACGCACGTAATGGTCACCTGTTTGTGACTGGCGGTGTGATCAAGATCCGTAATGCGAAACACAAAACGGATACAACACCACTTGATCCACACTGTGACTGTTACACTTGTCAAAATTACTCTAAGTCGTACCTACACCACTTAGAGCGTTGTAACGAAATCTTAGGCGCGCGTCTGAATACAATCCATAACCTTCGCTACTACCAGCGTCTGATGGAAAGCATTCGTACTGCCATTGATGAAGATCGTTTCGATGAGTTCGTTCAAGAGTTCTATGAGCGTCGTGGCCGTGAAGTGCCACCGCTACTAAAAGAAGAACAGTAAGAGATTAAAGCCTTTGGTGTTGTGCCAGAGGCTTTTGCTAATAAAGTAGGCAAACGCAGGCTATTTTTGAGAGGGTGATCTCTATTGATTACTCTCAGACTTGAAACTAAATCGCGAATGCCCCACTTGGATATTAATAAATAATAATAGAGGATATTTTAATGTTTATTTCTCAAGCTCACGCAGCAGCAGAAGGCGCACCAGCAGGCGGCGGTTTCGAAATGCTAATCATGCTAGGTATGTTTGCGGTGATCTTCTACTTCATGATCTACCGTCCACAAGCTAAGCGTGTTAAAGAGCACAAAAACCTAATGTCTTCGATGAGCAAAGGTGACGAAGTTCTTACTAGCGGTGGCCTAGTGGGTAAAATCACTAAAATCGCTGAAGACAACGATTACGTTTCTATCGAGCTGAACACGAATAACGAAGTAGTAATCAAGAAAGACTTCGTTACTGCAGTGCTACCAAAAGGTACGCTAAAGTCTCTATAAACAGCTAGAGGATCCTCGCTGTGCTAAACCGCTATCCTATATGGAAGTACCTGATGGTGGTGTTTACCATCGCTATCGCAGCATTGTATGCACTTCCAAATATCTACGGTGAAGATCCGGCTATTCAAGTTACAGGGGCGCGTGGCGCCTCTGTAGATATGTCAACGCTGGATTCTGTCACAAAAGCTCTTGATAAAGAGGGCTTATCTCATAAATCCATTGCTCTAGAGAATGGATCAATTCTTGTACGCTTCAACGATACTGATACTCAGATCAGTGCTCGCGATATTATCAACGAAGCATTAAGCAGCGATAAGATTGTTGCCTTAAACCTTGCTCCAGCAACGCCAGATTGGCTTGAATCTATTGGTGCTGCACCAATGAAGCTAGGTCTTGACCTACGTGGTGGTGTTCACTTCTTAATGGAAGTGGATATGGACGCTGCAATGGACAAGCTAGTCGGTCAGCAAGAAGAAGCTTTCCGTAGCGAACTTCGTGAAGAGAAGATTCGTTACCGTGCTATTCGTCCTGCGGGTAAAGATGGTGTTGAAGTTCTTCTACGTAATGCCGAACAACTTGCAGAAGCTGAACGTGTTCTGGAAACAAATCACCCAGACATGCTGTTCACAACGTCTGATTCAGACGGTCGCTTTGCGATTACTGGTACCTTTACTGAGCAACGTCTAACAGAAATTCGCAACTACGCTGTTGAGCAAAACATTACCATCCTTCGTAATCGTGTTAACGAACTTGGTGTTGCAGAGCCATTGGTTCAACGTCAAGGTGCTAGCCGCATCGTAGTTGAGCTTCCTGGTGTTCAAGACACGGCTCGTGCGAAAGAGATTCTTGGTGCAACTGCGACGCTTGAGTTCCGTGAAGTGGACTCAAAAGCGGATCTAGCAGCAGCGGCTTCTGGTCGTGCGCCTGCTGGTAGCGAAATCAAGCAAGACCGTGATGGTCGCCCAGTTGTTCTGAAAAAGCGTGTCATTCTTGGCGGTTCGAGCATCACTGATGCAAGTTCAAGTGTGGATGAGTATGGTCGCCCACAAGTTAACATCTCACTAGACAGTGAAGGTGGTAACAAGATGTCGGCGTTCTCTAAAAAGAACATTGGTAAGTTAATGGCAACCGTCTTTGCTGAGTACAAAGACAGTGGTCGTAAAACGCCAGATGGCCGAGTTATCTTGACGAAGCATGAAGAAGTGATCAACCAAGCGACGATTCAGTCTGCTCTTGGTCGCAACTTCCGTATCACAGGTATTGATTCAGCTGCTGAAGCTCACAACTTAGCGCTTCTACTTCGTGCGGGTGCTCTGATCGCGCCTATCTCGATTGTGGAAGAGCGTACCATTGGCCCATCTATGGGTCAGCAAAACATCGACATGGGTATCCAAGCGATGATTTGGGGTATGGTTGCGGTAATGCTATTCACGCTGTTCTACTACCGTAAGTTTGGTTTGATTGCGAACGTGGCTCTTATGGCTAACCTTGTGCTGATTATCGGTGTTATGTCGATGATTCCAGGGGCAACCATGACGCTGCCAGGTATCGCAGGTATCGTTCTTACCGTTGGTATGGCCGTCGATGCAAACGTACTGATCTTCGAGCGTATTCGTGAAGAGCTTCGTGATGGGCGCAGTCCTCAGCAAGCGATTCACCAAGGTTACGCGAACGCATTCAGTACCATCGCCGATGCTAACATCACCACACTTATCACTGCGATTATTCTATTTGCAGTGGGTACGGGTGCGATTAAAGGCTTCGCGGTTACGCTGTCTATCGGTATCTTAACTTCTATGTTTACAGCTATTGTAGGTACACGTTGTATCGTGAACCTTGCATACGGTGGTAAACGTATCAACAAACTGTCGATCTAAGGCTAGGAATTAGTATGTTTCAGATTCTAAAAGCAGACAAAATGATCGACTTTATGCGTTGGTCAAAGCTGGCATTTGTTTTCTCAATCCTAATGATTGGTGCCTCTATCTTTACTCTGTCGACTAAGTGGTTGAACTGGGGTCTAGATTTCACTGGCGGTACCTTGATTGAAGTGGGTTTTGAACAGCCAGCTAATCTTGAAGATATTCGTAGCGCACTTGAAGCGGAAGGCTTTGGTGATGCAACGGTACAAAACTTTGGTAGTGCACGTGACGTAATGGTTCGTCTACGTCCTCGTGATGATGTTGCGGGTGAAACGCTAGGTAACCAGATCCTGAATGCGATTAAAGATGGCACAGGTGAAAGCGTAGAGATGCGTCGTATCGAGTTCGTTGGTCCAAACGTGGGTGATGAACTGACAGAAGCGGGTGGTCTTGCGATCCTGGTTTCTCTGATCTGTATCTTGATTTACGTATCGGTGCGATTTGAATGGCGTTTGGCGGCAGGTGCGGTATTAGCCCTTGCTCACGACGTTATCATCACTCTGGGCGTATTCTCTTTGATGCAAATTGAAGTGGACTTAACCATCGTTGCGGCGCTTCTGACCGTTGTCGGTTACTCGCTCAACGATACCATTGTTGTATTCGACCGTATCCGTGAAAACTTCCGTAAGATGCGTAAAGGCGAACCGGCAGAGATCATGAACAGCTCAATCACTCAAACATTGAGCCGTACATTGATTACTTCTGGTACCACGCTATTCGTAGTTATTGCGCTATTCACTCAAGGCGGTGCGATGATTCATGGCTTCGCAACGGCACTTCTACTGGGTATTACGGTAGGTACTTACTCGTCAATCTACGTTGCTTCGGCACTAGCATTGAAACTGGGTATTACCAAAGAACACCTAATGCCACCTCAAGTAGAAAAAGAGGGTGCAGAGTTTGATGAGATGCCATAAGGTGTTTTGTTAACGACTGAAATCAAAGCCGCTGTTATCAGCGGCTTTGTTGTTTAAACAGGTTTGTTTTAGAGGGAGAGGCGTGAAGGTTTGGATTTTCCTGATGTGGTTTGTTGGTTTACCTGCGTTGGCGAGTAGCCTGATATTCGCTAATCAGTCGCCAAAACAAGTGGGTGACATGATTCAATCATCGTGGCAGCAGTGTGATGAAAGTCTTTGGTGTGAGGACTCTGTTCACTACTATCGAGTTCCTTTTATTGCCGAAGCAGAGATAGCGAGTGAGCAAGTTACCATTGTACTATTCTCTGAATTCAGTGCACATCAACTCGGCCAAATACAGCTTCATCTTCGTAGTGATGGTTTCACCCTAACAAAGGCACAGATTGGCAGCCAAGAGTTCGATGTTACAAGAGCATTATCAAAGGACGAAATGACAGAGGTTGACCGCCAACTAATTCAGTTCCTTAACCAGTTTCCACAGAGTGAAACGCGCCTGCTAAGTTGGCAATCAGACACTTGGGTAGCTCAGTTAGACAGTGATGGGGAGGTGATTAGGCTCGCTTTTTATCCTCGATAAATGACTGAAATCTCATTTGTCCTCGCACGTTTTAGTGACGGATTAAGTAATTGAACAATAACTTGCTATGATAGGTACAAATAATAAATAGGAAGCAAGTTATGCCACATTTACGTTTTCGAGCAGTAGAGCCTCAGGCGGTACAGACGCTATCAAAACCGCTAATCGATGAGCTTCAGCCTCATATGGATTGTCCAAGAGAGGACTTTACCTTTGAATATATCTATTCCACGTTTTTCCATGAAGGTGAAGTGAGCGCCGCTTATCCGTTTGTTGAAGTGTTGTGGTTTGATCGTGGCCAAGATAAGCAAGATGCTGTCGCTGAAATCATTACTAAACAAGTGCGTGGCATCATTGGCGAAGACATTGATGTCGCAGTGGTTTTCACTGCACTGGATGCAAAAGGCTACTACGATAACGGTGAACATTATTAATTAGCCTTTAGAGGAGAGAAGTCACTATGAAGCCGATAACCCATCGATGGTCAGCGATATCAGTCCTTCTCTCTTGTATTATCTTCTCAACTTCCGCTTACGCTACGCCATGGGAGCAAGTGGATTCTCCTTCCTATGGCGCACCACAAGCAATAGGCGGCTATGCTAACGGCTGTTTAGCTGGTGGAGAAGCTCTTCCTCTTGAAGGGCAAGGTTATCAGGTACTTCGCAGTCAAAGAGGCCGATATTACGGTCACCCTAACGCGATAGGTTTCGTTGAGCGTCTATCTCGCTCTGTTCAGCAAGCATTAAACACTCAACTCCTTATCGCTGATATTTCCCTGCCTAAAGGCGGGCGCTTCTCCTCTGGACACTCTAGTCATCAAACGGGTTTAGATATCGATATCTGGCTTAAACTTTCTGAGGTAAACATCTCAGACGCAGAACTCTCTGAACCGATTCCTCATAGTTTGGTTAACTTAAAGCAGTATCAATTAGTGAAGAATAACTGGGATCAGCGTCATTTTGAGTTAGTTAAACTGGCAGCGAGCGATGATGATGTTGCCCGTATTTTTGTTCACCCAGTGATTAAAGATAAGCTTTGCAAAACGGAAGTGTCGGATGAGCGTGATTGGTTGCGAAAAGTGCGCCCTTGGTGGGGGCATCACTATCACATGCACGTACGACTGAATTGCCCACCAGACAGCACGAGTTGCAAACCTCAAGCGGCTCCGCCTCAAGGAGATGGTTGTGGTGCAGAGTTAGCAAGCTGGAAACCGCAGCCAAAGCCTAAAATAAGCCAACCTAAACCAGACAAGAAAGTCACTAAGCCTAAGAAAGTGCTTCCACAGGGTTGTATAGATTTACTGAACATACATGAATCCTGATGCTTGATTGAACATTAAAGTTACTCTAAATTAGTATACAGTCTGTTATTCCTTAAGTTTGGGGTGGTTATAACGTGCGTTCAATGGGCTCTATACAATCAGGGTTAACTCTTATCGAACTTACGGTCGCTATTGTGTTAATTGCAATATTGGCACTGACCGCCGCTCCTCAGTTTTTTAGCTACAGCAGTGATGCAAGCAGATCACAAGTTCAAGGTGTGGCTGCTAGCCTAAGTACTGGCTCTGACCTTACCTATTCTAAAGCAGTGATTGATGGTATAGAGACTGAAGCTAGTGGCAGTATTGATTACCATGGTCAAGATGTGAGAACTATTTTGGGTAGACCCTCCCCGAATTGGGGGCAGTCCTTAGGACGAATCTTACAGGGGGATATCACTTATATTGGGCGATATGTTAACAATAGAGACATTATTGATGTTGAGTGCTCAAATGATCTTTGTGCTGTTGACGCATTAGATATGAGGGCAATTGATGCTTCAGTTAACACATGGGGCAGTGCTATCTATCCGAGAGGATACCGAGCGACAGATTTGTGTTTAGCATTCTATGTACTTGATTCGGAATCTACAACAAGGGTAGGAACAGAGATCGAAGGGTGCTAGTTGTTATATTAAAACGCCGCTCACTGAGCGGCGTTTCTAATTAAGCTAAACCTTGAATGATGACGAACTTTTCGAGTAGCTCTTCATCAGTCTCAATGTGGTTTGGGTCTGTGATAATACATTTAGTAATTGGGCACACAGACTGACACGTCGGTTTTTCGTAATGACCTTTACACTCAGTACACAGATCAGGGTCGATCTCAAAGATAGTGTCACCCATGGTAATCGCGCCATTTGGGCACTCAGGGTCACACATATCACAGTTAATGCACTTGTCAGTGATCAGTAAAGCCATGCTTATTTACCTGTAGGGTTACGGGTATCCTGACCTGAGTTTAGGTTACGCATTAATAGGCCGTATTCTAGATCCATATCTTCTGGAACTGGGATGAATACGAAGTGGCCGTTTCCTTTTGCGTCCTCGATTTTCTCTGACTTACGGTTTTCCATCGCTTCAAGCGTGAAGATTACGTTGCCTTTTGGTGTCATTAGCTCAAGGCTGTCACCCACAACAAATTTGTTCTTCACTTCTACTTCCGCAAGGTCGCCACGGCGTTTGCCTGTGAACTCACCAACGAATTGTTGTGCGTCAGAAACTGAGTAACCGTAGTCGTAGTTCTGGTAAGCATCGTGTGTGTGACGACGTAGGAAGCCTTCAGTGTACCCACGGTGTGCTAGGCTCTCAAGCGTACCCATTAGGTTCTCATCAAATGGCTTGCCTGCAACAGCATCATCAATGGCTTTACGGTAAACCTGAGCAGTACGTGCACAGTAGTAGAATGATTTAGTACGGCCTTCAATCTTCAGTGAGTGAACACCCATCTTAGTCAGACGCTCAACATGTTGAACCGCGCGAAGGTCTTTCGAGTTCATGATGTAAGTGCCGTGCTCATCTTCGTAAGCAGCCATCTTCTCTTCTGGGCGGTGCGCTTCAGACAGAAGAACCACTTCGTCAGTTGGCTTGCCACGACCGATGGTGGTTTCAGGACGCTCGTCTTGAACTTCAACTGCTTGTGCTTCTGTTGGGTCAAATTTTTCTACGATGTCGCCAGTGTCGTTCTCTTTGCCTTCTTCAACTTTGTATTCCCAACGACATGCGTTAGTACACGTACCTTGGTTAGGATCACGTTTGTTGATGTAGCCAGATAGTAGGCAACGACCAGAGTAAGCCATACATAATGCGCCGTGAACGAATACTTCAAGTTCCGTTTCAGGACAGTGCTCACGAATCTCTTCGATCTCTTCTAGAGAAAGCTCACGAGACACAATCACACGCTCAACGCCGTTTGCCGCCCAGAACTTAACCGTTGCCCAGTTTACTGCGTTTGCTTGAACAGACAGGTGGATTGGCATATCAGGGAAAGCTTCACGAACCATCATGATAAGACCTGGGTCAGACATGATTAGTGCGTCAGGGCCCATCTCAACAACCGGTTTAAGGTCACGGATGAAGGTTTTTAGCTTTGAGTTGTGCGGTTGGATGTTACATACCACGTAAAGCTTCTTGCCTTGTGCATGAGCTTCGTTGATACCAATTTGTAGGTTTTCGTGGTTGAACTCGTTGTTACGTACGCGAAGGCTGTAACGAGGTTGGCCTGCGTATACCGCGTCTGCGCCGTAGGCAAATGCGTAACGCATGTTTTTAAGGCTACCTGCCGGTGACAGTAGCTCAGGTACGAATGCTTTCTCAGTCATGTGTAATTCTCTTAATCTGATCTCAAGTCAGGCCTAATCCACCAGATGGAATAGGGGGCGCAAATTTTACGTCAAAACGTGACTTGTGACCAGAACTGAATTTGTACTAACTGAATTCGAGGTAGGAATGACCTGAATAGCCATTGCTTTCCAAGTCGCTTGAATGGGATTTGATATCTGAGGAGATGCGCAGAGCAATCTCTGCGCATACTTGACGCAATAGCTACACAGGTCATTGTGGTATGCCCTGTGACGAGACTTATGCGTTCGGATGTGGCAAACCGCCTAAGCACTCATATAGATTTGGTAGGAACGCGCTCAGTTCACCACACATGAGTGAGAAGTCAGCGTCAAAACGAGCCGCTTGATCTTCACGAGGAATATCGTCGTTTTGATCTTTGAGGTCATCTGAGAATTTAAGGCGCTTGATGCTGCCATCTTCTGCCAAGATAAACTCGATGCGTTCTTGCCACCAGATAGCCAGCTTAGTCACGACTTTGTCTGCTTCGATGTGGCTACGGATTTCATCCGCTGTTAGCTCTTGCTTCTTACAGCGAATCACGCCGCCTTCTTCAAGAACTGATTTTAGTTCAGCTTCGTCAAGCATCTGAACACCTACTGGTGTATTACCTGTTTTCACCCACTCAGTCAGGGT
This sequence comes from Vibrio sp. RE86, assembly GCF_013114545.1. Classification (GTDB taxonomy): domain Bacteria; phylum Pseudomonadota; class Gammaproteobacteria; order Enterobacterales; family Vibrionaceae; genus Vibrio. Next base: position 193,102 of record NZ_VTXI01000003.1, on the reverse strand, counting down.
TGTTTCAATCGCTTGCTCTGGAATTGCTGGAACAACAGGCAGGCTACCCATGGTTTTACGCAGTAGTGCCAGTACATCTTCTGCTTTTTTATAGCTAGAAGCGTCCACCAAAATGAAGCCTTCTTTAGGCAAGATAAGCACATTGGTGTGATTACTACGGCTAAACGCACGCGGCAACAGATCCATCACAATGTCGTCTTTTAGATTGTCTTTCTCTTTCTTTTTAAGAGGACGACCTTCTTGTATTTCCATCGCTTCGATTTTTGCATTCAGAGACTCTTTAATCACTGATGCAGGAAGCATTTTCTCTTCTTTCTTAGCACAAATCAGAATGCGGTTTTCTGATACGTGAGTCATCATGTCACCATGTTTACCCATCGCAGTGACCCAGCCAAACTTCTGCTTGTCTTGGCTGCCACATGGGGTAAAACGAAACTCAGCCAGTTGTTTTTCTAGTTGGTCCGCGTTGAACTCGATTTCACGGTTGAAACGGTAAACCAGACAGTTTTTAAACCACATACTTTTTCTCTATACCTTCACTTGAGCTGCTAATAATAAAGACTTTTGATGACGTTGTCTTACTGGATACACACAATAATGGGATGAAAGTTATATGAAAATTTGTTTTCAAAGGTCACAAAAGTGTCATAATTGCTAGTAATAATGCTTAACGTTGCAAAGGGCTCTGAAAGCTCAAATAACTCAACTAACATAAGGTTATTCAATTATGTCTAGAAGGATTCTGGTTGTTGAAGACGAAGCACCAATTCGCGAAATGCTGTGCTTTGTTCTTGAGCAAAAAGGTTATCAAGCGGTAGAAGCGGAAGATTACGACACTGCGGTAACAAAATTAGCTGAACCCTTCCCAGATCTAGTTTTACTAGATTGGATGCTACCAGGCGGTAGTGGTATCAACTTCATCAAACACATGAAACGTGAAGAGCTAACACGCAACATTCCTGTTGTGATGCTGACTGCTCGTGGTGAAGAAGAAGATAAAGTTCGCGGCCTTGAAGTGGGCGCGGATGATTACATTACCAAGCCGTTCTCGCCAAAAGAGCTGGTGGCTCGCTTGAAAGCGGTGATTCGTCGAGTAACTCCGACAGCACTAGAAGATGTAATTGATGTTCAAGGATTGAAACTAGACCCTGTTTCGCACCGTGTGACAGCCAATGATGAAGCGCTGGATATGGGCCCGACAGAGTTCAAGATGCTGCATTTCTTTATGACACACCAAGAGCGTGTCTACAGCCGTGAGCAGCTGCTAAATAACGTTTGGGGCACCAACGTCTATGTTGAAGACCGAACGGTTGATGTACATATTCGTCGCCTGCGTAAAGCATTGGAAGCAGCTGGACACGATAAGTTGATTCAGACAGTTCGCGGCGCGGGCTATCGTTTCTCAACTAAGTCGTAATTGGTCTTTACCATTCGGAGAGGTAAGTGGTAGAACGGTTAACTTGGAAAAAGCTGGCCTGGGAGCTGGCTTTTTTTTACACCCCTTGGGTGATCGTAGGTTGGATTTTTGGATATATGCCGTGGTTGCTGTTAGCTGCCACGGTTTTGCAGCTTGTCTGGCACCTGCACAATCAGATGCGTCTATCCGCTTGGCTTTGGGATGAGAAGCGCCTGACGCCACCTTCTGGCAGCGGAAACTGGGAATCTCTGTTTAATGGTATTTACCGTTTGCAGCAGCGACAGCGTAGAAAACGCAAAGAGTTGACTAATCTGATTCGCCGTTTCCGTAATGGTGCTGAATCGTTGCCCGATGCCGTCGTTGTATTTCGCAGCGAAGGGAACATTGTTTGGTGTAACAAGCTTGCCCAGCATCTTCTTGGCTTTAAGTGGCCTGACGATTCTGGTCAGCCGATCTCGAATCTTATCCGTACTCCAGACTTCATTAAGTACCTTAATAAGCAAGACTTTTCCGAACCGCTTGAAATGCGCTCGCCACTTAATGTAGAGCGTATGCTCGAGCTTCGTATCGTGCCTTACACCGAAGGTGAGCACCTGATGGTGGTACGTGATGTATCTCAGCTGAAGCAGTTAGAAGGCATGCGTCGCAACTTCTTTGCCAACGTTTCTCATGAACTGCGTACACCAATGACGGTGCTGCAAGGTTACCTAGAGATGACCGAAGATCCCGACATGGTGGTTGGCCCGATGTGGACCAAAGCTCATGGCGTGATGACCGAGCAGCTCAACCGAATGAACAGCTTGGTCAATCAGTTGCTGACGCTGTCTAAGATTGAAGCCGCGCCAATGCACGAGCTTGAAGATGTAGTGAATGTGCCAGCCATGCTTGAAGTGCTTGAGAAAGAAGCGGCAAGTTTGAGTGGTGATAATGAGCACAAACTGACCTTTGATGTGGACAGCAGCTTGCGCGTGTTGGGCGATGATGACCAGCTACGCAGCGCCATTTCAAACCTCGTCTACAATGCAGTGAAATATACCCCGCCGGGGGCTGATATTCATGTTCGTTGGTACCAATCTGTGCAAGGGGCACACCTTGAAGTCTCGGACAGTGGTGATGGTATAGAGCCACAACATTTACATCGATTGACGGAACGTTTCTACCGTGTCGATAAAGCACGATCGCGTGATACAGGCGGAAGTGGTTTAGGACTGGCTATCGTGAAGCACGCATTGACTCACCATGATTCACATCTTGAAATCAGCAGTGCTGTTGGCGTTGGAAGCCAGTTCTCATTCACGCTACCACCAAGGTTGGTGGTCAGTTGATGAAAGTGCTCCGTATTGCTCTGACGATTCTTTTGGGTTGCTCTTCGGCCAGTTACGCTGCCGTAGACTCTGAATTACCACGTTATAGCAAAGTTGCGGGTATTACCGGTGGGTTAACCAGCGTTGGGTCGGATACCCTAGCGGGGATGACAACACTTTGGGTTGAGGAGTTTAAACAGCTTTACCCAAGTGTGAATGGACAGGTGCAAGCTTCGGGGTCTTCGACGGCGCCGCCTGCATTGACCGAACGTACTGCTCAATTTGGCCCCATGAGTCGTCCAATGCGCAATCGTGAGATTGAAGCGTTTGAACGTGAACACGGTTATAAGCCGACAGAACTGCGAGTTGCCATTGATGCGATTGGGATCTTTGTTCACCGAGACAACCCAATTGAAGGACTGAACTTTACTCAGCTTGATAGTATTTTTTCAGCCACTTTACGTTGTGGTGCGACTGAGTCAGTCAAAACGTGGGCCGATTTAGGCTTAGAGTTTAAATGGGCCAAACGCAGTATGCAGCTTTTTGGTCGCAACTCAGTTTCGGGCACCTACGGTTACTTTAAGAAGAACGCCTTATGTGGTGGAGATTTCAAAAGTGACGTCAATGAGCAGCCTGGTTCAGCATCGGTTGTACAGTCGGTAGGCTCTGCAATCAACACTATTGGATATTCGGGGGCGGGGTATCGTGTGTCGGGCGTTAAGCTGCTGCCGATTGCTCAAACGGGTGATGACTATATCTATCCGAGCCAAGAAAATATCTTATCGGGTGAGTACCCACTATCACGCTATCTCTATGTGTATGTGAATAAGCACCCACTAAAACCTCTTAGCCCAATTGAACGTGAGTTTATCCGTTTCATCTATTCTCGTCAGGGACAAACGTTAGTGGCGAAAGATGGTTACATACCGATATCGAGTGATATTGCGCGTCTGGAGCTCGCCAAAGTTGGCATAGAATAGTGATTAAAAAAAGGGAGCCAAAGTCGGCTCCCTTTTAGTTTCAGAAGTGCAGTTCCCAACCTGCATTGTGCCAATACTCTTGCTCGGACAGTAAATCGGCGTGAAGCAATTTATTGTTTTCTAACCACTCATCCTCATCAGAAGTAAGTGACCACTTATCCTCTTCAATAGACAAAGACAAGTTAGGCAGAGGATCATCGTTGCGTTGGCCATTGAGTAATATTGCCAAACGTAAAATACGAATAAGTCCGATGATGTGTTTTTTCTTGAACAGTGTGAACTCTTCCATTTCATGTAGTTTTAACGCCTTACGCTGGAATCGCACCAACGTTGCCAGTACCCGTTGTTGCTCTCGGTTAAAACCTGGCATATAGGTGTGACGCAAAATATAAGCGGAATGGCGATGGAAAGCTTGTAAGCTGATACTCAGCCCAACTTCATGTAATAGTGCGCTCCACTCAAGCAGTTCAAACAGCTCTGAACTCTTTTTAATGCCCAGTTCCTTATGGGCTTGTTGTAAAAACTCTTTCGCTTGACCTTTAATTTTAGCGGCGTGCTCTAAATCAACTAGGTGCTTGCTCGCGAGGCTTTCCGTTGTTCGCATGCGGATATCGGAGCGTTTGAAGCTGTCTTCCATTTCGAACAAGAGGCCTTCTCTCAAAGCCCCTTCTGAGAAGTGCATCTCGTCAATCTTTAAGCTTTGGAATACCGCACAAAGAATCGCGACACCCGCGGCGAAAACTGGTTTTCGCTCTGGGGTTAATCCGCTTAGTTCAATTTCATCAATGGTTTCCCACTCGCATAAGGCGCAGACCAATTTATCTAACCGTTTTGCACTAATAATGCCGTCGCTGTAGCCCAAACCAATTAAAACTTCTCGAATGGCTTTGATTGTCCCTGAAGAACCGAAGGCAATATCCCAACCTTTTTTCTTGTAGCGATAGGCTAATGACTCCATTCTTTGCTCGGCAGCGAGCGTCGCTTTGGCAAAGTTCTTCTTCGATAGTTTCTCATTGGCGAAGTACTTTTTGGTGTAACTGACACAACCCATTTGTTTACTGTTGATGAGCTTTGGGTCGAATCCATCACCAATAATCATCTCGGTACTGCCGCCTCCTATATCCACCACGAGTTTTGAATCTGACCCTGGCTGAGTATGGGCCACGCCAAGGTAAATCAGTCGAGCTTCTTCAACACCAGGAATGATTTCAATAGGAAAGGGGAGAATATCACGCGCGCGTTGGAGGAAAATATGCGCGTTATTGGCTTGTCGAAGAGTGTGAGTCGCGGCAATTCGAACGTTGTCGACCTCAAACCCTTGCAGGCGCTCGGCAAACATTGCTAGGCATTCTAAACCTCTTTCTATGGAAGCGTTGTCGAGATTCTGCTGAGCATCTAGCCCTGCAGCTAAGCGAACACGTTGCTTGTGTCGGCTGACAAGCTGAAGGTCTTGCTCGGCGACTCGAGCCACGACCATATGAAAACTGTTGGAACCTAAATCTATCGCGGCAACGTCACGAATGTCCTGTGTTTGAGTCATTGGATACCAATCTAAATTTATAGCTGCGCAATTGTATCGGCAGCTACTTATCCTGATTGGTCGGTAACTGCGATTTACGTTTCTTTGTTTGTTTTTCTATGTTTTTAAGATAGTCGTAAATGGCAATTTGTGAACGGACTTTCTTACGGTTTCCGCGTGGTACGTAACTATTGCTCATCTCTTTATCTATCCATCTTGCTTTTACTGTATCGGTAAAATGGATGTTAATGATATCAATAATTCGTCGTTTAAGACGTTGGTCACGAACTGGTGTAGCAACTTCAATGCGATGATCTATGTTGCGCTTCATCCAATCAGCGGAAGAGATGTAAACGTGCGGATCACCACCATTATGGGCAATCACAACACGCGGGTGCTCTAGGAAGCGATCGACAATGCTGATGATTTTGATGTTATCACTTACCCCTTCAATTCCAGGTACGAGCGAACACATACCGCGAATGATCATCTTAATCTTTACGCCTGAGGCGCTAGCGCCGTATAACTTATTAATCAGCCCTTTATCGACCAAGTTGTTCACTTTCAGTATCAACTCTGCTTTTTTACCTGCTTTGGCATTGGCGATTTCGCTGTCTATGATCTTGTACAACTGTTTGCGAGAGTTACGTGGTGAAACGATAAGATGATTGAAGCGCACAGGTCGATACGGATTCTCGATGTAATCAAAGACATTGCGTACTTCATCGGTGAGCTCTGTGTTGGCGGTGAGTAGTGAGAAGTCGGTATAGATACGGGCGTTTTTTTCGTGGAAGTTACCTGTACCAATGTGAGTGTAACGAACGATCTCTTCCTCTTCACGGCGACTAATCAGTAGCAGTTTAGAGTGGATTTTGAGGCCGGGTGCGCCAAAAATGACTTGTACGCCCGCTTCGGTGAGCACCTTTGCCCACTCAATATTCGCTTCTTCGTCAAATCGAGCTTGAAGTTCGACGACAACCGTGACTTTCTTACCGTTATGGACTGCATCGATTAACGAGTTCATTAGGCGTGAGTTCTTAGCGACACGGTAGATGTTGATTTTTATGCTCAGAACTTTGGGGTCAAACGATGCTTGTCGAACCAACTCAGAGATATGATCGAACGTATGATATGGGTAGTAGAGCAGAATATCTTGGTTTTTTATCGCATCAAAACTGTTATCAAAACCGTCGAAGTCACCGCATCTCATTGGAGGAAGCGACTTGTGCTCTAAGTACTCACGGCCAACATTTGGGAAGTCGATGAAGTCTTTAAAGTTGTGGTAACGACCGCCAGGGATAAGGTTGTCATAGTTAGATATCTTGAGCTTATCGCATAAGAAATCGAGCATATCTTGTGGCATCTCGCGCTCATACACGAATCGGACTGGCATCGCTGTTAATCGTTGGCTAACCCCCTCCGACATTTGCTCTAGCAGGCTGTGTTCCACCTCGTGACTCAAATCGTACTCCGCATCTCGAGTCATCTTCATAGCGTAGCCATTGAGCTCATCGTAATCGAAGAACCCTCGGAACAATTCATCAAGGCAGTAGCGGATAATGTTATCAAGTAAGATGATGGTTTTACGGCGTTTGCCTTTTTGCTCCGGCACCATGACAAAGCGGGGGAGGTGATCAGTTGGGATCTCAAGTAGAGCGTATTTGCTTTGATCGTGTTTTTTTAACTCAACGGTAATGTAGGCATATTCATCTTTCAGAAACTGCAGTACGTCGATATCATCGCGCATCATCAGCGGTGTAACGTGCGGAAGTACCTCTTTGCGGAAATACTTTCTAACCCACTTTTGTTGAGTCTCACTGAGCTGGTTCTCATTTACGAGAAAGATACGACGTCTTGCCATATCTCGAATCAACTCTGCGTAAAGTTCATCGAAGCGTTCATTGAGCTTGAGCGCTTTGGTCTGCATTTTTGTCAGAAGGTGCTTTGAGTTGTCATTACCGCCGCGTTCTTGATTGATCAGGATTCGGCGTTTAACGTCGGCAAAACGAACTTTGTAGAATTCATCTAAGTTATTGGAAAATATACCTAGAAATCGGATTCGTTCGATGAGAGGAACCGTTTTGTCTGCCGCTTCTTGTAGCACTCGTTCGTTGAACGATAACCAACTTAGTTCTTTCTCAACATACAGTTTCTCTGCACTCATAACTAACCCTATTCCCTGCCTGACGATCACGGTTGAGGTGAACTACCTCGAAGTGATTAGCAACTTAAAGTGTTAGTATGACACTTTTATTGCACTTTTTTATTGCATTGTTTTCAGTTGTTTAATGCGATCTGTAATATAATTGTCACCTTACGGAAATATTATACACTCGGACGAAAATAGGTAAGAGATAGGAATGGCCAAAGCAGAATTCTCATTGCGAGAACGTGATCGAAAACGACTAATCAAAGATCGATTAGTTCGCTTGGCTGTATCTGCTGGTGGCGTAAGTGTATTGGCTGCACTGGTTTTGATCTTTGTTTACCTTGCGATAATGGTGTTGCCACTGTTTGGTGATGCTAGGATCACGCCCGATGTTCGTAGTGTTGAAATAACCACAGAACAGCCTATCGCAGTCGGTGTGGATGACTATGGTGACAACGCTTTTGTCATTTCAGACCAAGGCACCATCGACTTTTGGTCACTTACCGAACCGACAACGCAACCCGTTTTAACCCAGCGTATCGCCCAGTCGGGTAGCCTCTTTTCTCAATCCCTAGCAGCCTACGGTTGGTATGCATTTGCCTCTAGTCAAGGTGATGTCCAGATTTTCAAACCTCGCTTGGATTCGGAGTTTCAGCATAATCGCCGTCAGTTCTCTCCTAATGTGGTTGAGCTCTCCCCTGCATTTGATCTTAAGGTCGAAGGTAAACGACTGCAAAAGTTTGCGTTTGCGGCGGAAAGAGACGTGACCTTAGCGGGTTGGTATGATGACGGCTCAATAGAGATTCGTTGGACGAACGAAGAGTCAGAAGTGAAAAGCTTCATCTTTCCTGAAGCGGTGAAAGGCTTAGACCAGTTGTTAGTTACACCTGATGGTAACACCATCTATCTACGTTCGGGCTCTGACGTCGCGATTGCTGAAAAGGGAAATAACACGTTTTCGGTGCGTGAAGTACTCGATCTTAGTCAGGGCAAAGCCAAGCATGATGTGATTGATATTGACCTGTTGGCAGGGGCGTACTCTTTACTGGTGACTCACAGTGATGGCTTGGTTTCACAATGGTTTGATGTACTGGCTGATGGGCAAAGATCATTAACTCATATTCGCGAATTTAAACTAGCATCAGAGCTGCAATTCTTGCTGCCGGACACCTACCGAAAAGGTTTTTATAGCTTTTACTTCAACGGCACAGTTCAAAGTCACTATACAACCAGTGAAAAGCTAGTGATCTTTAAGCGTGCGTACCAGAAAGCGCCATATCTTGCAGCCATGTCGAAAAATGAGTCCTACTTACTGGCTTTAACCGAACAAGGGCTAAATTTGGCCAAGGTGGACAACCCATTCCCTGAAGTGTCGGTGTCTTCTTTGTGGCAAAAAGTATGGTACGAGAGTTACCCAGAGCCAGAGTTTGTTTGGCAAACCACGTCAGCCAGCGATGAATTTGAAGCGAAGTTCAGTTTAGTACCTATCGCATTCGGCACGTTAAAAGCAGCGGCATTCGCCATGTTATTTGCAGTACCGATTGCTGTATTCGGTGCGATTTATACGGCTTACTTCATGACGCCGAAGATGAGACGGGTCGTGAAACCGTCGATAGAATTGATGGAAGCACTGCCTACGGTGATCATTGGTTTCTTAGCCGGTTTGTGGTTTGCACCTATCGTTGAAACACATCTTGCAGCTATCGTAGCCTTGATGCTGTTTTTGCCAATTTCGACCATTCTGGTGGGAATGATGTGGCACAAATTGCCTAAGCGTTGGACAAGCCAGTTTGCGAATGGCCTTCACGCGGCCATCTTGATGCCAGCGATAGTGGTCATCTCAGTTCTTATTCTTGCGCAAAGCGGCAACATTGAATCATGGTTGTTCGAAGGCGATGTTCGAGTCTATCTCGCAGAGCATGGGGTCGATTTTGACCAACGTAATGCCTTAGTTGTTGGTTTTGCCATGGGCTTTGCGGTGATTCCGACCATCTTTACGATTGCTGAAGATGCTATTTTTTCGGTACCTAAACACTTATCGGACGGTTCACTCGCTCTTGGTGCTACGCAATGGCAAACCTTGACTCATGTTGTCTTACTTACGGCGAGTCCGGGGATATTCTCGGCGATAATGATGGGACTTGGGCGCGCTGTGGGTGAAACCATGATCGTGCTGATGGCGACGGGTAATACGCCAATTATGGATTGGAATATTCTTGAAGGAATGCGCACGCTTTCAGCGACCATTGCGGTTGAGATGCCAGAGTCAGAAGTGGGCAGCTCTCATTATCGATTACTGTTCTTAGCGGCTTTACTGCTGCTTATCTTTACCTTTGCGGTTAACTCGTTAGCGGAGTGGGTTCGTCAGCGTCTTCGTGAAAAATATCGCTCACTTTAGTTTATGAGATTAGGAAACAATCAACGTGTTTAAGTGGTTAAAATCAGGCTCTCCTTGGATATGGTTAACAGGTGGTGCGGTCAGCATTAGCCTGTTGTCTGTGTTAGGGCTATTGCTGCTTATTGGTTGGAAAGGGCTTTCCTATTTTTGGCCTGCGCCTCTTTATCAATGGGAAACCAAGCAAGGGAATATTCTGGTCGGGCAGATCTATTCTCAAGAGTACGTGCCAATCAGTCATTTGACTGAAATGGACATCGAGTTGCCTGAAAACATTGTTGAGCGTGGGCTGGCGAAACGTGTCAGCATTAAGGTAGCCAACCGCGATCTCTATGATGCGGATTTTTTCACACTGCTTGAACTGGATTTGATGCCGCCGACCAAGCCTGAAGGTTGGGCGGTTATCGAGCGTACTCGTGGTGGTGATTTTTATGGTAAACCTGTTGGCTATGTGCTCGATAATGGCAAGATAACGCGCGAAGTTGAAAGAAATATCATTTCAGGTTTGTCGTTTGCCGATACCTTGCGCGAAGAGATTGACCGTATTATCGCGCGAGAAGTCCGGGTTATTAGTGCTCAAGCCGAGCGCCTCAGATTAGAAAAGCGTAAACGTCGACTCAATGATCGTTTAGATGATGCTTTCATAGAGCAATACGACAAGCAATACGCCAACTATATGGATATGCTGGCGAAAGCAGAAGCTAAGCTGGACTCCCTTCGTGACAAGTTAGCTAGGCAAGGCTTGCTAGTTGAAGATATGACGGGCCAGCAAGTGACGATACCGCTTAGCCAAATGCTTGATATTTGGTATCCAAACCAGATGTCATTGGGGCAAAAGCTGGTACGTTGGAGCCAACAAGCGTGGAAGTTTTTGTCTGATGATCCTAGAGAATCAAACTCGGAAGGCGGGGTATTTCCGGCGATGTTTGGCACTGTTTTAATGGTATTGATCATGTCTGTAGTGGTTATGCCGTTGGGTGTTGTTGCCGCGATTTATCTTCATGAATACGCAAGAAACAACGCTTTTACTCGTTTAATTCGGGTTGCGGTAATCAACTTAGCGGGTGTTCCTTCTATTGTTTACGGTGTCTTTGGTTTAGGCTTTTTCGTCTACACCTTAGGTGGATCGATTGACTCGCTTTTCTACGCTGAGCGACTACCTGCACCGACGTTTGGTACACCAGGTTTGCTATGGTCAGCACTCACTCTTGCGGTTTTAACCTTGCCCGTTGTGATTGTCGCAACCGAGGAAGGTTTGGCGCGTATCCCTAGTTCTGTGCGCAATGGCTCATTGGCGCTGGGGGCTACGCAGTTTGAGACAATGTGGCGCATTGTATTGCCTATGGCGAGCCCTGCTATTATTACGGGATTGATTCTTGCAGTGGCAAGGGCGGCAGGTGAAGTGGCTCCTTTGATGTTGGTAGGGGCGGTGAAGTTGGCGTCTAGCTTACCGGTTGATAGTCAGTTCCCATTTTTGCATTTAGAGCGCAAGTTCATGCATTTAGGCTTCCATATTTACGATGTTGGCTTCCAAACTACCAACATCGAAAGCGCACGACCATTGGTCTACGCAACGTCATTTTTACTCGTAACGGTGATTATCGGACTGAACTTAACTGCAATCAGTATCCGAAATAATCTACGAGAGAAATATCGAACTTTAGGACAAGATTAATCATGTTTTCTGTTAATCAAACACTGGGCTATCCGACGCCATTAGATGTCAATAATTTGAGTGATGAGAAGACAGCCATCGCTATCGAAGGTTTGAATTTGCACTATCAAAATGCTCAGGCTTTGAGTGATATTTCGATGCGTATTCCTAAAGGCCAAGTGACGGCGTTTATCGGTCCATCAGGGTGTGGGAAATCGACATTGCTTCGCTGCATCAATCGAATGAATGACTTGGTTGAAGGGTGCCGTGTGAAAGGTAAAGTGAAGCTGCACGGTAAAAATGTCTACGATCCAGAAGTTGACGTCGCGACGTTACGCCGTCGAGTTGGCATGGTATTCCAAAGACCTAACCCGTTCCCTAAGTCAATCTATGAGAATGTGGTTTACGGGCTACGCCTACAAGGTGTGAAAAACAGCCGAGCTTTGGATGATGCCGTCGAACGATCGTTAAGAGCCTCTGCCTTGTGGGATGAAGTCAAAGATCGCTTACATGAAAATGCGTTTGGACTATCGGGTGGTCAACAGCAGCGATTAGTGATTGCTCGTGCGATCGCAATCGAACCGGAAGTTTTATTATTGGATGAGCCAACGTCAGCGCTGGACCCAATTTCTACGTTAACCATTGAAGAGCTAATCAATGAGCTCAAAACGAAATATACTGTAGTTATTGTTACGCACAATATGCAGCAGGCGGCGCGAGTCAGTGATCACACTGCATTTATTCACATGGGGAAATTGATCGAGTACTCAGATACCGACTCCATTTTTACTTCTCCATTGAAAAAGCAGACGGAAGACTACATTACAGGTAGATATGGTTAGACTTGTTCGTCATATTTGAAACTGTAGCGGTGTTAACAGCGATCTTTCTTCTTCACTTACAAATAGGGATTAACTTTATTTATGAATTTTGGGCGTCATATTTCAGGCCAGTTTAATGTCGAATTAGAATCAATCCGTACTCATGTACTGACGATGGGCGGATTGGTTGAGCAGCAGCTGTCATTTGCGATGCAGGCTCTGCATAAGGATGATATTGAACTTGCTAAGAAAGTCGTTCGTGATGACCACAAAGTTAACTCCATGGAAGTCTCGATTGATGAGGCTTGTACTCGCATCATTGCGAAACGTCAGCCTACCGCGAAAGACCTGCGCCTTATTATGGCGATCATCAAAACGATTACTGACCTAGAGCGTATTGGTGATGTTGCCAGTAAAATTGCTTATGTGGCGATAGAGAGCCCGTCAACTAAGCAGCGTCAGTTCCATGTGTCACTAGAACCTTTATGTCGACAAGCGATCAGCATGTTACACCAAGTGCTGGATGCGTTTGCCCGTATGGATGTCGATGCGGCGGCAGAAGTGTACAAGCTTGATGACAAGATTGACGCCGAATATGAAGCGGTGATTCGTCAGTTAATGACTTACATGATGGAAGATCCGAAAAACATTCCGAACATCCTACAAGTGATGTGGTCAGCCCGTGCGATTGAGCGAGTTGGGGATCGATGCCAAAACATTTGTGAATACATCATCTACTTTGTTAAAGGCAAAGATGTTCGCCACTTGGGCGAACAAAGCATTGACGATGCGCTACGCTAAAAGTGTAAGATGACTCCGGTACCTAGGGTGGCAGACCAAGTTGACTCCAACAATGTTTTGCTTTTGTCGATGTAGTTGAAATCGCCACCCAGTCGAATACCTAAATTATCGGTAGGAAAGAATACCCAAGCCGCTGAAAAGCTGGCTCCTGTCCCCTCTGCATATTGAGTTTCACCGCTAAAAATTGGGTCACGACGGCCGTCATACTCTACGATACCTGCTTCTAGCTGAAGACCAAATTTTACCGGTTGATTGATAAAATGATATTGACCACCAACTCGGTAGGTTTTTAATCTGTCTTTATTCCATAAAAGTTCGGCTGATGTGTGCGAGTAACTAAGGTACAGCGCATCAAGGCCGGCCACATCGGTGACGCCAAGCTGTAAACCACCACCGGATAAACCCGAACCATAGTAAGGGCCCATCTTAAGTTCAGGAGAAATATGCAGCCCGCTCACAGCAGCTGAAAATGGCGTTAAAAGCATTAAGGCTAAAAAGTGTTTCTTCATCATGGGTGCTCAGTTAAGTGCTTACTCGCCCGTTACTCATCTGAATGAGAACGTGCCGTTAATAGAGAAGGTGACATCTGAGTTTCTTTGGCCGTAATAGGTACCATTGGGATCAAAAACACTTACTTTTGTATAGGGATAAAAGTTGAACAGTGGATGCATTGAGCCAATAGATAGCTCCCATATATTTGCGTGACCTTGATTAAAGTCTTCCATATCGGATTGATCGATCGCTAAGTAATGTTCATATTTCCCAGTGAAATAGACATGCTGAAGGTAGTGAGAAGCACTTAAATAGATTGAGTACTTGTCTACATCATCCACCGTTATCCATGTGAAGCCATTACGCACATGTTCAGCTGTGATGCCGATTTTTGCTGCGCTTTTAGTAAAATAGTGAGTGGCGGAGAGATCTACTTGGTGACTAGATGTTTTAACGCCATCAATCCCGACTTCGTGCATCAACCAATCGTCGTATAAGCCGTATTCGTAATAAGCTCCTAATTTCCATTGTGGGTTTATGTCATAGTAGTAGCCGACACCAACGCCCAACCAATCATCCGTATCAGCGCCAACGAACAAGTAAGCCTCATCAAAAAGTGGTGCGTATATACCAAACTCTAAGAAGTCCTTTTCAATAGATACAGTGATATTTGCCATAGCAGAGTGGCTTATAAGCCCCGCTAAGCAAGCTATTGAAAGTTTTTTCATTGTTTCACTTTGATAGAGAGCCCTTAGAACTCTAAGGGCTCAATTAAGGGTTAACCGTTTAGGCGAGAGCGAACTGCGTCACGTACTTTATTACGGTCGATGCTATTGATAGAAGGACTGACTTCTGGATCTGTACTGATTCCCCAGTCGTTATCTACATCTGCTGGCGGTTTCGGTGGAATCGGGTCACAGTTTGCACCGTCATCAGGTGAGCCACATGCGCCCCCCCAAGTTGGTGGTAAGCGGTCAGGAGTGTCATCTGGTGTGATCCCAAAGTCAGGATCAACAGGTTCTAAGCCCCAATCAGGAGTTGTATCAACACCAAAGTCTGGATCGACTTCTGGTTGTGGGCGATCTGGTGTGTTATCTACTGGCGGCTGCACTGGTGGTGGTACAACACCCCATTCAGGATCGATGTCACGATCGTTAACATCAGTACCACCTGAAGAAGAACAGCCAGCCAAAGCAAATGAACCAGCAACGATAAGTGCGATAAGTGATTTTTTCATAATTCACTACCTAAAAGTCTGTTGAGTATTAACCGCGCTCTGAGCGCAATGTGTAAATAAATAAACTCACGTCCTTGTTGGGTAGGAAAAGCAGAGTCACAAAGATATAGAAAGAGAAGTGTTCACTACGCTTATCCCTTCGCCAGTAATTCCTCTACTGGTTAAGAAATTTCGTCAGTGATAATGGGGTAAGGATGTTGATTTGGCTAATCCGTAAAATTTATTAAGCTAATAAGTATTACTTATTAGTAATTTGCTCTTCGAGTACAGCTAGAATTTGCTGATAAACCCAATGAATCAATGGGTTATGACGATATTTATTGTGGTAATAGCTGTAAATTTGGTGATGGTAAGGTTGCCCCTGAATCAGTACATCAATCGCTTTTAGATTCGGAAAGTTTTGAACTGGGAATAAGTTTGAATGGGGGAGGAAAAAATCGGTGTGTTGAATGACGTCGACGACAGCCATGACAAACTCGGAACGAAAACCGATGTTCGGGTTTGCCCCTTCCTGCTTCATAATTTCTGCAGCATAGGCAAAGTTATCATTCCATCCCGGAGTAATAACGGAAGCAATCGGGTAGGGCTCCATATCAAACGCCGTGGCGGTTTTCTTTTTCAAAGGGTGATCTTTACGCACGATCAACTGACCACGGAGTTCGACTAATTTCTTTGCGGATACATTTTGTGGAGTACTGAGATCTAAGTTCACACCAAAAAGTACATCACCTTTTTGAATATCAGTGAACGTGTCTTTCGACCAGCCCACTAACTCAATCATGCAGTTTGGTGCGTGTTCTCTGAAACGTGGAAACAAGGTACCTGAAAGGCATGTCAGTACGATTGGCGCGACCGCAATTTTGATTGAACCCGTAAGCTCTTTTGGATCAAAGCTCTCATTTTGATTTAAAGCTCCAGCAAGCCCATCGAGGTGAGGGGCAATCGCTTGTGCTAGTTGCTCGGCAAAAGAGGTGGCTTCTAGGCCTTTGGGTACTTTGACAAATAACTCATCATCAAAGTGGTGGCGAAGTTTCTGCAAAGATTGGCTAATCGCAGGCTGGGAAACGAATAACCTCTGAGAAGCTTTACGCATATTCAGCTCTTGAGACAACACTAGAAAGGTTCTCAACAGATTTAAGTCTAAGCTGTAAAACAGATCCTTTGCCATACTCCATCCTTGATAAGAGGTTTATACCTATTGAACAGAGGAATGTAATCCTCTAAACCGCCACCTTTTTACCATTAACTGAGGACGTTGACGACTTTTTCTATCGCGGCCTTGTTAGTAATTGGAACGATGAAATCATCAAGATTCTCATTGCCCATTTTTGCCTTATCACTGATGGTGTTCATGCCGCTAGCTCGAGTCGTCTTTCCAGATAGATGAACCTCACGAACGCCAGTATGGTTGATTATGGTACTCACATTATCTGAGGTAAGTCCTGCCCCAGCCATAACGGAAATACGTCCATTAGCCTGTTCAACCATCTGTGAAAGTACTTCTTTACCGTCAATAACATTCGCAGCAAGGCCTGAGGTTAGAATGCGCTCCGCACCGAGACTGATGACTGCTTCTAGCGCTTGTTGCCAGTTTGAAGACTGATCAATCGCACGGTGGAAAGTGAACCCAAGACCATGCAGCTTTGCGCGCTCAGCCAATTGAGTGGCCAACGGCAAATCTACATCTCCATTTGCAGTCAGTACGCCAAATACGACACCTTGAAGACCTGCCTCAGCAGCGGCTTCAATATCTAGCAGCATGGCGTCGACATCATCTTGATCATAAAGAAAATCCCCTTGTCTTGGACGAATCATTGCGTAGACAGGAATAGAGGAGATCTGAGCGGCTTTTTTCATAAAACCAAAGCTAGGAGTAAGCCCGCCTAGAGCGAGAGAAGAGCAGAGTTCGATCCGAGTTGCACCGCCGCTAATCGCATTGTGTAGGGATTCTAGATTGTCGATACAAACTTCAATATGGTACTTCATTGGCATACGCTCATCTTGGTTATGATGAGCTATTCTAGCAGCTGAAGAAAAAGATATTAGGGTAAAGATAGGTCGCTTCGTTTTCCCTAAATAGGGAGTGCATAAAGCAAAAAACCTCAACACAGAGGTTGAGGTTTTGGATTTTAGCCGGCTTGGAGATATTACGCTGCGTCGTCTTGCGCGTCTTCAACCGCTTCAATCTTTTTCGCTTTCTTTGGTGCTGGCTTGCGTTTAGCACCTAGAGCGTAAAGCACTTCTTCTTTATTTTGTGCTAGGAACATAGCCAAGTCTTCTTTCTTGCCTTCATCTTCTAGCAGTTCACTTTTACCTAGTAGCTCAAAAAGCTCATCAGCCATATCGAGCATTTTGTCATATGCGTCAGCTTCCGCTTTAGAGGTAAAAGTCATTTTCTCTTCTCCGTTGCGTTCGACCACGTACTTGACGATTACAGCCATGGTTGTTCCTCTAACTCAAATTATCAAAAATATTCACTGGCTGTTTATACAGTTTTTAACCAGTTAAGTCTAGGTGAGAGCTTGGTTCTGGGATCTAAGTGACTACTCTTTACGCCATTGATGGCAGTATTCTATAAAGGCTTTAAGCAGTGGGCTTTGGTATTTCTCTTTATGAACCAGCAGCCAAAAGCGCCTTTTCATATCGAGCGGCAGGGTTAACTCTACCACTCGGCCATCCTTGATTGCAGGCTCTGCAGCAAGTCTCGATAAGCAGCCTAATCCAAGCCCTGCAGAAACGCTATTAATCAGTGCTTCTGTGGTGTTTAACTGAAATGACTCATGCCACTCTTCAATCCTAGGGGCAATGGCTCGTAAGAAGAACTCTCTTGAACCTGATCCCGGCTCACGCAGAATCCAGTAACTGCCTTCGAAATCACCCAGTGTGATTCTTGCTTGTTCGGCCAGCTCGGAACTCGGCGCGCAGATCACACACATTTCATCTTCACTAAACTGCGTTGAAGTCAGCTGAGGGTGGAGTGTTTTTCCTTCAATCAATGCAAGATCAAGCTCATAGTCGACGAGTTTCTGACAGATGAGCGCAGAGTTAGATATAAACAGGCTTTGCGAGACATGCTGAGTTTCGCGGCGGAAGTCTCGGAGTAAATAGGGGGCGACTTGATTGCCGATGGTATCACTGGCCCCAATCCTCAATTGACCAGAAAGAGTCTGGTCGTTATCAAACAGTTGCTCAATGTCTTGCGATCGCTCAATGATCTCATCCGCCAAAGGGAGTAATTTCTGCCCCTCTTGATTGAGGATAAGACGATTGTTCACTCGATCAAACAGCGAATGGCCAATCTGCTTCTCTAGTTCTGAGAGTGCCATACTGACGGCGGCTTTGGACAAGAACAGGGCATCTGAGGCGGCAGTGAGCGTGTCGTGCTGAGTAATAGCAATAAACACTTTGAGCTGTTTGAGAGAGATATTCGTGGCCATAAAGAATGTTAAGAATAGTTGAACGACTGTTCTAAATAATTAGATATTACCGAACGTTTAGCAAGCGTAAACTGGCTCTGTCGTTAAGAGAGTGTGAGGCAAGGCAACATGATTAAAGCAGCAAAAGCAAAAGTAATGGGAGCGCCGACTCCAATGGCTGGCTTAGCGCTAGGGATTGCCAGTTTGGGTTGGTGTTGGGAAAACGCCGCGCCTTTCTATGGCGTCGCGCAATGGAGCGGGGCTGCTATCGCCAGTGTGTTACTGGTGATCCTTGCGGTGAAGTTTCTGTTCCATAATCATTTACTGCGCCAAGATTTAGCGCACCCAGTCGTTGGAAGTGTGGTCCCAACTTTCGCAATGGGGACTATGGTTGTCTCGAATTCACTCGGGCACTTTTTTCCGTTAGCGGGCGATGCCTTGTGGTTAGTCGCCGTCGCTCTACATATCATCTTTTTGGCTAGCTTTGTTTACCATCGCTCTCAGTCATTTGAGCTTCATCATATGGTGCCAAGTTGGTTTGTCCCACCTGTAGGCATAGTGGTTGCCGATGTCTCTTTTTCTGGCAACCCAGCACTTGATGTGGTCGCTCACGGTGCTTTGATCTTTGGCATGGTGGCGTATGCGGTGATGTTGCCGATGATGATTTATCGCTTTATGTTCACCCATGAAGTTCCTGATGTAGCAAAACCTACTATGGCGATAATGGCAGCACCAGCCAGTCTGTCGTTAGCGGGCTACTTAACAGTGACTGCTGACCCTTCACCAGTGATTGTCGGCGTGCTTTTTGGCATTGCAATACTGATGACCGCGATAATCTATTTGGCTTTCTTTAAGTTATTGAGACTGCCGTTTAGTCCGGGCTATGCAGCGTTTACCTTCCCTATGGTGATTGGCTCAACAGCGCTATTTAAATTGGCTGCTTGGATGGAAAATATTGGGGTAGAGGATCACTACGTTGCTCAAGTGCATTGGCTTGCTGGCGTGGAACTGATTATTGCGACTTTGGTTGTGGGTTATGTCGCGTTGCGTTATTTCCACTTCTATCAGCCTCATCGTGGCATTGTGAGTAATGCGTAACCTTTTAGGCTTTTTCTAAGCGTATATTTATCTAGAAAATCGTGCACTTATGCTAATCTCAACCCAATTGTGGCGAGAATAGTGTGAGTGCATTTTGTTTACTGTCTACCATTCCAACCAAGTGGACGTGTTAAAGTCCTTACTTGTCGAGCTGGTTCGGCTCAACCCATTAGAAAACCCATTTGAGAAAGAGCAAATTCTGGTCCAAAGCCCAGGCATGTCTCAGTGGTTAAAAATGGAGCTCGCCAAGGAATTTGGTGTAGCGGCAAACATCGACTTTCCACTTCCTGCGACCTTCATTTGGAATATGTTTACGGAAGTCCTTCCCGACGTGCCAAAGCGCAGTGCATTCAATAAAGAGTCGATGACTTGGAAGTTAATGCACATTTTGCCAAACATGCTCACCCAACCTGAGTTTGAGCCTCTGCAGCGCTACTTAGAGCAAGACGAAGATGATTCAAAGCTCTACCAGTTGTCGGAAAAAATCGCTGATATCTTCGATGGCTATTTGGTGTATCGCCCTGAGTGGATTGCGAGTTGGGAAGCAGGGCTACCTGTTGCCGAATTGGAAGATGAGCACCCTTGGCAGCCTGTTCTATGGCAGGCGCTGTATGATCACACGCTTGCTCTAGGCCAGTCGCCTTATCATCGTGCCAATCTGTATGAGCACTTTATTGATATGCTCGATAACTTTTCTGGCAATTTCGAACATCTACCTAAACGTCTCTTTGTATTTGGTATTACCTCATTGCCGCCACGCTATATGGATGCTCTTAAAGCGATAGGTGAACATATTGATGTCCACTTGATGTTCACCAACCCTTGTCGATACTACTGGGGTGAAGTGCGTGACAGAAAGTTTCTCGCTCGCTTGGCGGCTAAACATCGTAAGCACGTTGTGTGGCAGCAAGATCATTCTGAGCAGCAAGGTGAGAGTGAGCAACTAAAAGGTTCGATTGAAGATAATCTGATTGATGAGCTTCACACCGATGCCGTAGGTAACAGTCTACTGGCGTCGATGGGCAAACTAGGTCGAGATAACATGTACTTGCTGTCTCAGCTTGAGTCTCATGAAATTGAAGCTTTTGTTGACGTTGAGCGTGACTCACTGCTCCATCAATTGCAGGCCGATATTCTTAACCTAGAAGAGCACCAAGATGATGAGCAGTTAGAGAGTAGCGCTCATAAACAGGTGATGCAGCTGGGAGACAATTCACTCACTCTGCACGCTTGTCACAGCCCGATGCGTGAAGTGGAAGTGTTACATGACCAACTGCTCGCCATGTTTGATGCTGATCCAAGCCTCAAGCCGCGTGACATTATTGTCATGGTGGCAGATATCAATGCCTACAGCCCAGCGATTCAAGCGGTGTTTGGTAATGCGCCTGGTGAGCGTTTTATCCCTTACTCGATTTCTGACCGAACGGCCGATCAAGAAAGCCCGATTTTAAATGCCTTTATGCAGCTCGTCAGCTTACCTAATACTCGCTGCCTTGCCACTGAGTTACTTGAACTGCTCGAGACGCCTGCGATCTTGGCGAGATTTGAGCTCACTGAAGACGAATTTCTTCTTGCCAAGCAGTGGGTCGAAGAGTCCGGCATTCGCTGGGGTTTAAACTCGTCGACAGGGCAAGAGTTTGATCTGCCTGAAACGATGCAAAATACTTGGCAGTTTGGCATTGAGCGGATGCTATTGGGCTACGCTATGCCAGAATCTGCAGGGCTGTTTGAGTCCACTTCTGGCACCCTAGCACCTTACAACGAAGTGCAAGGCTTAGGATCAGAACTGGCTGGTAAGTTAGCGCACTTTATTGAAACTATTAGCGATTATCGTTTTAAGTTGCAGCAAACTCAGTCGATCGACAGTTGGCGTGAAGTGCTGACTCTGTTACTTGATGATTTCTTTAGCGTTGAGCTTGAAGGCGAGGCGGCGCTCAAATCCATTCGAGACACCTTATCAAACCTCAAAGAGCAGTTAGTCGATGCTGCGTTTGAGCAAGAGCTAGCGCCATCCATTCTTACGCAGTATCTACAAAACAAATTGTCTGGCACCCGAGTCAGTCAACGCTTTTTAGCAGGCCAAGTGAACTTTTGTACCTTGATGCCAATGCGTTCTATCCCGTTCAGAGCGGTATGCCTTCTCGGGATGAATGATGGCGTTTATCCGCGTTCTGTCCCGCCTGAAGGTTTCGATTTAATGAACGGACGCACTAAACCGGGTGACCGTTCTCGTCGAGATGATGACCGCTACCTATTTTTGGAAGCGATTCTCTCAGCGCAGCAAACGCTCTATATCAGTTATGTTGGCCGATCGATTCAAGACAACACTGAACGCGTCCCTTCAGTGTTGGTGTCTGAGTTGATGGAATATTGCCATCAAAATTACTGCTTGGAGGGGGACGATCCTTTAGCCAGCGATGAGTCTGGCGAAAGGTTGTTAGCCGAGCTAGTTAACCATCATTCAATGGTGCCATTTAGTGCCAACGCTTTTACTGGTGAAAAGCCAAGTTACGCGAAAGAGTGGTTGCCTGCTGCGAACCGACAAGGGCAAGTTAGCGGCGAGTTTAATCAACGTTTGGCTGACTATTTGTTGGATGCAACCTATCCGCTGGACCTAGATTTGGTTGAGTTGCAACGATTCTGGCGCCTACCTGTGCAGTACTTCTTTAATCGCCGTTTAAAAGTGATGTTTGAGCCGCCACTGCCTGTAATGGAGGATGATGAACCCTTTATTCTTAATGGCCTCGAAAGCTATCAGATGCGAGATGGATTGCTCGATAACCTACTCAAGCATCAACTCACCGCAGCGCCTAGTGAGACGAAGTCGATTATTAAAGCATTTGTGGATGAGCAACGCGCGAAGGGTAAGCTCCCCGTTGGTGCCTTTGGTGATATTGAGTTTGAAACCAACCGCGTTCAGGCGGAAGAGCTAGTGGAGAAACTAACATTCCTATGTGGCTCGGCGGGTGACGATCTTGAAGTGAAACTAACGTTAGATGTGTTGGGGGAAAGTAAAAATGTTCATTTGACAGGTTGGTTAACTCAAAATTATCAATCTGGGCTTGTTCGCTATCGCAGCGGGAAAATTCGTTCTCAAGATTACTTATCGGCTTGGATTGATCACCTTGCAATGTCAGCGATGGGGCACAGTAAGCGCACTCATATGATCGGTTATGACCGAAAAGAGGGCGTCGTACATTTGGTCTACCCGCCAATCGACGATGCGCAGTCTGCCAAATCACTTTTATCAGAGCTTGTTCGTTTGTTTTATCAGGGGATGACCGAGCCACTGGTTTACTTTCCAAGAACGTCATTAGCCTGTGTGGAAGCAGGGTTTAACCGTGGAAATTGGGTAGATGATGAAGAAAAATCGTTGAAGAAGATGGCGGATACATTCAACGACAGCTTTATGGCTGCAGGAGAAGGGGGCAACGCCTATATTTCTCGTATCTGGCCGAGCTGGAATGACGAGCTCGCAGCGCAACTACGCACTATGACTGCATTGGTGTTACAAGCACCGCGCTTAGCGGCAAAGCAGAGTGATGATATTGAATAGTCGAAGGAAAGTAGGTGGCCGCCAGTAAATCATTATAGTGTAGGGCGTTCGCTGTACGGCCACAGGTCAGAGGGACCATGATTCGTTTGGTTTCTTGCATAACTATTGCGACTAGAGTGCAATAGCTGCTCAACACATGGCGCGAATACTAACGGCTAGAGCGAATCTGTGCCGTGAGTGAGATCGCATAAAATCCTACATTTTTTGGGATTTTTTCGTGTAACAACCGTTTTTAAGTCTGGATCACACTTATATCTTTTAGGATCCCTAAGTTTCAGCACAAAAGGCAGAATTTTATGATATCAACGTCAATGGTGACTCCACTCAATACCATGACTTTTCCTTTGCATGGCGCAAGGTTAATTGAAGCGTCAGCAGGTACAGGTAAAACATTTACCATTGCAGGTTTGTACCTTCGATTGCTTTTGGGTCATGGTAGTCCAGAAACCAAACACCAAGTCCCGTTGACGGTTGATCAGATCTTGGTTGTAACCTTTACAGAAGCTGCAACGGCAGAACTGCGCGATCGAATTCGTGCTCGTATTCATGATGCGCGTTTGGCGTTTGCTCGTGGTAAAAGCGCTGACCCAGTTATCGCACCTCTACTTGAAGACGTTGTCGATCATAAGCAGGCAGCCGAAGTGTTGTTGCAGGCAGAAAGACAGATGGATGAAGCAGCGGTTTACACCATTCATGGTTTCTGCCAACGAATGCTAACGCAAAATGCATTTGAATCAGGCAGCCGTTTTAACAATGAATTTGTCACCGATGAAAGCCATCTAAAAGCACAAATTGTTGCCGACTATTGGCGACGCAATTTCTATCCTCTGCCGTTAGAGTTAGCAGGTGAGGTGCGACGAATTTGGAGCTCGCCAGCGGCATTGCTTGGTGATGTTACGAACTATTTAACGGGTGCGCCACTTACCTTGTCTGTAGCGGCAATGAGTGGCTCGCTTGCCGATCTTCATCAGCAAAATCTAGCTAAAATTGATGAACTCAAAGCGTTGTGGCGTGAGCATCAAGATGATTTTTTCGCTTTGATCAGTGAATCGGACGTTAACAAGCGCAGCTACACTAAAAAATCGCTACCGACTTGGCTGGAAGCCGTAAACGCATGGGCAGCACTTGAAACAACAGGATACGAATACCCTGATAAGTTAGAGAAATTTGCTCAAAACGTATTGCTTGAGAAAACCCCGAAAGGCAGCGCACCTCAGCATGATGTGTTTGTTGCTATTGAGTCGTTTCTCGCTTCACCAATCAGTTTAAAGGCACCGATATTGGCTCATGCGATTGAGCATTGTCGCGAGATGTTGGCGAAAGCGAAACAGCAAAAACAGTGGCTCTCGTTTGATGACCTGTTAACCAACCTATCTGCAGCGATAGACAGTGATGATACTGAACTGTTAGCAGAGCGAATTCGTACGCTTTACCCTGTTGCGATGATCGATGAATTCCAAGATACCGACCCTCTTCAATACAGTATTTTTAGTCGAATCTATCTAAACAACCCAGAGTGCGGCCTGTTTATGATCGGTGATCCTAAACAGGCGATTTATGGCTTCCGTGGTGCCGATATCTTTACCTACATCAAAGCGCGTAATCAGGTCTCTTCGCACTTCACTCTTGGTACCAACTGGCGCTCAAGTGCTGATATGGTTGCCGCAGTCAATCAAGTGTTTGAATTGCCGACAAGCCCATTTATCTATGATCAAGACATTCCATTCTTACCCGTCAGCCATAGTCCTAATGCCGAAAAACGCATTTGGACTATGGGTGGTCAAAAGCAACCTGCATTGACCTACTGGCTGCAAGAGGCCGATGAAAAACCACTACCGAAAGGTGAATACCTCAAGGCGATGTCTAAAGCGACGGCGGATCAAATCCAACGTATTTTGACCTCCGCGCAAGATAACCAAGCCTTCTTTGAAGATGGAAAAGGCCAGCATTCGATACAGGCTGGTGATATTGCGGTTTTGGTTCGGACTGGTACAGAAGGACGCATGGTCAAAGAAGCATTGGCGAAACAAGGTATTGCCAGTGTTTACCTGTCAAACCGAGACAGTGTGTTTGTCTCGACCATTGCTCAAGACCTTCAGCGTCTTCTCCAAGCGGTATTAACACCTGAAAACGACCGAGCGCTTCGTGCAAGCTTGGCCTCTGAAATGTTTGCCCTTGATGCCGGAACACTCGACAAGCTTAATAATGATGAGAATGAGTGGGAAAGTGCCATCAACGAGTTTAAAGAGTACCGCAAGCTTTGGACTCAGCGTGGTGTGTTACCCATGCTGCGCAGTGTGATGAGCAAACGTCATATCGCAGAAAGGTTGCTTGAGGAAGAGGGCGGAGAACGTGCACTGACCGATCTTATGCACATCGGTGAGCTGCTTCAACAAGCAAGCCAAGAGCTAGACAGTGATCATGGTCTATTGCGCTGGCTAGCCCAAGCGATCAGTGATGCAGAAAATGGACTCGGCGGCAGTGAGGATCAGATTCAACGTTTAGAGTCTGAACGTAACCTTGTTCAAATCGTCACGATCCACAAATCTAAAGGTTTGGAATATGACCTCGTCTTTCTGCCTTTTGTTTTGAGCTATCGAGAAGCGAGCGAAGCTAAATATTACGATGCGACTCAAGATCGCACCATTCTTGATATTACCGCTCAAGACGCCTCTCTTGCTCAAGCTGATAAAGAGCGTTTGGCGGAAGACTTACGCTTGATTTATGTTGCGCTGACACGTGCGGTCTATGGCTGTTTCATTGGTGCAGCGCCATTACGAAATGGGCGTTCCACCAAAGAGCCAACCGGCGTTCATCACAGTGCAATGGGCTACTTGCTTCAAGATGGTCAAGAAGGTGGCATTAGCGATTTGACTGCGGCAATCCAAAAGCATTGCGATGGATTAAACAGCGTCTCTTTGCAAGATTTACCGCCGGAGTGTGAAACGGCTTTTGTGCAAACAGAGCAGCAACCTCAAACTTTAACAGCCAAAGAGCTTGCCAATGAGATTGACCGTAACTGGCGAATAACCAGTTATTCTGGGTTGATTAAACAAGGCTCACATCACAGTGATGACGCCTTTACTGATTTGATGCACCTCGATATTGATTCTTCCGATGAGCAAGATGACGACGAACAAATCGAGCCAGAGCAATCTATCTTCACTTTCCCACGAGGGGCTCGTCCAGGTACGTTTTTGCACACCTTGTTTGAAGAGGTTGAGTTTACCGAGCCTGCAAACAGTGAAGAAAACACCCAAGTGATCATGAGTTTGCTTGAAAGCGAACAGCTTGACCCGAGTTGGTTACCGGTTTTACAACAGCTGATTGATACCGTGCTTGCGACACCGCTTGATGGTAAACAGCTTGTCCTTAACCAAAAAGGGCCAAGTCAGAGATTAGTGGAAATGGAGTTCTTATTGCCGATAGAAGTATTGGCAGCGCCTGCTCTTAACCGTGTTATTCAGCGTCATGATACTTTGTCAGCCAAAGCGGGCGATCTTGGTTTCCATACGGTGCAAGGGATGCTGAAAGGCTTTATTGACTTGGTGTTTGAGCATCAAGGCAAGTATTACGTTCTCGACTGGAAATCAAACCATCTCGGTGATGATGTGGGTTACTATCATGGCCAGGCATTAAATGGAGCAATGGCCGATCACAGGTACGATCTTCAATATCAAATCTATGCCTTAGCGCTGCACCGTTTTCTACGCAGTCGTATTGCTAATTACGACTACGAACAGCATTTTGGAGGTGTGTACTACCTCTTCTTACGCGGCATGGATGGAGAGAGCGACCATGGTATTTTCTCGGCAAAACCGACGCTCGAATTTCTTGATGATATGGATAAGCTTATTGATGGCCAGCCTATCGATGTTAAACAAAACAGTGCTGGTCAGATGGAGTTACTGTAACCATGTCGAATCTACTTAATACACTGAAACAGCTCGCTCCCAAAGGCAACATTCGCCAACTCGATTATCAGTTTGCTCGATTCATCGAAGGTCAATCTCAAGATGATGAACTGGCCTTTATCGCGGGCATTGTCAGTAGCGAGCTAGGTAAAGGGCACATTTGTCTGCCTCTGTTTGATGAACAAGGACAGCCAGTCGACTTGGCCTCAAAACTGGGTTTGTTTGGGGAATCTGCACTTGAACTGAATCAATCGTGTGTATCTGTCGATTGGGTAAGCAAGCTCAATCAAGCGAAACTGGTCGGCTTGGCAGGTGAGGCACTACCACTGATTTTCGACGGTAAACGCCTCTACTTGCACCGTTATTGGCATTATGAAGTCGCGTTGTCACAGCGTTTAAATAGCTTTGGGTCACCCATGATCCTAAAGCCTGATGATGTCGTTAAGTTGTCGCAATTACTCGACCATCTGTTTGCGCGAAACTACCGCTACCTGTTTGATTCTTTGAATAAAGCTAACGATAGCAAAGAGCTGAGTCCTGTTGTTCGCCAGCGACTAGTGTGTGACTTTTTAGATGTGGTAGCCGAAGAGACACTCGATTGGCCTACCATAGACCAAAAGCTATTGGCGGCGAAAACGGTAGAGCAGCTCAAGGTACTTGATGAGTTGGTTCCTCTCTCTGCTTGCGTTAACTGGCAGAAGGTTGCGGCGGCAGTTGCCTTGACCAGAAAGTTTGCCGTTATCTCAGGTGGTCCTGGTACGGGCAAAACCACCACCGTAACCAAGTTGTTGGCTGCGTTGATTGAACAAGCACAAACCAATGGTGATGAACCGACCATCAAGCTGGTGGCACCAACAGGTAAAGCCGCTGCACGTCTGACTGAGTCAATTGGTAAAGCGGTAGCACAGCTGCCTGTTTCCCAAGAATTAAAAACGGCGATCCCGACGGATGCGAGTACACTGCACCGTCTATTGGGCGCTATCCCGAATAGTGCTGAGTTCAGACATAACGGTAGTAACCCTCTGCACCTTGATATCTTGGTGGTGGATGAAGCGTCAATGGTCGATTTGCCTATGATGTACAAATTGATTGATGCATTGCCAAAACACGCTCAACTTATCTTACTGGGTGATAAAGACCAGCTTGCGTCGGTTGAAGCGGGGGCAGTATTAGGCGATATCTGCTCGTTTAATCAATTTGGTTTCAGTCATGCGCAAGCAACCCAAGTCGCTAAACTGACAGGCTTTGACACATTAGCGCACACCGCTAACTCACAGCCGAGTATTGCCGATAGCCTATGCATGTTGAAAAAGAGCTATCGATTCGACGCACGCTCTGGTATCGGCCAACTCTCTCAAGCCGTTAACAGTGGTTCTGCTCAAAAGGTGGACTGGGTGTGGCAGAAAGAGTTCTCAGATATTAGTAAGTTCCCAATTGATAGCCAGCACTACAGTCAACTTATTCAAACCTTAGTCGAGGAGTACAGCCACTACTTGAAGCGTATCGAGCGCACTGAGCTGAACCCAAACAGCGGTGAACCAGAAACGACCTCTGAGCGAGCAAAGGCGGTTCTGGATCAGTTTGCACGTTGTCGCCTTCTGTGTGCCATTCGCGAAGGTGACTTTGGTGTGAAAGGTCTTAACCAGCGAATTGAACGTGCTCTATCGGCAAGAAAGTATATTCGGACTCAAGATGAGCTTTGGTATCACGGTAGGCCTGTGATGGTCACACGTAACGATCATGCTCTTGGTTTATATAATGGCGATATTGGTATCTGTATTCGTGACACCTCTGAAGATGAACCAAGGTTGAAGGTCTACTTTGAGCTGCCTGACGGGAGTGTAAAATCGGTATTGCCAAGTCGAGTTCCAGAACATGAAACGGCTTATGCGATGACGATTCACAAATCGCAGGGGAGTGAATTTGAACATACGCTGATGATCTTACCCCCAGACTTCACGCCAATACTGACTCGTGAATTGATTTACACTGGCATCACGCGTGCGAAAAAGCGACTGAGTCTGTTTGCTGATGAGAGAGTAATGAAACGAGGAATCAAAGTGAGAACGGAGAGAGCGAGTGGGTTGATTGAACGATTGCAGCAATTATAGATAACCATCCCTGGCTACCTGATAATACGATTAAAGTGCTTTAGAGAAAGAGATACTGCGAATGCGGTATTTCTCTTGGTAGTTCAAGATGAACGCCCTTAAGCCTTCTGTTACTGGGAATACACAATGAACATCAAGATTTTCTAGTAGTTCATTGTCAGCCATATCCCAGAAACTCTGTACAGAGTTACAGATAATTTTTTTCATCGATCGTTTGCTCTTAGTGACGTTATTAGTAACCTCAAGCAATCCTTGCGCTTTAATCTACCTCAGTAGGAGATTAAGTGGAGAATGAATCCAATCGGCTCCGTGATGCTATTGCACCAAGGAGCCGAAATTTTAACCAAACTAAAATATGAAATAAAGGGAATAATTGAGCAAAAAGTCGCAACCTTGTGTCACCATTGCGACACCTTCCAATTTAAAGCTTTAGAGTCAATATCTTAGACTTTCGCTGATAGTTATATAAATTTTGTTTTTGTGACGGTAAAAAGTCGATATCCATCTCTTGGAAGCCTTGTTCACGGAACCAATGCAGGCTGTGGGTGGTTAAGACGAAGATGTGCTCTATTCCTTGTGCTTTGGATTGCAGTCTCATGTGATTAAGCAACAACAGGCCACGATTACCATCTCGATACTCTGGATGAATCGCCACACACGCCATCTCCGCCATTCTTTCATCTTGATAGGGATAGAGGGCTGCACAGCCGATGATTAATCCGTCTTTTTCAATGATGGTGAATTGGTGTAATTCTTGCTCTAGTTGTTCCCGCGAACGGCGAACCAAAATACCTTGTTCTTCCAGAGGGTGAATCAGATCCAGTATGCCGCCAATATCATCAATATCAGCCACTCGAACTTGCTCAGCACTCGCTTTAACGATTTGAGTTCCGATACCGTCGAGAGAGAATAGTTCTTGGATCAATGCGCCATCGACTTTGTAACTAATAAGGTGGCTTCTTGGTACACCAGAACGACAGGCTGCGGTTGCTGCACGTAAGAATCGAAGTGTTCCCGTTGAGGAGTCATGTTCCTCTAAGCTTTCGACTTCCATGCGAGACAAAAGTTTTTCTGCTTCTTTAGGAAAGAGTTCAGCAACCACGTTGCCTTGTTCATCAATAATGCCTTGTTCAGAACAAAAGCCGATCAGCTTGTCTGCTTTAAGTTTGATGGCAACCTGAGTCGCGACCTCCTCAGACAAAAGATTGAAAGACTCTCCCGTTACTGAACTTGCGATAGGACCAAGTAGTACAATCGACCCTTGGTCTAACATGCGGTTGATGCCATCTACATCAATTCGTCTAATGCGACCGCTGTGACAGTAATCGACACCATCATCGACCCCAAGTGGCTGGGAGGTGATGAAGTTTCCGCTGACGACGTTCAGCTGAGTTCCCGCCATTGGGGTGTTGCTCAAACTCATCGAAAGTTGCGCGGTAATGGTCAATTGGAGTTGCCCAGCAGCCTGCATAACATAATTAAGTGATTGCTCATCAGTGACGCGAATACCTTTGTGGTATGGAGTGCTGTGCTTATTTTGTTCGAAAAGATGATTAATCTGTGGGCGCGCTCCATGAACGAGAACAATTTTAACGCCCAAGCTATGTAACAGAGCTAGATCACTGATAATATTTGAGAAGTTTCCATCAGCAACAACTTCACCACCAAGCATAATAACCATCGTCTTGTCGCGGTGAGCGTTAACATAGGGAGCGGACTGTCTAAATCCTTTTACGAGAGCAGTACTTCTAATTTTCACAAACTGACCAATTAATGAATTTATATACATTAATACTGCAATTTTATTCCCTTTTCAGCAAGTGGTTTTATCAAATAACTGCATAAATAGAATGGTATGTTGTTAATTTTGAGTTTTAATGAGATAGTGAAACTTCCTCATTGATAAAACTATACGTATGGCTATTCGCTAATTGGCTGTTTATAGCGCACAATTATAAAGGTGGCATTATCAAATCGGCATTGGTAAACAATAACGTGAGCGTAAACGACGGAAAAAGTAAAAAGTGGGTCGAAAGGTCAATTCTGATCGGCGCGGTTATTGTCGGTATTGCCGCCGTAATGTTAAGTAGTCAGCTCTATCAGTATTACTTAGCAGCGACTTATCCCAAATCTAATGTGTATGGTACTTGGGTTGAGCAAAATGTCGCAGGGTATGCCGCGAGTGAATTTGTGCTTGGGCCATCTGGAGTGTCGATTAACGGTGGTATTGTTGATACGCAATATGAGTGGGATGGAACACACTTAGAATTTCGTGTCGGTGATGAGGTACGTCGTTTTAGAACCCTAAACGAAACCTTCACAGAGATGCGTCAAGTCTCTGAACCACATTATCAACCTGTCTTTCGTGTCAGAAAAAGTCAAAAATAACATTCATTAACCTCTGTTTGATTGCGAATTAGAATCAAGTTTGTCATGCTCGATGCATCGCTTGAAAGGGATCAAACCAGTGTTCAAAAAATATCTTCCTATTGCAGCCGCGACTCTTCTTTTCGGCTGTGCTCAACCTACTGACCGTGCTCAGCAATATACGGATCAAGAATTTAATACTATTTTAAATAAATCGCCGTCGGTGGAATCTGATAAACCGAGAGATTTTACGGAGTTTCATCGCCAAGCTGAGCAAGTCGTGGCGAACTCACCTTCAATGGCAAAAATCTATCAGCCTCTTTATGAAAAACTGAATGAGTGGGTGTTACAAAGTGGTGAGCCTTTGGATCTGGCTAACTTTGGTATCCAAGCCGCTCAACTAGGGGGCGGGGACAAGCAAGGTAATGTGTTATTTACGGGCTATTTCTCTCCAGTGATGGAACTGCGTCACGAGCCAAACGAAACCTACAAATACCCAGTCTACTCCAAGCCTAATTGTGAAAGTGACTGCCCAACGCGAGCGCAAATCTATGATGGTGCATTAGAAGGGAAAGGGTTAGAGCTTGGTTACGCTGCAAATATGATTGATCCATTCTTGATGGAAGTTCAGGGCAGTGGTTTTGTCCATTTCGAAGATGACGACACGCTTGAGTATTTTGCTTACGGCGGTAAGAACAACAAAGCGTATGTCAGTATTGGCCGTGTATTAATTGAGCGCGACTTAGTGCCGCGTGAAAAAATGTCAATGAAAGCCATCAAAGAGTGGGTACTTGAGAACGACGAAGAAACGGTGAAGGAACTGCTAGAACAGAACCCTTCGTTTGTCTTTTTTGAGCCAAGAGCCGATGCGCCAGTGACAGGCTCTGCGGGTATTCCGCTGCTACCGATGGCGTCTGTTGCTGGAGATCGTTCAATCTTCCCGATGGGTACGCCTATTTTGGCAGAGGTTCCGTTATTAAATCCTGACGGTACTTGGAGTGGGGCGCATCAACTTCGTTTGTTGATTGTGCTTGATACTGGTGGTGCGGTGAAACAGAACCACCTAGACCTCTATCATGGAATGGGCCCAAGAGCAGGAACTGAAGCCGGTCATTACAAACACTTTGGCCGCGTGTGGAAGCTTGGCCTTGATGGTAGTGCAACCCAAGCACCTTGGGCGCAGCCGCCAGAGAAGCTACAATAGCGCTTCACATCTAGACTTTTTAATAAAGAGTGCGTATAAATCGCACTCTTTGTTTTTGGACCCAGCGGAAAAACACTATGCGCGAACTCGACACTCCAGCTTCTGATAATTACAACCAACGATTTGGTGGTACACGTCGTCTTTATGGTAACAATGAAGTCGAAGTTCTGCGTGCTGCCCACGTATGTGTCATTGGTATTGGTGGCGTAGGTTCTTGGGCTGTTGAAGCATTAGCTCGAACGGGTGTCGGTGAATTGACTCTGATTGATATGGATGACGTGTGTGTGACTAACATCAACCGTCAAATCCATGCAATGTCGGGTACCGTTGGTCAAAGCAAAATTGAAGTCATGGCGGAGCGCGTCAAACTGATTAACCCAGAGTGTAAAGTGAATCTGATTGATGATTTCATTACGCCGGACAATCAACACGAATACTTAACCAAAGAGTATGACTACGTACTTGATGCGATTGATAGTGTTCGTGCTAAAGCTTCCCTGCTAGCGTACTGCCGCAGCAATAAGATTAAAGTGATTACTACGGGGGGGGCTGGTGGTCAGATAGACCCGACACAAATTAAAGTCGCGGACTTGACGAAAACTATCCAAGATCCTCTTGCGAAAAAGATTAAAGATACACTGCGTCGTCATCACAACTTCCCGACTAACCCTGCACGTAAGTTTGGTATTGATTGTGTCTTCTCAACTGAGCAACTGAAATACCCACAGCCAGATGGCTCAGTGTGTGGCGTGAAATCAACGGCTGAAGGCCCTAAGCGTATGGACTGTGCGAGTGGTTTTGGCGCAGCGACGGTAGTGACGGCGACATTTGGTTTTGTTGCAGTATCAAGAATTGTTGAAAAGCTACTTCAGAAATACGCAAAGTAGGTTGATAGGTTTGGAGAATCTTATGTCACCGTATCCACAATCCCCGTTTGGGCAAGAGATTACCCTTGATGACATCATTACCACAATGGCTGGATTTAAAGGTTGGGAAGAGCGTTACCGTCAGGTCATTCAATGGGGTAAAAAGCTGCCTAAAATGCCTGAAGAGTTGAAGTCCGAACAAGTGACAGTTGCTGGCTGTGAAAGTCTCGTCTGGCTTGTGAGTGAACAAGTTGGCGATAAATGGTACTTTTGCGCCGATTCGGATGCTCGTATTGTACGAGGCCTGATCGCCTTGGTAATGACCGCGTTTGATGGCAAAACATCTGCTGAGATTAAAGCTTTTGATGTTGATGAATACTTTGAAAGTCTTGGCTTAATCGCCCATTTGAGCCCATCACGAGGCAATGGTCTAAAAGCGATTGTAGAGCAGATAAAGCATATCGCTCATTAACAAAATTCTTAAAGCAGCCCACCAATTTGGTGGGCTCTTTATTTCTGTATAATTTTTAATCACAGTTATATTAACGCCTTAGTAAATACATGGCTTTACAGTGCTTGTTGTCACTGCGTAAAGGCTGTACAATTCGCGCCCTTAATTACTGTTCCGTCTTTTGAGAGGCTATATGACCACTGAAAAAATCAATCTACTCGACTTTGATCGTCAAGGTATGCGTAAGTTTTTTGCTGAGGAACTCGGTGAAAAGGCATTCCGTGCAGATCAGGTAATGAAGTGGATCTACCATTTCGGTGTCGATAACTTCGACAACATGACCAACATTAATAAAAAGTTACGTGAAAAGCTGCTGCATCGTTGTGAAATCAAAGCACCAACGGTTGCTGAAGCACAACATTCATCAGACGGCACTATCAAGTGGGCAATGAAAGTTGGCGACCAAGACGTTGAAACGGTTTATATCCCAGAGGATGACCGTGCAACACTGTGTGTATCGTCACAAGTAGGTTGTGCACTAGAGTGTAAATTCTGTTCAACAGCGCAGCAGGGCTTTAACCGTAACCTAAAAGTATCTGAAATCATCGGTCAGGTGTGGCGTGCTGCACGTGAAGTTGGTCTTGAGAAAGAGACTGGCCGTCGTCCAATTACTAACATCGTAATGATGGGTATGGGTGAGCCACTTCTGAACATGAAAAACCTGATCCCTGCGTTAGAGCTAATGCTAGATGATTTGGCTTTTGGTCTATCTAAACGCCGCGTTACGGTATCGACGTCAGGTGTCGTATCTGGTTTAGATCAAATGACAGGTAAGATTGACGTAGCATTGGCAATCTCACTTCACGCGCCAAACGACAAGCTGCGCAGTGAAATCATGCCGATCAACGACCGCTGGGACATTGAAGACTTCCTTGCTTCTGTTCGCCGTTACATTGAGTCGTCAAACGCAAACCGCGGTAAAGTGACAGTAGAGTACGTATTATTAGACCATGTTAATGATGATATGGACCACGCACGCGAGCTTGCAGAGCTATTAAAAGATACGCCTTGTAAAATTAACCTGATCCCGTTCAACCCTTACCCAGGTTCTCCGTACAAGAAACCAAGTAATTCTCGCATCGACCGTTTCCAGAAAACCTTGATGCAATACGAACATACCGTAACAGTACGTAAGACTCGTGGTGATGATATTGACGCGGCTTGTGGTCAGTTAGTTGGTGACGTAATAGACCGAACAAAACGTACAGCTTTAAATCGCGCCGCGAAAGGTGAAGCGATTGAAGTGAAGGCGATTTCATAAAAAAGACGTCAAATATCGATAGCCAGGGCTTTGCTCTGGCTTTTTTGTTACATCTAGTAGCGATCTCTTTGTCAAAATAACGAAAAACCTTGAGCTGCTTGTAAAATATGCACTTTCTCTATGTTGTTTCGCTCAAGATATCTATTAGAATTAAGGGTTAACGCTTTAGAGGAATTCCCTCTGTCTATTTAGTGAAGCGTTAGTACTTTTCTATGAGGTAATGTGACCTCCAAATAATTCAGAGCTTTGTAGTTTTGTGTTCAACTAAAAATTAATAACGAAGACGCAAACAGACGAGACTCTACGACCAAGAGAATAATTGGCATTATGACAGCTGAACAACAGACACCAGAGTACAGCGAAAGCGAAAAAACGGGCGTAGAAGCGGGCACTCTATTAAAAAACAGACGCGAAGAGCTTGGCCTGACTCAAAAACAGGTGGCAGACCGACTTCGTCTTCGTGTTTCTATTATCGAAAACATTGATAACAATGACTTTTCATCCGATCAAGTTGCAACATTCACGCGTGGTTACTTGCGATCTTATGCGCGCGCTGTTGGCCTAGAAGAGTCGGTGGTACTTTGTGCACTTGATGGCTGTGAAGATACGACACCCGAAGAGCAAGAGATGCGTAGCTTCTCTCGTCAAACAAACCGAGAGAAACATGACAGCCGTATTATGACGCTAACATGGGGTATCTTTGCGATCATTATTGGTATCTCTTCAGTTTGGTGGTGGCAGAATCAAGAGACCACTATGGTTGATCTTACTAGCCAAACCGAGCAAGAGCTTGAAATTGAGCAAGCTGCCCAGCAAGAGCCATCACTCGACTTTACAACCTTAGCTGAAGAAGATAGCAGTGAGATTGCCTCGTCAGAACCTGCGACTGAAGAAGTGCTGCCAGCAGAGGCAGTAACTGAAGTCACGCTTGAAAGCCCTGTTGTTGAAGAGGCAGTAAGCACAGAAACAACGCCGGTTGTTGAGTCAGAGCCAAAAACTGAAGAAGCTCCAGTGGCAGAGGTTGCAGTGGAAGAAAAGGCTTCGACAGCAGCGGCAGAACCTGCAGCAGAAGCGACCCCAAACTTACTCTCAATGTCATTTACTGACGACTGTTGGATTCAAGTGAAAGATTCAACAGGCAAAACGCTATCAACTGGCGTTAAAAAAGCGGGCCAAAGCCTAGAACTGTCTGGTAACTTGCCATATAGCGTCATTTTAGGCGCACCTGAAAACGTCTCAATGACATTAGCAAGTGAACCTGTCGACCTTTCTGGGTATACTTCAGGCAAAGTAGCAAGATTTAACTTACCTTAGAAATTACTATGCAATACGAATCCCCGATCAAACGTCGCCCATCGACTCGTATCTACGTGGGCGATGTGCCTATTGGTGATGGCGCACCTATCGCTGTGCAGTCAATGACGAACACCAGAACAACAGACGTTGAGGCGACTGTTGCTCAAATTCAAGCTCTGGAAAATGTCGGTGCAGACATTGTACGTGTCTCTGTACCGACAATGGATGCGGCTGAAGCATTCAAACAGATCAAGCAGCAAGTGAAGATCCCTCTCGTGGCAGATATTCACTTCGACTACCGTATTGCGCTTAAAGTTGCGGAGTACGGCGTAGACTGTTTACGAATCAACCCGGGGAATATCGGTAATGAAAGCCGTATTCGCTCAGTGGTTGATTGTGCACGTGATAAAAACATTCCAATTCGAATTGGTGTAAACGGTGGTTCTCTGGAGAAAGACATCCAGATGAAATATGGCGAGCCAACACCGGAAGCGCTGATTGAATCGGCAATGCGTCACGTTGATATCCTAGACCGTCTCAACTTTGATCAGTTCAAAGTGAGTGTTAAAGCGTCTGACGTCTTCCTTGCGGTGGATTCATACCGTCTATTAGCGAAGAAAATCGACCAGCCACTTCACTTAGGTATTACCGAAGCGGGCGGTGCTCGTGCAGGAGCGGTTAAGTCATCGGTTGGCTTGGGTATGCTTCTCGCAGAAGGTATTGGTGATACGCTGCGTATTTCTCTTGCGGCTGATCCGGTAGAAGAGATCAAAGTCGGTTTTGATATCCTTAAATCATTAAGAATCCGCTCGCGAGGCATTAACTTTATTGCCTGCCCAAGCTGTTCTCGCCAAGAGTTTGATGTGATTAACACGGTTAACGCATTGGAAGAGCGCTTGGAAGATGTCTTAACACCAATGGATGTGTCTATTATTGGTTGTGTTGTGAATGGCCCAGGTGAAGCAGAAGTGTCACATCTTGGTCTTGCCGGAAGTGCACGTAAGAGTGCTTTCTATGAAGATGGTAAGCGTCAGAAAGAGCGATTCGACAACAATGATCTTGTAGACAAACTTGAAGCGAAAATTCGTGCTAAAGCGTCGATCTTGAATCAAGAAAACCGCATCGATATTAAACAACAAGATTAATTTCATCGCTGATAAAGAATGATTATCAGCGATGAACTAAACAAATTACGGTAATTACTGTGGCAAAAACAATCCAAGCTATCCGAGGCATGAATGACTGCCTTCCAACTCAATCTCCACTTTGGCAGAAGCTAGAAAACACGGTTAAGCAAGTCGTGAGCGCATACGGTTATAACGAAGTTCGTATGCCTATCGTTGAAGAGACGAACCTTTTTAGCCGCGCGGTGGGTGAAGAGACAGACGTTGTTTCAAAAGAGATGTACACGTTTGATGATCGCAACGGCGACAGCTTAACGCTACGTCCTGAAGGTACCGCGGGTTGTGTTCGTTCATGCATTCAGAACAGCTTAATCAACCGTGATGAGCAGCGCCTATGGTACATGGGTCCTATGTTCCGTCACGAGCGTCCTCAAAAAGGTCGTTACCGTCAATTCCACCAATGTGGTGTTGAGGTATTTGGCTTAAATGGTCCTGACGTTGACGCAGAGCTGATCATGATGACTGCTCGTTTATGGCGTGAGCTGGGTATTAATGAACATGTGCGTCTAGAGCTGAACTCAATCGGTTCTACTGAAGATCGTGCTAACTACCGTACCGCGTTGGTTGCTTTCCTTGAGCAGCACATCGATGTATTGGATGATGATTGTAAGCGTCGTATGCACACAAACCCTCTGCGTGTTCTAGATACAAAGAATCCAGATGTTCAAGCAATCCTTGGTGATGCTCCTCGTCTATCTGAGTACCTTGGTGAAGAGTCTAAAGAACATTTTGCAGGTCTGTGTGAACTTCTTGATGCAGCAGGTATCGAATACACAGTAAACGAGCGTCTAGTTCGTGGTCTTGATTACTACAACCGCACAGTATTTGAGTGGATTACTGAGAGCTTAGGTGCTCAAGGTACAGTATGTGGTGGTGGTCGCTATGACGGTCTAGTTGAACAGCTAGGCGGTAAAGCAACACCAGCAGTTGGTTTTGCTATGGGCCTAGAGCGCTTAGTATTGATGCTTGAAACTCTTGAACTAACAGAAGTACGTCGCAGTGTTGATGTTTACATGGTAACTGCCGGTGAAGGCACTATGATGGCAGGCATGAAACTGGCAGAGACTCTACGTGAGCAAGTATCTGGCCTACGAGTAATGAACCACTTTGGTGGCGGTAACTTTAAGAAACAATTCAAGCGTGCTGACAAAGTTGGTGCTGCAGTGGCATTGGTACTTGGTGAGAACGAAGTGGCTGATAATACTGTAGTATTGAAAGACCTTATTGGCGGTACACAAGAGACTTACAGCCAAGCAGACGTTGTTGCTAAGCTAGCTGAGTTAGTTTAATTATATTTATTGATTTTTTGAGTGGTGGTTTTCATCACCACTTTTTGATGTATGAGGACAGGAAGTGGAACTCTACGATACTGAAGAACAACAAGTAGAAGCAATCAAAGATTGGTGGAAAGAGAACGGCAAAGCAGTGATTTTAGGTGCTGTAGTCGGTCTTGGTGGCCTATTTGGTTGGCGTTACTACCAAGACTCAGTGACAGCGGCTCAAGAAGCTGCGTCAGAAAGCTATACAAAAGCAGTTCAAAATTTAGCGGCGAAAGGCGCTGATGCGGAAGGTGACGTTCAAGCGTTTATCGACGGCAACAAAGAGACTGAATATTCAGTACTTGCGGCTCTACAACTTGCAAAAGTTCAGGTAGAAGCAGGTAATTTCGATGAAGCTCTTGCACAGCTTGAATGGGCGAAGTCTTCAACAAAAGACGCGGCTGTTTCTTCAGTTGTTAATTACCGCCTAGCTCGTCTGAAAGCAGAGCAAGGCGAGTTTGATGCAGCAGTTGCAGAGCTAGCTAACATTACAGATGAAAGCTGGGCTGGTCGTGTTGCTGAACTGAAAGGTGACATTCTATTGCGTAAAGGTGATGAGCAAGCTGCATACGCGGCTTATACCGAAGCACAGCAGTCTGGCGATGCAAGTCAAACGCTACAAATGAAACTGGACGATTTAGCCAAGTAAGGGCATAGCATGAAAAATATGCTGAAAAAGGCACTTACTACGGCGATGTTTGTTGGTGTCCTTGCCGGTTGTGCAAGTGAAGAAGATACCATCATCATGGCACCACTTCCTATTGTTGATAGTGAGTTCACGCCGAAGTCTGAGTGGAGCGCTTCAGTGGGTAAAGGAGTAGGTCAATACTACTCTAAGCTGACACCTGAATACGCTTACGATAAAGTCTTTGTTGCAAGCCGTGATGGTATTGTTAAAGCGCTCGATCAAGAGACAGGTAAAACACTTTGGGAATCTGAAGTTGAGTCTGATGTTTCTGCTCGTCTTTCTGGCGGCATTACCGCTGCTTATGGTCAGATCTTTATCGGAAGTGAGAACGGACGTGTGCTGGCCTTTGATGAAGAGACTGGCGAACAGAAGTGGATGTCAGAAGTTGATGGTGAAGTTCTGACTGCACCAGCTGTTGATAGCAACTTAGTGATTGTTCATACCAATAGCGGAATGCTTATCGCACTGGATCAAGTTACTGGTGAGAGCAAGTGGACGATCAGTACTGAAGTTCCAAACCTAACGTTACGTGGTTCAAGTACTCCAGTGGCTGCCTCTGGTGGTGTTTTCTGGGGCACGGCAAACGGTCGACTTGCGGCTGCAATCGTTGAGCGTGGCCAGCTGATTTGGCAACAGCCAATTGGTATGCCTCAAGGCGCGACAGAAATTGATCGCCTGGTTGATGTTGATGCTTCTCCTCTAATTTTAGGCGGTACGCTTTACATTATTGGATATAACGGTCAGCTGACTGCGATTGACCTGCGTTCAGGAAAACCAATGTGGAAACGTGCGTTTTCGTCAGCAACGGATATGGCGAGCGATGGCAGCCGAATCTTCATTGTGACTGAGCGTGATCATCTTGTCGCATTTGATGCTCGCAGTGGTACGGAGCTATGGAGTAACGACCAGCTTGAGTATCGCTTGCTAACTGCCCCCGCGATTATTGAAAATCGTTTGGTTGTCGGAGACAGTGAAGGTTACCTGCACTGGATTGATCGCAGCAGTGGCGAGTTCGTTTCTCAACAAGAAGTGGACAGCAGCGGCTTTGCTGTAGGCCCTATCGCCGTTCCTGGTGGATACGTGGTGACGACACGCGACGGTGACGTGAAGAAACTGACGTTAGATTAAGGCGCAGTACCCGAAACAAATTCAGTTCGAAAGGTCACACCCTTAATTAACATGTGATATAATTCACATTCGGCTCCTAATCGGTAACGGTTGGGAGCCGTTTTATTGGTTTTAAAATAAACAAAGTGTGGTTATAGGTAACGGGTTCCAACAGTGGATTCTGTGGAGTTATTACCTATAACTACATAAAGAAAAGCATATTGTAGAGGTTATTATGGTACCTGTAGTTGCTCTGGTAGGGCGTCCAAACGTTGGTAAATCAACGTTGTTTAACCGACTAACTCGTACTCGTGACGCGTTAGTGGCGGATTTCCCTGGCTTAACTCGTGACCGTAAATACGGCCAAGCGAAACTTGGCGAGCACGAATTTATTGTTATTGATACCGGCGGTATCGATGGCACTGAAGAAGGTGTAGAAACTAAAATGGCAGAGCAGTCGCTAGCCGCGATTGATGAAGCTGATGTTGTGTTATTCATGGTTGATGGCCGTGCCGGCCTTACGCCGTCAGACATTGCTATCTCTAACCACCTTCGTAAGCTAGAAAAGCCATCAATGCTAGTAGTAAACAAAGTTGATGGTATCGACGCTGATGCGGCGTCTGCTGACTTCTGGCAACTTGGTGTTGAAAACATGTACCAAATCGCTGCGGCTCATGGTCGTGGGGTTGGCGCACTGATTGATCGCGCTCTAAACCCGTTTGCAGAGCAGATGCTTGAAGAAGCAAAAGGTGAGATCGAAGATCTGACTGGTTTTGAAGACGAAGAAGAAGAGAAGCTGGATTACACTGAGGAAGAAGCTGAAGCCGAGTTTCAGCGTCTTCAAGATCAACCAATCAAGCTGGCAATCATTGGTCGTCCAAACGTTGGTAAATCGACGCTGACTAACCGTATTCTAGGTGAAGAGCGTGTGGTTGTTTACGATATGCCGGGTACTACTCGTGACTCTATCTACATCCCAATGGAGCGTGATGGTCGTGAGTACGTTCTTATCGATACGGCAGGTGTTCGTCGTCGTAAACGTATCAATGAAACAGTAGAAAAATTCTCAGTCGTTAAAACACTTAAAGCGGTTGAAGATGCAAACGTAGTACTGTTGATTATCGACGCTCGTGAAAACATCTCAGATCAAGATTTGAGTCTGTTAGGTTTTGCACTAAATGCAGGTCGCTCAATCGTGATTGCAGTAAACAAGTGGGATGGTCTAGATATTGACGTGAAAGAGCACGTTAAGAAAGAGCTGGATCGTCGTCTTGGCTTTGTTGATTTCGCACGCATTCACTTTATTTCGGCACTTCACGGTACAGGTGTTGGCCACTTGTTTGAATCTGTTCAAGAAGCTTATAAGTCAGCAACGACTCGTGTAGGTACTTCTGTTCTTACTCGTATCATGAAGATGGCGACAGATGATCACCAGCCACCATTGGTTCGTGGTCGCCGTGTTAAGCTGAAATACGCGCACGCAGGTGGTTACAACCCACCAATCATTGTTATTCACGGTAACCAGGTCAAGGAGCTGCCAGATTCATACAAGCGCTTCCTGATGAACTACTACCGTAAGTCTTTGGAAATCATGGGTACTCCAATTCGTATTCAATTCCAGAACAGTGAAAACCCATTTGAAACGAAGACAAACAAACTTACTATCTCTCAAGAGCGTAAACGTAAACGCTTAATGACGATGGTGAAAAACCGTAATACAAAGAACGTTAAGAAGTAATTCTCTTTGACTTATTTGTAAACGATCGAACTTTTAAAAAGCGCCTTAGTTGTCTAATGGCGCTTTTTTTATACTTGTTTAAGGTTGAAGCGATAATGCACATTACCCCTACAATTACTCAATTTTGCCATGATACCTGGCAACTAGAGTCGAATGTTCTGCTGGTTGAGCAAGGACAACACGCTCTGTATGTTGTGACAGAAAAAACACCTTTTCACCCTGTGAGTCACATTTGGCCTGATCATCCGGCAGATAAGGGTACACTCAATGCTTATCCGCTACAGGACTGCCAAGTCGGCGCTGTGGAGCTTTCGAGCGGCGAACTTTATGTCGGAAAAGAAATCCCAGTTAAACGTGATGAAGAAGGGTGGGCGTTTGTGGTTGTGCATTGTCTTGATGCTTCTACTCAAGATGTAAAAGTCGGTGATGCCGTCGCTCTATCAGTGGATAAAGCCTATCAAGATGCGTTGAGCCGAGGGCACAGTGCAGGCCATATTGCCTATTTAGCATTAAATAAAGTGTTGGTAGAACATGGCTATTGGCGTAAAGACGCAGATAGAAAAGATCCACACGGTAACTACGACTTTAACAGTTATGCTCAAGTCACCAGTTTTGTCACTGAAGACAAGTGTTTAGATACGTACCGTCTTGGAAAAACTTTACGTAAGAGAGGCTTGAACAGTGCGGATATGCTCACAGATTTGGAGCAGATTCAGCACCATGTAAATCAACAGTTAGTTACTTGGCTCAAGTTAGGCTCTGATATTCAAGTAGAGTGTCATGGTGATGCTCTG
Organism: Vibrio sp. RE86; assembly: GCF_013114545.1. GTDB lineage: Bacteria > Pseudomonadota > Gammaproteobacteria > Enterobacterales > Vibrionaceae > Vibrio. The sequence goes on along the minus strand of NZ_VTXI01000003.1, from coordinate 149,903 downwards.
ACGGACTCACGCTATTGGTCATGTGACTTAAAAGAGGGCAAGGTTGCGGTTATTCCTTGTGGCGGAACCCATGCGAGTTCTCTAGAAGATTACTCTGAAATTGAGGTGACGTTGGTGAAGCTGGATGAGCAGAACATTGAAATGCACACTCATGTAAAACCCGCTCAATGAGAAATGATCTTTTTATTAAATTCTAACAATTTCGATATTTAAACCACTATTGATATTTAATGCTATTAAAAATCCAAATGCAGCATATGTAACTTATGCTTTCGGTATGTGGTTATATAAATGTTCTTTTTAAGGCAGATCGCTGATCAGATTGTATTTTGCCGATGATCAGTCGTTGATCCTAGTGTGATGTTTAAACAGGCACGATTATATAACAGGCTGAAAGCGAGTTATGAGGTCGGGATCGGGTTATAAATTATCCATATATGCTACCGTGTTCGGATAAATATTATAAAGGTAAAGTCGGAACATGAGTCAAGAGAAGCTGCTGACCGCCCATAGGGAGGTCAATAAGTTACTGACTAAATTAGCATTGGGGATGGGAAGAGCAGAGCTCAACAGTCGAGTCGTCGATCTATCAGAGCACTGGTTTGGTGAAAGAACTGCGTCTATTTTACGACTAGAAGAGAAAACAGGTAGATTGTATCTGGAGTCTGCCCCTAGTCTCCCTGCTTTTTATAATGATGCGATCGATGGAGTGGAGATTGGCCCGCAAGTAGGATCTTGTGGTGCCGCTGCATATCTCAAACAATCTGTTGTCGTCGATGATATTAATAGTCACCCTAACTGGGCGCCGTTTACCTCTTTAACCCAAGAAGCCAACTTACATGCTTGCTGGTCAGTTCCTATTCTTTCTACCCAGGAAGCCGTAATGGGAACATTTGCTATCTATAGTTCATCTCCATCTGAACCTGAACCTCATGAACTAGAAGTGTTAGAGATGCTTGCGTCTTTGTATGCGGTTGCATGGGAAAAGTACCAATTGGAAGAACAGCTCCACTATCACGCTCGATACGATAGCTTAACAGGTTGTTTAAACCGCCGCGCGCTTTTACAGCAAGCTCAAGACTGTTTGAATACGGATCTAAAGTACGTTGCCTGCTTTTTTGCTGACATAGATAAGTTTAAGCAGATTAATGATCGATATGGTCATAGTTTGGGAGACAAAGTGCTAGCGAATGTTGGAGAGGTGATGAATGACGTTTTTCAGGAAACGAGTTTAGCAGGCAGATATGGTGGGGATGAGTTTGTTGCGTTTTCGTTTTCCGATGATCCAAACCAATTCTCGAAGCAAGCGGTGATGTTCCATCAAAAACTGCAGCAAGTTGTGTTGAGCGATGAGGTTGATATACGTGTCAGTATGGGAAGCTCGGTGATTGAAGTTGATAAACTGATTTGTCTTCAAGCTCTGATTAAACAAGCTGATCTCAAAATGTATAAGGTCAAACACGCGACTCACTCATGACAAAGATCATGGTAACTTAGCTCTCAGAAGCTAAAGTAATCTTAGATTGATTGTGGTTGAATAGAGCGATGAACGAGAACAATTGCCCAATATGTGAAGATGAATTGAGCTGGACAGGGGAGTACCACTGTCAAAGCTGTGATGAAGACTTTAAAAAAGTAGGGTTCTGCCCAGATTGTGATGCTGAGTTAGAAAAGCTGCAGGCGTGTGGAGCGGCAAATTATTTCTGCCACACCTGCAATGAGTTAAAGTCGAAATCAAAAGTTCGATTCGAGTTTCAACCTAGTTAACGGTAGAGCGAACTTCACCATCAGATAAACGGGTGACCAATGTGTCGCCTGTTTTTATATCTTCAGTACGGGTAACTACCTTACCTTGTTCTGTTTGTGTGATCGAATAACCACGCTTCAGAGTTGCAAGTGGGCTCACTGTCTCAAGCTTTTCTGCGGCTAAAGCAAGTTGATGGCGAGTGTTAAGAAGGCGTCGATCCATTGCATCGAGCAGCTTTTGCTCTAATCGTTGCAGGCTACCTTTCTGCTCAGCGAGTCGTTTCACCGGGGAGTTCAATGCTAGGCGGTGTTGCTGTCGCTCTACTTTCTGCTGACGTGACGAAAGATAACGCTCCATTGAACGATGCAGTCGTATTTCTAGCTCGTCAAGTTGTTGGCTTTGACGTTGCAGTTGGTAGCTAGGGTGCTGTCGCTCTAACCGATGCGTTAGTTGAGCGTTCGCTTGTTTTTGTTCGCTCAAGTAATAGCGCATTGCGCTGATAAGCTTATGTTGACGTGACAGTAGCGCTTGGTCTTTATGGCTGTTATCACGACTCACTAACTCGGCGGCAGCAGATGGTGTTGGCGCCCTCATATCAGCCACAAAATCCGCAATAGTGACATCCACCTCATGACCAACCGCACTGATGATTGGGATTTGGCTTGCTGCAATTGTTCTTGCCAGTATTTCGTTGTTAAAGCACCAAAGGTCTTCTAATGAGCCGCCACCGCGTCCCACAATCAAAACATCACATTCATTACGGCTGTTAGCACATCCAATCGCCTGAGCAATTTGAATTGCAGCTTCTTCCCCTTGAACCATGGTTGGGTAAACAACAACAGGTAAAGAAGGATCACGACGTTTTAATACATCAAGAACATCATACAGAGCAGCGCCCGTTTTGGAGGTGATAACTCCCACTCGTTTTGGGTGCTCAGGAAGAGGCTTCTTACTGGTTTGGGCAAACAACCCTTCACCTGCAAGTTTCATCTTCAACTCTTCGAACTGCTGCTGAAGTCGCCCGTCACCCTCTGGCTGCATGCTCTCGATGATCAATTGATAATCACCACGAGGTTCATAGAGAGATAAACGCGCTTTGACTAAAACCTGATTGCCATTTTGTGGCTTAAAGGTTACTCGACGGTTATTGCCACGGAACATGGCACATTTGACTTGAGCGCGAGAGTCTTTAAGGGTGAGGTACCAGTGACCAGAAACCGGTGCAGAGAAGTTAGAGATTTCACCAACCAACCAAACGATGCCCATTTCATTTTCAAGAAGAAGTCGAACCTCAGCATTGAGGCGAGAAACAGTAAATATGTTTGGATTGGTCATAGAGGACTATCTTTAAAGAATACTCTTTAGGCAGAGTCTCACCGGACGTGAGTATGGAAGATAGCGGCAATATAATACATATCAAGGGGTAAAATGCAAATAAAAAATAGAAAAATGTGTAGCCAAGCGATTACCTTGACCGTATAATCCCACCGCAATATCTAATCCAAATGCGGCTAATAAATCCTTATTGACTGCCCTCATTATGCGAAACGATGAGATGGATTAATTCCTTTTACACTTTCTATTGTGAGATATTGCAAATGCTAAGAATTGCCAAAGAAGCGCTGACATTCGACGACGTACTGCTAGTGCCAGCACACTCCACCGTTCTCCCAAACACAGCTGATCTTCGCACACAGCTGACTAAAAACATCACGCTTAACATCCCAATGATTTCTGCATCTATGGATACAGTTACTGAAGCTCGCCTAGCGATCGCGTTAGCGCAAGAGGGCGGTATCGGTTTCATCCATAAAAACATGTCTATCGAGCAGCAGGCAGCAGAGGTTCGTGCGGTTAAGAAGTTTGAAGCGGGTGTGGTAACAGATCCTGTAACAGTAAACCCAGATGCAACCATCGCTGATGTTGTTGCACTGACAGAAAAGCACGGCTTTGCTGGTTTCCCTGTGGTAACTGAGACTAACGAACTTGTTGGTATTATCACTGGCCGTGACGTACGTTTTGTTACTGATCTTTCTAAGAAAGTTGAAGTAGTTATGACGCCAAAAGACCGCCTAGCATCGGTTAAAGAAGGCGCAACTCGTGAAGAAGTACAAGAGAAAATGCACGAAGCTCGTGTAGAGAAAGTACTGGTAGTGAACGATGAGTTCCAGCTAACGGGTATGATCACTGCAAAAGACTTCCACAAAGCAGAACGTAAACCAAATGCTTGTAAAGATGAGCGCGGCAGCCTACGTGTAGGTGCAGCTGTTGGTGCTGGTGCTGGTAATGAAGAGCGCGTTGCTGCTCTTGTTGAAGCTGGCGTAGACGTTCTACTTATCGATTCTTCACATGGTCACTCTGAAGGCGTACTTAACCGTATCCGCGAAACTCGCGCTGCATACCCAGATCTACAAATCATCGGTGGCAACGTAGCAACAGGCGCTGGCGCTCGTGCTCTTATCGAAGCAGGTGTAAGTGCAGTTAAAGTAGGTATCGGCCCAGGTTCTATCTGTACAACTCGTATCGTTACTGGTGTTGGTGTTCCTCAGGTAACGGCTATTGCAGATGCTGCAGAAGTTGCAAATGAATTCGGCATTCCAGTTATCGCAGATGGCGGTATCCGTTTCTCTGGCGATATCTGTAAAGCAATCGTAGCTGGCGCATCATGTGTGATGGTTGGCTCTATGTTCGCGGGTACTGAAGAAGCACCAGGTGAAGTGATTCTTTACAATGGTCGTTCTTACAAGTCTTACCGTGGTATGGGTTCTCTTGGCGCAATGTCTCAAGGTTCTTCTGACCGTTACTTCCAGTCTGATAACGCAGCAGACAAGCTAGTACCTGAAGGTATCGAAGGCCGTATCGCATACAAAGGTCGCCTAAAAGAGATCGTTCACCAGCAAATGGGTGGTCTTCGCTCAAGCATGGGTCTAACAGGTTCTGCAACGGTTGAAGATATGCGCACAAAAGCTGAATTCGTTCGCATCTCTGGCGCGGGTATGAAAGAGTCTCACGTACACGACGTTCAGATTACTAAAGAAGCGCCAAACTACCGCCTAGGTTAATTTTTACTTGTTATTTTGTCCGATAACGGCGTCGAAGATGCTCATTTATACTTATAAACTGCGCGTCTTCTCCTTGTTCTCGAACAAAATTCCGTCGTAAACGGGTAAAAGAAACCTTGCGGAAACGTTTGCTTTTTTCTTGAAGCATTTCAAAGGGGCGGGTAAACTCGCCCCCGATCATATTTCTATACCAGTGTCGTTAGCTCAACGGGCACTGGTATTAACTAAAAAGACTGCTCAAAATGACTAAAAATATTCATGACCAACGTATTCTGATCTTGGACTTCGGTTCTCAGTACACTCAGCTAGTTGCACGCCGTATTCGTGAAATCGGTGTTTACTGTGAGCTATGGAGCTGGGATGTAGAAGAAGCGGATATTCGTGAATTCAATCCAGACGGTATTATCCTATCTGGTGGCCCTGAAAGTGTTACGGAAGAGAACTCTCCACGTGCACCTCAGTACGTATTCGATTCAGGTGTTCCTGTATTCGGTATCTGCTACGGCATGCAAACGATGGCTGAGCAACTTGGCGGTAAAGTTGCAACGTCTACTGAGCGTGAGTTCGGTTATGCTGCAGTACAAATCTCTGGTGAATCTGCACTGTTTGCTGGCCTAGAAGCATCTCAAGATGTTTGGATGAGTCACGGTGACAAAGTAGTAGAAATTCCAGCAGACTTCGTTAAGACAGGTGAAACAGACACTTGTCCATTTGCTGCAATGGCAAACGAAGAGAAGAAATACTACGGCGTTCAATTCCACCCAGAAGTAACGCACACTAAAAATGGCCTAAATATGCTTGAGAACTTCGTTCTTAATGTGTGTGGTTGTGAAGGTCTGTGGACTTCAGCTTCAATTATAGAAGATGCAGTTGCACGCATTAAAGAACAAGTAGGTGACGACGAGGTTATCCTTGGTCTATCTGGTGGTGTTGATTCATCAGTTGTTGCGATGCTTGCTCACCGAGCAATCGGCGACAAACTAACGTGTGTATTCGTCGATAACGGCCTACTTCGTCTGAACGAAGCTGAGCAAGTGATGGAGATGTTCGGCAACAAGTTTGGCCTAAACATCATTCACGTTAACGCTGAAGACCGTTTCCTAGAAGCGTTAAAAGGCGAGAACGATCCAGAAGCGAAGCGTAAGATCATCGGTCACGTATTCGTAGACATCTTCGACGAAGAGTCTAAGAAACTGAAGAATGCTAAATGGCTAGCGCAGGGTACAATCTACCCAGACGTAATCGAGTCTGCAGCATCTAAGACGGGTAAAGCGCACGTTATCAAATCTCACCACAACGTTGGTGGTCTTCCTGATGATATGGAAATGGGTCTTGTTGAGCCTCTACGTGAGCTGTTTAAAGATGAAGTACGTAAGATTGGTCTAGAGCTAGGTCTTCCATACAACATGCTTTACCGCCACCCATTCCCAGGTCCTGGTCTAGGTGTTCGTGTTCTTGGCGAAATCAAGAAAGAGTACTGTGACTTGCTACGCCGTGCTGATGCTATCTTCATTGAAGAACTTCACGCAGCTGACCTTTACCACAAAGTATCTCAAGCGTTCACGGTATTCCTACCAGTACGCTCTGTTGGTGTAATGGGCGATGGCCGTAAGTACGATTGGGTTGTGTCTCTACGTGCTGTAGAAACAATCGACTTCATGACTGCTCACTGGGCACATCTACCATACGACTTCCTAGGTAAGGTTTCTAACCGTATTATCAACGAAGTTGACGGCATTTCACGTGTTGTTTACGACATCTCTGGTAAGCCACCTGCAACTATCGAGTGGGAATAATCCCCACGATTGAATAAATCATTTAAAAACCAGCTTTCGAGCTGGTTTTTTTGTTTCTGCAATTTACCGATAAAGTTCCTTAAAGCATATACAATGCGATATTTTGAATGTATATTCACTTTTAATATCTAATTATGTTGTTTGGTATTTGCTAATGGAACAAGCTGAATTTACCTCGTTACTCCCCGTTATAGTCACTTTAACTCTCGCACTATCGACTCGAAATGTCGTTGTCGGCCTTTTCGCAGGTGTCATGACAGGTGTGGCTATGTTAGAGAAAACCTTTGTTGCAAGCGGCCCACTTGAGTCGTTTGGCGCTCTGATGAAAAACTATTTATTGCCTCAATTGACGGACAGCTACAATGCAGGTGTCATTTTGCTGCTTGTTTTCATTGGTGGTTTTGTTGCGCTGATGGAAAAGTCGGGTGGCGGTGTTGCCTTTGCTGAGCGTGTAACGACTTGGGTTAAAAACAAGTCACAGTCTCAAATTTCCGCTTGGTTTGGCGGTATTGTGATCTTTTTCTCCGACCTTGGTACGCCATTAATCGTTGGTCCGGTTTTCCGCCCTCTCTTCGACAAGTTAAAGCTGTCACGCCAGAAACTGGCGTTCATTATTGACTCAACCTCATCTCCAGTCGCCATTTTGATCCCTTTCATTGGCTGGGGCGTCTATATCATGGGCTTGATTCAAAAAGAGTTCTCTCAACTCGATGTTGCGATGACTGATTGGGATGCGTTTATTGGCGCGATTCCATACCAGTTCTATGCATTCTTAGCGATTGCGATTGTGCCAATTATTTCGATTTTGAAATGTGATTTTGGGCCAATGGCGCAGGCAGAATGGAACGCTAAGCAGGGGAATACTTCTATCCACGATCAAGCGGACACGCATAAGGCGTTTTCTCATCAAAATGCCAAGGCTTCTTTTGTATGGGCACCTCTGCTAGTCATGCTTGTGGTGCTTTGTTCTATGCTGATTCCTCAAGGTTTCCCTTTCCAAAAAGTGGCGGGTTCAACCTTTAGAGCTGCGCTGTCGACTGCGTATCTTTTTGCGGCGTTTACCTTGGTGAGCTTGATGGCGTTTTATGGCGTGAGAAAGATTGCCGATAGTATTCAAGTGTATCTAAAAGGGATGTCGGGCATGATGTCGGTTGCGGTCATTCTTGTACTGGCGTGGGCGCTTAGCTCAGTGGGTAAAGAACTTGGCGCTGCGGCTTACATTGCTGAACAAGCACAATCGGGATTCCCAGCTTGGTTACTCCCTGCTGTAGCTTTCCTTCTGGCTGCCATTATCTCATTTGCGACGGGATCTTCATGGGGAACGTTCGCCATTATGATGCCATTGGTGATCCCAACGAGTGTGGCTATTGATGCGCCATTATTGGTTGCGATAGGTGCTGTGCTCTCAGGCGGCCTATTTGGCGACCATTGCTCTCCAATCTCAGAGACGACGATTCTGTCTTCTACAGGCGCGGCGTGTAACCAGTACGAACACTTTAAAACTCAGCTTCCATATGCGCTTCTAAATGGTGCAATCGCATTTGCTAGCTTTATTATTGCAGGCTTTGCTGCTAGCCCAATAGTGTTGCTTGGGGCTTTGGTCTGCCAGCTTGTTGTGTATGTTTTTATCAGTCGCAGCAAGCTTAGTCAGCTGAAATGTGAATATGCAACTAACTGATTTTTAATGAAAATGATTGTATATAAGGGCGCTTTTATTTAAGCGCCCTTATTTTTTGGAACGACCACACACTTTCTCAATTCCCGCTGTTTACGCCTTATGTTGTAAGCCTTAGATGGCTCGCAACTTCACAAAGCACTGAACTATTCATCGTGATTATCTATTCTTCTTTTTCTAACCTTTTTTCAGCATTTAACACAAGGAACAGTATCATGAAGAAGGTTAGCTACCTGGCTGCTGCAATTTCGCTGGCAGCGGTATCCTCCAGCTGGGCGGCAATGAATATTCAGCCGGATCCACAAAACCCGACAGGTTATGTTGTGTCTAGAGCGGATATTCAAACAGTCGAAAACCAAAAAACCGCCGACCCAATGTACCAGATCTGGTCTCAAGCGTTACGAACAGCACCGAACAGTGTCGTTGAAGCGATTGACGCTGGACTAGCTTCAAACCCTGATAACGTAAAAAGGGCAGAGCGAGTATTCCCAAGATCGGAGTGGGACTTTTTAACTAGTATGGCCGCGCCCGAGTACACCTATACTCGTTTTTTACGCGCGATCGGTAAGTTTCCTGCTTTCTGTGCTGAGTACACTGATGGCCGTGACTCTGATGCGATTTGTAAACGCTCTGTCGTTACTGCCTTTGCTCACTTCGCCCAAGAGACAGGTGGACACATCGCCAAGGATAATATTTCCGATAACCCTCTTGCGCTTGAAGAGTGGCAACAAGCTTTAGTGCATGTTCGTGAAATGGGTTGGTCTGAAGGACAAGAGGGTTATACCACGGGTTGTGGCCAGAATGATTGGCAAAACAAAAAATGGCCGTGTGCCACAGGGCAGGGCTATTTTGGTCGTGGTGCGAAACAGCTTTCTTACCACTTTAACTACGGCGCGTTCTCAGAAGTCATGTTTGATGGTGACGCTTCTGTGCTTCTCAACAACCCAGGCTTAGTGGCGGATTCATGGCTCAATCTGGCTTCGGCTATTTGGTTCTTCTTAACACCACAAGCGCCAAAACCAGCTATGCTCCATGTGATTGATAAGACATGGACACCTTCTCAACGCGAAATTGACGCGGGTATTGGTTATGGTTTTGGTACCACAATCAACATCATTAACGGTGGTATTGAGTGTGGCGAACAAAACAAGACCAAAGGTCAGCCAGTCAATCGTATTCGTTATTGGGAAGGGCTGTCGGCTCATTATCAAATCCCTATTGAAGCGGATGAAAAAAATACCTGTTGGCAACAAACGCCTTACGGCGGCTTAAATCTTAACGGTGCAACGGATGTGCTTTACACCAACTGGGACGGTAATTGGAAGTACTACCCAGACCGTCCAGGCGGCTATTCATTTGAATGTGAATTGGTTGGTTTCCAAACAGCCTATTCCGCACTTGTTCCTGGAGATTACGAGAAGTGTGTGACGAATTTCTATGGCTCGCATTCAAGTTGGCCTGAAGTTCGTATTGTTGAGAAGTTGGATCCCGTTGACCCAGGTACAGGCCCTGGCACAGGAACCGATTGGGATCTAAATAAGGTGTATAACACAGGAGACCAAGTCACTCACCAAGGTGCAACTTACCAAGCGAAGTGGTGGACTCAAGGTGATGATCCGTCACTTGGTGGTCCATGGGAATTGGTATCAGGCACGCCTACTGAGCCTGCTCCAGAGCCAACACCGAATCCAACGCCAGATCCCGTTCCTACACCGGATCCAGTACCTACGCCTGATCCAGAGCCAGTTCCAGGTACCTTTATTCAATGGGAAGCGGGTGTCAGTCAGGTAGCTAACGGAGATAAAGTGACGCACGCTGGTAAATGCTTTATCGCTAAAAATGGCCCAGGTGTATGGGATACTCCGACTCAATCAAATTGGTTCTGGGACGAAATCTCTTGTCAGTAGTAAGACCGACTAAGCTGCTTTAAGTGTGGTAGAGGTAAGTAAACCGAGTGCTAATCCTAGAGGGATAAGTGCTCGGTTTTTTTATCTAAGATAGGATGATTTTCGAAATCTTAGATTGCATAACCAAGATCTATCTTTTTTGTTGAACAGGATTAAAATCTGCGCGTAAATTTTATTAACTTTTTTTAAAGGTGCGCAAAATGTCAACAAAACTGGCAAACCCGGCTCCACTGGGCCTAATGGGTTTCGGTATGACAACCATCCTGCTTAACATCCACAATGCAGGTTTTTTCCCTATTGACTCTATGATCCTAGCAATGGGTATTTTTTATGGTGGTCTTAGCCAAGTGCTAGTTGGCATGATGTGTTTCAAACGTGGTGATACGTTTGGTACGACAGCGTTCACTTCTTACGGCCTATTTTGGCTAACACTGGTTGGTCTTATCGTTATGCCTTACATGGGTCTACCAGCAAGCCCAGCAAGCTTTATGGGTTGGTACCTGCTACTTTGGGGCGTATTCACAGGTTTCATGTTTATTGGTTCTCTGTGCTACCCAGTGGCAAAACAAGTGGTGTTTGGCTCACTAACGATTCTGTTCTTCCTACTTGCGGCTCGTGATTTCACGGGTAGTGAACTTATCGGCACGATTGCTGGCTTTGAAGGTATCTTCTGTGGCGCGAGCGCAATTTACTTCGCTATGGCTCAAGTACTGAACAATGAATACGGCCGTACAATCCTACCGATTGGTGAGAAGAAGTCTGCTCAAGTAGAACTAGAACAAGTTGCGGCTTAATTGAATTTAAATTTAGTTGTCTGATCGCCTGAAGTGACGACAGCTGATATTTGGGAACCTTAATACGAAAGGGGTTAGCATTTGCTAACCCCTTTTTCTTACCACTGCTTTTTTATCTATAGCTTTTCGCTATTAGGTTGAAGGCTGTTCAACTGGTTTTGACTCTACCTCTGCTGAAGGCTCTTTGCCTGTCTTACGACGGTATTTGTCTTCCCAGTAGTCCGCGCCTTTAATACCAAGTTTTACTGGGTTAAATGTGTACTCAGTAACACCTTGTTTTTGCTGTTCTTCGTAATCGTGTAGTGCTTTTAGCGCTGGCTTCGACATGAAGAAGATAATTAAGATGCCGACAATGTTTAGCCATGCCATTAGGCCAACACCCACATCACCCATTGCCCATGCAAGGTTTGCTGTCTTAACTGTACCGTAGAACACAACTGCGATTAATGCGACTTTTAGCATGAACATTAAGCCGTTAACTTTGAAGGTACGACGGATATACGCAATATTTGTCTCTGCGATGTAGTAGTACGCAAGAATCGTTGTGAAAGCAAAGAAGAATAGCGCGATTGCGATGAACGGCTTACCAATACCTGGTAATGCACTATCGATTGCCATCTGAGTAAATACAGGACCATTTGCTGCGATGTCCGCTGCTACGTTCTGAACTAGGAAGCCTTCTGCACCGTGAACGTTGTATGCACCTGTAATGATGATCATAAACGCCGTTGCAGAACATACTAGTAGTGTATCAATGTAGATAGAGAAAGACTGAACTAGACCTTGCTGTGCAGGGTGGTCAACACTTGCTGCTGCCGCTGCGTGAGGACCAGTACCTTGACCCGCTTCGTTAGAGTAAACACCACGTTTAACACCCCAACCGATTGCAGCACCAACACCAGCCATAGGTGTGAATGCATCGCCAACGATCATTGCAAATACGCGTGGAACTTCACCGATGTTTAGAAGGATGATAATGAACGCTGTCACGATGTAAGCAAGCGCCATGAAAGGAACAACGATTTGAGTGAAGTTTGCAATACGCTTAACGCCACCGAAGATGATGAACGCTAGAATCACAGCGATGATAGTACCTGTCAGGATCTTAGCGAAGCTGAATGTGCCGATAGCTGTTTCAATCATTGCGCCAGAACCGAACGCTGCTTCTACTGCGTTACCGATACTGTTTGACTGAACGCCAGGTAGTAGGAAACCACATGCAAAGATTGTTGCGATTGCAAAGATCCACGCATACCATTTTTGACCCATTGCTTTTTCAATGTAGTAAGCAGGGCCGCCACGGAATTCGCCGTTATCTTCTTCTTTGTAGATCTGCGCTAGCGTTGACTCTGCGTATGCTGTTGCCGCACCGAAGAATGCAACGACCCACATCCAGAATACAGCACCTGGACCACCGAAACCGATCGCCGCTGCAACACCTGCGATGTTACCTGTACCGACACGGCCAGAAAGTGAAACGGCAAGTGCTTGGAAAGAGGAGATCCCTTTCGATGAGCTTTTGCCTGAAAGAAGTAGACGCCACATTTCACTAAAGTGACGGATCTGAACGAATCGTGTCATGACTGAGTAGAACAGACCTGCGCCCAAGCATAAGTAAATTAATACTGGACTCCAGATGATTCCATTCAAAAAATCAACAATTGACTGCATAAGTAGTTTCCCTGTTTGTTTTGTAATGGTTGTTTTCTGAGCAGGATATTACCCTTTCTGTAACGGATTTGTTAATTAAATTGTTGGTTGAAGTTTGTTTGCGTGACTCGAGGCACAAAATGCTAAAAATATGTTAATGGATAGTGTTTGTTCGCTTGAGGTTTATTAATTGCCTCGTTATTCGGTTGAATAACGAGGTTGAAGGGAGATTTGTATTCATCAAAATAACAATAATCAACTAATTATATGTTTTGTAAATTAAACTCATATAAGTTGATTGTGTGGTTCGAATTGAGTGTAACAATTAAGCGTAACGTTGGAAGCTAAGATCGGCAAAGCTCTGGTCGTCATCTGAGCTTATCAGTTCGGTGAGAATATCCGCTGAACCACAAGCCATTGTCCAACCGAGCGTGCCATGACCAGTATTGGTGTAGAGGTTTGTTAGTGCTGTTCGGCCAATGATTGGCGTACCGTCTGGTGTCATTGGTCTAAAGCCACTCCAATATTCACCTTGTTTTAAATCGATACCGTTAGGAAATAGTTGGCTAACAACATGATTGAGGGTGGCGAGTCGTTTAGGCGGTAAGTTAGGATCAAAACCAGCTAACTCTGCTGTGCCTGCGACTCGGATTCGATTGTCAAAGCGGGTAACAGCGACCTTATAAGTCTCATCCATAATGGTCGAGTTAGGGGCATGTTGCTCATCAAGGACAGGAAGCGTTAGAGAGTAACCTTTGACAGGATAAATAGGTAACTCAATGCCAAGTGGAGAGAGCAGTTGCTTGGAGTAGCTGCCTAAAGCCACAACATAACGATCAGCGACAATATCACCCTGATCGGTGCAAACTGCATCTATTTTTCTTCCATTTGTTACCAACTCTTTTATTTGAGTATTGAACAGGAACTTGACGCCAGCTTGTTTAGCCATCGACTGAAGCTGTTGGCAAAACAGGTAGCAATCTCCTGTCTCGTCATCAGGTAGATAGAGCCCACCGACCAGAGCACCGTGCATAGAGGCCAGCCCAGGCTCTTGAGCTAAACAAGCTGCTTTGTCCATCAGCTGATAGCGTGTTCCACTCTCTTCTAATAGAGCGATGTCTTTTTCAACCGCTTGCAATTGAGAGGGTTTGCGAAAGATCTGCAACGTACCTTGGCGTCGACCCTGATAGTCTAAATTGTAGGTCTTGTTTAGTTGGGTTAAGCACTCTCTGCTTCTATTCGCCACGGTTAACATGCGCGACTTGTTTATTTTGTATCTGTCGAGTTGGCAGTTGAGTAGCATCTTGGAAGCCCAACTCACTAGCTCAGGGTTAAGAGTCGGTTGGATTTTGAGAGGAGCGTGCTGCTCAAACAACCACTTAATGGCTTTGGTCGGGATACCTGGTGCGGCCCAAGGAGAAGAATAGCCATAAGATATTTGTCCTGCATTGGCAAAACTGGTTTCTTCTGCAGAGCGATCTTGTCGGTCAATCACTGTCACTTGATAGCCAGCTTGATTTAAATACCAAGCACTGGTCAATCCCACAACGCCACTTCCTAACACTACAACGTTCACAGTCTCTTCTCACAGTTTGAAATTTTGCTTACATTGCGTGTTTTACATTCATTTAACAATCGATAAGAATTGATAGTAGGTTTTAGTATTTCTAAAAGGTAGCTATGAAATCGACATTGCTTCATGGGGTTAATCTAGTTTGTACAGTGGCGAAGTATCAAAGCCTAACAAGTGCTGCTAAAGCCTTAAACTTAACGGTTGGTGCGGTTAGTCAGCAGCTTCAGCAAATAGAACATCGCTTAGGGTTTAGTGTATTTGAACGTCATGCTCGTGGGATACGTTTGACAGAACAAGGCCGTAAATTGGTTGAGGCCACTGAGCCTCATTTAGCGGCGATTGAAGACAATGTGTTTAAGCTAACCAATGTTTCTGAACAAAAGCAGATCCGACTAAAACTGACGCCTTCATTTGCGTTTAAATGGTTAGTGCCGAGGTTAGAGAAGTTTCATAATCAATACCCAGACATACAAGTTCATACCTTTGCTGAAGGGGCGTTGGTGGATAGTGAAAACCGAGATTTTGATATCGCTATCGATTATGGCCCCATCCCTTACCCTCATAAACATGCAGAGCTCTTACTGGAAGAGTCACTTGTTCCTGTGATGAGTCCTGACTATTTAGAGCGTCACCAGAGTGCAGGCCGATTCCAATGGTCGAGTGTTACATTTTTGCACGACGCGATGCCTTGGCAGAATGCTCATAAAGACCATGAATGGCGCTTCTGGGCGGACAGTCACGGATTGGATGTTGAGACAAACCGCGGCCACTTTTTCAATCGAACCGATATGGCAATGTCTGCTGCGGAAGCTGGGGTTGGGGTGGCTTTAGCAAGGCTAGCGCTACTCACTAATGAGTTAGATAAAGGCACTTTGGTAGCGCCTTATGATGCCATCCTAGCGAACGCAGGTTATTTTCTGCTGACTCATAGTGAAACACCTTATACCCGTCTTTTTAAAAAATGGCTGCGAGAACAAATTGATAATGAGTGATTTGTAAATAGTGATGACGGGTTGATATGCACCCACTACACTTAGTAGTGAGCTTGATGAGGAGTTTCACCATCAAGTGTATTTAGGGGCAGCGCATTATGGAATCTCACCAGGGCCGATGCAGCTATCAAAACCCTGATGGCTGGTGCTGCGATCAACCGTGTGGCGAGTCAGGACTTTGTTACTGGCACGACCCAAAAATCGATAAAAGCAAAGATGATGTAAAAGACAAGGTTGAGCAATGGGCCGCAGCAGGTAAACCTTTAGACGGATTTCAGTTGGCAAAAACAGACTTAGAAGACATTGATTTGGTTAACCGAGGGTGTAAAGAGGGTTATTCATGTCGAGATGCAGACTTCTACCGAGCAAATTTAACGGATGCTCACTTCTTTGGTTTAGATTTACGTGGCTCTTCATTGATGAAAGCCAAACTAATTGGGGCAAACTTACATTGTGCCAAACTTGATAATTGCAATTTACTGGGTGCTTCACTTTCACGGGCCAAACTGGAGAACATCGAATGGGGATCTCACCTAAAACAGGAGCGGGCGGCTAAAAAAGCACGTAAACGGTGCGATAGAAAAGAGTCCATGATGTATTGCCAAGAGGCGGAAGAGGTGTGCAGAAACATTCGCAAACAGTGTGAGAAGCAAGGGCTGTTTGAGATGGCGGGGGACTTCTTTAAACGAGAAATGCGTTTTCGTCGTTATCAAATGCCACTCTTCAGTCTGAAGCGAATTGTTTCCAAGCTGGTGGATGTGTTTTGTGGCTATGGAGAAGATCCAATTCGGGTGGTCGGGTTCTCTATCTTCCTTATTTTGGTTTGCGCGTTGGCGTATTTCTTTCTCGATACCACGGGGGCTCACCCGATATATGAAGGGGTGACGGGGTGGAAATTCTATGTTTTAGAATTCTTTAACTCGCTCTATTTTAGTGTCGTGACCTTTACCACTTTGGGTTATGGAGACATATCTCCCGTTGGAGTGGCGAGGTTTATCGCTGCCTGTGAGGCCTTCTTAGGCAGCTTTACCATGGCACTTTTTGTCGTGGTGTTTGTAAAAAAGATGACGCGTTGAAAGGGGCATTAATGGGGCCGAAAGCCACTGGCTAACCAGTCCGAAAGAATGATTTGATCGTCTTTGTACTGGTTAGCAAAGTGTTCAATCAGTGCTGCCAAATGGTCGCCATTATCGCACATGGTATCGGCGACTAAATCTTCTGAAACATGGATTGCGCCACCTTGAGGGGCTGCTTGTGTTTCGATGCTTACCGGAATAATAAATTTGGCTTGGCTTCCAATGTGTTGATCTTTGAGCATTCTCGCTTGGTTGTGTAGAGCGTCCAATTGAGCAGGTTGGTAGGTTTGGCTTTCAAAGCCAAATCCGAGAACGAACACTAAACCACGATACAGGACTATTGCGCTAATTGCGGGCTCTGATGTAGGTGAAGAAAACGACAAAACTATGTCGCCTGCTAAATGAGGCAATTGCTGACATTGCAGCTTCAACAGTTCAATTTGTTTCTGCCACTCAACCTTGTCTTCAGGCGGGAATTGGTCAGAGATAGCGTCAGTGTCTGTTTCGATAAATTGAATAAGCGTAGCGGCGTAGCAATGGTTCACGAATGAGCTTCTGTGTGTTGTTGGAAGGTGTGTAGGCTAACTCAGCGTGTGAGTCAGTGCCAATTAGGCAGGCGGGATTTTGAACTGGCTAACAGAGTTGGTGAATTCAGAAAGAAAAAGGGCTACCTTGTGGTAGCCCTTTATCATTTATGCAGCAGCAGCGAATTCTGCTAAGAAAGCTTCTTTACGTGCATTAAAGCGTTCTACCAGATCGTCTACTGATGCTTGGTCGTAAGGTTTTAGACCACTTGCGACCATGCGCTTAATGCCTTTACCGACAATTTCACCATCTTCTTTGAAGTCGAAGTTTAGTGTAACCACACCGCGCTTACCTTCTACATCAAATGTTGCGCCTGCAAACGCCACTTCTGGGTGAGACAAATCTAAGCGAGAGAATTCTACTTCCATGCTTTCATAGATAACTAATGGTCGCTGACAGTTGATCATCATCTGTTGCTCTTCCATTAGTGGAACCATGATATGAGGGAAGTTCATTCCAGAGAACTGAACGTAGCTTGTTACTACGTGTTCAATAAACTCTGGGTTGTGGCTGACTTCACCTTCGCGCG
This sequence comes from Vibrio sp. RE86, assembly GCF_013114545.1. GTDB lineage: Bacteria > Pseudomonadota > Gammaproteobacteria > Enterobacterales > Vibrionaceae > Vibrio. The sequence goes on along the minus strand of NZ_VTXI01000003.1, from coordinate 132,517 downwards.
ACATGTGTAAGTATTCTTTCGCGTTTGCATCGACCAACGCGCTTTCTTTATCACACTTATTTTCGATAGACAGGGATACGCCATCGTTCACCATGCCCGAGAAGTCAAAACGCATTTTTTGGCTGATGCCTTCTTTGCTCAGTAGAACAGCAAAAAGTAGATCACCTGGCACACAGAAGCGTTTGTTATCTTCATCGTGGATAGGGTTGTAGTCACCGGCTACCTTTTTTGCAAAGTGACTTGCTTGCTGGCGGGTGAACTGGAACTGGTTGTTATCTTGTGAAAAATAAGGTGTAAGAAACATACTTTTAATCATGTGGCTATAACTGCGGCGAAGTATACATGAAGCTATGCCATTAAATGGTCTAATCAGATGATATTGACGAAACTTTAACCTGTTCGATTCTACTTGCAGTTGCAGCTAATACTTCGAATTGCCACTCTCCACAGACGATAGATTCACCTTGTTGGAGAACGCGGCCAGCCTTCCATGTTAAGTAGCCATTGAGCGTCTGGAATCCTTCGATCTCTTCACCATCAACAATCCCTATCTCTAAGCGCTTTTTAAGCTCATTGAGAGGGATAAGTGCATCCATCCACCAACTGCCATCTTGGTGTTGTCTTGCCCAAGAGTGTTGAGGAGCAAGCCCCAGTTCGCCTGCGACGGACTCGAGAATGTCATAGTGGGTGACCAGTCCTTGAATATCGCCATATTCGTCGACGATAAATGCCATTTCACAGTTGTTTTTTTGCATTTGATTAAGCAGTGGCAGCCCTTTCATCGATTCAGGGAAGTAACGAGGCTTACGTGCTAATCGCACAACTTTCTCAATCGAAAGCTCATCATATTGATCAAGTAACACCTTTGACGAAATCGTACCAATGATGTTGTCTAGGCCACCATGAACCACTGGCCATACTGAATGTTGAGTCTGGCGAATATGTTTAAGCAGTTGTTCTATTGGCAGCTCCACATCCAAGTAGTCGATGTCACAACGTGGAGTCATCAAAGAGGTCACGAGCCTATCATTGAGATAAAGAATATTGCGGATCATCTCTTGTTCTTGTGGCTCAATCGCGCCAGATTCAGACCCTTCCGTTACCACGGCGAAAATGTCTTCCTCTGTAACCTGATCATTGTCATCACCATGTTGGCGAAACAGCTTAAGTAATGCGTCCGTAGACGTGCTAAGTAACACCACAAACGGCGAAGCAATCATCGCTAGCCAATGAATAGGGTAGGCAACAATGACGGCAATACGCTCTGCATTGCGCTGAGCAAATCGCTTCGGTACTAGTTCACCAACCACAATGGCAAAATAAGTAATTAATACGACGACACTCGCCGTTGCGACAATCGCAGCGAGCTCTGGTTCCAAACCTTGGGTGATAAGCCACGCAGCAAAAGGTGCTGACAATGTCGCTTCGCCAAAAATACCACTCAGGATACCAATGGCAGTAATACCGATCTGGATCGTAGATAAAAAGCGGGTTGGATTATTTTTAAGCTCAAGAGCAAGCTTGGCTGAGGATTGGGTTTCAGCGAGTTTTTTTAGGCGACTCGACTTTGCAGCGACAAGCGCAAGTTCTGACATGGCAAAAATGCCGTTAAGGGTGATAAGCCCCACCAGTATGAAAATGTCCATTAATTGGTCCAGTTATAAACACGTTGAAAGCATAACGGCACGACCGAACAAAAGATATGCAGTTCAAAGGAAATGTCGGCGAATAATTTTTACCTTGGCGATAATCTTTTATGATGTTGTTTTCTCAGTCGATGACTTGGTACTGTAACTCTTTTACCTGACGGACAAATGCCCCTTAGTCTGGGGTTCACCATGGATTAAGAGCACCGTTTTTGGCTGGTTGTCTCTAGTTGGGCGACTTCGGCATCCAATTCAGCAATTCTCTGTGCCATAAGAGTATGGCAGTGAGCGGAAAACGGAGGGGGTAGCTTCTTAACTCATTCTTTTAAAAAGGAAAAGTGTGAACGCGTGTGCGCTGAATATTAGGTGGATACTAGGTTTACGTGAGATGAAAATAAAAAGCCCAGCGTGAACCGGGCTTGGAACAATTACAGTTTTGATTGCGCTCGATTTAAGCGGTCATGAACAGCAAACCATTCTTCGCTCACTGGCGGGCGCTCAACCCAGATTTCATCGCAGCCCCATTTATCGGCTTCATCAAGCGCGCGATAAAGATCATGCGAGTATTGAGCAACATCTTGCGGCATCAGTTTAGATTTAAAACCAAGTGAAGCTTCAATTGATGAGTAGTGCAAACAAGCGATGTTGTTGCCATTTGCTGATTCAATATCGTTAAGATCAACCAAGCGCACTTTTGTATTCGGTTGATAGTGGCTAGTGACATTGCCAGGTACCGCAACCGCGTGAGCTTTAGGCGCGAGCACTTCTTCATCTAAGGTTGCAGATAGTTGTGTCGCCGTCACTGGGCCGGTACGAAGAACTCGAAACGGCTTTTGTGTTAGGTCGATAATGGTCGATTCAAGGCCGTGTACACAATCGCCCCCATCAAGCACTGCGGCAATCTTGCCACCTAGTGAGTTCATCACGTGCTCTGCTGATGTTGGGCTGAGCTTTTTGTATGGGTTTGCCGATGGCGCCGCGACTGCCATGCCGGAAGATAATAGCGATGCAAACACATCGTGCGCTGGCATGCGAATACCAATCGTATCTAAACCACCAGTTACCACTGGCGTTGCTTGCTCTGCTTTGTTCAGTAATAGCGTTACAGGACCCGGCCAGTAAGCGCTGGCAATAGTATAAGCTTCTTGAGGAATATCCGTTGCCCAGTCAGTCAATTGTTCCACGCTGCCGATGTGAACGATCAGTGGGTGGTTTGCGGGGCGACCTTTTGCAGCAAAGATCTTTTTCACCGCTTCTGGGTTTGAAGCATCGGCAGCAAGGCCATAAACGGTCTCGGTCGGAATCGCAACAAGTTCGCCAGAAGCGAGAATCTCTTTGGCTTGTTCAATATCTTTACTATTGCTTGCTGCAAGGTGTTGCGTCTTCAATGTCTCTTCCTCAAAGAACCGATGGATAAAAATCTGAGCCGGCTATTTTAACCATGTTTCACAAACTTTCGACGTTTAATTGAACATGAATTGTATCGATTGATAAAATTCCTCTATATAAGCACTACTTTCAATTATTTACTGAGCAAGAAATATTAACTCGATGCACAGGGGGAAGGGCTTAACTTGGCTAAAGGAGCGATAGATTGGAGCAAATATACGACTACATCGTTATTGGAGGCGGTATTGTTGGTGTGTCGACGGCTTGGCAATTGCAGCAGCGTCATCCTAATAAATCTATCTTGCTGATTGAAAAGGAGCAAAGCTTAGCCTTCCATCAAACCGGTCATAACAGCGGTGTGATTCATGCGGGAGTTTACTATGCCCCTGGCAGTCTCAAGGCGGAGTTATGCAAAGCCGGTGTCAAAGCAACGACTGAGTTTTGTCTCAAGCATGATATTAAGGTAGAGAACTGCGGTAAGTTGTTAGTGGCGACCACCCAAGTTGAACTACAGCGAATGAATGCCTTGTTTGAACGTTGCCAGCAAAATGGCATAGACGTAGAGCTTATCGATCAACAGGAACTTAAACGCAGAGAGCCAAACATTATAGGGCTAGGCGCTATTGCCGTCTCTACAACGAGTATCGTTGATTATAGGCAAGTGACTCAAGCGATGGCTCAAGAGTTTGAATTAACTGGTGGAGAGTTAATGATTGGAACTTTGGTGACTGGGATAGCTGAGCATTCAGATCATGTTGAGGTCACCACTAAAAGAGTGACCAAGTCGTCATCATTTAAGGGCCGGTTTTTAGTGGTATGTTCTGGGCTAATGGCAGATCGCATGACAAGGATGATGGGTCTAGAGACCGACTTTCAAATCATCCCGTATCGAGGCGAATATTATCGTCTACCCGCCAAGCACAATGATGTTGTTAGTCACCTTATTTACCCAATCCCAGATCCAAACTTACCATTCTTAGGTGTGCATTTAACTCGCATGATTGATGGCAGTGTCACTGTTGGGCCAAATGCAGTACAAGGCTTTAAGCGAGAAGGGTATGGGCGATTTAACTTTGATATCAAAGATACCCTAGAGATGCTGAGCTTTACCGGTTTTTGGAAGGTTACGGCTAAGCATTTTAAAACTGGGCTGGTGGAGTTTAAAAACTCGTGGTCGAAAGCGGGTTATCTCAAGCTGGTGAATAAATACTGCCCACAGATAGAAGTTGAAGACTTGCAGCCATATCCCGCAGGCATAAGGGCGCAAGCCGTAGACAAAGATGGCAGCTTAGTGCACGACTTCTTGTTTGCCGAAAGCCCGCGCTCTTTGCATGTGTGTAATGCGCCATCTCCAGCGGCGACTTCTGCTATCCCGATTGGTGGCTATATTTGCGATAAGATTGCAGACAAGCAAAAACTATAACTGAGGTTTGAGTTCGACCACATTGCCCTCAGGATCTTCAATATAAACGGAGCGTCCAAAGCCTTGCGCGCCATACCTTTCAACAAAGTCATTGGTCGCAATATTGTGTGAACGAAGGTAATCACGCAGTTGTTGTTCATCAAACGCGGCTATCTGTAGGCAGAAATGATCAACGTTACGACCATTTTGTTGGGGGGCTTTGCCTCCCAGTTGTCCCAATTCACTGTCTACCGTCACGATATCGATCAGTGCACTGCCTGCTCTGAGTTGAGTTAAGCCGAGTTCGGGCAGCTCTCTTTCTAATGGACACGCAAGAATATCTTGATAAAAGGCGAGCATTCTTTTTAAGTTAGAGGTTCTTAGCACAATATGGTCAATCGCAAGTATGCGAATGGGATTTGATGCAGTCATAGAGAGCCTTAGTCGTTTGCTTGTTTTAACTATACGAAAAAATGACTCGGCTCGATTAGCTATCTGAATAAACGATGGAGACAAGATGCGATACCTTGGGATTGACGGTTGCAAAGCAGGCTGGGTTGTTTGGCAGATCAACAGTGGTTCGCCATCTTTTCAAATTGTGACTTCTTTGAGTGAAATAGCAAATTTACTTACCCAGAGCAGAGCGTTGATCGACATACCGATTGGCTTTAGTGATATCTCACAGCCAGATAGGTTATGTGATAAAGCCGCGAGAAAGTTCTTAGCGCCTAAGCGAGGCTCATCGGTATTTCCTGTTCCTTGCAAGGAGGCTGCCTATGCAGAAACGTATCAGCAGGCGTGCCAAATCAATATGGAACAATTGGGGAAAAAGATCTCTAAACAAACTTGGTATATCTTGCCGAAAATACGCGAAGTCGATGCGCTACTAAGTCAACATAACTCGGTCATGCTTAGGGAGTCTCACCCCGAAGTTGCTTTCAAAGCACTTAATAAACAGCCTCTATCTCACAGTAAAAAAACGATAGAGGGCAGGGAAGAGCGGCTTGCTATTCTGAATCAGTATTGCCCACAGTGGATCTCTATACTGACCGATGCCATCGAGCAAACTAAGCGTAGCATGGCTCAACCTGATGACTTGATTGATGCCTTTGCGTTGATGTTTATTGCCTCAAAATGGCCGAAATTGTCGACGCTACCTGAAATGAAAGCGCCGTTGGCTAACGAAATCGTGTATTGGCAGGCGAGTTAAATGAAACAGAGAATAATGACGATAAAAACAATGTTAACTGCGTTATTGCTTGTAGCCAGCGCAGGTGCAAGTGCAAACGTCGCCCCTATTTCGGAGTGGCAATGCGGAATGATGAAAAAGACAGGTGTTTTGCCAAGCAATGCACCGATAGGGTGTGAGCGATTAAGCAAAGTTGATTTTGAGTTTGTAAACTTTGCTGGTGAAATGAAGACAGGAAGTGTGATTGTCTTGGATATCGTGGCCCCCTCTGTCGATCAAATCTTTAAGACATTAAAGCAGCGTAAATTTCCTCTTCATTCCGCACGTTTAATGCGAGAGTTTAAAGGCGATGATAATGCCTCGATGGATGCCAACAACAGCAGCGCATTTAATGCTCGGGCGATAACAGGTGGTAACAGTTGGTCGAAGCATGCTTATGGCGTAGCGGTTGATATTAACCCAGTGCAAAACCCATTTTTAGAGTTTGGGGATAACGGAACAATTAAAGTGAAACCGACTCAATCCGCAACTCAATACATCAACCGAACTCAGTTTCGTGCCCGCTCAGAGCTAACCCGAACAGGCATGGCGGAAGAGGTGGTCGATCTATTTGCCCATCACGGATTTCTTATTTGGGGTGGGGACTGGAACACACCAATTGATACACAACACTTTGAAGTTGGCTCAAGGAAGTTCGTAAACCAATTGATCTCCAAACCCAAGCCAGAAGCGACGCAGCTGTTTAACCGCTACATCAGTACGTACCGAACGTGCTTTGAGCAAAACAAAGGGCAAGGTGCTGAGAAGGCTAGAGCCATGTGCGCATATAAGACGGTGAAGGCGTTTTAGGTTAGTACCAATGTTTAGTACAACGGATGTACTTCACAGGTAATAGAAAATAAAAAAGGCGCTAACTCAAAGAGTTAGCGCCTTTCCAAACGTTTGGTGGAGCTGGCGGGAGTTGAACCCGCGTCCAAAAACCATTCATCATTGGTACTACATGCTTAGTCGATCTTTAAATTCACCAAGTACCTGCGAACCGACACGCTAGTAAATGACTATCCTGAATTAAATTTCGCCGTTCATCTCTCAGGCGGGAGAATCCGGGCTAGCGCGTTTGGGTTTGATCTCTCGTTGGTCCCCGTCTTACGTGCGAAAGCTAGGGCGAGAGAGCTCTGAGCAGGTTATTAAGCTGCTAGTGCGTAGTTTTCGTCGTTTGCGACTATTTTTTTGCGGCTTTTTACGTGGCCAACCGCCCCACGGCATGCACCTCAGACTGCAAAATTCCTGTCGAATCCTAAATCAGCCCCAAAGTGTTCTTCGCATAGTACCAGAAAAGTGTAACCTGTCTAGCCTTGTGCGTTTAAGTGCTCAATATTAGCGCAGTGAACTCTTCATTACGCGCGCTTTTTCACGAGCCCAATCTTTTTCTTTAAGATCAGTACGTTTATCGTGCAGCTTCTTACCTTTCGCCACACCGATTTTCATCTTCACCCAAGAGCGAGACCAGTATAGTGAAAGCGCAGCTAACGTCATACCTTCGCGATTGATACGACCTAACAGGTTATCTAACTCGCGACGGCTCATAAGTAGTTTACGAACACGTGTCGGGTTCGCGACAACGTGAGTCGATGCTTGTTGAAGTGGAGTAATAGTCATGCCACTGACAAAGGCTTCGCCGTCACGCATAAAGACGTAGCTTTCTGCGATATTTGCTTTGCCTTCGCGAAGTGCCTTAACTTCCCAGCCTTGTAGCTCCATGCCGGCTTCAATTTCATCATCGATAAAATATTCGTGGCGAGCTTTCTTATTAACAGCGATGGTATTGCTACCCGCTTTTTGTTTAGATTTTTTCTTTGCCATAATAGCTGCATTATACGGTTAGGATTTAAGTTAGGAAATCCCTTTATTTGCGCTGAGTGCAAATAAAAGTAAAATTGCATCATGCTTGAGGTTCAAGCAGATGTGAAGAGGAATCAATATGAAGCAAGTCAGCCGTTCTGCATTGGTGTCGTTTAGTGCCGAGCAGATGTTCAATCTGGTGAATGATGTTGCGAGTTACCCTGAGTTCTTACCAGGTTGCTCGGGTTCACGTGTGATTGAATCAAACCCAAATGCCATGGTCGCTTCGGTTGATGTAGCAAAAGCAGGGATTAGCAAAACATTTACCACATCAAACGAGTTAGTGAGTGGTGAAGCCATTATCATGAACCTTGTTGATGGGCCGTTCAAAACCTTAAAAGGAGGTTGGTTCTTTACCCCTCTGGATGATCAAGCTTGTAAGGTAGAACTTAAATTGGAGTTTGAATTCTCAAGCAAGATGATTGAGATGGCCTTTGGAAAGGTTTTCAACGAGCTGACCAGTAACATGGTTAATGCTTTTACAAAACGTGCTAAGCAGGTGTACCCAGTTTATGAGTATTGAGTCTGACATGATTCATGTAGAAGTGGTTTATGCACTTCCGCAAGAGCAACGTGTGTTTACCTTGGTTGTAAACAAAGAAATGACCGTCGAAGAGATCATTGCACAATCAGGTGTTTTGGAGCTTTACCCTGAGATTGATCTGAAAACGAATAAAGTTGGCGTATTTAGCCGCAACGTTAAGCTTGATGCGACGATTCAAGATAAAGATCGTATTGAAATCTACCGGCCATTACTGGCTGATCCAAAAGAGATTCGCAGAAAGCGCGCAGAACAAGCAAAAGCGGCGGGTAATGCTGATCCTGTGACGGGTGGAAAGAAAAATCCATTGAGAAAGGAAGAGGCATAACGAGCCTCATTTCTGAAAAACTCACTCAAACGCTTTACGAGTTCAAATGAAAAAGGCTGACGCATGCGTCAGCCTTTATAGTGTTTCATTAGTACTAGTTGATGCTCTCAAAAAACTCAGTACTTGCAGGGAAGTCACCAGAAATATCGACTAGCTGCCCTTCGCCATTGAAATTTACGATTAAGTTCTTTTGTACAGAATCGTTATGACCTTCTGTGTGATGGTAGATGTAGTACCAAGTGTCAGGGTAGCCGTTTTCAATGAGCATAGGTGAGCCCATCACATAACGAACTTGTCCTTTAGTCATACCAAACTTAAGCTGTTCTACAGCTGACTGCTCGACATAGTTACCTTGGTTGATATCAATGCGATATACCAGCTTTTCGAGAAGGGAGCAGCCTGTCAGCATTGTCATAGCGAGTGGAACAGCGATAAGCCACTTTTTAAATTGCATACTTAAATTCTTTGTAACTGATAAATTCTAAAACTCAGCCGATAATAAACAAGCTAGGCGCCAAAGTAAAAAGCTGAGAGCGTTTTGAATTGTTTCAGACCATGATTTTTGAATTTGGTTGCAAACTGGAGTCAAAATTTCTTAACAAATGGAACTTTGACTCCTCAAATTGAAGTTAAGCGGCAATAAGTAGCTCTTTGGCATTCGCTAGGGTGGAATCGGTGATTTCACTGCCGCCTAGTAAGCGCGCGAGTTCAGAGACACGTTGTTCATTGTCTAAGCGACGCATTTGAGTTTCTGTTTTTCCTGCTTTTGTCTGCTTAGCGACGAACAATTGTTGGTGACCGCAACCTGCTACTTGAGGTAAGTGAGTCACACAAAGTACCTGCGTCGAGTCTCCTAGCTTGCGTAGCATCTTGCCGACAACAGCAGCGGTTGGGCCACTAATACCTACATCCACTTCATCGAAAATCAAACTTGGTGTATCGACTTTCTGAGCGGTGATGACTTGGATCGCGAGAGATATTCGGGACAGCTCACCACCAGACGCCACTTTCGCGATAGGTTGCATTGGTTGGCCTGGGTTGGTTGATACCACAAAACAAACAGCGTCCATACCTAGTGGTGATGGGTGCATACCTTCGTTGTTCACTTCGATGCTAAATTGCGCTTTCTCCATACTCAGTTCGTGCATACTTGCAGTGATCAGCTTATTAAGTTCTTTGGCGTAACGAGTGCGAGATTTATGCAGTTTCTCCGCTGTAACTAAGAAGTGTTGGTACTTCGCTTCTACCTCTTGCTCAATCTCTTCAAGTCTTTCATCAGAACAGTCGAGGGCTTCAATTTGAGCCAATAGATCTTGATGGTGTTGGTAAAGCTCGTCAGGCATAACGTGGTGCTTTCTTGCCATCGACATCACTTTAGAAAAACGTTTTTCAACATAAACCATACGCGCAGGGTCTACGTCGATGTTATCGAGGTAGTTGCGTAACTCCGCGTTGGCTTCTTCCAGTTGAATAATCGCTTCTGCCACCATGTTCGGTAGTTCTGATAATTTTTCGTCTAGCTCTGCTAATTGGATTAAGGAGTGATTGGCTGTTTGCAAAATACCAAGCGCGTTAACTTCTTCACCTTCGTAAATAAGCTCGATGGCTTGTTGGCAGGTAGAGGCAAGTTCGCCACTGTTGGATAGTCGCTTGTGTTCTTGTTCGAGTTCTTCATATTCGTCCTCTCCCAAAGAAAGTTCGTTAAGCTCTTTGATTTGGTATTCAAGTAGCTGCTTTTGAGCCAAGTTTGCCGCGCTGTTCTCTTTCAATTGTTTTAAGCTGTTGTCTGCTTGTCGCCAAGTTTGGTAGGCGTTGCGAGTGCTCTTAAGTAAATTAGAGTGGCCTGCATATTGGTCAAGCATTGCCATTTGGTATTCACTTTTCATTAGCTGGTGGTGTGCATGCTGACCATGAATGTTGATCAGTAGCTGACCCAGTGATTTAAGCTGTGAAAGTGGAACAGGGCTGCCGTTGATAAATGCTCTAGAGCGACCTTCTTTGCTGATGATACGACGTAATATGCAGTCATTACCGTCAAGTAGATCGTTATCTTCTAACCAACGTGTTGCGTTGATGTTGTTCTCTAGGGAAAAGGCCGCACTTACTTCGGTCTTTTCTTCCCCTTGTCGTACCATGCTGGCTTCCGCGCGCCCGCCTAAACATAAACCAAGAGCGTCAATAGCGATGGATTTACCCGCGCCAGTTTCACCAGTGATGGTTGTCATTCCTTTGGATAGCTCTAGCTGTAGAGACTTAACAATTGCAAAATTATTAACGCTTAGATGAGCCAGCATTTTGTTGTACCTGTTTAAATGAACAATACTGTGTATAAGATCAGTATATACTGTTTCTTTATACAGTAAAGTCACAGGTGGAATTTTTTGTGAGAAGGATCAGAGTTGAGGTTTTAAGTGACTAGGTGGTCTCTAATGTCTTAACGAAAAAAGCCGGCTAAATAGCCGACTTTTTAAGATGGTGAGGATTTAGAACAACTTACTAGACCAACCAAGCTTGTTACGCAGTACATGGTAGTAGCTGTAATCTTTAGGGTGGATCAGTTTTAAGATGTTTGGGCTTTGGTAAATATGCACTTCATCACCTGGTGATACAGGTAAAGAGACTTGGCCGTCACATCCCACTTCTTGTGTACCGCGATTATCTGGCGAGACCAGCAGTTTAATACGGCGGTTTCCATCAACGACCAAAGGACGGCTCGATAAGGTGTGAGGGAACATTGGGACAAGTGAAATCGCATTGAGGCTTGGCGACAGAATCGGACCACCACCGGATAATGAGTAAGCGGTAGAGCCTGTTGGTGTTGAAACGATTAGGCCGTCTGCACGCAATGAAAACGCAAAGCTATCATCAATATAGACTTCAAATTCAATCATGTGGGCGACTTGCCCCGGGTGGAGGACTGCTTCGTTGAGGGCAGCGTTGTGGCTTTTTACTTGGCCGTGGCGATGTACTTCTGCTTCCAATAGGAAACGCTCTTCTTCGATGAACTCGCCTTCGAGCACTTTTTTGAGTGCAGATTGAAAATCTTCAGGATTGAGATCGGTAAGAAAGCCTAAGTTTCCACGGTTCACACCTATGACTGAAATATCGAAACGTGACAAAACGCGCGCTGCACCAAGCATGTTCCCGTCACCACCGACGACAATCGCTAGGTCAGCACTGCGACCGAGTTGAATTAAGCTCGCAAAGTCATCTTGAGGAATATCATCTAAAATTTCACTCAAACGATCATCAATGTAAACCTTATAACCCTCTGCAGTTAGCCAGCTATAGAGCTCTCTATGGGTGGCGATTGCTTGCTGATCTCTAGGTTTTCCGATGATAGCGATCACTTCAAAAGGTTTTTTCATAGGTTTTCCGCACCAAATAGGCTTGAATCGACAATCTTCATCCCCATAATAATGGCAAGTTAGCTATTTATGCGAGTTTTTGTGTAACTCAATACGATAAACGTGATGTATTGGGTACCAGTAGATATGAATTCTGGAGATATCATGAGCAACGAAGAAAACAAAGTTACAGAAGAAGAGCTGGATCAAATCATCGAAGAGGCTGAAAAAGTAGAGGCGGCTGCACAAGAAGCAGAAGCTGAGCTTGAAGAAATTGGTGATGAAAAAGACGCTAAGATTGCTCAACTAGAAGCTGCGCTTCTTTCAAGCGAAACGAAAGTGAAAGATCAGCAAGACAGCGTTCTACGTGCAAAAGCGGAAGTAGAGAACATGCGTCGTCGTACTGAAACTGAAATCGACAAAGCACGCAAGTTTGCACTAAACAAGTTTGCTGAAGAACTACTGCCAGTTATTGATAACCTTGAGCGTGCTATTCAAGCGGCTGACGCAGAAAACGAAGTGGTTAAACCGATTCTTGAAGGTGTTGAGCTTACGCACAAGACTTTCCAAGATACGCTGAGCAAAAACGGTTTGAAAGAGATTAACCCTGAAGGTGAAGCATTCAACCCTGAACTGCATCAAGCGATGTCTATTCAAGAAAGCCCAGATCATGAGCCAAACACGGTTATGTTCGTGATGCAGAAAGGTTATGAGTTGAATGGTCGTGTGATTCGCCCAGCAATGGTTATGGTTTCTAAATAATCTAACCGAGATCTAACTTTTAAAAAGAGAGCCTAAATTGGCTCTCTTTTTTTGTTTGTACGGTAAAGGGAATTTCAACCAATTAACTAGTTGATGCAGTGGATAAATCTTGTAATCAAGTTGTTCTATAAAATTTATTTCCAATTTGAAAGTTGTAACACTATCGTAAACAAAATCTTTATTTTGTAACTTTTGTGTGTATTATGTGCGAACTCCGCCCAGAATAGTGGCGGAATTATCTATAAAAACATAATTTATAAACACAACATTCTGGAGATGAATGATGGATAAATCGCTTTCAAGCAAGATTTTTGTAGGCTTGTTTGCTGGTCTACTGATCGGTACAGCAATTCAGTACTTATTCAGTGGCGTTGCTATCTTTGATACTTACCTTCTTGGTGCTGCGGAAGGCGCTGGTGGTATGTTTGTATCTTTGATTAAACTGCTTGTAGTTCCTTTGGTCTACGTATCGATTGTGTGTGGTATCGTTGATCTAAAAGACATCACTGCATTTGGTCGTCTTGGTGGTAAAACCTTTGCTCTATACATTATTAACACCATCATCGCGATTACTGCTGCACTAACTATTGGCATGATCTTCCAACCGGGTGCAGATGCAAACCTTGCGGGTACTATTTCAGAGTCAGTGAAGCTGACAACGACTGAAACACCTGACATTTTCTCTCTTGTTGTTAACATCGTACCAAGCAATCCAGTTCAAGCGTTTGCGAATGGCGACATGTTGCAAATCATCTTCATGGCAATCCTGACAGGTCTTGCAATTCAAGCGCTTGATTCACGTGGCGGCCCAGCTATCCGTACGTTCAAGATGGCGAATGAAATCATGATGAAGCTGGTTGGCCTAGTAATGAGCCTAGCGCCATACGGTGTATTCGCTCTAATGATTCAACTAGGTGCGACACTAGATGCAAACACGCTTATGTCTGTAGCGGGCTACGTAGCACTGGTTATTGCTATGCTTGTGTTCTGGATTTTCGTGTTCTACCCAACAGCGGTAGGTATTGCGACAGGTACTTCTCCTAAAACGTTCCTACGTGCAACTCGTGAGCAGATCCTATTCTCTCTATCAACAGCAAGCTCGAACGCGACAATTCCAGTTACAATGCGCACTTTGACTGAAAAACTGCAAGTGTCTAAGTCAGTGGCAGGTTTCGGTGTACCACTAGGTGCAACAATGAACATGTCTGGTGTATCTATCTACATCGCACTAGCAACTATCTTTGTAGCAAACGCGTTTGGTCAACCAATCAACACGGCTGATGTATTTACTCTTGGTCTAACTATCCTGCTTCTATCTATTGGTGCTGGTGGTGTTCCTGGTGGTGGTGTTGTAATGGTGGGTGTTCTTCTTCACCAACTAGGTCTTCCACCAGAAGGTCTTGCAATTATCGCAGCAGTAGACCGTATCAACGATATGTTCTGTACGTCTTCTAACGTAGTAGGTGACACAGCGGTGAACACAATCGTTGCGAAAACTGAAGGTGAAATCGGTAAAGAAGAAGCGGAAGTAGAAGTTAAAACTGCTCAAGCTTAATCTGCAAAGTTTCGAAATATCAAAAGCGAGCCCAAGGGTTCGCTTTTTTTTCATTTTTTTTCACTTCTTCCCTTGAAAAGCCATTTGCCGCCCTTATCTATGTGGCATACGAGAAGCAAACATCCATATTTTTGTTTGTGAGCAAGGGTTGAAACCCGATTCTCCATCCCCACATAGGGGATATAGCAAAACGAAAATAGAAAATTATTCGGAGATAGCCTGATGGGTAAAATCATTGGTATTGACTTAGGTACTACTAACTCATGTGTTGCTGTACTAGACGGCGACAAACCACGCGTAATCGAAAACGCAGAAGGTGAGCGTACAACAGCATCAGTTGTTGCATTCACAGAAGGTGAAACGCTAGTAGGCCAACCAGCTAAACGTCAAGCGGTTACAAACCCAACAAACACGCTATTTGCAATTAAGCGTCTTATTGGCCGTCGCTTTGAAGATGAAGAAGTTCAGCGTGATATCGAAATCATGCCTTACAGAATCGTTAAGGCTGACAACGGTGACGCTTGGGTAGAAGCACAAGGCCAAAAAATGGCGGCTCCTCAAGTTTCAGCTGAAATCCTGAAGAAAATGAAGAAAACAGCTGAAGACTTCCTTGGTGAGGAAGTAACTGGCGCTGTTGTAACTGTTCCTGCTTACTTTAACGATGCTCAGCGTCAAGCAACTAAAGATGCTGGTCGTATCGCAGGTCTAGACGTTAAACGTATCATCAACGAACCAACTGCAGCTGCTCTAGCTTACGGCTTAGACAAGCAAGGCGGCGACCGCACTATCGCGGTATACGACCTTGGTGGTGGTACATTCGATATCTCTATCATCGAAATCGATGAAGTTGAAGGCGAGAAGACTTTCGAAGTTCTAGCAACTAACGGTGATACTCACTTAGGTGGTGAAGACTTTGATAACCGCATGATCAACTACCTAGTAGAAGAGTTTAAGAAAGAGCAAGGTATCGATCTTAAAACTGATCCACTAGCAATGCAGCGTGTTAAAGAAGCAGCAGAAAAAGCGAAAATCGAGCTTTCTTCTACTACTCAAACTGACGTAAACCTACCTTACGTAACAGCTGATGCAACTGGTCCTAAGCACATGAACGTTAAAGTGACACGTGCGAAACTAGAATCTCTAGTTGAAGACCTAGTTCAACGTTCTCTTGAGCCACTAAAAGTTGCTCTAGCGGATGCTGACCTATCTGTAGGCGACATCACTGACGTAATCCTAGTTGGTGGTCAGACTCGTATGCCAATGGTTCAAGCTAAAGTTGCTGAGTTCTTCGGTAAAGAAGCTCGCCGTGACGTGAACCCAGATGAAGCAGTAGCAATGGGTGCTGCAGTTCAAGGTGGTGTACTAGCAGGTGACGTTAAAGACGTACTTCTACTAGACGTTACTCCTCTATCTTTCGGTATCGAAACGATGGGCGGCGTAATGACTAAGCTAATCGAGAAAAACACAACTATCCCTACTAAAGCGGACCAAGTGTTCTCTACAGCTGAAGACAACCAGAGCGCGGTAACTATCCACGTACTACAAGGTGAGCGTAAGCAAGCGACTTACAACAAGTCTCTTGGTCAGTTCAACCTAGAAGGTATCCAGCCAGCACCACGTGGCATGCCACAAATCGAAGTAACTTTCGACCTAGATGCTGACGGTATCCTAAACGTATCTGCGAAAGATAAAGCGACTGGTAAAGAACAGAAGATCACTATCCAAGCTTCTGGCGGTCTATCAGACGAAGAAATCGAGAAAATGGTACAAGAAGCAGAAGCTAACAAAGAAGCGGACAAGAAGTTCGAAGAGTTAGTAACTGCACGTAACCAAGCAGACCAAATGATTCACGGTACTCGTAAGCAAGTAGAAGAAGCTGGTGAAGCTCTACCTGCAGACGAGAAAGAGAAGATTGAAGCTGCAATCAAGGCGCTAGAAGAAGTTAAGTCTGGCGACGACAAAGAAGCGATCGACGCTAAAGTTCAAGAGCTAATGCAAGCAGCTCAAAAACTGATGGAAATCGCTCAGCAGCAAGCTCAAGCACAACAAGCAGGCGCGGATGCAGGTGAACAGCCTAAGCAAGACGACGATGTTGTAGATGCAGAGTTTGAAGAAGTTAAAGACGACAAAAAATAATTTATCATCGCTATAACACGTGATGTCTGCGTCGAAGGTACTCACTTACGTCCGTAAGCTCCGTGCCTTCTCCTTGAACTAACGCGTTCTAGCATAGATAAATGTCTTTTTAACAATTTAAATACGGGCGTTTGGGGAAACTCACACGCCCGTATGTTTGTAAATACAATGTCCTTCCAGATAAGCACTTTTCTTAAAGCTAAAGCCTTTATCTAGAATGATACAAACACCAAGCGGTGGCCGACTAACCCACTGTTTGCAGTACTACATTGGTGACGAAGAACATGTCAAAACGTGATTTTTACGAAGTATTAGGCGTAAGCCGCGATGCATCAGAGCGCGATATTAAGAAAGCGTACAAGCGCTTAGCGATGAAATACCACCCAGACCGTAACCAGGGTGATGACAGCGCTGCAGAAAAGTTTAAAGAAGTAAAAGTAGCGTACGAAATTCTTACTGACGCTCAAAAACGTGCCGCTTATGACCAGTACGGTCATGCTGCCTTTGAACAAGGTGGCATGGGCGGCGGTGGCGGCTTCGGTGGCGGCGGTGCTGACTTTGGCGATATTTTCGGTGATGTCTTCGGTGATATCTTCGGTGGTGGTCGTCGTGGTGGCGGTGGTCATCGTGCGCAGCGTGGTTCAGATCTACGTTACAACATGGAATTAACGCTTGAAGAAGCGGTTCGTGGTGTGTCTAAAGAGATCGAAGTACCAACACTGGTAGAGTGTGATACTTGTGATGGTAGCGGTGCTGAGAAAGGCTCTTCAGCAGAGACTTGTAGCACCTGTCATGGTCATGGCCAAGTACAAATGCGTCAAGGCTTCTTTGCGGTTCAGCAAACGTGTCCGACATGTAACGGTAAAGGCAAGATCATTAAGAACCCATGTAAATCATGTCATGGTCAAGGCCGCAAACAGAAAACGAAAACTCTTAACGTTAAGATCCCAGCAGGCGTGGATACAGGCGATCGTATTCGTCTTTCTGGTGAGGGTGAAGCGGGAGAGCACGGCGCACCAGCAGGCGATCTGTACGTACAAGTACACGTAAAAGAGCACCACATCTTTGAACGTGACGGCAACAACCTTTACTGCGAAGTCCCGGTAAGTTTTGCAATGGCTGCACTAGGTGGTGAAGTTGAAGTTCCAACTCTTGATGGCCGTGTAAATCTGAAAGTACCTTCTGAGACACAAACAAGCCGCATGTTCCGTATGCGTGGTAAAGGTGTGAAAGGCGTTCGCGGCGGCGGCGTAGGTGACTTGATTGTGAAGCTAGTGGTAGAAACACCAGTTAATCTAAGCTCACGTCAAAAAGAACTACTGAAAGAGTTTGAAGAGTCATGTGGTGGCGAAGCTGCGACTAAGCACAAGCCAAAGTCTGAAGGCTTTTTCAATGGTGTGAAAAAGTTCTTTGATGACCTAACAAGCTAATCACCGTTATTTAGGACGGGATAATTAACGATTTTGAAGCCTGCATATAATGCAGGCTTTTTTATTACCAGCAGTCAGTAGGTGCACGTTGGTTGAGTTGATCTAGAGTCAACGCTGAGTATGTGTTGCTAGAACATTTGTCATTAGCCTGTGTACCCTCAGCGGTTGCTGTAATCATGTAACTCGTCACTGACGAGGACACAGTTAGACTAAACTGGTCACTATCTACTTCGCAGAAACTGCAACTACCACCTGATAATACTGATGCGGCAGCAGAGGCATAACTGCCTTGGTACTGTCGTTCTAACTCAAACTGAATTTTACTTAAATCTGCCATCGCAACCGTTCGATGTCCTTTGAGTATGTGAGCTTGATAGCTTGGATAAGCAATCGCCCCAAGCACTCCGATAATGGCAACAGCAATCATTAATTCGATCAGTGTCATTCCTTGCCATGACTTCTTGCTTTGATTGCAAACATTTCTTCGAATCATTTCGAATGCTTCCTTATGATTTTCCTACCATTTTTGTTAGGTGATAGCATCTATTCAAGAGAGAAATACGCATCACACTGCATTGCATAGGAATCTGAGAAATGTCTCGCGGCTTTACGCTTTTTGAGTTGGTTATTACTTTGATTGTTCTGGGAACTCTACTTGTTGTGGCAGTCCCGAGCTTTACCAATATAAACAATACCTCTCAGATGAAGCGCCTGGCTGATGAGCTTCAAGGCTTCTTAATCTACGCCAAATCTGAAGCCGTATGGAGAAACAAAGATCTCTGGGCTCACCTTTCTACTGCGTCGAATCCAAGCCCTGCGGGTGAGTGGACCTTCACCTTGACTGATTCGGATACAGAAAATAGCGGTAATAAACTGATGGTCTTGGATGGTAGTAGTTATAAAGACATTGTGATGGTGTCCGGTTATACCTCAGAGCAGATTAAGTTCGATGGAGTAAGAGGGAAGATCAAGGACGGTCATTTGCGTTTTTACGTACGAAACCAGACCGATAAAGTGTTACGCCTAAAAGGATCATTTGGAGGTAGCCGAATTTTAGTCTGTGGCGAGGGAGGAACCGTTTATGAATTCCCAAGCTGTTAAGTTGTTGAAACGTCAAAAAGGCGCCTCATTGGTTGAACTACTGGTAGCCTCAATGTTGGGGCTTGCGGCGATTGGTACCGTGGGAAGTGTGTTCGTCACAGGGCAAAAGCTGGTTGCTGAAAATGCCAAATCACTGATGCTAGTTCAAAACTTGTCGAGTGCGATGCAGCAAATAAAAGAAGACGTTCAACGCGCGGGTTTCGATGGTATAGGCTCGAGCTCTTTGATGCTTTCTGGTGCCGCCAATATTGTTCATACCGAAAGTGATTTGATCGGGTATGTTTACCGAGTGGCCTCTTCTGGGACAAGTGCAATAAGGCATGTTGTCTACAAACGTGAGTCTTCAGCTGTTTCGACCCTAGGCGATTCTCTCAAAATCTGTGAAAAGCACTCCTCGGCGCTGCTCACTGTTTCCGCAGCTGCAACGTCGGGACCTGGAGGCAATTGCTTTACTCTCTTCGATACCAAACAGATTTCGGTGACGGCTTTCGACTTTTCGACTAGCCAAGTTGAGGGAAGCACTTCTAAAAGCCAATGGGTAACCGTCTCTGTTGATGGGCACCTTGTTGACGACCCGACTGTCTCTTACCAAACCAGTATTCAAATGATGCAAAGGAATTGGCAATGAGATCGTTACGCAGGCAACAAGGTGTCATGACCTTGATTATCGTGTCAGTGCTTCTGGTTATCGCTTTGATGTTAACGATGGGCGCATACAAGACGACCTTTTACCAGCTCAAACGCGCTCAAAATGAGGTAAAGGCTCAGCAAGCACATTGGCAGTCAGAAGGGGGAGTCGAATGTTTGTATGCCTATATCGCGGACGACACCTCTCAGCTCGCTGCACTTTCTAGCGCATCGAACACCGTATTGGATGCAACATGTAAAAACCGTCTTGATTTGGACGAGTTGTATGCTGAATCTCTGGGGAGTGATAAATACGCGATTCATGCCAATAGCGATACCCATAAGCTGAGTAAACAAGTTCTTTTCGCCTCTAAGACCGGTTTTGGGGCTATCCAAACCACGGCTGACTTACGAATCAGAGGCAGTGCAGATATCGCCCCTGATGCCCCTAGGTCGCCCAACTCAGATGGAAAATATGATTGTGTGGCTGTGCGCTATAAAAGTGTCGTGACCTATGAAACCACAACGTCATCAGACAAGTTACAGACAACAGAGCCCATGACGAACGGGCCATTTGACGGCTTTTCTGGGGAGTGCTCTACAGATCATAAAACGACATTGGCTTCTAACAGTGACACAACGTCTTCACCGAACGATTTTGGTAATGACTATAAACAGGACTCCTCACTCGACCCTTTTAAGAACTACTTCAATATGGAGAAAACGCCGGGCAACATTGCGCTGATTAAGTCGGGCTATGAGGTTGTGTCGTTGCCAACTGTCGCAGATGGCCATGATTGCACTGATATTATTAACACGCGCTTTACCGCAACCAATAGAAAGCTTTGGATTGAAGGTCACTGCATTGTGAATATGCCGTTAGTGGTTTACGGCCCTCATTCACTGGTGGTCGAAAATGGTATTTTTGCGGCCAATAGTGCTCTAACTTTTGAGGGTTCTGTGTATCACATGGTGGACATGAGCTTGAGTGATTTTACGACTGCTAAGATCGCTGACTATTGGAATGATGTCTCTTTTCATGGCGTAATCACCAGTCATCTAGGACCTAAAACCATCTACTTTGATAATGGTGCATTTCACCCTAAGGGCGGGATGAATTTTGATTCCGAGGGGGGAGAAGTGGTTTTAAACGGCTCCTATAACCTCGACTATTCTTCATCAAACAGTTTAAGCAATAAACCCAAAGAGCTCTCATGGGTCGCAGGAGGCTGGTATGTGCAGTAGTAAGCAGTCTGGTTTTAGCTTTATTGAGGTTCTTATCGCCTTTCTGTTGATAGGGGTTGCTTCGTTGGGCTTGGTGAAAATGCAATCCTTTGTTGAGCAACGCGCAGACTTTGCTGTAAAAAGTAATCAGGCAATGAATATTGCTGAGCAAAAGTTGGAATGGTTTAGAACTCGCGGTGCGTCATCTGCCATGTCGAGTATGGCGGTGAGCGAATTTTCAACCATTGTTGATGGGCAAGACCTAACTTCTCATGCGCCTTACTCGTTAACTTGGCAGGTTGCCTCTCCATCTTCTACGCTCTCCTCCTCACTTAAAAGCATTTCAGTCAACGTTGAATGGCCAGATCGTTTAGGGGAGAGTCAATCTCTAACCTTAGAAACCATGCTTTCATCTCACAGTGAATTTGATATGTAATCAGATGCATTTTTGGTTGGTTGAATGAGTAGCTTTTAAAACGTCATGTTATATATTGAAAATTGGTTGTAATAATGTTGGTTTACTGCTGCTATATTTGTGGATCTTTTGTTGCACGTTGATGGTGTTTTTGCAAAATATGTCTCCAATTATGGAAAAAACTATAGAATCTTGTGCTTTCTTTAGGCGGATTTACTAAAATGATTGGTGGAAAATAGACCGAGAAAATAAGTCCATAAAGGTCTAAGGCAACAACATCACATATGGAGTTACCATGAGTAACCAAGCAGTAAACAAAGCACCATCTGACAAGCCGAGTGGGATGGATCGCTTCTTAAACTTTATCGAGCGCGCAGGTAACAAGATCCCAGATCCTGCAATTTTGTTCTTCTGGGCACTTGTCATTACATGGGCAGCATCTGCTCTACTATCAAACATTAGTTTTGATCTTATTAACCCACGTTCGGGTGAAACGCTTGCAATCAACAACCTTTTAACTGGCGAATCTCTAGCAAGCTTCCTAGCGAACATGGTGACAACATTCACAGGTTTTGCGCCTTTAGGTATCGTTCTTGTTGCGATGCTAGGTGTTGGTGTTGCTGACTCTTCAGGTTTCATCACGACGGGTCTAAAGAAGATGCTGAACTTCACGCCAGCAAAGCTTCTGACACCAATGCTAATTCTAGTGGCTATCGTATCGCACACTGCTGCTGATGCGGGCTACGTACTGGTTATTCCTCTAGGTGGTATCATCTTCCACGCAGCAGGTCGTCACCCTCTAGCGGGTATTGCAGCTGCATTTGCTGGTGTATCTGGCGGTTTCTCTGCAAACTTCATCCCTTCAGGTATTGACCCTCTACTAGCTGGTTTCACGCAAACAGCGGCTCAGGTACTTGACCCAGAATATGTCGTCAACCCTCTAGCGAATATCTTCTTCACTGGTCTTTCTTCAGTGCTTATTGTTGCTATCGGTTGGTATGTGACTGAGAAAATCATTGAGCCACGCCTAGCGAATACGCCAATTGATGAAGATGCAGAGCAAGCACCAGATCTAGGTTCTTTCACTGAGCTTGAGTCAAAAGCATTCCGCTACGCGGGTTGGGCTATGATGGCAGGTATTGCAGTACTGATCGCAGCAATCCTTCCTGAAAACTCAGCGCTTCGCTCTCCTGATGGTGAAATCACAGCGTTCTCTGCGCCACTGATGAAGTCGATCGTTCCATTGATCTTTATCCTGTTCATCATCCCTGGCTACGTTTACGGTAAAGTTTCAGGTACGTTCAAAACAAGTAACGACATCATCAAAGCCATGTCTGACACAATGTCGACAATGGGTGCCTACATTGTAATGTCGTTCTTCTGTGCACAGTTCCTATCTGCATTTGCTCAGTCAAATATCGGTACTATGCTTGCGCTATACGGTGCAGAAGGTCTGAAAGCGATGAACCTACCAGGTGAAGCTACCATCATTGGTATGATCCTTCTAACAGCTGCGGTTAACCTTCTAATCGGTTCTGCATCGGCGAAATGGGCGCTGATTGGTCCAATCCTAGTTCCTATGCTAATGGCTGTAGGTATTTCTCCAGAGCTATCACAAGCGGCATACCGTGTAGGTGACTCTGTGTCGAACATCATCTCACCTCTAATGGTATTCTTCCCTCTAGTGGTTGTTTACTGTCAGCGTTACGTGAAGTCGACAGGTATCGGTACGCTTGCATCACTGATGATGCCATTCTCGATTGCAATGCTAATCGGTTGGTCAATCTTCCTAGTGGCTTACTGGATGCTAGGTATTCCTCTAGGTATCCAAGCTCCATACACTTACACAATGTAAATACCGTCATAGTTGGCGCTGTAGCGGCTTAGCTACAACACCAACTATTTCGATATTAGAGAGTAGAAAGCGCTGGTCGAAAGACTGGCGCTTTTTTATGCCCTGCGTGTAAGTTGTGCATACCTAACTTACTTCCACTTCCTCTATCATACGGGTAGAATTCGCTATCCTTAGTCGCTTACTCAACGAATTGGAGCTTTCTTTGTCTGAATCTCAATTTTCCCCTCAAGATGAACTGTTTATGCGCCGAGCGATGGAGCTGGCCGCTCAAGCAGAAGCGCAAGGTGAAGTCCCTGTTGGTGCAGTGCTGGTAAAAGATGGTGAGATCATTGCTGAAGGTTGGAATGAGTCGATTGGTCAACATGATGCGACAGCACACGCTGAAATGCAGGTATTGCGTAAGGCTGGTCAAGTATTAGAGAACTACCGACTGCTTGATACAACGCTATACGTAACCTTAGAGCCGTGTCCAATGTGTGCTGGGGCACTGTTGCATAGCCGTGTGAAACGTATTGTCTTTGGTGCGCCAGATCTTAAAGCTGGAGCAGCTGGAACAGTATTGAATCTATTCGAACATCAAGCGGCTTACCACTACGCGGATGTCGAGCAAGGGTTATTCGAGAAAGAGTGTCGACACCAACTTCAATCCTTCTTTAAACGTCGACGCAAAGAGAAGAAGAAAGAGCGTAAGGCGACTCGTTTTACTCGAATGCATGAAGCGAAGAAAGGTAGAAAGGAGTAGGGGAGATTTTCAAGCAAACACCTTGTGTTCAAGATGTTTGCTGTCAGGGGTTATGCGGCACAGATTAGCTGCATAAATGCTCGGTGACGTGCAATCACCTTTTTCTTGTTGTTGCTGAGCATGCGCTTACGGCGGTTTGCAGCAACGGTTTTATTAAGGCGTTTTGACTGCAGTTTACGCTTTGTCATAAAACAACCTCCTATTTCTAGTTAATACACTAACAGTAACTTTCTCTCTGAAAGCCCCTGATAATTGACGTTATACGTCTTATACCGGCCAATTGTTACAACTTTAAGAAAGTTCGCAAGTGATCCAGTCCACGATATTATATATGGGTAGCAGGATTGGATTTCAAGTGCGCAATCTTCGTTCAAAGACGGCGCACTTATTAGGATCTACAGACCCTAGAGGTTACTCTTTGTTTTCTGGGTCAGTAGCCTCTGCAGAAGATGCTGCTTGAGCGCCAGAAAGTTCAACGTCGGGCGCTTCAATCACTTTTAAATCATCAACGCTGACATCTTCTACATCTGGGGCTTGCTGCTCAACATGGCCGATGATGCTTTGGTAATAACGACGAATATTTTCAACGTAGTTTCTCGCTTCATCGCCACGAGCAAAACCATAACGGGTTTGGCTGTAGTATTTCTTTTGACGTAACAGCGGCAGGCGGTCTTTAACGTCAGACCATGCATCTGGGTTTCCACCTTGCCATTTTGTTAGGCGGCGAGCATCCATCATGTGGCCGTAGCCAACGTTGTACGATGCGAGTGCAAACCAAATTTTTTCGTGCTCATCAATTGAGTCAGGAATGCGAGATACCATTCGACGTAAATATTCGACACCGCCACGGACAGATTGCTCCGGATCTAGACGATTCGTTACCCCAACACTTTTTGCTGTCGGTAGAGTTAACATCATCATGCCACGGACACCAGTTGGCGATTTTGCTATTGGATTCCAGTGAGATTCCTGATAACCCAATGCCGCGACTAGACGCCAGTCAAATTCGTCAGAGTACTTTTTAAACAGCGGAGCCCACTTTGGTAGTTTCGAGTCAAGTGCGCGGATGAAAGCGCGTGTATCGACATAGTCAAAACTGCCGATATGACCGATATACTTCTCTTCTAAAGCAGCAAGGTGGCCTGATTGTTTAACAGCACCAAAAAACTCAATCAATAGTCCATATAGGCTCTCATCTTGTGAGCGACGTAGGAACCACGAAATAGGTTGGTCTTCTGTCAGTTCGAAAGCAAGGGCTATATCGGGGTAGATGCGTTGTGAAAGTGATACTTCCACTGAGTCTGCTACCGTAAAACGCAGCTTTCCTTCAGAAACAGCTTTAAGTAAGTCATTCACGTCTGCATTTGGATTGACGTGGTATGAAAAGTCAGGGTGTTTTGCTTTGATCGCAGTGAGAGTCTGATTAAAGTGAGAGTCACCAATAATGCTCAGTACATCTTCGCCGTTGTTCTCTTCAATCAACTTTGGCTGTCTTTCGAGAAGTTGCTCAAGGTTGCGTGGCCTCCAGTTGCCTTTTTTGTAGGTAACTTGCTGGCTGACGTAATAATAGGCGGGGCCAGGTCTAAACTGCTTTAAGCGTTCAGGTGATTGACTCAAGCCCGCTGCAATAATATCGATCTCACCGTTTTTTAATGCGGGGTAGAGACTAGAGATACGATAAGCGGGTTTCATCTCTAACTGTACACCTAGCTCGTTGGCAAACTCGCGAGCCAATTCATAGTCCAAGCCCGCAGGGCCATCTGGACCGATATAGTAAGACAATTGATTGTTTAAAGTCCCAACTCGTAGCACGCCGCGTTCTTTGATGAGATCAAGTTCGCTCTTCGGCTCTGACTCAATCTGGCAACCAGTGAGTAGTGTCGCCCCAAGTATAAATAGGCAGAGAGTTTTGAGTTGGGTTAGGTAATGCTTCTTCATTAATGGCAATCTCATACATCCAATAGGGCATTTATATCAAAGTGTCATAACAAGGCAAGATAATCCCTGTAACTCTTCGTGCAGTTAATCAAAAACAAGCGAATTCTGTCGAATTTCAAAATTGGCAAAAAAAATGACGCAAACGGTTGCTTTTGGTGTTACATCACAAAAACAATTGCTATATAATGCGCTCGCAACCAAGAGGTGGAATCGGCATAGGTTTGAAAACCTTCGGGCTTACTTCCGGAATAGCTTCGAAGAAAAACAGTTTAACCCACTGAATTTATTCCAATATCACCTTAATCAATTGCATAAGAGACCTAAGCACATGAGAATTTTTCGTGGCTCCCCAGCTCTATCTGAATTTCGTGTTAACAAGCTTTTAGAGCTTTGTCGTGAACTTGGCCTACCTGTAACAGGTATTTACGCTGAATTTGCGCACTTTGCAGATCTAACTGCAGACCTAAATGATCAAGAAGTTGAGAAACTAGAGAAACTTCTGACTTACGGTCCAACAATTGAAGAGCACGCACCAGAAGGTCTTCTTCTACTAGCAACTCCTCGCCCAGGCACTATCTCGCCTTGGTCTTCAAAATCAACGGATATCGCAAATAACTGTGGTCTAGACAAGATCGCACGTCTTGAGCGCGGTACGGCTTACTACATCGAATCATCGGCTGAACTTTCTGAGCTTCAACTGGTTGAGCTTAAAGCGATTCTGCATGATCGCATGATGGAAGTTATCTTCACTGACTTCGAATCAGCAGCAGCACTTTTCCAAGTTGCAGAGCCTGCACCAGTAGCAGACGTTGACCTACTAAAAGGCGGTCGCGCTGCGCTTGAAAACGCAAACGTTACCCTAGGTCTTGCACTTGCTGATGACGAAATTGAATACCTTTACGATGCGTTCGTAAATAAGCTAGATCGTAACCCAACAGACATCGAGCTAATGATGTTTGCACAAGCGAACTCAGAGCATTGTCGTCACAAGATCTTCAATGCAGACTGGACTATCGACGGCGTTAAGCAAGAGAAGTCTCTGTTCAAGATGATCAAGAACACATTCGAGACAACGCCTGAAAACGTACTGTCTGCATATAAAGATAACGCAGCAGTAATGGTGGGTTCTGATGTAGGTCGTTTCTTCCCGAACCCAGAAACTCGCCAATACGGTTACAACCAAGAGAAAGCACACATCCTAATGAAGGTGGAAACGCACAACCACCCAACTGCTATCTCTCCTTGGCCGGGCGCTTCTACAGGTTCTGGTGGTGAAATCCGTGACGAAGGCGCAACAGGTATTGGTGGTAAGCCAAAAGCTGGCCTAGTTGGTTTCACGACATCTAACCTACGTATTCCAGGTTTTGAACAGCCATGGGAAACAGACTTCGGTAAGCCAGGTCGCATCGTTAACGCACTAGATATCATGCTAGAGGGCCCACTTGGCGGCGCGGCGTTCAACAACGAATTTGGTCGTCCAAACCTACTGGGTTACTTCCGTACTTACGAAGAAAAAGTTAACTCTCATGCAGGTGAAGAAGTTCGTGGTTACCACAAGCCAATCATGATTGCTGGTGGTATGGGTAACATCCGTGATGAGCACGTGCAGAAGAAAGAGATCCCAGTGGGTGCAAGCCTAATCGTACTTGGTGGTCCTGCGATGAACATCGGCCTTGGTGGCGGTGCAGCATCTTCAATGGCATCGGGTCAATCAGCAGAAGACCTAGATTTTGCATCTGTACAGCGTGAAAACCCAGAAATGGAACGTCGTTGTCAGGAAGTTATTGACCGTTGTTGGCAGCTTGGCGACGAGAACCCAATCGCATTCATCCACGATGTGGGCGCGGGCGGTATCTCTAACGCACTTCCTGAGCTTGTAGACGATGGCGAGCGTGGTGGTATCTTCCAACTGCGTGACGTACCAAACGACGAACCAGGCATGAGCCCACTTGAAATCTGGTGTAACGAATCTCAAGAACGCTACGTAATGGCAGTTGCGCCAGAGAATATGGAAGTATTCGATGCAATCTGTAAGCGTGAGCGTGCACCATACGCAGTAGTGGGTGTGGCAACGGAAGAGCGTGATCTAAAACTAGAAGATTCACACTTCGACAACACGCCAATCGACATGCCAATGGATGTGCTTCTGGGTAAAACACCTAAGATGCACCGTGACGCGACAACGCTTAAAGCGAACAACCCTGCGGTTAACCGTGACGGTATTGAGCTAAATGAAGCTGCAGATCGCGTTCTACGCCTACCAACGGTTGCAGAGAAAACATTCCTAATTACTATCGGTGACCGCACGGTGACTGGTCTTGTAGCGCGTGACCAAATGGTTGGTCCATGGCAGGTTCCTGTAGCTAACTGCGCAGTAACAGCCGCAAGCTACGACACTTACCATGGTGAAGCGATGTCTATGGGTGAGCGTACGCCAGTTGCTCTTCTAGACTTCGGTGCTTCAGCTCGTCTAGCAGTAGGTGAGGCAATCACTAACATTGCAGCGACTAACATCGGTGATATCAAACACATTAAACTGTCTGCTAACTGGATGTCTCCAGCAGGTCACCCAGGAGAAGATGCAGGTCTTTACGAAGCGGTGAAAGCGGTAGGTGAAGAGCTATGTCCAGCACTTGGCCTAACTATCCCAGTTGGTAAAGATTCAATGTCGATGAAGACTAAGTGGGAAGAGAACGGCGAGCAGAAAGAAGTAACCTCTCCGCTATCTCTTGTTATCACTGCGTTTGCACGTGTTGAAGACGTTCGTAAGACAATTACTCCACAGCTTCGTACTGACAAAGGTGATACATCACTTGTTCTTATCGACCTAGGTAACGGCCAGAACCGTCTAGGCGCAACGGCTCTAGCACAGGTATACAAGCAGCTTGGTGATAAGCCAGCAGACGTAGACAACGCTGCACAGCTTAAAGGTTTCTACGAAGGCGTACAGGCGCTTGTAGCAAACGACCAAGTAGTGGCTTACCACGATAAGGGTGACGGTGGTCTATTCGTTACTCTAGCTGAGATGGCATTCGCAGGTCACTGTGGTGTTAAAGCGAACATTGAAGTACTAGGTGAAGATACGCTAGCAGCGCTATTCAACGAAGAGCTAGGTGCAGTACTTCAAGTTAAGAATGATGACCTAGATTCTGTACTTTCAACGCTAGCAGCGAACGGCCTTGAAGCATGCTCACACGTAATCGGCAGCGTTGAAGCATCTGATGAGCTAGTGATTACTTCTGGTGAAACAGTGGTTCTAGAGCGTAACCGTACTGAACTACGTACTATCTGGGCTGAGACAACGCATAAGATGCAAGGTCTACGTGATAACCCAGCATGTGCTGACCAAGAGCACGAAGCGAAGAAAGATAATTCTGACCCAGGTCTAAACGTTAAACTAAGCTTTGATGTGAACGAAGACATAGCAGCGCCATTCATCTCGAAAGGTGCTAAGCCTAAGATGGCAATCCTACGTGAGCAGGGCGTTAACTCTCACGTTGAGATGGCAGCAGCGTTCGACCGTGCTGGCTTTGAAGCGACTGATATTCACATGAGCGACATCCTAACCGGTCAAGCGGTTCTAGAAGAGTACCAAGGCCTTGTGGCTTGTGGTGGCTTCTCTTACGGTGACGTACTAGGTGCGGGTGAAGGTTGGGCGAAGTCTATCCTGTTCAATGAGCAAGCTCGTAACCAGTTTGAAGGCTTCTTCCAACGCGAAGATACGTTCTCTCTAGGTGTATGTAACGGCTGTCAGATGCTATCGAACCTGAAAGAGCTAATCCCAGGTGCAGACCTATGGCCACGTTTCGTTCGTAACGAATCTGAGCGTTTTGAAGCTCGTTTCAGCTTAGTTGAAGTTCAGAAGTCTGACTCTGTATTCTTCGACGGCATGGCAGGCTCTCGTATGCCAATCGCAGTATCACACGGTGAAGGGCGCGTAGAAGTGCGTGATGCGGACCACCTAGCGGCGATTGAAGCATCTGGTACTGTTGCCGTTCGTTACGTGGATAACCACGGTAATGCGACTCAGCAATACCCGAACAACCCGAACGGTTCACCAAACGCAATCACAGGTCTAACGACTCAAGATGGTCGCGTAACTATCATGATGCCGCACCCAGAGCGTGTATTCCGTACAGTTGCGAACTCATGGTCTCCAGAAGGTTGGGGTGAGAACGGTGCTTGGATGCGTATGTTCCAAAACGCACGTAAGAATGTAGGTTAATTCAACGACCTTAGTTTTCGCTTAGCAGCATAAATAAAAGCGCAGATCGAAAGATCTGCGCTTTTTTCATTCTTTGAAAGAAACCATTAGCCAAATGGTGGCTTTTAAGTTTTAATACCGCCCTTGCCAAGGGATGGTGTTAAACAGCTCAGCTTAGATGGAGTTATCAAGTTGACCAAATCCCTGATTAATCCCTTAGGAAATTAGTAAATGTCTAAAAATCAAAAATTTGCTATCCGTGTGACTGAAAAGCGCAACGGTTGGTGTGCAGAGATCACTCGCCAAGTAACTTCACGCAAGACGTCTGTATCAAAGCGTGAAACAGGTTTTGAAACAGAAGCACAAGCACAAGAGTGGGCTGAAAAAGAACTAGCAGGCTTCATTCAGAACCAAGCGGCTCGTAACGAGCGTAAAGGTGAAGCACGTAAAGTTCGAGTTGAGCGTGAAGAGCGTTTAGCTCAAGAAGCTGCAGAAAAGAAAGCGCGTTACGAAGACGCGAAAAAAGCCGCTGCAGTTCAAGCTGAACTGGAAGATGAAGAAGATTTCTTCGAAGAAGAGTAATCAATCGTCATCCAATAAAAAACCGCCTGTGAGGCGGTTTTTTTGTATCTGAACTGTTTGCTGAATTAGCGGAACTGGCCAGCTTCAGGTAAGAAATCGAAGCCCGCAGTAGAAAGCTTCGTTTCTAGTGCCGACTTATCGATATCAAAGTAGGCTGCGAGTTTGTCTAAGTCACCACCAAAGTCATCACGAAGTTTCATGTTGACGATACTCATTAGCATGACGGGATCCATCGATTCGAAGTTCGCTAAGTTCATCACTTATCCTCGAAGTCTGAAATGAGAAGGTTCGCCGCAGCAAATGCAGCCTTTTCACGTGTCTCTTTCGATAGTGATTCATCAGCGGCGATGTCATTCAGGGCACGAACGGCACAAGAGATTGCTTGAGGAACGTAGGCTTGATCGCCACTACCGATTTGAGCGTATAGTTCACGAACTAGGTCACAGCAGCCATAGACTTGCATGGGCATTACTCCAATAAATGATAACTGCTCTCAAATATACACACAGTATTTGAGCAACTCAATGTCTAAGCTTGTCCTAGCTCAAGCAACGTTTTGCTATGCTCGCAATCTGTACAATCATCGTCAGTTTTGCAGCTGCAGTGCTAGTTGTTGAGTCACTTCTGGCGCTAAATGTAACTGCTTAGCAAGCTCTTGTAAGTAAGCCTTCTCCATGAAATTTTGCTCATCAATCACGATTAGAGAGGCCAAGTAGATCTCAGAAGCCTGTTGAGGTGAGCGGGCGAGGTTAGCGACATCGCGGGGATCCAGTGGTTTGTTGAGCTCACGGTGAACGAGTTGCTGAAGATTTTGATCTGCATCTGCCTGCCTTATGGCTTCTTCAATACGTGCCATCTCTGCTTGATCGACATGGCCATCTGCTTTTGCTGCGGCAATCATCGCCTTAATGATCAGTTCTTGGTGAATGGTGTCATTGGCGTTGAACTCTTCTTGGGGAGCAGAGTCAGGCTGTTTGCTTTGATAGTCGTTATATACTTTGTATGCAAGGCCACCAAGTAGCGCTATACCACCAACTTTCAGTGCATTCTTACCGACTTTTTTACCAAGCTTTTTACTCTTTTTCGAGCCCATTAATAGGTTTACTAAGCCGCCACCAACTGCTCCTGCACCAAGAGATTTAAGCGTGTTTGAGTTCGAACTCTGTTTCAATTGGTTCTGCCCTTGACGAACCAAATCAGAGTTGAGCGCTTGATTGAGTAAACTTTTCAGATCCATACATACCTCCGCAACTGTTAGTAGGTAGCTTAACGAGGAGAATATGAATAGGAGATTAATATCGATTCACATACACAAAAAAGGCGAGCATCTAGCTCGCCTTTAAAATCATGATAGAGAGATTACTCTTCAGCGTATCCGTGGATGCTCAGTAACTTGCCATCCAAATAAGCTTCTTTGCCATCTTTCATCACTAAGCGCTCTTCGACAAGCCACTTCACGACCATTGGGTAGATACGGTGCTCTTGAGTTTGAACACGTTCAGTCAGAGTCTCTACCGTGTCTCCATCGAAGATTGGCACTTTCGCTTGAAGCACGACAGGACCGCCATCCAATTGCTCAGTAACAAAGTGGACGCTCGTTCCGTGTTCTTCATCACCTGCATGAATCGCACGCTGATAAGTGTTAAGACCTGGATATTTAGGAAGCAGAGAAGGGTGGATATTGATCATACGTCCCATGTAGTGACGAACAAACTCACCACTTAGGATACGCATATAACCCGCTAAAACGATGACATCTGGTTTGTATTCATCGATCTGCTTCATCAATTCGTGGTCAAAGGCATCACGAGTATCAAATGCTTTAGGATCTAAGAAATGTGCGGCAGCACCTGCTTTATCAGCACGTTCTAAGGCATAGACGTTCGCTTTGTTAGAAAACACCGCTGTCACACGGCCTTCGGTGATTTCTTTGTCACATGCATCGATAATGGCTTGCAGGTTAGAACCGTTCCCTGAAACTAAAACAACAATACTCTTC
The DNA here is from genome assembly GCF_013114545.1 of Vibrio sp. RE86. GTDB lineage: Bacteria > Pseudomonadota > Gammaproteobacteria > Enterobacterales > Vibrionaceae > Vibrio. Next base: position 100,203 of record NZ_VTXI01000003.1, on the reverse strand, counting down.
ATGTTTACTTAATCTCTACCTGTTCTTCGCCGGCTTCAGCGTTTGCAATTTCACCGATAACCCATGCATTTTCGCCTTCAGCTTTTAGTAGCTCAACCGCAGCGTCTGCTTGGTCTTTAGGTAGCGCTACGACAAGGCCAACACCACAGTTAAATGTACGGTACATTTCGTGAGTCGTTACGTTGCCTTTTTCTTGTAGCCATTTGAAGATGATTGGCCATTCCCAGCTGTTACCATCAACAACCGCTTTGGTACCTTCAGGAAGAACGCGTGGGATGTTTTCCCAGAAACCACCACCTGTGATATGAGAAATCGCATGGATGTCGTGTTTCTCAATCATGTTAAGTGCTGATTTAATGTAAATCTTTGTTGGTTCTAGTAGGTGCTCACCGATAGTGCGACCTGCTAGTTCTTCATTCTTATCTGCACCTGATACTTCTAAGATCTTACGGATAAGCGAGTAACCGTTTGAGTGAGGTCCGCTTGAACCTACAGCGATAAGTGCGTCACCTGCAGCAACTTTAGTACCGTCGATAACGTCTTCTTTTTCTACAACACCTACACAGAAACCTGCAACGTCGTAGTCTTCGCCTTCGTACATGCCTGGCATTTCCGCTGTTTCGCCACCGATTAGTGAACAACCAGCTTGAATACAACCTTCAGCAATACCAGAAACAACGTCTGCTGCTGTATCTACGTCTAGTTTGCCTGTTGCGTAGTAGTCAAGGAAGAACAGTGGCTCAGCACCTTGAACGATAAGGTCGTTTACACACATAGCAACAAGGTCGATACCGATAGTGTCGTGCTTGTTCATATCCAGAGCTAGACGAAGTTTTGTACCCACGCCGTCTGTACCAGAAACTAACACCGGTTGCTTGTATTTCGTTGGCAGTTCACAAAGTGCACCAAAGCCACCAATACCACCCATGACTTCAGGGCGACGTGTACGTTTTACAGCACCTTTAATACGGTCAACAAGAGCGTTGCCTGCATCAATGTCTACGCCAGCGTCTTTATAGCTAAGAGATGTGTTATCAGCACTCACAGGGAAGTCCTCAAATTTGAAAGTTGGATATGAAATCGGCGCTATTCTAACAGTGGTTAAATATAAAGAGCAAACGTTTGCGCAACTTTTTTTGTTATGGAATAAAGCAGTATTTGAGAACGAAATCGTTTATAATCTGGAGGTTTGTTTAAATTTTACCTTATATCCGGAGATGGAAATGAAAGTTGTTGAAGTGAAACACCCTCTAGTTAAACATAAACTGGGTCTAATGCGAGAAGGTGATATCAGCACAAAACGCTTCCGTGAGCTAGCAACAGAAGTTGGTAGCCTGCTCACTTACGAAGCAACTGCGGACTTTGAAACGGAAAAAGTAACCATTGAAGGTTGGAACGGTCCAGTAGAGATTGATCAAATCAAAGGTAAGAAAGTAACAGTAGTGCCAATTTTGCGCGCTGGTCTAGGTATGATGGACGGTGTACTTGAGCACATGCCAAGCGCACGTATCAGTGTTGTGGGTATCTACCGTGATGAAGAGACTCTTGAGCCGGTACCATACTTCAACAAGCTAGCGTCTAACATGGACGAGCGTATCGCACTTGTTGTGGACCCAATGCTGGCGACTGGCGGTTCTATGATCGCAACGATCGACCTTCTAAAAGAGAAAGGTTGTAAAGCAATTAAGGTTCTTGTTCTTGTTGCGGCGCCTGAAGGTATTGAAGCACTTGAAAAAGCGCACCCAGATGTAGAGCTTTACACTGCGGCAATCGACGAGAAGTTGAATGACAAAGGCTACATCGTTCCTGGTCTAGGCGATGCTGGTGATAAGATCTTCGGTACGCTATAAGCTGTCGAGGTTGAATGATTAAAAAAGGGAGCCGATTGGCTCCCTTTTTGTTAGCTAATTATTTTTTAAGGCTTAACGTGCCGCCAGTTTTTGGCTTACTTGGGCGTGAAGCACCGTCAGATTTTGGCTTAAAGAACGCCTTACCTTTGTTCGGCTTGTCTTTTGAGTCACGCTGTTTGTCACTGTTGCGACCTTTTTTAGAGTTGGGTGCGTGGCGGAACTCATCAGCGTTACGACCTTTAAAGGTGCGCTGCTTTTGGTTTCGGCGAGCTGTTGACTCTTGGTTTTCTTCACGGCTATCAAAAAGCTTTGCATCGGTCGCACGGCGAATGCGTTTGCCTTTTGCGTCAACTTTTGAAGCTTCTTCTGTGCCACTCGACTCTTCACACATGGCTAGGATCTCTGCCATTTCCGCGTCGCTCATGTAACGCCATTGTCCGTTAGGAATGCCATCGAGAGTGATGTTCATAATACGAACACGACGCAGCTTAAATACTTCATACCCTAGTGCTTCACACATGCGACGGATTTGACGGTTCAAGCCTTGAGTCAGCGTAATACGGAAAGAGAACTTGGTCTCGCGTTCAACTTTACATGGCAGAGTAACCGTATCGAGGATATTGACGCCTGAACTCATCTTCTTGATGAACTCATCGCTAATAGGTTTATCGACGCGAACAACATATTCCTTCTCGTGATTGTTACCTGCACGCAGGATTTTGTTCACGATGTCACCGTCATTGGTCAAGAAAATTAGACCATCAGAAGGTTTATCTAAGCGACCGATAGGGAAGATACGTTTCTTATGACCAACGAAATCGACAATGTTGCCAGGAATGTCGCGTTCAGTCGTACACGTGATGCCTGTTGGCTTGTTTAACGCGATATAAATCGGTTTGTCTGTTGCTGCAGCGATAGGCTTGTCGTCGACGCGAACATCGTCACCAGGCATGACTTTAGTACCCATCTCAGGTACATGACCATTGATGGTGACTCGACCTTGCTCGATCAATCGGTCTGCTTCTCGGCGAGAGCAAAAGCCCGTTTCGCTGATAAATTTGTTTAAGCGTTTCGCGTTATCTTGTGACATGTTGTTCTCCTAACGTTTCACAACGGCGGTTAATCGGGAGTGGTGAAAGTATCATCACTCAGAGGGCGCGCATTCTAGCACTGGGAGTGACTTAACCCAATCGTTTTTGATGACGCTCACGAGTTTCTATCTTTTTCTCAGCACTTTTTCTTAGTAAGACATACACAGCCCCTGTTCCACCATGGAAACGTTGTGCGCTGTGTACACACTGAACTTCTTTAATCTGCTTGAGCCACTGGGCGACAAAACTTTTCATCATTGCTGGTGGATTAGAACGCTCGCCTTTGCCATGAACAATAACGACAGTTCGGATATCCATACGCATACACTGTTTCAGAAACTTCACGACTTCATCTCTGGCTTGTTCGAGGGTGCGTTTGTGGAGATCTAAACGCGCTTGAATTGGATACTTAGCAAGACGAAGCTTTTTATAAACGCCATCTTGTACACCATCGCGTTTGAACTCAATGATGTCATCAGGTTTTATCATTTCGGCATGATCAATCGAAAGGTACTCAGGGTCTTCTTCGGTCAGCCAAATTGCTGCTTCTCTTTTTGCAAGCTGGGCGTCTGTAATCTGGTGTTGCTTCTTATGTTCAGCGGTATCTTGTTGGATTGGCTTAACATCCCCCATCATTTCTTGGAAGAGGGCGAAATCGTCATCGTGAGACATAGCGACATCTCAAGGCAGGAAATCAATAACACTATTATACCTAAGGCAGTGGTCATTGATCACTATTTGCTTGTAGCAAAATAAAAAACCGAAGCAGACAAGTTATCTACTTCGGTGCATAGCGAATGTCTATTCAGGGAATAGAGCTAAGCGATTCTAGTGAGGAGATTTGTCGTTCATCACTTTGTATATGAAGTAACCGCCATAAAACAGCATAAGACTGAAGGCACCAAAGATCACAATCATTGAAGATAGACCTACCGCATTACCAAATAGGAGATCGAGCCAAAAGTCCATAATTCCTCCAAAGGATACAAAATGAGATGACAGACCTAAAATAAAGCGTGGTTAAATATGCAACACTGATCTGGATCAATTGTTGTTATTCGGTTGCGGAATAGTTTTTGTTGATGTGTTAATGCTCACACTTTATACGTGTTAGATGATGTTTTATACAAACGGACAATAAAATTGAAAAAGTTACCTAAAATGGCTTGCGTAAAAAATTAGAATCCGTAATATACGCCTTCGTTGACGGGGATAACTCCTCAGTTAAACATCTCGGTGAATAGCGCAGCTTGGTAGCGCATCTGGTTTGGGACCAGAGGGTCGGGGGTTCGAATCCCTCTTCACCGACCACATCAAGAAAGCCTGCTTCTAAAGCAGGCTTTCGTCGTTTTAGAGGTATAGAAATAGGGTTCGAACCAAAGTGGGGTTCGCCTGATGTTCAAGGAATGTCTCTTCAGCGACCATATTAAGAAAGTCTGCTTCTAAAGCAGGCTTTCGTCGTTTTGGAGATATGGAAATAGGATTCGAACCAAAATGGGGTTCGCCTGATGTTCAAAGAATGTCTCTTCACCGACCATGTCAAAAAGGGCTCTACATGAATGTAGAGCCCTTTTTGCATTTTTACATTTGTCATTCCATAGACTGACGAAGGAAGGAGTAGGGGAATCCCTTAATACTGTGTGCAGAGTATTAGAGTTCCCCAATTGGTTCATCCGCCCGATAGAGCTGTGTATCAATACTCAAACTCACAAAGCGCGGGTTCACTTTTGGAAAGTTGCGCCACCTTAAATCCATCTTGCTTGAGTAAATCAATCACGCTGTTTTCCCCAACTAAGTGCAGCGTTCCTACGACCATCAAATAAGAGCCTTCTTTTTCTTTAGACCAACTAGGAGTAGCAAGTTGTTTAGCCCAATTGATGTTTCTTTCTGTCAGGAATGCGTACTCAAATTCAGGCGACATCTCTGTTAGGTTCGCAAATTCATTCAGCTTTTCCAAATCACCTGCCTGCCAACTTTTTATTAAGCAGACGGTTGCTTCTTCAGAGTGATCAAACTCATCGATGACACTGACGAGCAGTTCTTTGCCTGACTCTTTTTGCCCTGTGAGAAGATCGATTTGCGATTGTAATGATTCCAAACTAAGCACAGGGGTGTTTTGGAAAGTGGCTTTATACACCAAATGGCTATCGACGCCATGAGCCGCCTTATAGCCTAAATACTCAATTTGCTTCATTTGAACGGCGAGTGCTGTCGCCCAAGGTGGGGAGTTAAGTAGTTGAGTGGCATCCATTTCAAGTAAATTGGCTAATCCGATTAACTCGTCTTGCTGCTTTTTATCCAAAACATCTTTGCTCAAAAGCTTGATTGGGGGATAGGTCACTCCTTGGCTTTTTCGAATATCGGTTTCAACGATCAACCCATCACTTAACTGGAGTTTATCCATCACCTTTTTAGGCAGTGGGTACATGCTCTCATCGCCAACGTGAACAGAGCCTAAGATGTAGTAGTGAAGTTTCCCTTTCTGAGCATGCCAAAATAAAGGCTCTGCAGATACTGCAGAAGCGAAACACAAAGCAAACAGGATAAGTAATAAGTTACGCATAGAGTGAAATGAGCCTTACTGAAAAATTGTCGAAACCAAAAATATCAACGTATTTTGACGAGAGAAAAGTGTGCGAATAATCACGTTTCTTGCTCTGCCCGTAAATTTGATTTTAAGACAACCCTGAATCAAATGTGATCATCATTCATGTATTGCATCTGTTTGTGCTCCTAAGCTGTGATTTACTTCTCAGTAATCTCGTCAAAATAAGTCCGACAAATTTAACGTTGAGAGTAAGTGATTGTTTATTCGAGATTTAAAAATGTGTGTATTTATAAAGTTTGAATTTGATCACTTTCGCAAAGGATTAATTTTACGATGAAAAATAACTCGGGCTATTGTGATTGCATCTTGATTTTGACGCCGAACATTTCCGGCTTCGCTCCACTTTTAAGGGTAAGTAAGATGTTTAAACAAAGTCTCATTGCTGCATCAGTATTAGCAACATTAGCAGGTTGCGCATCATTTCAATCAAACGAGCAACAAGTAGTAAATACTTTAGCTGACAACCTTGATATCCAATATCAAGTTCTCACCAACCACGGCGCAAATGAAGGTCTTGCATGTCAAGACATGGGTGCTGAGTGGGCGTCTTGTAACAAAGTAAACATGACGCTAGTTAACCAAGGTGAAGCGGTTGACTCTAAAGATTGGGCTATTTACTTCCATAGTATTCGTCTGATTTTGGATGTAGACAACGAGCAATTCAAAATCACTCGCGTAACAGGTGACCTTCACAAGCTAGAACCAACCGATAGGTTTGATGGCTTTGCAGCGGGCGAAGAAGTGGAACTTCCGCTGGTGGGTGAATACTGGCAGTTATTTGAAACTGACTTCATGCCAGGCGCTTTCGTTGCTGCACCGAACGCAGAGCCTAAGATGATCGCTTCTCTTAACACTGAAGATGTTGCCTCTTTCGTTACTGGCCTTGAGGGCAACAACCTAAAACGTACGCCAGATGACAACAACGTATTTGCAAACGCTGTATCTCGTTTCGAGAAGAACGAAGACCTAGCGAAACAAGACGTATCAACCACGCTACTACCAACACCAATGTCTGTTGAAGCAGGTAAAGGTACGGTAGATATCGCGGCGGGCATTGCGCTGCCTAAAGACGTATTCGATGCGACTCAATACGCAGCAATTCAAGATCGTGCAGAAGTGGTAGGTGTGGATGTTCGTGGTGATCTTCCTGTAAGCATCACTGTTGTTCCTGCAGACTTCACTGGTGAATTAGCAAAATCTGGTGCTTACGAAATGAGCATCAAAGGCGACGGTATTGCGATTAAAGCGTTTGACCAAGCAGGTGCTTTCTACGCAGTACAATCTATCTTTGGCCTGGTAGATAGCCAAAATGCTGATTCTCTACCACAACTGTCTATTAAAGATGCGCCGCGTTTTGATTACCGTGGTGTGATGGTGGACGTGGCTCGTAACTTCCACTCTAAAGACGCAATTCTTGCAACGCTAGACCAAATGGCAGCGTACAAGATGAACAAACTACACCTTCACCTAACAGATGATGAAGGCTGGCGTTTAGAAATCCCGGGTCTGCCTGAGCTGACTGAAGTGGGTGCTAACCGTTGTTTCGATTTGGAAGAGAAAAGCTGTTTACTGCCTCAGCTTGGCTCCGGTGCAACGACAGACAACTTTGGTTCTGGCTTCTTCAGCAAAGCAGACTACGTGGACATCTTGAAGTACGCGAAAGCGCGTAACATCGAAGTGATTCCTGAAATTGATATGCCAGCCCACGCTCGTGCAGCAGTAGTATCAATGGAAGCGCGTTACGACCGTCTAATGGAAGAAGGTAAAGAAGCAGAAGCGAATGAATACCGCCTGATGGATCCTAAAGATACATCGAATGTAACGACGGTTCAGTTCTACAACAAGCAAAGCTTCATCAACCCATGTATGGAATCTTCAACTCGCTTTGTTGATAAAGTGATTTCAGAAGTGGCAGCAATGCATGCTGAGGCAGGCGCACCGCTAACAACATGGCACTTTGGTGGTGACGAAGCGAAGAACATTAAGCTAGGCGCTGGTTTCCAAGATGTGAACGCTGAAGACAAAGTAAGCTGGAAGGGTACGATTGACCTGTCTAAACAAGACAAGCCATTTGCACAATCTCCGCAGTGTCAGACACTTATTACAGACGGGACAGTGAGCGATTTTGGTCACCTACCAAGCTATTTTGCACAAGAAGTCTCGAAGATTGTGGCAGAGAAGGGCATTCCAAACTTCCAAGCTTGGCAAGATGGTCTTAAATATAGTGAAGGCGAGAAAGCGTTCGCAACAGAAAGCACACGTGTTAACTTCTGGGACGTTCTTTACTGGGGTGGCACATCATCTGTGTACGAGTGGTCTAAGAAAGGTTACGACGTGATCGTTTCTAACCCAGACTACGTGTACATGGACATGCCATACGAAGTTGACCCGAAAGAGCGTGGTTACTACTGGGCAACGCGTGCAACAGACACTCGTAAGATGTTTGGCTTTGCTCCAGAGAACATGCCTCAGAACGCAGAGACCTCTGTAGACCGCGATGGCAACGGCTTTACTGGTAAAGGTGAAATCGAAGCGAAACCTTTCTACGGTCTATCAGCACAACTTTGGTCTGAGACAGTACGTAACGACGAGCAATACGAGTACATGGTATTCCCTCGCGTATTAGCAGCAGCGGAGCGTGCATGGCACCGTGCTGATTGGGAAAACGATTACAAAGTGGGTGTTGAGTACTCGCAAAACTCTAACCTAGTAGACAAAGCTGCGCGAAACCAAGACTACAACCGCTTTGCGAACGTACTTGGCCAACGTGAACTGGCGAAGCTAGAAAAAGCAGGAATCGATTACCGTCTACCTGTACCAGGTGCGAAAGTAGAAGGTGGCACTCTATCAATGAACGTTCAGTTCCCAGGTGTTGAGCTTCAATACTCTCTAGATGGTGACAACTGGCTAACTTACGCAGACGACGCTCGTCCAAATGTGAAAGGTGAAGTGTTTATCCGCACAGTATCTGCAACAGGCGAGAAGACAAGCCGCGTGACTAGCGTGAAATAATTCCCCCTCCCTCTTATCTTTAAGAGAGGGAAAAACGCCCGGCCAATAATGGTCGGGCGTTTTTATTTTGTAATGAGTAGATTGAGCTATCTAAGCCACTTGTGCTTGTTGTTCTTCTACTTGTTCGGCATTACTGATTGGCGTTTCAGCTCCGTGCATCCAACGTACCAATGTATTTGAGAACATCAAAAGAATAACCCCAGATACAGTCGCTGCAATGGCAATGCCACCGAAGATAGGTAATGCACCTAACTCTCCAACGTGTGAACCGATAAGACCTGCAACGTAGTTAGCAATTGCATTGAAGCCAAACCACGCACCCATCATTAGCGATGCGAGACGAAGTGGTGCAAGTTTAGTGACAAGCGATAAGCCAATAGGTGATAGGCAAAGTTCACCGAGAGTATGAAAGAAGAACGCACCGACAAGCCAAAGCATTGAGGTTTTCACTGTCGTATCGCCGCCTTGCTCCATCACCGCACCAACCATACATAGGAAGCCCAGAGCTAAGAAGAATAGGGCAAGCGCAAATTTCACTGGTGAGTTCGGTTCTTTAGGGCCCAACTTAACCCAAAGCGCAGCAAGAACAGGCGCAAGGGTAATAATGAAGAATGGGTTCAGCGATTGGAACCAAGCTGCAGGGACTTCAAAACCACCAATCATGCGGTCAGTGTATTGCTGGGTGTAAATATTCATTAAGCCGCCAGCTTGTTCAAAGCCCGCCCAAAAAACGATGACGAACAAGCCCATCACCATGATCACTTTTAATCGGTCGATTTCTTTTTTCGTTAAAGGCTGCTTAGTCGCTGATTTCTTTCTCTCTAGATCACGAGCCGCCGCTGGTACAACACCGATGTCACCCAACCATGACTTAGCCAGCGTCATCTGCATCACTAGGCTGATCAACATACCAAGGCCTGCTACTAAGAAGCCTGCTTTCCAGCCGAATTCGTTGGTTACTGAGCCAGATGCAACACCTGCGATCAAGGCACCCAAGTTGATACCCATGTAGAAGATAGTAAATGCGCCATCACGACGGTTGTCACCTTCTTCATAAAGATCACCGACCATTGTTGAGATATTCGGTTTGAACAGGCCGTTACCGACGATCAATAGCGCAAGACCAAGATAAAAGCTGTGTGTCACGCTAAGGCCAATCATGTCAGCAGGTAAAGCGAGTGTGAACTGGCCGATAGCCATTAAAGCACCACCAATCAAAATTGAGCGGCGCTGTCCTAGGTAGTTATCTGCGAGGTAACCACCAATCATTGGGGTAATGTAAACAAGTCCAGTATAGATGCCGTATAGATCTAGAGCATCTTTAGTCGACCAGCCTAAACCGCCATTCATTGTCGCATCTGTTAAATAGAGCACTAAGATGGCGCGCATTGCATAGTATGAGAAACGCTCCCATAGCTCTGTACCAAATAGTAGGAACAGGCCTCTAGGATGTCCGAAGAATTGTTGATGTTGGTTTGTCATAAGTTTTACTAATTGTAATCATTACAGTTTTTTATTTGTTACTACATATACTCCTTGGGCAAATGCACTGCAAATGACGAAAATTTTAGCTTTAGCTTTGTTTTGTTTTTAACTGGTTGAATTGAAAGAATAAATTGGTGGATCAGTAGGTGTCATGATCGTGCTACAAACTTAGTTTTCAAAATTGAGTTGGAATTACCAAGTTGTTACGACTATAAGTTTTTGGGATGAGTTGTTAGAGAAGAAATAAAAAAGGCACCTAGATGGTGCCTTTTTAAGGTATGAATAATATTTAGTACGAGTCGTTGTGCACGCTCTGTACAGCACGGCCTGATGGATCTGCCATGTTCTTAAATGACTCATCCCATTCAATTGCTTTTGCAGAAGAACAAGCCACTGATGGACCGCCAGGTACACACTCTGCTGCTGATGGCAGTGGGAACAATTCTTCAAAGATTTCGCGGTAAACGTAACCTTCTTTTGTTGTTGGCGTGTTGTACGGGAAGCGGAACGCGGCAGTTTCCATCTGTTGATCAGTCACTTTCGCTTCTGCTACTTCTTTAAGTGTGTCGATCCAGCTGTAGCCTACGCCATCAGAGAACTGCTCTTTTTGGCGCCATGCGATTGATTCTGGTAGGTAGTGTTCGAAACACTCACGAAGGATATGCTTCTCCATCTTACCGTTGCCACACATTTTATCTTCCGGGTTCAGGCGCATTGCAACGTCGATGAACTCTTTATCTAGGAATGGTACTCGACCTTCAACACCCCATGCTGCGAGTGATTTGTTTGCACGTGCACAATCAAACATGTTTAGAGCAAGTAACTTACGTACTGTTTCTTCGTGGAACTCTTTTGCGTTTGGTGCTTTGTGGAAATACAAGTAACCACCGAAGATTTCATCGGCACCTTCACCAGACAGTACCATCTTAATGCCCATCGCTTTGATCTTACGACCCATTAGGAACATTGGTGTTGAAGCACGGATAGTTGTAACGTCGTATGTCTCAATGTGGTAGATAACATCACGAATTGCATCTAGGCCTTCTTGAATCGTGTAAGTCATCTCATGGTGAACAGTACCGATTTGATCTGCGACTTCTCGCGCTGCTTTTAGGTCAGGCGCACCTTCTAAGCCAACCGCAAATGAGTGCAGTTGTGGCCACCATGCTTCGGACTTCTCATCATCTTCGATACGCATTGCAGCAAAACGTTTTGCGACAGCAGAAGTGATTGAAGAATCTAGACCACCAGAAAGAAGAACGCCGTAAGGCACGTCAGTCATTAACTGGCGTTTTACTGCAGCTTCTAGTGCTTCAGTCAGTTCTTCTTTGCTCGTGCTGTTGCCTTGAACTGCCGCGTACTCATTCCAATCTCGGATGTAGTAACGCTGTGGTTCTGAATCTGTTGAACTGTAGTAGCTACCAGGAGCAAATTCGCTGACGGTTTTACATACAGGAACCAGTGCTTTCATCTCCGAAGCAACATAATAGTTGCCGTGTTCATCATGGCCTTGGTAAAGAGGAATGATACCGATGTGGTCACGGCCTACTAGGTATGTGTCTTTCTCTTCATCGTATAGAACGAAAGCGAAGATACCGTTTAGTTCTTCAAGTAGGTCAGCGCCCATCTCTTGGTAAAGTGCAAGAATAACTTCACAATCAGAATCTGTTTGGAAATCGTACTTATCTTCGTAGCGAGCACGGATCTCTTTGTGGTTGTAGATTTCACCATTCACGGCAAGGATGTGTTTTTTGTCAGGGCTGTAAAGTGGTTGAGCACCACTGTTAAGACCAACGATTGCAAGACGTTCGTGCGCTAGAATTGCTTTCTCTGAAGAGTAGATACCAGACCAATCTGGACCACGGTGACGCAGTTTTTTAGACATTTCTAATGCGATTGGACGCAGTGCTTCTGCATCACTCTTAATGTCTAAAATACCAAAAATAGAACACATACAACTTCCCTTTAAATTTTGTTTAACCTTCTGACTTCAATTTGCCATCTTGATTAAAAAAATCAACCAGTGTTGATGAAAAAAATAGTTTTATCGGTTAAAGGGTGAATTATTTCTAATTTAAATGTTATTTTGGTGAATGTAATCTACATTTGGTTTAAAAAGTAGACAGTAGAACAAAAAAGCCGTTCTTTTGAACGACTTTAGCGTGGTTATTTAGGAGAGTTAAATTGCGGACTGAGTTGCTCACAAACGTGGCGAGCAAAGCCGCTACCCGCTTCGCTATAAATGTTGAATGCAGCGTCAACGCCACCTTCTACTAGTGCTTCTAACTGATCAGGGTATTCCGCAATTGCTGCGATTTGACCTTTGAAATTGCGACGTTTTAGCTGCTCCAATGCTACCTGATTACCTTGGTGGTGGGGCATTGCCAAAAGGACTAACTTTACGTTAGCAGTGTCGAGAATTCGCTCCCAAAAATCTGGGTCAGTCGCATCGCCTGCAATGACGTTACGGCCATGAGATTTATGCTGGTGGGCGGCGTCTTCACGAACTTCAATGCCTAAGCTGATTTTTCCGTAGCGATTGCGAAGTTCGTCGTATGCACCTGTCCCGATGCGTCCCATCCCTAAAATAAGAACTTGAGCATGGCCAGGGTTGATCAGTTGATCTCGTGTGTTGAGCTTTTCGGCAGCATGCTCACGTAACCATCTACCAGAACGTTGATAAAGCGCATGGCCGTGTCGGTTTATTGGGGCAGCTAAGACGAAAGAGATCGAAACCGCTAGGGCGAGCCCAACCATCACTTCACTGCTCATCCATCCCATCTTGAAAGCAAGACCGCCAACGATTAGGCCAAATTCACTAAAGTTGAACAGGCTTAACGAAGCAAGAAGAGAAGTACGAACACGGAACTTGAATGTGTTAAGTACTAAGAAGTAGAGGATACCCTTAATCGGTAACAGCAATAGGAACAGAATAGCCAGCGCAAAACCCGACAGCGTTGGCGTGGCTGACAGACCAATATTGAGAAAGAAGCAGACAAGAAAGAGCTCTTTCAAGTTAAACAAAGACTTCGACAGCTCAGACGCTTTTTTATGTCCGGCTAATAGCATGCCAAGGATCAGAGCGCCCAAATCAGGTTTCATTCCAACCAGTTCAAACAAGCCTGCACCAGCGACTAAGGCAAAGAAAATACCGAGTAATACGAGCATTTCTCCGTGACCTACCCAATCGAGCATTTTGAAGAATAGGGGTCTTAGTAAAGGCAGAGCGAACAAGGCAATGGCATACCACTCAGGGATTTTACCTGTAGATGCGGTCAAGAACACGACGGCAAAGATGTCCTGCATGACGAGGATACCAATTGCTATGGTCCCGTAAGTTGCGTTCATCTCGCCTTTCTCTTGCAGAGATTTCACTGCAAAAACGGTACTTGAAAATGAAAGTGCAAAGCCGAGTAACAGCAGTTGATCTAATGACATTGCAGCTAAAGAGCTGACACCTAGGAATTTAAAGCAGAGTAGGGCAACACTAAAGATCGCTGTAGATAAAAGGTTGTGTATGGTTGCACCAGCCCAAATTTCTTTGGAAAGTAGGGTCTTAATATCAAGCTTCAAACCAATAGTGAACAGAAGCAGTGTGACACCTAAATCTGCCAATGTGGTAATTGTGTCACTACTTTGATAACCAAACGCATGCAGACCAAAACCTGCGAGTAAAAATCCAACGAGCGGAGGGAGGTTGCATTTCAGTGCAATAAAGCCAGCTAAAAATGCCGCTGAAATTAAGATGAGTTCCATGAGTGTGTTGTTTCGTCCTAAAAAAACGGGCTACATATCGTAGCCCGTTATTCTAACTCAATTAGTTGCTTACTTGTGTAAGCTAAGACTAATCTTCTAACAATTTTTGTAACAAGACGCCATTTAGCATTGCTCGCTTGATCATTGCGAACGCACCAAGTGTTGGTTTGTGGTCGATCTCAGATGCCACAATTGGTAGGCCGCTATGGAACGTCGTTAGAGATTGGTTTTCCACGTTACGACGAATTGCGGGGAATACGATGTCTTCACACTGAGTGATGTCACCAGCAATCACCACTTTTTGTGGGTTGAATAGGTTGATGGTGATGGCAATCGCTTTACCTAACTTATTACCAACGCGAACTAGGCTTTGCTTGGCTAGTTCATCTCCGAGATTTGCATGCTCACAAACATCCGAGATATTAATGGTGTCTAATGTCGTTAAGCTCGATTCATAGCCTTGTTTGATTAGCTTATTCACTCGCTCAACGATGGCAGGGTTAGCTGCAACAGTCTCTAGACAACCGAAATTGCCACATTGACATTGCTCGCCGAGAGGATCGATTTGAATGTGACCAATCTCACCTACGTTACGGTTGTAGCCTAAAAAGACCTGACCGTTAACGATGATACCGGCACCAGTGCCTCGGTGAACGCTAACTAGGATAGAATCTTGGCAATCTTGACTCGCACCAAAGTAGTGCTCAGCCAATGCCATACCACGAACATCGTTACCCACAAAACATTGTACGTGGAATGATTTATGGATAATTTCTGATAGTGCTAAGTTATCAATCGAAACGTTAGGCATGTATTCAACGACGCCTGATTCAGGGTTTACCAGACCAGGTAGTGTTACACCGATTGCGATCAGTTGATTGATATTAGGTTGGTTGGTGTGAATAAACTGTTTGAGTTGCTCAAGTAAGCCTTCAATCAGCTCTTCTTGAGTCGTGTAGAAGAATTCACAGTAGTCAGAGGCAAGCTCTTTCCCGCCAAGATCAAAGAGACTGAACTGAATGTAGTCTCGACCCAGACGAATCGCCACAGAGTGGAAAGGCTCTACTTCGGTAGTCAGGGAGATCGCACGGCGACCCCCTGTTGAAGCTTGTTGCGCGACCTCTTTGATCAGGCCACGCTCTAAAAGTTGGCGGGTTATTTTTGTAACACTGGCAGGTGCCAATTGACTGACATCAGCGACTTGTATCCTAGAAATAGGACCTTGCTGATCGATCAGTCTGTAAACAGCTGCACTGTTTAGTTGTTTTACTAAATCTACGTTACCTATTTGTCCGCCATTCATTCTTAACTTTGCTCGTATTGTCCGTTAACAACAGTCGCTTGAACGTTGAAGTCACGATCGAATACAGTAAGGTTAGCAACCATGCCTTTCTTAACGCGGCCTAGTTGTTCTTCCACACCGATTGCTTTTGCAGGGTACAAAGTAGCCATGCGAAGTGCTTCGTCCAGAGCGATACCGACGTGCTCAACAGTATTTTGAACTGCTTCAATCATTGTAAGCGCTGAGCCGCCTAGTGTGCCGTTTTCATCAACACACTTACCATCACGGTAATATACTTTCTTACCTACAAAAATAAAGTAATCCATGTCAGCGCCTGCAGGAGCTGTGGCATCGGTCACTAATACTAATTTTTCGCCCTTAATTTTGTGAGCGATACGAATGTTTGCATAATCAACGTGGAAGCCATCTGCAATGATGCCAGCGTAAACTTCTGGAGTGTCGTAAATCGCGCCTACAACGCCTGGCTCACGGCCAACCATTGGTGTCATCGCATTGAAAAGGTGCGTAGCAAACGTAATGCCGGCGTCGAAACCTTGGCGTGCTTCTGCATACGTTGCATTGGTGTGGCCAATCGATACTACGATACCGGCTTCTTTCAAGCGCTCAATATGAGCCGCTTCGTTGTGTTCAGGTGCTAGCGTTACTTTTGCGATTACGTCAGCGTTCTCACACATGAAGTCGATCATACTGTCATCCGATGGGCGGATGAAATCAACACTGTGGATGCCTTTTTTCGCAACGTTAAGGTATGGACCTTCTAAGTGCAGACCTAGCGATTGGTTTTGGTATTTCGTATGGTAGTCACGAGCAGCCGCTACCGCTTGACGCATATCTTCGTCCGAAGAGGTAATTAGGGTAGGGAGGAAGCTAGTACAACCTGACTTTAGGTTAGCTTCGTGCATGATCTGCATGGTTTCCGCGGTGATTTCGTCGTTAAGCATGACACCACCACAACCGTTTAACTGTAAATCAATGAAGCCTGGGCTTACATTTGCACCGTTAAGATCACGAGTTTCAATTCCTTCAGGAAGCTCTGCAATTGGACATACAGCTTCAATGAGGTTGTTGTTAATGATTACAGCATGTTCAACGAGGACGTCACTGCCGGTAAAAATTTTACAGTTAGTTAGCGCATACATGGTTAGCTAATCCTTATAGGTTAGATTCTTAATACTTCTAGTCGCCTAAATGAAACATAACTATTGGATAGTTGTACTTTATTTGTGAGCTTCAATTAGGTCGCAAAATATCTTTAGCAAACGAAAAAATGAGTCTTAAAAATTGGGTATCAACACTGGCTAGTACTGGGATTACTAACACTTATTTAGTATGCGGTCATTCTTCTTAGACCTAGTGCTAGCAATACTCATCGCCTATTTATATTGTTTAAGAGTACCCTGATTTCACTCTAATGATTGCTATTTTTTTGAATTGTAAAATAAGTTTTATGATCTCGCTAGCAAAAACCTTGGTTATTGCCAATTTCTGGTGATTAGGATCACAAATGATGACGTTTTAATTTGCGGAGCAAAATTAATATCATAAACTGAGCATGACTAAATTGAGCGACTAAAAAAAGTGGCTCAGCCAAAATACAAAATCCTATAGGGGGAACTTAAGGTGAATATTCTTGGATATGCGCAAAAGTTAGGTAAAGCTCTTATGCTTCCTATCGCAACGCTTCCAGTTGCGGCGCTCTTACTACGTTTAGGTCAAGGTGACCTTCTTGATATCCCATTCATGGCGCAAGCTGGTGGTGCTATCTTCGGCCAACTACCACTTCTATTCGGTCTAGGTATCGCAATCGGTCTTTCTAAAGACGGTCAAGGTGCTGCAGGCCTAGCTGGTGCGGTTGCATACTTTGTACTGACAGCAACAGCAACAACAATCAACGCTGACGTTAACATGTCATTCTTCGGTGGTATCATCGCTGGTATCATTGCTGGTCACTCTTACAACGCTTTCCATGCTACACGTCTTCCTGAGTGGTTGGCATTCTTCTCTGGCAAACGTCTAGTACCAATCATGGCTGGTCTATTCGCGCTAGTTGCAGGTGCTGTTTCTGGTGTTGTTTGGCCAACTATCCAAGGCGGTCTTGACGCTCTAGCACACGCTGTTTCTACTTCTGGTGCAATTGGTCAGTTCGTTTACGGTACTCTTAACCGCGCACTAATCCCTGTAGGTCTTCACCACGTTCTTAACTCTTACTTCTGGTTCGGTATGGGTACGTGTCAAGAAGTTCTAGTTACTGGTGCTCAAGCTGCTGGTCAAGCGCTTCCTGCTCTACAACAACTTTGTGTAGACCCAGCTCTAGCTAAGACTCTTGTTGCTGGTCAATCTCACACATTTGAATTCGCTAACTCTGTAACTCCAGAAATCACTGCAACTGTTAAAGAAGTAACTGAAACAGTTAAGTCTGGTGACCTACACCGTTACTTTGGCGGCGACAAGTCTGCTGGCGTATTCATGAACGGCTTCTTCCCTGTAATGATGTTCGGTCTACCTGGTGCAGCTCTAGCTATGTACCTAGCAGCTCCAGCTGAAAAACGTAGCCAAGTTGGTGGTGCACTATTCTCAGTAGGTTTCTGTTCATTCCTAACAGGTATTACAGAGCCACTAGAATTCATGTTCGTATTCCTAGCTCCAGCTCTATACGCAATGCACGCTGTATTCACTGGTCTATCTCTAGTTGTTGCTAACATGTTTGGTACGCTACACGGCTTCGGTTTCTCTGCTGGTCTAATCGACTTCGTATTGAACTGGGGTCTAGCAACTAAGCCTGTGACTCTACTTCTAATCGGTCTTGGCTTCGGTGCTCTATACTTCTTCACATTCACATTCGCTATCCGCGCATTCAACCTGAAATCTCCAGGCCGCGAAGATGACGACGAAGAAGCTGGCGCAGCTCCTGCTGGTGAAGCTAAAAACGGCGACCTAGCTCGTCAATACCTAAAAGCTCTAGGTGGTCACAACAACCTAACTTCAATCGACGCTTGTATCACTCGTCTACGTCTTACTCTAAAAGACCGCTCTGTAGCTGACGAAGCGGTACTGAAGAAACTAGGTGCTAAAGGTGTTGTTAAACTAGGTGAAAACAACCTTCAAGTTATCCTTGGTCCTCTTGCAGAAATCGTTGCTGGCGAAATGAAAGCAATCGGTGCAAACGAAGACCTATCTGATGTAAAACTGCCATAAGCAAGTTTTAATCAACATAATTGAAAAGCCTCCTTCGGGAGGCTTTTTTGCGTTTCAGAGTAAAGAAAAGAGATTCGATGAAAAGCTAACCAGCTTTTGCTGACTATCAAAAGAAATCGACCATTATTTACGAATAAACCTTCGGTTGTAGTTGTGTATTGGTAGAGAATTGTGGATCATTAGTCGTTATATGCTTTGAGCGTCTTAATTACGTTCAATGCAAGAATTTCTCTGACAATACTAAAATAATTGAGGTGCTATAGATGAGTGAAGCTGAGGCTCGTCCATCGAATTTCATTCGCCAAATCATCGATAAAGATTTAGCGGATGGTACACACACAAGCGTGCATACTCGTTTCCCGCCGGAGCCGAATGGTTACCTGCATATCGGTCACGCTAAGTCAATTTGCTTAAACTTTGGTATTGCTCAGGACTATCAAGGTAAGTGTAATCTTCGTTTTGATGACACTAACCCAGAGAAAGAAGACGTAGAATACGTTGAGTCAATTAAGAATGATGTGAGCTGGTTAGGCTTCGAATGGGATGATGAAATTTGTTACTCATCAAACTACTTCGATAAGCTTTACGAGTACGCGGTTGAATTAATTAACAAAGGCTTAGCGTATGTTGAAGAGCTAAGTCCTGAGCAGATCCGCGAATACCGTGGCACGCTAACAGAGCCGGGTAAACCAAGCCCATACCGTGACCGCAGTGTTGAAGAAAACCTAGCGCTATTTGAAAAAATGCGTGACGGTGGATTCGAAGAAGGCAAAGCGTGTCTACGTGCGAAGATTGACCTAGCGTCTTCTTTCATCGTTCTACGTGATCCAGTTCTGTACCGTGTTCGTTTTGCCGAGCACCACCAGACTGGTGATAAGTGGTGCATTTACCCAATGTACGACTTCACGCACTGTATTTCGGATGCTCTAGAGGGTATTACTCACTCTCTATGTACGCTTGAGTTCCAAGACAATCGTCGTCTTTACGATTGGGTTCTAGAGAACATCACGATTGATTGTCAGCCGCGTCAGTACGAATTCAGCCGTCTAAACCTAGAGTACACTGTGATGTCTAAGCGTAAGCTCAACACACTAGTGACTGAAAACCTAGTAAACGGTTGGGATGACCCACGTATGCCTACTATTTCTGGTCTACGTCGCCGTGGTTTCACGCCTGGCTCAATCCGTGAGTTCTGTAAGCGTATTGGTGTGACCAAGCAAGACAACATGATCGAAATGGGTTCGCTAGAATCTTGTATTCGTGATGATCTGAATGAAAATGCACCACGTGCGATGGCGGTACTTGATCCAGTTAAGATTGTTATCGAAAACTACGATGAAGGTAAGGTTGAGACACTAAACGTGGCTAACCATCCTAACAAACCAGAAATGGGCGAACGTGAAGTTCCGTTCACTCGCGAAGTTTGGATCGAGCGTGAAGATTTCCGTGAAGAAGCAAACAAGAAGTATAAGCGTCTTGTTCTAGGTAAAGAAGTTCGCTTACGCGGTGCGTATGTGATCAAAGCTGAGCGTATTGAGAAAGACGCTGAAGGCAACATCACTACAATCTTCTGTACTTACGATGCAGATACGCTTGGTAAGAACCCAGAAGACGGCCGTAAAGTGAAAGGTGTAATCCACTGGGTATCAGCGGATAAAGGTCTACCAGCAGAAATTCGTCTATACGATCGCCTGTTCACGGTACCTAATCCAGCTGCTGCGGATAACTTCGCAGAAACAATCAACCCAGATTCGCTAGTGACGATGAAGGGTTTTGTTGAACCAAGCCTAGTCTCTGCTGAAGCGGAAAAAGGTTACCAG
This sequence comes from Vibrio sp. RE86, assembly GCF_013114545.1. Classification (GTDB taxonomy): domain Bacteria; phylum Pseudomonadota; class Gammaproteobacteria; order Enterobacterales; family Vibrionaceae; genus Vibrio. The sequence continues at coordinate 80,083 of NZ_VTXI01000003.1, read as the reverse complement.
TTCGAACGTATGGGTTACTTCTGTGCAGACGCGAAAGACTCGAAGCCAGAAGCGCTAGTATTCAACCGCACGGTTGGCCTGCGTGATACTTGGGCTAAGATTGAAGCTAAGTAAGTAACGCGGTTATTGATAAAAAGCCAGTCAGAGATGACTGGCTTTTTTGTATTTGTCTGTTTATCTGGTAGGCATAAAAAACGCCAGCCTGCGCTGACGTTTACCATGTTGAGACTACCTATTTTATTTATTTTTTAGGTTTGTGCGCATCAGGGTTATCTTTACAGCTGCCGTCAGCACATTTGCCGTATAGGTACAAACTGTGGTTAGTAAGAGTCACGTTGTACTTAGCTGCAACCTCTTTCTGACGCTCTTCGATAATGTCATCAGAAAACTCGATTACCTCGCCACAATCTAGACACACTAGGTGGTCATGGTGATGCTGAGTTGATAATTCAAACACTGACTTACCACCTTCGAAGTGGTGGCGAGTCACGATACCTGCATCATCAAATTGGTTTAATACTCGGTATACTGTTGCTAAACCGATCTCTTCTCCAAGATCAATCAGCTTCTTGTACAGTTCTTCAGCACTGATATGTTGGCAATCCGGTTGCTGTAGTACTTCTAAAATTTTCAGTCTTGGAAGGGTTACTTTAAGACCAGCATCCTTGAGTGCTTGGTTATTGTCTGACATATACTTTCCTGTTGATGATCTGCAGTAATTAACAGAATTCAATATTCCTATCATTATAGGGTAGTAGACATTAACAATAAACCACGAAGTTCAAAGGGTTACTACTCTTTTTTTATAAAGTGGTGCGGCGTCACTGATTACTCATGTCCGACCAGTTACAATTGATTAACAATTCAGTCTTTTTTGTTGCTCAGGGATAGAGAATGGATAAATCATTGGCAAAAATTTACAAGCCAAACATCGTTAGGTTTGCTTTAAATGCTTGGCCGCCGTTTTGGGGGGCGGGTATTAAAATTGAGTCTATCAGTGATGACTTTCGTGAAGTGAAGGTGAAGCTTAAATTACGTTGGTGGAATAAGAATGCTAATAGAACGCAGTATGGCGGTAGCATATTCTCCCTCACAGACCCCGTTTATTCTTTGATGCTCATGGGGATTTTAGGAGAGCAGTACTACGTGTGGGACAAAGAGGCGAGTATCAATTTCATTAAACCGGGCCAGAGTGATTTGTTTGCTGAGTTTTGTGTTACACAAGATCAGTTACAAAGCATTCTTGAGCAAACCTCTGATGGAGATAAATGTTTTCCGGAATTTGTTACCTATGTAAAAGACAGTCAGGGGAATGTTGTCTCAGAAGTTCAGCGCAAACTCTATGTGCGCAAAAAGCCGAAATATAGAGAAGAAGCGGAGCCAAATACGGCCTAACTGGTCGTGTACAGGTATAAAAAAACCTCCAACAGGTGGAGGTTTTTATTCGCTCACAGCGTATTAGCCTTCAAGCTCAGCTAAGCACATCTCTTCGTGGATCTGCTTACACCAGTTGTTTACGCGCTCTTCAGTTAGCTCTGGTTGGCGGTCTTCGTCAACACATAGACCAACAAACTGACTGTCATCGCCTTCAACTAGACCTTTAGACGCTTCAAACTCGTAGCCTTCAGTTGAAGTGTAACCAAGGATAGTACCGCCTTTCGCTTCAACGATGTCGCGAACAGTACCCATAGCATCACAGAAGTACTCTGCGTAGTCTTCTTGGTCACCACAACCAAAAATAGCCACAAGCTTAGTAGAGAAGTCGATTTGCTCTAGTTCTGGGAAGAAATCGTCCCAATCACATTGTGCTTCGCCGTAGTACCACGTTGGGATACCAAGAAGAAGGAGATCGAAGTTGTCGATGTCTTCCTTGCTGCTTTTTGCGATATCTTGTACGTGAACCAGTTGTTTACCTAGTTGCTTTTGAATCATCTTTGCAACAGCTTCAGTGTTACCTGTGTCGCTACCAAAGAAGATGCCTACACTTGCCATAGATTCGTTACCTTTAACTATTTTCTGTTGTGGGTTCGGTCAAGTTAACCTATGCCACCACCTTCCCAACTAAGCTGAATAATACCTTTTGCGATAAAACCAGCACAGCCAAGGAATAGGACTAACCATACAATGCGACGACCGAAAGGTGGGACATTGCCCGCTTTTAAGACATCTTTAATCGCCATACCAATTAAGAAAAAGATAGACGCAAAAAGAAGATCGAGACCAATAGACTCAAGCATGTTCATGTAGTCGTAAAGCATGGAATCCCTTTATGCCAAATTACTTGCGCCGAACTATACCACTGTTAATAGATAAAGTTAACGGCGATCGCGTAACTGACCTCTCATTCTCATTTAGCCAATGAACTTACGAATTGCACGCAATACTTCAGCGGGCTTTTCTGCATGTAACCAATGTCCCGTGTTGGCAATGACATGTGCTTTTGCTCGGCTGAACTGTTGCTGAACTTCAGGTTGGTGCTGTGCCGTTAAATAGTCTGAATCACCGCCTTTGAGGAACAATGTCGGTGTATCAATCTTTTCGATACGCTTCCAGCCAAGAATGTTCCAATAGTTATCCCAAAGGCTAGTGACATTGAATCGCCATGCAAAGTGCTCACCCGTGTTGTAAAGCGATTTGCCAAGGAATTGTCTAACACCTTCAATCTCTACGTGCTCTGCGAGAATCTCTAACGCTTGTTTACGCGAGGTAGGTTTTTGGGACTCGACGGCTTTTAAACCATTAAAAACGTTATCGTGTCGGCTCTGAGTGTACTCAACCGGAGCCATGTCGAGGACAAGTAGCTTCACCACCTTTTCACCGGCGAGCTCAGCCAGCTTCATTGCTACTTTCCCGCCCATTGAGTGACCGACAATGCTGTATTGTTCGAGCTGGAGATGATCCAGTACGTTAAGGACATCTTGCGCCATTAAGGCATAGTCATGCTGTTCGCTTTGAAACGAGATTCCATGGTTACGAAGATCGACACTGACCACCTGGTGATCTTTCTTTAAATCTCGTGCTAGTAAACCTAAGTTATCTAAATTACCAAACAATCCATGGATCAAAACAATGGTGTGACCCTCACCTTCGACTTTGTAGTTGAGCAGTTGTGACATTTTATTTTATTCGTTACAGGTAAACCGTAGAGTCTCATTAAAGATCTCGCTATAATCCCCCAGAGTTTAAACATAGAGATTGTGAAAAGCGAATGAAAACAATTGAGGTTGATGAGGATCTATACCGTTACATCGCAAGTCAAACCCAGGACATTGGCGAAAGTGCTTCGGACATCCTGCGTCGTCTACTAATGACAGATGCTAAGGCTCCAGTAGCAGCTCAGCCAAAGGTTATGGCGCAACCAAAGGGTGTGGTGGTAAGTAAAGATGCAATTAAAGAAGAGTCAGTAGACACGGTTAAAGAGATGCGTTCATTGCTGATCTCTGACGAGTTTGCAGGCCTTAAAAAAGCGATTGATCGCTTTATGTTGGTTCTATCTACACTGCATCACATTAACCCGAATGGTTTCTCTGAAGCGACACAAGTGAAAGGTCGCAAACGCGTTTACTTCGCGAATAATGAGCAAACCTTATTGGCAAACGGTAATACGACTAAGCCAAAGGCGATTCCAGGTTCTCCGTTCTGGGTGATTACCAACAACAACACCAGCAGGAAAAGGCAAATGGTCGACCAGCTGATGGCGAGAATGAATTTCCCATCAGACTTAATTGAGAAGGTCACTAACTCAATTTAAAGAATTCTGATTTAAACCTCATAATGCACTGTTTCGATAACGTATTATGAGGTTTTTTTATTTCTAATAATTTTAAGAAAGGATGTCAAAATGGCTATGCACCCACGAGCGGGACAAAAAGCTCAACCGCAAGACCTGCACAATATTCCAGCCCTAGTTGCGAACTACTTCTTACTTCAACCAGACCCAGCTAACTCAAACCATAAAGTCGAATTTGGTACTTCAGGCCACCGAGGTACAGCAGATAAATCTACGTTCAATGAGCATCATATTTTGGCGATTGCTCAAGCGGTAGCAGAAGTTCGAGCAGAAAAAGGCACAACAGGCCCTCTATTTGTTGGTAAAGACACTCACGCACTGTCGGAGCCTGCATTTTCTACCGTTGTTGAAGTACTGATTGCCAATGGTGTGCAAGTTATTGTTCAGAAAGAGAATGGCTACACGCCAACTCCGGGTGTATCACACGCTATCTTGACTCATAATCTTAAAAATGACGCTAAGGCAGATGGCATTGTCATCACGCCATCACATAATCCACCGCAAGATGGTGGCATCAAATATAACCCTACGCATGGTGGTCCAGCGGAAGGCAGTTTGACTCAAGCTATTCAAGATCGTGCTAACGTTCTTATTGCTGAAGGGCTTCAAGGCGTGAAACGTATGCCTTTAGCGAAAGCGAAAGCGTCTGAATTGTTTGTCGAGAAAGATCTTGTTAAACCGTATATCGATGATCTAGTGAACGTGATCGATATGGAAGCCATCCAAAAAGCAAACCTGAAGCTGGGCGTTGATCCTCTAGGTGGCAGTGGTATTGATTACTGGCGTCAAATTGGTCAAGCATACAACCTAGACCTAACACTGGTGAGCGAAGCGATTGATCCATCATTCCAGTTCATGTCTCTAGATAAAGATGGTGTTGTTCGTATGGACTGTTCTTCACCATACGCAATGGCTGGCCTTTTAGCGCTGAAAGACGAGTATGCGCTCGCCTTTGGTAACGACCCAGATTACGATCGCCACGGCATCGTGACGCCAAAAGGTTTAATGAATCCAAACCACTTCCTAGCGGTATGTATCGATTACCTATACCGTCACCGTCAAGGCTGGGCCGCTGATGTCGCAGTTGGTAAAACATTGGTATCAAGCGCGTTGATTGACCGTGTGGTTGCAGACCTTGGTCGTGAGTTATGTGAAGTACCAGTGGGCTTTAAGTGGTTTGTTGATGGTTTGTACGAAGGCAAGTTTGGCTTTGGTGGCGAAGAGTCTGCGGGTGCTTCATTCCTACGTAAAGACGGCACTCCTTGGTCTACAGATAAAGATGGCATCATCCTATGTTTACTTGCTGCTGAAATCACAGCGGTAACGGGCAAGAACCCTCAAGAGTACTATGAAGAGCTAGCTGCGAAGCACGGCTCGTCTGAGTACAATCGCATCCAAGCGGTCGCAAACGGTGAGCAAAAAGCCGTACTGTCCAAGCTTTCACCAGACATGGTAACGGCTGAAATGCTTGCGGGTGACGCAATTACGGCTCGTTTGACTCATGCTCCTGGCAATGGTGCTGCGATTGGTGGCCTGAAAGTAACGACGGAGAATGGCTGGTTTGCCGCGCGTCCATCAGGTACTGAAGATATCTATAAAATCTACTGTGAAAGCTTCAAAGGTGCAGAGCATCTGAAACAGATCGAAGCAGAAGCTCAAGAGATTGTGAATCAGGTTTTCGCCAACGCGGGCTTGTAATTTTCTAAGCTAAATACGCTTAAGGGCTGACATTGTGTCGGCCCTTTTTATTTGTTCGGCCAACTATCTGGCACAACAAACCAAAACTGACCACTTTTTGTTTGTGCGTGCACAAACCTTCCATCTGGTTTTTCAATAGGCGTCGTAAACTCCTCTCGTCCAATCGCCCACAAAGGCTTTTCGAGTTCATAAAGTGGCTCTTCAAGCAAATTCCATTGACTCTGGTAACACCAATAGCCATTAATTTGAGTTGGATTGAGCGGATAGCCCAAGCACTCATTCGGTACTTGTTCGGGAGAGAATGGGTTTATATAGAGCCGGCCTTGCATTAAAAGTTGTTCAGTCAATGACTCATATTGAGAGTGCTCGTTACGAAACTCATCGGTGTGACTCATTTTTAGCTGATGACTCAGCATACGGTCTAGTTTCTTATCTAATTGGTCATGAGCATTCGGGCCATACCAAATGCCGTTATGAAGCAGGTAGAATTTGATTGCAACTTCCCAATGCTCAAAACGTTGCTTCTGTTGATTATGAAGGATTAAATCAATGGCACCCAATGTGCGACCACAGGCAGCATTGAGCTGGATCTCCTCAAGTTCAATCTTTAAATATTCGGTGTTTTCGATAACGTGAGTACATAAGTACTGGTATAAAAAGCCTAATCGTGGGTTCCCATCATATTGAAGAGAGTCGCTGAGAGGAGGAATTGTGTCGTTTAAAAAATCAACCATTGGTGGGTGCAGTTCAAATAGGGAAGGGGAGGTAGCTACCCATTGATAAAAGCGTTGTAGTTGGTTCATCCTGATTCCTATTGATTCTGCATTGGGGCCATTGTACCTAGAACTCAGATAGGTATACACTTTGGCAAAAATAATTAATTGGAAGTGACCATGAATAACCTGCAATTGGAAAAGATAATTAACGAGAAGTTATCTCCTCAACTGATTAAAGATTACAGCCCGAATGGATTACAAGTTGAAGGGGCGCAAGAGATAAAGCGAGTTGTGACAGGTGTGACCGCTTCTCAGGCGTTGATTGATAAAGCTGTTGAGTTAAATGCCGATGCATTGCTTGTTCACCATGGTTACTTTTGGAAAGGTGAACCTGAGCCTATTCGCGGCATGAAAGGCAAACGAATCCGCACATTAATCAAAAATGACATTAACTTGTTGGGCTATCACTTACCGTTAGATATTCACCCTGAGCTTGGTAATAACGCAGAGTTGGCAAGACTGCTAGAGATCGAAGTCGAAGGTGGACTTGAAGGTCACCCTCAATCGGTGGCTATGTTCGGTCGTTTAAAGAACCCTGTGACTGGCGCTGAGTTTTCAGAAAGAATCAATAGAGTTTTGAATCGTCAACCGCTGCATATTGCCCCAGAAAATTCAGATAAGATGATTGAAACGGTTGGCTGGTGTACTGGTGGCGGCCAAGATTATATAGAGCTTGCTGCTCAGTATGGTTTAGATGCGTTTATCTCTGGTGAGATTTCAGAGCGTACGACATATTCCGCTCGAGAGCAGGATATTCATTACTTTGCAGCAGGTCACCACGCAACAGAACGTTACGGTATTAAAGCGTTAGGGGAATGGTTAGCAAAAGAGCATGACTTAGAAGTTGAGTTTATCGACATCGATAACCCAGTTTAAAAGTAATACCAACCTAAATAAATATCTGGTCATTCTTGCTTGCTAAAATCGCTAATAGCTTCGTTATAGCTATGTTTTGAAAGAATGGTGTAGGTAGGTCAACTAGCTAGCGGCAATCTATGCCTTGCTCTAAGCGATTTTTTCTGTGCAATTATCTGATCACCTATTTATCCAGATTGGTATAAAAACGCCACTCGACTTGAGTGGCGCTTTTACTCTGTGGGTTGATAAAGAGGTTAACCCATGAATATCGCACCATACGCTAAACCACTGCAGATGACCCAAGTCGGGTGAATCTTTAGTTTTTCGAGTGCGATGGCTGCAAACACAAACAGCAAAGCAAAATGCACGACGCCAGACTCAATGCCAGAAAGCACCAGTTTGTAGCTAAGAATGACCATCAGCGCTGCTATCACGGGCAAAACCCATGCGCTCAGCGCTTTCACTTTAGGCGCATTGCGATATTTGTATAAGATACTCATCGCTACGATCATGATAAGAATCGTTGGTGCTGCAGTTGCAAACACAGCAATAAACGCACCTAGGCTACCACCGACTTCATAGCCTATGTAGCCCGCCATTTTGGTTGCGATTGGGCTTGGTAGTGCATTGCCTAGCGCGAGAACTTCTGCAAAGCGGTTAGCATCCATCCAACCGTAATGACCAACGACTTGAGCCTCAATAAGTGGAATAATCGCAGGACCACCACCGTAGCCAACGATGTTCGGAATAAAGAACGCTAAAAAGATATCAATATAAACCTGCATAATTAGCCCTTCTGCTCGTTGGTTTCTAGTTCAGACTTCTTTTCAGGTTTTATTAATACAGCAACCAAAACCGCTGCAACAATTAAACCTGGGTGAACGCCAAAGCCGAGGATCAATCCTAGAGAACCAACCGCTAGTAGCCCAGTGGCGACTGCGCCGACAGCTTTGTGACCTTTGAGGAAAAAGTCATAACAAAGTTTGGCCATCATCCAAGCAACGATGGGTACGACACCTTGCGCCATACCCGATACCCAAGGGGTATCTCGATATTCATTAAGAAGGCCAAGCCCCGCAATCATAACAATGATCAGTGGAACAATGGTGGCAATCACTGCATTGATACACCCCGTAACACCGCCAACTTTATAACCGATATAGCCTGCCATTTTTGTAGCGATTGGCCCTGGAAGGGTGTTACCAATGGCGAGCACGTTAGAAAACTCTTCGTCTTCCATCCATTGGTAATTATCGACTACCTCTTTATGCACCAATGGAATCATGGTTGGTCCGCCGCCAAAGCCAAAAATTCCAATGCGGAAGAATGCATTAAACAAATCAATTTGTGTTTTCATTACTGCCTCTAGAATGCTGCAATTGAGCCATCAGTACGAGCTTCTGTGCCACCACACAATACGCCTGTCAGTGGATCTTTTACGATAATCTGACCACGGCCATAAGTGGTGTAATCTGATGCGACTTGGACCTTATGCCCTTTGCGCAGCATGCCTGTCACAATATGATTCGGCATCGCTTGTTCTAAGCCGATATTCATATCACCCATCCACTGCCAGCGAGGGGCATCAAGCGCAGCTTGCGGGTTTAAGCCAAAGTCGATCATGTTCATGACGACCTGCATATGCCCCTGAGGCTGCATAAAACCGCCCATTACACCAAACGGGCCAACAGGTTGATCACCTTTAGTGATAAATCCAGGGATAATGGTATGGTAGGTTTTTTTATTTGGCTGTAGGTAATTATCGTGATTTGGATCGAGTGAGAAGTTTTCTCCACGATTTTGCAACGCAATACCAGTATCTGGAACTACAACACCAGAACCGAATCCGTGGTAGTTACTTTGAATAAACGACACCATGTTGCCTTCGTTGTCTGCAACGGCTAGATACACCGTACCGCCAGCTGGTGGTTTACCAATCGTTGGTTTAATCGCATTGTCGCCAATTAAGTTGCGACGTGTCTGTGCGTATTCGTCAGACAGTAAACCTTCAACAGATACAGACATCTTATCGCGTTGCGTGATGTACGCTTGACCATCAACATAGGCAAGCTTCATCGCTTCACACTGTTTATGGATAGTTTCTAGGTCATCACGGCTCTTGAATTCATCATTTTTTAGCATGTTGAGCGCCATTAACGCGACCATGCCTTGACCATTTGGTGGGATCTCCCACACGTCGTAGCCTTTGTAGTTAACCTTGATTGGGTCAACCCACTCAACTTCATAGCGCTCTAAATCAGACTTACGAATCAAACCGCCTGTCTTTTGTGAAAAGGCATCAATTTTATCTGCGATATCACCGTGGTAGAAGCTGGTTGCTTTAGTCTGGCCAATCGAACGTAGAGTGCTGGCATGACCTGGGCTTGTGAAAAGTTCACCGGGAGTTGGTGCGTTGCCACTTTTTGTGAACATATCAAACCAAGCTTGTTTTACCTCACCTTCTAGCTCTGCATCGAATGTTTGTGCAGCTTTATTCCATAGGAAGCTGATTGTTGGTGAAACAGGGAATCCTTCTTCTGCCAGCTTGGCAGCAGGTTCCATCAGGTCAGCAAAAGGCAGTTTACCAAAACGCTCACTCAATGCAGCCCAAGATGCTGGGATACCAGGTACGGTGACAGGTGTCCAGCCGTAAAGAGGCATCTTGTCATGACCTTGTTGCTCCATTAGTTCTGGTGTCAGTGCTTCAGGCGCAAAGCTTGAGCCATTTAGTCCGTAGAGCTTGTCCTTAACCCATACAATGGCAAATGCATCACCACCGATACCACAGCCTGTTGGTTCTACGACGGTAAGCGCGGCGGCTGTAGCAATCGCAGCATCAATGGCATTACCACCTTGCTTTAAAATGTCTGCACCGATCTGAGCTGCTAGTGGCTGGGAAGTCGCCACCATGCCATTTTTAGCGTAGGTAGCCATACGTTGTGACGAGTATGGATAAGATAATCCGTCATTACTAAGCATTGTTAATTTCCTTTTTTACAACTTTTAAGCTACTCATGTGTTGGTAAAGGTTATAAATGCCAGCTGCAACGATAATTGCAGCGATAACCGAGCGAACAACACCATCCATCATGAATAGAGGAACAGAAAGAGAGAACATCATGATTGGCATAAAGTAACCTGCCCACGCTGCATTAGTGCGTTTACCTTTTTGGTACGCAGGGAAGCATGAAGAGAACAGTGCCAATACAATGAAGAATGCCGACCATGGGCGAGTTAGGAACACCATTAGATCTGAGTCGGTAGACAGCGCTCGTGAGAAGTTCACTTCAGCGATGTGTCCAAGGACTACACCCAAAATCATAGGTGCGAGTGGGAAGCCAAGCCCCTTTAATACGAAACCAACTACACCAAAGATGAATAGCGTCCATATATCTGCTTCTAAGTTGTTTAGCGAAAATACGCCAACTGAGCAGTAAAGTAGGATTACTGACGCCAAAGTGTACATTGGGACACGGGTCACCTGAACAAACGCTTTAAGGCATAGAGACTGCAAACCAACCATAAAGAAGTGGGCAATAAAGAAGGCAATGAAAATACCGTTTGCCAATACAGGTTGTTCACTGATGAAACCAGGGCTTGGAACAATGTTATGAACCATCAATGCGCCTAACATTACTGCTGTAACCACATCACCTGGGATTCCAAGTGCCATCATTGAGATAAGAGAACCGCCAGCCGTTGCGTTGTTTGAAGCTTCAGGTGCGATGATACCATCAGGGTGCCCCTTACCAAACTCTTCTTTTTCTTTAGAAGACTTCCTAGCTTGGTCATATGCCAAAACGTTTGAGATAGAACTGCCCGCAGCTGGAAGAATACCGGTAAATACACCAATTGCACTTGAACGACATAGGTTAACCCAGCTAGACAATACTTGCTTGATAGCCGCGAAGTGATTGATTTTAGTCGCTTGTCCTGTCTCTTTCATTAAAGGCTCTTTCGCTTTATTGCGATCAGAGATGTCTCCTAGTAGCTGAGAGAATGCGAACAGACCAATCAGAACAGGGAGAAACGCGAAACCATCGACTAGAAACTCAGTGCCAAAAGTAAAACGTTCTACGCCATTAAGATCATCAGTACCTATACAGGCAACTAGGAGACCTAAGGCACCTGCAATCAAACCTTTTACGAGGCTGTCGTTAGATAAACTTGCGGTAATCGTTAGGGCAAAAAGAACCAGAGAAAAGTAATCCCATGGGCCAAATTCTAGGCCTATATTTGCAAGCTGCGGAGCGAGTACCACTAATACTACGGCTGAGAAAATACCGCCAAAAAACGAAGCCCAAACACCAAGGCCAAGAGCTAAGCCCGGTTTCCCTTTACGTACTAAAGGAAAACCATCAAATGTGGTTGCAATGGAAGACGGTGTGCCTGGAATACCTGTTAGCATGCCAGACATTAAACCGCCTGATAGGCCACCAACCATGACAGAAATCATCGTTGCTAAGCCTTGAATTGGAGTCATACCGAATGTGAACGGTAGTGTTAATACAATCGCCATTGTGATGGTAAAGCCCGGAACCGAACCCGCGAGCAAGCCACCAAAAGTACCTGCTGCCATCAACATCATAGTGTCGAGTGTGAATAGCTGATTTGCAGCTTCTAATACATCTACAAACATGGATTTTTCCTTTAATACATGAGTGAGTACAACAACTCGCCTTCAGGTAGCATTACACTCAATCCATAAGTGAATACGCCGTACATAACAGCAACACTGCCAATGGCAATACCTAAGTGAATAAACACATACTTCATTGTCTTATGACCAATTGCAGTAAGTACAAGAAACACAAATGTACTTCCGCCGATTAGCATGCCAAGGAAAGGAAGTGAATAAACAAAACCTGCAAACAAAGCAAAAACAATCACAACATTACGAGGGAAAAAGGTTTTCCAGTTGAAGGACTCTTTTTCTTCTTGAGTCGGCTTAAGAGAAGTTAGAAAGTAGATAGCACATAAAGTTGTCAGAACAGACAATACGATGGTTGGCCAGATATTTGAGGTGATAGTGCCGTAGTTTGTGCGTTCGATATCACCTAATGCGTTGATAAACACACCACAGCCCAACAGTAGCATTAAACTAACAACGCTATCCTTGTTGATAAGATTCATACCTGCTCTCCCTAACAAGTAATCGAATTAAAGAGGGCGGATTTCCCCGCCCTTAAAAGAGTTACTTAACGTTGTAGATACCAACTTGCTTTGCAAGCGCTTCCCATGAACCAAACTCGTTACCTAGTGCTGCAGCATAATCATTCGAAGCTAGGAATTTCACCTCAGTACCTTTAACACGTAGCGTTTCTTGTACCTTAGGGCTATTTACTGCCTTTTCGAATAATTCTTCGTAATGAGTAACGATTTTAGAGTCAGTTCCTTTTGGAAGTGCGATACCACGACGAACGCCGAATTCAACATCGAAGCCTTGCTCCTTCGCTGATGGAACTTCTGGAAGTTGGCTTTGACGGCCTTCAGACGTAGTGGCTAGCAGCTTGATCGCGCCTGTTTCTACGTTTTTACGAGAAGAAGTTAAGTTCGCTAGACCGATATGAGCATTACCTGAAAGTAGGGCAGTGGTACGCTCACGTGTACCATCGTAAGAGACATGGCGGAATTTAACGCCTAGTGCATCTTCTAGCATTAGCATGGTGTAGTGAGAAGTCGAGCCCAACGAACCGGCTGCAACGACGGAGTTTGGATTTTGTTTTGCGTAAGATTGAAGTTCAGCCAGCGTAGAATACGGCTGCTGACCATTTACACCGATGTACTCAGCAGTCTCAGTAAGTTGCGCAACTGGTTGATATCCATCCCAATTTACTTTAGCCTGACCGCCAAGGTAGCTCGTCATAACCGATTGGTGGATGGCAAGTAGCTCACAGCCATTTTTACGAGATTTTAAGAATTTCTTGGAACCTTTGTTGCCACTGCGTCCTGGCATGTTAACAACTTGCAATTTTGGCTTCGCACCTTGAGCATTTGCTTCTTCTACGATTGTGCGAAAGATAATGTCGGTACCACCACCTGCACCCCATGGAACAATCAGTTTAGCGGTGTTACACGGTAGTTTAACGTCGTCTTGAGCAAAAGAAATTGTTGAAACAGAACCCAAAATAGCAGCAATCGCGAAAGAATATTTAAATTTCATTAACACATCATCCTTGTATTTATGTACTTTTTAAAAATAATCGATTATTTTTAAAGTGTGCAACAAATAAACCACATGGTGTGTAACTAGTCAATAAGGAAATTGCCTTTGTCACAAACTAAAAGCGCAATCATTTATGAACGTATCAAACGTGAATTATCTGAAGGAGTACTGCAGCCAGGGCAAAAGCTCAATATCTCGCATTTGAAGAATGAGTATGATGTAAGCTTGACACCGCTGAGAGAAGCATTGAGCCAGCTATCTGCCCAGGGGTTACTTGAACAGCAAATCAATAAAGGGTTTTCGGTCCCTAAATTGAGTTATCGAGATATTCTAGAGATTCGACAAACCCGTATACTGGTTGAAACCGAAGCATTACGTTTGTCATTGAACAGTGGCGATATGGATTGGGAGTCAAAATTAGTGGCTGCTCACTACCGTTTAGAACGACTTCGACTATCGGTTGATCATCTTGATGCGTGGAGTGAAGCGCATGAAGAGTTTCATTCAATTTTGCTGTCGGGAGCTGATTCCACTTATCTTATCGATTTCTCTAAAAGGCTTGGAACGGCACTTGATAAATATCGCCGAATTTCTGATCCGGATACAGAAGTGCGCGCTCAGCTCGATAGGCAACACAAGCAATTGTTGGATCTGGCGTTAAGCAGAGATATAGAGGGAGCTGTTGAAGTGTTAACGTCACACATCGTCTTGTCATGCCAATCTGCGGTCGATCAGTTAACAGAACATAGTCCTATCGTATAAGACTAAGAAACTAGTGATATAAAAAAGAAAAGCCCTATAAAGGGCTTTTTTTGTATTTACGAAAACGTATTACTGACTATTCACGCTCATGAAGAGGTGAGAACTCACGCTGAACTTCACCAGTGTATAGCTGACGAGGACGACCGATACGGTTTAGTGGGTCGCTGTGCATTTCGTTCCAGTGAGCAATCCAACCGATAGTACGAGAAATCGCGAAGATAACCGTAAACATTGAAACAGGGATACCGATTGCTTTAAGAATGATACCTGAGTAGAAGTCTACGTTAGGGTATAGCTTCTTAGAAACGAAGTATTCGTCAGATAGAGCAATACGCTCAAGTTCCATAGCTACGTCTAGTAGTGGATCTTTGATGTTTAGCTCTTTAAGAACTTCGTGACACGTTTCGCGCATTACTGTCGCACGCGGGTCGTAGTTCTTGTAAACGCGGTGACCAAAGCCCATCAAACGGAATGGGTCTTCTTTATCCTTCGCACGTGCAACGTACTCTGGAATATTCTCTACGCTGCCGATCTCTTCCAGCATCTTCAGACATGCTTCGTTTGCGCCGCCGTGAGCTGGGCCCCAAAGAGAAGCGATACCTGCTGCAATACACGCAAATGGGTTTGCACCAGATGAACCAGATAGACGAACAGTTGACGTTGAGGCGTTTTGCTCGTGGTCTGCGTGAAGAGTAAAGATCTTATCCATTGCTTGAGCAACAACAGGGTTAACGTCGTACTCTTCACATGGATTTGCGAACATCATGTGCAGGAAGTTTTCTGCATAGTTCAGATCATTACGTGGGTAAATGAACGGCTGACCGATAGTGTACTTGTAACACATTGCTGCAAGCGTCGGCATTTTTGAAAGCAGACGGTAAGCAGCAATTTCACGGTGCTCGTCGTTGTTGATATCTAATGAATCGTGGTAAAACGCAGCCAGTGCACCAACGACACCACACATAACGGCCATTGGGTGAGCATCACGACGGAAGCCGTGGAAGAAACTTGCAATTTGCTCATGGACCATTGTGTGACGAGTCACGGTTGTTTTGAACTGCTCGTACTGTTCACGTGTAGGGGCTTCACCGTATAAAAGGATGTAACATACTTCTAAGTAATCAGCATTGTTAGCCAACTGATCAATAGGGTAACCGCGGTGCAGAAGGATGCCTTTACCGCCATCAATGTAGGTGATTTGGGATTCACAAGATGCAGTGGCAAGAAAACCTGGGTCGAAAGTGAAATATCCATTTGCTCCCAGTTTACGAACATCAATCACAGGTGTGCCTAGGGCACCTTCCATAATCGGCAGCTCGATAGGCGCTTGACCTTCAACATGAAGGATAGCTTTCTTATCTGCCATAACAATCTCCTTTGTTTATTATTTAATCCGTCCAGGATGTTTGTGTGACATTTTTGTACGTGTCTTCGTTATCAAAGTCAATTTTTCTCCTCTGATGTGTGCACTTGTTATTATTTTTTAAATGTAAAACGTTAAAAATCTGGTCTGTGTAGCAAAAATTGTTACATCAATTGTATTAGAATGTTGCCAGCCGTATAGTGGCACCGTCAATTTTGGTGGAAACCTTATAAATTCAAGGCTTGAAACAATTGTGAGGTGAAGTTTTAATCCTTGTTGTTAACAAAATTTTTACAAAATACCTGGTCATTTGATGGGGTTGGATGTTAAATAAATGTTAACTTTTGCAGGTTTGCAACCAAAATTCGTTCATAACTATAAATGCTCAATGGAGCTGAGTGAGCAAGCCCGTGAAAGAAAGAAAGTCAAGACCTGTTAATTTAGATTTACAGACCATCCGCTTTCCGATCACAGCAATCGCATCTATTTTACACCGTGTATCCGGTGTGATTACGTTTGTCGCGGTCGGGATCCTACTTTGGTTACTATCCATTTCCTTATCCTCTCCTGTTGGTTACACACAAGCAGTTGACATCGTCGACGGCTTCTTCGTGAAGTTTATCTTGTGGGGAATTCTAACGGCATTGGCCTATCACATTGCAGGTGGTATCCGTCACCTTCTGATGGATTTAGGTCATTTTGAAGAGCTGGAATCTGGCGCAATGAGCGCTAAGGTTGCATTCGCAGCGACAGCCGTTCTGTCACTACTAGCGGGGATCATGGTGTGGTAAAACATATTTCATCTTTTGGTCGTAATGGTGTACACGATTTCTTGTTGATTCGTGCTACAGCGATCATTATGACGCTATACACAATTTATCTGGTGAGCTTTTGTGCTTTCACCGATATCTCTTACGTATCTTGGACTCAGTTCTTTGGTGGCACATTCACCAAAGTGTTCACGATGCTGGCACTTGTATCTGTTCTGATTCATGCATGGATTGGTCTATGGCAGGTTCTTACTGACTACATTAAGTGCGCTAAGCTTCGTGGCGGCCTACAGTTAGCGGTTATTGCTGTGCTGTTTGGTTACTTCTTCTCTGGTCTATTTATTTTGTGGGGTGCGTAAGTGTCTATTCCAGTTCGCGAATTTGACGCCGTTGTAATCGGCGCTGGTGGTGCAGGTATGCGTGCTGCACTACAAATCTCTGAGCAAGGCCTATCATGTGCATTGCTTTCTAAAGTATTTCCAACACGTTCACATACTGTTTCTGCTCAAGGTGGTATTACGGTTGCTCTAGGTAACGCGCACGAAGACCACTGGGAACAGCACATGTACGATACGGTTAAAGGTTCTGACTACATCGGTGACCAAGACGCTATCGAATACATGTGTAAGAACGGCCCTGAATCAGTTATTGAACTTGAGAAAATGGGCCTCCCATTCTCTCGTTTCGACAACGGTACTATTTACCAACGTCCTTTCGGCGGTCAGTCAAAGAACTTTGGTGGTGAGCAAGCGGCTCGTACAGCAGCGGCGGCTGACCGTACAGGTCACGCACTTCTACACACGCTTTATCAACAGAACATCAAGCACAAAACAACCGTATTCTCAGAGTGGTATGCACTAGATATCGTTAAGAATGAAGATGGTGTAGTGCTTGGTTGTACTGCTCTATGTATGGAAACTGGCGAAGTTTGTTACTTCAAGTCTAAAGCAACCATCCTTGCTACAGGCGGTGCTGGTCGTATTTACGCATCGACAACGAATGCGCACATTAATACTGGTGATGGTGTTGGTATGGCGCTACGTGCAGGTGTTCCAATGCAAGACATGGAAATGTGGCAGTTCCACCCAACGGGTATCGCTGGTGCAGGTGTTCTTGTAACAGAAGGTTGTCGTGGTGAAGGTGGTTACCTTCTTAACAAAGATGGCGAACGCTTCATGGAGCGCTACGCGCCTAACGCGAAAGACCTAGCTGGTCGTGACGTTGTTGCTCGTTCAATGATGATCGAAATCCGTGAAGGCCGTGGCTGTGATGGTCCATGGGGGCCACACATTAAACTGAAACTGGACCACCTAGGTAAGGAGACGCTAGAGTCACGCCTACCTGGTGTTTGTGAACTGTCTCGTACATTCGCTCACGTTGATCCAGTGAAAGAGCCAATCCCTGTAATCCCTACATGTCACTATATGATGGGTGGTGTACCAACTCAGGTTTCTGGTCAGGCTATTAAGCAAGACGAAAACGGCGCTGACGTTGAAGTACAAGGCCTATTCGCTTGTGGTGAAATTGCTTCTGTATCAGTACACGGTGCTAACCGTCTTGGTGGTAACTCGCTACTAGACTTGGTGGTATTTGGCCGTGCGACAGGTTTACACCTAGGTGAAACTCTAGCTAAGCAAGCTGATGCTAAGCCAGCAACTGAAGCAGACATTGAGCGTTCACTAGAACGTTACAACCGCTGGGAAAACAGCACTGAGGGTGAAGACCCTGCTCAAATCCGTAAAGACTTACAGCAATGTATGCAGAACAACTTCTCGGTATTCCGTGAAGGTGATGCAATGGCGAAAGGCCTAGAAGAGCTGAAAGTGATTCGTGAACGTCTGAAGAACGCTCACCTTGCTGATAAATCAACAGAGTTCAACACACAGCGTATTGAGTGTTTAGAGCTAGAAAACTTGATGGAAACAGCTTACGCGACAGCGGTTGCGGCTAACTACCGTACAGAAAGCCGTGGTGCACATGCTCGTTTTGACTTCCCTGACCGTGATGATTCGCAGTGGCTATGTCACTCAATCTACAACCCAGAAACGGAAGCGATGGCTAAACGTGATGTAAATATGGAACCGATTCATCGTGAAGCGTTTCCGCCTAAAGCACGTACGTACTAAGGAAAGGAGGACATTATTATGAAACTGAATTTCTCTTTGTACCGTTACAACCCAGATGTTGACCAAAAGCCGTACATGAAAGACTACACGCTAGAGGTTGATGAAGGTTCGGACATGATGCTACTAGATGCGTTGATCCTGCTGAAAGAGCAAGATCCAAGCATCGCGTTCCGTCGCTCTTGCCGTGAAGGTGTTTGTGGTTCTGATGGCTTAAACATGAATGGTAAGAATGGTCTGGCGTGTATCACACCACTTTCTGCACTACAAGCAGACAAGATCGTGATTCGCCCGCTTCCAGGTCTACCTGTCGTGCGAGATCTTATCGTTGACATGACACAGTTCTACGATAACTATGCGAAAGTTAAACCTTTCTTGATTGATGACGGCGCATTGCCACCATCAAGAGAGAACTTACAAACACCAGATGAGCGTGCTCATTTAGATGGCCTGTACGAATGTATCATGTGTGCATGTTGTACAACGTCGTGCCCATCTTTTTGGTGGAACCCGGACAAATTCATTGGTCCAGCAGGTTTACTTGCCGCTTACCGTTGGTTAATTGATAGCCGAGATACAGCAACAGATGAACGTCTATCAAATCTTGATGATGCATTTAGCGTTTTCCGTTGCCATGGCATCATGAATTGTGTAAGTGTTTGTCCTAAGGGATTAAATCCGACGAAAGCGATTGGTCACATCAAGACGATGTTGGTTAACCGCTCTGTCTAATTAACAAAAAATTGCCGACCTAATTTGGGTCGGCTCTTAATAGCTCGGCGTAAGACCGAAGCAAACGTGAAAACTACTGGTTAAGGGAAAATATGCACAACGGCGTGATGAAGGCATGGCTCGAGTCTTCACACTTGGCTGGCGCCAATGCAACGTATGTAGAGGACCTCTACGAACTGTATCTAAGTGACCCCGATCTGGTTAGTGAGGAGTGGAAACGTGTATTTGATGGTTTACCTAAGCCATCAGAAGAAGTGGTTGAACAACCGCATTCACGTGTCCGTGACTACTTCAGACGACTCGCTCAAGAAACAAAGCATTACAGTGTCCAGGTTAGTGATCCAGATGTCGACGCTAAACAAGTTAAAGTACTCCAATTAATCAATGCTTACCGATTCCGTGGACACGAAGCGGCACAGCTTGACCCTCTTGGTTTATGGCAACGTCCACCTGTGGCGGAGCTAGACCCAGCATTCCACAATCTTAATGAAGATGACCTAGAAGAGTCATTCAACGTTGGTTCATTTGCCATTGGGCAAGAGACCATGCTGTTGAAAGACATCTACTCTGCGCTTAAAAAAACGTACTGTGGATCTATCGGTGCTGAGTATATGCACATGACAGATACAGAGCAGAAACGTTGGATTCAACAGCGTTTAGAATCTGTAGTAGGCCAACCATCATTCACTAACGAAGAAAAACACATGTTCCTAGACGAGCTGACAGCAGCTGAAGGTCTAGAGCGTTACCTTGGGGCTAAATTCCCAGGTGCTAAGCGATTCTCGTTAGAAGGTGGTGATGCACTTATTCCAATGACGAAAGAACTGATTCGTCACGCGGGTAAGAGCGGTATGCGTGAAGTCGTTGTTGGTATGGCTCACCGTGGACGTCTTAACATGTTAGTAAACGTGTTGGGTAAAAAACCACAAGACCTATTTGATGAGTTTGCTGGTAAGCATGACGAGACTTGGGGTACAGGTGATGTTAAGTATCACCAAGGTTTCTCTGCGGATTTCGCAACACCAGGTGGCGACGTTCACCTAGCACTTGCATTTAACCCATCTCACTTAGAGATCGTTAACCCAGTAGTTATTGGTTCGGTACGCGCACGTCAAGATCGTCTAGGCGATAAGACTGGTAGCACGGTACTTCCAATTACTATTCACGGTGACTCTGCAATCGCAGGTCAGGGTGTAGTGGCTGAAACATTTAACATGTCTCAAGCGCGTGGTTTCCAAGTTGGTGGTACGGTTCGTATTGTTGTAAACAACCAAGTTGGTTTCACGACATCAAACCCTAACGATACCCGTTCTACAATGTACTGTACTGATATCGCTAAGATGGTACAGGCACCTATTTTCCACGTTAACGCAGATGACCCAGAAGCGGTTGCCTTCGTTACACGTATCGCACTTGATTATCGTAACGAGTTCAAGCGCGATGTTGTTATCGACCTCGTTTGTTACCGTCGTCATGGTCACAACGAAGCCGATGAGCCAAACGCAACACAGCCTCTGATGTATCAGAAGATCAAGAAACATCCGACACCTCGTAAGCTTTACGCTGACGTGTTGATGGAGAAAGATATTCTGGGTATTGATACAGCGACTCAACTCGTGAATGAGTACCGTGATGCTCTAGACCACGGTGAAGTTGTCGTTAAAGAGTGGCGTCCTATGGCTCTACATTCTGTTGACTGGTCACCATATCTTGGCCACGACTGGGATGTTGAGTGGGACAACAAGTTTGACGCACAACGCCTAATCGAATTGGGTAACCGTTTAACAACGTATCCTGATAGCCATAAGCTGCAAAGCCGCGTAAACAAACTTTACAATGATCGTAAAGCGATGATCAGCGGCGAGAAAGCGGTTGACTGGGGTATGGCGGAAACACTGGCCTACGCAACGATTGTTGATGATGGTAAGCGAATTCGTATTTCTGGTCAGGATTCTGGCCGTGGTACTTTCTTCCACCGTCATTCAGTTCTGCACAACCAGAGCGATGCAAGTACATATGTACCACTTGCTAATATTCATGATAAGCAAGGTCCTTTCCAAGTATTCGACTCAGTCCTTTCTGAAGAAGCGGTACTGGCATTTGAATACGGCTATGCAACGGCAGAACCAAGCGGTCTGACGCTATGGGAAGCGCAATTTGGTGACTTCGCGAACGGCGCTCAGGTTGTGATTGACCAATTTATCTCTTCTGGTGAACAAAAATGGGCTCGTCTATGTGGCCTAACAATGCTGTTACCGCATGGTTATGAAGGTCAGGGACCAGAGCACTCTTCAGCGCGACTAGAGCGTTACCTACAATTGTGTGCTGAGCAAAACATGCAGGTTGTTGTTCCTTCAACACCAGCACAGGTTTATCACATGATTCGCCGTCAGGTTGTTCGTCCTATGCGTCGTCCACTGATTGTGATGTCTCCGAAATCTCTACTTCGCCATCCCCTATGTACATCAACTATGGAAGAGCTTGCGGAAGGTACATTCCAACCAGCAATTCCTGAAATTGACCAACTGGATGCAGCGAAAGTGAAACGTGTTGTGTTCTGTTCAGGTAAGGTTTACTTCGACCTTCTAGAGCAGCGTCGCAACAATGAACAAGATGATGTTGCGATTGTTCGTATTGAGCAGCTGTACCCATTCCCTCTGGATGAAGTAAAAGCCGCAATCGAACAATACACGAACGTTGAAGATTTCGTGTGGTGTCAAGAAGAGCCTCAAAACCAAGGTGCTTGGTACTGTAGCCAACACAACTTCCGTGCTGCAATCCCTGCAGGTGCTGACCTTAAGTATGCTGGTCGTCCAGCTTCAGCATCACCAGCAGTAGGCTATATGTCAGTACACCTGAAACAACAAAAAGCGCTTATTGAAGATGCGCTGAACGTGAATACAAAAACTTCGGACTAAGAACTAGAAGTTAAAGGAAGAAACAGATATGACAATTGAAATTCTGGTTCCAGATTTACCTGAATCTGTTGCAGACGCTACAGTAGCAACTTGGCACAAACAACCTGGTGACGTTGTTGAGCGTGACGAAGTATTGGTTGATATCGAAACTGATAAAGTGGTTCTAGAAGTACCTGCGCCTGAGGCGGGTGTTCTAGAAGCAATCATCGAAGAAGAAGGTGCGACAGTACTTTCTAAACAGCTAATCGCTAAGCTTAAGCCAGGTGCAGTAGCCGGTGAACCAACAACAGACACAACTGAATCTACAGAAGCGTCTCCAGATAAGCGTCACAAGGCTGCGCTGACTGAAGAAAGCAACGATGCGCTAAGCCCTGCTGTTCGTCGTCTGCTTGCAGAACATGGTCTAGAAGCTAGCCAAGTTAAAGGTACTGGTGTTGGCGGTCGTATCACTCGTGAAGATATTGATGCGCACATCGCAAACGCTAAAGCAGCACCTAAAGCAGAAGCGCCAGCGGCAGAAGCACCAGCAGCTGCTCGTAGCCAGAAACGTGTTCCAATGACTCGTCTACGTAAGACAGTCGCGAATCGTCTTCTAGAAGCTAAGAACAATACTGCAATGCTGACAACGTTTAACGAAGTGAACATGAAACCAATCATGGATCTTCGTAAGCAGTACAAAGACCAATTCGAAGAGCGTCATGGTATTCGTCTAGGCTTCATGTCTTTCTACGTGAAAGCAGTAACAGAAGCGTTAAAACGTTACCCTGAAGTGAATGCATCTATCGATGGCGATGACATTGTTTACCACAACTACTTCGATATCAGCATGGCGGTATCTACGCCGCGTGGTCTAGTAACACCAGTACTGAAAGACTGTGACACTCTAGGTTTCGCTGACGTAGAGAAGGGCATCAAAGAGCTAGCAATCAAAGGTCGTGATGGCAAGCTAACTGTTGATGAGCTAATGGGTGGTAACTTCACAATCACTAACGGTGGTGTATTTGGCTCTCTAATGTCGACACCAATCATCAACCCACCTCAATCGGCAATCCTTGGTATGCACAAGATCCAAGAGCGCCCAATGGCGGTGGACGGTAAGGTTGAAATCCTGCCAATGATGTACCTAGCACTGTCTTACGATCACCGTCTAATCGATGGTCGTGAGTCTGTTGGCTTCCTAGTAACGATTAAAGAGTTGCTAGAAGATCCAGCACGTCTGCTATTAGACGTTTAATATCGCTAAAACGTCTAGTTACACAGGGTAGCTAGACGTTCGATAGTTTCAAAGGCTAGACTAGCTCAACTGTCTGGCCTTCACTTGAATCACTGTTTGTTATTGAAATGATTAGTGATTTATTTGAGAAGACCCTACAGATGCCGCAACATAGCGGCGTTATGGAAATAATAATCCCTTAAGGGAAAATAAACGGAATATCAAAATGAATTTGCATGAATACCAAGCCAAACAGCTGTTTGCAGAATTCGGTTTGCCTGTACCAGAAGGTTTCGCATGTGATACACCTCAAGAAGCTTTCGAAGCTGCAGGTCGTATCTCTACTGAAAAGAAAGTTGTTAAGTGTCAAGTACACGCTGGCGGTCGCGGTAAAGCGGGCGGTGTAGAACTACATGACACTAAAGAAGGCGTTAAAGAGTTTGCTCAAAAGTGGCTAGGTAAAAACCTAGTGACTTACCAAACAGATGCAAATGGTCAGCCTGTAACTAAAATCCTAGTTGAAGAAGCGTCTAACATCGCTAACGAACTTTACCTAGGCGCGGTTGTAGACCGTGCAACTCGTAAAATTGTATTCATGGCGTCTACTGAAGGCGGTGTGGACATTGAGAAAATCGCTGAAGAAACTCCTGAGTTGATTCACCAATCTGCGATTGATCCTCTAGTAGGTCCTCAAGCTTACCAAGGCCGTGAACTAGCGTTCAAACTTGGTCTAGTTGGCGATCAAATCAAACAATTCGTTAAGATCTTCATGGGTCTTGGCCAAATGTTCTCTCAGTACGACCTAGCTCTACTAGAGATCAACCCACTTGTAATCACAGGTGAAGGCAACCTTCTTTGTCTAGACGGTAAGATCAACATCGACTCAAACGCGATGTACCGTCAGCCTAAACTGCGTGAAATGCACGATCCATCTCAAGAAGATGAGCGTGAAGCACACGCAGCACAGTGGGAACTAAACTACGTAGCACTAGACGGTAACGTTGGCTGTATGGTTAACGGTGCAGGTCTAGCAATGGGTACGATGGATATCGTTAACCTACACGGCGGCAAACCAGCAAACTTCCTTGATGTAGGCGGCGGCGCAACGAAAGAGCGTGTTGCTGAAGCATTCAAGATCATCCTTTCTGATGACAATGTTAGCGCAGTGCTAGTAAACATTTTCGGTGGTATCGTGCGTTGTGACATGATCGCTGAAGGTATTATCGGTGCGGTTAAAGAAGTAGGCGTAAGCGTACCAGTTGTTGTTCGTCTAGAAGGTACAAACGCAGACCTAGGTCGTGAAGTACTTGCTAATTCTGATGTTGATATCATTGCAGCTGAATCTCTAACAGATGCTGCTCAGAAAGTTGTTGCTGCTGCGGAGGCGAAATAATGTCTGTACTAATTAACAAAGACACTAAAGTAATCTGTCAGGGTTTCACTGGCGGTCAAGGTACATTCCACTCAGAGCAAGCTATCGCATACGGTACGCAGATGGTTGGTGGTGTTTCTCCAGGTAAAGGTGGTCAAACTCACCTAGGTCTACCTGTATTCAACACTGTACGTGAAGCTGTAGAAGCAACTGGCGCAACTGCAACAGTTATCTACGTTCCTGCACCTTTCTGTAAAGACGCAATCCTAGAAGCGATTGACGCAGGTATCGAGCTGATCGTAACGATCACTGAAGGTATCCCAACGACAGACATGATCGACGTTAAAGTGAAGCTAGAAGAGACTGGCGTTCGCATGATCGGTCCTAACTGTCCGGGTCTTATTACTCCAGATGAGTGTAAAATCGGTATCATGCCTGGTCACATCCACAAGAAAGGTAAAGTAGGTATCGTATCTCGTTCAGGTACTCTTACTTATGAAGCAGTTAAACAAACGACAGATGAAGGCTTTGGTCAGTCTACGTGTGTTGGTATCGGTGGTGACCCAATCCCAGGTTCAAACTTCATCGATATCCTAAAACTGTTCCAAGAAGACCCAGAAACAGAAGCAATCGTAATGATTGGTGAGATCGGTGGTACTGCGGAAGAAGAAGCTGCAGCGTTCATCAAAGAGAACGTGACTAAGCCAGTTGTTTCTTACATCGCAGGTGTTACTGCTCCTCCAGGTAAGCGTATGGGTCACGCAGGTGCGATCATTTCTGGTGGTAAAGGTACAGCGGAAGACAAATTCGCAGCACTAGAAGCAGCAGGTGTTAAGACAGTTAAGTCTCTTGCTGACATCGGTAAAGGTCTACGTGAGATCACGGGTTGGTAATCTAACCTGATTCGAATACGAAAAGGCTTGGCATTGTGCCAAGCCTTTTATTTTTGCGCGCTACAAAAGTTTGTCATTCTTTAGAGTGACGGACAGAGAGCGTTATCTATTTCTCTAGCGTTTTTTCTATCGCAACCAATCTAGCAGTCAGATCCGCAACCTGCTTTTCTAGCAGTTCGATACGCTCTGCGTCAGAGCTTTCTTTCTTCGCTGCGACTTCAACCTTAGGGACTCGGTTTGAACTCTTCCAACTTTTTAACGTTGTAATCAAGGCTGGCATCGGAACCGACGTACTTAAGCGCGCTTTCACGAGTGCAACGGTGGGCTCCTTTCCTTCAGCATGCAACTGTTCAAGGATATCTTTTAGCTCTTGGCTAACATCTTGAGTAAGCATAAAACCTCCAAAGTGCTTCTAGTTCACATAATACTTGTCGAGACGAAGATTAGCGAATGGAAAATACAGCAATTGCCTGTGCGAGATCTCTTACAGATACTGTAAGCCAAACTATCTTAAGAACCTTGGTGTTATGCTTGTCTTGGATTTAAGTGATTGAATATTAAGTGTTAATGAACTTGTTTCTAAGTTGTTACGCGAAGTTTTTTTGTTAAGCCAATTGTCTAAAACTAAGTTTCGAGTAAATTAAACCTTGTCGACAGGGAAACGACACGGAACAGGAAACACCAAGGATTGGGAATCTTCAGGAAGAAGATTGGTTTACTAGGAAAGTGAACCAAGCACGGAGCGAAAGGACATTGTAAGGACACAATCACCTATAGGATTTTAGGTGGCAAGGACGGCAATGGACACCTCTAGGACGAGGTAGGATCAGTATCAGGACGATACAAAGGACACCACGTACGGAAAGAGTGAAGTGTGCTAACTAGGATAAGTTAGCTATCAGGAAGATAAGGACACCGCTAGGACGGCGAAAGTAGGATTAGACTGAAGGACGCAGTCACTATTAAGGAAGATGCATGGAGCCCCTTTTGTAGCCGGATAGCTGCGAGTAAGACTTAGACCCCGATACTAACGTGTCGGGGTTTTTCTTAGATCCCACCTTTACTAATAACTCTAATAACAGTGCATTAAAAACAACCTAGATCAATATAGGTTGTGATCAGTTGGTATAAATTTTCGGCTTTGTTTTATAAGACAATTATTGCTGCTTACAAGGATGTGTCATGACTATTGTGACTCGCCGATCGTTATTAGTACCTTATAACGAATCTCTACAATCAGAATTTCTTATGCTCAATTGCTGTGTGATTAACCGTGCAGAGATGAATGGGGCACATACTGTTGCATCTGCTAAAAAGCTATTCAATAAGGTCATGACCGATCGTAATGTGTATGCGATGGCCGTATTGGACAGTGCAACCAGAGACTATATCGGACATGTGTTTATCTCTGATTTAGATAATGACCCCGAGCTTGGTTTTATCTTTGATAAGAACTACTGGGGGAGAGGAATTGCATCAGAAGTGCTTCATGCTTTTTTTCCTAAAGCACTTCGCGATTTAAACTTGACTCACGTGTATGCAACCGCAAACGTCGGGCATGAAGCATCAATCAGTATTTTGCAAAGATTGGGCTTTATTCTCAATGCTCATAAAAAGGATACATTTGGCCCGTATATGGAGTTTGTATTTACATCCGATGAGGTGGAAGCGTCACCTTCGCTAAGTGGAAGCCTTGCATAATAATTTCCGCTTTGTAACAGTCGTCACCTAAAGATGAAAACTCAAACTCATAAACAGTATGCCAACGCCAGATCCCATCTGGCGTTTTTAGTTTATGTCCCTTCAATGCCACACTCACCAGTTGTAAGTCCAATTCCTTACATTTACGCGCTGCAATACTTTTGGCGATTTCAGCTTGTCGTCGCTGTTGCCAAAATAGCAAACAGACAATGGAAAGAGCGAGTATGGCAAAGAGGTCATGAATCATAATCTACGCCTTAGTTGCCTGTTGAAGGCGAATTAGGGCTTGAGCCAACTCTTCTGATGGACTTGAATGTAATAGTGGTAGCAGTACCATTCGTAATTCAGGGAGCATTACAAGGTCGGCAAACAGTTGGTTAAACAGCACTTGGTTGCCAGTTTGCGCTAGCCTTAATAGAAATTGTTCAGCCGTTTTTGCTTCAGCAAGCCAGTGCCAACAGCGTCCTGCAATACCTATTAAGATTTCTTGATGACTTAAGCGTGGGCTAGAGAGTATCGCGTCCACAATCGGTGCCACAATAGCAACGGGCGCGCCAGATAGTGCTCGAGTCAGCGCTGAAAGAAGGAACAAATCAGGTTCGTTATTTTGAATCTCTTTCATGGCCATTTCGGCAATACTCGCGGCGAGCTTATCTGACAGTTCAGTATGCTCTAGCGCGCCTAACAGTGCATAGAGTGGCTCGTTAGGTAAATGCTTAAGAGCTTTACGTAGGTTTACCCCATTTTGTTCTTGGCCCAGACGACTACAAATATCTGTCACCCCTTGCAGTCCGACGGTATGCCATTTGTCCCACTCCATGCCACCTGAAAAATAGTGTTGAGCATGTTCATAGTATTGGCTACAAGGCAGGTCCAATGAAGCGCGAATTTGACTGTGGAATACGGCCATTTTGTCTTCAGCAGGCTTGAAGGTATAAGGGTTGTTTGACAGCTTCTCCTGTTGCTCCTCTGTCATCTCTTGGTTAAGGCGTGTTCCCATTGCTTCGATGACATACTTCAAGAAGTTTCCAACATCGGCTTGCTTGAGTAAGCCTCGTTCATCGAGATCGAACTTTAGAAACCAAATCCAAGGTTGTTTTTGTTCATTCCAATACGCGATGGCGAGATGAGCTTTACGTTGCATCGGATACGGGTAAGGCAGTTGGCCTTTTTCAGTATCGGCAAACGTTTTAGCATCAATTGCCTTGATTCGACGGCCTAGGTCATAAACCTGAAAATGACAGTCGCTATTGGTTAACAGTTGGGTGAGGGTATGAATGGTTTCCATTGGAGAATTTGTCCTAACTTTCTTTCCTATATAGATGGTACTCTTAGGGCAATTTTCAAGGTCAGATAAACAGATTAATGACGAAAGAGAAACAAATATCCGATCTGCTCGTGACTTTAGAGCAAGAGTTGCGTTTATTGGGGTTGTGGTTAAACGAACCGCCAAGTGCAGAAGCATTAAGTAGCCAAGAGCCGTTCGCTGTCGATACCTTAGAGCCGCAAGAGTGGTTGCAATGGATTTTTATTGCTCGTATGCGTTATATGCTGCATCAAGGCATGCCAATTCCTACTCACTTTTCTATGACACCCTATTTCGAAGAGTGTTGGAAACAGCAAGCAAGTTTCGAGTCATTGCTATCGATAATTATACAATTTGATGAGGTCGCTTCAAATGCTTGAGATTGTTTATCAAGATGAATTTTTTGTCGCGGTGAATAAACCTGCGGGGATGCTTGTTCATCGCAGTTGGTTAGATAAGCATGAAACTCAGTTTGTGATGCAAACGCTGCGCGATCAGATTGGCCAACATGTTTTCCCACTGCACCGTTTAGATCGTCCGACTTCTGGTGTGCTTATCTTTGCATTGTCTAGTGAGGTAGCTGCCGAAGTAATGCCAATGTTTGCTAATCATGAGATGGAAAAAACCTATCATGCGATAGTACGAGGCTGGATAGAAGAGGCAGGGCGGTTAGATTACGCGCTGAAGGTCGAGTTGGACAAAATTGCAGATAAGCATGCAAGCCAAGAGAAAGAAGCGCAAGAAGCCATCACAGACTATATGCCTCTGGCTAAGGTAGAAGTTCCGATTTCTACCGGTAAATTTCCGACGACGCGCTACTGCCTAATGGAAATGAAGCCTCTAACGGGTCGTAAGCACCAGTTAAGGCGTCATATGGCTCACCTAAGACACCCAATTGTCGGCGATACGACCCACGGGGACGGTAAGCACAACAAGATGTACCGAGAGGTATATGATTCACATCGATTGTTGTTACATGCATCGAAGCTGGAGTTTGTACACCCTTTTACCAATGAAAATGTGGTGATTAAAGCGGGTGTCGATGACACGTGGTTAAAGCTGTGTGAAGAGTTTGGATGGGCACTGCCTAACTAATTTCAGCATCAATGGAAAAGTCTTAGACACAAAAAAGCCCTCGGTTGAGGGCTTTTTTCGTTTATTTGGCAAGGTACTCGCGAATCGAATTCTCAACGCCTGTGGCGTCAAGCCCGAGTTCTTTATGAAGCTCGTCTTGGGTGCCTTGTGCGATGAATCGATCTGGTAGGCCAAGATTGAGTACTGGCTTAAGGATTTTTTCCTTCATCATAAACTCAATCACACCTGCGCCAGCACCACCGGCAATGGCGTTTTCTTCTAGAGTCACAATCACATCGTGATCTGCAGCGATCTGCTTGACCAACTCTTCGTCAAGAGGCTTCACAAAACGCATATCGGCAACCGTCGCATTGAGTGATTCAGCGGCTTCTAATGCACTTCCTAGGAAGGTACCAAAGTTCAGAATCGCAACTTTCTCACCACTGCGCACAAGTCGACCTTTACCAATCTCAAGTGCCGTGAACTCTTGCTCGATGTCGGTACCCATACCTGTCCCACGAGGATAACGAACAGCGGATGGGCCGGTATGTTTGTGACCTGTATAGAGCATTTGGCGACATTCGTTCTCATCGCTTGGTGCCATGATCACCATGTTTGGAATGCAGCGCATGAAGCTAAGATCGAATGCACCTTGGTGAGTTTGACCGTCTGCACCAACAAGCCCTGCACGGTCAATAGCAAACATAACAGGCAAGTCCATAATCGCAATATCGTGGATCAGCTGATCGTAGCCACGTTGCAAGAACGTTGAGTAAATAGCAACGATTGGATTGTCACCAGCGATTGCCATACCTGTCGCAAGGGTGACTGCGTGCTGTTCTGCGATAGCAACGTCGAAGTATTGATCTGGGAACTCTTTAGAGAAACGAACCATACCTGAGCCTTCACGCATGGCTGGTGTGATTGCTCTCAGTTTTGGATCTTGAGCAGCCATATCGCATAGGAAGTCACCAAAGATCTTTGAGAAACTTGGTTTGCCTCCGCTGCTTTTCGGTAAAGAAGTATGGCTAGGGTCGAACTTAGGTACGCCATGATAGCCGATCGGATCTTTCTCCGCGGGCTCATAGCCTTTGCCTTTCTTCGTCATGATGTGAAGAAATTGCGGACCTTTAAGTTCACGCATGTTCTTCAGTGTCTTGACCAGTTCATTCACATCATGACCATCGACAGGACCAATGTAGTTAAAGCCAAGCTCTTCGAATAGAGTACCCGGTACCACCATGCCTTTGAGGTGCTCTTCAGTACGACGAACCAACTCTTTAATTGGTGGTACGCCCGACAGTACTTTTTTACCGCCTTCACGAATAGACGTGTAAAGGTTACCTGAAAGCACTTGCGCTAAATGGTTGTTCAGTGCGCCAACGTTTTCTGAAATCGACATTTCGTTGTCGTTTAGAATGACCAGCATATCTGGATGCACATCACCCGCGTGGTTCATCGCTTCGAAAGCCATACCAGCGGTAATTGCGCCATCGCCGATCACGCTGACTACTTTACGGTTCTTCCCTTCTTTGCCTGCGCTAATGGCCATGCCTAGACCTGCGCTGATCGAAGTTGAAGAGTGACCAACAGACAGTGTGTCGTACTCACTTTCTTCACGCCATGGGAATGGGTGAAGACCATCTTTTTGGCGAATGGTCGACATTTGGTCACGACGACCAGTCAAAATCTTATGAGGGTATGCTTGGTGGCCGACATCCCAAACTAATTGGTCAAACGGCGTATTGTAGACATAGTGAAGCGCTACAGTTAGCTCAACTGTGCCTAGTCCGGACGCAAGGTGTCCGCTAGATTGGCTCACAGAGTTGAGTAGATAGGTGCGTAATTCGTCACACAGTGTCGGTAGCACGTCCTTTGGAAGGCTACGCAGCTCATCAGGCGTATCTGCGAGAGCGAGTGTCGGATATTTTGAAATATCAAGAGTCATATAATTGCGCGCTTATTGTGTTAATTCTTGCGCTCGATGACATATCGGGCGAATTCTTCGAGTAACTCTGTATTGTATGGGATTGCTTCCAAAGCTTGAAGTGCTTCATTTAACAGAGTGTGAGCTTTGTTGATAGCTCCGTCTAATCCTAGCAGGGCAGGATAGGTACTTTTGTTTAATTCTTGGTCAGAACCCTGAGGTTTGCCCAGCGTTTCTGTATCACTAATGATATCAAGGATGTCATCTTGCACTTGGAATGCGAGACCAACTGCATCGGCATATTTATCAAGCAGATGCATCACCTCTAAGCCTTTTTCTCCCGCTGCCAGAGCGCCGAGACGAATGGCTGATTTCATCAATGCGCCAGTTTTATTGCGATGGATTTCTTCTAGTTCTTGCAGTGAAACGGCTTTATTTTCAGCGGCTAGATCGAGCGCCTGACCCATACACATGCCGTTGGCGCCAGAGGCATCGGCCAGCACTTTTACCATTTTAATACGGTTGATTTCAGCGTTTGGATTTAACTCACCATCAGCCAAAATAGTAAACGCTAAGGTTTGCAGCGCGTCGCCGGTTAAGATAGCGGTCGCTTCATCAAATTTTACGTGGCAAGTTGGTTGGCCGCGACGAAGCTCATCGTCATCCATTGCTGGAAGATCATCATGAATTAATGAATAGGCGTGAATGCATTCAACTGCTGAAGCTGGGGTATCAAGGTCTTTGACGTCACAGCCTAGCATTTGACCGGTAATGTAGACCAAAAATGGACGAGCACGTTTACCACCAAGTAATAAGCCATAACGCATCGCTTCGATAAGCGGAAGGTTCTGGTGTGGCAGTGCCTGCAGCCAATTTTCAAGCTGCGCATTGTTTCGTTGCTGAAATGAGGTTAATGCCTCTTGCATAACAGACATAATCTAAATCAATTACTCAGGCTGGCCATCAAAGTCACTCAGTGGCGACTCATCATCATTTTGTAACAAGATGCTGACGCGCTGTTCAGCATCACTTAATTTGGTTTGCCCTGCACGAGCAAGTGCAATGCCACGCTCAAACTTTTTCAGCGCATCATCTAATGCTAAATCACCATTTTCGAGGTTTTCTACGATGACATCGAGTTCATCAATGGTGGCCTCAAAGGTCATGTTTTCAGGTTTCTTGCTCGCCATAACTATTCTACGTTGACAAAGATGCACGAAAGTTACCTTAGCGGCTTATGATGGTCAAATTTAACCGAGCAAAATTGTCAGAAAAATCGAGCTAAAACAGCCGCTCTTGGGGTGAGCATTACTTTATATGGATATCTGTCTGACTCACGGCGACTAAGCATCGACATTTATGTGAATACAGTATCAATAAAAAACTAAAGATCTGAACAGGTTGCCGATATACTTTGATAGAAGCTCAAAATAGCATGAGGAGTGCTTTGTGGATTTAGCAACGCTGGTAGGACTGATTGGCGGTTTCGCTTTCGTTATCATGGCGATGATACTGGGCGGAAGCATCATGATGTTTATCGATGTAACGTCGATTCTTATCGTAGTTGGTGGCTCGATTTTCGTGGTGTTGATGAAATTCACGATGGGGCAATTTTTCGGTGCAGCAAAAATTGCTGGTAAAGCATTTATGTTTAAAGCGGATGAGCCTGAAGATCTGATTGCGAAAGTGGTTGAAATGGCAGACGCAGCTCGTAAAGGTGGTTTCCTTGCTCTAGAAGAGATGGAAATTACCAATGGCTTTATGCAGAAAGGCATCGACCTATTGGTGGATGGCCATGACGCCGACGTCGTACGAGCGGCTCTACAGAAAGACATTGTGTTAACCGATGAGCGACACGACTTTGGCGCTAGTGTGTTTAGGGCCTTCGGTGACGTTGCACCTGCGATGGGTATGATCGGTACACTGGTTGGTCTGGTTGCCATGCTTTCAAACATGGATGACCCAAAAGCGATCGGTCCCGCGATGGCGGTAGCACTCTTAACCACTCTGTATGGTGCGATCTTATCTAACATGGTGTTCTTCCCTATTGCTGACAAACTGTCTCTGCGCCGTGAGCAAGAAAAACTCAACCGCCGTTTGGTTATGGATGGCGTGCTTGCAATTCAAGATGGCCAAAACCCTCGTGTTATTGATAGTTACCTGAAGAATTACCTAAATGAAGGTAAACGCGCTCTTGACGTAGATAACGAGTAAGGTCGAAGGTATGGAAGAAGAACAACCCAAATGTCCGCCCCCTGGCCTTCCGCTTTGGATGGGGACCTTTGCCGACTTGATGTCTCTGCTGATGTGTTTCTTCGTACTTCTGCTTTCTTTCTCAGAAATGGATGTACTGAAGTTTAAACAGATTGCTGGTTCAATGAAGTTTGCGTTTGGTGTTCAAAACCGTTTGGAAGTAAAAGACATTCCCAAAGGTACCAGTATTATCGCACAAGAGTTCCGTCCGGGGCGCCCTGAGCCGACGCCGATTGATGTCATCATGCAGCAGACTATCGACATTACTCAGCAAACCTTAGAGTTTCATGAAGGAGAATCCGACCGTGCCGGTGGTACACAGCGCGATGAAGGTAAGCTGACGGGGGGACAATCCCCTGATACCTCAACGCAGAACAATCAGAATTCCGAGTCAGATAGCGAGCAAGATCAGTCGGCAGAAATGTCTCAAGAGCTTGAAACCTTAATGGAGAGCATTAAGAAAGCCCTTGAGCGAGAGATTGAGATGGGCGCGATTGAAGTTGAAAACCTCGGTCAGCAAATTGATATTCGAATTCGTGAGAAAGGTGCTTTCCCAGAAGGTTCTGCCTTCTTACAACCAAAGTTTAGACCGCTCGTACGCCAAATAGCAGACTTAGTAAAAGATATCCCAGGCGTTATTCGTGTATCTGGTCATACCGACAATCAGCGTATTGATTCTGAGCTATACCGCTCCAACTGGGACCTTTCTGCTCAGCGTGCGGTGTCGGTTGCACAAGAGATGGAAAGAGTCCGTGGCTTTGACCATCAACGCCTCCAAGTTAGGGGGATGGCCGATACTGACCCACTAGGTCCGAACGATACGGAAGCTCAGCGTTCACGAAATCGCCGTGTGGAGATCAGTATAATGCAGGGTGAGGCACTACAAAGTGACGAAGTACGCGTCGTGCAGTAGTCAAGCAAGTAGAAAAAGACGAGCTTAAACGCTCGTCTTTTTTATGGTCATTCATTCATGTATAATCTTGCGCCCTTAGAGATTAACTCAATGTAGAGTGAGCGGCTGGCTATGCTTCGCCGTATGTAATCTGCGAATCTATTTAACTTGTTGTGAAGTGAATTATGAAATTTATCGTAAAGCCCCATCCAGAAATTTTTGTAAAAAGTGAGTCGGTGCGTAAGCGCTTCACAAAGATTCTTGAATGTAATATTCGCAACATCGTCAAGAGCCGTACTGAGTCTGTTGCGGTATTCAACCGTCGTGACCACATTGAGGTGACGTCGGAATCTGACGAGTTCTACAATGAGACTCTAGAGGTTCTAACGCATACGCCAGGTATCCACCACGTACTTGACGTACAACAGTCAGACTTTAAAGACCTGCATGATATCTATGAGCAGGTACTAGAACTAAACCGTCCTAGATTGGAAGGTAAGACGTTTGTAGTACGTGCGAAGCGTCGTGGTAAGCATGACTTCACTTCAATCGAGCTAGAGCGCTACGTGGGTGGTGGTCTGAACCAAGCGGTTGAAAGTGCGAGCGTTAAGCTGAAGAACCCAGATGTAACGGTAAACGTTGAAGTAACAAACGAGAAACTTAACCAAGTTATCGGACGTTACAAAGGTCTAGGCGGATTCCCTCTAGGCACACAAGAAGACGTACTAAGCCTGATCTCTGGTGGTTTCGATTCAGGTGTATCTAGCTACTTACACATCAAACGTGGTTCGAAAGTACATTACTGCTTCTTTAACCTAGGTGGTCCTGCGCACGAAATTGGTGTTAAACAGGTTTCTCACTACCTATGGAACAAGTACGGTTCATCTGCCAAGGTGCGCTTTATCTCAGTAGACTTCGAACCTGTTGTGGCTGAAATCCTTGAGAAAGTTGATGATGGCCAAATGGGCGTTATCTTGAAGCGTATGTTTATGCGCGCGGCTGGTATGGTTGCGAACAAATTCAAGATTGAAGCGTTGGTGACAGGTGAGGCACTTGGTCAGGTATCAAGCCAGACGCTAACCAACTTGCGCCACATTGATGGTGTGACTGACTCTTTGATTCTTCGTCCTCTGATCAACTGGGACAAAGAAGACATCATTAACCTTGCTCGCGACATTGGTACAGAAGATTTTGCCAAAACAATGCCAGAGTATTGTGGTGTGATTTCTAAAAAGCCAACTGTTAAAGCGGTGAAGAAGCGATTAGAAGCGGAAGAAGAGAAATTCAACTTCGAGATTCTAGAACAAGTGGTACAAGATGCACGAGTGATGGACATTCGTGATATCGCTAAAGAGACGGAAAAAGCGGCTCCAGAAGTCGAGCAGGTTCAAGCAGTAGAAGAGCATGCAATTGTTCTTGATATCCGTAGTCCAGAAGAGGAAGACGATAACCCATTAGAGATTGATGGTGTTGAAGTTAAGCATATTCCTTTCTTCAAGCTAGGCACGCAGTTTGGTGACTTAGACCAGTCTAAAACTTACCTACTGTATTGTGACCGCGGTGTGATGAGCCGTCTCCAGGCTTTATACCTACAAGAGCAAGGCTTCAATAACGTGAAGGTTTACCGCCCATAACGTTAAGTTGTTTGTAAACACTGAAAGCGCAAATCGTTAAATCGGTTTGCGCTTTTTTATTGTCTGAAATACCAACCGGGATAAATAGATGATCAGATAATTGCGCAGGAAAAATCGCTTAGAGCAAGGCATAGATTGCAGCTAGCTAGTTGAACTACCTACAAAATCTATAACGATGCTATCAGCGATTTTAACCAGCAAGAATGACCAGATATTTATTCTGGTTGGTATAACTTGCTTGAGACATAAAAAAACACCGCCATATAGGCGGTGCTAAAAAATTTGACAGACAGGTCAAAATAAATACAGGAAGTATATGTTTCGTTTCACTTGGAAACAAAACTGGTAGAAACCTACCGAACTCGAAATACGAGTTTGCAAACACAACATCGCAGTGAGAGGTCAATTGATTCAAAAGGGAATCAAGCCGTTCTGACTTCTCGCTGCGGTGTGAAATATAGAATTTCTCTGGTCGTCAGGCAATGGACATTTTATAATGTTTCAGATAAAAAAAACTAATCTATTTTATATAAGGCTACTATGTCTAGAAGATTGCCACCTTTGAACTCTTTAAAAGTGTTTGAAGCTGCAGCTCGCCACCTGAGTTTTACTCGTGCGGCAGAAGAGCTGTTTGTTACTCAGGCTGCCGTCAGTCACCAGATCAAAGCACTTGAAGAGTTCCTCGGCTTAAAACTATTTCGACGCAGAAATCGCTCGCTTCTTCTTACTGAAGAGGGGCAGAGCTACTTTCTTGATATAAAGGATATTTTTACATCCCTAGCAGAAGCTACTGATAAAGTTCTTGAACGTAGTGAGAAAGGGGCGTTAACGATCAGCTTGCCGCCTAGTTTTGCTATTCAATGGTTGGTGCCACGCCTCGCTGATTTTAACCAGCAAGAGCCTGATATTGATGTCCGTATTAAAGCGGTCGATATGGATGAAGGTTCTTTGACTGATGATGTGGATGTGGCTATATACTACGGCCGTGGCAATTGGCCGGGTTTGCGTGCGGATAAGCTGTACCAAGAGTTCTTGATTCCACTCTGTTCACCTTCGTTACTTTTAGGCAACAAACCATTAGAAACTCTAAGTGACTTGAAACAACATACCTTGCTGCATGATACCTCGCGTAAAGATTGGAAACAGTTTGCTAAGCAAAATGGTATTGAGGGAGTGAATGTCAACCACGGGCCAATCTTCAGTCACTCAACCATGGTGCTTCAAGCGGCAGCACACGGTCAGGGCGTCGCATTGGGTAACAATGTACTTGCGCAGCCTGAGATGGAAGCTGGGCGACTCATTGCCCCGTTTGACGAGGTACTTTTATCGAAGAATGCGTTTTACGTGGTATGCCATGACAAACAAGCAGACATGGGCCGTATCGCCACCTTCCGAGATTGGATGTTAGCGAAAGCTCAAAGTGAGCAAGAGGAACTTCTTGATGACTGATTACCTGATTGATGGTGAAAATGGAAACCCACTGTTTATTTTTGCACACGGCGCGGGTGCGGGCATGGATCATGCGTTTATGGAGTCGGTCGCAAAAGGGTTAGCAACGAAAGGAATTCAAGTTGTTCGTTTTAACTTCCCTTACATGGTGAAGCGTGCTGAAGACGGCAAAAAACGCCCGCCAGACAGAGCGCCTAAGTTGCTTGATGCTTACCAAGCCGTTATAGAAGAGTTCTCCTCACAAGGCCCTATAGTCATTGGTGGTAAGTCGATGGGAGGCCGTATGTCCAGCCTTTCAGCAGACAATGAGTATGTTGCAGGTATAGCGTGTTTAGGTTTTCCTTTTCATCCACCAGGCAAGCCAGAGAA
This sequence comes from Vibrio sp. RE86, assembly GCF_013114545.1. Taxonomy (GTDB): domain Bacteria; phylum Pseudomonadota; class Gammaproteobacteria; order Enterobacterales; family Vibrionaceae; genus Vibrio. The sequence goes on along the minus strand of NZ_VTXI01000003.1, from coordinate 42,044 downwards.
CTTCAAAGGAGACCATCTGGCTGAATTAACCAAACCAACTCTCATTCTTCAAGGCGAACGAGATACATTCGGAAAACGTGAAGAGTTTGAAGGCTTTACTTTGTCGAGTTCAGTGTCCGTTGAATTTGTTCCAGATGGCGATCATAGCTTTAAGCCGCGTAAGAAATCTGGGCATACCGAGGAAGGTAATATTGCTTTGGCGGTTGACCATTTAGCTCAGTTCATTTTTGAGGTGTATGGTGAAAAGTAAACACTTACTTGCGATTGGTGGGCTTTTCTCTGGGCTAGGTGTGGCGTTGGGTGCATTTGCGGCTCATGGCTTAAAGAAGGTTTTATCACCGTATCTGATTGAGGTATTTAACACAGGTGTTCAATACCAATTTATTCACGCCATCGCGATTTTGCTCTGTGGTCTCTTGCTTCAACAGAAATTGTCGGATAAGTCACAAAAATATTTCGCCCTAGCTGCAATTTGCTTTATCATCGGCATCTTTTGTTTTAGCGGCAGTCTCTATGCGCTCGCGATAACGGGGATCAAGTGGTTTGGTCCAATTACTCCTTTAGGTGGAGTAACGTTTATGCTGGGGTGGGGGTTGTTTGTTTATGCAGCACTACAGACTAAAGAGGTAAATCAGTGAAACAGTTAATGCTCTACTGCCGTAGCGGCTTTGAAAAAGAGTGTGCAGGTGAAATTCAAGATCGTGCAACTCAACTAGAAGTATTCGGTTTTCCTCGTGTAAAAAGAAACAGCGGCTATGTTATTTTTGAATGTTACCAAGACGGTGATGCTCAAAAGCTTGTCAAAGAGCTCGATTTTAAGTCTCTGATCTTTGCTCGCCAAATCTTTGCTGTTGCTGCTGAAATTCAAGAGCTTCCTAGAGAAGACCGTATTTCGCCAATTCTTCATGATTTAAGCTTTGTTGAGTCTATGCCGCGCTGTGGTGATCTTCGTATCGAAACACCGGATACCAACGAAGCGAAAGAACTTCTCAAGTTCTGCCGTAAGTTCACGGTTCCAATGCGTCAGGCATTACGTGGTAAAGAGATCTTGTTCCCGAAAGATAGCCCGAAAAAACCAGTGCTGCATATCTGTTTTGTTGGGCCTACTCACTGTTTCATTGGTTACTCTTTGCCGAGTAACAACTCACAGTTCTTTATGGGGATCCCTCGATTGAAATTCCCAGCGGATGCACCTAGTCGTTCAACTCTGAAACTGGAAGAAGCTTTCCATGTATTCATTCCTCGTGAAGAGTGGGATGAGCGTCTTGCTGCGGGCATGTGGGGTGTTGACCTTGGTGCGTGTCCTGGTGGTTGGACTTATCAATTGGTGAAACGTTCGATGTTTGTTCACTCAGTCGATAACGGCATGATGGCAGACAGTCTAATGGATACTGGTCAGGTGAAGCACCACCAAGAAGATGGTTTCAAATTTGAACCAGCACGTAAGAACGTGACTTGGTTGGTTTGTGACATGATTGAGAAGCCATCACGTGTGGCTCAGTTGATGGGTGAATGGATCATCAGCGGTTGGGCTAAAGAAGCGATCTTTAACCTCAAGTTGCCAATGAAAGGCCGATACGACGAAGTATTGGAAGATATTGAGAACCTGAAATTGTTCATGATTGAAAACGGTGTGAAGTTTAAGCTGCAAGCTAAGCATCTATATCACGACCGTGAAGAGATTACTGTCCACGTTCAGTGTTTATCGAACATTTCGCCGCGTTAATACAATGTGCGAATGACTAATAAAAAGGGTTGGCTTAGTGCCAACCCTTTTTGTTCTATTGGTTATTCATTGGGCCCATTGAAGCGTAAGTCTTGCAGGTTAAACCCAAGCTCGATGTCGGTCTTCAGCGCGGATATCAACTTACATTTGCGTGCTGACTCAATATGCTCATCAAACTTTTTTCGGTATTTAGACGCGAGTTCATCGCTCACATACGCCTGTTCGATGTCGTTATATTGGGTCAGAATCTCTTTCGCGGCTTTTGGACCTACCCCTGGAATACCTGGAACTTGACTCGAACTCACACCAGTTAACCCCCAGTAATCCGCGAGCTGGTTAGATTTCACACCAAACTCTTTTTCAATGAAAGGTTCATCTAACCAACGATGCTGGAAATAGTCTCTAATTTGTAAGGTCGGTGAAAGTAACTGACAGTACCCCTTATCGGTAGAGATGATGGTGACCTTCTCATTGTGGCTCGCTACCTTCATAGCAAGTGTCGCGACCAAATCATCCGCTTCATCCCCATCGGACAACAGAGAGTCGATGCCCAGTTTCCACCACGCATCTTGAATGGACTCTAGCCCCTGCATCAGAGGTTCAGGCATCGGCTTACGGTTTTGCTTGTACTCGGGCAGAACCTCCGCGCGCCAGCCTCGTTCTTGGAGGTGGTGATCAAATACGGCGATAATGTGTGTTGGCTGCGATTCTGACAGAATTCGGTTCAGCGTGCGCGAAGTCGTTGTGATGGTTCTTGCTATATCGGAAGGATCTGGCTGAGCCGAATGAACTCGGCGGATAAGGTTTAATGCATCGATAATAACAAGATGGATAGACATAAAAATCAAATAATAAGGGCACGAGGCCCTTATTGTATAGCATGAGAGAGAGAATACTAGCCGCTAGCTGGTGGTCTTAATTTGGTAGCACGGTTCGTAAGCGGTTCCTCCTGGGAGTTTCATACGATCTTGTGCGACGAAGTCTTTCAGTAGCTTGTCCATCTTCTTCATTAACTCAATGTCACCATCAAGAATGAACGGCCCGTGGCGTTCTATTTCATGAATGCCTTCTGCTTTCACATTACCTGCGACAATACCAGAGAAGGCTTGACGAAGCGACGCTGCCAAGTTTTCTGGTCGTTGATTTAGGTGGAGGTCCAAACTTGCCATGTTGTCATGAGTTGGGTCGAACGGAAGTTGAAACTCAGGTTCAATTTTCAGTGACCAGTTAAAGCTATAGGCATCCCCAGTATCTTTACGATATTGGCGTACATCGGCCATGCTTTGTTTCATGATCTGAGCAACACGCGCTGGGTCATCAACCACGATCTCATAGTGCTTTTGAGCCTCTTCGCCCAAGGTATCACCAATGAATCGGTCGATGGAGCGGAAATATTCTTCGCTCTCTTTCGGACCGGTTAATACGATCGGTAAAGGTTGGTCTGAATTTTCAGGATGCATCATGATGCCAAGGATGTAGAGCAGCTCTTCTGCAGTGCCGGCACCACCTGGGAAAATCACAATACCATGGGCCATACGAACAAAGGCTTCAAGACGTTTTTCAATGTCCGGCATGATCACAAGTTCGTTGACGATTGGGTTTGGTGGCTCAGCGGCAATGATGGAGGGTTCGGTGAGGCCGAGATAGCGCTGCTCGTAGTAACGCTGTTTTGCGTGACCAATCGCAGCACCTTTCATTGGTCCTTCCATTGCGCCAGGACCACAACCTGTACAGATGTTCATTTCACGAAGGCCAAGTTCGTTGCCGACCTCACGGGTATACTGATACTCGGTAGCATTGATTGAGTGGCCGCCCCAGCAAACGACAAGGTTTGGTTCAATACCAGGAGTGAGTGCGCCTGCATTGCGTAAAATACCAAATACAAGGTTGGTGATGTGAGAAGCATTGGTTAGATTCAGGCGCTGATTATCTGCTAAATGCATGTTCACATAGACGATATCACGTAGTACAGAAAACAGGTGTTCTTGAATGCCTTTGATAATTTCGCCATCGACAAACGCGTGATCAGGTGCGTTGTGCAGCTCTAGCTTGATGCCTCGTTCACGGCGAACGACATTGACATCAAACGACTTGTATTTGTCCAATAGTTCTTTTGAGTTATCGGTGTGACTACCTGAGTTCAATACCGCGAGAGTACAGTTACGGTATAGCTGATACAGATCACTAGCAGCAGTTTTTTTAAGGCGCTCAACTTCGAGTTGAGAGAGCAGATCCATACTACCTGCAGGGCTGATGTGTGTGATCATGGTGACCTCCTTGACGAAAGCGACACTCGAAAAGAGCGAAGCGTCATAGTTATTATTTTCCTGCCAATGCCTAGCTACAAACAGAAATACGAAAAGGCAGTGGTTTATTAAGCTTAGCAGGTTTTGTTTAAGAGGGAAGCTAACTAACTGATATATAAAGGGGAGTCACAAAACCGTGTTGTAACGCATCTAAATGTTGGCTTTTTGAGTTAAGAGAGGAGAGAGCAGTGTGGCCTAGCGCCACACTAACTGATTTTTGCCGATATTTTTTGCTTCGTTTAAGCACAGGTTTAAACGCTCTAAGACTTCTTCAGGTGTGTCAGAATCTTTAAATGCGGTACTTGCAGCAGAAAGCGTGATTTTAAGGTTACGATCGCGGAATTTAAACGGCAGTTGAGAGACTTGCTCTTGAATCAGTTTGATCAAATTGAACGCATCGCTGTCCGCCACTTCAGGTAGTAGCAGAATAAATTCTTCGCCTGAGAAGCGTGCAACGGTGTCGGTATCTTTCAGCTCTTTCTTGATGGTACGAGCGATGATCTTCAGTGCCTTGTCACCGGCGGTATAGCCAAAACTGTCGTTGATCGCTTTAAAGCCATCAATATCAAGAATAACGATACGAAGGGTATGTTGAGATCGAATCCAGCGTCGATACTCTAGCTCTAGTCGATCACCAAATGCGGCTCTGTTATAGACCTTAGTCAACGGATCAAGCAACATTCGTTGAGCTTGATCTTCAAGGCGGCGACGATAATCTTGTGTGACCTCAAACAGCGCTTCCAACTGGTTCTTTCCATAACTCATACGTTCAATTAACGCTTGCTCACGCTGCTCTGCGTGTTTTAAACGTTCTGACAACGAACTGAGTTGATCAAGGAGCGGATTTACTTGGCCTTTAAGAGTGTCAAGGTCGTTGGCGTTCGTGACCTTTTCTTGTGTGCTATTCAGTAATTCGGTTAGTTCGACATTCATCTCTTGTCGATGGTCAAAATAGCTCTGGGACTGTTGAGTATTTTGCGCTGAACTTTTCAATGAAGAAGAGAGAGAGGAATTTACTTGTTCAAGAAACTGTTCCGAAGTCTTGCGTTCGTGATGCGTACCTTCAATGACCAGCTTCAATGTATCGAGCGTTAGTTCAAGCAAATTGTGGCTGCTTACTCCAACCAGTAACTTAGCTCGAATATCTGCGAGCAACTCACCTGATTCACCTTCAAAGTCGAGCTCGGTAATAAGATGTTGGAGCTCTTCTGATAATCTCAGTTGTAACTCGCGATCGGCACTGCTCGCAACTTGGTTAACGCTGTATTCAGGGTTTGAAGTAATGATCTTTACGGAACGTTCATAGAGGCTAAGCAGGCGCATGGCTTGCTCTGCTTTTGGGTGCTTTAGGCCGTTGGAATAGCTGAGGAGATCGCGAAGATCGCGTTTGATTTTCGCAGGCAAGCCCGTCAAGCGCAGAAGTGTTTCCCCACTGCTCTTAACTTGGGTATCTAAGTGTTCGGTTTGCTTATCCATAGCCAAGCCTTGTTGTTTAAGCAAGCGCTCTAATACCGCGAGTTTGGGTATCAGTGTACTAACGTCTTGCTGCTGCTCTATAGCTTGTTTTAGTTCCGTTAAACCCGCTTGAAGTCGTGGGTTTTCACTTTTATAGGCGCTAGTCAGCGATGCAATAATGCGCTGAAGTACCTTCTGTTCTCTTTTAAATTTGAACGAGGTATCCCTTTGTGTCAATCGAACTTGTTCCAATTGAGATTTCAGGTTGTGCAGCTGTAACTGAAGATCTTGTTCGAGAACGCCCATGAAATATAGTCTTAAAGATATAATCTACTTCTATTTATGAATCTGTAGATAATATCAAATAAATCTCGGGCGTCACGGTTTAGTACGTTTGATTGATGCGCTTTTACTCATCTTTTAATAGTTTTTTGATGCTGTCCTCATTCTTGAACGAAGAGTGTACTTTTATTAACCCTTGGTTAATGGAATGCTTACAAGCCTTGCGGATATTACCTGTTGCCAAACTTGCCGCAGGTGCATTCTCTATCGCTTTCAAATAAACCCACTGGCTTGAGTGTTCTTTCATACTTAATGTGCGAGCGGTACTGGTTGACATCAGTAGCACATCAATTAGTTCCTTATCATTAACTGCCGTGTAAGCCCTAGGTAGGAACGGGTAGTCCGCCATACCAATACGAATGATTCGGTTGAGAATACGTTCTGGCTCAAATTCCATGATCCATTGCTGCACTTTTTCAAACAGCTGTTCTGGATCTGTATTCTGTTCACTATTTGGCTCAATGTAGAGTAGGTTCGCGTCTGAGAAATGGTAAATACGAGCAGGGTGATCGACTTTCTGTTTTAGATAATCGCCAAACTCACGCTCTAATTTTAGTCCCGCTTGGTATCCGTGTTGGAGGTACATATTTCTCAAGAATGGAATGTCGATCATCACGAAGCGTAAGCGATCATTCAGTGGCTCATGGATCAACTCACCGACATGCCACTTTTCAAACTTATGGCTACTCTCCTCCAAAGACGCAGGCAGTTTTGCGTTCAGCATTCGTAGATTTTTTAACCCAGAACGAGAGTGCGTGAAAAGGTCATCGTTAAGAATCTCGAGCTCATTCTTCTGCACATTGATGACATGCCCACGACGCAATAAGAAGATAAAGAGCAGAGCAGACAAAATGAACAGTGTCAGGGTTATCTTTTGGAACTTACGGTATTCAGTGTACGTGTCTTCCAGCTCTTCTTGCTGGCCACTCAGGTGGAGGCTTTGCTCAACAAAATCTTTTTGCTGACGGAACGCATCTTCACTGAGCAGATCAAGTTCTTGCTGCTGGATAACGGACAGTGAGTTGTAGTGTTCGAGATACTCTAGTGCAAGCTTGTACTCGCCGTTGAGTTCGTAACCTAAATACAGTAAGAAGTAGGCCGATTTTTGAGTGCGAAGATCTTGGGTCTTCTGAGCAATCTCCAGAGCTTTACGTGCGTTAGTTAGCACTTGCTCTGGTTCATGTTTGTGTTTCGCTAACCCCGCTTCAAGTAGTAAGGCATACGCCTCCAACCGTGGAATGTTGGCGTAATCTAACAGCTCTCTCGCTCGATCTAGGTACTGTTCAGCAAGAGTATAGTTAACTAGCTTCAAATAGGTTGCGGCAAGAGAGATACGAATATCGATAACACTCTCGATATTGTTTTGCATTCGCTCATGATCCATCGCATTGAAGTAGTGAACAAGCGCAAGGTTGTACTTGTTTTGGTGATAGTAGATATCACCCATACGCTTTAATATCGGCGCTAGCGTCGGGGAGTTCTCATAGTTATCGTAAAAGTCAGCCGCCTGAGAAAAGTGGTCATTGGCTTTGTCGAGCACTCGGCGGTCATAGAACAGTTGGCCTAGTAGTCGATTGACTTCCGCTAGCTGTCGAGCAGAATCGGATTCAATGGCTTTCCAATAACTGATCAAAAGCTCAGACAATGCGCGGTTGTATTTTTTGTTGTTGAGTAAATGCTTACCAACCGTTGTGTGATACTCAATCAAGGTATGAGTCGACTTGGCGCTATCGACGAAAGGTTTTGCGTCAAGGTAGAGCTTATTAGCGAGGTCCAATTCCCCTTCTGCTGAGGCAATGTCCGCCTTGAGCATGGTGATTTTGTATTCCAGACCACGGGCAATAAGTTGAGGATTGGATACTTTAACAAAGCTGCTTTCGATCTCTTGAATTTTTTCGCGTGCAACAATTGCGTTGTTATCAATCAGCCAAGATAGTCGCGCGGCAATCAGTTTAATATCAATTTGTAGATAGGGCAGCTTGTAGGTTTCAGCAAGCTTTAACGCTTCTGCCAAATGACGTAACGCACTCCGTTTGCTACCAAGATTAAACTCGGCACGTGCCAAAATGCGTAAGGCATCAATGGTTCCGCCTGGCGTTCTGGTGCGGGTGTCTGTTTCATCACGCGAAATCGAAGAAGGGCTCTTCTCTGTTTTGTCAGATAAAGTACGCTGAACGAGATAGTTAGACGCCAATTGTTTGGCCTGTGTAGGTACGATGTCCACAAGACTGTTTGCTTCATTGAGCACTGCAGATGAGTAGATCGTACTGGCCATCAAAGGTGATGACAGCATCAGCAACAGAGTACCTAAAATGCGTTGCCAGCGTACTTTAATCATGGTGAGCATATCCCTATTGACGCGCCATGCGTTGATTGTGACTTGGTTGAGCGTGAATGTTAGAACGATATGGGTTGATGTCTAAGCCGCCGCGGCGTGTGTATCGCGCATACACCGTCAGTGTGCTCGGCTGGCAAAACTCCATAATGTCGCTGAAGATTCGTTCAACACACTGTTCATGGAACTCATTGTGTTCGCGGAATGAAACAATGTACCTTAGTAGTGCTTCACGGTCGATCTGCTTACCTGTGTATTGAATCTCAACACTTCCCCAATCTGGCTGGTTGGTGATTAAGCAGTTCGATTTGAGTAGATGACTGTGAATGGTCTCATCGACTATCTCGCCTGTTGCTGCCCCTTCAATTAAAGTGCGGTCGAAGTCGTAGCTAGTGATTTCGATGTCTTGATCGTCAATACACTCTCCACCCATAGTAACAATCAGAGAGTCAGTGTAGTCTTCAACAGAACGAACGGTAACAGATACCTGTTCGCCTGCGCATGCAGACAGGTCTTTGATTAGCGCTTTTTCGACATCGTCCCAGCTAGCAAAACGAGTCTGGTTGAAACTGTTTAAGTAGAGCTTGAACGATTTTGATTCGATAAGGTTCTGGCTCGTCGCAGGTATAGACACTTCACCTACCGCTACTTGAGGCAACCCTTTTTCACTTAGCCAAGACAGCTCATACAGTGTCCAAGTATCACAGCCTTGAAACGGTAACTCATCACCGAGTTCAAGGTCGTCTCGGTTTAGGCTACGGGGCACAGGCTGCAGCAAGCTTGGGTCGTATTGGTTAGCGTATTCGGTCTTTTGACCTAGAGTTAGGCCAGCAAGCTCTTTCGCATCAGAATATTTGCTCATACTTTTGTTCGTTTTCTATTAGAATGTCGAGAATTTTACGCAATCCCGCCCTTAAAAGCGAATATTCATGTTGGAGAATCTAATGGCTGACAATGCCTTGCAAGCACTACTCTCATTCAGTGACACATACCGTCAGGCTCACCTTGATACTTCTGGTCATTTACCGAAAAGTGAAGAGCTGGTGGATCTGGTTTCACCGTGCGTCGAACGTAAAACTGAACAGGCAGTAGAGTGGCAAGCGTTTCAGCGTGAGACACCAGCTGATTTCACGAATGTCGAGAACGGCATTGAACTTAGTTTACATGAAGACATTAAAACCTTTTACGGCTCGCAATACAGCGCCGATATGGAGGCCACTTGGCAGGGGAACGAACTGACCTTGCTGCAAGTGTGGAGTGATGATGACTTTGTCCGTCTGCAAGAAAACATCTTAGGTCACTTGGTGACTCAGCGCCGCTTAAAGTTAAAGCCAACCGTGTTTATCGCGGCGACAGATGCGGAACTTGATGTTATCTCTATCTGTAATTTGTCTGGCAACGTGATTCTTGAGCGCCTTGGCACCGATAAGCGAGATGTGCTTGCTGATGATTTGGCCGAGTTCCTAACTAAACTGAAACCTGCGGTGTAATCATGTACGTTGTTGAACTTCAATTTGAGTGTTTTGATAACACAACGGTTTCTGCTGTAGATAAAGCAATCAACGGCTTGATGGATGCGCTGCGTTATAACGGCCAAGTACTCGGTCGTGAGTTTCCAATTGTCATGGGCGATGGTGAATTCTTTGTGCGAGTTGTTTGTCCTGAACAAGATAGCTTACATCCAAGTTACCACTCTGATTTTGTTAAAGTGTGCTTAAACCGATTATCGGATGCGAGCTTACTGGCACCGAAAATGCGCTTACTTGGCCGTGACTTAAACTCTGAAGAAGCGGCAGAAGATGAAGTGCCGAGTTGGCAAGTGCTCTACACCACCTATGTTCATACTTGTTCCCCTCTGAGATCGGGTGAGACCTTGTTGCCTATTCCTCTTTATCGCAATCCGCCGACACTTAACGGCGACCATAAAGCGGTGGTGAAGTGGCAGACTGAGTGGCAAGCATGCGACGAGATCCAAATGGCGGGCGGCTGTCGAGCAGAACATGCGGCGCTGCATGAAATCTGTGATGTTGATAGTGTGCTGTTTAAGCGAGGGTGGGATTTACGTGGTCGTATGGAGTACATCAGTAAGATCCCAACATACTATTATCAGTATCGCGTTGGTGGGAAAAGCTTAGCCGACGAGAAAGCGCGTAAATGTCCTAAGTGTGGCGGCGAATGGCTGTTAGACGAGCCACTGCATGATATTTTCTACTTCAAATGCGATGACTGCCGAATTGTGTCGAACATCTCTTGGGATCACATTAAATAGAGCATCAAGTCAGTTCGAACGAAAAAAAAAGACGCTAAATTAAGCGTCTTTTTTTGTCTCTTGCGACTCTTCTTCGCCTTCCTCTGACTCGGTACGAGGTTTTTTATCAAGCTGATTGAACTTCATATTGGCGGTGTACTTGAGAGCAGCAATATTACCAATCACGACGCTTAAAACGATAAAGATGATAACCCAAGGGTTAGTAAGTAAGTCCATCTCGATTCCTACTGTTGGATATTGCTAATAAACTGATTGTAGATCGTTTCTAACTGCTCCAACACTATTTGGTTACCCAAAATAGGGGCAGATCGTAGTTGTTGTTCTAAGGTTGGTATATCGAGTTGCTGCAAACATGCCGTTGCCGTACTTCGATGACTGATATGCCAAGGTTCTGGGGCAACACCCCCTCTATCTTCAGCATAGGGGAAAAAGAAACCGTGAGTCTCAATATTCTCTTTTAACCATTGATAAAAGGCATGTTGATGGCCTTTCAGGTATTCCCAAGGTTCCAATTGAAGTTGGGTACCTTTTGGTAGACTGTCGCGATCAAACACATCAAAGTCACTGCCCCAGTGATGGCGACTTGCGCCGGGCAGTGCAGACCAACGCAAAATAGAAAACACTTTTTCAGAGTCACTGAGCAGAGTGGCGTTCAATGGCTGGCTTTCTGTGTCTAAAATGGCAGTGCGACCTGCCATTTTATTTTCCCAAATCACTTTTTGGCGTTCAAAATCGCGAAAGCCACTGGCGATATTGAGATTAAACCCCGCCTGAATTGCTGATTCTCTTAGAGCCAAAAGATCTTGGCTTACCTCTCGGTGAACCAAAAAGTGCTTTTGCCCAAATAGGGTCTCAACCAAGTGAGTGGTTACCTGTCCAGTCAGCTGCTCAGGCGTCATGATCATGCCAGTAAGTTCTCGAGTGTTTTCTGGTACATGTCAGTCAGTTTCTCTAGGTCATCCACTTTCACGCACTCGTTCACTTTGTGAATTGTCGCGTTCACCGGGCCTAATTCAACCACTTGGCAATCCATGCGAGCGATGAAGCGGCCATCTGACGTGCCGCCTGTCGTTAATAGCGCAGGCTTAGTCTGGTTAACCGCATCAACGGCATCGACAACGGCATCAAGTAGGGCGCCAGTATCGGTTAGGAACGGGTCGCCATTGAATGTCCATTTAAGATCGTAATCCAAGTCGTGTTTATTCAATGTTTCAGTAACACGAGACACGATGGCATCGTTGTTCAATTCGGTGCTGAAACGTAGATTAAACTGCACGTTAAATTCACCAGGAATGACATTTGATGCGCCAGTACCTGCATGAACATTTGGGATCTGGAAACTTGTTGGCGGGAAGTAAGCGTTGCCTTGGTCCCATTCAGTTGTCGCCAGTTCATGAATTGCCATCAATGATTGGTGCACAGGGTTTTTCGCTAGGTGAGGGTAAGCAACGTGTCCTTGAATTCCTTTGACTGTGAGGTCACCAGTAATTGAGCCACGACGGCCGTTTTTCACGACATCACCGACGATTTCAGTACTTGATGGTTCACCCACAATACACATGTCGATGTTTTCGCCGCGTTCCATGAGTGTTTCAACTACACGAACGGTACCATTGATAAACGGGCCTTCTTCATCAGACGTGATCAAGAAGCCAATCGAGCCTTTGTGATTTGGGTTTTCGGCAATGAACTGCTCAACCGCAACCACCATACTGGCTAATGAGCCTTTCATGTCGGCTGCGCCACGACCATATAGTAAGCCGTCTTTAATGGTTGGCTCAAATGGGGCTGTGTTCCAATGGTCTAGATTACCCGCTGGTACAACGTCTGTATGGCCGGCGAAAGCAAACAGTGGCGCTTCACTACCACGGCGAGCCCAGAAGTTAGTCGTATCTTCAAACACCATCACTTCGATTTCAAAACCAAGCGCTTTTAAACGCTCAATCATTACATCTTGGCAGCCAGCATCTTCTGGTGTGACTGATTGGCGGCTAATTAAGTCTTTAGCGAGAGCCAGAGTTGGGCTATCTGTCATCCTTGAAATCCTTTCGAAAAATTATGAGAAAATTGCGGCGTACTGGTCTGCTTTAAAACCTAGGTGGTAGCGATCACCAGTAACAAGAATAGGGCGTTTGATCATTGCTGGCTGTTCGACCAGTAATTCAATTGCGTTCGCTTCGTTAAGCGAGTCTTTTTGCTCTTGAGTGAGCTGACGGTAAGTTGTACCGCGTTTATTTAGAACATTTTCCCAGCCAAGTTGCTGACAAAATGTCTCCACCATCGCTTTATCAACACCTTGTTTACGGTAATCGTGAAAGCTGTATTCGACACCCTCTGCTTCTAACCATTTCTTGGCTTTTTTAATCGTATCGCAGTTAGGAATTCCATACATAGTGATTGTCATTGTTGAACCTTTGGGAGTAGCACTTAAGAAGTGCAGACAGCTTACCGTTACATATGAGTTAGCTCAACCCACGTTAGCTAGAGACTAAGGAAATAAAAGCACATTTCCATAAGCGGTATTTCATTTTATAACTTGTTTTGGTATTTTGTTCTGTAATTTATGGTCTTACTCTGCAAAGAATAAGTATCTCTCGAATGTCAAGCAGAAGGCATTGCACTGGCTAAACAGAAAGGCAAATACAAAGGACGTAAACCAACGGCTAGAGCAAAACAGGCGCAAGTGCGTGAATTGCTTGCTGGTGGTATGAGTAAGTCGCAGGTAGCGACTGAACTAGGTATTAGTCTTTCAAGTGTTTATCGAATTAAATAATTGAAGTGAGGTTTCTATGTCACTATTAAACAAAACGAAAGATACATTAGATAAGTCGGTTAAATCTGTAGGGGTAGTAGGTACGGTTGCTGGAGCTGGAGTTGTACTTGCGGCAGCTACTACAATATCGCCTGCTTTGATTACCGTTAAATGTGTCGGTGCTGGTGCAGTAGGGCTTCACCATGTTTGGAACAAAAAAGTAAAAAGTAAAAAGTGCAGTAACCTAGTCATGCCAATGAACAGTTTTTCTTAGGGGCATAGTCTAATGACGCACTTAAAGAACCACCCGATTGTGAACCAATAGGGTGGTTTTTCTTTTTGGGAAAGGAATATTCATAGGCTCTGAGTCTATTGAGAAAGTAACGACTCTTTTGTTTCTGCGTAGATATACCCTCCAAGCAGAGGACTAAATGTGTAACTGATTGTTTTTAAAGCACTTTCGTCAATAAAAATATAAGCCAAACCTTTTTGTATAACATAATCAGTAGTGCTTTGAATAAAGCGTTCCTTGACTGTGATGTTGACCTGCTCGCCATCACATGTTTCAAAGCCGCTATGGCTGCTCTTGAGTTGGTGTTTGTGTGACTTCTCATCGATATATGAAGCTTTGACGAGGCGAACACCATTGAATTCTAAGTAGAAGCTTTGGTGTGTAACCTGCCAAAAGTGAAATTGGTTCATATTACTCCTATTTTTCTAATAAAAGCGACCAGTTAAGGGGTTTTGCTTTAATGTACGGAAGTGTTCTAAACGCCTCGCAGTTAGGAATACCATACATAGTGATTGTCATTGTTGAACCTTTGAAAGTGACTTTTTTGTTATTCAAGCATCCTATCAGGAACTATCTACAGAGACAAAAGTGTGATGGATATATTTCATTGAGCAAAAAAAATGTGTTTCAAACTATGGCGATCGTAGAGTTTTTGATCAAACGCAACACATAGCAGGACAAAACAGAAATAATGACTCTAGAAATTTATAGGAGGTATCAATGGAATTGAGTCCTGTTTTTGCAAGGCGCTTGTATCTTGCATTATTGGTCGAAAACTTAGAGCGCCCAAATGTCCCAAAACTGATTGAGCAAACAGGCTGGCCACGTCGTACGATTCAAGACGTGATTAAAGCGCTACCTGGGATAGGCATTGAACTCGCATTTGTGCAAGATGGTCGACGCCACAATGATGGTTATTATCAGCTGTCCGATTGGGGGCCTTTTGATAGCCAATGGGTCATTGATCGCCGAACCGATATTGCCGCGAGCCTAGGGTTCAACGCCTAGATATAAAAAACCTAGCATGAGACGCTAGGTTTTTTCGTTTTAGGGTGTGAGTTAATTTGGACAGTGGTAAGCGTTGCCCATCAATGTAAACGAGGTAACAAAGTTCTGAGAGTTGACCATAAAGACGGTGTTAGCACCAAGCTTCTTCGCACGGTTTTTAATATCGTTTTGTGCTCCTTGTACCATCACATCGTTTGGAAAAAACAAGTAGCTGTACCAGTGTCCTTCACTACCCGTAACTTCTCCTAACCATTCGCAGTCGTCAGCATCAAACGATGCGTCAATTCTTAAGTGCACCACCTCAGCCTCGGCATGAAGCTGTTTAGTTGGTGTTGAACAACCTGCAATAAAGAGTGCCGATAAAACGAAAAGTAGCGATTTAGTTTTGCGTAACATAGAAGATAAACCCTATCCAACTGAGCGCTAGCAGCCCCCAAGGTAGCAATGAGTGTTTGCTGGTGGAGGTTGGCGATGTTTCCTCGACTGCGACGTTAGATTGCTGAGTTTGCGCAGCCACTTGCTTTGATTTCTGAGCTTTCTTTTTAGCTTTGTCAGTTTGTCTTGAACGCTCTTTTTGTTGTTTCTTATATTGGGCGATACCTTTCTCAATCCCTTGAGCAATAAGTTTCGTTTGCTCTTTGGTTTGACCTGGCTTTTGCGTCGCTTTAGCAATTTTCATTGCTTCGGTTTGCGTTTCTTGTGACGGAACGACTTTGTTTTTCATAATGATAGGTCTTGCGAGATCAAAGATGAAGTTATCCTATCATGATCTGATTATAGGGCGATGAACAAAATCATGATGACTTCAATCTATCAGTTAGCAAATGCCCATGTTTAGTATAGAGTGGAACTTTAGATCATCATTGCGGTTTAGTCTCAGTGCGTTACGCGATCGAACAATACGATAAACATGGTTTTTTAAAAGCCCCGAAACTTCTTTGGCTGAGTTGGCTGTTTTTGGCTAAGGCTTGGATAGTCTTTGTTGTTGCAGGCGCAAGCCGAGAAAGCGGTAGCAAGATTTTATCTATTATCTACCCTGACCACACAATGCTGTATCTAGGTTTAGCAATGGGCGTTCCTAGTATTATATTGATGTGGTTGATAGGGTTGAGAAACCCCGACAGAACCCGATTGAATAAGATGGTGGCTTGGGGAAGGAGTATTACCCTAATCACCGCCGCAGCGCAGTTATCGCAAAGCCTTTACCATGTTTACCTTGTGCACGGCACCTTTAGTTGGACTAATGGTGTCGAGATGTTGCTACTGCTATGGTTAATTCTTTATATTGGTAACAGCCGTAGTGTACGAGACAGCTTTCAGGCACCTCCTACACCGTGATCTTATCAAGCGATGATCACTATCAATATTTATAAATCAAAACGAAATACACTGAGCAAAAATTAGAACAGTGAGGAAAAAATAATGTCATACCCTCAAAGTGCGATTCTTCCTGAAGCAGGTCCTTTCGCTCAATACACCTTATTAAAGGTAAGCCAAAACCCACAGGCCGTTCTAGAGCAATTAAAAGCGTTGCCAGAATTGGTATCGGAACTGAATGCTCAACAGCCAGGTGCAGAGCTAACGTTATCAATCGCGTTTACCAAAGCATTTTGGAGCAAGCTAAATGCTGAGATGCCTGCTGAGTTAATCGATTTTCCAGAACTTGGTGAGGGAGAGGTTGTCGCGCCTAGTTCTGATGTGGATGTTCTGATTCACTGCCATTCGAATCGTCACGATCTGCATTTCTATCTATTGCGTAAGTTCTTTGCTCAAGTTTCAGAGAACGTGTCAGTGGTTGATGAAACATACGGTTACCGCTATCTAGATTCACGCGATATGACCGATTTCGTTGATGGCACTGAGAACCCGAAAGAGGCTCAGCGTGAAGAAGTGGCAATCATTCCTCAAGGTGAATTTGCTGGTGGCAGCTATGTGATGGTGCAGCGTTTCATTCATAACCTACCATCATGGAACCGCTTGAATGTTTCGGCGCAAGAGAAAGTGATCGGCCGTACTAAGCCAGATTCTATCGAGTTAGATGATGTTCCGGCCGCATCTCATGTTGGTCGCGTTGATATTAAAGAAGAGGGCAAAGGCCTGAAGATTGTTCGTCATAGCTTGCCATACGGCAGTGTGTCTGGTGAACATGGTCTACTGTTTATTGCTTACTGTAATACGCTGCATAACTTCAAAGCTATGCTGGAAAGCATGTATGGCGTGACAGATGGCAAGACAGACCAACTGCTTCGCTTTACTAAAGCAGTGACGGGCGCTTATTTCTTTGCACCATCAGCGGACATGCTTCAATCACTATCTGTAAAGTAAATCGCTAAGTCGACAAATTGAATCATGATGAACCGAGCCAAGTGCTCGGTTTTTTTATTCCTTTTTGATTAAAGAATTAACCATTTGGCCGATACAAAGAGTAATCGGAAAAAGGATCAACTCTTGTTATGGCCATTACTGTTAATACCAATGTCTCTGCAATGACCGCGCAGCGTCACCTGACGAATGCGACGGATTTGCTTAACCAGTCTCTAGAGAGACTGGCGTCGGGCAGTCGAATTAACAGTGCGAAAGATGACGCAGCAGGCTTGCAGATCTCCAATCGGCTAGAGTCGCAAATGCGCGGCCTGGATGTTGCGATGCGTAATGCCAATGATGGTATTTCAATTATGCAAACCGCTGAAGGTGCAATGAATGAAACCACCAATATCTTACAGCGCATGCGTGATTTGTCTTTGCAGTCGTCCAATGGTTCAAATAGTCAGTCAGAGCGTGTTGCCCTACAGGAAGAAATGGGCGCTTTAAATGATGAATTGAATCGAATCGCTGAAACGACCGCTTTTGGTGGTCGAAAATTGCTCAATGGTTCGTTTTCATCTTCTTCTTTTCAAATTGGTGCCAGTTCGGGTGAAGCCGTTCAAGTCTCTTTGAAAAATATGCGCTCTGACAGTATCGATATGGGCGGGTTTAGCTATATGGCCTCGGGTAAAGCTGATGATAGTTGGCAAGTCACCCAAGGCAATGAAGCGCTCACTATGCAATACACCAATGCGCAAGGCCAGCAAGAAACCATCTCTATTAACGCGAAAGCGGGGGATGATATTGAAGAGTTAGCTACTTATATCAATGGCCAAACTGACAAAGTATCAGCGTCTGTGAATGAAGAAGGGCAGTTGCAAATCTTTATGGCGGGCAGTGAAACGTCAGGCACTATTGCATTCTCTGGGGCGCTAGCCAGTGAACTAGGAATGAACCTCTCGGGTTATGAAGCGGTTGATAATATAGATATTTCTGACGTCGGTGGAGCCCAGAGAGCGGTATCGGTAATTGATACGGCATTAAAGTATGTCGATAGTCATCGTGCTGAGCTAGGTGCAATGCAGAATCGTTTCGAGCATGCCATTAACAACTTAGGCAATGTGAACGAAAACCTTTCAGCATCCAATAGCCGCATTAAAGATACCGATTACGCTAAAGAAACGACTCAGATGGTCAAGCAGCAGATTCTTCAGCAAGTCAGTACCTCAATACTTGCTCAAGCCAAGCAACAGCCTAATTTAGCCATAACTTTGCTCGGCTAATTTGAAGCAAGAAAGGGTTATCGACAGCCAAAGTGAAAGCTTTAGCAAAAAAATGACTTTATTGACCTTTAATCACGCTTTTCCTTTCAAACGAACTTTTTTCAAAAAAAACTTAAAAAAATCCTCAAGGTTTCGAAAATAGCGCCGTTAATAATTGTAACTTTGAGAGAACTACTTTGGTTTTCCGAGACGTCGGAAACCGGAAACATCGGAAAATCAAACGGAGAAATCACCATGGCAGTGAATGTAAACACCAACGTATCAGCAATGACAGCTCAGCGTTACCTAAACAGCGCGAACAATGCTCAACAAACTTCAATGGAGCGTTTGTCATCTGGTTCTAAGATCAACAGCGCTAAAGACGATGCAGCGGGTCTTCAAATCTCTAACCGCTTAAACGTGCAAAGCCGTGGTCTAGACGTTGCTGTACGTAACGCGAACGACGGTATCTCTATCGCGCAGACTGCTGAAGGTGCGATGAATGAGACGACGAACATCCTACAACGTATGCGTGACCTATCACTACAGTCTGCGAACGGTTCAAACTCAAAATCTGAGCGTGTAGCGATTCAAGAAGAAGTAACAGCACTTAACGACGAACTTAACCGTATCGCTGAAACAACTTCTTTCGGTGGTAACAAGCTACTAAACGGCACGTTCGGCACTAAATCAATGCAGATTGGTGCGGACAACGGTGAAGCAGTAATGCTTTCACTAAACAACATGCGCTCTGATGACTCTAAAATGGGTGGTCAAAGCTTCCAAGCTGCAAACGCGAAAGATGCAAACTGGACAGTCGCTGCTGGCGCAAACGACCTAACAGTAAACCTAACTGACACTGACGGTGTTGCTCAAACTATCACTATCAACGCTAAAGAAGGCGACGATATTGAAGAATTAGCAACGTACATTAACGGTCAAACTGACTTAGTTAAAGCGTCTGTAAACGAAGATGGTCAACTACAAGTATTTGCTGGTTCAGATAAGGTTGATGGCGCAGTTGCTTTCTCTGGTGGTCTAGCAGGTGAACTTGCAATGGGCGCAGCAACATCGGTAACTGTTGATACTATCGACGTAACCTCAGTTGGCGGTGCACAAGAGTCTGTTGCAATCGTTGATGCTGCACTTAAAAACGTAGATAGCCACCGTGCTGAGCTGGGTGCATTCCAGAACCGCTTCAACCACGCTATCAACAACTTAGATAACATCAACGAAAACGTGAATGCATCTAAGAGCCGTATCAAAGACACTGACTTCGCGAAAGAAACAACGGCACTAACTAAGTCGCAAATTCTTTCTCAAGCGTCAAGCTCTATCCTTGCTCAAGCGAAGCAAGCGCCGAACTCGGCATTAGGTCTGCTAGGTTAATCTTAGTTACCACGAAAAAATCCAGCTTCGGCTGGATTTTTTTATGTCTGCTAAATAGATGATCTTTATCACATTTCATACTGTTAATTGTAAAAAGTAAGAAATAATTAAAATTTTCTCTAAAGGTATTTTTTCACTCGCCGTTAAAGGATTGAGAGAAATGAGATGTGCTGATGCGAGGTGAGAGACGCAAAGGTACATCGCCCTAATGCCTAAGGAGATCAAACATGGCAATTAATGTAAACACGAACGTGTCTGCAATGACCGCACAGCGTTACCTAAACGGTGCGACTGATGGCATGCAGAAATCGATGGAGCGTCTATCTTCTGGTTATAAAATCAACAGTGCTCGTGATGACGCTGCTGGTTTGCAAATTTCCAACCGCTTAAACTCACAAAGCCGTGGTCTAGACATGGCTGTAAAGAATGCCAATGATGGTATCTCAATTGCTCAAACCGCTGAAGGTGCGATGAATGAGACAACCAACATCCTTCAACGTATGCGTGATTTGGCACTTCAATCTTCAAACGGTTCTAACTCTCGTGGTGAGCGTATTGCGATCCAAGAAGAGGTAACCGCACTTAATGATGAACTAAACCGTATCGCAGAAACGACCTCTTTTGGTGGTAACAAACTTCTTAACGGTACGTTTGGTGATAAATCATTCCAAATCGGAGCAAGCTCAGGTGAGGCGGTTCAGCTTTCGATCAGAAACATGCGTTCTGATACCGCTGATATGGGCGGTAAAGCCTATGTAGCTGCTGCAGCTAAGGCTCCTGATTGGGCGGTTTCTGCTGGTTCGACGGATCTAACTCTAGGCTATACTGATGTACATGGTGAAGCGAAAAACATCACTATCAACGCTAAAGAAGGCGACGATATTGAGCAGCTAGCTACGTACATCAATGGACAAAGTGAGGATGTGAAAGCTTCTGTTGGTGAAGACGGTAAGCTTCAGCTATTTGCAGCGACTAACAAAGTCGCTACAGACGTCACTATCGGAGGTGGTTTAGGCGGTGAAATTGGTTTTGGTGCAGCGGAGCAGCGTACTGTTTCTGATGTGGACGTAACAACGGTTGCGGGTTCTCAGATGGCCGTTTCTGTTATCGATGGAGCACTAAAAACAGTTGATAGTCAACGTGCCGAATTGGGTGCTTTCCAAAACCGTTTTGGTCACGCGATCAGTAACCTAGATAACATCAACGAGAACGTAAACGCGTCTCGTAGTCGTATTGTTGATACTGATTATGCGAAGGAAACGACGGCGATGACTAAATCGCAAATCCTTCAGCAGGCGAGTACTTCGATTCTAGCCCAGGCGAAGCAGTCTCCGTCGGCAGCTCTTAGCTTACTAGGTTAATCGATAAGTTCGGTTAGAGCTTATTGGTGCAACAGAATGTTGTAACCTGCTAAGGTGGAAGGGAGATCGTTATGGAAATACCATCCTACACATCGAACATCCAGCCTTATGGCTCAGAAAGTGGCACTAAATTTGCTTCAAGGTACGATGGTGTACAGCAGGTTTCCTCAAAAAAGGAACAGGTTTCTACATCGGAGATGACAGAGCGAGCTGCTCAATCTGTTGAAAAGGCGATAGAAGCTTCGAAAGAACGTGAAAAGCTGAATAAAGCAGAACGAGAGCGGATAGTTGCTGAGATGAATGATTTTATTTCATCAATCAACAAAGGTTTGTCTTTCCGTGTTGACGAAGAGTCAGGTAGGGATGTTGTAACGATTTACGAAGCGGACACTGGCGACATTATTCGTCAGATTCCCGACGAGGAAATGTTAGAAATATTACGACGATTGAGAGAACAAACGGCCCGATACTCTTCAGGGTTAGTGAATCAATCGGTGTAATCGTACTTGAGGTGAATGAATGAGTTTTGGCCCTATAGGCATGAATTCTGGCATGGATATCAATTCTATGGTCAGCAAAATTGTAGATGCGGAGCGTGTGCCTAAACAGCAACGTATCGACAATGAGCGGACCAATATTGATTCCAGTATCAGTGCCTATGGCAGACTCAAAGAGTCGCTGGATACGATGAAAAACTTAATGGCGAGCTTTCGTCAGGAGAAAGCTTTTGCCGCAAGAACCGTCGAGACTACGGACGAGGCGGTCGTATCTGCGACAGCAACCACTGAAGCTATCGCTGGTCGATATGCGATCGATGTGTTGCAGCTTGCTCAAAGTCATAAAATTGCATCAGATGTACTTCCTGAAGATGCGAAATTTGGCCCGGGCAAGCTGCAGATTTCGTTAGGGGACCAAAAGTTCTCTGTCGATGTACAACAAAATTCTAAGCTGATTGATGTCGTACGCGGTATCAATGGCAGCAAATCTAATCCTGGTGTTCGAGCCGCTGTTATCAACGATACACAAGGCCCGCGACTCATTGTTGCTTCGAACAAGTCGGGCGAAACCAACGACGTTTCTATGACAGTGGACGCCAAACCTGGTGATTCACTAAAACTTCTTGAATATAAAACACTCGAACAACGCGTTAAAGATTTAGAGCGCGCAAGGGCAGCGGCGCAAGCACTGCTTTCTCCACTTAATCCCGCCGAGCAGCTGATTGCAGACAAAATTGCTCAGCGCAATATTGATGCGGCAAAAATTGTAGACCAAGAGATTGCCGATGCGTCGAAGCAAGCGGCAATAAATGCCGATCCAAATGCCGCTAAAGAGGCGACACCTGGCAATGAAATGTCGAGTGGGGCAACGGCAGCCGCAGCGCAAGCGGGGATTGAAGCGAACAAATATCTTAAACCCGAAGAGCGCATTCCGGGTTGGAGTGAAAGCGCTTCTGGTACATTACTTGATTCTTACTGGGAGCCAGAGCCGCAACTTGATGCGAAAGCGAAAGAGAAAATGCCTGATATCCCAGGCTGGTCTGCGGCTGCGTCTGGTACATTGACTGACTCTTATGTGACGCCAAAAGAAGCTAAAGCGAAATTGGATGCTGAAAAGGCGCGCATTGAACAAGGCTTTGTTGATGAAAAAGTGGCGCTTCAACAGCGTGTTGCTTCTGGTGAGTTAACGCCTGAACAAGCGAAAGAGCTCGAACGCGCCAACCTTCCTAAAGACCAACGTGAGTATTTAGAACGCATCGATCAAGCGCAGGCTGATCTCGATGCTGCACAAGAGTCCTTTGATACGTATCGAGGAATGACGGAAGTGCAATCGGCTCAAGATGCCAAAGTCATGCTTGATGGAGTTGCTCAACTGTCGAGTGACAACAACATCATTGAAGATGCGATCGATGGGGTAGATTTGACCCTTAAAGGCCGCACCGAAAAAGGTAAACCGGCATCAGAGATCGACATCGAATACGATCGTCAAGGTGTGCGTGAAGATATCGAGCAATTTGTTGCCGCATATAATCAATTCTATCAAGTGTCTAAAGAGTTAGGTGGCGTCGATCCTAGAACAGGGATGGCAGGCCCATTGTCTGGCGACAGTATCGTGCGTAGTGCGGACTCTCGCTTGAAAGCGGTTTTCTCCTCTCGCGTGGAACCCGCTCCACAAGATTTAAAAACTCTGACGGAGTTCGGCATTACCACGACAAGGCAAGGTAACCTTGAAATCAACTATGACATGCTGGATCGCCAACTCAACAATAACTTCAACAAGTTAGAAGACTTCTTTGGCGGTAATCAAGGCTTTGCTAAAAAAGTGGAAGATGCAATTCAAGGTTTGACGGGGGTAACTGGTTCAATCCGCAGCCGAGAACGTAGTTTGGTCGAGCGAAATTATCGACTGGAAGATGATCAAGCCTCTCTAGATCGTCGAATGGATAATCTAGAGAAACGTACTCACGCCAAATTTACGGCGATGCAGGATGCCACCAGTAAGATGCAGTCTCAGCTAGCAGGGATGATGAATGCTCTTGGATAATGAATTTGAGGCCAATCTCACGAAAGTTAGTGACTTAGATCTCAAAATTAGTGAAACTCTTGCAGCCGACGAGATTAATGCTGAAGAAATTGTCCATCTTGTCGATACAAGGGAACAGATATTGCAAAAGTTGTTCGAAGCGATTCAGGCCAACTCTGAGTTGGCTCAGCTGCAGCAGTGGCAAGAGACAGTGGCTCGAACCCAATCTGTTGTACAATTAATGCAGAGTAAAACTGCTGAATTAGGAGCGGCGTTACAAAAGTACCGTCACGGAAAGCGCTCCGTTCAGCAGTATCAAAAGTTTTTATAGATTTTAAGAGGGTTGTTATGCGCGGTTCATTACAGGCTTACAAGAAGGTATCGGTTGATAGCCAGCTCAGTGCGGCCTCCCCGCATAAAATTGTCCAGATGTTGATGGCGGGCGCTATTGAACGTTTGATTCAAGGCAAAGCTGCTATGCAGGCAGGCAATATACCAATGAAAGGTGAACGCTTGGGTAAAGCGTTAGATATCATCATCAGCCTACGTAGCTGTCTATCGATGGATGACGGCGGTGATATCGCTTCAAATCTAGATCAACTGTATGAGTTCATGATCACTCAGATTACCGAAGCAAACCATCAGAATAACCCTGCACCAATTGATGATGTTATCGACATTATCCGCGAAATTAAGTCTGCATGGGATCAAATTCCGAATGAATATCACAACCTGACAGCAGGCGAAGTTGGTATCTAGAACGAAATAACGAACGGTAAATATAGATAGAAAATATAGTTTACTCTTCGGAGCTGTTCAAATTTCGCTTTTGGGTAAACATCACATCAAGTAATTGCTTGGTTGCCTTATTTTTTTTTTAAAATAGAATAGAAGCCACTATACAGCCTAGTGGCTTTTTTTGTTGCTGAAAATTATACATTGTCTGGCGAGTTTCTAGTCTATAGTTACTGTTAACGCTAGCATTTTTACCCAGCCACAACGTTTTATTAAAAAAGGCGAATAATCTCACCTATGCAAGGTTTAGCAAAACTACTCGTGATTGAGGACGACGTACAAGCGCGTATCAATCTCAGTAATATATTAGAATTTGTTGGAGAACAGTGTGAGGCGATCAGCTCGGATCAACTTGAGGATCTAGATTGGTCTCAAGTATGGGCAGGTTGCATTTTAGGCTCTCTAGCCAACGACAAATTATCGACCAAGCTGAGTGATAAGTTACTACAAGCCAATCACGTCCCACTTCTGATTGCCGGAAAGCATTCTTATCCAGTTGAAGAGCTGACAAACTATGTCGGCGAATTGGAGTATCCCCTAAATTATCCGCAACTCAGTGAGGCGTTACGCCACTGTAAAGATTTCCTCGGACGTAAAGGCGTTAATGTTCCTTCGTCAACACGCAAAAATACTCTGTTTCGTAGCTTGGTTGGTCAAAGCCATGGCATTAAAGATGTCCGACATCTTATTGAACAAGTGTCAGGAACCGAAGCGAATGTCTTGATCCTTGGCGAGTCAGGGACAGGTAAAGAGGTGGTAGCTCGTAATATCCACTATCATTCAGCGCGTCGAACAGGCCCATTTGTGCCGATCAACTGTGGCGCGATTCCACCTGATTTGCTTGAGAGTGAACTATTCGGTCACGAGAAAGGCGCATTTACGGGCGCGATTACCTCACGTAAGGGACGCTTCGAACTGGCTGAAGGCGGCACGCTGTTTCTTGATGAAATTGGCGACATGCCAATGCCGATGCAGGTCAAGCTACTGCGTGTGCTGCAAGAGCGAACTTTTGAACGTGTGGGCGGTAACACGACTATCCGTGTTAACGTGCGTGTTATCGCTGCGACTCATCGCAACTTAGAGACTATGATTGATGAAGAGTCCTTCCGTGAAGATCTCTATTATCGTCTTAATGTTTTCCCAATTGAAATGCCAGCACTGCGTGATCGTATTGAAGATATTCCGTTGTTACTTCAAGAGCTCATGACACGTATGGAGTCAGAGGGCGCACAGCCTATCTGCTTTACTCCAAGGGCGGTGAATTCATTGACCGAGCATGATTGGCCTGGGAATGTACGCGAACTTGCCAACCTTGTTGAACGTATGATCATCCTCTATCCAAATAGTTTGGTGGACGTAAATCATCTGCCAACGAAATATCGCTACAGTGATATCCCTGAGTTCCAGCCTGAGTACAACAACCTTGAATCTGTAGAAGATCAAGAGCGTGATGCTTTGCATGATATTTTCTCTGAGGACTTCAGCTTAGAGTCGACAGATTTCTTCCCAGAGAACGAGAATGCACCTCAAAGTTTACCGCCTGAAGGGGTCAACTTAAAAGAGATGCTAGCAGAGCTTGAAGTCAATATGATCAATCAAGCGCTTGAAGCCCAAGGCGGTGTTGTCGCTCGTGCTGCTGACATGCTAGGGATGCGTCGGACGACGCTGGTTGAGAAGATGCGAAAGTACAATTTACAACGCTAAAATCGATGTAAATTTGACTGTCAACTTTTCGACTTAAAGTTAACTTATTGAAAAATATATAAAATAGCCTGGCTTGCTTATTGCATGACAGGCTATTGTAGTTTTTTAAGGCAGAAATACGTCATGCACTCAACATCACCGGCTGATAACCCAACACCACTCGGTACATTAGAACAACAAGTAGAGCGTTATCAGCAGGTGTTAGATGTGATGCCTGCTGGTGTGATTCTGCTTGATACCCAAGGGGTGGTACAAGAAGCCAACCCAGAGGCAAGCCGTCTGCTAGAGATCCCTTTAGTGGGTGAAAAGTGGTTTGAAGTTATCCAGCAAGCTTTTGCTCCTCGTGAAGATGATGGTCATGAGATATCACTGCGAAATGGGCGTAAGGTTCGATTGGCGATTTCAGCCTCAACGACTGGGCAGCTTATCCTTATCACGGACCTAACCGAAACTCGCCTGCTGCAATCTCGCATTAGTGACTTGCAGCGACTGTCATCGATAGGTCGAATGGTCGCCTCGCTTGCTCACCAAGTGCGAACGCCGTTATCAAGCGCCATGCTTTATGCGTCCAATTTAGCTGCTCCGAACCTACCACCTGCAACCAAAGATCGCTTTCAAGGCAAATTGATGGATCGTCTGCATGATTTGGAAAAGCAGGTCAACGATATGCTTCTATTTGCAAAGGGTGGGGACAATAAGGTCGTGAAACCGTTCACGATCGAAAGTTTAGTGGCAGAGTTCTCACCAATGGTTGAGACTGCAATTAATAACAATCAAATCGATTACTATCTAGAAGTTGAGCAGGAACAAATTGAACTGCTGGGTAACTCCAACGCGATTGCCTCTGCACTCAGCAACTTGGTCATGAACGCGATTCAAATTGCAGGCAAACAGTCACAAGTCGACGTTTTCTTTAGACCGGTAAATGGTGAACTCAAAATATCGGTTCAAGACAGTGGCCCAGGTGTACCAAAAGAGCTGCAAAACAAAATTATGGAACCTTTCTTCACCACTCGCTCCCAAGGTACAGGCCTTGGTCTTGCAGTCGTTCAAATGGTCTGCCGAGCGCATGATGGAAGGTTAGAACTCATTTCAGAAGAAGGTGACGGTGCGTGTTTTACCATGTGTATCCCGCTAGACCGTCAGCTACAGACTGAACAACAAGCTATGACTGGAGAATGATAATGGCTCAAAGCAAAGTACTAATCGTAGAAGATGATGAAGGTCTACGCGAAGCATTAGTCGATACCTTAGCTCTAGCTGGCTATGAGTGGTTAGAAGCCGACAGTGCTGAAGATGCATTGGTCAAGCTTAAGTCAAATAGCGTTGATATTGTCGTTTCAGATGTGCAGATGGCAGGCATGGGTGGACTCGCGCTACTGCGTAATATCAAGCAGCACTGGCCTAATCTTCCAGTTTTGCTGATGACCGCCTACGCCAACATCGAAGATGCGGTATCTGCGATGAAAGACGGTGCGATTGATTACATGGCGAAGCCGTTTGCACCCGAAGTTCTGCTTAATATGGTCAGTCGATACGCGCCTGTTAAATCTGACGATAACGGTGATGCCGTCGTTGCCGACGAGAAAAGTATTAAGCTGCTTGCGTTGGCCGACAAAGTAGCGAAAACCGATGCGAGCGTGATGGTGCTTGGTCCAAGCGGATCGGGCAAAGAGGTGATGTCTCGTTATATTCACAACGCTTCGAACCGTAAAGATGGCCCTTTTGTGGCGATCAACTGTGCGGCGATTCCAGACAATATGCTAGAAGCGACCTTATTTGGTTACGAGAAAGGCGCGTTCACAGGCGCCGTCCAAGCGTGTCCGGGTAAGTTCGAACAGGCTCAAGGTGGTACGATTTTGCTAGATGAAATCAGTGAAATGGATCTGAGCCTACAAGCTAAATTACTGCGTGTTCTGCAAGAGCGAGAGGTTGAACGTTTGGGCAGCCGTAAGAGCATCAAACTTGATGTGCGTGTATTGGCGACCAGTAACCGCGATCTCAAGCAGTATGTTCAAGAGGGTAACTTTCGTGAAGACTTGTACTACCGCTTAAATGTATTCCCAATTGCATGGCCGGCACTGTATGAGCGTCAAGGTGATATCGAACCATTAGCAAAACATTTGGTAGAGCGTCATTGCCAAAAATTGGGCATGCCAGTGCCAAGTGTGAGCGAAAGTGCTGTCAACAAACTGCTCGCTTACCAATGGCCAGGTAACGTACGTGAATTGGATAATGTTGTTCAACGTGCCCTCATTTTGAGTGAAAACAACCATATTGATGCTGAGCACATCTTACTCGAAGGGCTTGATTGGCAAGATGCATCGAGCTTGCAAGTTGCTGTCGAAGGTGGTGAGGCTGTCGCACCAACAGTGAAACCAATAGCGGAAGCGAACAATAATTTGGCGGCAGGATCAGGGTTAGGCGGTGAACTGAGAGATCAAGAATACGCGATTATCCTAGAAACACTTCAAGAGTGTAATGGCCGCCGTAAAGAGATGGCAGAGAAGTTGGGCATTAGCCCGCGCACACTTCGCTACAAGTTAGCAAAAATGCGTGATGCTGGGATTGATATTCCTAACTAACGTGTTATTTTGCCCTACCTAATGACGTGGCACGAGGATTGCAGCGTCATTAATCTAGCACAAATTTGAGTCAAAGAGTTGACTACTGAGGTATTGATGAGAATTGACGGTTTTCAAAGCGAAATGCAGGCGATGATGTTTGAAGCCAGTGGGACTAAACCTACTGCGACTGGACAAACTGTCGGTGCGGATTTTGGCCAGCTATTGAACAACGCAATCAACAACGTCAATAGCCTCTCGAAGACATCAGGCAACCTTCAGATGCGATTCGACCGAGGTGATGCCGATGTGTCTTTATCTGATGTCATGATTGCTAGAAACAAATCTAGTGTCGCTTTCGAAGCTACAATTCAAGTACGCAACAAGCTTGTTGAGTCGTACAAAGAATTGATGAACATGCCAGTTTAAGTTAGGTAATATCTGTGGCAGAGCAAAACCATTCAACGGATCTCACGGTTTCAGACAGCGCAGCTGAGAGCTCGATGCTAGCAACATCGGATCTCGATTCTGACGTACAAAACCCTGATCTGGACGAAAAAAGCAGTTCCAAATTTGATATGGCGGTCGGTGATCTCGACTTGCTACGTCAGGTGGTTCTTGTCCTTTCTATTTCAATCTGTGTTGCGCTAATCGTAATGTTGTTTTTCTGGGTGAAAGAGCCTGAAATGCGACCTCTTGGTGCGTATGAAACAGAAGAACTGATCCCAATTCTAGATTACTTAGACCAACAGAAACTTGACTATACCCTCGATGGCAACACCATCTTGGTGCCAGCCAGTGAATACAATACGCTTAAACTGGATATGGTGCGTGCCGGCTTAAACCAAGAGAAGCAAGCGGGTGACGACATCCTGCTTCAAGACATGGGTTTTGGTGTGTCTCAGCGTCTTGAACAAGAGCGTTTAAAACTGAGTCGAGAGCGTCAGTTGTCCAAAGCGATTGAAGAGATGAAGCAAGTGCGTAAAGCGCGCGTGTTGCTGGCTCTTCCAAAACAGAGTGTGTTTGTTCGTCATAATCAAGAGGCGTCGGCGTCGGTTTTCTTGACGCTCAAAACAGGTACCAACTTAAAACAAGAAGAAGTCGACTCGGTGGTTGATATGGTGGCAAGTGCCGTTCCAGGTATGAAGCCAAACCGTATTACCGTGACTGATCAGCATGGTCGTCTTCTAAGCTCGGGTTCTCAAGACCCTGCATCAGCCGCTCGTCGTAAAGAGCATGAGCTAGAGCGTAAACAAGAACAAGCACTGCGTGAAAAAATTGACTCTGTACTTATCCCAATTCTTGGCTTTGGTAACTATACGGCTCAGGTTGATATTGAACTCGATTTTAGTGCGGTAGAACAGACCCGTAAGCGTTTTGACCCAAACACGCCAGCAACTCGAAGTGAATACACGTTAGAGGATTACAACAACGGCAGTGTGGTCGCGGGTGTACCAGGGGCTTTAAGCAATCAGCCTCCAGCGGATGCGTCGATTCCACAAGATGTGGCACAAATGAAAGACGGTACAGCTATGGGGCAAGGCTCGGTTCATAAAGAAGCGACGCGTAACTTTGAGCTCGATACGACGATCAGTCATGAGCGACGCCAAACAGGTGTCGTGAATCGTCAAACGGTGGCGGTTGCGGTTAAGAACCGTCCAGTGGTTAACCCTGATACAGGTGAAACGACTTACCAGCCTCTCTCTGAGACTGAACTAAACTCTATTAAACAGCTATTGGTTGGCACTGTGGGCTTTAGCGAAGCTCGCGGTGATTTGTTGAACGTACTGAGTATGCAGTTTGCAATTCCAGAAACAGACGTGATTGCAGACGTTCCGATCTGGGAGCATCCTAACTTCAACGATTGGATTCGTTGGTTCGCAAGTGCGTTAGTTATTATTGTGGTTGTGCTTGTACTCGTTCGCCCTGCGATGAAGAAACTGCTCAACCCTGCCTCTGATGACGATGATGAGCAACTATACGGCCCAGATGGCATGCCTATCGGTGCTGATGGTGAAACGAGCTTGATCGGTGGCGATTTAGACGGTGGTGAGTTATTTGAGTTCGGTTCTAGCATCGACTTACCTAACTTACATAAAGATGAAGATGTGCTGAAAGCGGTTCGTGCACTGGTTGCCAACGAACCAGAACTTGCAGCACAAGTAGTGAAGAATTGGATGCAGGATGCCTAACGAATTAGTACCACAGGAAGAGGGCGGTGAGGTAGCAGAAAACACCGTGGATATATCAACCATTCCGGGTGAAGAGCGTGCAGCAATACTTTTGCTGAGTCTGAATGAAGAAGACGCAGCAGGCATTATTCGCCACTTAGAACCAAAACAAGTACAACGAGTGGGTAGCGCGATGGCTCGAGCTGCCGACCTGAGCCAAGATAAAGTCGGTGCTGTGCATCGTGCATTCTTGGAAGATATTCAGAAATACACCAACATTGGTATGGGCAGTGAAGACTTTATGCGTAATGCGTTAGTCGCAGCCCTTGGTGAAGATAAAGCGAACAACCTGGTTGACCAGATCCTATTGGGTACTGGTTCTAAAGGTCTGGATTCATTGAAATGGATGGACCCACGACAAGTGGCGAGCATCATTATCAACGAGCACCCTCAGATTCAAACCATTGTTCTTTCTTACCTAGAGCCCGATCAATCAGCGGAAATTCTCTCTCAGTTTGCGGAACGTGACCGTCTCGATCTGATGATGCGTATTGCTAACCTAGAAGAAGTTCAACCATCTGCACTGGCAGAGTTGAACGAGATCATGGAGAAGCAGTTCGCAGGTCAAGCGGGTGCTCAAGCGGCCAAAATTGGCGGCCTGAAAGCAGCGGCCGAGATCATGAACTACATGGACAACAACGTCGAAGGCGTGTTGATGGATCAGATCCGCGACCAAGACGAAGATATGGCGACGCAAATTCAAGATCTTATGTTTGTCTTCGAAAACCTTATCGAAGTCGACGATCAAGGTATTCAGAAGTTGCTGCGTGATGTTCCTCAAGATGCACTACAACGTGCACTTAAGGGCGCTGATGATGGTCTCCGTGAGAAGATCTTCAAGAATATGTCTAAGCGTGCTGCTGAAATGATGCGTGACGATCTTGAAGCGATGCCGCCAATTAAAGTCTCTGATGTTGAAGCGGCTCAGAAAGAAGTTCTGGCAATTGCACGACGCATGGCCGACTCTGGCGAATTGATGCTGGGTGGCGGTGCGGACGAATTCCTATAATCGCAATAAATTAAGATAAGGTGTCTATGTCTGGGGAACGCAAACGTGGTTTTTTACGTCTAGATAATGACGAACTGGTTGAAAAGCCAGAGCGCTGGGGCATGCCTGATTACACGGCACAAGCCCATAAGAAAGCGCGTGATACCGCAATGAACTATGACCCAAGCTGGATGCCTATCTCTGAACCTAGCAAAGAAGAAGCTCCTGTTGAGCTGACCGAGCAAGAGATCGAGCTGATTAAGCAACAGGCGTATCAGGAAGGTCTCCATCAAGGGCAAGAAGCTGGCTTCAAGCAAGGTTACGAAAAAGGCAAAGAGCAAGGTCTGCAAGATGGTCATCAAGAAGGGCTGGAAGCAGGTAAAATTGAAGGCGTAGCTTCAGGGCAAGAGTTTATTCAGCAACAAGTTCAAACCTTCGTTAGTCTTGCAAACCAGTTTGCGCAGCCACTAGAGCTGATGAACGCTCAAGTGGAAAAGCAGCTAGTGGATATGGTCTTGGTCCTTGTTAAAGAAGTTGTCCATGTTGAAGTGCAGACCAATCCTCAAATTATTCTTGATACGATCAAACAGTCCGTTGAATCACTGCCTATTTCAGGCCATGCCATTACGTTAAAGCTACATCCTGATGATGTTGAGATCGTGCGCTCTGCATATGGTGAGCAAGAGATCGACATGCGTAACTGGACGCTTGCTTCTGAACCGGCTCTTAACCGAGGTGATGTACAGATCGAAGCGGGTGAGTCGAGTGTAAACTACCGCATGGAAGATCGTATACGTAGCGTTATTCAAAGCTTTTGTGGGGTGAACCGCCACCAAGGTGGTGAGTAGTGCTCGCACTTGCTGAACGTCTTTCACAATACAAAGCGCAAGGTCATACTTGCCGCCCTGTTGCCTCTGGTCGATTAGTTCGTGTTGTTGGTTTAACCCTTGAAGCTACGGGTTGCCGAGCGCCTATTGGTAGCCTATGTATTGTTGAAACCATGACAGGTGAAATGGAAGCGGAGGTCGTCGGGTTTTCTGGCGATAGCCTATTCCTAATGCCAAGTGAGCAAATCACTGGCATTTTACCTGGAGCCAAAGTCACACCAATGACGGGTGAAGTTGGTCTTCCCGTTGGTATGGAACTACTTGGCCGAGTCATTGACGGCGTTGGTAACCCGCTTGATGGGCTTGGTCCTATCTATACTGAGAAACGCGCCTCGTTTAACGCTGAGCCTATCAACCCACTCGCCCGAAAACCTATTTCAGAACCTCTGGATGTTGGCATCAAAGCCATCAATGGCCTTCTTACTGTTGGTAAGGGGCAACGTATTGGTCTATTTGCTGGTTCCGGCGTAGGTAAGTCGGTCACGCTTGGAATGATGACCCGAGGGACAACCGCTCAGGTGGTTGTGGTTGGCTTGATTGGTGAGCGTGGACGAGAAGTTAAAGAGTTCATTGAAGAGATTTTAGGAGTAGATGGGCGCCAACGCTCTGTCGTGGTAGCAGCGCCTGCCGACTCATCGCCTTTGATGAGGCTAAAAGGTTGTCAGACTGCATTGACCATCGCAGAGTACTTCCGCGATCAAGGGCTTGATGTCCTTCTTTTGATGGATTCATTAACACGTTTTGCCCAAGCCCAGCGTGAAATCGCCCTGTCTGTAGGTGAACCGCCTGCCACAAAAGGTTATCCGCCTTCTGTATTTGCTAAGCTCCCTGCATTGGTAGAGCGAGCAGGTAACGGCAGCCCTGATCAAGGTTCTATCACCGCATTCTTTACTGTCTTAACCGAAGGCGACGACCTTCAAGATCCTATTGCCGATGCTTCTCGAGCGATTTTGGATGGTCACGTTGTATTATCTCGCGAAATGGCGGATGCAGGCCACTACCCAGCGATTGATGTCGAGAAGTCGGTCAGCCGTGTGATGCCTCAAATCACGACGGAAGAACACGTGCTGATGTCGAAAGCGGTCAGACAAGTGTTATCAATATGCCGCAAGAATCAAGATCTCGTTTCCATTGGCGCGTACAAACCGGGTACGGATGCCGCCATTGATGGTGCGTTCACCATCAAACCTAAGCTTGATCAGTACTTACAACAGACCATGAAAGAGACCGTCCCTTACGACATGTGCGTTAACATGCTTAGCCGCCTGCTGCACGGGGAGTAATCGTTTATGGACAATGCACTTGAATTTCTTGTTGAACAGGCCAAAGAGAGAGAAAACCAAGCGGTTATGGCGCTCACGCAAGCTCGTACCGAGTTAGATGGTTACTATCAACAGCTTGAACAAATTGAAAAATATCGCTTAGATTACTGCCAGCAGTTGATTGAACGTGGGCAGCAAGGTTTGACAGCCAGTCAGTACGCGCACTTGAATCGATTTCTTACCACTCTTGATGAAACACTTGCAAAACAGAAGCAGGCAGAATCCCACTTTAAAGGGCAAGTCGAGGGTTGCGAACAAAACTGGCTTGAAACTCGTAAACAGCGCCGCTCCTATGAATGGCTAATAGAGAAAAAACAGACCGAGAAGCAGCGTTTAGAAAATCAACGCGAGCAAAAGCAAATGGATGAGTTCTCGACTTTGCAGTTCTCTCGTCGCCAATCCAGTGATTTTTAACCCGACCTAATAACCCTATTACTTGGCTCATTTTTTGCAAAGTTCACTTCAAAGATTGCCGCTATAGATTAAATTGTCGTTTACTCTCAACCGGCTCAGTACTTCAACCTTCTTTGCTTTGCGCAACAGTGAGTGAATTGTTTTATGAATATCAATCTATCATCAGTATCGGAAAGTCCCAAAGCGACCAAAGGGGTAGCTAGTGGCAGTGATGGAGCAGAAGAAACTTCTGAGTCAGGAGGCTTTTTTGCCAAGCTCACAGCAATGATCAAAGGCGAGGGTAAGTCGGAAGGTGAGGTTGAGGCAGTTAAAGCGACTCAAGGTAGCGAAGAGGTTGAAGCGAGCTTTGAGGGCAGCTCCGACGATGCTAAAGTAACAAAGGCTCAGACCGAAGGTCAGAGTTCGGATGAATTGCTTTCGAGCGATGATGAGTCGGCTGAAAGCTCAAAAGTAGCGGCTGATGCCGAGACGGCAGACCAAAACAATAAGTCAGATAAATCAAACGAAGCTGTTGTAGCTAAAGACTCCTCTGCATCAGCAAAGAATATTGTTTCTGAAAATGAAGAAGTACTCCAACGATTGAATGAATCAAGCAGTGCACTTCAGTCAAAAGACGGCAAAGAGTTGCCTCCAACCAAAGAAGTTAAATCGGATAGCGTTGACGGTAAGAGTGATAAAACAGTAACTGCTGAAAATGGTGCACCCGCATTAGCGGCGGCCAGTGCTCGTACCGCGAAGAGTGACGACACGTCAACTGAGCCTAACAAAGTAGAGACTCAGACCGTTCTCAATGATCAAGGTGAAGAGGTTGAAATCCCTGTTGCAGCGAAACCTTTTATTCAGCAATCAAATGACGCAGCCGAAAGTGATGTAGCGAACGTTGAGAAAGTGGTTGCTAAAAGCAATAGTGACGATGGCATTGTTGTTGCGTCTACCGCTGCAGTTGCAGTGCAAGGGCAAACCAAACTCGATTCAAATAGTTTAGTAGAGCAGCAGAGCAGTAAAGCTGTTGGCTCAGAAGAGTTGTCTCAACAAGCATCATCTCAGCAGGTTCAATCACAGAACGTTGAAGAAGTCGGTAGTGCCGAGCTTGCGAGTAGCGCAGTGGTCGCTGGTGCCAGTGTCGCCGCGACAAGCGCGGTAGCATCGGGTGCTATGTCTCAGCAGGCTACGTCTGGCCAGGATCCTGCTACTTCAACAGTAGGTGTTGAAGGTAGCGAAGCGGTGGATCCGACGCTGACTGCTGCCGCGCCTGCCGCCGCAATCGCTTGGGCTTCAAGCTCTGATGCTCCTGTTACAGATCAGATGGCTGTCAAACCGGATATGGCACCTAAAGCGCAGCAAGCTGTGGTCGCACAATCTGTACAGCAAGCTCTGTCAGCCCAGCAGGCTCAAGCTGCGCAAGTGGCATTGCAATCCCAAGCCTCTGTTCAGAATGCTGTAGCCCCGATGCCAAATGATTTAGTGGCAAGTCAGTTACAACAAGTCGCTGCTGCACCTAATGTGGCTGTGGCACAAGATCAAGCTTTGCTGAAAGCGGCGTTGGGAGCGAAAACGGTAGGAACCGTGGGTCAATTGGCTAAAGGTTCTGAGAGCGGACAAGCTGGGCAAGAGTCGAATTTTGCTCAACAATTGTCACAAGCGGCGGGCCTACAGACAGCAAATAGTGCGACTCAAATTCGCGCTGAACAAGCAGCAGCACAAACACCCTTACAGCTGAACCGTGAAATGGCGGGTGATCAAGTGGCGGAGCGAGTTCAAATGATGATGTCGAAAAATCTCAAGAACATCGATATTCGTCTTGACCCACCAGAACTCGGACGTATGCAAATTCGCATGAACATGAACGGTGATGGAACAACGGTTCACTTTACAGTTGCTAACCAACAGGCTCGTGACGTGATTGAACAATCCATGCCAAGATTACGCGAGATGCTCGCTCAGCAAGGTGTACAATTGAACGAAAGCTCGGTTCAGCAGCAATCTTCAGGGCAGCAGCAAAAAGGTTACGCGAACGCAGGGCAAGACAATAATGGTCAAGGTAGCGGCAATCAGGGCTTCTCTGGTGAAGAAAATCTTGAACCAGACGTCAATCTTGATTTGAATGTCGCTGCAAAGCGTGATGGAATTAGTTATTACGCTTAAACTGTAAAATATAAAGAAATAGAGAACGTTAAGTATGGCAGTCGAAGAAATCGAAACGGAAGCACCGAAAGGGAAGGGTAAGTTAATTATCATAATTGTTGCTGTCGTTGTCTTATTGCTAGGTGGCGGTGGTGCGGCATTTTTTCTAATGGGTTCAGATGAGCCAGCTGCGGAACAAGCGGCAGTTCAACAAGAGGTTGTGACTCCGACTGATCCGGTTGCTTATGTGAACATCCCTCAACCTTTCTTGTTTAATGTGACAGGTGATAAGAAAGACCGTCTAGTTCAGATTAAAGTCCAGCTAATGGTACGAGGTAGCGATAATGAGAATTTAGCACGCTATCATTCACCGTTGATTGAAAGCTCACTGCTTAGCACATTTGCATCAGCCACCGTTGATCAACTGCGAAGCGTGAATGGTCGTGTCGAGCTGCGAGATAAAGCGACTGATGACATTAAAGCAAGCTTAACCCGAGCGGTCGGTCAGCCAGTGATTGAACGAGTGCTGTTTACCGATTTTGTAATTCAGTAGGTGACGAGTGACGGATCTATTAAGCCAAGATGAGATTGATGCTCTCTTACACGGTGTAGATGATGTTGATGAGGCAGAAGATGAGGTTGTTGCCTCCGATGCGAGTGCCGTAGACTTCGACTTCTCTTCACAAGACCGTATCGTTCGTGGTCGGATGCCGACCCTAGAACTGATTAACGAGCGTTTTGCCCGCCATATGCGAATTAGCTTGTTCAACATGCTGCGCAAAACGGCAGAAGTGTCAATCAACGGCGTACAGATGATGAAATTTGGTGAATACCAAAACACCTTGTACGTTCCAACCAGTTTGAACATGGTGAGGTTTCGCCCGCTAAAAGGTACGGCGCTTATCACGATGGAAGCGCGCTTAGTTTTCATATTGGTAGAAAACTTTTTTGGTGGTGATGGTCGATTCCACGCTCGTATCGAAGGTCGAGAATTCACACCGACAGAACGACGCATTGTTCAGTTGCTACTGAAAATTGTATTCGAAGACTACAAAGAAGCTTGGTCTCCAGTGATGGGAGTTGAGTTTGAGTATCTTGATTCCGAAGTTAACCCGAGTATGGCCAACATCGTCAGCCCAACAGAGGTGATTGTTGTTAGCTCCTTCCACATTGAAGTGGATGGTGGTGGTGGTGACTTCCACGTGGTTATGCCTTACTCAATGGTAGAGCCTATTCGCGAACTTCTCGATGCGGGTGTTCAGTCAGATAAGATGGAGACTGACGTACGTTGGAGTACGGCACTTCGCGAAGAGATCATGGATGTTCCGGTGAATTTCAGGGTTGAACTGCTTGAGCAAGATATTTCACTGCGAGATCTAATGGAGCTCCAACCGGGCGACATTATCCCAATTACGATGCCAGAACACGCCACTATGTTCGTGGAAGAACTGCCAACCTTCCGAACTAAGATGGGACGCTCTGGTGAGAATCTTGCGGTGCAAGTTTCAGAAAAAATTAAACGCCCTGATGTGGTGAAAACCGATATCGCCTTCCTCGGAAAAGATGTAATTTCCGATCTTGAAGACGATGATGGCGAAATTGACGATTAAAGAAGATTAGATAGGTAACAGGTATGGAACCGAGTGACGACCAAAAACTGGCGGACGAATGGGCTGCAGCGTTAGGTGAGGACCCAAGTGCGCCAAGTATTGATGTTGATGAAGTAATGAATGCTCAACTTGATGAGCTGGAAGATACCTCTACACCAATCTCAGATGATGAACGTCGCAAATTAGATACGATTTTAGACATTCCTGTCACTATCTCAATGGAAGTAGGGCGTTCTCAAATCAGTATTCGTAACTTACTGCAATTGAACCAAGGCTCAGTTGTTGAACTTGAGCGTCTTGCGGGTGAATCACTGGACGTGTTGGTTAACGGGACACTTATCGCGCACGGCGAAGTTGTTGTCGTCAATGACAAGTTTGGTATTCGCTTAACTGACGTAATCAGCCAGACTGAACGTATCAAGAAGCTTCGCTAAAATAAGGTTATGTATGACGTTAAAAGTTAAGGGGTACTTACTTTACCCACTGGCTTTACTAACACCAACCGCGATGGCTGCCACCCCAGGCAGCCAGTTAGACTGGGCGACCACTTTTGGGTCGCTCTTGTTCGTTATTGCCTTCATACTCTTTCTCGCTTGGCTCTTAAAGCGTATGCGTGTTCCTTCGCTGGTTAATCAGAAAGGCCTTGCGGTCGTTCGTCAAATCGCAGTGGGCAACCGAGAGCGAATTATGATTGTACAAGCGGGTGAAGAGCAATTCTTGGTTGGGGTTACAGCTCAATCAATTCAACTTATCTCAAAACTGGATAAACCCTTGTCTCAGGAGGAGATGGCTGCCAGTCCATTTGCCAATCAATTGACTCAGCTGCTGAAGAAGAATGATACAAACAAATAGGTTCGCATCAACACTGCTTATGGTGTGTGCTCTGCTGTTTTCGGCAGTAACGTGGGCACAAGAAGAGCTAGACACTAATGTCCCGGCGAATATTGCAGCGGGTGATTCAGTGACAGTCTCAGCGATGGAAAGTACCCAAGGTAACGCACAAACGATTTCAACCAGCACGTTAGTTGGTGGAAGCGGTAGTGGTATTCCTGCGCTGACCATGACGACAAACCCTGATGGGAGCGAAGACTACTCTGTAAACTTACAGATCTTAGCCCTCATGACCATGCTAGGCTTTTTGCCGGCTATGGTTATTTTAATGACCTCTTTTACCCGAATCGTGGTTGTGATGTCGATACTGCGTCAAGCGATGGGTCTACAACAAACGCCTTCGAACCAAGTGATCATTGGTATCGCTATCTTCCTGACTTTCTTCATCATGTCCCCTGTGCTGAACAAAATTAATGAAGAAGCCGTACAGCCTTATATCAACGAACAGATCTCAGCGCGTCAGGCGTTCGATCTGGCGCAAGGGCCGATGCGAGACTTTATGCTCAAGCAGACGAGGGTGAAAGATCTCGAAACGTTTGTGAATATTTCTGGCGATACGGCGACCGCCCCTGAAGACGTATCGATGGCGGTATTGATCCCTGCATTCATAACTTCCGAGCTAAAAACGGCTTTCCAAATCGGCTTCATGCTCTTTTTGCCATTTTTGATCATCGACCTTGTCGTGGCGTCAGTTTTGATGGCAATGGGTATGATGATGTTGTCCCCAATGATCGTATCGCTACCATTCAAACTGATGCTGTTTGTGCTGGTGGATGGCTGGAACCTAATACTGTCGACGCTCGCCGGCAGTTTCGCCTTGTGACGGGAGGGATTAAATGACTCCTGAGATGTTTGTAGAGCTGTTTCGAGATGCACTATGGTTAGTTCTTATCATGGTGTGTGCGATCATTATTCCGAGTCTTTTAATCGGTTTGGTTGTCGCTATTTTCCAGGCCGCTACCTCTATCAACGAACAGACACTAAGCTTCTTACCTCGTCTGATCGTGACCTTACTGGCACTTATGATGTTTGCTCACTGGATGACTCAAGCCTTGATGGAGTTCTTCTTTAGCATGATTGAGCGAATGCCTCAGGTGCTTTACTAGGCTACGCTATGGAATATCCAGCGACGCTCGTTCTAGACTGGTTGGCCAACTACTTTTGGCCTTATGCTCGCATCTCAGCCATGTTAATGGTGATGTCGGTGACGGGTGCGCGTTTTGTATTTACACGAGTGCGCCTCTATCTAGGCTTGGCGATTACTTTTGCGGTTATGCCGGCGATTCCAGCCGTACCAGATACCATTGAACTGCTCTCGTTTGAAGGCTTTATGACCTTACTTGAGCAGCTCATTATTGGTATTGCTATGGGGACGATAACCCAGTTTATGATTCAGACATTCGTCATATTGGGCCAAATCTTAGGTATGCAGTCGAGCTTGGGTTTTGCGTCAATGGTTGACCCTGCCAACGGACAAAACACTCCGGTTTTAGGTCAGCTATTTATGTTTTTAGCGACGCTGTTTTTCCTCGCAACTGATGGTCACTTAAAAATGATAATGCTGGTGGTGATGAGCTTTAAATCATTGCCGATTGGAACTGGGTCCCTTACCACCGTTGACTTCAGAGAGCTGGCTCTATGGCTCGGCATTATGTTTAAAGTTGCGTTAAGCATGTCGTTATCCGGCATCATTGCTCTACTCACCATCAACCTCTCATTTGGTGTTATGACCCGTGCTGCCCCGCAGCTAAATATTTTCTCACTGGGTTTTGCCTTCGCCTTAATGGTGGGCTTACTTATTTGTTGGTACCTCATTGCCGGTTTATATAACCACTATGAGCTATTCTGGATCCAAGGTGAGCAACAAATTTGTTCGTTCATCAGGTTGGATTGTTAGGAGGCTGAATGGCAGAGTCAGACGGTCAAGAACGTACAGAAGACGCCACGCCCAGACGCTTGCAACAAGCCCGAGAAAAAGGGCAGGTTGCAAGGTCAAAAGAGCTGGCGTCGGTTTCTGTTTTAGTCATTGGTTCTGTTGCCCTAATGTGGTTTGGGGAGAGTCTAGCGCGCGCGCTCTTTACATTGATGAGTCGCCTATTCAGCTTATCAAGAGATGAGATTTTCGATCACGTTAAGCTTTTCGATATCGTCATTGGCTCTATGGGCAGCCTTTTAATGCCACTGCTCTTGATTCTCGTGACCTTGTTTGTTGCTGCTGTTGCAGGGGCTGCAGGTGTTGGTGGGATCAGTTTCTCTGCCGAAGCGGCCATGCCTAAATGGTCTAAAATGAACCCGCTCAGTGGTTTAAAACGTATGGTCGGCATGCAGAGCTGGGTTGAATTGATCAAATCGATTCTAAAAGTGGCTCTGGTTTCAGGGATGGCTTTCTATCTTATCAGCGCGGCGCGAGAAGACCTCTTCCAGCTGAGTATGGATGTTTATCCTCAAAATATTTTCCATGCATTGGATATCTTACTTAACTTTGTTTTGCTGATTAGCTGTACATTATTGATTGTTGCCGCGATCGATATTCCGTTTCAGATTTGGCAACACGCGAACCAGCTAAAAATGACCAAGCAAGAGGTCAAAGACGAGTATAAAGATACTGAGGGTAAGCCAGAGGTGAAAGGGCGTATCCGTATGTTGCAACGTGAAGCTGCGCAGCGCCGGATGATGTCGGAGGTGCCTCAGGCGGACGTTATCGTAACCAACCCAGAGCACTTCTCAGTCGCACTGCGCTATAAGCAAGACAGTGACCGAGCACCGATTGTTGTGGCAAAAGGTACGGATCACATGGCTCTCAAAATTCGTGAAGTTGCCCGCGAGCATGATATTTATGTCGTACCCGCTCCGCCATTAGCTCGAGCCCTGTACCACTCCACTGAACTCGAGCAAGAGATCCCAGATGGTCTCTTTACCGCTGTGGCACAAATTCTTGCGTATGTATTTCAACTTAAGCAATACCGTAAGAAAGGCGGTCAGCGTCCAAACCTAAAAACATCTGAGCTACCGATTCCGCCAGATTTGAGAAAGTAACCCACATCGGCTATTCCATCGAACGCGAAGGGGCGAGTAAGGAATCTCTCATATGTCCCGTCCTGAAATGTGTTTACACATTGAGGACGAATTATGACTACTTCAAATAATACCTACGTTAAGCGCACTCAGCGTGATTACACACTAGGCTTTAAAT
>NZ_VTXI01000020.1 GCF_013114545.1 Vibrio sp. RE86 | reverse complement strand
TGGTCACTTCGTTTCATTGAAACCTAATTTGATACCGAAGTATCTAATTGGATTATCATCAACGAGTGCCCACACAGATTGATAGGTTTATATTGTTAAAGAACTTTCCGCTTGAGCTTCGCTCAAATCGGACGGCCATTTTAGCGAGTTAAGTTTTAGTGTCAACCACTTTTTTCAAACTTTTTTCAAGCGTTTCCGCTTGGCTATTTGACCTGCTAACTCGTTACTCGTTTCTTTCGAAGCGTTCCCGTGTCAGCGAGGGGGCATTATAGAGATCAGATTAATCTTGGCAACCCCTTTTTCTACTTTTTTCGAACTTTTTTACCATTCGATTAAAAAGCACACTGAAGCGGCTATAAAAGGTACTTTTCTTTACATGTTTTTAAACTTATCTGCAAAAAGCGTAACCTTTTCCCAATTGGTGTACTCAATTTCTTTGGTGGTATCCGTCTCGCCCCCTGTCATATTCATGATGAACTTAATCATAGTTCTATCAAACCAGCTGTAGCGAGGGTAATAAAGAGCCCCTGCAAATACGCCTATCAGTTCAGGTTGCCAAGGTGACTTCTTAAGAAACGTTTTGATATATGCACTTCCCTCAGGCGTATCTTTACCTTGGTCTTCTTTTCTTGCAGTTAAGTTAACGCAGAAAAACGCGGCTTTACTTTCAATAAGGGCATTTAGGTTACGTTCAATAAACTTGTACAGTTTCTTATTAAGGTGACCGTATCGAATCGATGCGCCTATCAATACTTTGTCATACTGATTGAGGTCGACACTCTCTACACTATGTAGATCGATATAATCACACTCGTAATCTGATAATCGCTTTTCGATAAATTGAAGAATCTTTTTCGTTTGACCTTCTCTCGTCGAGTAAAGAAGTAGAGCTTTTGCCACGATATATCCTTAACTACGCCAAAACGTCGGCGTAAGTAAAATTAATAGAGTAAATATTTCTAAGCGACCAAATAGCATAGATACAATAAGTACCCATTTAGCTTTGTCGTTCACCTCTCCGAAGTGAACAGCGACTTCCCCTAAGCCTGGACCCAAGTTATTTAGTGTGGCCGCGACAGCAGAGAAAGCACTTAGCTCATCCATACCAGTGGCGATTAGACCAAGCATACAAACGACAAACACCAACGCATAGGCGGAAAAGAATCCCCAAACCGCATCAACGACTCGCTGTGATAAAGCGCTACCACCAACTTTGATGGTGTAGACAGCACGTGGGTGAACAAGTCGCTTAAGTTCACGAACGCCTTGCAAGGTTAATAGAAGAATACGAATAACCTTCATCCCGCCACCAGTAGACCCAGCACATCCACCTATGAACGAAGAGAAGAGCAATAAAACGGGTAAAAACAGTGGCCATTCAGAAAACCCCGTCGTAGTGAAGCCCGCCGTTGTTGAAATAGAAACCGTCTGGAACAGCGCTTGGTCAAACGCATCATATACAGAGCCGTATGAGTGGTGATTGAGTAGAACTAAAAAGCAGACTACAAAAAGCAATGCTTGGATAAAGAAGAAAGCGCGAAACTCTGGGTCTTTCCAGTAATACTTAGGATGCACCCCGCCTGAAGCAAAAGCAGCAAAGTGCAGAGAATAGTTACAGGCTGAAATAAGCAGAAAGACCACAGTGATGAGGTTAATCGCGTAGCTATCAAAATACCCCATACTGGCATCATGAGTAGAGAAGCCCCCAATCGCTATTGTCGAGAAACTGTGGCTGATCGCATCAAAAGGTGACATACCTGCCAACCAAAATGCACTGGCACACGCGATAGTGAGACTTAAATAGATATACCAAAGAGCTTTCGCCGTTTCGGCAATTCTTGGCGTCATTTTTGAGTCTTT
The DNA here is from genome assembly GCF_013114545.1 of Vibrio sp. RE86. Classification (GTDB taxonomy): domain Bacteria; phylum Pseudomonadota; class Gammaproteobacteria; order Enterobacterales; family Vibrionaceae; genus Vibrio. The sequence goes on along the minus strand of NZ_VTXI01000020.1, from coordinate 82,854 downwards.
CACTGGACCCGGTATTTCAGCTCGATAAAGCTGCATTCCACCGATACCCAGAACAGGTAATATGGCGACAGCAAGAACAATGATCCCCATGCCACCAAACCATTGCAGAAACTGACGATAGAAAAGAATAGCTTTAGGTAGGTCATCTAACCCAACGATAACCGTTGCGCCTGTGGTCGTTAATGCAGAAAAGGATTCAAAAAAAGCATCAGTCACTGAGACATTGGGATTGTCAGCGATAAGAAAGGGTAATGAGCCCGCACTGCCTAGTACGGTCCAAAATAGAACAACAATCAGGAATCCATCACGCGCTTTTAATTCATGCTTATGCCTACGATTGGGAAACCAACAGACCGCACCACAAAATAGAAGAACAAAGAACGTTGTAACGAAAGGAACACCTGCACCATCCCGATAGATCAATGCGACCAACGCTGGAGCGAGCATAGAGATACTGAATAGAGCTAGCAATAGCCCAACGATGCGAATAATTGATCGAAATTGCATGGATTGATGTGTGTTGAAGCGTAGCTTCCGACTTCCTGATTATCTTTATAACTTGTCCAAAGAGGTAATGACGACCTTGGCACCGCTTTTATTGATGATGGTTTGAGTAAAGTCACTCACTTGACGTAACTCTATCTCCACGACCATCTTGACCTTCTCACCGTACTCAGCATTCACTTCTTGAGCTTCAAATTGAGGAAGCAGAGATTGGACTATCGGCATAAAGCTATAGTCTAACTCCAGTAATAGGTTTGTGGTTATTTTTTTCTCAATTGTTTGAAGCGTCTTTAATGCTTGTTGCACACCGCCGCCATACGCCTTAACCAAACCGCCAGTGCCAAGTTTAATTCCGCCAGAATATCGCGTGACGACAGCTGTGATTTCTCCAACCCCAGAGCCCGATAACTGAGCGAGAATAGGTTTACCTGCCGTCCCCGATGGCTCCCCATCATCACTAAAACCCCACTTCATCGAATCTTCTGGCCTACCGGCAACAAAGCCCCAGCAGTTGTGTCTTGCATCTGAATGCTTGGATTTTATCGACTCTACAAATGCTTTCGCCGCTTCAATACTCGGCGTATGCGACAAATAAGTGATAAAGACACTTTTCTTTATCTCTTCTTCAAATTGAGTTGGCGCAGATGGAATCAAATAAGGCAGTTCATTCATGGGTTGGACAACGAGTTCTGGCAATTGAAGAAGTGTAACATGAGTCCTAATTCATCGCTGCCTAAGATATGCCCCAGCGCACAATGTTAAACACTTGTTTAAAAAATGTATTGAAATTAACCAATCCGACGTCCAAACTAATTTCACTGGTCTAACCAGAACAATAAATAAAACGACTTTCCTCTATATCTATTTGCTGCCCTATATGGCCATTAGCCTGCAACAAATCGGTATACAGACAATCCAAGATTGTATGTCATGGAGATAGACAATGATTTACCAAGCCGAAACCCTACAGGTAAAGGAAATACAAGAAGGTATTGCGGAGCTTAGCTTCTGCTCTCCAAAATCCGTAAACAAACTCGACCTAGCAACACTTGAGTCTCTCGACAAAGCTCTTGATGCCCTAACAGCGTACCAAGGGCTGAAAGGATTGATGCTCACATCAGATAAAGACGCGTTCATTGTTGGCGCGGATATTACTGAGTTTTTAGGTCTTTTCGCAAAAACAGACGCTGAGCTTGATCAGTGGTTGCAATTTGCAAACAGCATATTCAACAAACTGGAAGACTTACCCGTTCCGACTATCTCGGTACTTAAAGGTCACACCTTAGGTGGCGGTTGTGAGTGTGTACTCGCTACCGATATGCGCATTGGTGACAAAACCACCAGCATAGGTCTTCCTGAAACGAAACTAGGCATTATGCCTGGCTTCGGTGGCTGTGTACGTTTGCCGCGTGTTATTGGCGCCGATAGCGCTATGGAAGTCATCACCCAAGGTAAAGCATGCCGTGCCGATGAAGCATTAAAGATCGGTCTTTTAGATGCGGTTGTTGAAACCGATTCATTATACGAATCAGCACTTCAAACACTGACGTCGGCAATTAATGAGAAGCTAGACTGGCAATCTCGTCGTAAGCAAAAAACGTCACCACTGACGCTAAGTAAGCTTGACTCAATGATGAGCTTTACGATGGCGAAAGGCTTAGTTGCACAAAAAGCAGGCCCTCACTACCCAGCTCCAATGACAGCAGTCATCACCATTGAACAAGGCGCTCGCTGTGCTCGTAATGAAGCTCTAGATGTTGAACGTAAGCACTTTGTTACGCTTGCTAAATCAGAAGAAGCGAAATCTCTCGTCGGTTTATTCTTGAATGACCAATACATCAAAGGTCTTGCGAAGAAAGCGGCTAAATCGGCGAGCAAAGATACTGGTCGTGCAGCTGTGCTTGGTGCGGGTATCATGGGCGGCGGTATTGCTTACCAATCGGCACTCAAAGGCGTACCGGTATTGATGAAAGACATCTCTCAGCCATCGCTTGATTTAGGTATGACAGAAGCATCCAAACTGCTGAACAAACGCTTATCTCGCGGTCGCATTGATGGCTTTAAGATGGCTGGTATTTTAGCGTCTATCACTCCAAGCCTACATTACGCTGGTATCGAAGAATCAGACGTGATTGTTGAAGCCGTAGTAGAAAACCCGAAAGTAAAAGCGGCAGTTCTGAGTGAAGTGGAATCGCATGTGGGTGAAGACACTATTATTACCTCGAACACCTCAACAATTCCAATCAACCTTTTGGCAAAATCGCTAAAACGCCCAGAAAACTTCTGTGGCATGCACTTCTTCAACCCAGTGCATCGTATGCCTCTTGTTGAAATCATCCGTGGCGAACACACCTCAGATGAAACCATCAATCGGGTTGTTGCCTACGCAGCAAAAATGGGCAAATCACCAATTGTCGTCAATGACTGCCCAGGGTTCTTTGTAAACCGAGTATTATTCCCATACTTTGGCGGTTTCAGCATGCTACTTCGTGATGGCGCTGACTTTACGAAAATCGACAAAATCATGGAGCGTAAATTTGGCTGGCCGATGGGACCTGCGTACTTGCTCGATGTTGTTGGTATTGATACTGCCCACCATGCACAAGCAGTAATGGCACAAGGTTTCCCTGAGCGCATGGGTAAACAAGGACGTGATGCGATCGATGCCCTTTTTGAAGCCGACAAATATGGTCAGAAGAATGGCAATGGTTTCTACAGTTACACCATCGATAGGAAAGGTAAGCCTAAGAAGACCTTCTCAGAAGAGATCTTGCCAGTACTGGCTGACGTTTGTACCGATAAGCAAGACTTTGACGAACAAACCATCATTCAACGCATGATGATTCCAATGATCAACGAAGTCGTGTTGTGTCTGCAAGAGGGTATCATTGCTACACCTCAAGAAGCAGATATGGCGCTAGTTTACGGCCTTGGCTTCCCTCCATTCCGTGGCGGTGTATTCCGTTACCTAGATAGCGTAGGTATTGCTGAGTTTGTAGCAATGGCGCAACAGTACTCAGAGCTCGGTGCAATGTACCAAGTACCGCAAATGCTGATTGATATGGCGGAGAAAGGCGATAGCTTTTACGGCGCACAACAGCAAGGTTCTATCTAAGGAGGGATTCTAAAATGACTAATCAAACAAGAAATGTTGTCGTAGTCGATTGTCTACGTACTCCAATGGGTCGCTCTAAAGGTGGTGCTTTCCGTCATACGCGAGCAGAAGATCTATCTGCGCGCTTAATGAAAGGAATCCTGGCGCGTAATCCACAAGTTAACCCAAGCGAGATTGAAGATATCTACTGGGGCTGTGTGCAGCAAACACTAGAGCAAGGTTTTAACGTTGCGCGTAATGCTGCGCTGCTTGCGGGTCTGCCGATTGAAATTGGTGCTGTTACTGTTAACCGCCTGTGTGGTTCATCGATGCAAGCACTGCATGATGGTACACGCGCTATCATGACCGGTGACGCAGAAATCTGCCTAATTGGTGGTGTTGAACACATGGGACACGTACCAATGAACCACGGTGTGGACTTCCATCCAGGTATGTCAAAGACAGTCGCAAAGGCCGCTGGCATGATGGGCTTAACCGCTGAAATGCTAGGTAAGCTGCATGGTATTAGCCGTGAGCAACAAGACAAGTTTGCTGCACGCTCTCACGCTAGAGCACACGCAGCAACAGTAGAAGGTCGTTTTAAAAACGAAATTCTGCCAATCGAAGGTCATGCGGCTGACGGTACGCTATTTACTCTAGATCATGATGAAGTAATTCGTCCTGAAACTTCAGTAGAAGGCCTGTCGCAACTTCGCCCTGTGTTCGACCCAGCAAACGGCACAGTAACAGCCGGTACATCTTCGGCGCTGTCTGATGGTGCATCAGCAATGTTGATCATGAGTGAAGAGAAAGCCAATGAACTTGGCTTGAAGATTCGCGCACGTATTAAAGGCATGGCGATCGCCGGTTGCGATCCATCCATCATGGGTTATGGACCAGTACCTGCGACCCAGAAAGCTCTGAAACGCGCTGGTGTATCAATTGAAGATATGGATGTTATTGAGCTAAACGAAGCATTTGCCGCTCAGTCTCTGCCATGTGCCAAAGACCTAGGCCTGCTTGATGTTATGGATGAGAAGGTCAACCTTAACGGTGGTGCGATTGCACTAGGTCACCCGCTTGGCTGTTCTGGGTCCCGTATCTCGACGACGCTGATCAATTTAATGGAAACGAAAGACGCGAAATACGGTCTGGCAACCATGTGTATCGGTTTAGGTCAGGGTATTGCAACCGTGTTTGAAAGACCCTAGCCTCAAAAAAGCAGAAACTAAAAAGCGCCAACATATATTGGCGCTTTTTCATTTTCTGACACTAAACTAAGCTGGTTGCTTTTTATCCTCTAGTTCAACAACCTCGGATGAAGGTGACTTAATCCTCATATACTCATCATAATCAACGACTCGACTACGACCCGTCTCTTTAGCTAGATATAGCGCCTGATCCGCTAGCTTAATCAATGACTCCGCATTTATTGCTGGATCGGGATAAGTAGCAACTCCGATAGAGACTCCAAGCTGCCCTAAGGACAAACCTTTATGCTCAAGGTGCATGCTGCGTACTGACTTACACAGCTTCGTTGCATAGATTACCGCCTCTTCCATCGTATAGCCTGGTAACAAGACTGCCAATTCCTCCCCTCCTAAACGACATGATAACTCCTCCTCACCTTCGCTACGTTGTAAGAGAGCACTCACTTCTTTTAGGACAAAGTCACCAGCATCATGACCAAAGTTATCGTTGAAGCGCTTGAAATGATCGAGATCTAACATCAACAGAGACAAAGGCTTCGTCGATGAGGCTGAACGCATCAAGTACTCCTCTAACTTTTGCTCAAAGAACCTTCGGTTGAATAGGCCTGTCAATGGATCGCTTAATGCCTGAGAGCGCAGTTTCTCTTGTAAGCTCAAGTTGGCAAGTGCTAATCCGAGGTGCTCAGCAACACTGAAAGCTAATTGATTGGTGATCGGATCGATCTTGATGTCACCCTCCCCGAAGTAAAGGTGAAGTATTCCTATCGTATTACCATGAGCCGTCAGCGGAATGCATAGAGTTTGGTTGTTAGGAAGATTAGACATGTGGTCGCAGGTGAGCGTATGAAAATCGTCATTAGATTGATGCGCACGACCTTTACGTAATGACCAACACTCTTCTGGAGCAAAGCTTCGATTACCTGGCCATTCATCACCCCAATCTAACTGGGTGACCAGTTGGTTTCTGGAAGCACGCATTAATGACACGCTACCATTAATCTTCCCTAATATGCGTGGCAAGATATCTTCTACAATTTTTTGAGCTTCGGTGAGAGTGCCACATGCGGCAAGCATATTAGCCAAACGGTGCATGAGCTCAATCTCATTCGTTCGCTGCATGATCCGTTTATCTTGCATTGCTTGCTCTTCCCGAACACGCTTCTCAATTTTTCTGTGGCTGTATATCGATGTGCCAAGCAAAAAACCGATACTCATAACAACCAGGACCAACAAAATTCCCATCAATTGTTGGGTCATTTTCTTGAGATGGTACATAGGAACCGATAGAACAACGACGTAATCTTGGCCATCAATGTACTCTTTCTTAGAGAGAAAAAAGAGATCGGTTAATAGTATCTGACTAAAACGTATATCTTCACCAGAACCAGTATCCCATGCTTGTTGATACTCGGGCCTTGATGAGTGATTTTCTACATCAACTAACGCTCGGTCAGATAAAGCGGTATCGCCAACAACGATCCCGTGGGGATCGATAATCTGAATACGAACTCCCGCATCGGCCTGAGTAAGATCATCAATATATCGATCGATGTTCTTTTGATCATGAAATGCAGGCGCGTCCTCTCTAATTTCATAGATAATATCAGAGAGAACCGACTCAGTGTTTTGATGCACATAGTTGTGCATTAGGCGCTCAAGGGTAATGTAAAAGAAATATAAGCCCACGATCATAATGACCGATAGCGTCACGATTGGCAGTATTTGCCACTTCCTATCCACAGACATAGTAACCATAGCTCCATTACAGTATGATGTATTATAATAACAGAGTGGTTACTTTTTGCCATTCAATGTTCAATATCATTGAAGCCAATCTCGATACAATTGAGAGCTATCCCCCAAATACTCAACCATCCACTCGATCATTTTATGATTGTCGTCCTTATGCCATACCAAACAACATTGACTGAGTGGCTTATCTTCTGGAAGAACCTTCTCCACCAGCAATCCCCCTAATATTAAGGGCTGAGCGATATGTCGAGGCATATAGCCCACGCCTACACCATTTTTTAAACACTCAATGGCGCTGTACCAGTTCGGTAGTAACAGACGTCGTTGCTGTGGATAATGACCTGTATGACGCTTTGGTAAAATACTAGAGGTATCGTCAAGGCAAATAGCTGGAAACTGACTCACAAACTGCTCATCGAGCGCTTGCTGTCTAACACAAGGATGAGCAGGCGCCATCACAAATGCCCAATCCAGAATGCCCATGTCTTTTACTTCAAAATCTCCCCCAACAGGTATCGCTGATGTCGCTCCAATCACGATATCAGCACGCCCTTGAGAGATGGCTTCCCATGATCCATTGAACACCTCCATGTTGATCTGCAGCTCCGCATGGGGAAATGTGACATAGAACTCTTCAATCAATGGCTTTAACTGATCTAGCTTCACGACGTTATCTAGAGTGAGGCGTAACGTTGTCTGCCAACCTTGGGCTGCGCGGCGAGTCTGTGCTTTTGTTTCCGACATTTGCCTCAGCAAGAGCCTAGCATCTTCAACAAATAAAGCGCCAGCTGGCGTCAGTTCTACTCGGCGTGGAAGGCGCCTAAACAAAACCACATCCAGCTCCTGCTCTATCTGTCGAATATTGTAACTTATGGCTGAAGGAACTTTATGCAACACATCGGCAGCAGCAGTAAAACTACCTAGTCGAGCCACTGTATCCACAAGCTCTAAAGAAGACTGAGAGAACGCACTCATCAATAACCCTTCAAATAATTTGATTGATAACTACAAATTTTAGCGTTTCATTTTATTAATTACGATCAATAGACTACGCAGGTTAATAAAAAGGTTGGCGCCAGCTTATGAACATCAATCAATTAATTTGAATGGAATTGAGATGAATATTTCCAAATTACAACTTTTTTATTTGGCTATGCTTTCAATGCTGGGCTTTATTGCGACAGATATGTACTTGCCCGCTTTTAAAGCTATGGAAGTAGACTTCTCTACTGGCCCAGAACAAATTGCACTGTCTTTAACGGTATTCCTTGTTGGCATGGCGGTGGGCCAACTTGCTTGGGGTCTACTCTCTGACAAATTTGGTCACAGAAATACGCTAGCAGCAGGTCTTACACTCTTCACCCTTGCCTCTTTCGGCTTAGCGTTCAGTGATCAGGTATGGCAACTACTTACATTGCGCTTTATTCAAGCGATTGGCGTATGTGCCCCTGCTGTTATTTGGCAAGCTATGGTCATTAAGCGCTATTCAAGCCAAAGTCAGCAGATTTTCGCAACCATTATGCCGCTTGTGGCGTTATCACCAGCACTAGCACCGCAACTTGGTGTACTGCTCGCAGATAACTTTGGTTGGTACAGCATCTTTATTGCTTTGACGATTATGGGACTCGCCTTAGTCGTGGCAACAATGGGACAAGAGAAAGGCCAGGTTGAGTTAAAAGAGACATCTATCGGCAGTGATATTACAGCGCTACTCAATTCTAAAGCCTACCTTGGTAATGTACTAATGTTCGCTACGGCTTCCGCAGCTTTCTTTGCTTACCTTACTGGTATGCCAGAAATCATGGCGCAACTTGGGTATGACGCGAAAGACATTGGGCTGAGCTTCATCCCTCAAACTATCGCTTTTATGGTAGGTGGTTACTTAGGCAAAATTTCGGTTAAACGCTTTGGAGATGAAAAAGTTCTACGTCAAATCATCGGACTATTCAGCGTAGCATCACTGCTGATTTTCATTGCTTCTCAGTGGACGCTCACCTCGATTTGGCCGATCCTGGCTCCATTTTGTTTGATTGCAGTGGCCAATGGTGCGCTTTATCCGATCGTAGTTAACAGAGCGCTAGCAAGTGCTAACAAAAGCCCAGCGACAGCAGCCGGCCTGCAAAACAGTTTGCAGATCAGTATCAGCAGCCTGTCTAGTGCTCTAGTTGCGACATTGGCGAGCCAAGCTCAAATGGTGACAGGTATTGCGATATTGATATGCATGGCAGGCCTCTGGCTCGGTTACATAGTTTCGAACAAACAACTGTCGCAACACTTCAGTGCTCCGGATAACTCTCGCGTTGTGAGTGATGAATAGACAATAAAAAACGCCTAACACTCTACAGTGTTAGGCGTTTTTCAAACTTATAACGTTACTTCAGTTTTGCTGGGCGCTGCCAACCTGAGACTTTGCGCTCTTTTGCGCGAGTGATTACTAACTCACCTTCCGCAACATCTTTCGTCAGCGTTGTACCTGCACCAACGGTTGCACCATTAGCTATCGTCACTGGCGCGATTAACTGGCAATCAGAGCCGACAAACACATCATCACCGATTGTTGTTTTGAACTTATTCGCACCATCATAGTTACACGTAATAACGCCTGCACCAATATTGGTACGTTGGCCGATCTCAGCGTCACCAAGATAAGTCAGATGGTTTGCTTTCGAACCTTCACCAATACGTGCGTTCTTCACTTCAACAAAGTTACCAACGTGAGAGTCATTACGCATCTCGGCGCCTGGACGTAGACGAGTGAATGGACCAACCGTACACTCTTCACCAACCGTCGCACCTTCAATCACGCTGTATGGACGAACTAAGGTGTTATCATCGATTTCACAATCTTTCAGCACACAGCCCGCACCGATTGTCACGTTATCACCTAGGGTAACGTTGCCTTCAATGATTACGTTTGCGTCAATTTCACAATCCATACCACATTGAAGCTCACCACGTAGATCAAAGCGTGCAGGATCGCGTAGCATCACGCCCTGCTCTAGCAGCTTCTGTGCTTGCATAGACTGGAACGCTCGTTCAAGGCGAGCAAGCTGTGCACGGTCGTTAACACCTTCAACCTCAATAGGGTTTACTGGGTGAACCGCTTCAACGGCACGGCCTTCATCGTGTGCCGCTGCAATAACGTCTGTTAGGTAGTATTCACCTTGTGCGTTTTCGTTATTCAATCCAGATAACCAACGCTTCAGATCACCACCTGTTGCAACCATTACACCAGTGTTGATCTCTTTAATCAGCTTCTGCTCTTCCGTCGCATCTTTCTGCTCAACGATCGCCACTACCGGACCATTCTTACGCACAATACGGCCATAACCCGTTGGGTTATCTAAAACAACAGTAAGCAGTGCAATACCGCCTGTTGGTTGTGCATCAAGTAAGCTTTCAATCGTCTCTTCAGAGATCAAAGGGACATCACCGTACAATACTAAGATCTTCTCATCATCTTGAAACTGAGGAGAAGCTTGATCAACGGCATGGCCTGTACCCAACTGATCCGCTTGCAGTACCCAGTTAACGTTCTCTTTCGCAAGTTCAGCTTGCATCTGATCGCCACCGTGGCCGTATACCAAATGAACGTTTTGCGCGCCCAAGCTTTCACACGTATCAATCACATGCTTAGCCATTGGCTTGCCTGCTAGTGTATGAAGCACCTTTGGCTTATTCGAATACATGCGAGTCCCTTTGCCCGCCGCGAGAATGACCGCGCTAAATTTCATTAGGTTACCTATTAGACGTTGTATTAAAACTGAGAGGTATTCTAGACACTAATTAATGATTAGTTAATTGATCAAGAAAAATTTCTAATAAAAAATAAGCAAAAAGGCGACCTCTCGGTCGCCTTTATCACTTTTAAAACAACGCTGAAAATTAACGACGTTGTTGTGTCAGCTCGATAACTCGTAGCTGAGCAATGGCTTTAGCCAGTTCACTAGCCGCTTGAGCGAAGTCCATATCACCGTGCTGGTTTTGAATTGCTTCTTGAGCACGACGCTTAGCTTCTTCTGCCTTAGCTGCATCCAGTTCTTCACCACGGATAGCTGTATCAGCCAGTACAGTCGCTGTACCAGGCTGAACTTCTACCATACCACCAGAAACATAAATAAATTCCTCGTGGCCGTGCTGCTTAACAAGACGCACCATACCAGGCGTGATAGCGGTTAGCAGCGGAGTGTGGCCGTGGTAAATACCAAGCTCACCTTCGCTACCGGTCACCTGAAACGTTTCAACTAGGCCAGAAAAGATTTTCTTCTCTGCACTAACTACGTCTAGGTGAAAGGTTATTGCTGCCATATCGCCTCCTAGTTAGCCTTATAGCTTCTTCGCATTCTCGATAGCATCTTCAATTGCACCACAGTACATGAAAGCTTGCTCTGGAATGTCATCGTAATCACCAGCTAGTAGACCTTTGAAGCCACGTAGAGTCTCTTTAAGAGGTACGTAAACACCTGGGTCGCCAGTAAATACTTCTGCTACGTGGTAAGGCTGAGTTAGGAAACGCTCAATCTTACGTGCACGAGATACAACTTGCTTATCTTCTTCAGATAGCTCGTCCATACCTAGGATAGCAATGATATCTTTCAGCTCTTTGTAGCGCTGAAGTGTCTGCTGAACGCCACGAGCGATGTCGTAGTGTTCTTGACCAACTACTAGTGGATCAAGCATACGAGATGTTGAATCTAGTGGGTCGATCGCAGGGTATAGACCCATTGCTGCGATGTTACGGTTAAGTACAACCGTTGCATCCAAGTGCGCGAACGTTGTTGCTGGAGACGGGTCGGTCAAGTCATCCGCAGGTACGTATACCGCCTGTACAGACGTGATAGAACCAGACTTAGTTGACGTGATACGCTCCTGAAGCACACCCATCTCTTCTGCAAGAGTTGGCTGGTAACCTACCGCTGAAGGCATACGACCTAGCAGTGCTGATACCTCTGTACCTGCAAGTGTGTAACGGTAGATGTTATCAACGAACAGTAGAACGTCACGACCTTCGTCACGGAAACGCTCTGCCATTGTTAGACCAGTCAGTGCAACACGTAGACGGTTACCTGGTGGCTCGTTCATCTGACCGTAAACCATCGCTACTTTAGATTCTTCAGGGTTTTCAACGTTAACAACGCCTGCTTCCTGCATCTCAAAGTAGAAATCGTTACCTTCACGAGTACGCTCACCTACACCAGCGAATACTGATAGGCCCGAGTGTTGAAGTGCGATGTTGTTGATAAGTTCCATCATGTTAACGGTCTTACCTACACCTGCACCACCGAATAGACCGATTTTACCACCCTTAGCGAATGGACAAACTAGGTCGATTACTTTAACGCCCGTTTCTAGAAGTGCAATCTCGTTTGATTGATCTTCGTAGCTTGGTGCTTCACGGTGGATAGAGTAAGTCTCTTCCGCACCGATTTCACCACACTCATCAATCGCATCACCAAGAACGTTCATGATACGACCAAGGGTCTTAGTACCTACTGGTACTGAAATTGGAGCGCCTGTATTTACTACTTCAACTCCACGACGTAAACCATCAGAGCTACCCATTACGATACAACGAACTACGCCACCGCCTAGCTGTTGTTGAACTTCAAGAACTAGACGCTCTTTTGAGTCCGTTACGTTTAGAGCGTCGTATACACTTGGTACGTCACTCTGTGGGAACTCTACGTCGACTACTGCACCGATGATCTGTACGATCTTACCTGTAGCCATCGTTAATCCTCTAACTATTTAGTTTTACCTAAGCTTAAACCGCTGCCGCACCTGAAACGATTTCTGACAGTTCTTGTGTGATCGCAGCCTGACGGGCTTTGTTGTACACAAGTTCTAAGTCATCAATCAGGTTGCTCGCATTATCAGTTGCAGCTTTCATTGCAATCATTCGAGCCGCTTGCTCACAAGCAAGGTTCTCAACCACACCTTGGTATACTTGAGATTCCACATAACGCACTAGAAGCGTATCTAGTAGCGCTTTTGGTTCTGGCTCGTAGATGTAGTCCCATTGGTGGGTACGCTGCATCTCTTCGCTGTCCGATTTAGGCAAAGGTAGTAATTGATCGATCGTTGGTTGTTGAACCATAGTGTTCACAAACTTGTTGCTCACAACATATAGTCGGTCCAATTCACCTTCATCGTATTTCTTAAGCATTACACTTACAGAGCCGATTAGGTCTTCAAGACTAGGCTTATCGCCAAGACCAGAAACCTGTGCCGCTACTTTTGCGCCGCTGTTGTTGAAGAAGCCAGTTGCTTTTGAACCAATCAATGCTAGTTCAATTTCTGCACCTTTTTCTTTCCAGCTTTGCATATCTGTGACAGCTTTTTTGAACACGTTAATGTTCAAGCCGCCACATAGGCCACGGTCTGTAGAAACGATGATGTAACCAACACGCTTAGCTTCACGCTCTTCTAGGTACGGATGACGATACTCTAGACTTGCGTTAGCTACGTGACCGATCACTTTACGTATTGTTTCAGCGTATGGACGAGAAGCTTCCATTGCGTCTTGAGAGCGACGCATTTTTGAAGCTGCTACCATTTCCATTGCTTTCGTAATCTTCTGAGTGCTTTTAACACTACCGATTTTATTACGTATCTCTTTTGCGCCGGCCATCGTTACTCTCCATTAGTTGGTGGCATTACTGCCACCGACCTATTACCAAGTTTGGGTTGCTACGAAGTCGTCAGTCAGCTTCTTAAGCTGCTCTTCAACTTCATTGTTGTAAGCACCCGTCTTGTCGATCTCAGCTGCAAATTCAGCGTATTGACCGCGAGCGAACGATAGTAGAGCCGCTTCGAAATCTAGCAGTTTGCTTAGTTCAACATCTGCTAAGTAGCCGCGCTCTGCCGCAAAGATTACTAGAGCTTGGTCAAATACAGACATTGGAGCGTACTGCTTCTGCTTCATTAGTTCTGTAACTTTCTGACCGTGGTCTAGCTGTTTCTTTGTCGCGTCATCAAGATCAGACGAGAACTGTGCGAATGCCGCTAGTTCACGGTACTGAGCTAGTGCAGTACGGATACCGCCTGATAGCTTCTTGATGATTTTCGTCTGTGCAGAACCACCTACACGAGATACTGAGATACCTGGGTCAACGGCTGGACGAACACCCGCGTTGAATAGCTCAGTCTGTAGGAAGATCTGACCGTCAGTAATCGAGATTACGTTTGTCGGTACGAATGCTGAAACATCACCAGCTTGAGTTTCGATGATAGGCAGTGCTGTCAAAGAACCTGTTTTGCCTTTCACTTCACCGTTAGTGAACTTTTCTACGTACTCTTCGCTTACACGAGCTGCACGCTCTAGTAGACGTGAGTGAAGGTAGAAAACGTCACCTGGGAATGCTTCACGGCCTGGTGGGCGTTTTAGTAGTAGAGAGATCTGACGGTAAGCTACAGCTTGCTTAGATAGATCATCATAAACAATCAGTGCGTCTTCGCCGCGATCACGGAAGTATTCACCCATCGCACAACCTGCGTATGGCGCTAGGTATTGTAGCGCTGCAGATTCAGAAGCCGATGCAACAACAACGATAGTGTTTGCTAGTGCGCCGTGCTCTTCTAGTTTGCGAACTACGTTAGCGATAGTCGATGCTTTCTGACCGATAGCTACGTAGATTGAGAAAATACCAGAGTCTTTCTGGTTGATGATTGCATCGATCGCCATTGCTGTTTTACCAGTCTGACGGTCACCGATTACAAGCTCACGCTGACCACGACCGATTGGGATCATTGAGTCAACAGATTTGTAACCAGTTTGAACAGGTTGATCTACCGATTTACGGTCGATTACACCTGGTGCAATCACTTCTACAGGCGAAGTCAGTTTCGCTTCGATTGGACCTTTACCATCAATTGGCTCACCTAGTGTGTTTACAACACGACCAAGCATTTCAGGACCAACTGGTACTTCAAGAATACGACCAGTACCTGTAACTTTCATGCCTTCCTTAAGGTCAGCATATGGGCCCATTACAACAGCACCAACCGAGTCACGCTCAAGGTTAAGTGCTAGTGCATAACGGCCACCCGGTAATTCAATCATTTCACCTTGCATCACGTCCGCTAGGCCGTGAATGCGAATGATACCGTCGCTTACCGATACGATAGTACCTTCGTTGCGAGCTTCACTAACAACTTCGAAAGATTCGATACGTTGTTTGATTAGATCGCTAATTTCCGTGGAATTAAGTTGCATGCTCCAATCCCCATTAAGACTGCAATGCATCGCTCAGGCGGCTTAAACGGCCACGTGCTGAGTTATCGATGACTAAGTCTCCGGCTCTAATAATAACCCCACCAAGTAGGGCCTCATCTACGCTGCAATTCAGCTGGACTTTGCGTTCAAGACGCGTTTCAAGTTTGCTGCTGATGTCTGCTTTTTGCTGTTCTGAAAGTTCAGTTGCTGAAGTAACTTCAACAGTGATTTCTTTCTCGTGTTCTTGCTTAAGAAGCAGGAACTCAGCACACACATCAGGAAGGGCCTCTAATCGGCCATTCTCAGCCATCACCTTAATTAGGTTTTGGCCGAACTCATCAACTTGTTCGCCACATACCGCAACAAAAATCTCTGCCAGTTTATCGGCAGAAGTAGAGCTAGTTAGTAGCTCATGAATTTGTTCGTTATTGGCAACTTCCGCTGCAAAAGACAACATTTGACCCCATAGGTCTAGTTGGCCTTTCTCAACAGCAAAGTCGAATGCTGCTTTAGCATAGGGGCGTGCGATAGTAGTCATATCAGACATATGCGCCCCCAGACTTAAAGTTTTGCAGTAATGTTGTCGAGAAGATCTTTGTGCGCGTCTTTATCGATAGAACGCTCAAGGATTTTCTCAGCACCAGCTAAAGCCAGAGTTGCAACTTGTTTGCGCAGTTCATCGCGCGCACGGTTGCGTTCTGCTTCAAGTTCTGCTTCTGCTTGCGCTAGGATTTTCTGGCGTTCTGCCTGAGCTTCCTCGCGAGCTTCATCAAGAATTTGAGCTTTACGCTTGTTTGCTTGCTCGATGACCTCAGTTGCTGTGCGCTTCGCTTCTTTCAATTGAGAAGAAGCGTTAGCTTGCGCTAGGTTTAAGTCTTTCTCAGCGCGCTCAGCAGCGTGTAGACCGTCAGCAATTTTTTTCTGACGCTCTTCAATCGCTTGCATGATTGGCGGCCATACATACTTCATGCAGAACCACACAAATAGTGCGAATGAGATTGCTTGACCTAGCAGAGTTGCGTTCATATTCACAACAGCTACCCCTCTTTATTGGACTTAGTGTTAATCAATGACAAACCGATGTTTGCCTCTGAAAAGCAATGATTAACCAGCTAGTTGACCAACGAATGGGTTTGCGAAAGTAAATAGTAGAGCGATTACGATACCGATCATTGGAACCGCATCCAGTAGACCAGCGATGATGAACATCTTAACTTGTAGCATCGGAGCCATTTCTGGTTGACGCGCAGCGCCTTCTAGGAATTTACCACCTAGAACTGCGAAGCCGATTGCAGTACCTACTGCACATAGACCAACGATGATTGCTACTGCGATTGCTGAAAAGCTCAGTACAGTTTCCATTACTATCTCCAAATATAACTTTTGACTAATAAGAGTTTAAAAAATTAGTGATCGCCGTCTTCGTGTGCCATTGACATATAAACAATCGTTAGCATCATAAACACGAAGGCCTGAATCGTAATTACCAGAATATGGAAAATTGCCCACGGAAGTGAACCCATCCATTGAAGGAACCATGGTAGCATTGCTGCACAAAGAATGAATACAACCTCACCAGCAAACATGTTACCAAATAGACGCATACCAAGTGATAGAGGCTTCGCAAGTAGCGATACCACTTCAATCAGTAGGTTAAATGGAATCATGGTCCAGTGATTAAACGGATGCAGTGCCAATTCTTTAGCAAATCCACCTAGACCTTTCACTTTGATGCTGTAATAAATCATCAGAGCGAAAACGCCTATAGCCATCCCCATGGTGATGTTAGCATCAGCTGAAGGTACAATCTTAAGATAAGGAATACCTAACCAATGCTCTGCTGGATATGGTAAGAAGTCGATTGGAACTAAGTCCATCAAGTTCATTAAGAATACCCAACAAAAGATAGTCAGTGCGAGAGGTGCTATCAATGGGTTGCGTCCATGGAACGTATCTTTGACGTTTTCCGCGACAAATTCTACGATCATTTCAACAAAACATTGAAGCTTACCCGGCACACCTACTGTCGACTTCCTAGCTACTTTGTAAAACACTCCTAAGAACATTAAACCAGTGATCCAAGAAAACAACAGGCTATCGATGTGTATGTTCCAGAAACTCGTCTCTTCCGCCACTAACCCCAACTTGTAAGTTGAAAGGTGAGTAAGGTGGTGAGTGATGTAACCGGAAGCTGTTAGCGCTTCACCTGGCGCAGCCATAACTCATCCTATTTTTTGTTGTTAATGAATAGCGCTGGTGCAAAGATGTTAATCCCGAGTACCAGCAAATAGGTTAGTTTCAGGGGAACGAGTTCCACCTGCATATACACGTAAGCAACGGAGAAGAGTGCTACTGTGATGAGGATCTTAAGCGCTTCACCTGTGTAGAAAGACACCGCAACCATTTTGGCAGCACGCGCTCCTACAAAAAGAAAAGCACACAAGGCGAATACAGCATTGGCGATAACAAAAATGCTTCCACCAATTAGTGCTGAAACTCCCCATTCAGTATTTACAGCAATCGACATTCCTGCTGCCACTAACGTAACCGCGCCAATTTCGATCATCAACAATCGCTTAGCAAGCTCTCGTCCTGGTCTAGCTAACGCAGCCACCATGTATTCGTACCTCTAGTAATATCCACTTTGCACGACTTCACTCTGTGCTGGGAAATTGGCGAAAATTATACGTTCAGTGCACCTTAATGCAATTAAAACCCGGTAAAAAGTTACAATTTTGTTTACAAACCGACAACTTTCGCACAAAAAATAGTTTTTTACATAATTGATTGAGATCAATTATGTCATTTAGCTCTCTAGCATTGCAATCAGTCGCTCTAATTTGTGAGGCTCATCAAGACTAATTGTCACTTTCGATTTTCCATTTGGGTTTCGCACAATAGCAACTTTACCACCCAGTTTTGTACTTAAATTTTGTGACAATTGTTGAATCTCAGCATCCTGAGGGACATTTTTTTCTTCAATAACTGGCTGTAGACACTTTTTCACCAATTGTTCTGTTTGGCGAACGGTCATCTGCTTCTTGGCAACTTGGCTAGCAACTTCACATTGCTGCTCACCTTCCAATGCAAGCAAGGCACGAGCATGCCCCATTTCGAGCTGTTTGTTGGCAACTAAGCTCTTTACGTCATTTTCAAGCTGATTTAGACGCAATAAGTTACTGACGGTGGTACGAGATTTACCGATCACATCCGCAACTTGCTGGTGGGTCAACGAAAACTCTTCTTGTAAGCGATCGAGTGCGACCGCTTCCTCGATCACATTCAGATCTTCACGTTGAATGTTTTCGATCAATGCCATAGCGATCGCTGCACGATCCTCAACATTTTTGACCACACATGGCACTTGTTTTAAGCCCGCTTTGCGAGCGGCACGCCAGCGACGTTCACCCGCAATAATCTCAAATTTGTCGCTCTCAACCTGACGCACCACGATTGGCTGGATAATACCTTGCGACTCGATGGATGCAGCGAGCTCTTCTAGCGCTTCAGGCTCCATATCTTTACGAGGCTGATAAACACCAGGCTTTAAGCTATTAATGTTTAAGTCAGTCAGATTACCATCAGATGACAACTCTTGGCTGTGCAAGGCACTCTGCTGCTTTTCGCGCGCCAGTGAGCTAGTAGAAAGCAGGGCGTCAAGCCCTTTACCTAAACCACGTTTAGACATGAGATGGAATTCCTTTGGTTGTCGTTATGCAGGGACTTCTTCGCGGCGAAGCATTTCACCCGCAAGAGCGAGATAGGCTTTCGCGCCGGAAGAGTACTTGTCGTAGTACATCGCTGGTTTGCCATGACTTGGGGCTTCAGCTAAACGTACATTACGCGGAATAACAGTGCGGTACACCTTGTTGCCAAAGTGCTTTTTCAATTGATCGGACACTTCGTTAGAGAGTCGGTTACGAGGGTCATACATGGTTCGGAGTAGACCTTCGATTTTTAAGTTCTCATTAACGACAGCAGCCAATTTGCTGATCGTATCCATAAGCGCAGTTAAACCTTCCAGTGCAAAGTACTCACACTGCATAGGAACCAAGACCGAATCGGCCGCAGCCATAGCGTTGATTGTAAGAAGGTTTAGAGAGGGAGGACAATCGATAAAGATGAAATCATAGTTATCGCGAACTGAAGCGAGTGCGTGCTTGAGACGAACTTCTCGCGCAAACACTTCCATTAATTTGATTTCTGCCGCGGTAACATCACCATTCGCGGCGATCAGGTCATAATTGCCTGAGGTTTTACGGCACACCACTTCTTCAAACGGTACATCTTCGACCAGAAGTTCGTATGCCGAAGCGTCGACTTGATACTTGTCGACGCCGCTGGCCATAGTTGCGTTCCCTTGTGGGTCAAGATCAATCACCAAGACTTTGCGCTTGGTTGCTGCCATTGATGCGGCCAAGTTGATACAGGTTGTTGTCTTACCAACCCCGCCTTTCTGATTGGCTATTGCTACGATTTTTCCCACAATGGACCTCGCTATTATTCCTTGCGCGATAAGATTACTAGATGACGCTCGCCTTCCAATTGAGGAACATTCAAAGCTTTGACCTCTGTCACAGAACACCACTCTGGTAATTGCTCAATCTCATCCTGTGGTAATAAGCCTTTCAGTGCTAAGAAGTGCCCAGTCTCTGCTTTTGGCAAGTGATGACACCATTCGACCATGTCAGTCATTGACGCGAATGCTCGGCTTAGTACACCATCAAACTTGTCTTCAGGTTGATACTCTTCGACTCGACTTTGAATCGGCGTCACATTTTCAATCTTCAGCTCATGAAGTACTTGCTTAATAAAGCGAATACGTTTGCCCAAACTATCGAGAAGAACAAAGGTTTTTTCAGGGCTCATGATCGCCAATGGAACGCCTGGCAAACCAGGACCAGTACCGACATCAATATAGCTCTCACCTTGTAAGTGAGTGCTAACAATGATGCTGTCCATGATGTGCTTAACCAGCATCTCTTTTGGATCACGAACAGAGGTCAAGTTGTACGCTTTGTTCCACTTATCGAGCATCTCAACGTAACCAATAAGTTGCTGACGCTGCTGCTCAGATACTTCAAGTTCAGTTTGAGCAATAAGAGCGTCGAGCTGAGTTCGCAGTTGAGACATTATTCTTCCTCGCCTTTTTTAAGCATGCCATGTTTTTTCAAATGAACCAGTAGAATCGAAATCGCCGCTGGTGTGATACCAGAAATACGTGACGCAATGCCGATAGACTCAGGTTTTGCATCCGTTAGCTTAGCCACGACTTCGTTTGAAAGACCGCTCACTTTGGAGTAATCCAAATCCACAGGCAATTTGGTGTTCTCATGACGAAGCGATTTTTCAATCTCATCTTGCTGGCGCTTAATGTAACCTTCGTACTTCACTTGGATTTCAACTTGCTCAGCGGCTTGTTGATCGTCCATAGCAGGTGCAAAAGCATCAAGCTTAGTCAGTTGATCGTAAGACATCTCCGGACGACGAAGTAGATCTTCACCGCTCGCTTCGCGAGTCATTGGTGATTTCAGCAGTTCATTAAGCGCATCAACACCTTCTGACTTTGGATTCATCCAAGTTTCTGCCAAACGTTGACGCTCAGTGGCCATGTTTTCGATCTTTTCATTGAATCGAGCCCAGCGAGCATCGTCGACTAAGCCCAACTCACGCGCTTTTTCTGTCAAACGTAAATCTGCATTGTCTTCACGAAGTAGCAAACGGTATTCCGCACGAGATGTGAACATGCGGTACGGTTCTTTGGTACCCATGGTTGATAGATCATCAATCAACACGCCCATGTAAGCTTGATCGCGGCGTGGGCTCCAGCCTTCTTTGTCTTGGCTGTACAAGCTGGCATTCAAACCTGCCATCAGGCCTTGTGCTGCTGCTTCTTCGTAGCCAGTTGTACCGTTAATCTGTCCAGCGAAGAATAAACCGTTGATAAACTTAGTCTCGTAAGTGTGTTTCAAATCACGAGGGTCAAAGAAATCGTATTCAATCGCATAACCAGGGCGAACGATATGTGCATTCTCAAAACCCTTCATTGAGCGAACAATCTGAACTTGAACGTCAAATGGTAAGCTGGTGGAAATACCATTTGGATACAACTCATGTGTATCTAAGCCTTCTGGCTCAATAAAAATCTGGTGACTGTTTTTATCCGCAAAACGCATCACCTTGTCTTCAATCGAAGGACAGTAACGTGGACCGATACCTTCAATCACACCCGCATACATTGGACTACGATCGAGGTTATTACGAATCACATCGTGAGTGCTTTCATTGGTGTGCGTGATAAAACACGGAATTTGTCTTGGGTGCTGTGTGCGCTGACCCATGAAAGAAAAGACTGGCGTTGGATTATCACCATGCTGAACTTCCAGTTCCGAAAAATCGACACTGCGGGCATCAATACGTGGTGGAGTACCAGTCTTAAGACGATCGACTCTAAACGGAAGTTCGCGTAGTCGATCTGCCAATGCGATCGATGGAGGATCACCTGCGCGGCCACCAGAAGAACTTTCCATACCGATGTGGATCTTACCACCGAGGAAGGTACCTACTGTTAAAACCACTGCTTTGGCGTAGAAACGCAGACCCATTTGAGTAACAACGCCTGTCACTTGATCGTTTTCTACAATCAAGTCATCAACCGACTGTTGGAACAAGGTCAAGTTCGGTGAATTTTCTAACGCATGGCGAACATAAGCTTTGTAAAGAGCACGATCTGCCTGAGCACGCGTAGCACGCACTGCCGGACCTTTAGAAGCATTAAGTGTTCTAAACTGAATACCCGAATGATCGATGGCTTGAGCCATTAGACCACCCATTGCATCAACCTCTTTCACTAAATGGCCTTTGCCAATGCCACCAATTGCTGGGTTACATGACATTTGACCTAAAGTGTCAATATTGTGAGTAAGCAAAAGCGTATTTTGCCCCGTACGAGCTGATGCGAGTGCGGCTTCCGTTCCTGCGTGACCGCCACCAACAACAATGACGTCAAATTTTTCGTGATAAAGCATGAACGACCTCAGGTATTCAAGAGAGTTGGACAGATAAAAGGAGCGATATTCTACCTTCTTTCAAAGTGAGAGAAAATGGTTTTGACTCTTTTCATTTCAGGCTGACTAAGACTAATGTATTTATGATCTATATATATGATCTTTTATTAGATCTATTATTAGGATCGCTTGTTTCTGTGGATAACTGGAAAATGATCAACAAGATCATTGATCTTTAGTCGATCATATCATGTGATCTTGTTTTGATCTGAACGAGGATTAACTGGGATCAAAAACGATGGTTATGCACAGGGAGAAAAAAGGATCAGAGTTGTTCTTTGGATAACTATAGGTTAATCACCGAAAAGATCATATTTTATCCACAGATGGTTTGGTTGATATTTGAGCAAACAGTTCAGGTGGGAGCGAGGAAAGTTATTCACATTTGTAGCTAGGTAGGAAGAAGTGGCCAATAGATTGGCCACTTTGAAGGTATTTAGAAGCGTTCCATGTGCCCTTTTAACCACTCTTCAGCTGCATCTTCAGGCACATCGTGCTTGAGGACATCGATAGTAAGGCATTCTGCAATGGCCGTTGCGCCAATGTCTGTTAACAGGTCGTGAGCATGAAGACCTGCGGCACAGAAGGTGTCATAGCTTGAGTCACCTATTGCAATGGTCGCGTATTTTACATCGCTCATTTTTGGTGGTGTGTTCTGCAAAGCTTGAATGAAGTTTTGAATGTTGTCTGGATACTCACCGGCACCATGCGTTGATGTGATCAGTAACCAAGTCCCCTGATTGTCGATTTCAGAGAGCTCTGGTTGGTTGTGGATGGTGGTTTCAAAGCCTTCTTCAATCAGGAGGTCACTAAGGTGATCGCCAACGTATTCTGCACCACCGAGCGTGCTACCTGTAATAATGTGGATCATTTCGATTCCTTTTCGAATAAAAAAGCGCGGCATGATAGCCGCGCTGTTAGTGTTATTTACCGATACAGAAAGAAGAGAAGATTCGACCGAGCAAATCATCAGAGCTGAATTCACCGGTAATCTCACTCAAATGCTGCTGAGTGATGCGAAGCTCTTCTGCGAGAATTTCCCCAGCCATATAACCTTCCAGTTGCTGCTGACCGATGTCTAAGTGTTCTGCCGCTTTCTCTAGTGCCTCTAGGTGGCGGCGTCGAGCCATAAAGCCACCTTCATTGCCACCAGCAAAGCCCATGCACTCTTTTAGGTGAGTACGAAGTGATTCAACCCCTTGGCCTGTCTTTGCCGACAGGCGGATGAGAGTGGGATCATTGACGTGGCAGATACCGAGATCTTCACCGGTTTGATCTGCTTTATTGCGGATCACTGTCATGCCGATATTGTTTGGTAGTCGATCAACAAAGTCTGGCCAAATCTCTTTTGGATCGGTGGCATCAGTTGTCGTGCCATCAACCATAAATAGCACTCGGTCGGCTTGAGCAATTTCATCCCAAGCACGCTCGATACCAATTTTTTCTACTTCATCTGATGCGTCACGCAGGCCTGCCGTGTCAATAATATGGAGAGGCATACCATCTATATGAATATGTTCGCGCAGGACATCACGGGTTGTGCCTGCAATATCGGTCACAATCGCGGACTCTTTGCCTGACAGAGCGTTGAGCAAGCTGGATTTACCCGCATTTGGGCGACCTGCGATAACGACTTTCATCCCTTCACGCATAATTGCGCCTTGGTTGGCTTCTTGGCGCACTGCGGCAAGGTTATCAATGATGCTTTGCAAGTCGCCAGCGACTTTACCATCGGCTAAGAAGTCGATCTCTTCTTCAGGAAAGTCGATGGCTGCTTCGACATAGATACGAAGATGGATAAGCGATTCGACTAGGGTATTGATACGACCTGAAAATGCGCCTTGCAGTGACTGTAGGGCCGATTTAGCGGCTTCTTCAGAGCTCGCATCAATTAAGTCAGCAATAGCTTCAGCCTGCGCGAGATCGAGTTTGTCATTGAGGAATGCGCGCTCTGAGAATTCACCTGGGCGAGCGGTGCGCACCCCTGATATTTTTAAGATACGCTTAACCAGCATGTCCATAACAACAGGACCACCGTGGCCCTGAAGTTCTAAGACATCTTCACCTGTGAATGAGTGCGGATTTGGGAAGTAAAGGGCAATGCCTTGGTCAATTTGGCTGCCATCTTCTTGGGTGAATGGTAGGTATTCCGCGTAACGAGGACGCAGCTCTTTACCTGTCACTTCTTGGGCGACTTTAGACGCAAGTGGGCCAGATACTCGGATAATGCCCACGCCACCACGTCCTGGGGCGGTTGCCTGTGCAACAATGGTATCAGTTGTCATAGTAGTGCCTGCTTATTTCTTAGTGCCATCTAGCGGCAAATCAATATTGTGATGAATTGTAATCAGCTCAAATAAAAAAGGCGACCTTTTGGCCGCCTTTCTCATCTATTTCGCTAAAAGGTTACTTTGAATGTAGACCTTTTTTCTCCAGTGCTTTGTAGATAAGCGACTGTTGAATTAGCGTCACGACGTTCGATACTAGCCAGTAAAGAACCAAACCTGATGGGAAGAACAGGAAGAAGAAAGTAAACATAACCGGCATAAAGGTCATGATCTTCTGCTGCATTGGATCCGTTACCGTCGTTGGGCTCATCTTCTGGATCATAAACATTGAAGCACCCATCAGCAGTGGCAAGATGTAGTAAGGGTCTTGCGCTGAAAGGTCAGTGATCCAACCGAAGAATGGAGAGTGACGTAGCTCAACAGATTCCATCAGTGCCCAGTATAGAGCGATGAAGATTGGCATCTGTAGAATTAGAGGAAGACAGCCACCTAGTGGGTTTACTTTCTCTTTCTTGTACAGTTCCATCATTTCTTGGCTCATACGCTGGCGGTCATCACCGATACGCTCGCGCATTGCTTGCAGCTTAGGCTGAAGCATACGCATTTTCGCCATAGAGGTGTACTGAGCTTTAGTCAGTGGGTACATTGCACCACGAACGATAAAGGTCAGACAGATGATTGCGATACCCCAGTTAGACACGATGCCCTGAATGAACGACAGTAGCGTGTGCAGTGGTTTCGCGATGAACCATAGCCAGCCGTAGTCCACTACTAGGTCTAGGTTTGGTGCGACTTCCGCCATTTCTGACTGAAGTTTAGGACCTACCCATAGTGTTGCTTTGAAGTTTGCCGTATCACCATCAGCGATGGTTTTGTTTGGCATGCGCACACCGATATCACCAAGGTTACCAATCACGCGAGTGTAAAGGTTTGTACCTGGCTCGTTGCGTGGAATCCATGCTGTCGCGAAGTAGTGCTGGATCATCGCTGCCCAACCTTGACCGTCTGCTAGGTTAAGAGACAGGTTGCGATCTTGCATGTCTTCGAAGCTGTACTTCTTGTAGCGAGTATCTTCCGTTGAGTATGCACCACCGCGGTAGGTTGGCATTGTGATGCTGCCACCAGCGTCAAGAAGGTTTTGACGAAGGTGTGCGTACATACCAAATGTCGCGTTGTTGCCAGATTTGTTTACGATGTCGTATTCAACGTCAAGCGCGTAGCTGCCGCGTTTCATTACAAACGTCTTAGTGTATTCAAGACCATTTGCAGTAAACGTCATTGGGATACGCAGTTCATCTTGACCGTCTTCAAGTGTAAAGCTGTCTGCGCTTACTGCGTATGCAGGGCGGTTCGTGCTGCTTAGGTCGATGCCTTGTGGGCCAACTAGACCACTTTGAGCAATGAACTGGTGACCAGTTTCGTCTTTAAGAAGAACAAATGGGTCTTCTGAATCAAGCTCGTTTGCGTATTGATTAAGGTCTGCGTGAATAACGTCACCACCAACCGTATCAATCGACAGAGTCAATACATCAGTTGTCACGGTAATTGTTTTTGCTGAAGCTTGTTGCTGCGCAGGCGCAGGATCTAGCTCGTCGGCAAATGATGGGGCAGGTAGAGTACTGCTTGATTGAGCCTGTTCAACCGACTGAGGCGTAGGATTCTTTGCAACTTGCCATTGTTGGAACAATAGGAAAGAAACCAGTGCTAGCGCGATTAACAGGATATTACGTTGAGAATCCATCGTTATTTATCTCTGTCTTGTTGTTGGACTGGTGGTACGGGATCGTATGTCCAACCCTTCTTATTTAAAGGGTTGCATTTTAATAGACGTTTGCTTGATAACCAACACCCTTTTACAAAACCGTGAGCTTTCAACGCTTCTATGGCATAAGAGGAGCAAGTTGGGGAAAAACGACAACGTGGCCCAAGAATTGGACTAATAAAACCTTGATAGAATCGAACTAAGCCGATTGTTACCCGCGTGAGGGGCGAGACAGGCGCTGCCATAATTTATCAAACAATTTGAAAATTTCTTCATTGCTTAGATCTTGCGCGCTTTTCTTGGCAATAACAACAAAATCTTTGTGAGCAAGTTGGTGTTGATTGTTACGAAAGCTTTCACGTGCAAGGCGCTTAAAACGATTACGACCTACTGCGGTTTTAATCTGTTTCTTTGGGACGGCTAAACCTAGTCGAGGATGAGATAGGCTATTTTTACGAGCAATGATGGTGAAATGAGGAGAGCCAGCTCGATGAGCTTGCTGAAAGACATTTTGATAATGCTCGGGAGTTAACAAGCGTAACTCCCGATTGAACGCGTACGTATTCAAAATAATCGAAGATTACTTAGAAAGACGCTTACGGCCTTTAGCACGACGTGCGTTGATTGTTGCACGACCGTTCTTAGTAGCCATACGTGCACGGAAACCGTGTGTACGCTTGCGCTTTAGAACTGAAGGTTGAAAAGTGCGTTTCATGATAATTACCTTTACTGATCAGTAGTTTTAGGTCAATGTTAACCCGGCGTGGGCATTAACGTCTTCTTTATATATAAAGAGGACATAACCGACGCCTCTCAACAAAGAGGCGGAATTGTAATCACAGTCACATAAACTGTCAATCTTTGAGCGACAGTTAAATAGGTGAATATGAGTCTAAAATTCCGGCCGAGCGATTATACGTAGTGTGAGCAAAATCTCAAGGATCGATCGATCCTCTTGTTTGATCTTTACTCAGCACCGACTTGTCGAAGGAACTTCTGTAAGCGAGGATCCTGTGGATTACCGAAGATATCCTGTGGAGAGCCTTGCTCGACGATGTTGCCTTCAGCCATAAAGATCACGCGATCGGCGACCTCTTTGGCAAATTGCATTTCATGAGTAACCACCAACATGGTTTGGTGCTTAGTTGCTAAGTCCTTCATTAAATTAAGAACTTCTCCCACCCATTCTGGATCAAGAGCCGATGTTGGTTCATCAAATAGCAGCAGTTCTGGCTGCAGTGCCATTGCACGACCAATACCCACACGCTGTTGTTGACCGCCGGAGAGAGCCGCTGGATAACTATCGCCCTTATCCTCAAGGCCAATGTCATCCAGAATCTCTTGTGCACGGGCTAGGGCATCGGTTTTTTTCCAACCTCGCACAGTAATCAGACCCTCAGCAATATTCTGTCTTGCTGTCATATGGGCAAAGAGCGCGTAGTTTTGGAAAACAAACCCTGTCTTACGACGCAGTGCGAGCACTTCTGCTTTGGTGTGTTTTTCTGTATCGACACTGACATCATCAATTGTGATCACGCCTTTATCGGCATTCTCAAGAAAATTGACGGTGCGAAGTAGTGTTGACTTACCGGTTCCACTTGAACCGATAATCACGATGATTTCACCTTGATTGATCTCAAGGTCAATGCCTTTTAAGACTTCTGTATCGCCAAAGCGTTTATGAATATTATCGAGTTTGATCATCGTACGTATGCCTTGTTCAGTTTTGCTTCAGCCCAGATTTGAACGCGAGTCAGAATCACGACCACACCCCAATAGATAAGTGCGACCGCCAAAAATGCTTCGAAGAAACGGAAACTAGAAGAGGCTTCCATTTGAGCTTTAGCCATAATCTCTGCCACTCCAAGCGTAAATGCCAATGAAGTCGATTTAATCATGTCGATAAAGTAGTTCATCAATGATGGCAGTGCGACACGCGTTGCTTGCGGTAAAATCACTCGACGCATCGCTTGTGGCGTTGTCATACCCACAGAAAGGCTTGCTTCCATCTGGCTACGATCAATTCCGATTATGGCTGCTCGAATGCTTTCTGCCATATAGGCGGCGAAATGGAGTGTTAAACCAATCACGGCGGCGCCAAAGGCATCAAGACCGACTAAAAATGGGAAGATTTGCGGTAAGCCGTAATAAAGGAGAAACAGCTGAACGAGCAGGGGCGTGCCACGGAAAAAGCTGATGTAAAGCTGACTTAGTTGATCGAGAACTGGGACGCGAAACACTCGGATATTCGCCAATATGACGGATAAAATCAGTGAAAAGAACAAACCCCAGGTCGCCATTTCCATGGTTGTGCCAAGATACTTAAGCAGTATTGGCATCAGACCTAGCATGTAATTGAAATCGAATCCCATAACGTGTCCCACATTTAATCACGAGAATAAAAAGCAAAACCCACTGCAAAGGAAGGAAAGCAGTGGGTTAAAAGGTAGCCCATATTTAGTTAGATAGGGCTAGCAAACAACAATGTTGAGCATTATTTAGTGATATCAGCACCAAACCATTTCTCAGAGATTGTCGCAAGAGTGCCGTCTGCACGCATTTCTGCTAGTGCTTTGTTCACTTCAGCTTGAAGCTTTTTGCCATTGTCGTTATCAACAAATGGCCAAGCATTTTGGATCGTTTCAAACGGTTCGCCCGCCAGTTGAAGTGGTAGGCCAGTCTTTTTGATCAGCTCAAGTGCTGATAGTCGATCCATTATAAATGCGTCAGCTCGGCCAAGTGCAACATCATGCTCGATACCGGTATCGTAAGTCTTGATGTTGATCTTGCCATCTTTATCGTAGTCACGCAGAAGTTGTTCAAAGTTAGAACCTAGGTTAACGGCAACAGTCTTACCCGCTAGGTCTTCTACGTTTTTAATCTCTTCGTTACCTTTACGAACGGTAATTTGTGCACCATCGACAACATACGGGTCAGCAAATAGGTATTTGGCTTTGCGTGCATCAGTCATAGTGATCTGGTTTGAGATTGTATCAATACGGCCTGTTTCTAGTAGACCGAATAAACCAGAAAAGTTTGCTGTTACGTATTCCACTTTGTAGTCGTTGCGTTTGCCGATCTCATCCCAAAGGTCAACTTCAAAACCTTGCAGCTGATCTTGCTGAACAAACGTGAATGGGAAATAGCGTCCAGACATGCCAACTTTGACCTCAGTCGCAGCTTGAACAGTAGCAGCAGAAAGCGCGATAGCTGCAACGGCAGCCTTAATCCAGTTTTTCATAGTACAACTCCATATAATTATGGGGATAAATACTACTGTCACTTTACTCGTTTAGATAAATAACCAAGTGCAATATCCTAGACAGTAGAGTAATAAGGTTAAAAAGTCAGCGGTTTTTGGGGCGAATGTGGAGGTTTAGGGTCACAAGTTACCCCATGAAAATGATCTAATTCCAATGCTTAATTCACAGAGTTATCACCAGAGGATGGATCTCGTCACTTTTGCCCAATTGTGGATCAAAGTGTGGGTAATAATGGGGCGATGTGTGGGGATCCATCGAATGATGGCGAAAATATTGTGAATAACTTAGATCTTATTCACTGGATCGCCGATCATTTGCTGGCGATCTTGGTTATCAACAGGTAAAATTGCCAATCTTTTCCGATCATAGACTTTGAGTGAGGGCACCGTGTCATCTTCGCTTTGGTTGCAATGCCAGCAACAACTACAAGAAGAGCTAACCGCAACTGAGTTCAACACTTGGATCCGTGGATTACAAGCGGAGCTCAATGACAATACTCTCACCTTATTTGCGCCAAACCGTTTCGTTCTTGATTGGGTGCGCGATAAGTACCTCAACAGCATCAATCGTCTGTTAAAAGAATATTGTGGTAACGATATCCCAACGCTGCATTTTGAAATTGGCGCTCGCCCTGTCGTAGCGTCTAAGCCAGAGCCAAAACGCACGCCAGCGGACATTGCGGCCGAGTCGTCTGCGCCAGCGCAACTGCAAGCACGAAAGCCTGTGCATAAAACATGGGATGACGACGAAGAAGCGGTCGCGGACATCAACCACCGTTCTAACGTCAATATTAAGCACAAGTTTAATAACTTCGTTGAGGGTAAATCGAACCAGCTTGGTTTGGCTGCGGCACGTCAAGTGGCGGACAACCCAGGTGCGGCATATAACCCTCTCTTCCTCTACGGTGGCACTGGCCTAGGTAAAACTCACCTACTGCATGCTGTCGGCAACGCGATTGTGGATAACAAGCCGAATGCGAAAGTGGTCTACATGCACTCGGAGCGTTTTGTGCAAGATATGGTGAAAGCGCTGCAAAACAATGCGATTGAAGAGTTCAAGCGCTACTACCGCAGTGTCGATGCACTATTGATCGATGATATCCAATTCTTTGCTAATAAAGAGCGATCTCAGGAAGAGTTCTTCCATACCTTTAATGCTCTGCTTGAAGGCAACCAGCAGATCATCCTAACGTCGGATCGCTATCCTAAAGAGATCAGCGGCGTAGAAGATCGTCTTAAATCTCGCTTTGGTTGGGGTCTAACGGTTGCGATTGAGCCACCTGAGCTTGAAACGCGCGTTGCGATCTTGATGAAAAAAGCGGAAGACCACCAAATTCACCTCGCTGATGAAGTGGCATTCTTTATCGCTAAGCGTCTGCGTTCAAACGTTCGTGAGCTTGAGGGTGCACTCAACCGTGTTATTGCCAATGCAAACTTTACCGGTCGTCCGATTACTATTGATTTTGTTCGTGAAGCCTTGCGCGATCTACTAGCGTTGCAAGAGAAGCTAGTTACGATCGATAACATTCAAAAGACGGTTGCTGAGTACTACAAGATCAAAGTAGCAGATTTACTGTCGAAGCGTCGCTCTCGTTCTGTTGCGCGTCCTCGTCAATTGGCGATGGCACTGGCGAAAGAACTGACTAACCACAGCTTGCCTGAGATTGGCGATGCGTTTGGTGGCCGTGACCATACGACCGTACTGCACGCTTGCCGAAAGATAGAGCAGCTGCGTGAAGAGAGCCATGATATTAAAGAAGACTACTCGAATCTGATTCGTACACTTTCTTCTTAAGTTCGCACTATTTCTTGATTCACAGTATTCTAAGCACTGAAACAACCAACGAATACGGATAAGAGCATCCTATGAAATTTTCCATTGAGCGTAGCCACCTGCTGAAACCTCTTCAACAAGTTTCCGGCGCACTAGGTGGTCGTCCCACTTTACCTATTCTCGGTAACCTATTGCTAAAAGTAGAAGACAACGTTCTGTCTATGACAGCAACCGACCTAGAAGTGGAACTGATCAGTCGCGTGACTTTGGAAGGTGAGTTTGAAGCGGGCAGTATTACTGTGCCTTCACGTAAGTTTCTTGATATTTGTCGCGGACTTCCTGATGACTCAGTGATTACCTTTGTTTTAGAAGGCGATCGTGTTCAAGTGCGCTCAGGCCGTAGCCGATTCTCTTTATCGACACTACCGGCGAATGATTTTCCAAATATTGAAGATTGGCAGAGTGAAGTGGAAGTGTCGCTAACTCAAGCTGAGCTTCGTGGCTTAGTTGAGAAAACTCAGTTCTCAATGGCGAATCAAGATGTTCGTTACTACCTCAATGGTATGTTATTTGAAATCGATGGCACGACACTGCGCAGTGTAGCAACCGATGGACACCGTATGGCGGTATCTCAAACTCAGTTGGGCGCTGACTTTGCACAAAAGCAAATCATTGTTCCGCGTAAAGGTGTACTGGAGTTGGTTAAATTGCTTGATGCACCTGAGCAGCCAGTTGTTCTGCAAATCGGTAGCTCTAACGTACGTGCTGAAGTGAACAACTATGTCTTCACATCTAAGCTCGTTGATGGCCGATTCCCAGACTATCGCCGCGTAATGCCACAAAGCACGACCAAGACTTTAGAGGCGGGCTGTGATGAACTGCGCCAAGCATTTTCACGTGCTGCGATTCTATCTAACGAAAAATTCCGTGGCGTGCGAGTGAATCTTGCTGGTGAAGAGATGCGCATTACTGCGAACAACCCTGAGCAAGAAGAAGCGGAAGAGATGCTAGATGTCAGCTTTGAAGGTGAGGCTATTGAGATTGGCTTCAACGTTAGCTACGTATTAGATGTATTGAATACGCTACGTTGTGAAAAGGTTCGAGTCTCTATGTCGGATGCCAATGCCAGTGCGTTGATTGAAAACGCAGAAGATGACAGTGCCATGTATGTGGTGATGCCGATTCGACTCTAGCATGCCGCTTACCCGTCTCATCATAAAGCAATTTAGAAACATTGAAGCCTGTGACATTAACCTGTCAGCAGGCTTTAACTTTCTTATTGGCCCTAACGGTAGTGGCAAAACCAGTGTGCTGGAAGCCATTTATCTGCTTGGTCATGGCCGCTCTTTTAAGAGTTCTCTGACAGGCCGAATTATTCAAAATGAGTGCAATGAGCTGTTTGTTCATGGGCGTTTTTTGAACTCGGATCAATTTGAGCTACCAATTGGCATTAATAAGCAGCGTGATGGTTCAACAGAGGTTAAAATAGGCGGTCAATCTGGACAAAAGCTTGCACAGCTAGCGCAGGTTTTGCCTCTGCAATTGATTCACCCTGAAGGGTTTGATTTGCTGACGGATGGCCCTAAACATCGCCGTGCGTTTATTGACTGGGGTGTGTTTCACACCGAGTCTGCGTTTTATGATGCGTGGGGGCGTTTTAAGCGTCTTAATAAGCAGCGTAATGCGTTACTCAAGACGGCCACCAGCTATCGTGAGCTCAGCTATTGGGATCAAGAGATGGCAAGGCTGGCAGAAAACATCAGTCAGTGGCGAGCCAGCTACGTTGAGCAGATGAAAGTCAAAGCTGAAGAGATTTGCCGCGTCTTTTTGCCAGAATTTGATATCCAATTAAAGTATTATCGTGGTTGGGATAAAGACACCCCATACCAAGAGATACTAGAGAAGAATTTCGAACGTGATCAGGCTCTTGGCTACACTTTTAGTGGGCCAAACAAAGCCGATTTACGCATTAAAGTGAACGGCACTCCTGTTGAAGATGTGCTGTCACGAGGCCAGTTAAAATTGATGGTGTGTGCGTTGCGAGTCGCGCAAGGGCAGCACCTTACCGAAATGACTGGCAAGCAATGCATCTACTTAATTGATGACTTTGCATCAGAATTAGATAGCCAACGTCGTAAGCGTCTAGCCGACTGCTTAAAAGAGACGGGGGCTCAAGTTTTTGTAAGCTCTATTACTGACAGTCAGATTGCAGATATGCATGATGAAAATGGTAAGATGTTCCATGTGGAACATGGCACAATAGAGCAAAATATATAGTGGAAGATAACTCATGTCTGAAAATTACGATTCATCGAGTATTAAAGTACTAAAGGGTCTGGACGCAGTACGTAAGCGTCCTGGTATGTACATCGGCGACACGGATGATGGTACCGGTCTGCACCACATGGTCTTCGAGGTGGTGGATAACTCAATTGATGAAGCGTTGGCAGGTCACTGTAAAGACATCATTGTCACTATCCATGAAGATTGTTCTGTTTCGGTACGCGATGATGGTCGTGGTATCCCTACAGAGATGCACCCAGAAGAGAAAGTATCAGCGGCAGAAGTTATCATGACGGTACTTCACGCGGGTGGTAAGTTCGATGACAACTCATACAAAGTATCGGGCGGTCTACACGGTGTAGGTGTTTCGGTAGTAAACGCACTGTCTAAACAGGTGACGCTAACTATCCATCGCGGCGGTCAAATCCATACTCAAACTTATCACCACGGTGAGCCTCAAGCGCCACTAGCAGTGATTGGTGAGACAGACAAAACGGGTACAGAAATCCGTTTCTGGCCAAGCGAAGAGACATTCTCTAACACAGAATTCCACTACGATATCCTAGCTAAGCGTCTACGTGAGCTTTCTTTCCTAAACTCGGGCGTATCGATCAAGCTACGTGACGAGCGTGAAGAAGACAAAGGCGACCACTTCATGTATGAAGGTGGTATCCAAGCATTCGTTGAGCACTTGAACACCAACAAGACGCCAATCATCGAGAAAGTATTCCACTTCAACGCAGAGCGTGAAGACGGCATTGCAGTAGAAGTTGCAATGCAGTGGAACGATGGCTACCAAGAAAACATCTACTGTTTCACCAACAACATCCCTCAGCGTGATGGTGGTACTCACCTTGCTGGCTTCCGTGCAGCCCTAACTCGTACCCTGAACTCGTTCATGGACAAAGAAGGCTTCTCGAAGAAAGCAAAAACAGCAACATCTGGTGATGATGCGCGTGAAGGTCTAACTGCGGTTATCTCAGTTAAGGTTCCTGATCCTAAGTTCTCAAGCCAGACTAAAGATAAGCTAGTTTCTTCTGAAGTGAAATCAGCAGTAGAACAAGCTATGGGTGAGAAGCTGTCTGAGTTCCTAATTGAGCACCCAGCTGAAGCGAAAACTGTTTGTACTAAGATCATCGATGCAGCACGTGCTCGTGATGCAGCGCGTAAAGCTCGTGAGATGACTCGTCGTAAAGGCGCGCTAGACCTAGCTGGTCTTCCAGGTAAACTGGCTGACTGTCAGGAAAAAGACCCAGCACTGTCTGAACTATACATAGTGGAGGGTGACTCGGCAGGCGGCTCCGCAAAACAAGGCCGTAACCGTAAGAACCAAGCAATCCTTCCGCTGAAAGGTAAGATTCTTAACGTAGAAAAAGCTCGTTTCGACAAGATGCTTTCTTCTCAGGAAGTGGCAACGCTAATCACGGCACTTGGCTGTGGTATCGGTCGTGACGAATACAACCCGGATAAACTGCGTTACCACAACATCATCATCATGACCGATGCCGATGTCGATGGTTCTCACATCCGTACGCTACTTCTGACGTTCTTCTACCGTCAAATGCCAGAGCTTATCGAGCGTGGTTACGTGTACATCGCTCAGCCACCGCTTTACAAAGTGAAGAAAGGTAAGCAAGAGCAGTACATTAAAGACGAAGACGCGATGAACCAATACCAGGTTGCACTTGCTCTAGATAACGCTTCTCTGCATGTAAACGCCGAAGCGCCTGCTCTAGGTGGTGAAGCACTAGAGAAACTGGTTCAACAGTACAACTCTGGTATCAAGCTGGTGGATCGCATGAGCCGTCGTTACCCACGCGCGCTAATGCATGAGCTTATCTACACACCACGCCTAACGGCAGAGCAGTGCCATGACAGCGCAGCAGTAGAAGCGTGGACTAAGCAGCTTGTTGAGCAGCTAAATGCCAAAGAAGTGGGTGCAAGCCAATACAGCTTCGAAGTTGAGCAACACGCTGAACTTGGTCTAAATCTACCTAAGATTGTGGTTCGTACTCATGGTGTAACACATGAGCACGCCCTGAGCATCGACCTAATCAACTCGAAAGAGTACAGCAAGCTAGCAAGCCTGTCTGAAGCGCTAGAAGGTCTGATTGAAGACGGTGCTTACATCAAACGTGGTGAGCGTACTCAACCAGTATCAAGTTTTGTTGATGCACTAGAGTGGCTAATTAAAGAGTCTCGTCGTGGTCTAAGTCTACAACGCTACAAAGGTCTAGGTGAGATGAACCCAGATCAGCTTTGGGAAACCACAATGGACCCAGAAACTCGTCGCATGATGCAGGTAACGATTGAAGATGCAGTAGGTGCAGACCAACTGTTCACGACACTAATGGGTGACCAAGTAGAGCCTCGTCGTAACTTCATCGAAGAGAATGCGTTAAAGGTTGCTAACTTGGATGTATAGATTTTTCTTGAATGGAATAATCTAAAATGAATTAAAAAGACTGCCCGAAATGGCGGTCTTTTTGTTTATTAAGTAATTGAAAAATATTGGTTTGGAAAAATATTTGAAAATAATCCCTTGAAACTGATTTGTGCTATCCACATATCTAGTTGTGAAGAGGGAAGCTGTCTTGCTCAAGAGAGAAGAAACAGACCTTCTGGAAAGCTGAAGAGGTATCGCTCACGAGAGGATGACCTTAGAAGCACACAATTGAACTTGATTCGTTTCTATGTCCCGTGCATATAGCCTAACAGAGGCAGCCAGAGGAATAGTGAATGAGTCCCTTAGTCGGCAGCAATCTATACAAAGTAGATCCGCGCAAACTCACGACTAAGACTATTGCTTACTAAAAGGATAGCATTATGAGAACTGTAGATTTCACTCCACTTTACCGCAACGCAATCGGCTTCGATCGTCTATTCAACATGATGGAAGCGAACACTTCGAAGAACACTTCTGGCGGTTACCCTCCATACAACATCGAGCAAAAAGATGAAAACAACTACCGTATTACTATGGCAGTTGCAGGCTTTGCTGAAGAGCAGCTAGATCTTACTCAAAAAGAGAACATGCTGATCGTTAAGGGTGAGCGTAAAACAGAAGAAGAGAAGAAATACGTATACCAAGGTATCGCAGAGCGTGATTTCGAGCGTAAATTCCAGCTAGCAGACTACGTAAAAGTCGTGGGTGCGAGCATGGAAAATGGTCTACTACACATTGACCTAGAACGCGAAATCCCAGAAGCTATGCAACCACGTAAAATTGCGATTGGTGGTAATAGCCTCTTAGAAGGTTAATGACCACAGGCTTTAACTAGCCGTATATGCCGGGAAGAAAAGTGAAAGAGCACCATCAAGGTGCTCTTTTTTTGTTTGTACTTCTTGTTATTTTAAGTATGCTGTTCTGTATGTTTAATGAAGGAGTCTTAATATGAAAAAGGTATTATTAGCTTCAGGCCTTGTAGCTTTAACGGGATGTTCTAGCTTGGTTGCACCACTAGCAAGCGATGTAACAGCGTCGTCGGGTGACATTATCCGAATTGCTTACTCTGAACCAGAAGCGGTATACAACTGTGTAGAAAAAGGTCTCACTGCTTTCAACCCCAATATGCAGAGTATTATGGGAGTTCTGGAACTAGGCCCTAATCAAGCAGAAGCCGAAACACTTATTAATAAAAATTTTGCCGATGCTGCTGCCGCTGTCCAAGCCAATTATATTGAACGTGACTTTAGTTCGACGAGCACCTTTGGTGGAGTTTATGGACGTTCGAATTCTGTTGAGGCAACCTTCTATCAATGTGAAACATTACCAACAATCTAAACAAATGCCCAGAATAGCGATTCTGGGCTTTGTCATTAGCAGTCTTGGTAAGCTTTTTCTACTTCTTCAGCAATAATCTTGATGCCTTTCTGCATCATCTCATCATCTTGCACATAGTTCATACGTAAGCATTGATGAGCGTGTTCCCAGTCATCTTCTTGGCCGATAAAGAAATACTCTCCTGGAACAATCAACACTCCTCGTGCTTTCAAGCGTGCATAGAGTTCCATAGTGGTAATCGGCAGTTCATCAAACCATAACCAAAGAAAGATAGCGCCCTCTGGTTTATGGATGCGGAAACGTTCATCAGTAATCGCTTCTTGCAGTAGTTGAACGGCACGTTGTGATTTCTGTTTATAGAAAGGTTTGATCACCTCTGAGCTCAGTTTGAGCAAGTCACCTTTTTCAATCATACGATTGGCGATGGCCGGGCCTAAGCTGCCTGGTGCTAAGCTGATAATGCCATTCATATTGGTCATTGCTTGGGTGATCTCTTCACTCGCAATCACAATGCCACAACGCACACCGGGTAAGCCTAGCTTAGATAGGCTCATACATAGAATGGTGTTTTCATTCCAGAATGGTTCTACGTCTTCAAAGATGATATTTGGAAACGGCAAGCCGTAGGCATTATCGATGATGAGCGGGATATTGTTCTCTCGTGCCAGCTTATCAAGCTTGTGGATCTCTTCGTCTGTCAACACGTTGCCTGTTGGATTGGTTGGGCGAGACGCACAGATCGCGGCAACAGACTCATCAACCTTGAGTTGTTCAAAATCGACGTGATACTTGAACAGGCCATTATCTAGTAGTTCAATTTCTGGGTGATAAGAGACAAAGATATCTTTATCTACACCTGCGTCGCCGTAACCAATGTATTCCGGTGCGATAGGTAATAGAATTTTTTTGTGTGAACCGTCAGTCTGTTTTCCTGCGAGCAGGTTAAACAGGTAGAAGAAACCACTTTGGCTACCATTCGTCAGGCTGATGTTCTTTTCTGAAATATCCCAACCGTAAGTCTCTTTAAGCAGGGCAGCCAACGCTTTAACAAACGCATCTTTACCTTGAGGACCATCGTAATTGGCCATTGCGGCAATGAGTTCTCCGCTCGCGAGCATCTCTTCACTGGTTTGTTGAAAGTAGTCGAGCATGGCAGGAATGGCCGCAGGGTTACCGCCGCCGAGCATGATGGCACCTGGAGTGCGTAGACCATCATTTAAGTCATCCATTAACTGTGTGATACCTGAGTACTGATTAAACTTTTCACCAAACTTTGAGAACTGCATTACGAGCGATACCTAATTCATTATTGTCATTGCTTTATATTTCGACGATCAGTGCGTAGCTGACCAATAGAGTAATCCTCGAACATACATCAATGGCTAAACGACGAAAAGCACTAAATTGGGGCAATTTGAGTTCGGGGTAAAGAAAAGCCCAACTCCGAGGAGTTGGGCTTGAGTTCTCTTATTTAAAGTAAGGTTAAAAAGCTTACTTCTGCAGTAAAGAGATGTCCGCAATCTGCAGGAATAGGTTACGCAGGTTGTTCAGTAGCGTTAGACGGTTCTTTTTCAGAGCTTCGTCGTCAGCCATAACCATTACGTTATCGAAGAATGCATCGACTGGCTCACGTAGGTCAGCTAGCTTGCTTAGTGCTTCTTGGTAGTTACCTGTTGCAAACGCTGGCTCTAATGCTTCAGTCATCACTTCAACACTTTCTGCTAGCGTCTTCTCCGCATCTTCTTGTAGAAGCGCAAGGTCGATGTCTGCTGCAAGTTCGCCGTCGAATTTCGCTAGGATGTTACCTACACGCTTGTTCGCTGCCGCTAGTGCTTCTGCTGCTTCTAGCTCACGGAAGTGAGATACAGCTTTAACACGCTGGTCGAAGTCTGCTGGTTTAGTCGGACGGTTAGCCAGTACAGCTTGGATGATATCCACGCTGAAGCCTTCGTCTTTGTACCATGCATTGAAACGACCAAGCATGAAGTCGATAACGTCGTTTGCAACGTTCGCATTTGTAAGCTTATCGCCAAATAGAGACTGAGCTTTTGCAATTAGGTCAGTTAGGTCTAGGCTGTAGCCGTTTTCTACGATGATACGTAGTACACCTAGAGATGCACGACGAAGTGCGAATGGGTCAGAACCCTTAGGTGCTTGACCAATACCGAAGATACCAACAATCGTGTCTAGCTTGTCAGCCATAGCAACAGCAGAAGAAATGCCAGTGCTTGGTAGATCGTCACCTGCGAAACGAGGCATGTACTGCTCGTAAAGTGCCAGTGCTACCTGCTCGTCTTCACCATCGTGAGTTGCGTAGTGCATGCCCATTACACCTTGAGTATCTGTAAATTCAAATACCATTGATGTCATTAGGTCACACTTCGCTAGAAGACCAGCACGCTTAGACTTTTCAACGTCAGCATCGATTTGCTCAGCGATGTAGCCAGCAAGCTCAGTAATACGGTCAGTCTTGTCTTTGATAGTACCAAGCTGCTTTTGGAAGATAGCTTGCTCTAGCTCAGGTAGACGGTCGATTAGAGGGCGCTTACGGTCAGTATTAAAGAAGAATTCCGCATCCGCTAGACGTGGGCGTACAACTTTCTCGTTACCTTCGATTACGTAGCGAGGCTCTTTAGATTCGATGTTAGAAACAAAGATGAAGTTAGGTAGTAGCTTCTTGTTGTCATCGTAAACAGGGAAGTACTTCTGGTCACCTTTCATGGTGTAAACTAGCGCTTCAGAAGGAACCTTTAGGAACTCTTCTTCAAACTTCGCAGTAAGAACGACTGGCCACTCAACCAGAGACGTTACTTCTTCAACAAGATCATCTTCTAGGTCAGCTTTACCGCCAACCGCTGCTGCCGCTTTTTGCGAGTCAGCAAGGATGATAGCTTTACGCGCTTCGTAATCTGCCATTACTTTACCGCGTTCTTCTAGGATCGCTGGGTATTGCTCTGCAGAATCGATAGTGAACTCTTGCTCACCCATGAAGCGGTGACCACGGATAGTGCGGTCAGAGGCTACGCCTAGGATCTCGCCTTCGATAAGGTCAGAGCCCATCAGCATAGTTAGCGTCTTAACTGGACGAATGAACTGAGTCGTCTTGTTGCCCCAACGCATTGGCTTAGCGATTGGTAGGTTACCCAGTGCTTTTGCTGCTAGCTCAACAACGATTTCAGTCGTTGCTTGGCCTTTTACTTCTTGTTTGAAAAGAAGCCATTCGCCTTTGTCTGTTACTAGGCGGTCAGCTTGCTCAACAGTGATGCCGTTACCACGAGCCCAACCTTGAGCGGCTTTAGTAGCGTTACCGTCAGCATCGAATGCCACAGAAACTGCAGGACCACGCTTCTCAACCACTTTGTCAGCTTGACCTTCAGCAAGACCAGCAACCTTAAGTGCTAGACGACGAGGAGCCGCGTACCATTTCACACCTTCGTGTGCTAGGTCTGCGCCTTTAAGCTCTGCTTCGAAGTTTGCAGCGAAAGCTTCTGCTAGAGTGCGAAGCTGCGTTGGTGGTAGCTCTTCAGTACCCAGTTCAATTAGAAATTCTTTAGCCATGATTACTTCTCCTCTTCCTTACGGCACATTGGGAAGCCAAGAGCTTCACGTGATGCGTAGTACGCTTCAGCAACTGATTTCGTCAGGTTGCGGATACGAAGGATGTAACGTTGGCGCTCTGTTACAGAGATAGCTTTACGTGCATCAAGGATGTTGAATGCGTGGCCAGCTTTAAGAATGCGCTCGTAAGCTGGAAGCGGAAGTGGCTTCTCAAGCTCAAGTAGCTCTTTACACTCTTTCTCGCACTGGTCGAAGAAGGTAAATAGGAAATCTACGTCAGCGTGCTCGAAGTTGTAAGTCGATTGCTCAACCTCGTTTTGGTGGAAGATATCACCGTAAGTTACGTTGCTGCCATCTGGTGCCACGTTCCATACTAGGTCGTAAACAGAGTCTACTTCTTGGATGTACATTGCTAGACGCTCGATACCGTAAGTGATCTCACCAGTCACAGGCTTACACTCAAGGCCACCAACTTGCTGGAAGTAAGTAAACTGAGTTACTTCCATGCCGTTTAGCCATACTTCCCAACCAAGACCCCATGCGCCTAGCGTTGGGTTTTCCCAGTTATCTTCTACGAAACGAATGTCGTGTACTAGCGGGTCGATACCAAGAACTTCAAGTGAGCCTAAGTACAACTCCTGAATATTATCTGGAGATGGTTTTAGAGCTACTTGGAATTGATAATAGTGCTGCAGACGGTTCGGGTTTTCACCGTAACGGCCATCGGTAGGACGACGTGAAGGTTGAACGTAAGCTGTCGACATTGGCTCTGGGCCAAGTGCACGTAGACATGTCATTGGGTGAGAGGTGCCCGCACCTACTTCCATATCTAGAGGTTGAACAATGGTACAACCGTTTTGTGCCCAGTAATCCTGCAGCGCGAGGATCATTCCCTGGAAGGTTTTGATATCGTATTTTTGCATAGTAATTCGCGCGATTCTTGTGTCTAAAATAGAGAAAAAATAACAATCAAGTATACCCAGATATTTGGCATGGGAGTAGCGCTAATCTTGATTAATTGGTAGCCGAAAATCCCCTTTAGTGGAATTTTTCCGACTTACCTAACCGATTTCCATTAAAAGGGAGATTATTTGTAGTTTGAAGGTTGAGAATTGGTAGTGAGGTGGATAAAATCACGCCGTCTTTGGGGAGTAGCTTACCGAGTTATCAACACTGGGATAGTCGGTTCGTCTGTCAACATAATTGATGCAAAATCATCATGGCATTCGAGACCCAATATCGGCGCACAACAATAATAGGCCGATGTGGTTTAGCAAGACCTTAGACAGATCATCATGAACCGGGGTGGGGCGTGAGGTTTGTCTACGGTTAAAATAATTAATCCCACCCTAAAGAGCATGTCTTGAGCGTATTAGCAATCTCAATCACGACCGTCGCACTGGCGGAGATCGGTGATAAAACCCAACTTCTCTCTTTGCTGCTAGCCAGCCGCTATCGCAAACCTATTCCTATTATCGCCGCGATCTTTTTCGCTACCATTGCCAATCATGCCCTTGCTGCTTGGCTCGGTGTTGTTGTGGCCGACTACATGACACCTGAAACCTTAAAATGGGTGCTGGTGGTAAGTTTTCTTGCTATGGCGGCTTGGGTGCTAATCCCTGATAAGTTGGATGAGGATGAACAGATCTCTAACAGGGGCCCTTTCATTGCCAGCTTTATCGCCTTCTTTGTCGCAGAGATTGGTGACAAGACTCAGATTGCTACCTCTATTCTCGGAGCGCAGTATGCGGATGCCTTAATGATGGTCATTCTTGGTACCACTATTGGTATGCTTTTAGCGAATGTTCCTGTGGTTTTGATTGGCAAACTATCGGCAGACAAGATGCCATTGGCGCTGATTCGCAAAGTCACTGCATTATTGTTTGTTGCTCTGGCTATTGGCGCAGCAGTGCTGTAGTCAAAAGTTGCGATTATGGTGTTAAATGTCAATAAATGTTCATGAAATAGAGCAAGTTCAAACTCTGACTTAATATCGTGTCAAGTCGTGATCTCTGACATATTAGTGTCACAATTGTCATGCTAATTTAACGGTGTGAATGATAGCGAGAGGGCAAGTTTATGCTTACACGTTACATGGGGATGACCCCAAAGAGTCAGAGTTATTTGTTCACCTTCGGTTTAGTACTGTGCATTTTGGCGATGGTGCTGACTGATATGTGGCTGCCTATAGTCGCAGGGTCCTTTATCCTCACGGGGTTAACTGTTGAGGCTTGGATTCGAGTTGCGCATATCATCCCTATGCATGAAGAAATGCGGGCGATGCAAAAGCAGCTCAATAAACTGCAAAGCGAAGTACGCACTTTAGAATATGATGAATAAAAAACGGCAGCCTATGGCTGCCGTTTTACTTTGTTAAGCGGCTTTATGCCAAACCTTTCTTAATCAGATACTGATAAGGTAGCTCTTCAGTTTGCGAGCCAACTAACTGATGATCCATAAAGCGACAGAAACTAGGAATGTCGCGAGTTGTTGATGGGTCATCTGCCTTTACTAACAGTATTTCCCCGTCCTGCATATTGCGAATTGTCTTCCTGACCATCATCACTGGCTCTGGGCAGCGTAATCCTTCCGCCTCTAGTGTTTTGTTTGCCTGTTCTGGATTGAATGTCATGGTCATATCTTTACTGGTTCAATTTGAGCTAGATGATACTAGTGAAGAAAAAATATTCAATAACCCCTTGGCAAAGC
Source organism: Vibrio sp. RE86 (assembly GCF_013114545.1). Lineage (GTDB taxonomy): Bacteria > Pseudomonadota > Gammaproteobacteria > Enterobacterales > Vibrionaceae > Vibrio. Next base: position 39,591 of record NZ_VTXI01000020.1, on the reverse strand, counting down.
GATCAATTTGTTTTAACTTAGTTAACAAGTTGGTAACAAATGACAAGGAAGCAAGTATGCTAACAGCTCTAGATCGATTAACAATCTATTCCGTGCTGTGCTTTATTTCTTTTTGCGCACTTGTACTTCGTTCACCAGCAGAATCGTCATCATTTATGCCATTGCTTGGTATGGGTGCGACGGTTGTAGGGATTTGGCTTGAGATGCATCGCTGGCCGAGCGCATCTGAAGAACAAGAGAACGAACTGTAGAACTTCCAACTACACTCGTTTTTTATCACTACGCTCAACTACATTCCGACACTATCCCCAGTTTTCTTGGGCTTCCCCGCTGAAAAGCGGGATTTTTTTTGCCTGAAAAAGGTACAATCCATTTAATCCCTTTCAATATGTAGTGGCTTATTGTGGAATTAGAAGATATCTACCGTCGCGACTTAAATTTATTGGTGGCTCTGCGAGTGTTGATTGAAGAGTGCAGTGTCAGTAAAGCAGCTTATCGCCTGAATCTGAGCCAATCTGCAATGAGCCGGGTTCTAGGACGTTTGCGCGACATGCTTGGCGATCCTTTGTTTACTCGCCAAGGACAACATCTTATCCCTACAGAAAAAGCGCTCGAAATCGATCGTTCTCTCGGTGAACCTTTAGAATCTCTTAGACAGCTTTTATCACCCATAGAGTTTGAGCCGAGTAGTTGCGATCAGACATTTAATATCGCCACTACAGATTATGCGATGCAAACTATTTTGCCATTTGCTCTGCCGCGCATTTACCAAGAAGCGCCTAATGTTTCCTTTAACTTTTTACCTCTTCAGCATGACAGACTCGCGGATCAACTGACAGCCGAAGGCGCAGACTTTGCAATTTGTCGTCCGATTGGCCCTGTCGAGCCACTGCGCAGCGAAATTCTCGGTCGAGTTGGCGTTTTGTGCTTATTGTCTAAACAGCACCCTTTGGCGGACTGTGAATTGAATTTGCAAGATTATCTCAATTATCCGCATGCGATGATCGCGATAAGTGATGGTGTTAAAGCTTTAATTGAAGGGGCGCTGGTCGATCAACCTAAACGTAAGATGGTACTGCGAGCTTATCATTTGGAAGCGGCGCTAGCGATTGTTGATACGATGCCAATCATTATCACTGTTCCTGCTGATTTAGCCTACTTGGTCGCAGAGCGCTATGATTTGGTCATTAAGCCATTACCATTCCAGTTCACCCCGTTTGATTACTCAATGATTTGGCATCCGCGTTGTGAGCATTCTCCAGCCCAAGAATGGCTGAGAGGCATCGTAAAAGAAGAGTGTAGTCGTTTGATTGCGAAGCGGATTGACGATATTGGGTTGGATTGATTGAATAATTGCGAACTTGTCCTAGTGTTTTAATTACAACCAATATAAAGCACTAGGAAGTTCTATGAGTAAGCAACGCCACGTAAGCGCAGTGCTTTCGATGTTGTTTTTGTCGCTCGGCTTATCTTTTTCTGTTGTTGCAGAGCAATCTGTAGTGGAAGTGTGTGCTGATTGCCATGGGCAAGACGGACAAGCAAGAGAAAACACCATCCCCAACCTATGGGGGTTATCGGGCTCTTATCTAACAAGCCAAGTTAAAGCGTTTCGTGAACAAAAGCGCTCCAGCACCTTCATGCAACCCATTGTGCATGACCTCACTGATGAACAAATCAAACAAGCCGTCGCTCACTATGTAGCTCAGCCTGACGCTAAAACATTCACCATTAAATGGCGTGGAGCAACGTGGCCGGGAGATATGTCTCTAGGAGAACAAATCGCATACACCGGTAAATGGCAAGATAATGTACCAGCTTGCGTGAGTTGCCACGGCCCGAGCGGCGTAGGTGTTTCCCCTTCCTTTCCTCGGCTTGCTGGGCAAAATGCGGATTATTTAAAAAATCAATTGATGGCTTGGAAGCAAGACAAGCGTCCACCGGGGGTGTTGGGCTCAATGCCGTCGATATCTAAGGCGCTCAGTGATGAAGAAATTGCTGCGGTATCGGATTACTTCGCTAATCTAGGGGAGCAATGATTATGAATCGATACATTTTGTTCGTTGTTCTGTTGGCTCCTGCGGTGATGGCTGAAGAAGCCTATACTGAACTGCATGAGATCGGTTTGACGCGTGATCTTAAAGATGACGAAACACATCATCAGCCTCAAGATTGGCAAAGCCTACCAGAGGGTGAGTTAGGTGAATCCATCAAGCGTGGTTATTCGTTGTTCATGAACACGCAGCAGCTGCACAAAACAGGCAAAGTGAACAACGGCATGAATTGCACTAACTGCCACATTGGTGGTGGTCAGGTAGCTGATGCCGCGCCAATGTGGGCTGCATATGTCTCTTACCCTGCATATCGAGGTAAGAATAAACGCGTGAATACCTTTGAAGATCGTTTGCAAGGCTGCTTTCTTTATTCTATGAATGCGAAAGATGGCAAACCACCAGAGTTATTTAGCCAAGAGATAAAAGATCTCAACGCCTATTCCTATTGGGTGTCATTTGGGGTAGTGGTAGATAACAACCTACCCGGACGTGGGTTTGCGAATATTGATAAACCAAAGCAAGAACCTGAATTCGCTCGTGGGAAAGATGTTTATCAAAAGCAATGTGCGGTTTGCCATGCAGAAAATGGGCAAGGTCGACAAGTCGCCGAACGTTACGTATTCCCGCCATTATGGGGCAAAGACAGCTACAACTGGGGAGCAGGGATGCATCGTATCAACACGGCAGCGGCTTTCATTAAAGCCAATATGCCGCTTGGGCAGGGCTATAGTTTAAGTGATCAAGACGCTTGGGATGTGGCGCTGTACATTAACAGCCATGAGCGTCCACAGGATCCAAGGTTTAAGGGGAATGTTGAGCAGACTAAAGAAGCATTCCATCAGCACAATGGAACCTATGGTCAACCAAGCCCGATCGATAAGCACACTCTTGGCTCTAAAGCATACTAACTCAAACTTAAGACAGTAAAAGCCGGGCAAATGACCCGGCTTTATTTATTCTATAGAAGGGTAACGATTACAGCTTAATAACTACGCGGCCTGTTACTTGACCATTAGTGATGTCTTCAGCGAATTTAGGTGCTTCTTCTAACGTTGCTTCTGTACATGCTTGCTCGAAGTAGCTATCTGGTAGTAGTTCAACCAGTTTTTCCCATGCAGCGATACGTTTTTCAGTTGGGCACATTACTGAGTCCACACCTTGTAGGCGAACGTTACGTAGGATGAATGGCATGACTGTGGTTGGTAGATCAAAGCCACCTGCTAGGCCACATGCCGCTACCACGCTGTTGTAATCCATTTGAGCGAGAACTTTAGCTAGTACTTTGCTGCCAACGGTATCGACAGCGCCTGCCCAAACTTGCTTTTCAAGTGGACGTGCTGGCTCTTCAAATTCACCACGTTCAATGATGCGGCTTGCACCTAGCTTCTCTAGTAGTGGGCCATTTTGCTCAACGCGGCCTGTCACTGCGGCTACTTTGTAACCAAGCTCAGCAAGCAGTGTTACTGCAACAGAACCTACACCACCACTTGCGCCAGTGACTAAGATCTCGCCGTCTTCAGACTTAACACCACCATCAATGATCGCTTGAACACACAGCATTGCCGTAAAGCCAGCGGTACCCACCATCATCGCTTTTTTGCTGTCGATGCCTTTAGGTAGTGGCACTAGCCAGTCTGCTTTAAGACGAGCACGTTGTGCCATACCGCCCCAATGGTTCTCACCTACGCCCCAGCCAGTTAGAACAACTTTATCACCTGCTTGGTAACGGTCATCTTCAGAGCTCACTACCGTACCCGCGAGATCGATACCTGGAACCATAGGGAAGTTGCGGATGATTTTGCCTTTCCCCGTGATTGCTAAACCGTCTTTGTAGTTTAGTGATGAGTAATCAACATCGATCAGTACTTCGCCTTCCGGCAATTGTGCTTCATCGATCTGTTCGATGGTTGCGATAGTACGTTTTTCTTCTTGGTTTAGAATCAGTGCGTTAAACATAGTGATCTCCACAAATAGAGCTGCAATTTAGAAACTGGATTTAGTGTAGACCTAAAATCGCCATGACAAAAATGAAACTTTAGCATTATATCTATGCGCATCACGCATTTTGACCAAAGTATAATCAAGTTCGAGGTTAGGAAGGATTAGAGGTAAGAAAAAGCCCTTAATCCAAGAGGTTAAGGGCTTTGTGTATTGAGGTTATGAAAGGAAGAATTTGTACGACGGGTTGTCGGTTTCATCCTTACATTGATAACCCAGTTCGCGTAGGTGAGCGGAGAAGCGTGATAAATCAGATTCCTCAAGCTCAAAACCACACAACACACGTCCGTAATCAGCACCGTGGTTACGGTAGTTAAATAGGCTAATGTTCCAGTGTGTACCCAGTGTACTCAGGAATTTCACCAAAGCACCCGGGTATTCAGGGAACTCAAAGCTGTACAAACGCTCTTTGAGTGGCTTAGAAGGTTTACCACCAATCATGTAGCGTACGTGCAGTTTCGCCATTTCATCGTCGGATAGGTCAACCACTGGGTAGCCGCCTTCACGCAGATCGTGAATGATGTTATCCAGCTCTTCTTGACCATCTTGCAGGCGAACACCGACAAAGATATTCGCAAGTGCATCATCGTTGTAACGGTAGTTAAATTCCGTCACAGCTCGACCACCGATTAGGTTGCAGAACTCGAAGAATGCCCCTTGACGTTCAGGGATAGTGACAGCAAGTAGACCTTCACGTTTTTCACCTAACTCACAACGCTCAGAGACATAGCGCAGACCGTGGAAGTTGGTGTTGGCACCAGAAAGCACCGTGGCAAGGTTTTTGTCTTTGAGCTCATTTTGCTCAGCAAACTTTTTCAGGCCTGCTAGTGCTAAAGCGCCCGAAGGTTCGGCAATTGCACGTGTGTCTTCAAAGATGTCTTTTACCGCAGCACAAATTTCATCGCTTGAAACTGAGATATGACCATCAATGTACTTCTGACATAAACGGAACGTCTCTTCACCAATGCGTTTAACGGCAACACCATCAGCGAACATACTGACTTGATCCAGTACGACTGGCTCACCAGCATCAAGGGCGGCTTTTAGACATGAAGAGTCTTCAGGTTCTACGGCGATAACCTTGATTTCTGGCATCAACTGCTTAATCAATACAGCAACACCAGCGGCTAAACCACCACCGCCAACAGGAACGAAGATATGATCGAGGTGGCCGTTTTGTTGCAGCATCTCCATACCGATTGTACCTTGACCTGCAATCACTAATGGGTGATCAAAAGGCGGTACAAAGGTGTAGCCATGTTGATCTGATAGACGTTCAGCTTCTGCTTTCGCCTCATCAAAGTTGCTGCCATGTAGAACCACGTTACCGCCAAACCCACGTACCGCATCGACTTTGATGTCTGGGGTAGTTTTTGGCATCACGATAGTGGTCTTAATTCCGAGCTTTGTGCCTGATAGCGCCATACCTTGGGCATGGTTACCCGCTGATGCTGCAATTACACCGGCCGCTTTTTGCTCGTCAGTTAAGCTTGCGACCATGTTGTAGGCACCACGCAGCTTAAACGAGTGCACCGGCTGACGGTCTTCTCGTTTTATTTGTACATTGTTACCAATACGTACTGCAAGTCGGGGCATTTCTTGAAGTGGCGTTACTGTCGCCACTTCATAGACTGGCGCGCGCAGGATCTGACGCAGATAATCTGCGCCAGTTTGTTGCTCTGTTTTTGGTGGTTGAGGGTCAGTCATAAGCTAGTCCTCTAGCTTTGATTTATCTCGTACTGCACCTTTGTCAGCACTCGTTGCCATACTTGCGTAAGCTTTAAGTGCAAATGAAACTTCACGTTGACGATCAACTGGTTTCCAGCCGAGTTCGTCTTGTTTCGCACGGCGCTCAGCAAGCTCTTGTTCAGAAATCTCTAGAGAGATAGAACGGTTTGGAATATCAATCGCGATGATATCGCCTTGCTTAACCAGACCGATGGCACCGCCGTTCGCCGCTTCTGGTGACGCGTGACCAATTGATAGGCCAGATGTACCACCAGAGAAACGACCATCAGTAAGTAGTGCACACTCTTTACCAAGGCCCATCGATTTTAGATAGGTCGTTGGGTAAAGCATTTCTTGCATACCTGGGCCACCTTTAGGGCCTTCGTAGCGGATAACCACAACATCGCCTGCTTTGACTTTACCACCTAAGATGCCTTCAACTGCATCTTCTTGGCTTTCAAATACAACCGCAGGACCAGTGAATTTATGGATGCTTTCATCAACGCCTGCTGTCTTAACAATACAACCATCAAGAGCGATGTTGCCTGAAAGTACCGCTAAGCCACCTTCTTGAGAAAATGCGTTATCGATTGAACGGATACAACCATCAGCGCGGTCATCATCAAGGCGATCCCAACGACAATCCTGTGAGAACGCTTTCGTCGTACGGATACCTGCAGGGCCCGCGCGGAAAAATTTCAGTACGTCTGCATCTTCGGTTTGGATGATGTCGTATTGCGCTAGCTGCTCTTTCATTGAAAGGCCAAGCACAGTACGAGCGTCGTTGTGCAGTAGGCCTGCGCGGTCTAACTCACCAAGGATGGCCATTACACCACCAGCGCGGTGTACGTCTTCCATGTGATATTTCTGCGTAGATGGCGCCACTTTACATAGGTGAGGCACTTTACGAGATAAGCGATCGATATCGTCCATATCGAAGTCAATCTCACCTTCTTGCGCCGCAGCGAGCAGGTGAAGAATGGTGTTGGTTGAGCCGCCCATCGCGATATCAAGCGCCATTGCGTTTTCGAATGCGTCAAAGGTTGCGATATTGCGTGGCAGTGCAGATTCGTCATCTTGCTCGTAGTAACGACGTGTCAGTTCAACGATACGTTTACCAGCGTTGATGAATAGTTCTTCGCGGTCTGCGTGTGTTGCTAGCATTGAACCGTTACCCGGCTGAGAAAGGCCTAATGCTTCAGTCAGACAGTTCATTGAGTTCGCTGTGAACATACCTGAACATGAACCACATGTCGGACATGCGCTACGTTCGATCTGTTCACTTTGCTCGTCTGACACTTTCGGGTCAGCACCTTGGATCATTGCGTCAACAAGGTCTAGCTTGATGATTTGGTCAGAAAGCTTGGTTTTACCCGCTTCCATTGGGCCGCCAGATACGAAGATCACAGGGATGTTTAGGCGCATTGACGCCATTAGCATCCCCGGAGTGATTTTGTCACAGTTAGAGATACATACCATGGCATCGGCACAGTGTGCATTCACCATGTACTCTACTGAGTCAGCGATAAGTTCACGTGATGGCAGTGAGTAAAGCATGCCACCGTGACCCATTGCGATACCATCATCAACCGCGATGGTGTTGAATTCTTTGGCAATACCGCCGGCTTTTTCAATCTCGCCTGCCACCAGCTGACCCATATCTTTTAGGTGAACGTGGCCAGGAACAAATTGCGTGAATGAGTTCACGACAGCGATGATTGGTTTACCGAAGTCTTCGTCTTTTACCCCAGTAGCGCGCCAAAGGGCACGAGCACCGGCCATGTTGCGGCCATGAGTGGTGGTTGCTGATCTATATATAGGCATCTTACTACTTCCTTATTTTGCCGCGTCTTCTGGGTAAACGTAATCTAACCAGCCCCACTTATCTTCAGTGGTGCCGTTGAATAGGCCAAAGTATGCTTCTTGCAGTTCTTTGGTAATTGGACCGCGTTTGCCGCTGCCCACTTCGATTTTATCAATGGTTGATACTGGAACGACTTCTGCCGCTGTACCTGTCATGAATACTTCGTCTGCTAGGTAAAGTGCTTCACGAGCAATGTTTGCTTCACGTACTTCGTAACCACGATCACGAGCGAGAGTCATGATTGAGTCACGGGTGATGCCTGGCAGAATTGCACTGGTTGCTGGTGGTGTAGTGATCACGCCATCTTTAATAACAAAGATGTTTTCACCTGCACCTTCAGATAGGTAGCCATCAACACTTAGTGCGATACCTTCGTCGTAACCGTGACGACGAGCCTCACCACCAACAAGTAGTGATGATAGGTAGTTACCGCCTGCTTTTGCTGCAGTAGGGATAGTGTTTGGAGCCGCGCGGTTCCAGCTTGAGATCATTGCATCAACGCCTTTCTCTAGTGCTTCTTCGCCTAGGTATGAACCCCAAGGGAAGGCTGCAATGATCAGATCCATCTCTGTATCTGCTGGAGGACATACGCCAAGGCCAACGTTGCCTACGAAACCAAGAGGGCGAATGTACGCACTCTCAAGCTTGTTTTGACGCAGTGTTTCACGTGTCGCTTCCATGATCTCTTCGACCGTGTATGGAATAGGGAAGCGGTAGATCTTCGCAGAATCTTTTAGACGCTTAGCGTGTTCAAGGTGACGGAAGACAATTGGACCTTTTGGAGTGTTGTAACAGCGAACACCTTCGAAAACAGAAGTACCGTAGTGCATTGCGTGAGTTAACACGTGTACATTTGCTTCTGCCCAAGGAACCATTTCACCGTTGAACCAAATGTAATCTGCTGTTTTTGTAGCCATGTATTGCCTTCCTTATGCACAAATCTTTTGTTGTAGGTTGTTATTTGGGAGTTCATCTCGCGCTATTTGCGTGACTTCAACGGTGCGTACGTCCCATAGTTTCTCGATCTGGTTAGTTAAGAAAGAGATTGGGCGATCGCTATCAACGATGATCTCAACGCTCGCGATTTTGCTTTCGTGATTTTGTGTACCAGCCACTTGCTTAACCGTAAATCCACGGTGGCGAACAACGCGAAGAACACGCTCTAACAGTACCGGCTTATCGTCGGCTTTAATGTCGATTAAGTATCTTTCCATGTTATGTGTTCTCCAGCATGTCATTGTTTGATGCACCTGGTGGTACAAGTGGCCACACGTTCTCTTCTTCATCAATCAAAACATGAAGAAGATACGATGTCTTACTTTCTAGCATTTCTTTTAGGGCTGGCTCAACTTCTTCTTTCTTAGTGATCGTTTTACCAGGAATATCAAAGGCTTTAGCTAGCATTACGAAATCAGGGTTGTCATCTAGGATGGTTTCACTATGGCGGCCATCAAAGAACAGCGATTGCCACTGACGCACCATACCTAAGCGTTGGTTGTTGAGTAGTACAACCTTCACTGGGATTTGACGACGTTTTAAAGTACCAAGCTCTTGGATGTTCATCATAAAAGAGCCGTCACCTGTAATAAGGATAGACTGGTCATCAGGTCGAGCGACTGCAGCGCCCATCGCTGCTGGTAGACCGAAGCCCATTGTTCCTAGGCCTGCAGACGTGATGAAGTTTTGTGGGTCACGTGGCTGGATGTGCTGTGCTGCCCACATCTGGTGCTGGCCTACGTCGGTAGAGACGATTGAACTATCAGGCATCATGTCCGACAGCTGCTTTAGTAAGCCCGGAGCGTAGATAAGGTCGCCTGGGTGGTCGTAGCGCCATTTGAAGCCAGTGCGCAGACTTTCGCTGTGCTTAACCCAAGGCGTGATGTCGTGAGAAAGCTCTAGGTGAGGAAGAACTGCAGGGATTTCAGCGCGAATCGCGGCATTAGCAGTACGTAGCTTGTGCAGTTCAGCTGCATCAATATCAATATGGATAACTTTCGCATTTGGTGCGAACGTATCTAGCTTGCCTGTCACTCGGTCATCAAAACGAGCGCCGACAGCGATTAGTAAATCACACTCTTGTACCACTAGGTTGGCCGCTTTTGTGCCATGCATACCTAGCATACCTAAGTAGTGTGGGTCGTGACGTTCAATCGTTCCTAAGCCTTTCAGTGTGCTCACTGATGGCATTGGATTTAGACGTAAAAACTCACGAACAGAGTCGGTTGCGTGACCAAGTTGCACACCGCCACCGACGTAAAATACTGGGCGAGAGCTTGCTGAAAGTAGCTCTTGTGCTTTGGCGATATCCTCAGCGTTTGCCACTGGCATTGCTGGTGGAGTGAAAGGTGGAAGTATTTCTGTCGGTGCTTGAGCCAACTGAACATCTTTGGCGATATCAACAATGACAGGACCTGGACGGCCAGTCTTTGCAACTTCAAATGCTTCAGCAAGAGTTGGCGCAAGATCATTGATGTCGGTAACTAAGTAGCTGTGCTTAGTACAAGAGAGAGACATACCGATCACATCCATCTCTTGGAAGGCATCGGTACCGATATGAGAACTGGCAACCTGACCTGTGATAGCGACCATTGGGATTGAGTCCATAAAGGCATCCGCTAGGCCTGTGACTAGGTTGGTTGCTCCTGGCCCTGATGTTGCCATACAGACTGCAACATCTTGTGTTGCTCGTGCCATGCCGATCGCTGCCATCGCTGCGCCTTGCTCATGGCGACAGAGGATGTGCTCAACACCTCCGTCATACAGCGCATCATAGATTGGCATGATAGCGCCGCCTGGATAACCAAATACTGTCTCAATACCTTGTTGCTTCAATGCGGATACGACTAACTCTGCACCTGTCATCGTGAACCTCCGCTACTATTTTTGCTCTTTTGTTGTGTTGCTTTGCACTTCATGTGCACTCCCATTCTTCCTGTAAGCTCATCGCTTTTTGAGCTTCTTAAAATTGTATATGCCTAAAAACTCGGCGTATTAATTGTAAAAAACCCCCGGACTTTTCAGTGCGGGGGTTTTTTCTATTCTGTGGCTATCTTTCGCCCACTAAACCCCGCGTGGTGTCAATAATGACCACGATAATCAGGGCAATCAGTGCGTTGAAGCGGGCGTTGATGTTCATCTTTATTTCTTTAATTATAGTGGTGCCTAGTTAGGCACGAAAATGTTTGCGTCTCTAGTGGTAACATACTAATCCGTTAAATGACAAGCAAAATGTCATTCTTTTTTCACATTCTTTCAGCATCTAGCCACGCTATATAACAACCTTGATAAGAAAATGAACGAACTATCAGGGGGATAAATAGTGAACAAGCAAAGAATGGGCTGCTCATGGGGTTAGCCGTCATACACAGCCGAGCTTGTGTCGGGGTTGAAGCGCCAGCGGTGACGGTTGAAGTCCATATCAGTAACGGCATGCCGGGTTTCACTTTAGTGGGGTTACCAGAGACGACCGTTAAAGAGTCACGAGATCGAGTGCGCAGCGCCATCATCAACTCGCGCTTTGAGTTTCCTGCTAAGCGTATTACCGTCAACCTTGCTCCTGCTGATTTGCCTAAAGAGGGCGGGCGATTTGATTTACCGATCGCGTTGGGGATCTTGGCAGCATCAGAGCAAATCCCAGCAGAGCAATTGAGTGACACCGAGTTTGTCGGAGAACTGGCTCTATCGGGTGAGCTTCGAGGGGTTAAGGGTGTTTTGCCTGCCGCATTAGCGAGCTTAGCGGCCAATCGGCGTTTGGTGGTGCCTGAATTCAATGGCGATCAAGCTGCGCTAGTCGGACTCGAGACACATAAATCTGCCAGCACCTTACTCGAAGTGTGCGCCGATTTGTGTGGCCAAACCAAGTTACAACTCCATCAGAGCAGTGCGAAAAGGCAACCTCGTGCGTCTCAGCGAGATCTCCAAGATATTATCGGTCAGCAGCAAGGGAAACGAGCGTTAGAGATAGCCGCTGCAGGAAATCACAACTTGCTGTTTCTGGGGCCGCCCGGCACAGGTAAAACCATGTTGGCCTCTAGGCTATGTGACTTATTGCCTGAGATGAGCGACGAAGAGGCAATGGAAACGGCATCGGTGGCCTCTTTGACACAGCAAGAGATCACCATTCATAACTGGAAGCAGCGCCCGTTTCGTGCGCCGCACCATTCAAGCTCGATGGCGGCTTTAGTCGGTGGTGGCTCTATTCCTCGTCCAGGAGAGATCTCCTTGGCGCACAATGGCTTGTTGTTTCTGGATGAGATGCCGGAATTTGAGCGTAAGGTGCTCGACTCGCTTCGCGAACCTCTAGAGTCTGGAGAGATCATTATCTCTCGCGCTCAAGGAAAAACGCGTTTTCCAGCGCGCTTTCAATTGGTCGGTGCATTGAACCCCAGCCCAACGGGGTATTACGAAGGCAACCAGTCTCGTGTGAATCCACAAACGATTTTGCGCTACCTTAGTCGCTTATCGGGTCCTTTGCTGGACCGGTTTGATATGTCACTTGAAATTCCTGCGCTACCTAAGGGCACATTAGCGGAAGGGGGAGAGCGAGGGGAGTCCACCGAAGTGGTGAAAGCGCGAGTGTATGCTGCGCGTGAAACCATGCTCTCTCGCTCCAACAAGGTCAACGCACTACTCGGAAGTCGAGAGATCGAACGCTATTGCCCTCTCGATAAGCAAGATGCGCAGTTTTTAGAAAGTGCGTTACACCGTTTAGGTCTATCGATTCGCGCTTATCATCGAATCATCAAGGTTGCACGTACGATTGCAGATTTGGAAGGGGCGCCCAACATTGCACGTTCTCACTTGGCTGAGGCGTTGGGTTATCGAGCCATGGATCGGTTATTGCGAGAACTGACAGCGCAAGCGGTGTAAAAATGAAGCCCGCATTAAGAGCGGGCTTGCTGATTAGAATTGGTAGTTAACACCTAGAGACATAAAGTATTCATCTTCGTCATAGAAATCAATGTTCGCATCCGTTGTTCCATAACCTGCAAACGAGATTAAAGACCAATCTTCCCAACCCATAAACTCTTGGTATTCATACGCAGCAAATAGGCTTAGTTCACTTTCATCTCTTGTTTTGCCATACAGTGGGTTTACTGCGTCAAATGAGCGCTGGGTGTAGCCCGCTGTTAGTGCAAATTGGTGTTTGTTGATCATTTTGAAATAAGAAACTTCGCCACCAAAAGCGGTAGAAGAGTTAGCCTTTCCATCCGCGTCAGTTTTTACATAGATAAGTGACGGTTGAAGAAAAGAGGTTTTGTTGAGAGCGTATTGGTAGTCACCCTTGATGTAAATTGAACTGCTGCTGCGCTTCAGTGAGTTGATATCATTAATGTCAGTAAGTTCTGATTGGCCTGATTTTTCATCACTGATATCTTTGGTTGCATATGCTGTATCAAGACTAAAGTTCGAACCCATGATACTGTCAAACTTTAATCGATAAGCATTGCCCGTTTCATCGGTAGTGTTACGTTCTGAACCAAGTTGGTACGGGTCAGCCCAAGTTTCACCTGACATAATTGTTGGAAGGAAGGAGATATCAATCACCATACCCGATTCCAGTGCTTGCTTATAACCAATTTCTAGAGCCAAATTACCAACAGCAATATCTTCACGTGCGGTACCAGCATACACTTGCTTGTCTAAGTTAGTGCCAAAGGTATAGGCGATGCTACCAAGGGGTAATGCGATAAAATCACTATTTGTCTTAGCTTTTTGGTTTAGGTCATTAATGGTTTTATCGCCATCAGTATCAAAATTTGAAGATGAAGACATGTAGCCCGTGTTTAACGAAATTTCGCCACTAATGCCCTCTTGATCTGATAGTTGTGCAAAAGTAGGTGCTGCAAAAATGGATAAAGCAATAAGTGTCAGTTGAGCTTTCATAAAAATGATCTCCTTGGTTAGAAGTCGTAGACTTTATGCTCCTAGTTGTCGAACTTTTGTCGAACTAATCTGACCATATTGAGATTAGTTTCAATGTTCTAACGGGGCGGTATAATTACACGCTGTTTCATTAATCACTAATAAATAATCATTTTCCCTAAAAGCAATACTATTAATCATCATGTTGGCATATCTGATACTTATCCTGAACGTTTCTCTCGTTATTCTCAATTCTGCTCTTTGTTCAATAGCAATTTGTGTGGTGGCGATCTTTAAGTTTTTGCTACCAAGTGCACGTCTCAAAGCAAAAGGTACTCAGCTGGCAAATAAAGTCATGTGGGTATGGGCGAGTGTGAACGCTCTAATCCTCAATGTATCGAATCGTGTCGAATGGGATATTCAAGGCGGTGAAGACTTAAAAAAAGAGGGCTGGTACTTGATGATCAGCAATCACTTAAGCTGGACTGATATTGTTGTACTTTGTGCGGTGTTTAAAGATCGTATCCCAATGCCGAAGTTTTTTTTAAAGCAGCAGCTTTTGTATGTGCCATTTATTGGTATGGCTTGCTGGGCGCTCGATATGCCGTTTATGCGTCGCTACTCTCGTGAATATCTGATTCGTCACCCAGAAAAGCGTGGTCAAGATTTAGAAACGACTCGCCGCTCTTGTGCCAAGTTCAAGCATACGCCAACGACGGTGGTGAATTACGTTGAAGGGACACGATTTACCGCAGAGAAAAAGCGTAAAAGCCGTGCAGGCTACCAATACTTGCTGCAGCCAAAAACAGGCGGTATTGCTTATACGTTGGCAGCAATGGGGGACCAGTTTGAAAGCATTATCGACGTGACTCTGGCGTACCCTGAAAATACCGATAAGCCATTTAAAGATGTGCTAATGGGACGTATGACTAAGATTGTCGTTCGAACCGAGGTGTTGCCGATTGATGATCAGGTACGCGGTGATTACTTCAATGATAAGCCTTATAAACGCCAATTTCAGCAGTGGCTAGGGGATAGATGGCAAGCTAAAGACGAACAACTCAAAGAGATATATCAACAGCATTCGTCAGACTAACAGCACAAAAAAAGGGAGCCGATGCTCCCTTTTTAGTGTCTGTTGTTTGAATTACTTCAGTGTTAGCAAGTAGTTCACTAGTGCAAAGTACTCATCAAGTGTTTTGATCGATTGAGCATCGACTAGGTATTTGTTGTTGACTACAACAGCAGGCACACCTGATAGGCCGCTATCTTTAAATTGCTTATCAAAGCGGCGAACCATTGAATCAACCGCGAACCCTTTGAATGCTGCATCGAATTTCTTCGCATCAACACCTTCATCTAGGAAGATCTGGCGTAGCTCTTCGTCATTTTTAGGCGCTTTGCGCATGTTGTGAATGCGGTTAAACATCACTGGCGTCATTTTGTCTTCAACTTTAAGTACAACCATCGTCGCGTAAGCTTTGCTCATCGACTCACCCATGCTACCACCCATGAAAGATACGTGATTTTTCAAGAATTTAGCGTCTTTAGGCAGTTGAGCTTTTAGTTGCTGGATGATTGGCTCAAACGTATTACAGTGTGGGCAGTAGAAAGAGAAGAACTCTGTCACTGTTGGCTTTTTTGAAGCTTCAAGATCTAGAACCTTAAAGTGCTCCCCTTCAGAAAATTGAGCAGCGTGAGCAGATAGGCTCAGCATCATAGTTGCGACAAGTGCAAACAGCTTTTTCATTATTGACTCCATTTTGTCGTGTTGGCTTCGTTTACCGTTTTAATATTACCACTGCGGCATAAGTGATAGCGGTGGCTCATCCAGTGCGGCAATTTGCTCTTTAAAAGCAAGTACCTGACTCTCCCAGTATTTTGGATCATTGAACCATGGGAAAGCGACAGGAAAAGCCGGATCTTGCCATCTTTTTGCTAGCCATGCCATATAGTGCACCATACGTAGACCACGCAATGGCTCAATTAGTTTCAATTCATTGACATTAAAGTCATTAAACTCTTGGTACGCTTCTAGAATGATATCCAGTTGCATCAACTTATCTGCGCGATCGCCATTGAGCAACATCCAAAGGTCTTGAATGGCAGGACCGTTACGCGAGTCATCCAAATCGACGAACATTGGGCCATCTCGCCAAAGAATGTTACCTGGGTGGCAATCACCGTGGAGGCGGATAGTGTTGGTTGAGTCACTCCACTGACTTTCAAGAGATTTGATCAGTAGATCGAGATCATTAAAGAACGCATTCTCTAAGTGCATAGGAATGAACTGCGATTGTTCGAGCAGTTTTCGTGGTTTGTGGAGGTACTCGTCGAGCCCAATAGTAGGGCGATGAGTAAATGGTGTTTTTGATCCTACTTTGTGGATACGGCCAAGAAAGCGACCAACTCCTTCTAACTGCTCAAGATTATCGACTTCAAATTGACGTCCACCAACGCTTTCAAACAGGGCAAATAAGTAGCCTTGATAGTGATGAAGCGTTTGACCGCCTAGCACAACCGGTGGTGCGACGGGGATTTCCGACTCAATTAGCTCTAAAGTAAAGTCGTGCTCTTCTTGGATCTGCTCTTGGCTCCAACGCTCTGGTCGGTAGAATTTCACGACATAGCGTTGGCGCTCTTCATCAGTGAACTGATAGACGCGGTTCTCATAACTGTTTAGCGCGAGAAAGCCTGACTCTGCACGAATGCCAATGCTCTCTAGGGCGTACCACATAAAGTCAGGTGTCAGGGCGTCAAAATTAAAAGCTTGTTGTGTCATAAAATAAAAGAGGCTCATTACTGAGCCTCTTTCCATTGGGTAAGTAGAGTAGTTACAGCTTTTTAATAAAGCGGCTCTCTACTGAAATCGTAAACTCTTCACTGTCAGACAGTATAAACTGAATTGTTGAAACAGGTGAGCTGAGATTGTCTGGGTTAACGCCCAAGCTCATTGGTAAGCTAAGGACTTCACCAGGCTCGACTTGGATGGTTTGTTTGCCATACCAAGAGGCGTCACTTAGCCCTTCTACAGAGAGTGAGTAGGTTTGCTCTTGCTGGGTTTTGTTGATGACCTTGAGCGTGTAGGTGTTTTCTATCTCACCTGACCCGTTAACCCTAAATAGCTGATTTCGGTCTCGTAGAACACTCAAGCCAGCAGGATCAACACTGGCAACCTGAACAAAGAACAGGCCAAGCATGACAAGTAATACTGCGCCGTAGCCTAATAGCTTCGGACGAGCGACTTTAGTCTCTTTACCGGATAGACGGTGCTCGGTGGTGTAGCTAATCAGACCCTTCTCATAGCCCATACGGTCCATGGTCTTATCACAGGCATCAATACAGGCACCGCAGTTGATACACTCATATTGCAGGCCATCACGGATGTCGATTCCTGTCGGACAAACCTGTACACAGAGGTCACAGTCGATACAGTCGCCAAGGCCAAGCGCTTTCGGATCGGCTTTGCGAGAACGAGGTCCACGTGCTTCACCGCGCTTGCTATCGTAGCCGACAATGAAGGTATCTTTATCAAACATTGCCGATTGAAAACGCGAGTATGGGCACATGTGAATACACATGATAGAACGCATCCAGCCCGCATTAGCGTAGGTACAACCAGCAAAGAACAGCACCCAAAATACTGGCCAGAATTCAGCGTTGAAGGTGAAAAAGCCGGTGACGAGTTCTTTCATTGGAATAAAGTAACCAACGAATGTCAGGCCTGTCGCGATCGCGATCGCTAACCAGGCCACATGCTTTGCTGTTTTACGCAGCGCTAAGTTGGCGGTGAGTTTGTTTGAGTCTTGTTTGCGACGTTTATTGGCGCTGCCTTCAAGTTTCTCTTCAAACCAGATATACATGAATGTCCAAACGGTTTGAGGGCACAAGTAGCCACACCAGACCCGTCCGAGGAAAGTGGTTAAGAAAAACAGGCCAAACGCGGCGATCATAAACAGCAAAGCCAGCAAGGTTAGATCTTGCGGGTAAAGAGTGGTGCCAAAGAAGTTGAATTGCTGCTGACCGATATCAAGTAAGATCGCTTGGCGTTCACCGTAAGGGATCCAAGGGATGAGTGCGAACACCAATAGCAAGAACCAGCCACCGTAGCGACGGAGCTTTTGGAATGTGCCTTTGCTTTCTCGCACATAAATTCGGTTGCTTGGGTTGAACCTATCCCCTTTGGTTTTATGTGTTTTGGGATTAAAGGTTTTGGGAGTCACATCTTTGATATCGATTTTATCTTGACTCATTACGCTTCCTTCTAGGCTTTGCGGTGTGATTTATGCGTTTCACACTCTATAGACATTGCTATTTGATATTTTAGTAAATTCTTATGGACGGCGATTATATACGCAATAACATTTTTATTTCTTTAAGGTTATCAACCTTTAACAACAAAGATCGGTACAGTTATAGACATAAATCGCCTAACAGTTCGGCTTTTCATATTCGACAGGTATAAAAAAAGCGGCCGAAGCCGCTTATTAGATATGAATCCGTCTTTAGCTGATGATGCCACGAGCACGCAGAATCGCAGTCTTAAAATCATCTTCTTGGTCTTTTTTAAGACCCGGGATCATTTCATCTTTCTCGCTGTTACGCATTTTAAGGTGATAGATCAGGACATCATCCGTGAGGTCTTCCAGCTTACCTTCGTATCCTGCCTCTTGCGCAAGCTTAACAATCATTTGTAGCAGGTTAAGATCTTGGTCTTTTTGCCACTCAGGCTCTAACAGCTCAAGTAGCTCCTCAATACGGTGACATTTCATCGGCTTTCTCCACAATATTTATATTGGTTTTGCGATAAAGTACCAGATTCTGTGTACTCAAAAAACAGTAGGCTGTCTTTTGAGTACATGGATCAGCGACTCTTCTTTAGCTGTCTCTTTCGTGCAGCAACCATTACGGTGAGCAGAGCCATGATTATCCATGGGAAATGACCTGCACTAACATAGATAAAATGTTGTTCGTCGATAGGTAGTTCTTTATCGAGCGGTATCGGGGTTACAAAGCCATTAGGGTCGATGATTCTTCCGTTTGCACTGCCATCATCATCATTGGGGCCGCCATCTTGAATGGTTAGCTGGATACACCAATCACCAGCCATTGGTTTACGGTTATAGCTAGCATCGCCAGGTGGGGGGCAGAACCCGCTTTGACCTAGAGTTGCAAGTACAGAGTTTTGCTCATCTTCTACAAAGTCATACCACCCTTTAGTTAAGGAGTATTTCTTTAACGTCGCTTCCATTACTACAGGCTCTGCTTGTGGGATAACAATACTCACCGAATCGCCTGCTTCAGCTATATTGTGAACCTCAAAGTCGATGAGTCCATGTTCTAACAAGTAGTTATCGGGAGCTGGGATACCATATTGAGCGATAGCATCATCGTCCAAGCCAATCCCGGCTTTCTGTTCAGCCGCCGCCATTGTGCCTAAACGAATTTGAGTGCCTATATTTGACTGCACAATAAACTTGTTTGAATGACTGTCATTTAGAGCTACAGCGAAGCTAGGCAAATTAGACTCTAGATAATCGAGTACCAAGTTGTTGTTGTGATCTTCGATATGCCCGTCTTCGTTAGTGATCGGATAAAGGTGCAACGTTGTGGACAATGTCTCTCCAGTTGTCGTAAGTTCTGCCCTAATTTCAATCGGATCTTCACCACGCACTGAGCCTGTTGTAAATGTGATTCGGCTATTGTCTCCTGACACAATGGCCCCCAGTTCTTCAGGATAAAACCAAGTCACATCATCAGCGGCACCATTGGTGATACGAGCTGAAACTGCAACTTCTAAACCATCATCGATGAACGAGGTTTCTACTGAATTCACCGTTGATGTTAGTGCTAACTTCGAGGCAATGTTGGATTCAGATAGAGTAATGGTGTGAGAGGACTTTGGACCTATATTGAGGTTGAGTTCGTTTTCTATCGGGTTACTTGCGCTTGGATCAAAGATAAGGGTGATGGTTTCATCGCCAGAATCTCCATCTACCGAGCTGCTGTCGAACTCTGCATGATCGATGGTCTTACTGTCTGTGAATGTAAAGTATCCGAATACGGCAGGGCCAGAGACCTCAGTAAAGTCTGTATTTAATGTTGCGCTGTTATCTGCGCTGTTATCGTAATTGAAAGGAACATCTATAGAGCATGGCGAACATGGTAGTGGCCCATTCAATTCAGCGGTTACACGAAGCCCTTTATCGCCCTCTGCGACGACTTGATCAAGGTAAAACTCAATCAACGGATATATAACGACTCGGATCTCTTGCTCAGCTAAGTTACCCGCTGCGTCTGAAGCGCTTAGTTTGAATGCATGCTCACCAGGTCTTAATATTTGAATTTGTTCCCATGTTGAGATGATCTCTGCACTATGGTCATCATAGCTGATGAGCAACGGATCGATTGCCCCATCGTGAACATCCACGACTGACCATTCGCCAAGATCAACTTCGGTAAACAAGTTATCAGCATTGATTGTTATTAGGAACTCACTTCCCGGAGCTGCTGTAGCATGATGAAACTCAGGTGCTATGTCATCTGTCGTTGGGTCGAGACCGTCGTAAAACTCATCTAAGTTGGATAGTCCATCTTGGTCTGTGTCTAGCGCAGCGTCACTTGGATCATTGGGATTTAAGCCGTAAAGGTTTTCCCAATAGTCATACATCCCATCATTATCGGTATCGAAAGCAAGAATTAACGTAAATGTCATGCTAGATGTGAGGCCGTTAGACACTGCTGAAACAGTCACTTCGTAGCTGCCTTCAGCAGGCGTGGTTGCGGTGATGATTCCGGTAGCTGAAATCGAAAGGTTGGCACCCGAAGGTGTCGCTGACAGGCTATAAGTAACGCTGTCGCCATCGGGGTCGATAGCTGAAGCATCAATGTTGACAGGGGTAGTGCCAATATCGATGGTGATTTTATCGTGAACTTGATTGAATTCTGCTGGCTCATTGACGTTTGTAAGGCGAACTGTCGTTGGTAGTTCGATGGTTGAACTATCTATAAGCGTTGCTTCAACATTAAAGTTATATGAGGTTGTGCCACTTTCATAGTCAAGCTCTGCTTTGGGGCTGATCACACCACTTGGTGAAATGGCGAAGTGATTCGCGTGGGTGCCCGATAGTGCATAACTCTGAACTTGGTTGTCATCGCTGGTTGAAATGGTGTCAATGACAGTGCTCCCCTCTGAGATAGAGAGGGTTAAAGATTTTGCCAGTTGGTAAGTGGAAACTGTTTTTCTTTCTGTGCTTGAGGTCTGGCTATTCAAAGAAACTCGACCACTACTACTATCGTTGCTGCCAAAAGTTCTAAATGAGTTAGCAACCAAATCGACAACCCCATTGTTATCGAAGTCATGAGCGGCAATCTTAGATATCGCGTGTTTTTGGCTTTCAATTTTATTGTTTTTAAATTGTAGAGATGATGTTTGAACGAGCTTATTCTCAAGTAAGTACATTGAGAGTTTGTCATTGGAAGCAGATGCCGCTGACTCATAATCAGCAACAACCTGGGTAGCTGAAACGACAAGATCGATATCTCCATCATGGTCTAGGTCATTCGCGGTTAGTGCGGTTAGTGCTGTCACAGAGTTGGAAGTTAGCGCACTAACGTCAACCTTTTGTGGGGATGATGCTAAATATGCAGAGGCTGTCCCAGAGGTCCCTAACCAATAATAGATATAGTCACTATCGTTGTTGACTGCGATTAGGTCATTTCTAGAATCATTGTTTATATCGGTTATGGCGATAGAAGTGAATATGCCGCGATCGTTGCTAGTATCATTGGCGTTGCTGACATCAATTTCAGTCCAATTGACCATCGAGCCTGAGCGGCTTTGTTTGAACCAAATTAGGCCAGTTTTATCATTACTGTTGGCGTCTGACAGGAACCCTACGGCAATATCGAGTAAGCCATCACCATCAATGTCCTCTATCTCAATCGTTTCTGGCCTAGCAAATTGGTAACCCCCATAGGAAACGTTTTTAATGGTTGCTCCTAACGTAAAGCCCCCTGAGCCATCGCCTTTGTACCACTCTACCCCTGAGGAAGGACTAAATGTGTAATTAGTCGGGTGGCCGTATACGACAGCGTAGTCGAGATGGGAATCACCGTTAATGTCACCATAGGCAATTTGTCTAACTTGTTCTTGAACGCTGATATTTTCGATTGTTTCTGTGACATTATCAGTAAAATCGCCATCGTTATCGGTATCACCCCGGTTGGTTACAACTTGCACCCCTTGCCGGAATAAGCTCGAAACCAGAATATCTTCTTTCCCTAGACTACCGCTGCTTGTGACAAAATCGCCAATGACGAGATCATAAGGGCTGAAAATAGCGTTTGTGCCACTGTCACAATGTGTCTCTCGGGAGTCATAGCTTGGACGAGTTGTTACTTCACCCATGTTATCACACGATAGAATTTGTTTGACTGATGCGAAAGAGCCATTGCCTTGGCCTTTAAAGTAGACAATTTCATCATGTTGTTTGTTGTTATCGCTGTAGGCTTGATCTCGTTCCGCTTTGTAAACGGTTGCGATGATATCTTCAATACCGTCACCGTCGATATCGGCGACGCTTACTGATGAAGTAGAGTTGTCCGTAGCGCTCAATAGCTGTCGACTTTCTAGCGTGATGTCGCCATTAATAAAGCCAACTTGTGAAGCGAGGGCATGGGTAAAGCATGAGCTTAGTGCAAGTATTGAGAGAGTCTGTTTTTTCATGCTTGTCCCTAAACATAGAAATGACAACAGCAAACAGAATACCATTCTGTTTGCTGTTGTGACAAGCATAAAAAAGCGCAGTGAAAACTGCGCTTTTGATTAAGCTGCCTTAATTACTTTTGCTGGAGCAGGAGCCATAACAGCACTCTGTTCAACCAAAGTCATTGCTGGAGCTGTTTTTTTAGCCACTGGAGCAGCTGTAAAGCCACTGCGGCGGCGCATCGCACTACGGTTGGTGTGCGAGAACCTGACGGTCATTGGGCGCATTTATTGTACCGAACTGTCAGGCATATCCATTGCCGATGTAATGGCCTAATCAATCATGAGTTGAGCTTCATTGCTGAAGTTTGGCTCTTCTGGCTTATGCCAATCCAAATAATTAATTAGGATGTTGATATGCACGCATATCAATAAATAGATTAGCATTATCAGTGAGATTGATCGATATCTAATCGTTTTTCGTTCACTACAATTATGTGAAGCAAGTTGTAGTAGTGAGACAGCAAACAAGATTAGTATGAAAGTCATTCCGATCTTTTTGTGCCCAGGAGGTAGCTATGTCGTTGTTTAAGAAAACCCTGGCCAGTTTTGGTATTGGTTCCGCTAAGGTGGACTCCGTGTTGCAGCAAGAAGTGCTGTATCCGGGAAAAAAGGTAGGCATCACCATTCATGTTTATGGCGGCTCTACAGCCCAAGAGATCGATAACATCGATCTCAAACTTTATTGTCGTTATATCAAAGAAGTGCCTGCTGACCACGATAAAAGCAAGCACACCGCAGGGCGCATGCGCCGCGTGCCAGCCAGCTATGTGCTTGCCCAGTGGTCACTGCCTTATGCTTTTACGATCAACCCTGGGGAGACTCGAGACTTTGAAGTCGAACTCGATGTGCCATGGAATACGCCAGTCACGATTGGTGATTCGAAAGTGTGGCTTGAAACAGGGCTTGATATCGCGATGGCAAAAGATCCAACAGACAAAGATATTTTGACTGTCCGCCCCGATCCATTGTTAGACGGCATCTTTACTGCTTTAGAAGAGCAAGGGCTACGTATTCGCCAAGTTGAGTGTGAAGAGGTAGACGGCTTTGCGATGCCTTTTGTACAAGAGTTCGAATTCGTTCCGACCACAGGACCGTTCCATGGTCGCTGGCGAGAATTAGAAGTGGTTGCCTATCGCAGTGATGACGAACTGCAAATGTGGTTTGAAATCGATCGCCACCGTGAAGGGGCAAAAGGGATGTTGGCCAGCTTACTTGGCGTTGGGCAGCTTAAACGTCAACTGGCTATCCCTTTGCATACCGCAGCCGAAGAGGCAGGCAAGCAAGTATTAGAGTACTTAGACAAACACTCTTAACGTAAAATTAATCTTTTCAGCTTACAAGTGTACGCTTAATGTGTAATACTCTTGAGTAATTATTCAAATTTTGCTCAAGAGTATCGCACGCATGTCTGCTAACCCTACTGCCGAATATAGTGTCAAAGAAGAGTTTGCCAATACGCTGACCCATGCTTTAGGAATGGTGCTAAGTGTGGTGGGCTTGGTTCTGTTGCTCATCAAAGCCAATGAGCACAACGCAGACACCATGACATTGGTGAGTATGAGTGTGTATGGTGGCAGCATGATTCTGCTGTTTTTAGCCTCGACGCTCTACCATGCGATTCCATCACCGAAAGCCAAACGTGCCCTCAAAACTTTTGATCACTGCGCAATCTATTTACTGATTGCGGGAAGCTACACGCCATTTTTGTTGGTGACGCTGCGCACCCCCTTGGCACTTGGCCTTATGGGCGTTATCTGGGCGATTGCGCTGTTTGGCATTGTGATGAAGCTAGCGTTTGTTTATCGCTTTAAAAAGCTGTCTTTAGTGACGTATCTGACGATGGGCTGGTTATCACTGATCGTGATTTACCAATTAGCGTTAAATCTATCTGTTGAAGGCTTAACTCTGCTGGCTTTAGGTGGGGTGATTTACTCGTTAGGCGTGATTTTCTATGTCGCGAAACGCATCCCATACAATCATGCGATATGGCATGGGTTTGTATTAGCAGGATGCGCTTGTCATTTCTTCGCTATTTATCTCTATGTAGAGCCGATTTAACGCGTTTCAATTTCTGACACTTTGGCGTTGATCTGGTATTGCTGTTCTTGTTCAACGTCAATCAGTATCGGCTTGCCTTGCACAATCTGCTCTGGTCTCAGGTAGGTATCAGCCATTCGTTTGATTGATGACCAAATTTTCACTTTCTCTTCAGCAAGTTTTTGCCCAGATATATCGAGCACTTCAACGTGCAGCTCAATACTCACCACGGATAGACGACTTTGGTTGGTAATCGACGTTGGAATAACCAACTGCCCATCTTGGTATTGGGTCGCCCCAAGTAGGATATCTACACCAGAGTCGGATAATTGCAACGTCGCTTTCTTGCTTCCAACTTCAACCAACGTACCGATGCTTTTGGTCACCACAGGAATAGCAGCAAGTGGTGTGGCTTGAGTCGCCTCTGTTGTGTTGGCTTCTGTGGCGTATTTCTCTTTAACAACGTATTGCCACGTAAAGTCGTCATTAAGCTGAACCTGTCGGCCATCATCTAAGGTAAGCACTTGCGCAGCAAACAGTTGGCTGGTGGCCATCAAGCCACACAGAGCGATAATTGGTTTCATGTAAAATCCTTAGCGTCGCCAGAAAGCAGGGAAGAACAAAACTAGTAGTGTCAGTATCTCTAGTCGGCCCATTAACATACCTAAGCTTAGTAGCCATTTTGCTGCGTCGGGCAGAGGGGCAAAGTTACCCGTTGGGCCGATCACACTGCCCATTCCTGGGCCAACGTTAGCGACGGCTGTGATCGCCCCTGAGATACTAGTGATAGGATCAAGCCCCATCGCACTCAACCCACCCGCAACTGCGATAATGGTGATAAAGAAAGTGAGGCCAAACGCAACGACCGAACGCACGATATCATCGTTAACAGGGCGTTGGTTGTAGCGCTGAACAAAGACTCCTGATGGGTGAATCAACCGCATCATCTGTTTATTGAGTAGGGTAATCGCAATCTGAAAACGGAATACTTTTATCCCGCCAGAGGTAGAGCCTGAACACGCGCCCGCCATCATTAAGAAAGCAAATAGCGTAGTCGGCAGCGCGCCCCATGCCGTGAAGTCTTCCAAGCCAAAGCCTGTTGTCGTTACGACGGAGACAATATTAAACATCGACACTCTAAGGGCATCTAGAATGGTGTAGCCATCGCGGATCACCAACCAAGCTGAGATAATAAGGCTGCTGACAAGAAACAGATAAGTAAATCCTCGCACTTGGGCATCGTTGACGAGTTCATCCAAACGGCGCTTTCTTAGGGCGGCGACAAACAGCAGGAAGGGTAAACCACCGAAGAACATAAACAGTGTCGCTACCCAATGTGCAGAGTTGGCAAAATGGTTCATCGAGCCGTCAGAAGTCGAGTATCCGCCAGTCGACAAGGTTGTGAATGAGTGGTTGATCGCCTCAAACATCGTCATACCCGTTGCAAGGTAAGCGAGCATACATAACCCAGTCAGGACCAAATAGACGGTGACGATATTCTTGGCGACGGTTTTGGCTCTTGGGCTACTTTTATCTGACCAGTCTGATGACTCGGTGTGGAAGAGCTTCATACCACCGACGTTGAGCATCGGTAGAACTGCCACGGCCATGACGATAAAACCAATGCCACCAAGCCATTGTAAGATCGAGCGCCATAACAAGATACTTGGAGCCATATTGTCTAAACCACTCAGGACCGTAGAGCCTGTGGTGGTAATGCCTGACATGGTTTCAAAGTAGGCGTCAGTAAAGCTGATATGGTTGATGAAGACAAAGGGCAGCGCAGCAAAGGCACTGGCGATAGTCCATACCAAGCTGGTGATCAGGAACATATCCCGAACACTGAGCTTGAAGGCTTTGGTTCTACCTATGGTTAAACAGGCAAAGGCTGCAAGGTGGGTAATGATGACCGCTTGGCCAAACTCTAAAAAGCCAGAAGTACCAGTAATGAAAGCGACTAATGTCGGAACGTACATAAATAGGGCTAGTTTTGATAGCACTAACCCTATAACAAACAGTACAGGACGGAAGTTGACCATAAGAGTGCCTTACAAGAAGAACGGACTCGGTTGGAATAGCGCTTCGACGTCTGGCACGTATTTCTTGTCGACGAGGAACATCACAACGTGATCGTCTTGCTCGATAACGGTGCGGTCATGGGCAATTAACACTTCCTCACCACGTACGATGGCACCAATGGTGGTACCTGGTGGTAGTTTGATGTCGCCAATTGCTCGGCCAACCACTTTCGATGTTGTCTCATCACCATGGGCAATCGCTTCGATCGCTTCAGCCGCGCCACGGCGTAGTGATGATACGTTAACGATGTCCGCTCGGCGAACGTGAGTCAGCAAGGCAGAAATGGTCGCTTGCTGAGGAGAGATCGCCACATCAATAACGCCACCCTGTACGAGGTCTACGTAAGCACCGCGTTGGATGAGCACCATAACCTTTTTGGCGCCCATGCGTTTTGCCAACATAGCAGACATGATGTTGGTTTCGTCTTCGTTGGTTAGGGCGATAAACACATCAACTTGGTCGATGTTCTCTTCAACCAGTAGCTCTTGGTCAGCGGCGTCACCACAAAATACGATGGTGTTTTCTAACTCTTCCGAGAGCTTTTCAGCGCGTTGGTAGCTGCGTTCAATCAGTTTGACGCTGTAGGATTGTTCAAGGCGACGGGCCAAACTTGCACCGATGTTACCACCGCCAACAATCATAATTCGTCGGTATGGCTTCTCGAGACGTTGCAGTTCACTCATTACCGAGCGAATGTGGTTACTCGCCGCAACGAAGAAGACTTCGTCATCGGCTTCAATGATGGTTGTGCCTTGTGGGCGAATAGGGCGACCTTGGCGGAAAATCGCTGCAACACGGGTATCAATGTGTGGCATGTGCTCGCGCAGTGCTGACAGTGCGTTACCTACCAATGGACCACCATAATAGGCTTTTACTGCGACTAGGCTGACTTTTTGCTCAGCAAAACTGACCACCTGCAATGCGCCAGGGTATTGGATTAAACGTTCAATGTAGCTTGTGACCAACTCTTCAGGTGCGATTAGGTGGTCGACAGGCACTGCGCCCGACTGGAATAGTGCTTCTTTTTCGGCAAGGTATTGCGGAGAGCGAATACGAGCAATTCGGTTCGGTGTGTTAAACAGAGAGAAAGCCACTTGGCAAGCAGCCATATTGGTTTCATCCATATTGGTTACGGCGACCAGCATGTCAGCATCTTGAGCGCCCGCCTCACGCAGCACATCAGGGTGACTGGCGTAGCCATTTACAACACGTAAATCATATTTATCTTGCAGTTCGCGCAGACGATCACTGTTTCTATCAACGATGGTGATGTCGTTGTTTTCACCAACCAGATTCTCTGCCAGTGTGCCGCCAACCTGACCTGCACCAAGAATAATGATTTTCATACATTTCTCTCGTTTAACTACTGAAAAGGCGGTAGCCAATGCCACCGCCTATAACTTTAAAATTACGCGTTTTTTGTTAGTACAGCGTAGTAGAAGCCATCCATATCCTCTTCGCCAGGTAAAATCTGACGGCCCGGATTATCAATTTCAGAACCAACTAACGTTACATCATCAGTACGTTCTAAAAAGGCTTTTACCTGAAGGACGTTTTCTTGAGGAGTAATCGAGCAAGTTGCATAAACCATAGTGCCACCTGGTTTTAGCTGCTGCCACATCGCATCCATGATTTCACTTTGCAGCTGAGCGAGTGCTTCAATGTCGCTTGCGCGGCGCAACCACTTGATATCTGGGTGACGACGGATAACACCAGTCGCTGAACAAGGTGCATCAAGCAAAATGCGGTCAAACTTCTCACCCTGCCACCACTCTTGAGGGTAGCGAGCATCACCACAAATGACATCGGCACGCAGTTGAAGGCGTTCTAAGTTGTCGTATACACGGTCTAGGCGTTTTGGATCGCTATCAATAGCAACGACTTCGGTGTCATCAGTGTGCTCAAGGATGTGCGCTGTTTTGCCCCCAGGTGCTGCACAGCAATCAAGAATCAGTTCACCATCTTTTGGCTGTAGATAGTTGACTGAGAGCTGAGCCGCTGCATCTTGCACTGATACCCAACCACGGCTAAAGCCTGGCAGTAGAGTAACATCACATGGCGAAGCCAATTTTATGGCATCGTCAGCTTCAGGGTGAATAGTGAATTCAATGTTTTCATCTTTCAGCAGTTCAAGGTATTCATCGCGAGTATGGTGTTGACGGTTTACACGCAACCACATCGGCGCTTTGCTGTTATTCGCTTCGACAAGTTGCTCCCACTGATCTGGGTAGCTTTCTTGAAGCATTTTTAGCAGCCAGTTTGGGTGGCCATATTTGCCAGCACTGTGGCTTGTCGCTTTTTCATCTAATGCTTCTTGTTCACGCAAGTAACTACGCAGAACAGCATTGATTAACCCTCTAAGGTTTGGACCTCGTAAGGTTTTGGTCCCTTCTACGGTTTCTGCAACGGCGGCATGAGCTGGAATACGCATAAAGCTCAGTTGGTAAATTCCCACTAAAATCAAGTGATGGAATACGCGCTTTTTCCCTTTTAGAGGGTTATCCATCAATTCATTGGCGATGGATTCCAAGCGAGGTAGGTAACGCAGCGCGCCGTAGCAAATTTCTTGCAGCAGGGCATGATCACGAGGCTTTATGGTTTTTTGGGCAGCAGGTAAAGCGTGAGAAAGAGATTGGCCTTTATCGACCACTTGAAAAAGGACGTTAGCAGCAGCAGCGCGAACATTCATGTTGATTACCTTAAATTAAGGGAGGGTGTCTCCACCCTCAAAATGTACGTTTCCCTGACGGGATAAAATTAAGCGAGTTGAGAACCAACTTCAAACCAGCTAGCGCGTGAGTTCAAAATGTCTTGAACGGCCATCGCTTTCTTACCTGGTACTTGCAGTTGTTCTAGCACCAATACACCATTACCAGTCGCAATGTAGATGCCAGTTTTATCCGCTTGCAAAATTGTACCAGCAGGCTTATCTGTTGTTTGCTCATCCACTCGGCTTTGCCACACCTTGATGCTGTTATCAGCAGCTTCAAAGTGGCTCATTGGCCATGGGTTGAAAGCACGAACGCAGCGCTCGATATGTTCAGCGTCATCGTTCCAGTCGATACGTGCTTCTTCTTTGCTCAGCTTTTTGGCGTAGTTCGCTAGCTCATCATCTTGCTTTTCCGCCACAGCGTTGCCTTCGGCAATATCAGCAAGACATTCAACCAATGCATCAGGGCCAAGCTCCGCGAGCTTTTCATACATAGTGGCACTGGTGTCCGTTGATTCGATAGGCAGAGTCGCGATTTTCAGCATGTCGCCAGTATCTAGACCGATGTCCATCTGCATGATGGTGACACCTGTCTCTTTGTCTCCTGCCCAAATTGAACGTTGGATTGGCGCCGCACCACGCCAGCGTGGCAGAATTGAACCATGAACATTGATACAACCCAGCTTAGGTGTATCTAGAACCGCTTGAGGAAGCAGTAAGCCATACGCCACAACCACCATGAGGTCTGCGTTTAAATCTGCAAGCTCTTGTTTTGCTTCATCAGACTTAAAGTTTTCTGGTTGGTAAACAGGGATGTCATGCTCTAGGGCGATGTTTTTTACTGGGCTAGCGGTGAGTTTTTTACCGCGACCTGCTGGACGATCTGGCTGTGTGTAAACAGCGATAACATCATGCTCCGAAGACAACAACGCCGCCAAGTGACGGGCGGCGAAATCCGGAGTACCAGCAAAAACAATTTTCAAAGGTTTGCTCAAGGTACCTTCCTTCTATTGATTAGCGGTTAGGCTTTGTTTGCGTTCTTCTCGTTAAAGCGCTTGATCTTAGCGAGCTTATCTTGAATACGCTTACGTTTTAGAGGCGAAAGGTAATCTACAAACAGTTTGCCTTCTAAGTGGTCAAGCTCATGCTGTACACAGATAGCCAATAGGTCGTCGGCTTCAAATGTGTACTCTTCACCATCACGGTTAAGTGCTTTCACTGTTACTTCCGCTGCACGAGAAACCAGTGCACGTGCACCTGGTACGGACAGACAGCCTTCTTCGATGCCATCTTCACCGCGCTTTTCGATGATTTCTGGGTTGATCAGAACCATTGGCTCGTCACGGGTCTCAGAAATATCGATAACAACAATACGTTGGTGGAAATCAACCTGCGTTGCCGCAAGACCGATCCCTTCTTCGTCGTACATGGTTTCAATCATGTCATCAACGAACTTTTGAATCTCAGGTGTCACTTCTTCTACTGGCTTTGCCACGGTGCGAAGACGATCATCTGGGAATGTTAATACTTGTAATACAGACATATACACTCGAAATGTTGAACTGTGCCGAATCAGGATAAACCTTGTTGGCTCAATTCTAGACATTTTATAACCCAAATGACAGCATCAATGCGGCTTTTTGAACAGCTTCTCTTAGTTATGGCATCAGGAACGAAGCCAGCGAATTAATTCGTATCAGGGATTGGTTATGCGACGTTTATTGAGGAATTATTCTACTTTCTTACTGCCATTGGTTGTTTCAGTGGCCAGTCATGCTGCGAATCAGTCAGTGCCATTGACGATCAAGCAAGATGCACCCACTTCTTATACTGTGGTGAAAGGCGACACCTTGTGGGACATCTCCGAGCTTTATCTCGACAGTCCTTGGCTTTGGCCTAGATTATGGCAAGTGAATCCTGAAATCGATAACCCTCATCTCATCTACCCTGGGGATCGGCTCAACCTGATTTGGAAGAACGGTCAACCCGTTCTGAGTGTTAAGCCAATGAAAAAGTTAAGCCCTAAAGTCCGCTTATTGGACAAACAGCCTGTGCCGACGCTTGCCGATGAACTAGTACTGCCTTATCTGGAGTCTGATCGACTGCTGAGCAAGGAGGTTCTCGAAAATAGCGCACGAGTGTTGGGTTCAAGCAATGGTAGGCAGTACCTCACGCACCAAGAGCACCTCTATATTTCTGGTCAGCAACAGCAGCCAAATTGGGGCATCTACCGTCAAATGGCCACGTTTACCCGAGATGAGCATGTGGCGGTTGCTCTTAAACGTATCGCAAGGGCTGAACGTGTTGAAATTAATGACGCAATGACAAGCTTGAGTGTTACGCATCAGGTGCAAGAGATTTTAATCAATGACATCGCGCTGCCTGAAATGGAAGGAGCGACAGACTCTCTCTCCACGACTTTCTATCCTGCTCCAACCGCTCAAGGGGCGTTCGCTGATGTTTTAGGTACGCTCGAAGGCAGTAACTATGTGGGTGAGAACGATGTGGTTGTCCTAAATCGTGGTCAGCAAGATGATCTAGACCAAGGCAGTATGTTTGAACTGTATCAGCAGGGCTCTAAGGTCGATGTAGGTTCTAACAAGGATAAGGCGCTGGAAAAAGTCACTCATGACGATATGCAGTTTCCTGATACTCATGTGGGTAACCTCATTATTATTCGCCCTTATCAGCACTTTAGCCTTGCTCTAATCACCGAGAGTAAACAGCCTATCGATGTAGAAACCAAAGTCGTGGCTCCTAAAACGGTAGTGGGTGATGACAAATGAGTGAAGAGGAGCTGTCCGCTTGGCTGGCTCTTTACTTTACACCGCGCATCGGTCCTAAGACATTTGATCGATTACTTACATTAGATTCTCCAGTTAATATTGTTTCCTCAAACTCTAACCAGATGAGGGCGTTAGGGCTAAGCGAAGCTCAAATCTCGTTTCTCAGTCACAGTGCCAACAAGGACGTAGATCAGTGCTTAGCGTGGCAAGCGCAGTCTGATAATCATCATATAGTTACTCGTACTCATCCTGTCTTTCCCGAACTCTTAACTCAAGCGCCTGCTTCACCACCGTTACTGTTTGTTAAAGGGGAGGTGAACGCGCTCTCGTTGCCTCAAATCGCCATTGTTGGCAGTCGCAATGCCAGTATTGATGGCCTTAATACGGCAAAACAATTCGCTTATGGCTTGGCAGAGCAAGAGTTGGCTGTGACGAGTGGCTTAGCATTGGGCGTAGATGGCTATGCACATGATGGTGCGCTGCAAGCAAAAGGGACAACTCTCGCTGTATTGGGTTGTGGGTTAAATACCGTTTACCCTGCTCGCCATCGAGATCTCGCTGAAAGAATCATTGAACAGCAAGGTGCGTTAGTTTCTGAGTTTCACCCAATGGCAAAACCTAAAGCCGATCATTTTCCCCGTCGAAATCGTATCATTAGCGGTTTATCTTTAGGCGTCGTTGTTATTGAAGCGGCCGAGAAAAGTGGCTCATTGATCACTGCGCGATACGCCATTGAGCAGGGGCGGGAAGTATTCGCTGTGCCTGGTTCGATTCATCAAACCAGCGCAAGAGGGTGTAACCTACTGATAAAACAAGGTGCTTGTCTGGTGATGACGGTGCAAGACATCCTCATTGAAATAGAGAGTTTGTTAGCGTGGTCTAATAACCATAAGCCACCCGTTCAAGCGGAACTGTTTGAAAAAATAGAGAGTAAAGAAGAATTGCCATTTCCTTTACTGTTAGCTAACGTAGGAAGTAAGGCTACACCAGTTGATATTCTCGCAAACAGGACCAATATACCTGTGCAAGAGGTCATGATGCAGCTCTTAGAGCTTGAGCTTTCAGGGCATGTTGTTGCAGTTTCCGGTGGCTATATTCGAAAGGGGAGGGGCTAGCTATGATGATGGATATCCTAATGTATCTGTTCGAGACTTACATCCATAGCGATGCGGAGTTACAGGTCAATCAAGATGAGCTAGAAGAAGAACTACTTCGCGCTGGTTTTCATCAAAAAGACATATATAAAGCCCTTGTCTGGCTAGAAGAGTTAGCAGCACTACAGCAGAGTGAAACGCACTCAGCAATTTCTGTCTGCAGTACCTCGAACTCAACACGTATTTACACCGCAAAAGAGTGTGAACGCCTCAGTCTAGAGTGCCGCGGTTTTGTTACCTTCTTAGAGCAAGTAAATGTTCTGACGACCGAGACTCGAGAAATGGTGATTGACCGTATCATGGGGCTTGAAACGGATGAGTTTGAACTTGACGATCTGAAATGGATTGTCCTAATGGTGCTGTTTAACGTACCTGGTAACGAAAACGAATACACGCTTATGGAAGAGCTACTGTATACCAAAGAGCAAGGTATCCTTCACTAATCTTCTTGAGCCGCTATGAGTAGTAAGATTGATCAAACATTGTTTTCAGCGCATGAGCATGCGCTGGAACATCAAGCCTGCCCTAAATGTTTAAGTGAACAACGTGAGGGTGAACTGCACCTTCGTCACGGCAAACATGGCCCTTTTTTAGGCTGTAACCAATATCCAGTTTGCGATTTCATCAAGCCTTTACATCAGAATGATGGGCACATCGTAAAAGAGTTAGGTGTTCCTTGCCCTGAATGTGGCAATGAATTGGTATTACGCCAAGGACGTTACGGTATGTTCATTGGCTGCAGTCACTACCCAGAATGTCACCACATTGAGTCTCTTGACCAACCTAAAGAAGAGCAAAAACCAGAAAGTCACTCTTGCCCAGAATGCGCGCCAGGTCAGTTAGTGGAACGTAAGACACGCTTTGGCAAGGTATTCTATGCGTGTGATAACTATCCTAAATGCAAGTTTGCTGTTAATCAGCCACCTCTTGCAGGGAAGTGTGAAAAATGTGGCTATCCACTGCTGATAGAGAAGAGATTAGCGAGTGGTACGAAAAGACAGTGTGCGGATCGCAAATGTCATCATATCCAAGAAGATTAAATAGAAACGGCGCTCTAAGCGCCGTTTTTTTGTTTTATGAAGATGTTCTACTCAGTGAAGTTTGCGGCAAACTCGTGCACGGCTGGAAAGGCTTCTTTATCGAGCACTTCGGCTAGAGAGCATAGTTTGCGTTGCAGTTCACCATTGTAGTCTCCACACACGTTAATGTGACCCATTTTACGACCAGCACGCTTTTCTTTGCCGTACCAATGAACATGACAACCATCCATCTCTAAGACAGCATCTGGCAGAGTATCTTCGCCAAGGATGTTGATCATAGAAGTAGAACGAACCAGCTTAGTGCTGCCCAAAGGCATACCACATACTGCACGCAGGTGGTTTTCAAACTGACACGTTTCCGCACCTTGTTGAGTCCAGTGTCCAGAGTTGTGAACACGCGGCGCAATCTCATTGACTAGAAGCTGACCATCAACATCGAAAAACTCGAGTGCAAGCACCCCAACATAATCAAGTTGATTGGCTACTGCGGTAAACATCGTCTTCGCTTGCTCTTGCAGTTCCGTATCGGCAATCGCTGTAGACAGGGTTAACACCCCGTTGGTATGAACGTTTTCAGCCAGTGGGTAAACCGCAACCTCGCCATCTTTACCACGCACACCCACGAGAGAGACTTCGCGATTAAAAGGAACGAACTCTTCAGCGACAATGGCTTGAGTCTCTGTTGCTGAGATGCAATCCGACATTTCAGACCAAATCGCATCAACTTGTGCGGGATCTTTAAGTCGCCATTGACCTTTGCCGTCATAGCCACCCAATGCGCTTTTTAGCACCATAGGGATACCGACATGTGCAATTGCTTGGTCGAAATCTTCACGCGTCTTGATGACGTAGTATTTCGCGTTACGGACACCAGAATCATCTAGCAGTGCTTTTTCTATGCGTCGATCACCGCCCGTTTTTATTGCGTCTGCTGATGGTAAGAACTTACCACTCTGCTCGCAGGTAGCGAGAATATCATGAGGGATGTGTTCAAACTCAGCGGTGATGACATCGGCCTTCTCAATCGCATTCTCTAGACCATGACCAATCACGCTCTGAGTTAATGGATGAACGACATCTTTGCTACCAACATCGTAAGCTGAAATCTCAATGTTAAGAGGGGCGCCAGCCAATGACATCATACGCGCTAATTGACCTGCACCAAGCACTAGAACATGCATCGATTTAGTCCTCTGCTGGGTTCGGGTTAGCAAGCACAGTTTCTGTTTGTTCGCTGCGGAACGCTTCGACCTTAGCCATCACTTCTTCATCATGAGTGCCAAGGATTTGCGCTGCAAGAATGCCCGCGTTCGCAGCGCCAGCTTCACCAATTGCCAGAGTGCCAACCGCGATGCCTTTTGGCATTTGTACGATAGAGTATAGAGAGTCAATGCCGCTCAGTGCGCGTGATTGAACCGGCACGCCTAATACTGGCAAGCTAGTAAATGCTGCCGCCATACCAGGAAGGTGAGCAGCACCGCCAGCGCCGGCGATAATCACTTTAAGACCACGCTCTTTTGCGCTAGTCGCATAGTCTGCAAGAAGTTGAGGAGTACGGTGAGCTGAAACGACTTTTGTTTCATACTCAACACCAAACTTGTCCAGCATGTCTGCTGCTAGTTTCATTGTTGGCCAATCTGATTTAGAACCCATGATGATACCGACTTTCATCTCAAACTCCTTCAAAGCTGCTTAAAATTGGTGAGCAAATAAGTTGAGCGCATTATACGGGGATTTAACGACTAAGCAAACGTTTGCGTCGGGTTTGAAGTGATTAGGTTAAGAATCATCTGTAATTAGCCTTAGTCTCTCTGAAGGAATGTTTGTAGACTAGAAGATAAAGATAAAAATGAGTTCGGCTCAATAGGAATCCACTGTGAATAACTTTGATAAAGCGCTCAATGCATTGCAGGCGGGAGAAGTGATCGCTTACCCAACTGAAGGTGTGTTTGGGGTTGGGTGTGATCCAGATAATAACCTCGCAATAGAGAAGTTATTGGAGATTAAGCAAAGGCCGAAAGAAAAAGGTCTTATCTTGATCGCTGCCAGCTATAACCAATTGTTACCTTACATTGACGAAACCAAGTTAACCTTTGAGCAGTTAGATGCGGTTAAACGAACTTGGCCAGGCCCGGTGACTTGGATTATGCCATCGAGTGATAAAGTGTCTGATTTTGTTTCCGGTCAGTTTGATTCCATTGCAGTGCGTGTAACAGATCATCCTTTAGTACAGAAGATGTGTAATGCGTTTGGAAAGCCGTTAACCTCTACCAGCGCGAATCTGACTGGAGAGCCCCCTTGTGTGACTACAGAAGAAGTTTACCTTCAGTTAGGCGATAAGTTGGTGGCGATATTAGAAGGTCAGATAGGTGGCCTAGAAAATCCCACTGAAATCCGCGATGCAAAAACCTCACAAGTATTGAGACAGGGCTAACCCTGCGAAAAGGAAGTGACATGTCAGCGATTGATAAACAAGCTGTAAAACAATTTTTGATGGCCCTGCAAGACTCGATTTGCCAACAATTAGAGCAAGCCGATGGTAAAGCCGTTTTTGTTGAAGATGAATGGCACCGAGAGCCGGGTGAAAAGCTGGGTGGCGGTGGCCGCACTCGAGTGATGAAAGATGGTGAAGTGTTTGAACAAGGTGGCGTGAACTTTTCTCATGTCCAGGGTAAAGAGATGCCTGCATCGGCGACGGCGCACCGTCCTGAATTAGCAGGTCGCCGATTTGAAGCAATGGGTGTCTCATTAGTCATGCATCCAAACAACCCTTATGTGCCTACCTCTCATGCCAATGTTCGCTTCTTTATTGCGGAAAAAGAGGGTGAAGCACCGATTTGGTGGTTTGGTGGAGGCTTCGATTTGACGCCATTCTACCCATTTGAAGAGGATGCTCAGTATTGGCACAACACAGCGAAAGAAGTGTGTGCTCCTTTTGGTAGTGAAGTGTACCCAGAGCATAAAGCTTGGTGTGATAAGTACTTCTATCTTCCTCACCGTGATGAAACGCGTGGTGTTGGTGGCCTATTCTTTGATGACCTGAATCATTGGGAGTTTGATAAATGCTTCGAGTACATCAAAGCAGTCGGTGAAGGGTATACAGAAGCTTATCTTCCAATCGTAGAGCGACGCAAGAATACCGAGTTTGGTGAGCGAGAGCGTCAATTCCAGCTTTACCGCCGTGGTCGCTATGTTGAATTCAATCTAGTCTTTGACCGAGGCACTCTATTTGGCCTGCAAAGTGGTGGACGAACAGAGTCGATTCTTATGTCGATGCCGCCATTGGCTCGTTGGGAGTATTCATATCAAGTCGAACCTGGCAGTCACGAGGCCGAGCTTTACGACCACTATCTCACACCAAGAGAGTGGTAAGACTTTTCTCTCTATATAGATAGTGATAGGGTCATCTATACCCGTCATAGGTGACCTATTCATTTTTGCAGGCAAGGACATGACACAGCAAATAGATCGTTACG
Source organism: Vibrio sp. RE86 (assembly GCF_013114545.1). Taxonomy (GTDB): domain Bacteria; phylum Pseudomonadota; class Gammaproteobacteria; order Enterobacterales; family Vibrionaceae; genus Vibrio. Next base: position 2,033 of record NZ_VTXI01000020.1, on the reverse strand, counting down.
TGGTTTTCGGAAACCCAATCTCACAAAGTAAATCTCCATTTATCCATACTCTGTTTGCTCGTCAAACCAATCAGCCATTAACCTATACGACTTCTTCTCCTGATAAAGACAGTTTTAACCAAGCGGCTAAGGACTTTTTTGCCGAAGGCGGTAAGGGTTGTAATGTGACTGTTCCTTTTAAAGAGGATGCGTACAAGTTTGCCACACGTTTGACTGAGCGTGCTCAATTGGCGGGAGCGGTAAACACTCTCAAGAAATTGGATGATGGTGAGATCATTGGTGATAACACCGATGGTGAAGGGTTAGTTCAAGATCTTCTGCAGTACCAAGTACCATTGAAAGGAGCACGTATTCTGCTGATTGGTGCTGGTGGAGCGGCTCGCGGTGTGATTAAGCCGTTACTTGACCAACAACCTAGTGAGATTGTCGTCACCAACCGTACCTTTGCTAAAGCTGAACTATTGGCAGACATGTTTTCCGAATATGGCAATATCTCTGCATGTGAAATGGGAGAGGTCGCTGAATCATTTGATGTGATTATAAACTCAACATCATCAAGCTTAAGTGGCGATCTTCCAGCAATCTCTGCGGATATTTTCTCTTCTCGTAGTGTTGTCTATGACATGATGTATGGCGCAGGTCAGACAACGTTTAACCAATGGGCAAATGAGCAAGGTGTAGCGATTGCCTATGACGGACTCGGCATGTTGGTTGGACAGGCTGCAGAAAGCTTTATGCTTTGGCGCGGTTTAAGGCCGGGAACAAGACAGATATTGCGCGAACTTAGAAAAAACCTTGAGGGGCAGTAATGAACCAGTCGATCCTATTTCCTGATATCCAATCATGGGATGAAGATAAGCAAGCTATCGTGTTTCCTGCTCAGCAATCTGGCGCTTTGATTCAATGTCTTGTGAATACCGCTGAGTTAGAAAAGTTGTCAGGTCAACAGGTTGAGGGGGAGCAGCAAGCTCTAACGGTATTTTCTCAATACCGTTTTGACCTAGAAGAGCTCGCTGAAGAGTTAATCGAAGATGAAGACTTCAACTCAAAGGGCGAAATCGAGATTACTCGTTAATCTCTTTGACTTGATGTAAATAGTCTTCTTTATTCTGTACATAGTTGTCAGCAGACTTCTGCAAAAAAGCTCGTTCTTTATCGTTAAGGGGACGAGCCTGCTTTACTGGGCTTCCAACATAAAGGTAGCCACTTTCTAGGCGCTTCCCTGGTGGTACTAAGCTACCTGCACCAATCATCACCTCTTCTTCTATGATCGCCGCATCTAGAACAATGGCGCCCATTCCAACTAAAACGCGATCTTTGATAATGCAGCCATGCAGCATCACTTTATGCCCAATCGTGACGTCATTACCGATAATGAGCGGGTAGCCTTCAGGGTTCTCTTTATTCTTGTGAGTAACATGCAGCACGCTACCATCTTGAACATTAGTGCGTTCACCAATGTGGATATGGTTAACGTCACCGCGCGCAGCAACCAATGGCCATACACTAGAGTCATCACCAATTTTGATATCACCAACTAAGACAGAGCTGCTATCTATATAGACACGTTGTCCAATCTGAGGGGAGATTCCCTTATAACTGCGTAGAGTGCTCATTGTTTATCCTTATATAGAGGGGATTCAGCCTAAAAGAGTACATGAAAGTGGGAAAAATAGGCCGTTTTGAATAGAAAATACACAAACAATAAAAAAATCAAAAAAAACTGAAAAAAGGACTTGCCAATGTGATGGCGATCTCTATAATGCCCCTCGCTGACACGGGAACGCTTCGAAAGAAACGAATAACGAGTTAGCAAGGTCAAATAGCCAAGCGGAAACGCTTGAAAAAAGTTTTAAAAAAGTGGTTGACACTAAAACTTAAATCGCTAAAATGACCGCCTCTTCCGAAGTGATGTGAGTCACAAAGAAGAAAAGCTCTTTAAAAATATAAACCTATCAATCTGTGTGGGCACTCGTTGATGATAATCCAATTAGAAACTTCGGTTTCAAATTAGGTTTCAATGAAACGAAGTG
>NZ_VTXI01000019.1 GCF_013114545.1 Vibrio sp. RE86 | reverse complement strand
TGGAGGGGGACGGATTCGAACCATCGAAGGCAGTGCCAGCAGATTTACAGTCTGATCCCTTTGGCCACTCGGGAACCCCTCCAGGGTATTTTTATACTTAATTGTGAGTTTCCCAACCTAACAATCAAGTTGTTCTAACGTTTAAAAGGAGTAAACATCAGAAAGAATATGGTGGAGGGGGACGGATTCGAACCATCGAAGGCAGTGCCAGCAGATTTACAGTCTGATCCCTTTGGCCACTCGGGAACCCCTCCAGGGTGTTTTTATACTTAATTGATGATTTCCCAACTCATCTCTCAAGTGCGGAGCGAATCATAGCAAACTCGCTCAAGCTGTAAAGCGTTTTCTTATAATTTCGAATCGAATGGTGCCTTTTTGGGCAAAGATGGTAGGAATTGAGCATAAAGCTCAAACAATCAACGGCTTTACTTACATAATATTTCTCGCTCTTTACATTACTTGACGTTCAGAATGTTAATTAGCGGATACAATACAACGAGTTTATTTAAGCAGAATCTAACCATGAAAAACAAAATTATTCTGAGTCTAGTCGCTTTATCTATTTTGGCTGCCTCTCCTGCTGCTCTGGCGAAAAGGAAAGGGCCATCGAGCGTCACTGTTGTTACTGAGCAAGTGCAAACTCATCAAGTTTCCCAGTCTCTTTCACTTGTCGGTAAGTTGGATGCTGAACAGTCGGTTGCGATTTCGCCTGAAGTCACAGGTAAGGTTGATGTGATTGCCGTTAGCGCGAACCAAAATGTGCAAAAAGGGCAGCTTTTAATCCAATTAAATGATGATAAAGCACGTGCTGCAGTGACCGAAGCGAACGCTTACCTTAAAGATGAACAACGTAAACTGAAAGAATTTGAACGTTTGGTGAAGCGCAACGCGATCACTCAAACTGAAATCGACGCTCAAAAAGCCAGTGTCGATATAGCCCAAGCACGCCTAGATGCGGCGAATGCTGAGTTAAAAGACCTCCATATTGCCGCGCCATTTAATGGCACAGTCGGTTTTATCGATTTTAGCCGCGGAAAAATGGTCAGTGTCGGTGATGAACTGCTGACACTTGATGATCTTTCTGTCATGCAGCTCGACTTACAAGTGCCTGAGCGTTACCTCTCTCAACTGTCACAAGGTATGAAGGTAACAGCAACAACGGCGGCTTGGTCTGGGCAAATCTTTGAAGGCGAAGTGGTTGGTATTGATTCTCGTATTAACGCCGAAACACTGAATTTGCGCGTTCGAATTCACTTTGAGAACCCTGAGCAATATCTAAAACCAGGCATGCTGGTTTCGGCTGATATGGATTTCCCTGCGATTGAAGCGCCAATTATCCCTGTACAGGCTCTGGAGTACTCGGGCACTAAACGTTTTGTTTACGTTGTCGGTGACGATAATAAAGCGAAGCGCACTCAAGTGATTTTAGGCGCTCGAGTTGAAAACCAAGTGGTTATCGAGGAAGGCCTAAACATCGGCGAAAAGATTGTCGTTCAAGGTATTGTAAACATGCGTGATGGTGTGGCTGTCAGCGAATTAGGCAGCGACGGACGTCCAAAAACGGCACAAAAGAGTCAAGAAGGGGCTAACTAATGCTGTTATCTGATGTGTCTGTAAAGAGGCCAGTGGCGGCTTTTGTTTTAAGTTTGCTGTTATGTGTCTTTGGTATAGTCTCGTTTAGTAAGCTTGCAGTACGTGAGATGCCTGACATTGAGAGTCCGGTTGTCTCTATCAGTACTCGTTATGAAGGTGCGTCTGCGACGATCATCGAAAGCCAAATTACCTCGAATCTAGAGGATCAGCTTTCAGGGATCAGTGGGATTGATGAGATTTCATCAACAACGCGCAATAGCATGTCGCGTATTACGATTACTTTTGAACTCGGTTACGACTTAAACACGGGTGTGAGTGACGTGCGTGATGCGGTTGCGCGCGCACAACGTTCGTTACCTGATGAAGCCGACGATCCAATTGTATATAAGAACAATGGCTCAGGGGAGGCGTCACTTTACATCAACCTCAGCTCGTCAGAGATGGACCGTACTCAGTTAACCGATTATGTTGACCGAGTGCTTCTCGACCGTTTCAGTTTGATTTCAGGCGTTAGCTCAGTGGATGTGTCGGGCGGCTTGTACAAAGTAATGTACGTGAAGCTAAAGCCTGAGCAAATGGCGGGGCGTGGCGTTACAACAACAGACATCACTTCAGCCCTGCGCAGTGAAAATATCGAGAGCCCAGGCGGCGAAGTGCGTAACGACCAGATTGTTATGTCTGTACGCACGGCGCGTAGCTACAACCAAGCAGAAGATTTTGAATACTTAGTCGTGAAGCGCGCGAGCGACAGCTCTCCTATCTATTTAAAAGATGTCGCTGATGTTTACATTGGCGCAGAAAACGAAAACTCTACCTTTAAGAGTGATGGTGTCGTCAATGTAAGTATGGGGATTGTGCCGCAATCGGATGCAAACCCACTTGAAGTGGCCTCGTTGGTTCATAAGCAAGTTGAAGATATCCAGCAGTTCTTGCCAGAAGGTACGCGACTGGCGATTGATTACGACTCAACAGTATTCATCGAACGTTCGATCGCTGAAGTGTACAGCACGCTATTCATCACTGGCGGCCTAGTGATACTGGTTCTGTATATTTTCATTGGTCAGGCTCGTGCAACCCTAATCCCTGCGGTTACGGTACCTGTCTCTTTGATTTCATCGTTTATTGCCGCCTATTACTTTGGCTTCTCAATCAACCTGATCACCCTGATGGCACTCATCTTGTCGATTGGCTTGGTTGTGGATGATGCGATCGTTGTGGTTGAAAATATCTTCCATCATATCGAGAACGGTGAGAAGCCTCTACTTGCTGCTTATAAAGGGACGCGTGAGGTTGGCTTTGCTGTTATTGCTACTACCTTGGTACTGGTGATGGTATTCCTGCCAATCTCGTTTATGGATGGCATGGTAGGCCTGCTGTTTACTGAGTTCTCTGTATTGCTTGCGATGTCGGTAATCTTCTCATCGTTGATTGCATTAACGCTTACGCCGGTCCTTGGCAGTAAGCTTCTTAAAGCGAATGTAAAACCGAATCGATTTAACCAGTTTATCGATCGCATGTTTGGTCGTTTAGAATCTGGTTACCGCAAAGTTCTTAAAGGCGCTTTGAAGTGGAAATGGGCAGCTCCGGTTATCATCATGTCATGTATTGGCGGCAGCTGGGGACTGATGCAACAAGTACCTGCGCAGCTTACACCCTCTGAAGACCGAGGTGTTATTTTTGCCTTCGTTCGTGGTGCTGATGCGACCAGTTATAACCGCATGGCAGCGAACATGGATATTGTCGAAGGGCGTTTAATGCCTCTGCTCGGACAAGGCTTCCTGAAGTCATTCAGTATCCAGTCGCCAGCATTTGGTGGCAACGCGGGTGATCAGACGGGTTTTGTTATTATGATTCTCGATGACTGGAATGACCGCGATGTAACGGCTCAAGAGTCATTAGGACAAGTGCGTAAAGCTCTCGCTGGCATTCCAGATGTGCGCGTATTCCCATTTATGCCTGGTTTCCGTGGTGGTTCGAGTGAACCTGTACAGTTTGTGTTAGGTGGTTCTGACTATGCAGAGCTAAAAACATGGGCAGAGAAACTAGAGCAGATAGCAGAAGAGTCGCCGTTTATGGAAGGAGCTGACATCAACTACTCTGAGAAAACACCAGAGCTTGTTGTTTCTGTTGATAAACAGCGTGCGGCTGAGTTAGGCATTAGTGTTCAGGAGATTTCTGAAACGCTAGAGATCATGCTAGGTGGTAAGAGCGAAACAACGTTTGTCGAGCGCGGTGAAGAGTATGATGTTTACCTGCGTGGCGATGAAGACAGCTTTAACAATGCGGCTGACTTGAGCCAGATTTACATGCGTACTTCGTCAGGTGAGTTAGTGACGCTTGATGCGGTCACTAAGATTGAAGAGGTGGCATCATCCATTCGACTGTCTCACTACAACAAGCAAAAATCGGTGACGATTACGGCGAACCTCTCTGATGGTTACACGCTAGGTGAGGCGCTAGATTTCTTAGATCAGCAAGCGATTGACATTCTGCCGGGTGATATTTCTGTAAGCTATTCGGGTGAGTCTAAAGACTACAAAGAGAATCAATCGAGCATCCTTGTTGTCTTTGCTCTTGCATTGCTGGTGGCTTACTTAGTTTTAGCAGCGCAGTTTGAAAGCTTTATTAACCCGCTGGTTGTAATGTTTACCGTGCCTATGGGCGTATTTGGCGGCTTCCTTGGTCTATTTATAATGGGGCAAGGGCTCAATATCTATAGTCAGATTGGTATGATCATGCTGATTGGTATGGTGACCAAAAACGGTATCTTGATTGTCGAGTTTGCCAACCAGCTTCGTGACCGTGGTATTGAGTTTGAAAAAGCGATTGTTGATGCATCAGCACGCCGCTTACGCCCGATTATGATGACGGCATTTACAACGCTTGCTGGCGCGATTCCTCTGATTATGTCTACAGGTGCGGGCTACGAGAGCCGAGTGGCGGTTGGTACGGTGATCTTCTTTGGTATGGGCTTTGCGACCTTGGTGACGCTGTTTGTTATCCCTGCTATGTATCGTTTGATCTCGGCAAGCACTCAAGCGCCAGGTCATGTGGAAGCGGAGCTAAACAGAGAATTGAGCCACGATGTCAAAGCGCGTACTTCGCATGGTGAGCTGAGTTAAATACGCAGTAATAGCGCTTGTTCTATGGTTTATTCAATCATTTCCATAGAGCGACGAAGGAGAGAGTAGGGAATCTCTAGAGGCTTGCTACTCACTCTTGAGGGTGACGAAATTACTGACTCAAACGAAAAAGGGTTGACGTTTTTAAGCGTCAACCCTTTTGTTTATGAGCTCGTAGCTTTATCCGTAAGTCACTGTATATCGAGTTGGCTTATGGTTCATGGCCAGTACCAAGTTAAGCGCAATAGCCCCTAGAATGGATAAACCAATCACTTCTGGTGAGACAAAGAAGAACGAAGCAACCAAAATACAGAAATCGATCACAAGCTGTGATTTCCCGACTGAAATACCGAATCTATCTTGGATAAACAGGCACAGCACATTAAATCCGCCAAGACTTGAGCGATGACGGAATAAAATGAGCATCCCAAGCCCCATCAGTAGGCCGCCAGCAATCGCACAATACACTTCATTCACGCTGTCTAAACTGATCACTAAATAGAGGTGATCAGCCAAAATAGAAACTAAAGCACCTGAAATGGCACTATTAAAGGCGAAACGTGAACCAAAACGCTTCCACGCCAGTAAGTAAAAAGGACAGTTAGCGACAAAATAAAGTGTACCGAATGATAACGAGACAAATTGACTCGCAAGCAGAGCCAGTCCGGTTGTGCCGCCTGTCAGCAAAGACGCTGATTGAAGAAAGAAGACGCCTTGAGCAACAAGGAAAGTGCCAGTCAAAATTGCGATCCAATCTTCTTTTCTTGAGTGTTTTTCCATCAATTTTAAATTTAACTAGTCAATAATGGCGTGCATACTATTTAAAAATGAATGATTTCGGTAGCTTGAGACATAAATTTAAGGTAAACCTATGTAATCATCGTTTTACGGAGTGTAAAGGACAGAATTGACACTTTTCGCAAGTTATTACTTTTGGAAATGGTCATCATGATATTCTTCGTAAAGCATTATGAGAAAACTGCATGAGAAAAATTTAAATTTTCTCTTTATGACCTAGATCAAATTATGTAGAATGCGCGTCATTAGCTTAATGCAAACGTTTGCGTCAGGTAAAAAACGTCGGTATTAAGGTCAGAAATCAGTTTTTTTGAAATTTTTAAGTCTTAATCTGAGTCAGGAGATACAGATGCTAAAGCGTGATATGAACATCGCTGATTACGATGCGGAACTGTTCGCAGCAATCCAAGAAGAAACTCTTCGCCAGGAAGAACACATCGAACTAATCGCTTCTGAAAACTACACAAGCCCACGTGTAATGGAAGCTCAAGGTTCTCAGCTAACTAACAAGTACGCTGAAGGTTACCCAGGCAAGCGCTACTACGGTGGTTGTGAGTACGTTGATAAAGCTGAATCTCTAGCTATCAACCGTGCATGTGAACTATTCGGTTGTGAGTACGCAAACGTACAGCCACACTCTGGTTCTCAAGCAAACAGCGCTGTTTACATGGCACTGCTAAACCCAGGCGATACGGTTCTAGGTATGAGCCTAGCGCACGGTGGTCACCTGACTCACGGTTCACCAGTAAACTTCTCTGGTAAGCACTACAACGTTATTCCTTACGGTATCGACGAAGCTGGTCAAATCAACTACGACGAGATGGAGCAACTGGCTTTAGAGCACAAGCCTAAGATGATCATCGGTGGTTTCTCAGCTTACTCTCAAATCGTTGACTGGGCTCGCATGCGTGAAATCGCAGACAAAGCTGGCGCGTACCTATTCGTAGATATGGCTCACGTTGCAGGTCTAATCGCAGCAGGCGAATACCCAACACCAGTACCTCACGCTCACGTTGTGACAACAACAACGCACAAGACACTAGCAGGCCCACGTGGCGGTCTAATTCTGTCTAACGCTGGCGAAGAGATGTACAAGAAGCTGAACTCAGCAGTATTCCCAGGTGGTCAAGGTGGTCCTCTAATGCACGTTATCGCTGGTAAAGCAGTAGCGTTCAAAGAAGCAATGGAGCCAGAATTCAAAGCTTACCAAGCTCGCGTAGTGAAAAACGCAAAAGCGATGGTTGCCCAGTTCCAAGAGCGTGGTTACAAAATCGTATCTAACGGTACTGAAAACCACCTGTTCCTAGTTGACCTAATCGACAAGGACATCACAGGTAAAGATGCAGATGCAGCACTAGGTGCAGCAAACATCACTGTAAACAAAAACTCAGTACCAAACGATCCACGTAGCCCATTTGTTACTTCAGGTATCCGTGTAGGTTCGCCAGCAATCACTCGTCGTGGTTTCACTGAAGCAGACGCAACTGAGCTAGCAAACTGGATGTGTGACGTTCTAGATAACATCGGCAACGAAGAAGTTATCGAAGCAACGAAAGCAAAAGTACTAGAAATTTGTAAGCGTCTTCCAGTTTACGCGTAATTTTTCTTCGTAGAGTGAGCGAATTTCTGCGTCGAATATACTCATTTGCTAGCGCAAACTCCGTGTATTCTCCTTGAACTTCACACATCTACTTTGAAAAGAATAAAAGCTCTATCGTTTGATAGAGCTTTTTAGTAGGCGTAGTGTAAATAACTAGAGCCAACTCAGTTTGAAAATGAATTGAAGCCTCATCATTTGATGGGGCTTTTTTGATCTTGAGATTCTGCCATTTCATATACGGGAACGACGAAGGAGTGAGTAGGGAATCTCAAAAAGCCTGCTACTTGCTAGAAGATATCTTCAACTCGTTCGTTCCTTACTTTTGAGGATGACAGATTGACTTAGCCAAACGAAAAAGGGTTGACGTTTTTAAGCGTCAACCCTTCATGCTTTCGAAACTCGTTTACTTAGGCAGGCTAATCAAAGTACCTGACTTGCACTTAAACGAGTAGTACTTACGGCTTTCGCTGAACTTACCCAAACCTTCGCCATCACAGTAGTCGAAGTTGATGTCACGCATTGTTGCTAGTGTTTCTTCACTGTTTAGCGAGAACTTAGAACCATCGGCACAAACGATGCGAACGCGCTCATCGTCGCTGACTGAGTAAAGGGATACATCTGTGTTACAAAGCTCAAAAGAGGCTTCACGAAAGTTGTCTTGCTTTGTATTCGATGCACAGCCAGCGGTTAATGTTGCAAGGGCGATTGCAACTAATCCAATCTTCTTCATATTAAATCCTTGGATGACTTTTTCTTTATTCATAACTGTTTGCTCAGACTATATAAGAGTGTGTCTCGATTCAACCGCAGAAACAAAAAAGGCTGACTTATACAAGTCAGCCTCTAGTCATAAGCTTAGCGAATCATTAGCTGATTTCAACGCCTTGAGCTTGAAGGTCTGCGTGGTACGAAGAACGTACGAATGGACCACATGCAGCATGCGTGAAGCCAAGTTCTAGTGCGATCTCTTTAAGCTCATCAAACTCTGATGGTGGAACATAACGTTCAACCGGAAGGTGGTGACGGCTTGGTGCTAGGTATTGACCTAGCGTTAGCATTGTCACGCCGTGAGCACGGAGATCTTTCAGTACTTCAACGATCTCTTCTTTCGTTTCGCCGAGGCCCATCATGATGCCAGACTTGGTCGGGATGTTTGGATGCTGCTCTTTAAACTTCTGAAGAAGCTGTAGTGACCACTTGTAGTTCGCACCTGGACGCGCCTTACGGTATAGGCGAGGAGCTGTTTCAAGGTTATGGTTGAAAACATCTGGCGGATTGTCTTTCATAAGATCAAGTGCCACATCCATACGACCACGGAAATCTGGTACCAAGGTTTCAATCTTAATGTTCGGGTTCAACGCGCGAATTTCACGGTTACAGTCCGCAAAATGCTGTGCACCACCATCACGAAGGTCATCACGGTCAACTGACGTAATTACCACGTATTTAAGCTTCATATCTTGAATGGTTTTTGCCAGCTTCTGTGGCTCGTCAGCTTCAGGAGTAAGAGGGCGCCCATGAGCAACGTCACAGAATGGACAACGACGAGTACAGATAGCACCTAAAATCATAAAGGTTGCTGTACCGTGGTTAAAACATTCCGCCAAGTTAGGGCACGATGCCTCTTCACAAACAGAGTGTAGGTTGTTTTTACGCATCGCAGACTTAATGTCTTGAATACGTTGGCTGTCCGCTGGGAGCTTGATCTTCATCCAGTCTGGTTTACGAAGAACTTTTTTTTGCTCTGTTGGCATGTTCTTTACAGGAATCAGTGCCATTTTATCAGCGTCGCGGTATTTAACGCCTTTTTCCATTTGGATTGGTTTACTCATGCTTCTCTTACTTCTCGTTACTGTTTGTCTTGAGACGCTTTGTTGAACTCTACATGGTCGTAACCGAGCAGAGGGACCAGTTCTTCGACCAGTTGTTTTTCAACGTCTGTAATGTCACTTGGTCCACCAAGTTGACTCACTTGTACCATCTCCATGCCAGCGTAACCGCAAGGGTTAATGCGATGAAAAGGAGAGAGGTCCATGTTTACATTCAGCGCCAAACCATGGAACGAACAACCTTTACGGATGCGCAATCCTAAGGAACAGATTTTTTTACCATCTACATAAACACCCGGTGCATCTGGGCGAGCTGCAGAGTCGATATTGTATGTTTTTAGCGTGTTGATGACGAGATTCTCAATGTGAGTGACGAGATCTCGCACACCTATTTTTTTACGACGAAGGTTAATCAGGAAATAGGCCACTAACTGGCCAGGACCATGATAAGTCACTTGTCCACCGCGGTCACTCTGCACCACTGGGATATCGCCAGTGTTTAGAAGGTGTTCTGCTTTGCCTGCTTGTCCTTGAGTGAAGACTGGGTTGTGCTCCACTAACCAAACCTCGTCTGCTGTCTCGTCAGTACGATTGTCGGTGAAGTCATGCATTGCTTGCCAAATTGGCTCGTAATCCTGTCTTCCTAGATGTTTAACAACAAGCTGGTTATGCATTCCGCTTTCCATCGTCGATCAATAAAGTTAACGGATTATAAACTGCTTCTGGAAATGGAACTATATGCCAGTAACACATTTTTAACCCTAGAGTTTTTGTAGGATATTTATCTATTTGATATCTAAAAAGAAAGCAGCTTTCGCTGCTTTCAAAAAAATTTGATTGTATCAAATTTACTTAGGGTTAATAGACCCTACAGAACCATGCGTACGATGTCGATTTCACCTAGCTCTTTGTAAAGCGTTTCAACTTGCTCGATAGAAGTTGCAGTGATGTTGACCGATACAGAGTGGTAATTGCCCTTAGCACTTGGCTTAACGGTAGGGCTGTAATCACCTGGAGCATGGCGTTGAATAACTTCAAGAACCTTTTCTGGAAGTTCAGGTTTAGCGTAACCCATTACCTTGTAAGTAAAAGAACAAGGGAACTCTAGCAGGTCTTTCAGTTTTGCATCTGAGTTAATGTTCAGCATTGTGTAACTCCAAGTTGAAAGTCTTTAATTTCAGCGCGGAATAGTAATGCCTATCGAGATTGAACTCAAGGAAGCACTATAGAGGCTGATAATATCGATAAAATTAAAAAAGCCGCACTTGGCGGCTTTCGATAAGCTAAGTACAGAAATTACAAGAAGCTTTTAAACAGCATCACAATGTAATCCCATAGGCGGCTAAATAGGCTACCTTGCTCTACATCTTCTAGAGCCAGAAGTGGGTACTCTGCAATATCTTCACCTTCTAGTTGATAGTATAGCTTACCAACTACGTCACCTTTCATAATTGGGGCTTCTAGCTCTTTTTCAAGGATAAAGCTTGCTTGAAGGCTTTTCGCTTGGCCGCGAGGAAGCGTTACGTAGGTGTCTTGGTCAAGACCTAGAGCAACAGTATCTTTGTTACCCATCCAGATTTTTTCTTCGACGAAGGTTTCACCTGCTTTGTGAGGTGCCACTGTTTCGAAGAAACGGAAGCCGTAGCTCAGTAGTTTCTTACTTTCAGATTTACGCGCGTTTGCATTCTTAGTGCCCATTACAACCGCGACAAGGCGCATTTTACCTTCAGTTGCTGAGCTAACTAAGCTGTAACCTGCATTGCTAGTGTGGCCAGTTTTGATACCGTCAACGTTCATGCTTTTATCCCAAAGCAGGCCGTTGCGGTTGTATTGAGTAATACCGTTGTAAGTGTATTTCTTCTCTGAGTAGATACGGTACTCGTCTGGAACGTCACGGATCAGTGCGCTACCCAGTAGAGCCATATCGTAAGGCGTTGAGTAAAGGTCAGGGTGGTCTAAGCCATGAACGTTACCAAAATGAGTATCTTTCATGCCGATGGTATCAGCCCACGCGTTCATTAGGTCAACGAAGGCATCTTCAGAGCCTGCAATGTGCTCAGCCATTGCAACACATGCATCGTTACCTGATTGGATGATGATACCTCGGTTTAGGTCTTCAACTTTTACTGTTGTGCCGACTTCGATGAACATCTTCGATGAGTCAGGGAAGTTTTTCGCCCATGCATTTTTGCTGATCGTAACTTCGTCCTCAAGCGAGATGTTACCACGCTCAAGCTCTTGGCCGACTACATAGCTGGTCATCATCTTAGTCAAACTTGCTGGAGACAACTTAGTGTTCATCTCTTTTTCAGCAAGAACTTTACCTGAATGAAAGTCCATTAGTACGTAGCCTTTCGCTGCGATTTGAGGCGCGTCAGGAACAACGATTGGCGAAGCGAAAGCAGACGATGCGATGGTTGCAGAAAGCGCAATTGAAGACGCACACACTGTTTTAATTAGTGATGTTTTTTTCATAGTGACTACAGGTTTATCTTTAACTGTCCATATCTTAACAGAATCAATCACTCAAACCAGTGTAGGGATTAAGTACACTGGATTGAGGACTAGTGGGATTTAATGAAAGCGCTGGTGTAACCCAACTCTTTTACTTGTTCTAGTGCCTTTTGGGAGAGCATATAGTCGTTAAATGGCCCTAACAACACACGATGGATATCGTTGCCAGACTTAACATAGCTCTTTACCGATAACTTTTGACTCAGGTCTTGCGCTAAAGTTTCAACTCTATCTTGGTGTTTTGACGAGGCTACTTGAACAACAAACTTTGGCAGCGCTTCTTGTTTGTGCGCCTGAGTAGGTCTATCTACGGAAATAACCTCAATAGCCACATTAGCTGTACCAGTGCGAATGACATCAAGCTTCAGTGCCGCAGCATAACTTAAATCAATGATACGACCTTCATGGAAAGGGCCTCGGTCATTAACACGAACAACGGTGGTTTTGCCGTTGTCCTTGTTGGTGACTTTGACATAACTCGGGATCGGCAGTTCTTTGTGGGCCGCAGTCATCGAGTACATGTCGTAAATTTCACCATTCGAGGTCAAATGGCCATGGAACTTCTTCCCGTACCAAGACGCTTTACCTTCCTGCTTAAAGCCTTTTGGGTCTTTAATGATGGTGTAGCTTTCACCGCGTAAGGTGTAATTGCTGTTACCACCTAAGCTATATGGTTCGTATTGGGGGGTCGCATCTTCAATATGATCAACATTGATCGGCGCATCGGGCGCGATATCATCATCAATGGTATAGCGCTTTGTTGGATCAGAAGAGCACCCAGCAAGAATCAGGCTTGCGGTTAGCATTGGGATCAGTAGCTGTTTGTTTATCATTTATATAGCCTTTGAGAATGCTTTTCTATGAGTGTGTATCGACATCAAAATGCCAAAACCTGCCATCAATGTCACCATCGATGTGCCACCATAACTTATAAGGGGAAGTGGTACGCCAACAACAGGTAAAATCCCACTTACCATACCGATATTTACAAAGACATAAACGAAGAAGCTCAGTACGATGCTTCCCGCCATCATGCGGCCAAAGGCAGTCTGTGCTTTGCTGGCCAACACGAGTCCACGCCCTATGATAAATAGGTAGAGGCTAAGCAGTAATAAGATACCGATTAGGCCCCACTCCTCAGCGATAACGGCGAAGATAAAATCGGTATGGCGCTCTGGTAAGAACTCAAGTTGAGACTGAGTGCCTTGCAACCAACCTTTTCCTGGGATTCCCCCAGAGCCAATAGCAATCTTACTTTGAATGATATGGTAACCCGCGCCGAGTGGGTCAGATTCAGGGTCGAACAGTGTCCTTACGCGAACTTTTTGATACTCGCGCATCAAGAAGAACCATAAAATTGGTAAGAAAGCACCGACCGCACATACCGCGGCAAAGATGATCTTCCAACTAATACCTGCAAGGAAAATGACGAAGATACCTGATGCGGCAATCAGGATAGATGTACCTAGATCGGGTTGCTTAGCAATTAAAATGGTTGGAACAAATACCATAACCAAAGAGATCACTAAGGTTTGGAAAGTTGGCGGTAGTGAGCGCTTACCAATAAAGCGCGCGACCATCAATGGCACGGCCAGTTTGAGTAGCTCTGAAGGTTGAAAACGAAC
The DNA here is from genome assembly GCF_013114545.1 of Vibrio sp. RE86. Taxonomy (GTDB): domain Bacteria; phylum Pseudomonadota; class Gammaproteobacteria; order Enterobacterales; family Vibrionaceae; genus Vibrio. The sequence continues at coordinate 74,226 of NZ_VTXI01000019.1, read as the reverse complement.
AAAGCCCAAGTTTAGCCAACGTTGAGCCCCTTTTGATGCTTCGCCGAAAAAGAGAACACCTAGCAGTAAAATAACGCCACCGACAAACATGAGAGGCGCTAGTGCTTCGTAGGTTCGAGGTGGAATCTGAGCCAAAATAAGCATAACGCCAAGGGATAATCCCATACGCATCGCTTGACGATCCATCATGGCAAGGCTTTGACCACTGGCACTGTACATAACAATCAAGCCAAAGCCCATTAAGACCAGAATGCCGAGTAGCAAAGGGAGATCTAGGTGGAAGCGTTCAAACAGAGCGCGGTTTTCACCAGTTGCTGGATTTAAATCCATATTATTTCGCCTCTTGATTATCTAACACAACGTGGTCAAATATTCTTCTCACTACAGGGCCTCCTTGTGAAGAACCGCCACCTGCGTTCTCTAATACGATAGTTACGATCAATTCCGGATCGTCAATTGGAGCGAAGCCGGTAAATAATGCATGGTCACGTAGGTGTTCAGCAATTTCATCAGCATTGTATTTTTCATCTTCACCAAGGCCGAAGACTTGTGCGGTTCCCGATTTACCAGCGGTCATGTAATCCATTTTGGTAAATGATCGACGGGCTGTGCCTTTCTTACCATGGTTTACTAGGCGCATACCTTCGATGGCGAGATCCCAATATTTATCTTTAACCCCTTCAACAGGAGGGTAGGTATAGCTTTCTAAGCCTGATAACTCATGTTTTTCAAACTTCTGTCCATTGACGATGGTTGCTCTTAGCAAGTGAGGTGCGACACGCTGACCTCGGTTAACCAAAACTGAGGTTGCTTTTGCGATCTGCATTGGTGTTGCAGTCCAGTAACCTTGGCCTATACCGACAGGGATCGTATCCCCTTGATACCAAGGTACACGGTGACGCGCCATTTTCCATTCACGGGTGGGCATGTTGGCCTTACTTTCTTCGTGAATATCTATACCGGTATAATCACCAAAACCGAACATCATCATCCAACGAGAAATACGGTCGATACCCATGTCATAAGCTACTTGATAGAAGAAGGTATCCACCGACTCTTCAATGGACTTAACAATATCAACCTCGCCGTGTCCCCACGCTAACCAGTCGCGAAACGGGCGAGTTTTAGAGTTTGGTATTTTCCAGTATCCAGGGTCATTTCGGGTTGTATAAGGTGTGATGACGCCTTCTTGGAGCGCTGCAACCGCCATGAATGGCTTGATAGTTGACGCTGGTGGATAAATACCTAATGTGGCACGGTTAACCAGCGGTCGGTTTTTGTCGTTTAGTAGGGCGCTATACGCTTTGCTCGAAATACCATGCACAAAGGCATTGGGATCATAGCTTGGGCTTGAAACCATCGCTAACACGCCATTGTCTTTTGGATCGAGTACTACAGCACTACCACGACGGTCCGCGAGCAACTCGTGAATGTACATCTGAAGATCGATGTCGAGGTTTAAAACGATGTCTTTGCCAGGAACGGGAGGTACGTATTTAAGCGTTCGAATCACTCGGCCGCGGCTATTCACTTCAACTTCCTGGTAACCCGCCGTACCATGCAGCATATCTTCGTAGAATCGCTCGATACCTAACTTACCGATGTCACGGGTCGCTTGATAGTTAGCGTCTTTCTCTTCACGTACTAATCGTTGCATATCACGGTCATTAATGCGTGAGACATAGCCAATGACGTGAGTCAATACTTCGCCATAAGGGTAATGACGTTTTAAGGCGGCATTAATTGAAACGCCAGGAAAGTTGTGTTGATTGACCGAAAACTTAGCGGTTTGCTCAGGTGTTAACTGAGTCAAAATAGGGACCGACTTAAAGCGGCGTGTTTGCTTGCGTTCACGCGAAAAGCGTTCCACCTGTTCTGGTGTTATGGTCAAAATCTGTTGAAGACGTTGGATAGTATCATCCATGTCTTTGATCTTTTCAGGCGTGATCTCGAGGCTAAATACTGGGCGGTTTTCCGCGAGCAGTTTTCCGTTTCTGTCGTAAATTAAACCTCGGTTAGGGGCAATAGGTACGACCTTGATTCGGTTGTCATTCGAGCGCGTTTTGTAATCTTGGAATTGATTAACTTGGATATTGTAGAGGTTGGTGACGAGCACTCCCATCATTGCCACAATACCAATGAAAGCGACAATAGCGCGGCTTTTAAAAAGTCGCGCTTCTTCCTGGTAATCCCTTATCTGGGTACGCTTTCGTAACATTTACGGTTATTCTCGATGGTATGGGTGGTTAGCAGTAATGCTCCACGCTCGGTATAAACTTTCAGCCATAACAATGCGTACCAGAGGGTGAGGTAACGTCAGGGCTGACAATGACCAACTTTGATCCGCCGCCGCTTTACATGCTGGAGCTAACCCTTCAGGGCCACCGATCAAAATAGACACATCTCGACCGTCTAGCTTCCAACTTTCCAACTGCTCTGCAAGTTGAGGGGTGTCCCACTTTTTGCCAGGGATGTCGAGAGTAACAATTCGACTTCCTTTTGGCACTGCAGCAAGCATCGCTTCGCCTTCTTTTTGCAGAATTCTTGCAATATCGGCATTTTTTCCGCGTTTTCCGGCTGGAATTTCAACAAGTTCTAGTGGCATGTCATGTGGGAATCGGCGCTTATACTCTTTAAAGCCCTCTTCGACCCACTTAGGCATCTTAGTGCCAACAGCAACAAGTTGTATTTTCATCGCTTAACCCCAAAGTTTTTCGAGTTGGTAAAGCTCGCGCTGCTCTTCCTGCATTACGTGTACGATAGTTGTACCCATGTCGACGACAACCCATTCGCCTTCATCTTCACCGTCAACTCCTAGAGGCTCAATGCCCGCTAGCTTTGACTCTTTTGCAACGTGTTCCGCAATAGAGACAACATGACGCTTAGATGTACCAGTGCACACAACCATGTAATCTGTAATGCTTGATTTACCCTGTACATCAATAGTTTTGATGTCTTGAGCTTTCATGTCGTCGGCTTTGTCTATCAGGAAGTCGTTTAACTCTTCTAGTTGCAAGGTGTTGTCCTCATTGGTTTGTGGCAAGCCACGTATTGTTCTGTTTTGCGGCGGCGAAGTATATCACGCTTTTTATAGCTTCACTTGCGGCAGGCAAATCTCGGTACTCAACTGGTGTAATAGTGGCCAGCTAGACTGCTCGTATTGTGTTTTGGCGATCAATTCTACTTTAGTCAGTAACTGGAGCAGCGCCATAATGCGGTTGGGTGTCAGCCGCTGCAATGCTGAAGAATAAAGTGGGCGTTTGGACTGCCAAACTCTGTAGCTTTCAAAGACCTGACCAATGGATGTGGTTTTCGATTGATTCGCCATACTCAGCAGCTGAACAAGCTCTTTTTGGATTGTACGTACCAAAATGACACTTTCAGTCCCTTCCGCTTCAAGTTGGCGCAAGATACGTTGAGATCGTTTGGCTTTACCTGCCAATAGCGCATCAATCCAGTGGAATGCCGTAAAGTGGTTATGTCGACTCAATGACTCTTCCAGACGAACCAAATTAAGTACGCCATCAGGGTAGAGTAGGGCAAGTTTCTCTAAGCTCTGGGTCAAGGCAAACAAATTACCTTCATGCCACTGAGCAAGCATTTGAACCGCTTCTTGATCCGGTTTTAGGCTCAATGTTCGACAACGAGCTTGAACAAACTGAGGCAACCTTTGAATATCAGGGGTTAGACAATTAACCCAGCAGCCTTGGCCAGACAAAGATTTGAACCATTTTGCATTCTCTTGAGCTTTAGTGAGCTTGCTGCCAATCACTACTAGCATGATATCGCTGTGAAGCATCTCTGAGATAGCTAAGAGCTCTTTAGCGATCGCTGCGTTGACGCCAGATTCAGGTAATTCAAGCTCGATCAATTGTCTTGCTGAAAATAAACTCATCGCCTGACAGCAGTCGTAGACGAGGTTCCAGTCAAAGCTGTTATCAATGGCAAAGCGATGACGTTCTTCAAAACCTTGAGCGAAGGACGCTTTTTGAATGGCTTGGCGAGATTCCTGAATCAGAAGAGGTTCATTACCAAAAATAAGGTAAGTAGGGTGGAGCTGCTTAGTAAGCTGCTCCACTAAACGGTCGGCGAAAATTCGCATAACAGTTATTGATTCACTGGTGCTTCAGTTGCAGTCTGCGGTTGAGACTCATCTGTGTAGAAGGTTCTAATGCGGTATTGTTCTTCTTCTTCGCTCAGCTGAACTTCGGCCTCGGCTTCTGCTAGCTCATTAGCTTCAATGTCTGCTTTTAGACGAGCCATTTGGCGAATGATCTGTGACGCTGCCAATTTACGCATTTCATCTTCGATCATGTCACGTTCAACCGACTTTGCGAGTGCCGTCAGAGGGTTATCTAGGTAACTGCGCGTTACGCTAGTAGAGAATGTTTTAGAGCCTAACTCTGGAATCGTTACGCGGTAAGACGCTCGGAAGGTAAGTTCCTTCTCTGCCGCACGAGTATTTTGATAAAGAGAAAGTGTACGCTCGCCAACACCTTCACTCACTAGGTGCAAGTTAGGAACGTTTGCTGCCGGTGGAACGACTTCAATCTCACTCATGCGAAGCTGACCTTTCATCATGCGTGTGAAGGTGCTGTATTGGTCGTAACTGGTAAGAGACATGGTTTCTAGCTCTTCAGGGACAGAGTAATCACCACGAAGATGGAAACCACAAGCAGAAAGAAGGCTTGCCATTAAAACAACACTAGTAAGCTTGATTGACGACTTGGAAATCAGGCGTGATGCACTACGAAACATTTTTATAGGGCTCTCGATTATTGGAATACTTATCTTATGATTCTATGGCTCATATGTGAGGCTAAAACCTTAAGATAAATAAAGCAGGGCAATGCTTTCCTCTAGAGAAAAGAGATACCCTGCTTATGACTTACTTAAAAACGATTAGTTCGCGGCACTTTGTTAGTTTGCCACAATGTTCAGAAGTTTACCTGGTACGTAGATAACCTTGCGTACCGTTTTACCTTCTGTGAACTTAGTAACGTTCTCATCGTTTAGACCGATCTTTTCGATCTCTTCTTTAGAGATGTCAGCAGGTACAGTCAGCTTCGCACGTAGCTTACCGTTAACTTGAACGATGATTAGCTTCTCGTCTTCAACTAGCGCTTTTTCATCAAACGTTGGCCATGCAGCATTGTCGATGTCAGTTTCGCCAAGACCTGCCCACATTTCGTAAGAGATGTGCGGAGTGATTGGGTAAAGCATCGCAACAACCGCTTTTAGTGCTTCATCAAGGATCGCACGATCTTGCGCTGATTCTTGAGGCGCCTTCGCTAGCTTGTTCATTAGTTCCATGATAGCTGCGATTGCTGTGTTGAACGTTTGACGACGAGCGATATCGTCAGTCACTTTCGCGATAGTCTTGTGAACGTCACGACGAAGTGCTTTCTGGTCGCTAGACAGTGCAGATGCATCAACCGCTTCTGCTGCGCCTTTCGATGCGTGCTCGTTTACTAGTTTCCAAACACGTTTCAGGAAGCGGTTAGCACCCTCAACGCCAGACTCTTGCCACTCAAGTGTCATGTCTGCAGGTGATGCAAACATCATAAATAGACGTACTGTGTCAGCGCCGTACTTGTCTACCATCTCTTGTGGGTCGATACCGTTGTTCTTCGACTTAGACATTTTGATCATGCCTGAGTGTGTTACGTCACGGCCTTCGTTGTCTTTTGCAGAAGTGATGCGGCCTTTACCGTCGCGCTCTACAGCAACGTCAGTTGGTGCAACCCACTCTTTACCGCCTTTGTCGTTCTCGTGGTAGAACGCATCCGCTAGGACCATACCTTGACACAGTAATTGCTTGAACGGTTCGTCAGACGTTACGTAACCTGCGTCACGTAGAAGCTTGTGGAAGAAGCGTGAGTACAGTAGGTGCATACAAGCGTGCTCGATACCACCAATGTACTGGTCTACTGGTAGCCAGTAGTTTGCTTTTTCTGGATCTAGGATGTCATCAGCTTGTGGTGAACAGTAACGTGCGTAGTACCAAGAAGATTCCATGAACGTATCGAACGTGTCAGTCTCACGTAGAGCTGGTTCGCCGTTGAATGTTGTCTTCGCCCACTCTTTGTCAGCTTTGATTGGGCTAGTTACGCCGTCCATTACCACGTCTTCTGGAAGAATAACTGGTAGTTGGTCAGCTGGTACTGGGTGAACTTCACCATCTTCAGTGGTTACCATTGGGATTGGAGCGCCCCAGTAACGTTGACGAGATACACCCCAGTCACGTAGACGGAAGTTTACTGTCTTAGTGCCTTTGCCTTCTGCTTCTAGCTTCGCTGCGATTGCATCGAATGCCGCTTGGAATTCAAGGCCGTCGAACTCACCTGAATCAAACAATACACCTTTCTCTGTGTACGCTTCTTCTGCGATGTTTAGCTCGCTGTCATCAGCAGGCTTGATCACTGGGATAATGTCTAGACCGTACTTAGTCGCAAACTCGTAGTCACGTTGGTCGTGTGCAGGTACTGCCATTACAGCGCCTGTACCGTAGTCCATCAGTACGAAGTTAGCCACGTAAACTGGAACTTCACGACCGTTCAATGGGTGAATAGCAGTAAGGCCAGTTGCCATACCTTTCTTCTCCATTGTCGCAAGCTCAGCTTCCGCTACTTTGTTGTTCTTACACTCTTCGATGAAGGCTGCAAGCTCAGGGTTGTTCTCAGCTGCCACTGCTGCTAGAGGGTGACCTGCTGCGATACCCACGTAAGTCACACCCATTAGTGTGTCTGGACGTGTTGTGTAAACTTCTAGGTCTTGTGGACCTTTCACCTCGAACTTCAGTTCTACACCTTCAGAGCGACCGATCCAGTTGCGCTGCATGGTCTTAACCATTTCAGGCCAACCGTCTAGGTTATCTAGATCGTCTAGTAGCTCTTGAGCGTATTCAGTGATCTTGATGAACCACTGTGGGATCTCTTTTTGCTCTACAGGCGTGTCACAACGCCAGCAGCAGCCATCTTCTACCTGCTCGTTAGCAAGTACTGTTTGGTCGTTTGGACACCAGTTAACTGATGAAGTCTTCTTGTAAACTAGGCCTTTGTTGTAAAGCTTAGTGAAGAACTCTTGTTCCCAACGGTAGTACTCAGGCGTACATGTTGCGAATTCACGGTTCCAGTCGTAACCAAAGCCTAGAAGCTTAAGTTGGTTCTTCATGTACTCGATGTTTTCGTAAGTCCATGGTGCAGGAGCTGTGTTGTTCTTAACCGCTGCGTTTTCTGCTGGAAGGCCGAATGCATCCCAACCGATTGGTTGCATTACGTTTTTGCCTTGCAGACGTTGGAAACGAGATACCACATCACCGATTGTGTAGTTACGCACGTGACCCATATGCAGTCGGCCGCTTGGGTAAGGGAACATTGATAGACAGTAGAATTTTTCTTTGTTTGGGTCTTCACTTACAACAAAGGTCTTGTTGTTGTCCCAATGCTGTTGAACTTTCTGTTCAATATCTTGCGGGTTGTATTGTTCTTGCATCGATGATGTCCGGTTATCTTGGAATTTGTGAGTTCGGTTAGAACAGACTTAAATAGATCGTCATAGAATACCTAAAGGAACGAGGTACAACAATAGCTATCCCCGTCATACTTGTATTTAGGGGAACACATGGATTGGAATCTTGAGGAGGTGCGCTATGCCAAAACGTAAAGCCAGTTATGAAGAGATGCTCGATGACGTGGTAGAGACGCTCAAACATAGCCCAGATGAAGTGAACCACGTTATAGAATCGTCAGGAAAAGTTGCACGAGCCGCCAATGATCTCACCAAGGATGAAATGGCGCTTGTATCCGCCTACGTAAAGTCAGATTTGAAAGAGTTTGCTGACAATTACGAAGATTCTAAAAGTGGTCCATTTTACTTAATGATTGCTGATTCTATTTGGCAAGGATTGCTTGATATCACTGATCGAACCAAGGTTGAGTGGGTTGAACTTTTCCAAGATCTGGAGCATCAAGGCTTGTATCAGGCAGGAGAGGTGATTGGCCTTGGTCATTTGGTTTGTGATGACTGTGGGCACAAGACTCAGTACAACCATCCAACGATTATCATTCCATGCACTAAGTGTGGCTGTAAAGGGTTTAGTCGTCAGCCATTGAAGCCTTAGCCAACGTCATTCCATAGAGTGACGACGGTGATAACAAAAAAGGGTTGATGCCTTCACATCAACCCCAGTCTTTCTCTAGTCTCTTAATTTCCAACCTATCATCAAACTTAACACTACCCAGATGTAGAGAGGCCATGTGCCGATGTTTCTGTACGGTGTAGAACCGACTGTCGCTGTGATCTCTGCTCTTAAAACGGCCGTTTCGAATTGCGGTACTTCAGCTCTGATATGACCTAAATGATCTGTGACCGCTGTAATACCGTTGTTGGTTGCACGAATAACGGGCTTACCCAACTCAAGCGCGCGCATTCGGGCAATTTCCATATGTTGTAATGGACCAATCGAGCGGCCAAACCATGCATCATTGGAGAGTGTGAGAATGTAATCGGTCTCATCATTTACATTCTGTCTGAGCTGCTCGTTGAAGATGATTTCATAGCAGAGCGCTGGTGCCATCTGTTTATTGTTCGCATCGATATTGGGTTGAATAAAGTCCCCACGACTGAACGATGACATCGGCAAGTTAAAGAAAGGTGCAATCGGCCTTAAGATATTTTCAAACGGGACAAATTCACCAAACGGCAATAGATGGTGTTTGTGATAGCGTAAGTTCATGTCATAGCTGTAATCGCCGTTCGCGGTTTGACCAAGCGTTAAAATGCTATTGTAGAACTTTTTATCTTCGCCTTGGTTTACGATGCCAGTGATTACCGCGCTGTTATTCATGCGTGCTGCAGAATCGAGATTACGCAGGAATGAAGAGATCTCATACTCAAAAGCAGGAATTGCGGCTTCAGGCCAAATGATAATATCGGCATCCCAGTTTTCACGGGTAAGATCTGTGTATTTCATAATGGTCGGCCAGCGTTGACTTGGCTGCCATTTGAGTTCTTGGGCGATATTACCTTGGATAAGAGCGACTTTGGTTACGTCATTAAGATTGGGTGTCACCCATTGAGAAGAGTGCAAACCAAAACCCGCCGATAGAATGACGCCAGGGATTAGAAAGTGCAGCCATTGCTTATGCAAGCAAGCGTAAGCTATCGCTGCCGCTGAGGTTACCACCAATAGAGTTAATAGCTCGACCCCGCCGATTGGTGCAAAATTTGCGAGAGGACTTTCAATTTGACTATACCCAAGCCAAAGCCAAGGAAACCCGGTCATTACCCAGCCGCGTAGCCAATCGAAAATAAGCCAAAGGGCGGGAGCAGCTAAGAAGAAACGAGTGCGGTTAGATTGAGGGAAGAATCGGTTCAAACTCCAGCTAAAAAGTGCAGAGTAAACGGCTAAATAGCCGACAAGTAATGTCATCAAGAATACGCTAGCGATTTTGGGCATACCGCCAAAGTTATCGATACTAACGTGTACCCAACTGATTCCTGTTGCAAACTGACCTATGCCCCATGCGTAGCCTGTCCAAAGCGCCTGTTTAGCCGTTTGACGGTGGATAAGTAGCAACAGGAGCGCAGGGCTGATAAATGCCAGAGGCCAAAGCTCGTAAGGAGCGAAAGCAAGAGTGGTGGATGCGCCAACAAAAACGGCCGCAAGCGGCCGTTTGAGGCGATGAATAAGTGAATTGTTCATCGTTATATTCTTTGTGTTCCCTTATGGGAGAGTAGCGTTACTCTTCGGTAGAGTCTGTAACAAGCTCTTCGTCTGGGATGGTAACCTGAAGCTGTAACACGCGGCGATTATCAGCAGAGGTAACTTTGAAGCTATAACCTTCAATCTCTACCACTTCCCCACGTGATGGTAAGTGACCAAATGCTGTCATTACCATACCACCTACAGTATCTACTTCCTCATCACTGAATGAAGTGTTGAACGTATCGTTAAACTCTTCGATTGTGGTGAGTGCTTTCACTGCAAATGTGTGTTTGCTCAGTTTACGAATATCTAGCTCTTCTTCGTCGTCGAATTCGTCTTCGATCTCTCCAACGATTTCTTCGAGAATATCCTCGATGGTGACAAGGCCAGATACCCCACCGAACTCATCGACAACAATCGACATGTGATAACGTTCTTCACGGAACTCTTTCAGTAGGCGATCGACACGCTTACTTTCAGGAACAACAACCGCAGGACGGATAACTTGTTCGATATCAAATGGTTCGCTGCCAGAGCCCAAGTATTTAAGTAAGTCCTTCGCAAGCAGAATACCTTCAACATGGTCTTTATCTTCGCTGATGACTGGGTAGCGAGAGTGCTGAGCATCAGTGATGAGGTTAACCAAAGTGTCTAAATCGTCACTACGGTCAACAGTAACCATCTGCGAGCGCGGTAACATGATGTCGCGCACACGCATTTCTGAGATCTCCATGACACCTTCGAGCATATCGCGAGTGTCGTGGTCGATCAGGTCATTCTCTTCAGAGTCACGGAATACTTCCACAAGCTCTTGGCGATCTTTTGGTTCACCTTGAAAAAGTTGACCTAGGCGTCCGAAGAAGGACTTTCTACTCGGACCTTCAGATTTTTCTTTCTTACCTTCTAGAGAAGAGGGCGAATTGTCTTCGTTCATTGTTTCTCATTTAAGTAACGCTATCAGATGTGTGATAGCACACGTTGAGGGATTAGCGAAAATCGCTATCCCTCTATTTCTCTGCAATATAGGGGTCTTCAAAGCCCATATCTTGCATGATTTCTGTTTCGAGTGACTCCATCTCTTCAGCTTCGTCATCCTCGATATGATCATAACCTAGCAGATGCAAGCTACCATGTACAACCATATGCGCCCAGTGAGCCATGAGAGGTTTGTTTTGCTCTACCGCTTCACGTTCTACAACTTGTCGGCAGATGATTAGATCGCCTAGTAAGTTGATTTCCATGCCTGGAGGCGCTTCAAATGGAAAAGACAGCACATTGGTTGGCTTGTCTTTTCCACGGTACTCATGGTTGAGCTGGTGGCTCTCTTGCTCATCCACTAGTCGAACGGTCAGTTCTGCATCCTTTTGGAAAGGGATGATGGTTTTATCTAACCAAGTTTGAAAATCTTGCTCAGTAGGAAGACCTTCTTCACTTTCGACTGCGAATTGTAGATCGAGTTCAATGCTCATGCTTAGTTATTCTCTTTTACCGTCGTACTTGTTGCTGTCGCTGCGGCTTCTACTAACGCTTGGTTAGCTGCCTGCTGCGCTTCACGCTCTTCACGACGGATGCGATCGCGTTCTTTACGCTCTTTCTGATCCTTTGCTTCCCACTTTTCATAAGCATTAACAATGCGCGCAACGACTGGGTGACGAACAACATCGTCTGCTAGGAAGAAGTTAAAGCTGATGTCATCCACGTCGCTCAGTACTTCAATCGCATGACGAAGTCCTGACTTCGCACCTCGTGGTAAATCAATCTGAGTAATGTCACCGGTAATGACTGCACGAGAGTTAAAACCGATACGCGTCAGGAACATCTTCATCTGTTCAACAGTGGTGTTCTGACTCTCATCAAGAATGATAAATGCATCGTTGAGAGTACGGCCACGCATATAAGCAAGCGGTGCTACCTCGATAACATTACGTTCGATCAGTTTCTCGACTTTCTCAAACCCAAGCATCTCAAATAGAGCATCGTAAAGAGGACGTAAGTAAGGGTCGACTTTTTGGCTCAAGTCACCAGGTAGGAAACCGAGTTTTTCACCCGCTTCAACAGCAGGACGAGTCAGCAATATTCGACGAATCTCTTGGCGCTCTAAAGCATCAACTGCGGCTGCAACCGCCAAGTAAGTCTTACCTGTACCGGCAGGACCAATACCGAACGAGATGTCATGAGTCACCATATTCATCAAGTACTGACCTTGATTTGGTGTACGAGGTTTAATGACACCTTTTTTAGTCTTGATGAAGACTTCTTTGCCGTGCTCAAAACTTGCTTCTAGATCTTGCTCTAATACACCCGTTTCCTTTATCGCGAGATGAATCTCGTCAGGTTCAACATCAGGAATGTTGCCACGAACTGGCGCGGTGTTGACATAAAGCGTTTTGATAATTTCGAGTGCCGCTGCGCTAGTGTGCGGCTTGCCTACGATAGTAAAGAAGTTGCCACGATAGCTAATTTCAACGCCTAAACGACGTTCTAGATGCTTAATGTTGTCATCGAAAGGACCGCACAGGCTTGCTAAACGGCGGTTATCTGAAGGTTCTAGATTTATCTCTAGAGTAACAATTTTATTGCTCAAAGTTGCCTCACATTTGAAGAAGCCCGATTTAGACCGGGCTTCTAATGATCTTAAATACCTTTTCTAAGATGGATACTCAGAGCGGTAATTTCAAGCTTAAGGCGTAAAAGTCGCTACACCTAGCTCATCTTCGCGTTTTGTTTTCGCCATCATTTGCGTTGGTGAAATCATAGTACGAAGGTCCATGTCTTTCTCAGTACGAACCAGTTCACCACGTAGAGAGTTTGCAAATACATCGGTAATCTTCACATCAACAAATTGACCAATAAGGTCGGCATTGCCTTCGAAGTTTACAACGCGGTTGTTCTCTGTACGTGCGCGAAGCTCCATTAGATTCTTTTTAGATGGACCTTCAACAAGAACGCGTTGCTCGGTGTCCAACATTAGACGTGAGTAGCGCATTGCCTGTGCATTAACCGTTTGCTGTAGTTCGTACAGGCGCTCTTTCTTCTCTTGTTCTGGCACATCACATGGGTAATCCGCTGCTGGCGTACCTGGACGTGGTGAGAAGATAAAGCTGAAGCTCATATCGAAATCAACGTCTTTGATTAGCTTCATGGTGTCTTGGTGATCTTTTGCTGTTTCACCAGGGAAGCCAACAATAAAGTCAGAGCTGATTTGAATATCAGGGCGCGCTTTACGTAGCTTACGAATGATCGACTTGTATTCGATAGCCGTGTGCGGACGCTTCATCATAGTAAGAATACGGTCGCTACCACTTTGAACCGGCAGGTGAAGGAAGCTTACTAGCTCTGGTGTATCTTCGTAAACGGCGATGATGTCATCAGTAAACTCAAGCGGGTGGCTTGTTGTGAAACGAATACGGTCAATACCATCGATAGAAGCAACAAGACGAAGCAGTTCTGCGAATGAACAGATATCACCTTCATGTGTTGGGCCACGGTATGCGTTAACGTTCTGACCTAGAAGGTTTACTTCACGGACGCCTTGGTCTGCTAACTGTGCGATTTCGAATAGTACGTCATCCATCGGACGGCTTACTTCTTCGCCACGTGTGTATGGAACAACACAGTAAGTACAGTACTTAGAACAGCCTTCCATGATTGAAACGAACGCCGTTGCACCTTCAGCACGTGGTTCTGGTAGACGGTCAAATTTTTCAATCTCAGGGAAAGAGATGTCCATGACAGGAGCGTCGTTGCTTTGAGATTGTTTGATCATCTCTGGTAGACGGTGCAGAGTTTGCGGGCCAAAGATAACATCAACAAACGGTGCACGTTCACGGATGTGGTCGCCTTCTTGAGTCGCTACACAACCACCAACGCCGATAACAACGCCTTCTTTCTTGTCTTTTAGAGTTTTCCAACGACCAAGCTGGTGGAACACTTTTTCTTGCGCTTTTTCGCGAATAGAACAGGTATTGAGTAGAAGTACATCTGCCTCTTCTGGATCTTCTGTCAGTTCAAAGCCATTTGCGGCATTTAGAAGGTCTGCCATTTTTGATGAATCGTATTCGTTCATCTGGCAACCCCAGGTTTTAATTAGCAGTTTCTTACTCATTTGTTCGCTCGATCGTTAGTTTAAAATAAGGGAGCAAATCGCCCAGTGTTACAATAGGTCATCTATAAAATAATGCTGTTGATGACTCAAATTTCTGCTCACAATGCAGAGAGCGGCGTATTGTACTGCTTTAAAAACCGACTGACTAGTGCTGCAAGCAAATCAATTCAAAGCGTTATTAAACAAGGGATTTGCCCGTATAGCGGCTGAGGTTTTTGGTTACATTTTAGTAATGAAAACGTACAATGAAAAACAGCCAAATAATCAATATGATGAAGAACAAATTATGAGCGATTTTGATGTTGCCGTTATTGGTGGTGGCATGGTCGGTGCTGCGACCGCCATTGGTTTTGCGAAACAAGGGCGCAGTGTTGTCGTTGTTGATGGCGCTGAGCCAAAAGCTTTTTCTTCGGATCAACCAATGGATATTCGAGTATCTGCCATTTCAGAGCATTCTGTGGCAATTCTTGATCAGCTCGGCGCGTGGGAATCAATTTCTCAAATGCGCGTATGCCCGTATCGCCGCTTAGAGACCTGGGAACATCCTGAATGCAGAACCCGCTTTCATGCAGAGCAGTTAGAGATGGAGCAGTTAGGTTACATTGTTGAGAACCGACTGATACAACTAGGCCTTTGGCAGCAGTTTGAAGCGTTCGACAACATCACACTTCATTGCCCTGATACGTTAGAGAACATTGAGTTTGGTGATGTAAATACCGTTCAGCTGGCTTCAGGAACCCGATTTAGTGCAGGCTTAGTTGTCGGAGCGGATGGCGCAAACTCAAAAGTTCGCCAACTAGCGGGTGTCGGGATTACTGCTTGGGATTACCGCCAGCACTGTATGCTCATCAATGTTGAGACCGCACTTCAACAGCAAGACATTACTTGGCAGCAATTTACGCCGTCAGGGCCAAGATCGTTCTTGCCATTGTCTTCTTTGCAAGTGGATGGGAAAGAAGTCGCTCAAGGTTCTCTGGTTTGGTACGACTCGCCAAGTCGAATTAAGCGTTTATCTTCTATGTCATCTGCTGAGTTACGTGAGGAGGTGTTGGCCCATTTCCCACAGGAATTAGGGGATATCAAAGTGCTTCAATCCGGCTCGTTTCCTCTGACCCGACGTCATGCTCAAAAGTACCATGCGAGAAACTGCGTCTTAGTGGGTGATTCAGCACATACTATTAACCCGCTTGCAGGGCAGGGGGTAAACCTTGGCTTTAAAGATGTCGCGGTGTTGTTGGATGTCACGAGTGGTCAGAGTGAACTATCCGCAGAACGATTAAGTCAGTATGAGCGTAAACGTCGCCCTGATAATCTACTGATGCAGTCTGGAATGGACTTCTTCTACAAGGGCTTTAGTAATGATGTTGCACCGCTTAAGCTACTTAGAAATGCGGCACTAAAAATTGCAGAGAACACAGGCCCACTTAAAGCGCAGGTATTGAAATATGCGTTGGGACTGAATTAGAAAGAGAAAGTTGAGATACAAAAAACGCAGCCAATGGCTGCGTTTTTTCGTGTTCGGCTAAGTAGAGATTACTTAGTTACACGTAGAACTGGAGTCTCACCAACAGTTACAGAACCAGCAAGCTTGTTTAGCTCTTTGATTTCGTCCATGTTAGAGATAACAACAGGAGTTAGAGTCGACTTCGCTTTTTCTTCTAGAAGAGCTAGATCGAATTCGATGATAGTGTCGCCAGCTTTAACTGCTTGACCTTCTTCAGCAATACGCTTGAAGCCTTCGCCTTTTAGTTCAACAGTATCGATACCGAAGTGAACGAATAGCTCAACGCCGTCGTCAGACTCGATAGAGAAAGCGTGGTTAGTTTCGAAGATCTTACCGATAGTACCGTTTACTGGAGCAACCATTTTGTTGCCAGCAGGTTTGATAGCGATACCGTCACCAACGATTTTCTCAGCGAAAACAACATCTGGCACATCTTCAATGTTAACGATTTCACCAGATAGAGGTGCGATGATTTCGATTGCACCAGCGTCAGCGCTGTCGTCAGATACTAGCTTCTTAAGTTTGTCAAACAGACCCATTGTGTCGTGCTCCTAACGTTTTAATTTAATTCTGTCGAATTATAGTATACCAATCTCACAAGATAGACGACAATTTTTGCCGTCTATCTCATTGGAATTAGCTAATTATTGAGTTTTCTCGGCGATGAATTTTTCTACTACTGCTTCGATTTCTGCAGCTGTTGGTAGAGAAAGCGCTTCTTCAGCCATTGCTTTAACTTCAGCGAAGTTAGAGTTACGGATTACTTTCTTCACTTTAGGGATTGAGATACCGCTCATTGAGAACTCATCTAGACCCATACCAAGTAGAAGTAGAGTTGCACGCTCGTCGCCTGCTAGCTCACCACACATACCTGTCCACTTACCTTCAGCGTGAGACGCATCGATAACCTGCTTGATTACTGTTAGTACAGCTGGTGATAGTGGGTTGTATAGGTGAGAGATCATCTCGTTACCACGGTCTACTGCTAGCGTGTACTGAGTAAGGTCGTTAGTACCGATAGAGAAGAATGCGACTTCTTTCGCTAGGTGGTGTGCGATAGCTGCTGCTGCTGGAGTCTCAACCATTACACCGATTTCGATCTCTTCGTCAAATGCATGACCTTCAGCGCGAAGTTCTGCTTTGTACTCTTCGATTGCTTTCTTCAGTTCACGGATCTCTTCAACAGAGATAATCATTGGGAACATGATGCGAAGCTTACCGTGTGCCGATGCACGCAGAATACCACGTAACTGATCACGTAGGATTTCACGACGGTCTAAGCTGATACGTACTGCGCGCCAGCCTAGGAATGGGTTCATCTCTTGTGGAAGATCCATGTAAGGAAGATCTTTATCACCACCGATGTCCATAGTACGGATAATTACCGACTCACCGTTCATTGCTTCAGCAACTTCTTTGTACGCTTGGTACTGCTCTTCTTCAGTAGGAAGTGCATCACGGTCCATAAATAGGAATTCAGTACGGTACAGACCTACGCCTTCACCACCGTTACGGATGATGCCGTCACAGTCTTTAACAGTACCGATGTTGCCGCAAACTTCTACACGGTGGCCGTCTAGAGTTTCTGCGTGCAGGTCTTTTAGCTTAGCTAGTTCTTCTTTTTCAGCAACGAATGCCGCTTTAACTGCTTTCGCCTCTTCTAGCTCTGCTTCAGATGGATTGATAACAATCTTGTTGTTCATCGCATCTAGGATAAGCATGTCGCCGTTTTTAACTTGCTTAGTGATATCGTTTGTACCAACGATAGCAGGAAGTTCAAGTGAACGTGCCATGATAGATGTGTGAGAAGTACGACCGCCGATATCACAAGCAAAACCAAGAACGTAATCTAGGTTGATTTGTGCAGTTTCAGATGGCGTTAGGTCGTAAGCTACTAGGATAACTTCTTCATCGATATCGCTTAGAGAAACGATGTTGATGCCTAGAGCGTTCTTAACAAAACGTGTACCGATATCACGGATGTCAGTTGCACGTTCTTTTAGGTATTCGTCGTCTAGAGATTCTAGAGCTGATGCTTGCTCTTCGATAACTGTGTAGATTGCGTTATCAGCGTGCATCTTGTCTTTTTTGATCAGTGCTAGGATTTCTTCCTCTAGCTCTTCGTCTTCAAGAAGCATGATGTGACCTTCAAAGATCGCTTCTTTTTCTTCACCGAAAGTCTCAAGTGCTTTCTGCTTAACAATTTCTAGCTGAGCTGAAGATTTGTTACGAGCGTCAAAGAAACGCTGAACTTCTGATTCAACTTGGTCTTCAGTGATAGTGTTTGTGTTTAGAACGATTTCATCTTCTTGAAGTAGTAGTGCTTTACCGATAGCAATACCAGGAGATGCTAGGATGCCTGAAATCATAGCCTTACCTTAAATTGGTCAACTTTAAAAACGGGAGAATAATGAGTGCGCTAACGAATAGTTGTAGCTTATATATGGGCCTATTTCCAACAAAGCCATTTTGCTTTCACAAAATGGCTTTGAAAATAGTAACACCTGATTAGTGTAGCTCGTCCATTAGAGCAACTAGGTGGTCTACAGCTTGTTGAGCTTGAGGGCCTTCAGCTGAGATAGAAACTACAGTACCTTTAACTAGGCCAAGAGTTTGTAGTTTGAATAGGCTTTTCGCGCTAGCGCTTTTGCCGTTAGAAGTCACAGTGATGTCTGCGTCGAATGCTTTAGCTTCTTTTACGAACTGTGCAGCTGGACGAGTGTGAAGACCGTTTTCTGCAGTGATTTCTACTTGCTTCTCGTACATGTTATATACCCCAATTGATTTATTTTGATAGTTTCTTAACCAGACCTAGCTTAACGCCAAATACGATATTCTGCTAGATGCAGAACGTTCATTTCGTGTCAGAACTGATACTGGTTGTAAATTCTACAATCGCGCTTCTAGTCTACGCCGTCTTTCGCAATTGACATAAATTCTTATTTAGCTTCTTTATTTTGAAGCTAAAAATAAAACAGGACTGATATTACCAAAGGTGAGGCAGGGATCAACAAAAAAGCCCCTGAATGGGGCTTTTTTAGGCGAAAAATTGATTTAACCACGTATTACTGTTGGTTCTCTTTCTCTGTAAAGATGCCAGAAAATAGGGCTGTACTTAGGTAACGCTCACCAGAACTCGGTAGAACCGTTACAATAGTTTTTCCTGCAAATTCAGGGAGTTCCGCTAAGCGGTTTGCTGCTACAACTGCCGCACCAGATGAAATGCCCGCAAGGATACCTTCTTCTTCCATTAGGCGACGAGCCATTGCAATTGCTTCATCAGATGTTACAGATTCAACTCGGTCAACAAGCTCTAAATCTAAGTTACCAGGGATGAAACCTGCGCCAATACCTTGGATTTTGTGTGGTGCTGGTTGAATTTCATCACCTGCTAGTGCTTGTGCGATGACTGGAGATTCCGCTGGCTCAACGGCAACAGACGTAATCGCTTTGCCTTTCTCACCTTTAATGTAACGGCTTGTACCTGTAATCGTACCACCTGTACCGACACCCGCTACGAATACATCGATTTCACCATCAGTTGCATCCCAGATCTCAGGACCTGTTGTCTTTTCATGGATCTGTGGGTTTGCTGGGTTGTTGAATTGTTGTAGAAGCAGGTATTTTTCTGGGTTGCTTGCAACGATTTCTTCTGCTTTAGCAATCGCACCTTTCATCCCTTTTGCTGCTTCAGTTAGCTCAAGGTTTGCACCTAGAGCTTTAAGAAGCTTACGGCGCTCAAGACTCATTGACTCTGGCATTGTTAGCGTTAGCTTATAGCCACGAGCAGCTGCAACGAATGCTAAAGCAACACCAGTATTACCACTTGTTGGCTCTACCAGTTCAACACCTTCTTTAAGAGTGCCTGCCTTTTCTGCTTCCCAAATCATGTTGGCACCGATACGACACTTAACGCTGAAGCTTGGGTTACGGGCTTCAACTTTTGCTAAAACTTTACCGTTACTTACTTTGTTAAGGCGCACTAGAGGAGTGTTACCAATAGTTTGAGAGTTGTCTTCGTAGATTTTGCTCATGGTGTGATCCTTCATCTATTTGATATCTTGCTTAATATACCGTACGTATGAAAGTAAGCAAGTGTGTATTCAATAAGTGACTCATGTTGTCTGCTTAGAAGATTATGGTAGGAACCACAGCGAGAAAAGGATTAAAAAGTTATATGATATGAAATTGGACAAAGCGCACGTTATTACATGCGCTTATATTAAGAGGTGATATTGTTAGCTATGTTGGTTCTTAAATTCGGCCACCCACATAGATGTTGCACCACATACAGCAACGGGCATTACGATGAGGTTTAACACTGGAATCGTCGTAAACACTGAAACTAAAGCGCCAAACCCGTATGCCTTGCCTTGTTTTTGTTTCAAATTGTAACGCATGTCGTTAAATGACACTTTATGGTTATCAAATGGGTAATCGCAGTATTGAATCGCGAGAATCCAAGCTGTAAAGATAAACCATAAAATTGGACCCACGGTTTGGCCCAGTGCCGGTATCAACAGAAGCAAGAAAAGGCCAATCGCTTTTGGTAGTACGTAGACGAGTTTTCGCCATTCGCGAGCCAAGATACGTGGCGTATCTTTAATGACGGCAAGCATCCCATCTTCATTTACTTTTTTCTGTGTTAAATGTTCTTCTACTTTCTCTGCTAACAGGCCATTAAATGGTGCCGCAATAAAGTTAGCGAGGGTACTAAAGAAGTAGGAAAAAGTGGCAAGAATGGTCAATACCAATAATGGCCAAAGCAAATAGCTCAGCCAAGATAAGAAGTCGGGAAGTTGTCCCATCAATTGTTCAATCCAAACATCCAAGTGGGAAAATAGATAAAACAAAGCACCACCAACCAATACAACATTGGCAAGAAGCGGCAAGATAACAAACTGGCGAATCCCAGGAGTGAGCGCTAACTCTATTCCGTGGAAGAAATAGCCGAAGCCTGAGCGTTGGCGAATTGATGTAGTCATAATCATTATTTGTGGTGTAAAAACGAACGCTTTCTATCTTAACAAGAAAAAAGCGTGTTCAAAATCACAACATTATCGGAACTTCTCACATTAATTTGTTCTAAAACAGGGGAGAGTTTTGGTAGAGTAACTCAAAGTATCGTTACAACAGATTTAATATGAGCAAAGTGTTTGCTTTTATATTGAACAAATGAGAGCTAAAAATGCAGGAACTGCGATTTGTACTCATAATTGTCGGAGCATTGGCGATTGCCGCTTTACTGTTTCACGGATTATGGACAAGTAAAAAAGAAGGGAAAGCCAAATTTGGCAACAAACCGCTTGGTAAGTTAGATGTCGATAATGATGATGCTGACGTAGTACCAGAAAGAGCTTTTGCACCTGAAGATGATTTTGAAATCATTAAGAAAGAGCGCAAAGAGCCAGGTTTTGTCGCTCCAGATGAAATTGCAGCAGACCCACTCATTGATGGCTATCAAGAAGTTGATACGACACCAACTCAAACCGTAACGGAACAAGAGCCTACGTTAGTTAAAGAAGAAGTCGAATTAGATGTACCTTCTTTCTCTTCACGCTCTATCGATGAAGTAGAAGAGACCATTGAACCTGTTGTCGTTCAGGAGTCTGAAGTCAAATCTACCGAATTGAATGATTCAGAGATCGTAAAAGAAGACGTTGTGGCTGACGCTGAAGATAAAACGGAAGAAGAGCCGCTAGAAGTTATTGTTCTTAACGTGCATTGTGCAGGCGAAGATGCCTTCTCTGGTACAGAGCTATTCGATAGCATGACTCGCCACGGCTTAACGTACGGTGCAATGAGTATTTTCCATTGCTTCACTGAGCCTGAAGGTCAAGGTAAAGTGCAATTTAGTGTTGCTAACATGATGCAGCCTGGAACGTTAAAGCATACGAACCCTGCGGATTTTTCAACAAAAGGCATTTCATTCTTTATGACTTTGCCTGGTTTCGGTGAGCCTGATCAAACGTTCAATTTAATGCTTCGTACCGCTCAAGAGATCGCCAATGATCTTGGTGCGAATGTTTTGGATGATGCGCGGAACCTAATGACGCCAAATCGTCTCGATAGCTATCGTGCTCAGATTCAGGCGTTTAAAGCTCAGAAGCAAGCCTAACCTTTATGAATAATCGAAAAAGGCTCCATTGTGGAGCCTTTTTTAGTTTACCTACCAGTTGATAACAGTGTGTTGGGTGTTCATACTCCCTGCCACTAATGATGAAAGATTGAAATAGAGTTAACCATGTCGATAGAGATTCAAGAAAAACTAAATCAATTACGTGAAACACTCCACTATCACGGCGTTAAATACTACGTCGAGGACAGCCCTGAAATTCCAGATGCTGAATATGATCGTCTAATGCGAGAGTTGATGGAACTTGAATCTCAAAACCCTGAACTGGTTACTGTTGATTCACCAAGCCAACGTGTTGGTGGTATGCCGCTTGATGGTTTCGAATCAGTAAATCACGAGATTCCGATGCTCTCTCTAGATAATGCGTTTGATGACGGTGAGCTTGAAAGCTTTCACAAGCGTATGGGCGATCGTATCCCTTCAGCTAAATTTGATGTGTTCTGTTGTGAGCCAAAGCTGGATGGTTTGGCAGTAAGCCTACTGTATGAGAACGGTATTTTAGTCCAAGCGGCGACTCGTGGTGATGGTGCGACGGGCGAAAACATCACCGAGAATGTACGTACAATTAAAGCGATTCCACTAAAGCTGCAAGGCGAAGGTTGGCCGCAGCGTATTGAGGTACGCGGCGAAGTCTTTATGCCAAAAGCTGGATTTGACAAGCTGAACGAGCTCGCACAAAAGAAAGGTGAAAAGGTTTTTGTTAACCCTCGTAATGCGGCTGCAGGTAGCTTACGTCAACTAGATTCTCGAATTACGGCAACTCGACCACTGAGTTTTTACGCTTACAGCGTGGGCGTGGTTGAAGGCGCAGTACTCTCAACCAGTCATTATGAGCGCTTCTTGCAGCTAAAAGCTTGGGGGCTGCCTATGTGCCCTGAGACTAAGCGAGTATCGAACCTTAATGAAGTCAAAGCTTACTACCAAGATATTCTGCAGCGTCGAGATGCATTGGCGTACGAAATTGATGGGGTTGTGATCAAGGTTGATGATGTTGCACTGCAGGAGCAACTAGGCTTTGTTGCACGAGCACCACGCTGGGCAATCGCTTATAAGTTTCCGGCACAAGAAGAGATTACGACACTGAACGAAGTGGAATTTCAAGTCGGTCGAACTGGTGCAATCACACCTGTTGCCAAACTAGAACCCGTGTTTGTCGGTGGCGTAACAGTCAGTAATGCGACGCTTCACAATGCCGATGAAATTGAACGTCTTGGTGTGATGGTCGGTGATACCGTAGTCATTCGCCGTGCAGGTGATGTGATCCCACAGATCGTTTCCGTTGTGAAAGATCGTCGCCCTAACGACGCTCGTTCAGTTGTTTTCCCTGAGGCTTGCCCTGTTTGTGATTCTACTGTTGAACGTGTTGAAGGAGAGGCGGTAGCGCGTTGTAGTGGCGGTCTTGTTTGCCAAGCGCAGCGCAAAGAAGCATTGAAGCACTTTGTTTCGCGTAAGGCTCTAGATGTTGATGGGTTAGGGGAAAAAGTGATTGAGCAGTTGGTCGATAGAGAGATGGTTGAAACGCCTGCTGATCTATTCAAGCTATCCGCTGGAGTTATTACTGTACTTGATCGTATGGGGCCAAAATCGGCACAAAATGTTGTTGATGCTCTGAACAAAGCAAAAGAAACCACACTTCCTCGTTTCTTGTACTCGCTGGGTATTCGCGAAGTGGGCGAAGCAACGGCTGCTAACTTAGCTCAACACTTCAAAACGCTAGAGGCAGTTAAGGCAGCTGATCACGAATCTTTGATTGCCGTGTCTGATATTGGTGACGTTGTTGCGAGTCATATTACGGCTTTCTTTGCACAAGACAAAAACCAGATTGTGATTGATGAACTGATTGAACAAGGGATTCACTGGCCTGAAATCCAGGAGAAAGATACAAGCGCCCCTCAACCGCTAGAAGGAAAAACGGTTGTCCTTACTGGGTCTTTATCTCAATTGACTCGGAGTGACGCAAAAGCCGCTCTGCAAAACTTAGGTGCGAAAGTGACAGGCAGTGTTTCTAAGAAAACAGATATTCTATTTGCTGGTGAAAACGCAGGTTCTAAGTTAGCAAAAGCGCAAGAACTGGGCATCGAAATTCGAACCGAGCAAGATCTTATCAAACTCATGTAAGGTCAAAATAAGTCAAAGAAAGCCACCGTAAAGGTGGTTTTTTTTTGTCCGAAATAATGTCGTGATAATCACCCCATATCACCCATTTTCGATCTGTGACTGGTATCTAATTCATTATCATTAACCCTATTCTCGATAAAAAAATGCGAGTCACTTCAAGTTGGTTTATGTTTTTTAATTTTTTAACTATTTGTTTTTGAAGGTTTTTTAGTGTTTTTTGTAAAGTTCATTTTTAAAAAGAGATCATGATCACTCTGTTTATAAAAGTTTGTGGCGGGTCATATTTTTTTATATAGAAATTAAGTTCTGGTTGATGTTTTTCTACGCGAAGTTAGTCTGAGAAACATGGATACACGGGGTGTATGCAGGAAATAGAAATCGCTAATTCATGAAGAGTTTTTGATTTCAACATAGGAAATGATTTCTCCCTTCGGCGGCCAACTTAAGGCGAGAAAATAATAAGACAGCTATATCCATTTTTAGGAGTTTATTCCATGGACAAAATGTTTAAACGTACCCTTCTAGGTGCAGCAGTGGCAACAGCCGCTATGACTGGTTCTGCTAATGCAGCAATTCAACTAGCAGGCGATGCCGTTCAATTCTACGGCCAAGCAGCAGGTAACATTACGCTTATCGACGCAGGTGATAGCGAGAGTATTGGTGCTGAGATTGAGTCTCGTATCGGTTTCCGCGGCGTAGTTGAGTTTGATGATATTGCACCGAAATTCATCTGGCAGATGGAAGGTGGTAACGCAAACAACGGTGATAACACTGGCGGTCTAGGTGCACGTGATACATACCTAGGTCTAGAATTTGATGGTGTTGGTCAATTTAAATATGGTCGTCAGCTAGTGGCAGCATACAACTACGTTGACTGGCCACACTCAAACCCTGGTCTAGGTAACGTATTTGACTGGAACAATGATATCGGTGGTGGCTACCAAGATCGTGCAGACAGTGTTTTACGTTTTGACTCGGCTAACTTCGGTGGTTTCAACTTCCAAGCGACTCTTAGCGGTATGACGCAAGATGTTGATCAAATGATTTCAAGCTTAGGTACTTCTTACTCTACTGATACATTCAGTGTACATGCTGGTTACTACCACCAAGGTTCATATGAACAAAATGTAGGTGAGCCAGATAAGTTCATCGTTACTGGTGCTAATGATGAAGTGTCTGTAAACCCTGCATGGACAGAATGGAAAAATAACGGTGGCGGTACTCAGAAAGAAACTGTTGATAGCCGTAACTATGCCATCGTCGGTGGTTCGGTATTCCTAGGTGATCTAACGCTAACTGCGGCGTATAAAGCAATGGAAGTGGGTGATGTAGGTCAGAACGCTTACTCTGCAACAGCTCAATACGTAATTGATAGCAAGTACGTACTAAAAGCGGGTTACGCAGGTACTGATGATGCAGATGGCATCGATAACAGTGCAGATACAGCGATTACAGCACGTTTCGGTTACCTACTACCAAGCTCTTACTGGTACATCGATTCTCGTAACTACGAAATCAATACTAAAGACAACAGCTACAATGCTGAGTGGGCACATCGCATCTTGCTAGGTATGGAATACTACTTCTAATTTAGTTCTTTTGACCATACTATAAATCGAGAGCATTCTTTTTAAGAATGCTCTTTTCACTCAAGGAGATAAATAAATGAAAGTAATAAAAAGGATGTGTGTTATTGGTGCTGTGGTTGCTTCATTTGCTCCAAGGGCGGAAGTCAGTCTCGATTTCCATAGTGACATATCTCCGTTGCTTGTTGGTGGAGAAGAAGTTGGATATTCATTCTTCGCACGTTCAGCTTATACGGTTCCTGATGGGAAGAACCAAGTTGTATTAAGAGTCTCTAAACTTGTTGAAAAAATGGGAGAGAAAGAGAAATTCAATTCTAAAGCGTTTGTTATGACATTTGATGAAAGCAACCAAGAGTTATTCATTGAAGCAAACGCGAAACTTATGCGAGTAGAACAAGCCGAAGCTTTTAATGAAACCCCACGTTTTTCGGTCAAAAATGCTCAAGGAAAACAAATTCAGTTTGATCTGGATGAACTGCCAAACCTTGGCGGTATTACTCGAGATCATGAAAAAGAATTGGTTAAGTACAACAAGAAAAATTATCCAGAGTTGATCGCAGGCACTACAGCGGTTGTCGCAACAAGCACTACAGTTACCACTGAGTCAAAGAAAATCGAAGAGAAATCATCTAGCTCAGAAGCAAATATGTTTGATTACTGGATGGAACAAGCAAATGCATCGGAGATTGAGCAGTTTGCAGATATAGCCTTTAAAGAGAGAAAACTTCCTCAAATATCAGTTCCAAATGAGGCATCACAGCCAGTGCAAATGCTCGGCTATTGGTTTAATAAAGCAAGCGTCGAAGAGAAAAAGCAAATTTTAACCAGATTAATTAGCTTGTAAAATAGATCTGCAACTATCAAAGAAATCGCACCCATTTTCAAATGGGTGCGATTTTTCTTTTAAAACATTCTTTTTCCATTCTTCATTTTACATATTTCACTAGGAACGTAGTCTCGGCTACCATCTTCGAGTTTACAGTCGACGTATGGCCCCATTTGAGTGCTCGCTGCGGAAACTGAGAGTGAAAACAATGCTGCTGAAATAAATACGAATAAAACTTTCATAATACATCTCCCTGATAATCGTGACCTTAATCACATGATGGTACATCTAGTATGTGCAAAGTTCGATAAAGATCAAAAAAATAGGTGTCAAAGTATTTTTCTAGGAATAATAAAGGACAACTTATTATTCATGGTGAATTAATAAGTGGTTGAAGGGGCTTGATTAATAAAAGTGTTTTTCTGAATGAAATGAAAGCATGAGAAACCAAAATAGATGAACTTGATTACTTAATTTCTAATAATTAGTTTCTAACACTATGAATTAAATATTATTTTCTCTTTAATTGTTCAATTAGAATAAATAAAGGCTCTTCACATGAGGTAAAGAGCCAAAAATAAATTTATTTTTTTTTCTGTATGGTCAACAAAATGCCGTTGACTGCGGTCACTTCTACTGTCGAACCTGCTGAGATCTGGTGCTCAGATTGAGCTGACCAAGTCGTATCACCGAGCTTCAGTCTCCCTTTACCTGCCGGAAAATCCTCTTCTAGGGTGACTGTTTGCCCAATCAACTGCTTCTGTTTTTGATTGAGCTCTCGGTTAGCATCACTTTGTTTATCCGTTTTGAATTGTTTTCTCCACCACAACCAGGTTGTAGTGAGAGAGAAGACTCCAAATGCGACCCATTGAAGCTGCCAACTCATTGGAATAAACGTGAGTAGTGCCCCGACAATCAGAGCTGAGAGGCCTAACCACAGAAAATAACCAGCGGTACCTAAAAGCTCACATGCGAGAAGGGCTAGCCCAAATGCTAACCAGTGCCAGTAGTTGACGCTATTTAATAACTCGATCAAATCAACCTCACTCAGTTTTATCGTTCGACTGCTTGAACATTTCTGCAATGCCAGCGACGGAGCCCATTAACCCAGTAGCTTCTAAAGGCAGCATAATGATTTTTCCATTTTCAGCTTGGCCGATGGTTTTGAGGGCCTCAGTGTAGCCTTGGGCTATGAAGTAGTTCACCGCCTGCATGTCACCTTTAGCGATAGCTTCCGAAACCATAGTCGTTGCTCTCGCTTCGGCTTCAGCGGCGCGTTCACGAGCTTCAGCTTGCAGTATCGCGGCTTGCTTATCACCTTCGGCTTTTAAGATCTCTGATTGCTTATGACCTTCGGCGCGTAGAATTTCTGCTTGGCGAACCCCTTCCGCTTCAAGAACCTCTGCGCGTTTGTTACGTTCTGCTTTCATTTGAGCGTTCATTGCTGCTGTGAGATCGGAAGGCGGCTGCACGTCTTTGATCTCAATACGGGTGACTTTGACGCCCCAAGGGTTAGTGGCTTCATCAACAATAGAAAGTAGCTTGGTATTGATCATATCACGCTGGCTTAGCATCTCATCAAGTTCCATAGAGCCCAGTACAGTACGGATGTTGGTCAGCGTTAAGTTTCTAATCGCGTGTTCTAAATCATTTACTTCATAAGCGGCTTGTGCGGCATCAATGACTTGAACAAAGCACACTGCGTCTATCGTTACGTTAGCATTGTCTTTAGAAATTACTTCTTGAGCAGGGATGTCGAGAACACGTTCCATCATATTTATCTTATGCCCGATGCCGTCAATGAATGGAATAATGATGTTTAAGCCTGGTTTGAGTGTGTGGGTGTAGCGACCAAATCGTTCGACAGTCCAGTTGTTACCCTGTGGGACAGTTTTAACTGCGGCGAACACCAATGCAATTGCGACGACGAGAAAAACGCCGATAGTAATCAATGAATCAATAGCCATATCTGAGTTCCTTATGATAGTCGTTGACTAATTGTTGCTCAACTGAGCTATTGAAACAATGGCAGAAGTGAGAACCTAGGCTAATTTTAGATAAAATTAAAGCCGGACGAACCGGCTTTAAGTATTTGATTTAGAAGAGTCTAATAAAGGATGGAGTAAAGTTGGCGACGGTACTTACCCGCTATTGGATTTCCTTGTCCTAGGGCAGCTAAGATATCCATGAATAACTTCTTCAGTTCACCATCTAGTGCGCTAAGATCGCTGCGCAAAACTGTCCACAATAGCTCTAGTGCGTCTTCATCGCGATTCACTTGGTGGTAGCTCAACGCCAATTCGTTAACGACTTTTACATCACTTGGATTTTGCTCAAGCGCTGTTTCTAAAGATTGAATCTCGGGGCTATTTGAAGCTTGCGCATGCAACTCTAACTTCGCGACGAGACCCTTGTAATAGTTGTCTTGATACTCTAATGGGATGTGTTCAAGCAGTGCTTTTGCTTGGTCGAAGCTTTGCGTTTCAAGGTAGCAGTCAGCTATAGCGAGCTTGACGTCTCCTTTTTGCTTTAGTTCATCTGCTAATGATTCTAATAGAGGTAATGCTTCAGCGTGTTGTCCTGCTTGAATTAACTCACTGGCCTTTTTTAAGCTGAGCTCATCTTGGCTAGGAAGGTGTTTTGCTAGCATATCTTGAATCGATGCAATAGTCTGTGGTCCGCCCATTCCATCCACGGCTTGACCGTTAATAAACAGCGCAATAGTAGGCAGTGCTTGAACCCCGAATTGGCTGGCGATCATCTGTTCTTGTTCGCAGTTAAGAAGCGCTAGGGTAAACGCGCCGTTGTGCTGCTGAGCCAGCATTTGCAGATCTGGGATAACCTGAGCGCTCTCTTGGCTCATCGGTGCCCAAAAATGAATAAGAACCGGTGTTTGCATTGAGCCTTCTAGCACTTGACGGAAGTTCTGTTCGTTTAGCTCAACGATATATGGAGATTGCATGTAAGGTTTCCTGACTACTTGGACGATATAGCAAAGATATGGGCACAGAGAGAAGAGTTCAAGTTAAGGCGTTGAATTATCAAAGTGGCGATACAAAAACACCGCCCAATGTGAGGCGGTGCAATTGTTTTCCCGAAAGGGTAAGCGAAGGTGTCTAGAAAACGATAAATAACGTTAGCGCAACACCGACACTCAGCCAGTTTAACTGGTTTAACGACATATAATTATTCCGAATGTAGCGCTTTAATCTTTTGACTAGGGCTTTTCCCTAAGTGTTAATGTAGCGTCTTAATGTTACGGAAAAATTACATACATACATTTTACTTTAAGCGGCACGTCGCAATATTTGGTC
Source organism: Vibrio sp. RE86 (assembly GCF_013114545.1). Lineage (GTDB taxonomy): Bacteria > Pseudomonadota > Gammaproteobacteria > Enterobacterales > Vibrionaceae > Vibrio. The sequence continues at coordinate 44,928 of NZ_VTXI01000019.1, read as the reverse complement.
GAGTAGCGCGGTTGGCAACAGTCGTTTTAGTACGGCAAACACCTTGGTTGGTTTGGTGATGCGATAGCGTATCTTCGGGTTGGGAGATTCCAGTGCATGAATGAGTGGTGCAATACACGACTCTGGAGGCAAGACGAAGGCATTATTGGATGTATCACTGTCTAGCCGAGCCATCTGTTGTTGATACTGCGCTTGGTGAGCACTGCCTTCAATGGTAATCCAACGTTGAAAAGCCAGCAGGGCATTGGCTCTAAATTCGGTTTCAATCGGGCCGGGTTCAATTAGGCTGATATGAATGTCGCTATCCATCAGTTCGAGGCGCAATGTGTCGGTCCAACCTTCAATGGCAAACTTGGAAGCATTATAGGCGCCGCGATACTTCATGGCGGCAAACCCAAGAACGGAGCTGTTTTGCACAATTCGGCCGTGTCCTTGTTGGCGCATCGTCGGGAGTAACTCACACACTAATTGGTGCCAGCCAAAAAAATTGGTTTCAAACTGTTCACGAAGGCCATCAGTTGGCAGGTCTTCAAGCGCACCGGGCTGTCCATAAGCACCGTTGTTAAATAGCGCATCAAGTTTTCCGCCAGTCAGTTTAAGAGTTTCTTCAACGGCGCGAGAAATGCTTTCGGGATGAGAAAGATCGAGCTGAATCGACGTTAATCCTTCAGACTTTAGACGCTCAACATCTTCAGGTTTACGGCAAGAGGCAATCACAAAGTAGCCTCGCTGGTGGAGAGCATGTGCACAGACATAACCGATGCCGGTTGAACATCCAGTTATTAAGATCGATTTTCTCATTTCTAGTCAGAGCATTATGAATGGTGCTGCTAGGTTACTGGATCAATCGTGATGTTGTAATAAATTTTTTAATGCTGGCTCTATGCGTGAATAACTGAAATGGAATCCGAGCTCGGTCAGCTTTTTCGGTTTCGCTCGAATACTGTCAAATAACAAGGTCGAGCTCTCGCCCATCGCGCAAGACATCACCCACTTCGGCGTCATTAGGATGTGAGGACGTTTGAGCGTTTTGGCTAGAGTCTGGCTAAAAGCTTTGTTTGTCACTGGGTGAGGGGCACACAAATTAAACTCGCCATGTGCGTGAGAGGTTTCTAACAAATAGACAATGCCTCTTACCATATCGAGCATATGAATCCATGGCATGTATTGCTTGCCATGACCAATTGGACCACCTAAGCCAAGACGGTAAGGGGGCAACATCTTTCGCAATGCACCACCATGTGGAGCAAGCACGATGCCAGTACGAAGAATGCATACTCTCGTGTGCTCTGAGCGAGCGCGGTTAGCGATTTGCTCCCATTTGCTGCATACCTCATGGGGAAAATTGTGGTCAGTAACGTGTAGTGTTTCATCAAACGGGTGTTCTTGCTGGTCGCCATAATAGCCAACTGCAGAGCCACTAATAAATACACTTGGTGGGGTAGTACTCGCATGAATCAAGCTCACGAGCGTTTCGGTTAATGCCCAGCGGCTATCACAAATGGCCTTCTTTTGACGTTTCGTCCAACGTTTATTTGCAATAGGTTCCCCTGCTAAGTTAATGACGGCATCAAAATCGTTTAAATGATGGAAATCGTCTAGGTCAGATATATAGGTCACGTTCCCCATATCCGTATGGCTAAGGATCTCTTTCGCTTGATTTGGCTGGCGGGTCAAAAGCACGACTTCATGGGTCGTTAAATGTTTGAGTAACTCGCGACCGATAAAGCCTGTTCCACCAGTGAGCAGTAACTTCATATATATCCCTTAACTAAAACCTAGATTGATGTCTCTACCTGACTTCTAACCTTAGTGAACTATTGTTACTAATTATAGCGACTTAGCATTAAAAGTGATCACCTGTGGCAATATCACACAATTCACATTTGCTTACATTTTGTAAGGGTTATGCTGTTAGCGTCACATCAAAGCGTGGTTTCGTCTGTAAAGCTAAAGGGGAAATAAACGGAAAAGCTAAGCGCAGGAGAGTACGTGAACGCATTGATTGCCTTATTGAAAGCATTAATGGGAAGCCTGCGTGATTTGATGCCGATTATCTTGGTTATCGCTTTTTTTCAACTTGTTGTTCTGCAAGAGCCTCTACCAAATCTTATCTCTATTCTATTTGGCCTCCTGCTTGTGGTGTTTGGGTTAACTTTCTTTATTTTTGGCCTCGAGATGGGTCTATTTCCAATTGGCGAAAGCATGGCTCAATCTTTTGCGAGAAAAGGCAGTGTTGTGTGGCTATTGATTTTTGCCTTTTGTTTGGGGTTTGGCACAACGGTCGCAGAACCTGCGTTAACCGCAGTTGCTGGAGAGGCGGCTGAGGTTGCAGCAGAAGGTGGGATGATTGCCCATGATAGAGAGGCAATGGAAGCGTATGCCGATGGCCTTCGCTACACCGTCGCGCTATCGGTTGGCATTGCTATTTTGCTTGGTGTACTGCGAATACTAAAAGGTTGGCCTATCCAATACATGATTATTGGCGGCTATATCGGTGTGGTTGTATTAACGATATTTGCACCTGAAGCAATCATTGGTGTTGCGTATGACTCTGGCGGAGTGACGACCTCGACCATTACCGTTCCTTTAGTTACGGCACTCGGTGTAGGTCTTGCCTCTTCGATAAAAGGTCGTAACCCAATGATTGATGGGTTCGGCTTGATAGCTTTTGCCTCTTTACTGCCGATGATGTTTGTCATGATCTACGGAATGGTGGTGGCATGATTGAGTGGTCCCTTTTTACCGATACGTTTATTGACACCGTTAGTGATGTTTTCCCCATCGCTACTATTATTTTTGGCTTTCAATTTGTGGTGTTGAGAAAGCCAGTCACCAATTTACCAAAAGTGCTGCTTGGCTTTGGCTACGTGATTTTAGGGCTTGCTCTGTTTCTTATTGGATTAGATCTGGCGTTATTTCCTTTGGGAGAGACGATGGCAGAGCAGCTAACCGCGCCTGATTTTATTGAGCAGTTTAGTCTCTCCCTCGGTGTAACTGTCACTTGGTACGACTATTACTGGGTCTATCTATTCGCCTTTTTCATTGGTTTTAGTACCACGATTGCAGAGCCATCACTTATCGCTGTTGCGATCAAAGCGAACCAAGTATCCGGAGGTAGTATAAGCGTGAATGGGCTAAGGGTCGCGGTTGCACTTGGCGTTGCGTTTGGCATATCTCTGGGTAGCTATCGCATCGTGGTTGGGGATCCGATTCACTACTACATTATCGTGGGTTACATCATTGTTGTAGCCCAAACTTTCTATGCACCAAAACTGATTATCCCGTTGGCTTATGACTCTGGCGGTGTGACGACCTCAACCGTCACCGTTCCTTTGGTGGCTGCGTTAGGGCTTGGACTCGCCTCTACAGTTCCGGGGCGAAACCCAATGATCGATGGATTTGGTCTGATCGCTTTTGCTAGCTTATTTCCTATTATTTCGGTAATGGCATACGCACAAATTACACAGTGGCTAAACAGAGAGAAACAACACGAGGACCAACAAGATGCGCTTTAAATTGCTAATCGCTTTTGTCGAAGACAGTAAAACAGATGTAGTGCTTGATGCAGCAAGAGAGGCCGGTGCAACAGGCGCTACAGTCATCAACAATGCTCGTGGTGAAGGACTAAACCAAAAGCGAACCTTTTTTGGTTTGACATTAGAGGTGCAAAAAGACGTTTTGCTATTTGTCGTCGAAGAACACTTATCGAGGCATATTCTGGAGACCATCAATAATGTTGGCGAATTTGATCAGGAGTCCGGACAAGGCATCGCAATCCAGATAGATATTGAAGACGCCGTAGGTGTTGCTCATCAAGTTGAGCAGTTAACGAAAGTGGTAGGGGACGAGCTATGAGTAAGCAAGCAAGAGTGATTGTGCGTGATGTAATGGCGAACAATTATGTGATGATAGATGGCTTAACCACGGTGCAAGAAGGTATCCAAGTTGCCAGAAGTCATGGGGTGAAAGCGCTGGTGGTCAACAAACGAGATGAAGATGATGAGTTTGGTTTAGTGCTGATGAACGATATTGCAAAAAAGGTACTTGCTAAGAATCGTTCACCAGAGCGCACCAATATCTATGAGATTATGACGAAGCCAGCATTGGGTGTTGACCCTGAAATGAATGTGAAATATTGCGCGCGACTTTTTGAGCGCTTTGGAATCAGCCGTGCTCCTGTTATTGAGCAGGGGAAAGTGATCGGTATGGTGAGCTACAATAATATCGTGATTAATGGCATGGCACATGATGACTAATTGCGTAAGTGTGCGTAGAATTTCCTCATTATTTTTAAGGGGATGTTGTTATGAAACTGTTTTTTGCCTCTGATTTGCATGGCTCTTTGCCTGCGACACAACAAGTGCTTGCCGAGTATGAAAAATCTGGCGCTCAAACTTTAGTTCTACTGGGCGATATTTTGAATCACGGCCCACGTAATCCTGTTCCTGAAGGATACAACCCTCCTCAGGTTAGCGAACTGCTTAACCAGCATGCGGATCAAATTATTGCTGTACGTGGTAACTGTGACAGCGAAGTAGATCAGATGCTGTTGTCGTTTCCGATGATGATGGATTACGCTTGGGTGATGTTGGCGTCTGGTCAAAGATTGTTTCTAACTCACGGGCACCTTTATAACTCAGCTAAGCGCCCACCTCTTAAAGAAGGTGATGTGATCGCTCATGGCCACACTCATATTCCAGTCGCAGAGCGAGACGGTGAGCAATTTATCTTTAATCCAGGTTCAATTACTTTTCCACGTAATGGTTTTGCGGCCAGCTATGGTATCCTTGATGAGCATACACTCAGTGTGAGGACGTTCGATGGTGATGTGCTCGCTGAGACGACAATTGCTTAAAAGTGACAAAGGCAGCATTCATGAGTGCTGCCTTTTTGCTATTTACTGTCTGAGTGGCCCAAATCTCTCTCAGGATCAATAAGATCTCGCACACGCTGCTTTAGCACCTTAGCTTCAGGGAAACCTCCATCCTGCTTTCGCTCCCAGATAAGCTGGTTATTGCAGTGGATTTCAAAACGTCCGCCTGTGTCAGGGTGAAGCGACACGGTTTCGATCTCTTCACTAAAGGTATGCAGGAGTTCCTGTGATAGCCATGTAGAGCGAAGCATCCAGTTACATTGGCGACAGTAATAGATATCAATTTTAGCTTTGTTCATATGCAATGATTCGTTGTAAAAAGAGTTAAAAAAGAAGTTTTATGCCAACAGCAAAAGTGATGAGCTCAAAACAACGTTTGATGACATTGTTGCTGTATCGTGTTGTTAGATAAGCGCCTAAACTGCCTCCCAAGAAAGATCCAAGAAGCAACGCTGGAATCCATGGCCAATAAATAGGAGCTCCCGCCTGAGCGATGGCTATACCGCCAATCCCATTCCAGAAAAGGCCAACGCAGAGCATTGTTAAAGCGACCGCTTGTTTGTAACTGAAGCCAAACCAACGCACGAGAAATAGCGTTACCAAAAGCCCAGAACCCGCGGTTAATGAGCCATTGATGACTCCAATCCCCATTAAGCCGATACCGCCGATTAGCCACCCCAAAGTTGTTCGATGAATAGGCTGTTCTTGTTGCCCGAGCTGTTTTTTAAAGTAGGAGTAGATGCCCAAAGCTAAGATCATCGCTCCGAGCAATTTTTCAGCGATAACATCAGGAATCATCAAAACTAGGTTCGCACCAATAACAACGCCAACCGTGCCAACGGTGACCAAATAGAGGGCGACTTTATAACTGAAGCTTTTCTGTTTGATATGGGTGTAAGCGGCACCAAGCCCTAAAGCAACGCTAGCAATTTTGTGCGTGGCAAGTGCGGTAGAAAAGGGCAGCCCAAAGAAAATTAACAGTGGGAACTGGAGTAAGCCAGCGCCACCGCCAGAAAGAGAGGCGAGTGTATTAGCAATTAATGAGCCTAGGAAGAGGCCGAGAGTTTGAATCCAATCCATGAACAACTTATTAAAAAGGGGCGTCATGCCCCTAGAATCTAATTAGTAAAAAGTACCGTAGAACCGTGGCTGAGACTAGTCAGCAGTAATGTTTTTTCGTTGACGATATCAATACGTCGACTTTGTTGTGCGTCCATCTTGAAGATTTGAGTAATCAGTTCAAGCTGAGCTTCAGTAAAGTCCTTGCTTTGCGCAGAAGATACGTCTTTAAACTCAGTCGGTGATACCAGTAGATAGTTATCGCTGATATCCCATTCACCCGTTTCGGAAATATTGATAATGCTCTCTTGAGATTTATCATTTCCTGAATAAAGGCGGACGGTCGCGACACGGATGTAAGTGTTGTTCGGCAGGTACTTCACATTGGAAGAGATATCTGCTTTTCTCAATGGACCGACAGACTCTTCTTGAAGTTTGTCAGTAATGACAGTCACCATTTTAGATTGCCACTCATTTGAGGTAAGTACTTGCTCAACTTTGAGGTCGCTTCCCCAGTATAACCACCCACTGAACAAGGCTGAGAAAACAAGTAGGCCTGCTGCAATTTTCTGATTCATCTTGATGCTTCCTATTGGCAAACTTTACTTAAATCATCTTGCTCCGCAAATATGCGTAACGTAATGTTTTGGCCTGAGTGGTCCAAAGAGTGAATGTAGTTCAAAACCAATTGATTATTTTGGCCACCAGTTGCAATCACTTCAATCGGAGCTTCATCGCCAAGGTGTGTTTCATTATATCTGATAACGCACTGCTCAATAGATGAGTACCACAGGCTTAAGTCCGGGTGATTTTGAGGGGCTTTTACAGGTGTGTTGTCATAGACCGCTAGCTCACGGAATTTAGACTCTGCTGGGTTGGTGAATAACACAACACAGAGCGGAAGTAACACTGCGAGTACGAGTAGCACCTTTGACATCAAGTCAAACGTTGCTTTTACAGGTGTAGCTTCGCTTTCTGTTTGAATAGGTTGTTCTGTTGTTGCCGGAGCAGGAGTTACATCATCGACGGCTTCTGTAACAACTAACTCTGAAACCTCAAGCTCTTCGGCTACAGGTAATTCCTCTGCATCGTCTTCCCCGCTCATTAGCGGTGTTGTACGTTCAACAGGACAAATCAACTGATAGCCACGTTTTGGCACTGTTTTGACGAACATTGGAGACTTCGTAGAGTCTTTCAATAGCTTACGAAGCGTCGAAACTGCTTGTGTCAAACTAGAATCATCGACCTCAAAGCCTTGTTTACGCCAAACAAAATCATGCAATTCATTACGAGAAACGATCTCGCTTGGTTTTTCACAGAGCAAAAGAAGAATGCGGCTCTCATTACTACCTAAGCGAATTAATTCGTTGTCACTCTCTTTATCGGTCAGAGAATTGGTGTTCGGATCAAAAGTAAATCTGTTTGCGAGATTAAACTTAGTACCTATATTACTCATTAATCATGGCCATTTTTGTAAAGGTTTCAGGAAGTTGCACTTGAGAGGTGCGAACAACGACTAGTTTGTATGACACTAGTTTAGATTTTTTGATTTTTTAGTGGTGCAAGGATAGACAAAATAAAGACTAAAAAACACTGTTTTTATGATTCTTGACCTTGAATTTACATTTGTCACCCTCATGTTAATTGACAGATTTACGCCAATTAATAATTCTCACTATGAATGTATTGGCTTGATAAGTATAGAACTTATGGAGTTATCATGAGCGAAACTGCTACACAAAATAAAGAAACTCGTGGCTTTCAGTCTGAAGTAAAACAGTTACTTCATCTAATGATCCACTCTCTTTACTCAAACAAAGAGATTTTCCTGCGTGAACTGATTTCAAATGCCTCTGATGCATCTGACAAGCTGCGTTTTCAAGCGCTTTCAAATGCCGAACTTTATCAAGGTGATGCAGATTTAGGTGTTAAGTTATTTTTCGATGAAGCAGCGAATACTCTAACGATTTCAGACAACGGTATCGGTATGAGCCGTGAAGATGTGATCGAGCACTTAGGTACGATCGCCAAGTCGGGTACAGCAGACTTCTTCTCTAAACTATCTGAAGATCAATCGAAAGACTCACAACTGATTGGTCAATTCGGTGTTGGTTTCTACTCTGCATTTATCGTGGCTGATGCTGTGACGGTTCGTACTCGTGCGGCCGGTCTAAATGCAGAGCAAGGTGTTCAATGGCACTCAGCTGGCGAAGGTGAGTACACGATTGAAGACGTTACGAAAGAGTCTCGTGGTACTGATATCGTGCTTCATATGCGTGAAGAAGGAAAAGAGTTCCTTAACGAATACCGTCTACGTGAAGTGATCAGCAAATACTCTGACCACATCGGTATCCCAGTTTCTATTCAAACGCCTGTTCGTGATGAAGAAGGTAAAGAGACAGGTGAGAAAAAGTGGGAGCAGATCAACAAAGCTCAAGCACTGTGGACTCGTAACAAATCTGATGTGACAGAAGAAGAGTACCAAGAGTTCTACAAGCACGTTTCTCATGACTTTGCGGATCCACTAGTATGGAGCCACAACCGTGTAGAAGGTAAGAACGACTACACAAGCCTACTTTACATCCCATCTCAAGCACCTTGGGATATGATGAACCGCGACCACAAGTCAGGTTTGAAGCTTTACGTACAACGCGTATTCATTATGGATGATGCAGAGCAGTTTATGCCGTCATACCTACGCTTTGTTCGCGGCCTAATAGATTCAAATGATCTACCACTAAACGTATCGCGTGAAATTCTGCAAGACAACAAAGTGACTCAGTCTCTGCGCAGTGCGTGTACTAAACGTGTGCTGACTATGCTAGAGCGCATGGCGAAGAATGACGAAGAGAAATACCAAACGTTCTGGAAGCAGTTCGGTCTTGTCATGAAAGAAGGTCCAGCTGAAGACATGAGCAACAAAGAGAAGATCGCTGGTCTTCTGCGCTTTGCGTCTACGGAAGTGGACTCTCTAGATCAAACCGTCGGTTTGGCGTCTTACGTTGAACGTATGAAAGAAGGCCAAGATAAGATCTACTATCTAACGGCAGACAGTTATGCAGCGGCGAAAAACAGCCCGCACCTAGAGCAGTTTAAAGCGAAAGGTATTGAAGTAGTGCTTATGTACGATCGTATTGACGAGTATGTAATGAACTACCTAACAGAGTTTGACGGCAAGCAGTTCCAGTCGATCACCAAAGCTGGCTTAGACTTAAGCAAGTTCGAAGACGAAGCGGAAAAAGAGAAGCAAAAAGAGACGGAAGAAGAATTTAAGTCAGTGGTTGAACGCACTAAAGAGTACTTGGGCGACCGCGTGAAAGAGGTTCGTACGACGTTTAAACTTGCTTCAACGCCAGCGGTTGTTGTAACGGATGATTTTGAAATGGGTACGCAGATGGCGAAGCTTCTTGAGGCTGCTGGTCAAGCTGCACCTGAAGTGAAATACATCTTTGAAATCAACCCAGAGCACGCTTTGGTTAAGCAGATGGCTGATGAAGCTGACGAAGAAGCATTCGGTCGTTGGGTTGAAGTGCTTCTAGGTCAGGCCATGCTTGCAGAGCGCGGCTCTATGGAAGACCCTTCTCAGTTCCTTGGTGCTATCAATAAGCTTTTGACTAAGGGCTAATAGACAAATTGACCTAAAAAGCTCGCAGTTTGCGGGCTTTTTGATTTATTTGCGGTTAACGTGAATAAAATGGTCAAAAACGGCGACTTAGTGTGAGTGTTTAAGCATTCTTTAGTCGTAATTGAGACAGCATTTTGAATTTGTATGTTAGAATGCGGTCTTGAAAGCAAATTAATGGGCGTGTAATGTGCACGCCTATTTTACTGTAACGAACTTATACCGAAACTTACCGTGAGTGCTGCTAAGTCATGCTCGGCTAGGCATAGTGAGCTTCGGTATAAATCATCATTATCTTAAGAGGATTCAACATGCGCATCATTCTTCTAGGTGCTCCAGGTGCAGGTAAAGGCACACAAGCTAATTTCATCATGGACAAATACGGTATTCCGCAAATCTCTACTGGTGACATGCTACGTGCTGCTATCAAAGCAGGTACAGAGCTTGGTAAGCAAGCTAAAGCTGTTATTGACGCTGGTCAGCTAGTTTCTGATGAAATCATCCTTGGTCTAATCAAAGAGCGCATTGCTCAAGATGACTGCGAAAAAGGTTTCCTATTAGATGGTTTCCCACGCACAATTCCTCAAGCTGATGGCTTAAAAGAGATGGGCGTAGATGTAGACTACGTTATTGAATTTGATGTTGCTGACGATGTTATCGTTGAGCGTATGGCTGGTCGCCGTGCTCACCTTCCTTCAGGTCGTACTTACCACGTAGTGTACAACCCACCTAAAGAAGAAGGTAAAGATGACGTAACAGGTGAAGACCTAGTTGTTCGTGATGACGACAAAGAAGAGACAGTACGTGCTCGCCTTGGTGTTTACCATGATCAAACAGCTCCTCTTATCAATTACTACGGTAAAGAAGCAGAAGCTGGCAACACTAAGTACCTTAAATTCGACGGTACTAAGCAAGTTGCTGAAGTGAGTGCAGATATCGAGAAAGCGCTAGCATAATTTGCTAACAGCAAAAATTGAAAATTTGCTATAGTGAAGCGACCTTTATAAGGTCGCTTTTTTTATGCTTACGCTTTGATCCACCAAAGCATTTTCATCGTAAAGAGCCATTTCAGTATTGATAGGAACCTATGCAAAATAATAAGAAACAGGGTGTGTTACTGGTTAATTTAGGTACACCTGATGAAGCAACCGCGCCAGCCGTAAAACGATTTCTAAGTCAGTTTCTACATGATAAACGTGTGGTCGATATGACACGTTGGCTTTGGTGTCCAATTTTGCATGGGGTGATCCTGCCAGTTCGTGCGCCTAAAGTTGCCAAACTCTACCAGACGGTATGGATGGAAGAGGGGTCTCCGCTGATGGTGTACTCTAAAAAGCAAGCTGAGAAGTTAAGACAAAAGTTGGATATGCCAGTAGAGCTTGGGATGACTTATGGCAACCCAAGCCTACAATCGGGTATTGAAGCATTGTTGTCGCAAGGCGTAGAAGAGGTAATAGTACTGCCGCTGTACCCTCAATATTCTGGAACTACAACGGCCGCTGTGTCTGACGGTCTAACTAAGGCTTTCAAACAAATTCCTGTAATGCCGGGCTTTACGCTTATTCGCGATTACCACGACCACTCTCTTTATATCAAGTCGTTGGCAGAGAGTGTTAAGCGCTCTTGGGAGAAGAACGGTAAGGGTGATTACCTTCTCTGCTCCTACCATGGTATTCCCAAGCGATATGCAGACAACGGTGATGTTTATCCTAAGCATTGTGAGCGTACAACTGAGTTACTCGGAAAAGAATTGGGCTTGAACGCTGATGAAATTGGGATGACGTACCAATCTCGCTTCGGACGAGAAGAGTGGTTGCAGCCATACACGGATAAAACGTTAGAAGTGTTACCAAGTAAAGGCGTTAAAAAACTCGATATTATGGCTCCTGCGTTTTCGTCCGATTGTTTGGAAACATTAGAAGAGATTTCAGAACAGTGTTTGGAAATCTTCACCGAACATGGTGGTGATACCTTTACCTATATCCCTTGCCTCAACGATGATGATGCCCACATCGATATGATGGTAAATTTGATTACACGCAATTAAATCGTTTGTATCTAGCTTACGAAAGGCTTCCCGTTTGGAAGCCTTTTTTGGTTCGCATGAGATTTCTGTTCATCGCTTGAAATCGCTAGGATATTTATTCCGTCAATGTGTGGTGATCGAGATCTCATTATTATTATCGATTATTAAGTGAAACCTAAAATGCGTGTGATCTAGCTGGCTGTAGGATGTCTATTTCGTTTACTTAGCGTGATTTACGTCACCTAACTCGCCTTTGTATCTTTTTATGTTTTTGTAAGTTATTGAATGTATAGGTTTAATTATCTTTTCAGATTTTGACGTTGAGCCATGTCTCATTAGGGTTGGATTTATTTTCACATGGAAAATAAATCTAGCAGTATGAAAAGCAAGCCAGGGAGGCGAACCTTCTTTGCGGTCGGTGGTGATGAAATACCAAATAAGAACCGCGGCTACTTTTGATACTTTAAGGCAGATTCTAATGAAAAAACTATTTACTCTTAGTGCACTTTCTCTCGCTTTCGCTTCAACTGCATTTGCAGGTTCTTCATACGTAACAGGTAACGTACAGTTCCATGATGATGACCTTCACGGTAACAGTGCAACGTCAACGCTAGAAGCGGGTCATACTTTTGATAACTCTATTGGTGGTTTAACGGTTTACACAGAGTTTGATGGCATTTCTATTGGTGACCCAGTAGTCGATGGTGTAAACAACTCTATCGGCGTTACGCTTGGTGGTGAGCAGTCTTACAACATTACTGACAATCTATGGGTTGCTGCGGGTTACCAACACCTTCTCGTTGACGGTGAGACAGCACAGTACCGTCCATTGGTTAAGATCGGTTACAACTTCGACAACGGCCTTTCATTGAGCAACCGTACTCGTGTTCATATCAACGAAAACAGCAGTCTAGATAACGACATCCGTTTTGATAACCGTATTGGTTACGTCGTTAATGAAGAGATCTCACTAAGTTACAACAACGTTTATGTTATCGCTGGTAACGAATCTGAATACAACTTAGCGGGTGACATGAAGAAACAAGACACGATGGATCACGAGCTACGTGCAACATGGACTCGTGAAGGCGTTCAACCATATTTTGAGTTCCGTAGCCAAGCAAATGGCGCAGATTACCCAGATGGCTCTAGCAAGCAGAACAACGCATTCGTATTCGGTGCTTCTTACGGCTTCTAAGCCACACTTGTTACTGTCCAAATAATACAAAGCCCAGCAGATGCTGGGCTTCTTCGTATTATGCGTTGGTGATTGGAGCACAAAAGCGTTCAACACCTTGCCAAAGTAAACTGTTAGGCATATGGATGTACTCAATGTTTGATAGGGCATCTTTCCATAAACCTAAGCAGGCCGCTTGCTTATTCTCACTAGAGTAATGCGCTAATACTTGCTTAGCTGGGATGCTACTTGTGAGTGCTGCTGTTGCTTTTAAGTAGTTACTTAAATATTGCTCTGTATTGCGTTTTTTACGACTAATATTGGCTTGCAACATTAGAATAAGCGCGTTGTTTGGAATTTCCGCAACATACTCTCGCTGTAACATTTGTAAGCTTTTTTCTATTTCTCCAGATCGATAAGTAAGTAGAGCTAACAGCATATGCAGCTCAGGAGAAGGTGTCGGAGTACTTTGTTTTACCTTATCGATCCAATGTCGCAGTACATCAGAAGATTGCTCACTAAACAGTAGCTCTCGGCTATAAAAACTGATTTCTGCACCACTCATTTTCTTCTCGATTAAGTGATCGAACTCGGCTTCAGAGCGCTGTGTTAGGCTGGTTTTCAGAGCTTGTTCAATACGAAAAATAGGCGTAGGTAACTTGAAGTATTCCGTCAGATCAGAGTTTAGTCTGTTTACGGTCGAAACCAATTGATTGTTTTCAAGTGGGTATAAATTTCGCCAAGCAACACGATTTGACGCCGAATGATAGAGAATCACCTCTAGAGAATCTGCCGCCCCGTTATCTTCAAGCAGGTTGAAGGCGAGCTTATAGTCTGAATCATTAATCGCATCTGAACCTGGGAAATGACGGTGTTTGCTCAAACTCATCAAGTAGTAGCTCGGTGAGCGCATATTAGCTAAGTGGATATAAGGAGAGTGGCTATAAGCGTGGAGCAGCAATACCTTGAGCCTTAGGGCGTCCTCCTGCGTTGATTGTTGGGATGATGAAATTTGATCGAGCAGCAAACGAACCTGAGGTACGTATAATGCCTGATCTTTTGATTCGACCTTTACATCAAAGAACGTGTTGATCAGAGCGACTGCAGATAAGAGCAGCGTAATCAAAAGTGCCGAACAACAAAAGGTAAGCTTAGAAGGTTTGAATGTTAACCTCTGACCTGTTGAATCCTGATTTTCAGAGTCTATGTCGTTGTCTAGTGAACTGACTAATTGAACGTGACTATTCGGGATGAAGTAACCTCTTTTCGGGTAGGTCACGATCAGCTTGGTCGAGTCAATATCTGGGACATTTTCCCTAAAGAGGTTACGTAACAAACTGATGCGGTTTGTGACCACATTTTTTGAAATGTACTGGTTTTCCCATACTTGCCCTATAAATTGCTCGATAGAGGTTGGCTCACCTACATTTGACAACAGCACTTCTAGCAATGCGAGGTTACGTGGCTCTAGCGCTATTTCATTGCTGCCATTGGTCAACGTTTTATGTTCTGGGTCATAGAGTAAATGAGCAATAGCGATGAGTTGACCGCTTTGCTTAGCTAGAGCGAGTATGTTCATATATGTCACAGGGGAGCGAAAAGACGCCGCGCATTCTATAAAAATATTCTTCCGACTTATAGATCCCTCCATCGGTAAGTGGTGTTGTATCATTTGTGAGAAACTCGGTGCGTTAGAGGCGCACCGAGTTAACCTCAACAGTTAGAACTTGTAAGTCGCGTTGATGTAACCTTGATTTGACGAGTTGAACTTACCAAGATTATCGTCACCCACTTTATGTTCGTTGCCGTTGAAGTAGTTGAATCGGTAGCCCGCTTCCATACCAAAGTGTTCTGTGAACATATAACCCATACCAGCATTCAAGCCGTAAGTCAGTCCTGAGTTTTTGCTTGTTACCGAAGCGCTCATTTCACCAGCAGGCGTCACTTGAGTCTCCAATTCGCTATTGTAATAGCCTACTGAACCGCCAGCTAATACATAGAAGCTATTGTCAATGTGGTAAACATAGTCAGAGCCGACACCAAATTGGTACCCATCTAGCTGAAACTTAACTCGAGCATTTTCTTCCACATCGATGATCGTTAGTTCTGATTCACCGTTGTATTGCACGTAGCCATAAATACGCACATTCTCGGTTAGGTAAGAGCCACCCTTTATTGCAAATGAGCCTGCGTTATCAAGTTTATCAACGACAGTTTTGCTTTCTGCATCTGCCGCGGAAGTGTTGTATTGACCACCAGCAAGTTCTACCGCGATGTAAGGTGTGTTGGCAAAAGTCGGCAGTGAAACCACGGTAGCAGCAGCTGCAATTAATAGATGTTTACGCATAGTCATTCTCAGTTTTGTTAGGTAATGAGTGCTCATCGCTATCTTTCTCTTTGAGTAGGAGTGTTTAACGAGAGTCCATTGAGCGCCAGTTAAGGTGCGCTGTTAAGTTGGCGAGAAAGTTATCTGAGAGAGAGGAATAATGCGAAAAACAAAAGTAAACGTAGTTACATTTGATGTTAATTTAGATCTATATTGATGATTTAATAGGGGAAATTTTAGCACTCATACTTGTTAGGGAAAGTATGAGTGCTACAGAAATGGGCTCAACAAAATCCGTTATTTGTTGACTTCATAGTGTCGGTAGGTGAATACCTGACCTTTTTCATTAAATGCATAAACCGCGTATGCGTCTTTTTCATCACCATATTCCATGCCAGGTGAGCCCATTGGCATGCCTGGAACAGCAAGGCCTTTGGCATTCTTAGGAGGGTTTTCTAAAAACGCCTTAATGTCATCCGCTGGGATATGGCCCTCAAATACATACCCGTTAATTTCAGCGGTATGGCATGAAGCTAGCTCAGGTGTTACCCCTAGCTTCTGTTTAATAGGATTCATGTTTTCATGTAATTTCTCTTCAACATTGAATCCAGCATCTTGCATGTGTTTTGTCCATTCGGTGCAACAACCACAGTACGGAGATTTGTGATTAAGCACATCAGCTGCAAGTGCGTTGCCGCTAATCAGTAGTGAAGTGGCAAGTGCCAATGTTTTTTTATTCATAGTAACCTCTACGAAGTTTTAAATAGTCTCAGTCGATTAGCATTACTTACGACTGTGATTGAAGAAAGTGCCATTGCCGCTCCTGCAACAACAGGGCTGAGCAAAAAACCAAAAGCTGGGTAGAGCACGCCCGCTGCGACTGGTATACCCAAAGAGTTATAGATAAATGCACCAAACAAGTTCTGTTTCATATTTTGAACGGTCGCCTTTGATAACTCAATCGCTCTAATCACGGAAATAGGTGAGGTATTCAATAGGGTCATTTGCGCACTCTCTATTGCGACATCACTGCCACCTCCCATTGCGATTCCAATGTCTGCGAGTGCCAGAGCAGGGGCATCATTCACACCGTCACCGACCATAGCGACACGTTTTCCTTGCGATTGAAGCTGCGTTATATGGTCAGCTTTTTCATCGGGTAAAACTTGGGATATGACCTGTTCAATACCTACTTGCTTGGCAATAGCTTGAGCGACTTGGTGATTGTCACCGGTTAGAATGACTGGCGTAATCCCCATTGCTTTTAATCTGTTTACCGCGAGGGCAGTTTCACTCTTGATAGGGTCTGCGATTGCAATAACTCCACTTGCAGAGCCTTCAACAGTAACAACAATCGGTGTCCACGCTTGTTCAATAAACTGAGCAATCTGAGTGTCTAGTTGTTCAACGCCCCAGCTTTGTTCACGAGCGTAATTGACAGAAGTAATGGCGATTGATTGAGTCTCAAATTGAGCGAATACCCCGCGACCTCTATGATTTTCAAAACCGTCGACTGGGGAAAGGGTTAGCGCGTTTTCCTTGGCATAGTTTACAACTGCTTTGGCAAGAGGGTGCTCGGAATGTTGCTCTACCGATGCTGCAATAGTCAGAAGCGCATTGTGATTGCCATCAAGCGCGTAAACCGACTGAACGGTAGGTTTCCCTTCTGTTAGGGTGCCTGTCTTGTCGAATACAACCGTATCTACTTTACTTGCAGACTGCAGAACGTCCGCGTCTCGAATCAAGATCCCCATCTCAGCCGCTTTTCCTACACCGACGGTGACAGAAAGTGGTGTTGCGAGACCTAGAGCGCAAGGACAGGCAATGATTAAAACCGTTGTCGCCACAACCAACATATAACTAGATGCTGGTTCTGGGCCTACCAAGTACCAAATGAATGCCGAAAGCACAGCAATAGTGACAACAACAGGGACAAATATTGAAGAGATACGGTCGGCCAGTTTCGCGATGGCAGGTTTACTGCTTTGTGCTTGGCGCACCATAGTCACAATGCGAGCTAGCATTGTATCGCTTCCCACTCCGGTTGCCTCGATAACGAAAACGCCATCTTGGTTGATGGTGCCAGCTGAGACATGCTCCCCTTGTTGTTTGAAGCTTGGAATAGGCTCACCCGTTAGCATTGATTCATCGACAAACGATTCTCCAGATAAGAGTGAACCATCAACCGGAACTTTCTCGCCGGGCTTCACTCGTAAATGCATGCCTAAGGCTATCTCTCTGATATCAATCTCTTGCTCTCCCTGCTCGGTGACGAGATTTGCCTTTTGAGGCTGAAGATCAATCAGTGCTTGTAAAGACAAGGTTGTTTTGGTTTTTGCTTTCGCTTCAATATAGTGACCCAGTGAGATGAGGCCGATGATCATCGCACTTGCTTCAAAGTAGACATGACGAGACTCGATTGGGAACCAATCAGGAAACGTCACGACAAGCATTGAGAACAGCCACGCTGAGCCAACACCAAGTGCTACTAGGGTGTCCATCGTCGCTCGTTTGTGAGTGAGTGCTTGCCAAGCATTGGTGAAGAAACTACGCCCTGCTGTGGCGAGCAGCCAGAAACAGATAATGCCTATTACCCCCCAACTCATTTGATCACCAAGCGAGCGGATCATCATATTGCCACCGAGTACACCCCAAAGCATAAGTGGGGCGCCAATCGCTAAACCTAAGTAGGCACTTTTCTTATGCTTTCGTTGTGATTCTTCAAGTTGCTCGCGCTGTTTCTGTTGTTGAGTCTCGAGGTCATCAATGATTTGCGCTTGATAACCAGAATGCTGGATAGATGTGATGAGCTCGTCTTGTATTTTTTCAGGTTGTAGCGAGGTAAAAGCAATCGCACTCTGCTCGGCTAGATTTACTTGAGCCCGTTCAACTCCCTTGACACTGACTAGGGCGTTTTCAACGGAAGCGACGCAGCTCGCACATGTCATACCCGAGATCAAAAGGTTGAGTGAGTAGCGCTCTGGGTGTGGTTTGCTCTTTGTAAGAGCGGACTGAGTGTTTGTTGTTTCACTGACTTGTACAGGTGGCATTGACTGAGAAGAAGCTTGATAGCCTAGTGTTTCAACCAGTGCGATCACTTCCTCTAAAGTATAAAGGGTAGAGATGGTTAACTCATTTTTGGATGCTTCAAAAGCTCCGACTTTGGCATCTTCATTTAATGCGCTTTTTAACTTAGCGACACACTTTCCGCAGCTTAATCCAGCTAGTTGTAGATGATAGTGGTTGCCTGCTTGATAATTTAGCTCATTAATGCTGGTTTCTAATATAGAAAATGGCTGTGAACTCTCGACGCTAATTGCGGTGGGGGAGAGATCTAGTACCTCAACTTGGTGTTTAGATATCAACTGGTTCTCTACCTTTCTTGCGCAACCCATGCAATTTAATCCAGAGAGTGGGATGTTGAACTTAGCCATGACTAAACCTTAGAAACTTATGAAGATGCTTAAGCTTAAACCTTACCGCAAGGGTAAGGTCAATAGCCTTTTTTAAAGTGGTAAAAACGTCAATTTGCTTTAGAACGGCCTATTTCTTGATGAAATTGAATGGGATTTGTATCAAGCTTTTTTATCGACAAATATAAAGTTCCGTGAATTATTCAAAAAGGTGTGAGAACTGGCTAACACTATTACCGTAATTTACAGAGTTCAGACACTACAAATTCTAAAATTGACGTTTTTGTTTTTTATGTTTTACTTTTAAGTTGTTGATTTTAATTTGGTTTGTAATTGTTTCTATTGACTTTTTTTGAAGTGCGTCGAATTTTCATTTGGTTCGTTTTTTGTTGCGAAAAAAGTTTGCCAAGATGCCCCTGTCCATAAATAGTCCTCCCCGTTAAATCAATGAGTTAACTCACCTGGCGGGGAGAACTAAACAAAATAAATCTTAAAAATAATAGGGGTTAATCTTATGTCTCATTTCAAAAAGACACTTCTTGGCGCAGCAATCACTGCAGCTACCTTGGCCGCAGGTACTGCAAACGCATATATGATTGGTGATCCGAACGACGCAAACGTTGAAGTGTACGGTGTTGTGTCTATTTCTGCTGTAGATTACGGCGCATCGAACCCAACAGGTCCTGATGCAGGTTGGTCTCTAGAAAATGAAACTCGCGTTGGATTCCGCGCTGCAAAAGTGATGACTGACAGTGTGACAGCATTTGCTCAAGTAGAGTCAGGTTGGGTACTGGACTACGGTGCTGACCTAGGTAACCGTGATACATTCGTAGGTCTGCGTGGCGACGATTGGGGTCAAGTACGTTTTGGTCGTATGCTGACACCTTTATACGAACTTGTTGACTGGCCGTACTCTGCCTCTAACTTAGGTCGTACTTTTGACCGTGCTTGGAGATCAGGTGAGCGTTACCACTTTGACCGTAAGAGCCAAATGGGGCGTTACGACTCTCCAATGTTCGCAGATATGGTGAAATTCAGCCTAGCTGGTGGTAACGGTAGTGAAAACCACGAAGACTCAAACTTCTTTGGTGGTTCTGTATCTGTAACACCTGTTGATATGCTAACGCTACATGCAGCATTTGAGACGGCAAAAGGTACAACGTTTGAGGGTGGTGAAGACGGTCACTGGGATACTAACAACGCAACTCCAGATCAACCGACTTGGGACCCAGGCAAAACAGCTTCAATTGGTGATACTGACTCTTACTTCTTCGGTTTTGAACTACGCCCAATCGATAACTTCAATATTTTAGGTGCTTACAAGTCAGGTTCTTACGACTCTACTAATAGCGGTGGTGGCTACGGATACTTGAAGCGTGAAATTGATGCTTACTCTGTACAAGCTAACTACTTCTTTGGTAACGCTAACATCCGTGTGGGTTACGCAGACCAGTCTGGTCAACAAGATGGCGTTGACAACAAAGATTTAGATTCAACATCGATCAGTGGTGAATTTGGTTACTCATTTAACTCTGTGTACACATTCTTGCGTCTAACACAGCAAGACGATTCTACTTACGATGACGATCTAATGGTTCGTATCGGTACTGAGTGGACATTCTAATCTAATAATAATGATACGGCGGACCGAGTGTCCGCCTTTTTCCGTTTGTAGCAGGTGAGGAAACATGAACAAATTTTTAGGGGTTATTGCATTAGGTCTAATGAGTACCTTGGCTAGCGCGCAAGTCACTATTCAAACCGACAATCGAGTTGACATATTGGCGGTAAATCAAGAGATAAACACCACCCCTAAGAAAGCAAAAGGGGATTTAAAAATAGAGAATGGTGTCAATCAACTTTTGATACGCGTTACCGCCATGGTTGATGGTAATGGTGGCAAGAAAAAGTTTAACTCTCTTCCGATGGTCGTAAAGTTTGAAGCAAATAACCAGACGTTAAAGTTTGAAACGCCTTTCGCTATTAGAGACGAGCGTGGTGTAAGAAAATTCGAAAAGCAACCAACGGTGAAAGTGACCAGTAACGGTAATGACGTACCAGTAGAAATAGAGCTTGTTTACGACCAAACCTTTGCTTTGATTAAAGACTACGATGAGATGCTTGAACAGTACAATCTAGCGGGTGGTGTGGCTGCAATTAACGTCGTTGAGCCCGCAATTCAGCCGACTTCAGACCAGCGTCAGTCTGCTAACAAGACGCAGTCATCCAGTGCCGTTTCTAAGGGCATTCAAGGCGAATTTCTTCAAATGACACCTGCACAACGTCAAGAGTTTATTTCATGGGCAGTAAAACACATCAACGATTAACAAAGATTGTTGATGATGGATTGTAGAATTACGTATCGGTGCTAAAATAACGCGCAATTTTGGCACCATGCCGTTTGGCTTGGTGTGGTCATCTAGACAATCAAGGTATTTTACATGACGGTTAAAACTCGTTTTGCTCCTAGCCCTACTGGCTACCTTCACGTTGGTGGTGCACGTACTGCACTTTACTCTTGGCTATACGCGAAAAACCAAGGCGGTGAATTCGTTCTACGTATCGAAGATACTGACCTAGAACGTAACTCTCAGGAAGCTGTTGATGCGATCCTAGAAGGTATGCAGTGGATGGGTCTTGAGTGGAATGAAGGTCCTTACTTCCAGTCGAAGCGTTTCGACCGTTACAACGAGATGGTTGATAAGCTACTAGCGGAAGACAAAGCATACAAATGTTACGCGTCTAAAGAGCTGCTTGAAGAGATTCGTGCAGAGCAAGAAGCAGCGAAAGAAATGCCTCGTTACGATGCAAATCATCCAAAAGTTGTGGCAGCAAATGTAGCAGCAAAAGAAGGTGATGCGTTTGTTGTTCGTTTCCGTAACCCGAAAGAAGGCAGCGTTGTATTTGAAGACCAAATCCGTGGTCGCATCGAAATCGCTAACAGCCAGCTAGATGACCTAATCATTCGTCGTACTGATGGCGCGCCAACGTACAACTTTGTTGTGGTTGTGGATGACTGGGACATGGGTATTACACACGTTGTTCGTGGCGAAGACCACATCAACAATACGCCTCGTCAAATCAACATCTACGAAGCATTAGGTGCGCCAGTACCAACGTTCGCACACTGTGCAATGATTCTAGGTGATGACGGTGCGAAGCTGTCTAAGCGTCATGGCGCTGTATCTGTCATGCAATACCGCGATGAAGGCTACCTACCAAATGCACTGAACAACTACCTAGTGCGTCTTGGTTGGTCTCACGGTGACCAAGAGATCTTCTCTCAAGAAGAGATGATCAACCTATTCTCTCTAGATGCTGTTTCTAAATCAGCGTCAGCATTCAATACTGAGAAGCTACTTTGGTTGAACAACCACTACATCAAGACATCAGCTCCTGAGTATGTGGCAGAGTACCTACAATGGCACCTAGACAACCAGAACCTAAACATTGAAAACGGTCCTGCAATCACTGAGGTAATCAAGCTAGTTGGTGAACGTTGTAACACGCTAGTAGAACTTGCTGAGCAAATTCGTTACTTCTATGAAGATTTCTCTGAGTTTGAAGCGGGCGCGGCTAAGAAACACCTGCGCGGCGTTGCTAAAGGTCCACTAGAACTTGCACTTGCGAAAGCAGAAGCACTAGAAGAGTGGACAACAGCAAACATCAAAGAAGGTGTTATTGCTGCTGTTTGTGAAGAGCTAGAAATCGGCATGGGCAAAATCGGTATGCCTCTACGCGTAGCAGTCACAGGTGGCGGTCAGTCTCCTTCTGTTGATGCGGTAATGGAACTCGTAGGCAAAGAGCGTGCAGTAGCTCGTATTAAGATGGCAATCGCATTTATCGAAGAGCGTGAAGCGAACGCTTAATTACTGTTAACAAGCATTCAGTCTATAAATCTAAAACCGCACTTTAACGAGTGCGGTTTTTTATTATGAGATAGACGTTGAGTTTTTAGGTAATGCAGCTTTAGCCCTGATCTTAGATCAGGGCTTTATTGTTTCTATCAGTAACTCACATAGATTGTTTTAATCAATGTCTTGTTTCTCATTTTTGAGAAAGTTGTTTGAGTAGGGATGGTTTAAAGTTAAGTCGCTAAAGTGACTGTTTTGTTGAACGTTCGCAGGCGGTCCAAGAGGGTGGGGTTTCTCTACCTTCAAATACTCTGATAACAATAAGGAAGTGCTCATGAAGAAATTGGCAGTGGTAATTTCAAGTACGCTTGCATTAGGTTCAATGGCGGCAAACGCCGATGTATATCTAGGGGCTAAAGTTGGTAAATCATGGTTGGATGATGCTTGTACATCCATCACAACAAATTGCGACGATGATTCAGCCGCTGGTGGTCTATTTGTCGGTTATGACTTTTTAGATTACCTGTCTCTTGAAGCAGGGTATGACTACTTAGGTGAGTTTACTGGTGACGGGATTAATGATGACAAGGCGACAGCTTGGACCCTTGCGCCTAAACTTAGTGCCCCAATCACGGATACGCTGGATATCTATGGTAAATTTGGTGGTGCCTATGTTGAGTATGGAGACAAAAGCGACAACTCATACCTAGGCGCTTTAGGCTTAGAGCTTAACCCAGATAGTAACATTCGTGTTCGCCTTGAATACCAGCGCTTGACGGATGTGAATAATGACCTCGTAAGAGCCGCGGTTAATACGGCATCACTTGGCTTCGTTTACAGCTTTGGCGGCAGTGATGAGCCAGCACAAGAACCTATGATGGTTGAAGAAAAAGTCGTTGAAGAAACGGTGGTAGAAGAGGAAGTCGTTGTCGCCACGCCAGTGATCAAATCCTTTGAAGCGAGAATTGATTCGGGTAACTTTGAACTTAATAGCTCAACTCTTAAACCAGAGAGTGAAGGTCCTATCGATGAACTTGCCCAGTTTATGAATGAATTCCCTCAAGCTAATGTTGAGATCACTGGGTATACCGACTCTTCAGGTGCTGCGGAGTACAATCAAATGCTATCAGAGAAGCGTGCTCAAGCCGTTGCAACCGTTTTAGAAGAGAAAGGTATTGATAGCTCTCGCATTACTGTCTCAGGTGAAGGCGAAAACAATCCGATTGCGTCGAACGAGACTAGACAAGGCAGAGCAGAGAACCGTCGAGTTGAAATTGTCGTGCCGGGTTTTGAATACGAAGAGAAATAATGGCGTGATGTAAAAGTAAAGCCTTGGTATGACCAAGGCTTTTTTGTTTGGGTTACTTCAAATCGATGCTGTTCAAACGCCCCATAAACTCCAAAATCTCTAAGTTCTCTTTATTTGCGGCAAGTAGCGCTTTCTTAGTTTTAGAGTAAGCGGCTAAGCGGCCATGCTTCTTGATCGAACAGACAACGCTGCGATAAATAAGCTTGCCATGTTCATCGTAGTTACGCCAAGCTGCGATATAACACTCGTCTTTTGCATCTGGGTGTTCTTTGGTTGGTCTTGGCTTGAAAATGATCTTAGGCTCTAAAGAATGAGGCAGTCGAGTCATTAAATAAGGATCCTTGAGCAATCTACGCCAAAATTTCCCCCACATTTCGCTGCCCAGTTCATTCCTGAGTTTGATCGCTTTCTTTAGTCCTTTTTTTTCCCCAATACGAATATATCCGACAGAGCGGTGAAGCACTTTATCATCTGGGGTGTGTATATGGATCTTGAATGCGGTTTTAGCTTTAGAAATAAAGCGGTGTCCAGTATTTGTCTCTAAGTTACTCTTTTTCATAGTATGGCTATAGATAACTTTATTAATAACTATTCTAGATGAAACTGGGAAGATGGTGAAGATTCGTGTAAGAAAAGGGCTAAGTATTTCTCTACTTAGCCCTCAATTACAGCTGTTTTGTACTGAATTAGCGTTATGTCCCGCTCTAAATGAGATAGTGCGTTATGTCAGTGGCTTTAATATCTTCGAGTTAAAGCATTTTATGCATGACATCACCAATCTGAATACTTCCTGCAAGTTCTGGTTGGTCCACGGTGAGTTCAGCTTCACTTTCATAAACACGAGAAACGGTCAATGTGATATCGGTTTGTGTCACTTTGTTTCTAGGAAGTCCGCGTTGATCAATAAACGAGCCTGTATGCCACAGTTGTAACTGGTCACCTTGCTGCACGCCATGTAAGCGACCTAAGTCCATCGTGATGGTGTTACCCCACTTGGCCACTACCTCTGGCAAGGTGATTTTACAAGAGACCTCTGATTCCAAATCGAGCATGATGTTACGGCTGACACGAAGCATCATATCGCCGTATGTCGAAGCCCAAAATCGAGCACTTTTCGTATCGACTTGACTGGTTTTAGCAAATGGCCAGCTCGCTACCTCACGATAGTTTCTGTTGTAGACTTCGTTCCCGGTTTTGCCATCAAAAACTGTCATCTCGAGTGCAAACTGGCGGTTGATCACATCATCTTTGAGCAGTTTCTTATCGATGGTCGCGGTCAAATCGGTAATCACCCCACCAATAATGTACTGAGCGCCAGTGTCTTGAGCGATCATTTTTAAACGCTCTGGGTATCGTTTATTGATTTCAAAGTCTGTGGTACCTACAGAGATAAAATTGGCTGACTCTTGATCGAGTTGACGATTAATTACATTGGCAAAATCATCACCGACATTGTAAATCTGGCCCATTACTGCTTGTTGCGGTGACGCTAGGTCAATGTTTCCGACTAGAAATGTCTTCTTATATTGTTCTACGTGGCAACCCGTTGCCGATGGGTAAATATCAATACGAGCACGAACAAACATGACGTTACTTCGCGTTCTCTCTTCTTCCACCAAGATGTAACGAACTTCGCTGCCAGTGAATTGGTACTCTTTCCTGCCTGCTTCTAAAAGCGGTCGTAGATTCGCGATACTGCCGATGTCCGCACCCGAGAAACTGACGGCTTTATATAAGGCATCTTCCAGTGCATGAATGCGAGCGACTTCCTCGGACGAAACCACGGTGGCAGTTCCTGTCACTTCATACCATCCCGCAAAGACGCTTGATGAAAACAAGCTAATGTAAATGGTTGTAAAAAGGATCAGAAGTGATTTTTTCATGTTTGATTACCAAGTTGGTTCATTTTTTGCTTAATAAATCTTAGCTGATTTAGGCATTGCCTTTCTAAATAGTTGCATAGATAGAAAAGCAAGGAATGTTCCACTTTTAGATATCAGCTAAAAGAATGAGCATTAACGCCTTAATGTATCGGAGATTGAGAGAATGAAAAAATGGTTATCGCTAGTACCAGTGGTGTTTTTGACCGCTTGTGCGTATGCGCCAATATATAACGGTAAAGAACCTTACCCAGGTTCACAGTTCATGTTAATGGATAGCCCGCGTCATACTCTTGACTTTTTTGTCGAGAGCATGACAGAAGATCTAATGATATCGAACACGAGTGTGTCGGCAAGAACGCCGATCGCGGTGACGTCTTTTGTTGATCTGCAAAATATGGATGCGACAAACTGGCTAGGTAATTCTGTATCTGAAGGATTTATTCACCAGTTTCAACGTCGTGGCTTTAGAGTGGTGGATTTTAAAACCACTGGCTCTATCCAAGTGACTCACCAAGGTGACTTCGCCTTTAGCCGAGACTGGAAAGATCTTGCACAAGAGCAAGACATTCAATATGTCTTAACAGGTACTATGCTTCGTCAAGAAGGTGGTGTGCTTGTGAATGCTCGAGTGGTAGGGATGCAGTCACGCATTGTTGTTGCGACAGCGCAAGGTTTCTTACCTGCGGATCGTATTGGTCGTGATCTTGATACGCTGAATAGTATTCGAACTCAAGACGGGGTACTTATTCGTTCTGACCCAACGATCACACAGCCATACACTGTGATACTGCGCCCGTAGGAGACACGATGAAAAAAGTATTATTCCTTGTCGTCGCGTTCATGATGGTCGGTTGTCAACCGCTACAAAATATGCGACCTGATGATTGGTTGACGGCTGTCGGCTATGCAAGTATCAGCGAGCAGAAAGGGCGCAATGAAGATGAAAAGCAGGTTCGCGCTATGCGTGCCTCGAAGATCGATGCTTACCGAGAATTGGCGGAACAAGTTTATGGCATGCGAGTGAGTGGACGTGCTGATCTTCAAGATCAACGCCTAGGTACAGAGCGTACTTCGGGTGCTGTTGACGGTGTAATTCGAGGTGCTGAAGTGGTCCGTAGTTACAAAGTTGGAGATAGCTATGTAACAGAGCTTCGTCTTGATATTCAGAAAATGGATAAGCTGCGTGACTATGGTGAAGTCCAGCAAGTACCAGAGAAGAGGCAGCAAACCCTTTTCTAACTTTTCTTCTATCTCCCGATACTAAAAAAGCGGCAATCATTGCCGCTTTTTTTATCTGTGAACTCTTGTGTCTCTATTAAGCTTTAATATTGGTTCCTAGCGTTGTGACATTTTTCGTTTGCCCTTCCGCTGTATAGGTCATCCCTAACTTACCCTGAGATTGCTTCATCAGGTTGTTGAGTTTGTTAAAGCTTAACTGAGCTCGCTGCAGTGCTTGTCCATTAACCTCATTGGCTTGCTGACACTGTCCAACCAGCAATCGAACTTGTTCAACCAGAGGGCTCAACTCTGGATCCGACGTTAAAGTTTCTACGTCTGGGTGGCGACGAAGGCGATCATCAGTGGATTGAAGCTGTTCAATTAATGTGATTTTCTGCTTGGCGAGTTGTTCGATCTCTTTGGAGTTTCGCTGGGTAATGGCATGCTTTTCTTGCTCAAGAACATCGGTTAGCTCTTGTGCATTCTTTAATTGAAATTCAACTAAACCTAGTAGTGCTGCCATTATAATAAGCCCCGGCTATCTACATGCCACCAAGTTCTTTCTCGAACTTCATCATATTGTCAGCTAGCTTTTCAGGATCGACGGTGTAAGAGCCGTTAGCAATCGCTTCTTTGATAGCCGCCACTTTCGCTTGATCGAAACTTGGTTGACTCACCATCTGATTATGCATTTCACCCATAGCCTTACCTTGAGAGCTGAGCGATACAGCATCTTGAGCAACACTGGACTTCTTTGCTGAATCAGAACCGCTGGTAGTGGTATTTTCATTACGTACTGAGCTTCTCGTAGAGGTCGAGAGAGTTTGCCCCGAGCGTATGTTATCAATGCCTGCCATAGTTGAGCCTTTTTTAGAAATAGAACTAGTACTGTCAATATCGACATAGACTGTAAGAACTTTAGCTTTTTTTTAAAATCGCTAGAAGATCACAGTGACTTCCGATATTCCAGATACTCGTCCTTCAATTATACGGTTGGATTTACTATTTTTCACTCTTATCTGCTCACCATGTGAACCATCTGTAAGAGCGACCCCTTTTGTAGTGATGATCATACCTGACTTGACGGCTTTGATCGTCACTGTTTCATTACGGCATACGACGCAAATATCTCTATCTTCGACAATTTCTCCGACACGTAGATTCTTTTTCGCCTTTGCTCCGACCACCGCCTCTATTGAGGAAAACCCTTGCCGCCTAAAGCGTTGGAGATCTACCATACTAATAGTAACGTCACTCGGAGAGATGATTTGCCCTCTTGAAAGCGGGACAGTCAGGGTTACTTGTGGACCTGTTCGGACTAGTCGTACAGGAACATACACTCGCCAATTGTCTTCTAGGCACTCAACCAGCACCGTTATGTTACTTGCGCTGGCGTTGGTCGAAGATGAAGATGCACTCAGCGGCACAGGGCAGTCTGTCGCAAAGATTCGGCTATCGATATTGGCTGCTTTGGCCTCCAATGTGCCGCCGACCGGCCACTCTATGGTCGTAGTTATATATTCTTCGGCTGTGAGCTGGATCTGCTGTATTTGACTTTCTGATGCCGAAAGTGCTGAAAAACTAAAGAAAAAGAATAAAAAGCCGATAGACTTACGAAAGTTTTTATAGAAAGCTCTACAATTAGTTATGGAAAATGAGCACAATGATGCTTTAGAATATATCATTCTGTTTCTCTGGTTTTTCATGGCCTAAAGTAGATTACCATGTTTTTAACATGAAGTTTGAGATGGAGATGAGCTTATGACGGGTATTCTTGATTCAGTGAATCAGCGTACGCAACTCGTCGGTCAAAACCGATTAGAACTCTTAACCTTTCGCCTGATGGGGCGTCAGCGTTATGGGATTAACGTATTTAAAGTAAAAGAGGTTCTTCAGTGTCCTAAGCTTACTTCGATGCCAAACTTACACCCATTAGTAAAAGGTGTCGCTCATATCCGAGGCCATACAGTTTCGGTTATTGATTTAAGTTTAGCTATTGGTGGCCGCCCAACCACTGATGTTGAAAAAGCTTTTGTTGTTATTGCTGAATTTAACCGCACAATCCAAGCGTTCTTGGTGACTTCAGTTGAACGAATCATTAATATGCACTGGGAAGCAATCCTACCGCCACCAGACGGTGCTGGTAAGGCTAACTACCTGACAGCTGTGACAAATATCGACAACGAATTGGTTGAAATTCTCGACGTAGAGAAGATTCTCGCTGAGATTGCACCAGTTGATGAAACCATGGACTCTTCCATTAGTGAAGAGATTGCTCAGGTAGAATCTGAGAAAGAAATTGTACGTCGAATTCTGATTGCCGATGATTCAACGGTGGCACGTAAACAGGTAGAGCGTGCGATTACGTCGCTCGGCTTTGAAGTCGTTGCAGTGAAAGACGGTAAAGAAGCTTACGATAAACTGGTTGAAATGGCGGCGACTGGCAGTATTTACGAGCAAATATCTTTGGTTATTTCCGATATTGAAATGCCTGAGATGGATGGCTACACACTGACAGCAGAAGTGAGACGCCACCCTGATTTGAAAGATTTGTACGTTATTCTCCACTCATCATTGAGTGGTGTATTTAACCAAGCAATGGTTGAGCGTGTTGGTGCAAACTCTTTCATCGCCAAATTTAACCCGGACGAACTGGGTAATGCAGTGAAATCGGCACTTACTAAATAAAAGAGAAGTTAATGACAGCAATAACTATAAGCGATCAAGAGTATCGTGATTTCAGCCGTTTTTTAGAGTCACAGTGTGGAATCGTTCTTGGTGATAGCAAGCAGTATCTTGTTAGAAGCCGTTTGAGCCCACTTGTCACCAAATTTAAGCTGGCGTCTCTTTCTGATCTATTAAGAGATGTAGTTACCGGACGTAACCGAGAGCTAAGAGTTGCTGCTGTAGATGCAATGACGACCAATGAAACCCTTTGGTTCCGCGATACTTATCCGTTTGAAGTCCTTGCGAATAAACTGCTTCCAGAAGCTGCTGCAAATAAGCGCCCAATTAAGATTTGGTCAGCGGCGAGCTCTTCAGGTCAAGAACCATACTCAATGGCAATGACTGTATTGGAGCAGCAACAACGCAAACCAGGAATGCTACCGAGTGTTTCTATTACGGCAACGGATATTTCAGCAAGCATGCTCGATATGTGTCGTGCTGGTGTATATGACAACCTTGCTTTAGGTAGAGGTCTATCTCCAGAACGTCGTCGAAATTTCTTCGAAGATGCGGGTGATGGCCGTATGAAAGTTAAAGACAATGTGAAACGTCTTGTAAACTTCCGTCCACAAAACTTGATGGACAGCTATGCACTGTTGGGTAAATTCGACATCATCTTCTGTCGAAATGTATTGATTTATTTCTCTCCAGACATGAAATCAAAAGTACTTAATCAGATGGCAAACAGCCTTAACCCGGGTGGTTATCTGCTATTGGGCGCGTCAGAGTCTTTAACTGGATTGACTGACCGTTTTGAAATGGTGCGCTGTAATCCAGGTATCATTTACAAGCTCAAGTAATTACTTTTCTTTGCTTATATAGCCCAGCGTATTGCGCTGGGCTTTTTCGTTTCTGCAATTAAGAAAAATGGTGCGTATTTAATCCTTTCTCTATCTTTGTTTGCCACTGTTACCTCGGTTTGGGGAATAAAATGGAGGAGGGGACGAGATAGCTTGTATACTTGGTATTGAGATATTCCAAAATCTTAATCTCCTAACCATGCTAACTGAACAGTTGGCGCAGTTATTGCTGTAGTAAACAGGAAAGCAAAATAAGCTCGATTTAAAAGTTGGTACGCTAATTGCTTTTATATTTAATAGTAACGGTCAGTTCTTTGAGTAGAGGTCAACATGGCTATTTCTTTTGACAACGCATTAGGTATCCACCAACACACGGTGGGGGTTCGTGAGCGCAATGCAGAGGTGATTTCCACCAACATTGCACAGTCGAATACGCCTGGTTACAAATCAAAAGGCATGGACTTCCAGAAAGCGTTGCAGGCGGCAACATCAGGGGCAAGCATTGGTCTTAGTCGCACTGATGGTCGGCACATCGCTGCCTCTACACAAGTGACAGGGGAAGTAATGTATCGTCTTCCAACACAACCTGACACAGGTGACGGCAACACAGTTGATGTCGATTTAGAGCGTAATCTTTTTATGCAAAACCAAATCAGACACCAAGCGTCACTTGACTTCTTAGGAAGTAAATTCAAGAACTTAACGAAAGCAATTAAAGGGGAATAATTAGATGAGCTTATTTAACGTCTTCAATGTAACTGGTTCTGCCATGAGCGCTGAATCTGTTCGTCTAAATACGACCTCAAGTAACCTAGCAAACGCGGATAGTGTCTCTAGCTCAGCGAAAGATACTTATAAAGCTCGCCATGCTGTGTTCGGTGCTGAGTTAAGTAAGGCAAAGTATGGCCGTGACCATACCGTGCCAGTGAAAGTCATGGGTATTGTTGAAAGCGATAAGCCGCTGAGTGCGGAGTACAACCCTGATCACCCACTTGCAAATGACGAAGGCTATATTTACAAGCCGAATGTCAATGTAATGGAAGAGATGGCTAACATGATTTCTGCTTCACGTTCATACCAGACGAACGTTCAAGTAGCAGATGCAAGCAAACAAATGCTGCTGCGTACGCTGCAGATGGGTCAATAAGGATAAGGAGGTAACATATGGCCGGAGGCATTAATAATAATGTTGGTCAAAGTGGCTTGTCCTATATCGACCAGCTTAAACAGCTTCAGGACAAAAATAAGCCGAACGAGACAACAGGTAAGCAGGATCTTAAACAAGAAGACTTCTTATCATTGCTCACTAAGCAACTTGCCCAACAAGACCCGTTTAAGCCGGTTAGTAATGACCAGATGATTGCGCAAATGGCGTCTTTCGCAACCGTAGACGGCATCGGCAAAATGAACAATCAGTTTGAAACACTGAATGCGTCGATGACTTCAAATCAGGCACTACAGGCATCTTCCCTTGTTGGACGTGATGTTTTGGTACCAGGTGCTGCGGGCGTGAAAAATGATGACGGCGGTATGGCTGCCATGATGAAACTTCCTCAAGCTGTCGACAACGTGATGGTTCGAATTGAAGATTCAATGGGGCAGTTAGTTCGCACCTTCGAAGTAGGTTCAAAACCTGGCGGTGATAACCGTGTCGAATGGGACGGCAAAGATCAAAACGGTAATCCATTGCCGGCTGGTAAATACAATGTGAGAGCATCGGGTTTACTAGACGGGGAGGCGAAAGAGTTTGAAGTTTCGACTTATGCAAACGTCAACAGCGTTCTCCTTGGTAAGGGTGATGGTAACGTACTACTCAATCTGGCTGGCTTCGAGTCGCCAGTTCGACTTGCTGAAGTACTAGAAGTTGGTAAGGCGTAACTCTTCTCAAAGAGAGTATGCTAGCTAGATAGGAGATTTTGGAATGTCATATGTTGCACTAAGCGGATTATCCGCAGCTCAATTAGACTTAAATACAACCAGTAACAACATTGCTAACGCAAACACATATGGCTTTAAAGAGTCGCGTGCAGAGTTTGGTGATGTGTACTCTAACTCACTGTTCACACACGCTAAAACGACACCTGGTCAAGGTGTACAAGCGCAACAAGTGGCTCAACAATTCCATGAAGGTTCAAGTGTTTATACTAATAACCCAATGGACTTGCGTATCGGTGGCACGGGTTTCTTCGCGGTAGCAAAAGACCGCTTAGCGCCAACGTCAAACGAACTGACACGTAATGGTGCGTTTCACTTGAACAAAGACAACTATATGGTAACAGCCAGTGATGAATACCTACTTGGCTATCAGATAGATAAAGGAACAGGTGATGTTCTGTCTTACGAGCCAGCGCCCCTTAATATTCCAAAAGAGTTCGGTAAACCTAAGCAAACAGCAAACATCGAAGTGGGTGTGAACCTGCCGGCGGGTGGTGAGCTGAAAGATCCTGCGTTATTTGATTACTCAGATCCTGAAACGTACAACCGTTCGACCTCTTCAACGATTTATGACTCGATGGGTCAATCGTACAAGCTAACGACATACTACCTAAAAGATCAAACTCAGCCGAACACTTGGCAGACATACTACACGGTGACTGACAGTGCGGGTGAAAAGCCGTTAAACATCACTGGTGGTGACGCAACCACGCCTACAGGCCACGTTGGTCACACAATGAAGTTTAACAATGATGGTACATTGGCAAGCTTAAACAATGGTCAAAACATCGTATCCGATCCTTTAGGTGCAGGCGCTAACCCAATTGACCTAAATGGTGCTGATATTAACCAGACGCTTTCGTTCGGTCTTAGTGACGCGACTCAGTTTGCCGCTCCATTTGAATTGACTAAGTTTGATGAAGACGGCGCGACAACGGGTTTCTTGACTAAAGTTGATATCGACGAAAATGGTAGTGTGTTAGGTACTTACTCTAACGGTGAGAACATTACTCTTGGTCGTGTCGCTCTAGTTCGAGTTGCCAATGAGCAAGGCCTTGATAAGAAAGGTGGTACTCAGTGGGATTCAACACAAGCTTCTGGTGATAAAGTTTGGGGTGAATCGAACAAAGGTTCATTTGGTACAATTAGTAGTGGTACCCTTGAGCAATCTAACATTGATATGACTCAAGAGCTGGTTGACCTTATTTCGGCTCAACGTAACTTCCAAGCGAACTCTCGCTCTCTAGAAGTACATAACCAAACGCAACAAAACATTCTGCAAATCCGTTAATCTTGATCGGCTATTTCGCAACAATCTGTATAGCAAGCTGGTGGCAATGATCAGCTTGCTATTGTTGCCGCTACTGCCTCTTTCTTCAGATATCTTTCCGAATACCTTGCCTCTTTGCCTCTAATTTGTTGATTAATAACACTTAAAAAACTTGGCATGTCTATTGCTTTAATTGATCTGAATTGTGATTATTGGAGCAAATTATGGATCGTGCACTGTTTCTAGCGATGAGCGGCGCAAAGCAAAATATGCAGGCTTTGCAGCTTAGAGCAAACAACTTAGCGAACGTCAGTACCACGGGTTTCCGTGCTGATTTGGCGCAAGCTCGTTCAATGCAAGCTTACGGCGATGGCTTACCAACGCGTGTATTTAGCATGACAGAGCGTCCAGGACATAATTTCCAACAAGGCAGTGTGATTACTACAGGCCGTGACTTAGATGTAACCATTCAAGGTGAAGGTTGGATCTCTGTATTGGATCAAACAGGTCAAGAAGGCCTGACCCGAAACGGTAATTTTAAAGTGGATGCCAATGGTTTGCTGACGAATGGCTCAGGCCACCTTGTGTTAGGTGAAACAAACGCTCCAATCACGCTCCCTATTCCAGTCAGTAAGATCGAAATTGGCAACGACGGCACAATCTCTGTGCTTCCGCAAGGCGCTCCTGCGGATGCAATGGAAGTCGTTGACCGTATCAAACTGACGCGCACCAACAACCAATCACTATTCAAAGACATTAACGGTTTATTCCGTGCAAAAGATCCTAATGCGGCATACGAAGCTGATGCCGATGTAAAACTGCTCACAGGCGCAATTGAAGGTAGTAACGTCAATGCTATCGGCGAAATGACCAGCCTAATCGACTTGCAACGTCAATTTGAAATGCAAGTGAAGATGATGAGCACGGCAGAAGAGATGGACAAAACGTCTGATTCTCTGCTTCGTATGAGCTAATAGAATTTAGGAGAAGGTTATGCATCCGGCACTATGGGTAAGTAAAACGGGCTTAGACGCCCAGCAAACCAATATTTCAACGATTTCAAACAACTTGGCCAACGCCTCA
Organism: Vibrio sp. RE86; assembly: GCF_013114545.1. Taxonomy (GTDB): domain Bacteria; phylum Pseudomonadota; class Gammaproteobacteria; order Enterobacterales; family Vibrionaceae; genus Vibrio. Next base: position 10,350 of record NZ_VTXI01000019.1, on the reverse strand, counting down.
ACCGTAGGCTACAAAAAAAGCCGAGCTGTTTTCGAAGATTTGTTCTACCAAAATATTAATCAACCAGGTGGTCAATCTTCACAAAACACCGAACTTCCTAGTGGTCTGATGCTTGGTGCTGGTTCAAAGGTTGTCGCTACGCAGAAGGTTCACAGTCAGGGTAATACCCAAACGACGAACAACAGCCTAGATATGATGATCGAAGGCGATGGCTTTTTCCAGATTTTGATGCCAGATGGAAACATTGGCTACTCACGCAATGGCCAATTTACGGTTAATGATGTAGGTACGATTGTAACGTCGGGTGCGGGCTACCCACTTGAGCCAGAAATTGTCATCCCAGAAGATGCACAAAGCATCACCATTGGTACGGATGGTGAAGTTTCAGTTCGAATCCGCGGTGAGCAGAACAACGTTGTGGTTGGCCAGATCAATACGGTTGATTTCGTTAACCCGGGTGGTCTAGAACCGATTGGTCAAAACCTTTACATGTCAACAGGCGCAAGTGGTGATCCACAAGAAGGTGTTCCTGGTTTTGATGGTTTCGGTGATATTCGTCAATCGATGCTTGAAACCTCAAACGTTAATGTCACTGAAGAGCTTGTTAATATGATTGAAGCTCAGCGTGTGTATGAAATGAATTCAAAAGTCATCTCAGCTGTCGACAAGATGATGAGCTTCGTTAACCAACAGCTTTAACCTAGCTGAGTGAGGATAAAATGATGAATCGATTACTAGCTGCCTTGATTGGTCTATCAGCATTATCAGGTTGTACGATGCTTCAACCACCGATTGAAACACCGGATGTAGTACAAGGTACGACAACTGTTGATGCCGTTGAAGGTGATAAATCTTCAGATGACGAGTCAGGTATTATTGATACGCTGCGTGGCAGAAATGATCCGGTATCAGGTGATCCTGCTTGGGCACCGATTCATCCAATGCACAAACCAGAGCATTATGCTGCCGAGACAGGATCATTGTTTAGTACGACTCGTGCATCAAGCCTATACGATGACTACAAGCCGCGTGGTATCGGTGACATAATCACAGTGACGCTTGATGAGAACACCAAGGCGGCAAAAAGCGCTAATGCGGATCTGTCGAAGCGTAATGATTCGTCTATGGAACCGCTATCGGTTGGTGGTCAGCAGCTCAATCTTGGTGATTACAACTTCTCTTATGACTTGAACAGCAATAACACGTTTGCTGGGGATGCGAGTGCGAATCAAAGTAACAGTATTTCTGGCTCGATTACTGTGGAAGTGATTGAGGTGCTCGCTAACGGCAACCTCGTGATTCGAGGTGAGAAGTGGTTAACCTTGAATACCGGCGATGAGTATATTCGTCTAAGCGGTACAATTCGCCCTGACGATATCGACTATGAGAATACTATTGCGTCAAATCGCATCTCTAACGCAAGAATTCAATACTCTGGTACGGGTTCTCAGCAAGATATGCAAGAGCCTGGATTCTTGGCACGATTCTTTAATGTCTCTCTCTAAATCCAGCTGATGCCGCTTTTTTGGCACACTATTGAGCTGGCACTGTGTTAGAGCAAGGGTATGGTTATGAAAAAGTGGTTTCTCCTTCTTACAAGTCTGCTGTTTGTTGCAACTCATGCGCAAGCAGCACGCATCAAAGACGTTTCTCAGGTCGCAGGTGTACGTAGCAACCAATTGGTTGGTTATGGTCTTGTAACAGGCCTTCCAGGTACTGGCGAGTCTACACCTTTTACCGATCAAAGCTTTAATGCAATGCTGCAAAACTTCGGTATCCAAATGCCGCCAGGCACAAAACCGAAAACCAAAAATGTCGCTGCAGTTATCGTTACTGCCGAATTACCTGCCTTCTCTAAACAGGGCCAAACCATTGATGTCACGGTCTCTTCGATTGGTTCCGCTAAAAGCCTACGTGGCGGTACATTGATGCAGACCATGCTTAAAGGTCTGGATGGGCAAATCTATGCCGTTGCACAAGGCAACCTAGTGGTGAGTGGTTTTAGTGCGACAGGGGCCGATGGCTCTAAAATCGTTGGTAATAACCCGACAGCAGGCATGATTTCGAATGGTGCGATGGTCGAGCGTGAGATTCCAACTCCGTTTAGTCGTGGCGACTACATTACTTTCAACTTACTTGAATCAGATTTCACGACTGCTCAACGCATGGCGGATGCGGTAAATAATTTCCTTGGTCCACAGATGGCATCGGCAGTTGATGCCACTTCGGTCAAAGTACGCGCACCGCGTGATGTTACTCAACGAGTGGCTTTCCTATCTGCGATTGAAAACATTGAGTTTAATCCAGCAGAAGGGAGCGCAAAGATCATTGTTAACTCTCGCACTGGTACGATTGTCGTGGGTAAACATGTTCGCTTGAAACCAGCTGCCGTGACCCATGGTGGTATGACGGTTGCGATTAAAGAGAATCTAAACGTATCTCAGCCAAATGCCTTTGGTGGCGGTGAGACAGTGGTTGTTCCTGACACTGATATCGAAGTCACGGAAGAGCAAGGCAAAATGTTTAAATTCGAGCCGGGTTTAACATTGGATGATTTAGTACGTGCGGTTAACGAAGTCGGCGCTGCACCTTCCGATCTGATGGCGATTCTTCAAGCACTGAAACAAGCCGGTGCGATTGAAGGCCAGCTGATTGTTATCTAAAGGAGTCGGGCATGATCAATAACGGTAATGACATCGGTTTTATTCACGATATCGCGGGCTTAGATAAACTTCGTCAGCAAGCAGTAGAAGGTGACGAAGGCAGCGAAAAAGCGGCATTGACCGCAGCAGCAAAACAGTTCGAAGCGATTTTTACCTCGATGCTGTTTAAATCGATGCGTGATGCGAACTCTACGTTTGAATCAGGTTTGATGGATAGCCAGAATCAGCAGTTCTATCGTCAAATGATGGATGAGCAGATGTCGAGTGAGCTGAGTGCTTCAGGTTCTCTTGGACTTGCCGATATGATTGTCGCTCAGCTTAGTTCAGGCAGTGTTGAAAACCAAAACGCCAAAGCGAGTAATACGGATTTTGAATCGATGATGGAGAAAGTCGATCGTATCCGTCGCGACCGTGCTGAGAACCCTGCAATTACCCAAGCTCAAGAAGCCCCGACATCTCCAGCTCGTTTTGAATCACCAGAGTCCTTTGTTTCTTCAATGCAGCCATACGCAGAAAAAGCCGCAAGAGCGCTTGGTGTGGACTCTTCATTGCTGCTGGCACAGGCTGCGCTGGAAACCGGCTGGGGTCAGAAGGTGATTAACAACTCTCGTGGCAGCAGTAATAACCTGTTTAACATTAAGGCCGATAGAAGCTGGAGTGGTGATAAGGTTGCGACACAAACGTTAGAGTATCACCAAGGCGTTCCAGTCAAAGAGCAAGCTGCTTTCCGTTCTTACCAGAACTATGAAGATAGCTTTAATGATTACGTTCGATTCCTAAACGAAAACCCGCGTTACACTACTGCATTGCGACATGGTGGCAACAACGAAGCCTTTATTCATGGCATCCACAAAGCTGGGTACGCAACAGACCCTCAATATGCCGATAAGGTATTGAGAGTCAAAGCGAAAATCGATCAGATGTAGAAATAGGCTCACCTTCGGGTGAGTTTTTTGTTATGTGGAGGGGAATCAGCTCACTCTTCTAGAGATCCCCAACTCGCTCGTTCCTCACTCTTGAGGATGACATTACAAACACTCCAACTTTCCCAAATGGCACAGATATTGCTTTTAATAACTTAAATGTTCAGTTAACACTGATTTATATAGGTTTCTTGGGGGCAATATGGCGTCTGATCTTCTGAATCTTGGTTCGCAAAGCGTACTGACGGCTCAGAGACAACTTAACACCACAGGTCATAACATCTCTAATGCAAATACAGAGGGTTATAGCCGTCAGTCGGTGGTACAAGGCACAAATATGCCACGCCAATATGGTGGACAAACCTATGGCATGGGTGTGCATGTGGAAAAAGTTCGCCGCTCGTGGGATCAGTTTGCCGTTAACGAACTCAATGTGTCGACGACCAGCTATGCACATAAGTTAGACGATGAAGCTAATTTAGAAATGCTATCAAGTATGCTGTCTTCGGTCGCTTCCAAGAAAATCCCAGAAAATTTAAACGAATGGTTTGATGGTGTTAAGTCATTGGCTGATAGCCCGAATGATGTCGGTGCGCGTAAAGTCGTCCTAGAGAAGGCTGGTCTTATTACTCAAAACCTAAATGACTTCCACGAAACCATTCGCCGCCAATCAGACGTAACCAATAAAAAACTCGATCTTGGTGTTGAGCGCGTGAACCAGCTCGCGGTTGAGATCCGAGACTTACATCGCCTTATGATGCGAACGCCAGGTCCGCATAATGATCTGATGGATACCCATGAAAAGCTTGTAGCGGAGCTGTCGGAATACACCAAAGTGACGGTGACGCCTCGGAAAAACGCTGAAGGCTTCAATATTCATATTGGTAATGGCCACACCTTAGTGTCAGGTACTGAGGCAAGTGAGCTGAAAATGATAGATGGCTACCCTGATGTTCATCAACGCCGCTTAGCGATGATTGAAGGTAAGGGTATTAAAGCCATCACGACCAAAGATATTGACGGTAAGCTTGGGGCGATGCTCTCAATGCGTGACGAAAAAATTCCTCAGTTGATGGATGAGTTAGGCAGATTGGCAACCTCTTTCTCTTACGAAGTGAACAAGCTTCAATCTCAAGGTTTGGACTTACGTGGCAACATTGGTGGTTTGGTTTTTACCGATGTTAACTCCGACATTGTTGCGGAATCGAGAGTAGTCACTGCCTCTGACTCTACTGCAGACCTTGCGGTGTACATTGAAGATACAAGTCAACTCCAATCTGGAGAGTATTCTCTCCAATACAGCGGCGGAGATTACTATGTCACTCGCCCTTCAGGTGAGCAATTTGCCGTACCTGTTGTGGATAAAGCGATTAGCCTAGACGGTATCCGGATTGAAATTCGACAAGATCTCGCTTCGGGAGAACGTGTTCTTCTTCGTCCAACACGAAGTGGTGCTGCGCAAATGCGTATGGAAACTAACGATCCAAATTCGATTGCCGCACAAAGTTATGAGGCGTCGACTACGTTTGCTCAAGGCAGTGCGAAGTTCAATATTGCTCAGGCCGGCGCATTACGTGAATTTGAAGTCGTTATTTCTCCTGATGGGAAGCAGTTTGCCGTAACCGATACTAAGGGCAAAGTTCTTCTTCAGCCGCAAGATTACCCACCAACAGGGGCTGTCACGGTACAAGGAACGTCGTTTGAGCTAACTGGCGGAGCATTGCCGAACGATAAATTTACGGCAAACCTTGTCCCTTCCGAGGGTGACAACGGCAACTTGCTCAAGATGCAGAATATACAAACGAATAAAAAGCTGAATGATGGCGAGTCGACGGTTTTAGATATTTATCACAACCTAAATACCGATGTAGGCTTACAGATGTCGACAGCTTCAAGGCTAACGGATGTATCCCGCTTGGAGAAAGAATCTGCTCAAGAGCGCGTCGCGTCGATTTCGGGGGTAAACCTCGATGAAGAAGCAGCCAACATGATGAAGTTTCAACAGGCTTACATGGCCTCTTCACGCATCATGCAGGCAGCAAATGATACGTTTAATACCATCTTGGCACTTAGATAAGGAGGCATAAATGTTGAATCGAATTTCTAGCTTCCATAATTATCAATCGGTGCAAAACGACCTCCGTCGTTCGGAAGCGAAAGTACATCACAACCAAGCTCAATTGGCTTCTGGTAAGAAGTTAATGAAAGCAAGCGATGACCCTTTAGCGACACATTACATTCAAAACATTGGTCAGCAAAAAGAACAGCTACGCCAATTTACCGATGCGATAGTGTTAACGCGAAACCGCCTTGAGCACCATGAGGTGATCATCTCCAATGCGGAAGAGTTTACTGATGATGCTAAACGCACCGTAATGGAAATGATCAACGGTTCATTATCACCAGAAGACCGACTGGCTAAACGCAGAGAGATTCAAGAACTAGCGAATAACTTTCTCAACCTTGTCAATGTACAAGATGAGTCAGGTAACTACATCTTCGCTGGGACTAAGCCTAAGAACCAACCATTCTTCCGCGATAAAAGTGGTGAAGTGAGTTACTCGGGCGATGATTATCAGCGCAAAATGAAGATATCAAACAGCCTAGAGATGGCAATCAATGATCCGGGCAGCAAGCTGTTCATGGAGATCGATAACCCGTTTGGTAGCTTCGAACCTCAATACAATCTTAAAGATGCTTCTGAGCTTCTACTTGAGCGTGCGATCAACACTGACCCAGATGACACATCGACATACAAGGTGACGTTTGTTGATATGCCTGAAGGGAAATATGGTTATCAATTAGAGCGTGATGGTGCCGTGGTCAAAGCGGACAACTTTGATCCTGCTGAAGGGATCAAGTTTGAAGGCGTGACTATTCAGGTTAAAGGCCAGATCACCAAGGGTGATGAGATTACGCTTGAACCGAGAGAGACATATAGCGTGTTTGATACCTTCAAAGAGGCGATGGAACTTTCATCTGGGTCTGTATCAGATGCATCTAATACGGCAAAACTACACCAAATAACGGAAGAGTTTCACGCTGCGTTTATTCATTTGAATAAAGCGCGGACAGATGTTGGTGCTCGATTGAATACGTTGGATATTCAGGAAGAACAACATGATGACTTCAACATGACGTTAGCGAAGTCAAAAAGTAATTTTGAAGATTTGGACTATGCCGAGGCCATCATTGAGTTCAACGAGAATTCTCGAGCTTTGCAAGCCTCTCAACAGGCATTTGGTAAAACGAAAGATTTAACGCTATTTAACTACATCTAGTTCATTGCCTTATGTGCCATGCCATAAGTGCGAACAGAAGAGTTAGAAGCAATGCGATTAGCGGAATTATTTATTTGGCTGGTGGCAAAACAGGCGGCAAAGTGGTTGCCGCTACCGAGAAGTATTTTATAGAAGAGACAAGTTGAATTTCTATGAGTGATTTAACTTAATGATATTTAATACAAATAAAATTAATTAAATACTATTTCAAAGTTGGCACACAACTTGAATTAGTTAGTTCAGAGTTTAAACAACAAGTTTTAAATCGGATGTTTCCGGTTTAGCTACGCATTTACGGTCAGTGCTTCCAAATGAGACAAAGCTGGCCGCTTCGCAAGCAGTTGCGAACTCAATAGGAGAGCAAACTATGACCATAACTGTAAATACTAACGTGTCGGCAATGACCGCTCAGCGTTACTTAAACAAAGCAACCGGCGATTTAAATACGTCGATGGAGCGCTTATCATCAGGCCAAAAGATCAACAGCGCAAAAGATGATGCGGCAGGTCTGCAGATCTCGAACCGTCTAACTGCTCAGTCTCGTGGTCTTGATGTCGCAATGCGAAATGCGAACGATGGTATCTCGATTGCTCAAACTGCTGAAGGTGCGATGAATGAGTCGACCTCTATCCTGCAACGTATGCGTGACCTATCGCTACAGTCAGCGAACGGTACCAACTCAGCGTCTGAGCGCCAAGCGCTAGATGAAGAAGTATCAGCACTGCAAGATGAGCTTAACCGTATCGCTGAAACCACATCTTTTGGTGGTCGTAAGCTGCTTAACGGTTCATTCGGTGAGGCATCGTTCCAAATCGGTGCGAGTTCTGGTGAAGCAATCATCATGGGCTTAACCAGTGTTCGTGCGGACGATTTCCGTATGGGTGGTACAAGCTTTATCTCTGCACCAGAGAATGCAAAAGATAAAGATTGGGGTGTTCCACCTACCGCGAAAGATCTTAAGTTTGAATTCACCACAAAAGATGGTGAAGCCGTGACTCTTGATATTCTTGCTAAAGAAGGCGATGACATCGAAGAACTGGCAACTTACATCAATGGTCAGACTGACAAGCTTACTGCTTCTGTAGACCAAGATGGACGCCTACAAATCTTTGCTGCTGAGCCAAACCTAGAGGGTAACCTTAACATCTCAGGCGGTCTTGCGAGTGAATTAGGTTTAGCTGGTGGCCCAGGCGCGCAAACAACGGTACAGAACATCGACGTGAATACTGTTGGTGGTGCTCAGAACGCGGTAGGTATCATTGATGCAGCACTTAAATATGTTGACTCGCAGCGAGCTGACTTAGGTGCGAAACAAAACCGTTTGAGTCACAGCATCAATAACTTAGCGAATATTCAGGAAAACGTAGAGGCATCAAATAGCCGTATCCGTGATACTGACTTCGCGAAAGAAACGACAGCGATGACGAAATCACAAATTCTGCAACAAGCGGGTACTTCGATACTTGCTCAAGCAAAACAGTTGCCAAACTCTGCAATGTCACTATTGCAGTAGTAGTCAATATCTTCACTAGCGGTAACCTAGACGTAGGGTGAGTGAAGGCATGACGGCAAACATAAGTGATAAGGTAGTGGGACTCTCTCTCACTCCTGTCCCATAACTGAATCACTTATGTAAATAGTAACCAGGCAGCGATCATTTCTCTCGATCTCCAGCGGCATTGGTTACTTACTAGCCCCGGTTCTCTCAAAGGAAAAGGGGCTTTTTCTTTTCTAGTATTCCCCATTTCAACTCTCTAATGACTATGTGTTGGCATCATTACCATGCCGGTTTTTCTCGATCTTAGTTATCTTCGTACACCGACAAGTTTCGCCAAAACTTTAGCATCTAATTTCATATTTATTTGTTTGATCATATTTTCAAAGCCTTAGCTCTTTGTTGGCTAAAAAAAACACTTTTTGTATTAAAGTTGTTCGATTTGTCGTCGCTATAAAGGGTACTTTGAGAGAACTAATTGGTTTTCCGAGACGTCGGGAACCTTTCGGAAACTCCGACACTTGGGAAATCAATAGGAGAACCACTATGGCGGTTAATGTAAATACAAATGTTTCTGCAATGACAGCTCAGCGCTACCTAAATAGTGCAACGACAGCGCAGCAAACATCAATGGAAAGACTTTCATCGGGCTTTAAGATCAACAGCGCTAAAGATGATGCTGCGGGTCTACAAATCTCAAATAGATTAAATGTTCAAAGTCGTGGTTTAGATGTGGCGGTACGTAACGCGAATGATGGTATTTCGATGGCACAGACAGCAGAAGGTGCCATGAACGAAACGACCAACATCCTACAACGCATGCGTGACCTATCGCTACAATCGGCCAACGGTTCTAACTCAAAATCTGAGCGTGTGGCAATTCAAGAAGAGATCACTGCTTTAAATGATGAGCTAAACCGAATCGCGGAAACCACATCATTCGGTGGTAACAAACTACTTAATGGTACGTTCGCAACCAAATCATTCCAGATTGGTGCTGACAATGGTGAAGCGGTAATGCTGACCATGAATAATATGCGCAGCGACAATACCATGATGGGCGGTAATAGCTATGTGGCAGCAAATGGCCAAGATAAGAACTGGTCTGTGCAAGCTGGCGCTAACGATCTGACCATTGCGTTGACTGATAAGTTTGGTGAGGCTCAAAATATCACTATCACTGCAAAAGAGGGTGATGATATTGAGGAGTTAGCGACTTATATCAATGGTCAAACTGACCTTGTAAAAGCTTCTGTTGGTGAAGAGGGCACATTGCAGCTGTTTACCGATAATAATAAGGTAGATGGAGCGGCAACCTTCGGAGGCGCTCTAGCGGGTGAACTAAGCTTTGGTGCAGCTCAAGCGGTTACAGTTGATACTATAGACGTTACGTCGGTAGCTGGTGCTCAAGAGTCTGTCGCTATTGTGGATGCTGCATTGAAGTTTGTGGATAGCCACCGCGCCGAGCTTGGTGCATTCCAGAACCGATTCAACCATGCGATCAATAACCTTGAGAACATCAACGAGAACGTGAATGCGTCTAAGAGTCGCATCAAAGATACTGACTTTGCAAAAGAGACGACTGCATTGACTAAGTCTCAGATTCTTACTCAAGCATCAAGTTCTGTTCTTGCACAAGCAAAGCAAGCGCCCAACTCAGCGTTGGGGCTTTTAGGTTAAAGAGCTGATCTCTTTACATCAAATAAAGTCATGACTTAACGACAAAATCCAGCTTAGGCTGGATTTTTTGTATATGGTCGAAAGTTTAACAAGTGAGTTTGGAAGTATAAATTCCGATTATATTTGAGCTTTTAGACAAGAAGCAGTGTTCAAATTGGAAAGGCAGATAAAAGAAAACCCAGCTAAAAAGCTGGGTTTCTAATGATGGTGCGGAAGGAGAGACTTGAACTCTCACACCTTGCGGCGCCAGAACCTAAATCTGGTGCGTCTACCAATTCCGCCACTTCCGCATCAATTTTGTATTCATA
>NZ_VTXI01000018.1 GCF_013114545.1 Vibrio sp. RE86 | reverse complement strand
ATCGATACCTAAAATGTGGATGGTAGACATATGGTTCACCTCGTTTTGAGAGCCTACTCTAAGCGTAGGGCTTGAGAGTGAGGCGGACCATATAATTAAGGCTGCATTGTGCAGCCTTTTATCGTTTTAAATCGCGTAAATGAGGATTACGCTTCTTTTGCTAGAATCGCAAAACAGCGATCTGCTGCTTCTAGAGTTGCTTCAATCTCTTTGCTGCCATGAGCTAGAGAAGTAAAGCTTGCCTCAAATGCAGAAGGCGCTAAGTAAACGCCGTGATCCAGCATTAGGTGGAAGAAGCGCTTGAAGCGTTCAATATCACACTTCGTCACGTCTTCGTAGCTAGTGATTGTCTCTTGCTCAGTGAAGAAGAAGCCAAACATACCGCCAACCTGATTAACCACTAGTGGAATACCATGATTATCGGCCAGTGTTTTAAAGCCATCTGCAAGTTGTTTTGTCTTTGACGCTAGGCGTTTTTCGTTACCTTCTTCTTTTAGAAGGTTCAAACATGCAAAGCCTGCAGCCATTGCTACTGGGTTACCTGAAAGTGTACCTGCTTGGTAAACTGGGCCTGTAGGTGCGATGTATTGCATCACTTCTTTACGACCACCAAACGCGCCCACTGGCATACCACCACCGATAACTTTACCCAGAGTCGTTAGGTCTGGCTTGATGTTGTAATAGCCTTGCGCGCCACCTAGAGCAACACGGAAACCTGTCATTACTTCATCAAAGATCAGCAGTGCACCTTCTTCATCACAAATCTGACGAAGACCTTCGTGGAAACCTTCTACTGGTGGAATACAGTTCATGTTACCGGCAACTGGTTCAACGATAATACAAGCGATCTCACCTTTGTTTGCTGCAAACAGCTCACGGACAGAGTCTAGATCGTTAAATGTTGCTGTTAGAGTGTGCTTAGCAAAATCAGCCGGAACGCCAGGAGAGCTTGGCTGACCTAACGTTAGAGCGCCAGAGCCTGCTTTTACCAATAGGCTATCTGCGTGGCCGTGGTAGCAACCTTCGAATTTCATGATCTTGTCGCGGCCAGTGTAGCCACGTGCTAGGCGGATTGCGCTCATTGTTGCTTCTGTACCAGAACTTACCATGCGGATTTGCTCCATTGACGGTACTAGTTCAGAAACAAGCTCAGCCATAGCGATTTCCATCTCTGTAGGCGCGCCAAAGCTTAGACCACGTTGAGCAGCATCAATCACAGCTTCACGAATTACTGCATGGTTGTGACCTAAAATCATAGGACCCCAAGAGCCTACGTAGTCGATGTACGCTTTGCCGTCAGCATCAAAAATCAATGGGCCGTCTGCACGCTCAACGAAAATTGGTGCGCCGCCAACACCATTAAAAGCACGTACAGGAGAGTTCACCCCACCTGGGATTGTCTGTTGTGCTTTTTCAAATAGATCTGCTGATTTGGTCATGGGATATCCTCTTTTGATTGCTCGGACCAATTTGGCTCGCATTGTACCTGCCCAACTCGTTTCAATAAAACGCTTTGACCCACATTCTGAGTACTTTGACATCAAATAGAAGAGAAAATGCGTAAAAATTGGCTTCAAAAGTGGCGAATACTTGAACGCTTCACTCAGGTATTAGATAATCGACCTAATATTAGAAGATAAAACTCCAGATGGTTAACGCGGTCTGGAAGTAGACGACTGAGAGAGGTCATCCGTGAGCGACGCAAATATCCCACTAACATTTTCAGATGCAGCCGCTAATCGAGTAGGCGCTTTGATTGCTGAAGAAGAGAACCCAGAGCTAAAACTGCGTGTGTATATCACAGGTGGTGGCTGTAGTGGTTTTCAATACGGCTTTACTTTTGATGAGAACGTAAACGAAGGTGATACCACTATCGTCAACAGCGGCGTGACGCTAGTCGTAGACCCAATGAGTCTGCAATACCTTGTCGGTGGTCAGGTTGATTACACGGAAGGCCTAGAAGGCTCACGTTTCTTCGTAAATAACCCGAATGCAACAACAACTTGTGGTTGTGGTGCATCATTCAGTGTTTAATCACTGTTAATTATGACTTTCTAAGGCTGCTTTCTCGCAGCCTTTCTTTTACCTGTCCATTTTTCCTTGAACTCTGCTTAATTCCAGAAATTGAGACCTAACCTAGATTACTGTCCAACTGTATTTTATTTTTGGTTGGTTAATTTATATTCTGATATGTGACAGTGATTTAACTTTTTGTCGCAATAAATACAACGGATGATTGCTTAGCGATATCTAACTCGTAATCGATAACGCGCAGCAACACTAAGGACAGTTATGGCTAGTTTCTCTCCACTGCGATTCTTCGCAGTTCGCCCCTATTTGGTTTCTCTTATTCTGGTCGTAATCCTGACTTGGTGGCTAGGCATGGGAATGCTCAATGCAGAAGAGGCCCCTGCCCAAAACAAAACGGAAGCGATTCCTTTAGCCAAAGTGGCTTACACCACCTTTACTGCTCAGCCGACACATAAGTCGATTGACCTTTACGGTCGCACTGCACCAGATAAACAGGCCAAACTTGGTGCTGAAATCGCGGGGAAAATTATTCAGCTTAAGGTACGCAAAGGCGACAGTGTCAAACAGGGGCAAGCCATTGCTTATATCGACAAAGGCGATTTAGAGATTCAGCTACAACGCGCTGAAGCAATGCTGAAAGTAAAACAGAAAGAGTTTAAAGCCGCACAGTCTTTGAAGAGTAAAGGGCTTCAAGGTGAAGTGGCTTATACCAATGCACAAGCTGGTCTTGTTGAAGCAAAAGCCATGGTGAGCAATGCCAAGATTGCGCTTCGAAATACCGTGGTGACGGCTCCGTTTACTGGCATAGTTGATCATCTCTTTATCGAAAAGGGGGATTTCGTCGGTGTGGGCGACCCTGTGGCGAGTTTGCTGGATCTACAAAACATCATTATTGAAGCGGATGTCAGTGAGCGTCATATTCAAGATCTTGTGCTCAATCAAGAGGCGAGCGTGCGCTTTATTAACGGCCAAGAAGCGACAGGTAAAGTGCGCTACATTTCTCGCGTTTCCTCCTCCTCAACCAATACTTTCCCAATAGAGATTGAACTGCCTAACCCTGAGCAAAAAACGCCAGCAGGGATTAGCGCGGAAGTCACTCTGAACTTGCAGGATCAACAAGCGATCAAAGTAACGCCAGCCATGCTTGCACTTGATGAGGCGGGGAATTTAGGTGTGAAAACATTAGTCGGTGAAACAATTGAGTTTGTGCCAATTCAGTTGGTGAAAGCAGAGCAAGACGGAGTTTGGCTAACGGGATTAGGGAGTAGCGTCAAGATCGTTACGACTGGTCAAGGTTTTGTGCGCAATGGCGATCAAGTGATCGCGGTTGAGCAGCAAAAGTAGGGGGCTGAACCAATGTTTGCACTGATTGATGCGGCGCTGTCTCGTACTCGGACCATGATGGTTCTGCTGATTTTTATTCTGCTTGCTGGTGTCGGGACCTATATATCCATCCCGAAAGAGTCTAGCCCAGATATTACCATCCCAATTATCTACGTATCGGTAGGTCACCAAGGTATCTCTCCATCTGATGCTGAGCGATTGCTTGTCAGGCCGATAGAACAAGAGTTGCGAGCGATTGAGGGGGTGAAAGAGATGACTTCGACCGCTTCTGAGGGGCATGCTTCGGTGATGTTGGAGTTTAGCGTAGGCGTTGATCTCAACAAAGCGATGGCCGATGTGCGTGAGGCGGTTGATCTGGCTAAGCCGAAACTGCCAAGTGACAGTGATGAACCAACGGTCAATGAAGTGACTTTGGCATCAGAAGAGCCGGCGTTGTCTGTGGTCCTCTACGGTACTGTACCTGAACGCACGATAGTTCAAATCGCAAGGCAGTTGAGAGATAAGCTTGAGGGTTATCGTCAGATTCTTGAGGTCGACATTGCTGGTGATCGCGAAGATATTGTTGAGATCATTGTCGATCCACTACTCATGGAGAGTTATGGGCTCGATCAAGGTGATATCTACAACCTCATTGCGCTCAATAACCGAGTAGTTGCAGCTGGTTTTGTTGATACAGGCTATGGGCGATTTTCAGTAAAAGTCCCGTCTGTTTTTGATTCATTGAAAGATGTGTTGGATTTGCCTGTTAAGGTCGATGGTAAACAGGTTATTACCTTTGGCGATGTTGCGACGGTTCGGCGCGCATTTCGAGATCCTGAAAGTTATGCTCGCCTTGATGGCAAGTCAGCAGTAGTCCTAGATGTGAAAAAGCGAGCTGGCGAAAACATTATAGAGACAGTTGAGCTGATTAAAGCGGTGTTGGTTGAAGCTCAAAAGCGCCCTGAATGGCCAAATAACTTGTTGGTTAAGTACACTTGGGATCAATCGAAAGATGTCAAAGTGATGCTTAACGATCTGCAAAACAACATCTTGTCGGCAATCATTTTGGTTGTCATCGTTATCATTGCTATTTTGGGTGTACGCACGGCATTTTTGGTTGGTGTTTCAATACCTGGATCGTTTTTAACGGGTCTATTGGTGCTTTCCGTGTTTGGCTTGACGGTCAATATCGTCGTTTTGTTCTCCTTAATTATGGCCGTTGGCATGCTGGTGGATGGTGCCATTGTGGTGACCGAATTCGCTGACCGTAGGATGCAAGAGGGCACACCTCGCCGAGAAGCGTATCGAGATGCGGCCAAACGAATGGCTTGGCCGATCACTGCTTCGACTGCAACCACGCTGGCTGCATTTGCGCCGCTGCTGTTTTGGCCGGATGTCACTGGCGAATTTATGAAGTATCTGCCTTTAACCTTGATTGCGACCTTGAGTGCTTCTCTTGCAATGGCGTTGTTGTTAGTGCCGGTTCTGGGTAGTTTGATTGGCCGCCCTCAGCATGTGACTCGCTCTCAGCGTGAAAAAATGGTCGCGTTACATGAAGGGGATTTTTCGAAAGCGACGGGGTTAACCAAGCTCTATTTCCACACTTTAGATATTGCGTTAAAGCACCCACTCAAAATCCTATTAAGTGCAATCTTGCTTGCGGTTGGTGTTGGCTTTACTTACGCCAAAGCGGGGCTAGGAGCTGAGTTCTTCCCAGAAGTCGATCCTCCATTCTTTACGGTGAAAGTGCGCTCTTATGGTGACTTATCTCTGGATGAAAAAGACGTCATCATGCGCGACATTGAATCGGTGATGATTGGTCATGATGAGTTTGAAAGTGTCTACACCAGAACCGGTGGTGATGATGAAATTGGTCAGATTCAAATTACACCCGTGGATTGGCAATACCGTCGCAAAGTAAAAGAGATTATTGAAGAGCTCAAACAGCAAACGGATGACTACGCAGGGGTAGAAATTGAGTACAAATTCCCTGATGCAGGGCCACCGGTTGAGAATGATTTGGTGATTGAGATGTCAGCTCGTATTCCTGACGAGTTAGACAGTGCCGCGAAACTGGTTAGACAATGGGCTGACAGTTACGACGCCTTTACTAACATCAGTGATACGTCGAGCAAGGAGGGGATAGACTGGCAGATAGATATCCGCCGTGATGATGCCTCTCGTTTTGCTGCAGACGCAACCTTGGTCGGTAATACTGTCCAGTTCGTGACTAATGGCCTCAAGATTGGCGATTATCTACCGGACGATGCCACTGAAGAAGTCGATATTCTGGTTCGTTACCCACAAGATAAGCGTGATATTGGCCGATTTGATCAGCTGCGAGTGAAGACGCCTGCAGGTCTTGTCCCTATCACCAACTTTGCCAATATTGTGCCTGAACATAAGCAAGACACGATTCGACGCATTGATGGCCACCGAGTGATTAACATTATGGCGGATATGAAAGAGGGCTATAACCTAGCGCTTGAACTACCGAAAATTACCAAAGCGGTAGCTCAACTTGGTTTGCCGTCGAGCGTTGAATTTAAGATCCGTGGTCAAAACGAGGAACAAGAGAACTCATCTGCCTTCTTGCAGAACGCATTCTTAGTTGCGTTGGTGGTGATGGCACTGATCCTGATCACCCAGTTCAATAGCTTCTACCAAGCATTTTTGATCTTAAGTGCGGTGCTGTTCTCTACTGTCGGTGTGTTTGTTGGTCTGCTTATTTTCCAAAAGCCGTTCGGCATTATCATGTCAGGTATTGGGGTAATAGCGTTAGCGGGTATCGTGGTAAACAACAATATTGTGCTGATTGATACCTATAACCAGCTGCTTAAGCGAGGTTTAGATAAACGCGAGGCTATTTTAAGAACGGGGGTTCAGCGTCTTCGCCCAGTGATGCTAACAACGGTCACGACGATTTTAGGTCTTCTGCCTATGGTGCTTGAGATGAATATCGATTTGATTAACCAGAAGATTGAGTTTGGTGCGCCAAGTACTCAGTGGTGGTCACAACTGGCAACAGCAGTGGCTGGAGGGCTTGCGTTTGCAACGGTGCTGACACTGGTGCTAACACCGTGTCTGCTGATGTTAGGGCGAGTGCAGAAAGTAGAAGAGCAAGCGAATACCGTGATAGAGGCAGAGTAGTTTCGTATCAATTAAAAAGACCCGCGATAGTGCGGGTCTTTTTATAGGTTAAGGAGTCGCGAGTAATTTACCGTAGCGATCCAGCTTCTCTAACCTCAACTTTGCATTGGCGATAAAGGTAGTCTTTGCTTTACCAGTCAGTGATTTAGATTGAGGTAGCTTCACTGTTCTTGGGTTCTTATGTACCCCGTTAACTAAGAATTCATAGTGGAGGTGAGGGCCTGTTACGCGGCCGGTACCACCTAAAGTACCAATAGTCTGCCCTTGTTTAACACGTTGACCGGTTTTAACGGTGCGTTTGGTTAAGTGCAGGTATTTAGTGATGTATGTATTGCTATGCTTGATGAAGACGTAGTTACCGTTAAATTGGTTGTAACTCGACTTTTGCACAATACCGTCACCTGCTGCCCATATTGGTGTACCGACAGGGGCGGCATAGTCAGTGCCTCGGTGCGCACGAACTTTACCCGTCACTGGGTGGCGTCTCGTTGGGTTGAAGTTAGAAGAGACACGACGGAAATCAAGAGGTGAGCGTAAGAAAGCCTTCTTCATAGCTCGGCCATTCTCGTCATAGTAATTGCCAGTCTTATCATCCAAAATCGCTTTAAAGGTATCGCCTTGGTTGGAGAAAATCGCAGCGATGATTTTTCCGCGTCCGACAACTTCCCCTTCGACGACTTTTTCTTGGTAGAGGATTTTAAAACTATCGCCGCTACGAATATCTAAAGCAAAGTCGATATCCCAACCAAAAATCCCCGCGATCTCCATAATTTGGTTAGCGGTAATCCCTGCTGTTATACCTGCGTTCCAGAAGTTAGAGGTAATATCTGCTTCAGCATAGTTATATTGGTAATGAACTTCTTTCTTATCAATCGAAGAGGTGTAGCCTTTATCTGACTTCGTTACCAAAAAGGATTCATAAGGGCTAATCTGACGTTTGATTTGAATGAGCTGGTTATCAGTATCAAAACCTAGTTGAAACGAATCCCCTGGTCTGACGCGAGTCAATTGGCGTGAAATCTCTTTGCTGGTGGACGTTAATTCATAGAGTAAGCGTGAAGAGAGCCCTGCACGTTGGAATAGCAGAGCCATGCTGTCACCTGAGCCTATGGTGTGTTTTTCCCAGCGTAGTACAGCCATGCTTGGTATCGGGGTTTGCTCAGTTAAAGCTTCAATATCAATTGGGAATGGGTAAGACTGACCTACCTGATAGTTGCTCTCCTCTGGACGAAGATCTTTTGGTGCAGGAAGAAACAGCGCGATGACGATAAATGCGCTAAAAAAAACGATAAGAGCTCGGTGCATCCATGGAAGTCGAGCGAAAAGAGACAACATCTTATGTCCGTTCTAAAAAATTCAGTAAAAAAGCTAAGCTGTTTAGTCTAACTGGTTTCAAAAAGCATCGCTATTCAAGTAAGATGGCAAACTAACAAATTTTTGCCAAATCTGTGGGAGTGAACAAGAATGGCGAGCATTGAAGCTGCACTAGCCGAGATTAAGCGCGGTGTTGACGAATTAATTCCAGAAGAAGAACTGATTGCTAAATTGAAAGAGGGTCGTCCTCTTCGCATCAAATTAGGTGCCGATCCAACAGCACCGGATATTCACCTTGGTCATACGGTTATCTTGAACAAACTACGTGCGTTCCAAGAACTAGGCCATGACGTGACTTTCCTAATCGGTGACTTCACTGGCATGGTTGGTGACCCAACTGGTAAGAACACAACTCGTCCACCTTTGACTCGTGAAGACGTACTGCGTAATGCAGAAACGTATAAAGAGCAGGTGTTTAAGATTCTTGATCCAGCAAAGACTAAGATCCAATTTAACTCTGAGTGGCTATCTGAACTAGGCGCTGAAGGTATGATCCGCCTAGCTGCGAACCAGACTGTTGCTCGTATGCTAGAGCGTGATGACTTTAAAAAGCGTTACACTGGCGGCCAGCCAATTGCTATCCATGAGTTTATGTATCCACTCCTACAAGGTTATGACTCAGTAGCAATGGAAACGGACGTAGAGCTTGGCGGTACAGACCAGAAGTTCAACCTACTAATGGGTCGTGAATTGCAAAAGGCACATGGTCAGAAGCCACAGGTTGTTCTAACTATGCCTCTTCTAGTTGGCCTTGATGGCGAGAAGAAGATGTCTAAGTCTGCGCACAACTACATCGGTGTAAGCGAAGCGCCAAGTGAAATGTTTGGTAAGATCATGTCTATCTCTGATGAGTTGATGTGGAGCTACTATGAACTGCTATCTTTCCGTCCTCTTGAAGAGATCGCAGAGCTGAAAGCTGGCGTTGAAGCAGGCAAGAACCCTCGCGACGTGAAAGTGGCGTTAGCGAAAGAGATCATTGCGCGTTTCCACAGCGAAGCGGATGCAGATGCAGCGGAACAAGAGTTCGTTAACCGTTTTGCTAAGAACCAAATCCCTGACGAAATGCCAGAATTTGATTTTGATGCAGATCTACCAGTAAGCAATATTCTTAAAGAAGCAGGCCTTTGTGCTTCAACGTCAGAGGCAATGCGCATGGTTAAACAAGGCGCAGCTAAAATTGATGGTGAGAAAGTCGCTGATTCTAAATTCGCACCAGAAGCGGGTACTTACGTATTCCAAGTTGGTAAGCGTAAATTTGCACGTATCACTATCAAATAATTGATACGAAAAGAATAAAATATTCTGTGATTAGAAGCGCCTTTTTAGGCGCTTTTTTTATATTTAATACCAACCTAAATAAATATTTGGTCATTCTTGCTGGCTAAAATCGTTCATAGCTTCGTTATAGATTTTGTAGGTAGGTCAACTAGCTAGCTGCAATCTATGCCTTGCTCTAAACGATTTTTTCTGCGCAATTATCTGATCACCTATTTATCCAGATTGGTATAAGAAACCATAACTGGGTCAAATATCGCAGATCTTGACCTTAAATTGACGGTTTTTTCTCGCCAATTTTGTTATTATCCCCGCGCTGTCAGTACGACAGTTTTTTCGGAGACTTTTATGAACAATATCGACCATCCTCCTAGTATCAAGGGAGAAAAATAGTCCACAACGGTATTGTCACTTCATGTCTCTGCCTTTGTGGTAGAGCAATCTTCTTTTCTTCGATTCCTCTCATTTTTCTCCATGAAAACTAGAACCTAAATACTGCTCGCTATAGTGCCCCTTTAGGCAGATCGCGCGGATGTGATTCTGCTCAGTTACATTTTGCCTATGCGGTATTTGATGGTCGTTACCTATTGCCAATCGGGAGATTCGCCATGACGGTAATGAACAATACTTTTATTGAAAATGCACCACACTTTTCACAAGAAGAGATTGGTGCCGCGCGCAATGCGTTTTTGCGTTATGACCAGCAACAACAAGTACACCTCTTAACGGTTATGCCCGTTGAAGAGGCAGTGGCTATTTTGCACCATTGCTCCGTCGGTTATGTGCAACAGCTTATTTCGTTATTAGAGAATGATGGATATGACAAACGTGCTCGCCATTTTGCGCATCAGCTTGGTTTTATCCATTCTGAGGTAGAAACGCCGAGCAGTTATCTTGATACGTCTGTTTTAGAGCATGTTAAACAACGCATCGGTTGGATTATTGCACTCGCTCTACTTGGGATAGTGTCTGGACTGATTATCGCTCAGTATGAAGATACCTTGAGTCAGCTTGTTCTGCTGGCGATCTATATGCCTGTTATCGCTGCAGCTGGAGGTAACACAGGGACACAAGCGGCGACACTGGTGATAAGGGCGTTAGCGACAGGTGAGCTGAAAAAGCGCCAGTGGTTAGCGGTGTTTTGGAAAGAGAGTCGTGTTGCGCTTTGTCTCGCTCTTGCGATTTCTCTGGTGATCGTGGGGCGTATCTTACTATTCAGTGACAGTAGCGCTGCAGGAGGCTTTGACCTGAATACCATCGCACTTGCAATTGCAGTCGCCTTATTTATTCAGGTCACGATGTCGACCACGTTGGGTGGTTTACTGCCTATTTTGGCGAGAGCTTTCAAGCTTGATCCAGCAGTGCTAGTGAGCCCTGTATTGGCCTCGATCGTCGATATCTCTGGTATGTGGATCTACTTTACAGTTGTGAACTACTTCTTAGGTATCGCCTGACTGAATTTGACGACATCTTTGTAAAACAAGGTTTCAAACCGAGTGATTGGGGCGACGGTAGGTTTATCGTCGCCCTTAATTTTAGGTGGGTGGTAGTCGGCGACAAATTGAACAAACAGCGTGCTTGGTTGGCCGTTTGCTCCTAATCCAAAGCCCGCCATATTTGAGCTGCCGTAAAGAGATCCGCTCTTGGCAATTAATTCTCCCTTTATTGGCGCTTTGCGCATACTGCGTCGATACTTCAGCGTCCCATCTGTGCCAGAGGTTGGCATCAAGGCGATTAAGCCTAATTGTTGCTCATTTTGCCAAATGTAACGCAGTACGGCAGCCATGTTTTGGCTCGTAAAACGGTTATTACGAGAAAGGCCTGAACCGTCGGCAAGGGGGGTATGTTCGAGGTCGATTCCTGTTTTGGCAAACAGTATCTGTTTAATTGCTTTCGTACCGTTACCAAAGCTGCCAGGCTGATGATAGAACTGAGCCCCAATGGTTTTTGTTAAATTGTCTGCGATGAGGTTATCCGATTTTTTGAGCATAACCTCAAGTAAATCAGGCAGTGGCGCGGATTGGTGACTGGCTAAAGTTTTACCTTGTTTGTTGTATTTCCCAATTTTGATTTGCCCAGCTAACTTGATGTTTTGCTGTCTGAGCAATGTATTTAGCACACGCTGAGTGTAAAGCGCGGAGTCTTGAACAGCGAACTTGAGCGGTAGAGGCTTGCTACGGCTCTGCAAGCAGCCTTGAAGCTGGTAGTGGTTATCAGGTGAGGAAAGAAGCTCTAAATCGCACTGAGTGCTCTCTTGCTCGATCTTAGATACGGATTTGGCCAGAGTAGTGACATAAATTGGTTGATGTTCAGGGACATAGACGCGAGTTTTACCGTTAGTTTCGGTATAGATTGACGCTTGAACGCAATTGTCATCCAACGAAATGGCACTGGCTGGCGCGCTGTAACAAACACCAAGAATATCCCATGGCCACCCTACTGCGCGGTCGTAACCCGTAAACGCACTGTTATCAAGCCAAAGGTCGCCTGTAATCTTACTGATTCCGCTTTGTTTTATTGTCGTCAGAAGCTGTTTTAGATTTGGCGTTGTTAATGTTGGGTCACCACTAAAACGAATAACGACATCGTCTTTGACAGACTCAATGGAGGTTTGGTAGCGAAAGTCATCGCCTAGTTCCAGTTTTGCGGCAAGCGCGGTGACTAACTTCAAGGTACTTGCTGGTGGAAAGAGCTGGGTTTGGTTGTCAGTTTCAGCAAAGTTGGTGTTTTGCGCCAACGCTTGAATCTTTAATGCCGCGCGGCTTCCTTGTGGCAATTCATTGAGAGGTGCATAGGCGAAAGACGCCTTAGAGCAAATAAGAGCGACAAAAATAAAAAGAGTAGAGGAGAGTGAGCGCATCATGATTTGCCATTTAAGAACAAGGAGATGTCAGTATAGCGAGTAAAAAAAACGCCCGCTAGAGAGCGGGCGTCTTAGATTCATGACATTAAGCCACAAATTAGAAGTCGTAACGTAGACCTAGTGCTAGCTCGTCTTCAGCATCTGTTTTAGAGATGTATGACTTGCTGTCATCTAGCAGGTTGAAGTTGTACGAGATGTAAGTGCGGAAGTTAGGCTTGAAGTAGTAAGTTGCATCGAATGCTAGGTTGTCAGCTGCGTCTTCTTTAACGCCTGCTTCTTTTGACTCTAAGTAGTTGTAAGTCATTGTGAATGCAGTTTTCTCTAGCTTGTATGCTGCTGCGAATTCGTAACCAGTTAGGTCAGTCTTAGTACCTAGATCTTTCTCTTCACCGTCAACGAAAGTACCTGCGAAGTAGAAATCGCTGATAGCGTAAGAAGCCGCTAGCATGTACTGGCTTTCAGATGCGTTTGCACCTGTATCAGAATCTGCGTAACCAGCACCTAGCTTAACGCCAGTTTCGCCGATTGCGTAGATTGCAGATAGAGAGTAGCCGTCTGTTTTGTTGTCAGAGTAGATGTCGTTGCCTTGTGCATCTGTAGTTTCGATGCGGTCAGCAAAGCGGTAGCTAGCTTTAACGCCTAGGTCAGCAAATTGGCCTTTGTATGAAACCATGTTGTCTGTGCGGTCTGCAACAGCAATTTTGTATGCCGCTGAGTTACCGTGGTAAGACATGATATCAGTAAAGTCAGTGATAACGCCTAGCGCACCGTCGTTTTTACCGTAAGTTACTTCACCGAAGTCACCGCCGATACCCGCGTAAGCGTAACGGTTGTCTAGTGAGTCAAATGTAACTTTGTTGCCGTTAGTGTCTGTAACTGTTGCAGGGTTAGTTACGAATTCACCTTCGTAGAAGCCAACACCGTACAGACCGTCAGTGATTTGAGTCTTACCTAGGAAGTTTAGACGTACACGAGTTTTGTCTTCAGCTTTGCCGTCTTTAAGAGATAGACGAGCTTCCGCACGACCACCGATCTCTAGAGAGTTACCGTTTGAGCTGTATACAGAAGTACCTTCGATACCGCCTGCTTGTTTACCGTCAGCCGCTACTGCGCCTGTCGCCACTGCTGCAGCTGAAACTGCTAGAGCAATCAGAGTTTTGTTCATCTTGTTAGTCCTAATTTACTGTCCATAAATAGTTGTTTTTGCGAGTAATGATCCACGAATGAGTCATCCTCTTATTATTACTTCGGTGAATCAATGTTCATATGTAAGACTTATGTCAAAAATATGAATGAATCTTAATTACGGCCGAGTAATCGGTGAGCAATGTTGTACCGCTAAAGTTCCATTACGAGGTAGTAAAACGATATAAAACCAACAAATGAACAGTGTTTTATTTCGTGTGAATAAATATCAAGTTGTTGTTTTTAAAGTGACATAAGTCATTTTTGGTAGTGCTGTGATTAATTTTTTTTTTATCTTTTTTTATTCATAACGCTTTGTTTGTTACGTTTTTTAGATTGGTTTATCTAATGGCTTTGTAGACAGTGATCACGCTTTTTTGAGGGGGATGGATTTAAGGTGATTTAGTTGCCAAGTTTGTTTACACTAGAAGAAATCGTTAGTTAACTCACTACCTAATCCAGCGGATTGGGTAGTTTTGTTTTGGCCAAAGATTGCTTTGGCAAAGAGGTACAAAATGGAAAAAGTCCCAATGACTCTACGTGGCGAACAACAGCTACGTGTAGAACTAGAACGCCTATTAAAGCTTCGTCCACAGATCTCAGAAGCAATTGCTGAAGCTCGAGAACTAGGTGACCTGAAAGAGAACGCTGAGTATCATGCAGCGCGTGAAGAGCAGGGCATTTGTGAAGCTCAAATCCGTGATATTGAATATAAGCTTTCAGTGGCTCAAGTAATTGATGTTACTAAAATGGATAACTCAGGTAAGGTTATCTTTGGTTCGACTGTGACTCTAATCGATGTTGATACAGAAGAAGAGAAGACTTACCAAATCGTTGGTGATGACGAAGCGGATATTAAAGCAGGTCGCATCTCGGTAAGTTCACCAATCGCTCGTGGCCTTATCGGTAAGATGGAAGGAGATGAGGTTGTTATCTCTACTCCGGGTGGCGATCGCGACTTTGAAATCGACAGCGTAGAATATATCTAAACCGATACAAGTCCCAGATATCAAAAAAGGTCGCAGCTGCGACCTTTTTTATTGCTCAACGAAGTAGAATTACTTACGTGGTAGCTCGATTTTACGCTCTTCGCTTTGGCGGAATAGTACGAGTGTTTTACCGATAACTTGTACTTTTTCTGCCTTAGTTTCACGAACAATAGCTTCAATGATCAGGTTTTTTGTGTCGCGGTCTTCAGACGCAACTTTCACTTTGATCAGCTCGTGGTGGTTAAGAGCAATTTCGATTTCCGCTAGAACAGCTTCAGTTAGTCCGTTAGCGCCCATAAGCACAACAGGTTTTAGACTGTGCGCTAGGCCTTTTAGATGCTGCTTTTGTTTGGTGCTTAGGTTCATTACGCGGCCAATTTTCTTTACTATTAGGGTTGAAAAATACCATTTTAACGCCATCTATCCCTGAAGACTATAATTTATTGGGTTAGTTGTTCCCTCTATCTATTAGGACACCAATGAGTAAACAGAAACACTCAGCCAGTTCAGGTCGCTGGTTAAAAGAACATTTTGATGATAAGTACGCCAATGAAGCTCGTAAAAAAGGCTACCGTTCACGTGCTTACTTCAAAATAGAAGAGATCCAAACTAAGGATAAACTACTAAAACCTGGTATGACTGTTGTCGATTTGGGTGCAGCTCCAGGTGGTTGGTCTCAATATGCTGCTAAGATATTAGGTGACGATGGGCAAATCATTGCATGTGACCTGTTACCGATGGACCCTATCGCTGGCGTGAGCTTCCTTCAAGGTGATTTCCGTGATGAGGCCGTTCTTGATGCATTACTTGAAAGAATCCAACCGTCGATGGTGGACGTAGTAATGTCTGATATGGCACCTAACATTGCGGGCAACAACTCTGTAGACCAGCCAAGAGCTATGTATTTAGTTGAATTGGCTTTAGATATGTGTCGACAAGTTCTAGCACCTAATGGTAGCTTTGTTGTAAAGGTTTTCCAGGGCGAAGGCTTCGATCAATTCGTGAAAGAAGTACGTGACACTTTCAAAGCTGTGAAAATCAGAAAACCAGACTCATCCCGAGCGCGCTCGAGAGAAGTCTTCGTTGTAGCCACCGGTTACAAAGGTTAACTATTTTAGCCTTTTACGGGCAAGTTAACACTATAGCTACAGGCTATAAACTGTAGTACCCTACCTTTAATTACAATTAGTTATCGAGAGGCTTGCACCTTGAGTGACATGGCAAAAAATTTAATTCTGTGGCTTGTAATCGCCGTCGTACTTATGTCGGTATTCCAGAGCTTTGGCCCTGGAGAGAGCAATGGCAGAGCGGTGGATTACACCACGTTTGTACAGGAAGTTGGCCAAGGCCAGATTCAGGAAGCAACTTTTAAAGACGGTGAGATTACTTTCACTCGTCGTGGCGGCGGCTCGCGTTATGTTACTTACATGCCGGTCTACGACCAGAAGCTACTTGATGACCTAATTAATCAAAATGTAAAAGTACAGGGCACACCTCCTGAGGAGCAAAGCCTACTTGGTACTATCTTCATCTCTTGGTTCCCAATGATCTTACTGATTGGTGTATGGATTTTCTTCATGCGTCAAATGCAAGGCGGTGGCGGTAAAGGCGCTATGTCTTTCGGTAAGAGCAAAGCTCGAATGATGAGCGAAGAGCAAATTAAGACAACTTTTGCTGACGTTGCTGGTTGTGACGAAGCAAAAGAAGATGTTAAAGAACTAGTAGATTACCTACGTGATCCAAGCCGATTCCAGAAACTTGGCGGTAAGATTCCAACAGGTGTTCTAATGGTTGGTCCTCCTGGTACCGGTAAAACCTTACTTGCTAAGGCTATTGCTGGTGAAGCGAAAGTACCGTTCTTTACAATCTCAGGTTCTGACTTCGTAGAAATGTTTGTTGGTGTCGGTGCATCTCGTGTACG
Organism: Vibrio sp. RE86; assembly: GCF_013114545.1. Taxonomy (GTDB): domain Bacteria; phylum Pseudomonadota; class Gammaproteobacteria; order Enterobacterales; family Vibrionaceae; genus Vibrio. Next base: position 73,185 of record NZ_VTXI01000018.1, on the reverse strand, counting down.
TGACATGTTCGAGCAAGCGAAGAAAGCGGCACCATGTATCATCTTTATCGATGAAATCGATGCTGTAGGTCGCCAACGTGGCGCTGGTGTTGGTGGTGGCCACGACGAACGTGAGCAAACACTGAACCAAATGCTGGTTGAGATGGATGGTTTTGAAGGTAACGAAGGTATTATCGTTATCGCTGCGACTAACCGCCCAGACGTACTTGACCCTGCACTACTTCGTCCTGGTCGTTTTGACCGTCAGGTTGTGGTTGGCCTACCAGATGTGCGTGGTCGTGAACAGATTCTTAAAGTTCATATGCGTAAAGTACCTCTAGCTGGCGATGTAGAGCCTTCTCTGATTGCTCGTGGTACTCCTGGCTTCTCTGGTGCAGACCTAGCTAACTTAGTAAACGAGGCGGCGCTATTTGCTGCTCGCGGTAACAAGCGTAACGTTTCTATGGTTGAGTTTGAACTGGCGAAAGACAAGATCATGATGGGTGCAGAGCGACGCTCAATGGTTATGTCGGAAGAGACAAAAGAGTCGACGGCTTACCACGAAGCGGGTCACGCAATCGTTGGTCGCCTAGTACCTGAACACGATCCAGTATACAAGGTGTCGATCATTCCACGTGGCCGTGCACTTGGTGTAACTATGTACTTGCCAGAGCAAGATCGCGTGAGCATGTCTCGTCAGCACCTAGAGTCAATGATCTCTAGCTTGTATGGCGGCCGTCTTGCTGAAGAACTTATCTACGGTAAAGAAAAAGTGTCTACGGGTGCGTCAAACGATATCGAACGTGCAACTGATATTGCTCGTAAGATGGTAACGCAGTGGGGTTTCTCTGAGAAGCTGGGTCCTCTTCTTTACGCAGAAGAAGAAGGCGAAGTGTTCCTAGGTCGCGGCATGAGCCAAGCTAAGCACGTTTCTGATGACACGACTAAGCTTATCGACCAAGAGATTCGTACGCTTATCGATCGTAACTACGACCGTGCTAAGCAGATTCTTGAAGACAACATGGATATCATGCACGCAATGAAAGATGCGTTGATGAAGTACGAAACGATAGATGCAGGTCAGATTGATGACCTAATGGATCGTAAGTCAGATATCCGTGAACCAGCTGGTTGGGGTGACAACCCTTCTAATAAATCTGAAGCTAAGCCAGAAGCGAAAGCGGAAAGCAAGGATGAAGAAGAGAAGCCAGCAGAGCAACCAGTAGAAGAGAAAGCTTCTTCTGAAGAAACTCAAACTGAAGCGCCAGAGAAAAAAGACGCTGAGTAATTGACTGTTTAATACTAAACCCCGGGGAAACTCGGGGTTTTTGCATTTATTATGATCTTAAAAGCTAACAATAAAACACTCGACCTATCTAAGCCTCATGTAATGGGGATCCTCAATGTTACCCCTGATTCCTTCTCTGATGGCGGTAAATATAATACGCTCGACAGCGCCATGGAGCAGGTAGCTCGGATGATTGAGTCGGGTGTCACTATCATTGATATTGGTGGTGAATCGACTCGTCCTGGTGCGCCTGATGTGGCGCTTGAAGAAGAGCTACAAAGGGTTATTCCCGTTATTAAAGCCATCCGAGCTAAATACGATGTATGGATCTCGATTGATACCAGTAAAGCTGAAGTCATGCGCCAAGCCGCAGAGGCAGGAGCTGATCTTATTAATGATGTTCGTGCGTTGCAGGAGCCTGGTGCTTTGGAGGTCGCGGCAGAGTCTGGTTTACCTATCTGTCTGATGCATATGCAGGGACAGCCTCGTACAATGCAATCCAATCCGCATTATGAAGATCTTGTTAAAGAGGTGGGTGAGTTCTTACAAGAGCGTATTGATGCTTGTGAAAAAGTAGGTATCAAACGTGAGCAATTGATTCTAGATCCCGGTTTTGGCTTTGGCAAAACATTAGAACATAACTATCATATGCTTGCTCATTTAGACGCGTTCCATGAGTTTGGTTTGCCAATCCTTGCGGGTATGTCTCGTAAGTCGATGTTGTTTAAACTTCTAGATAAAGCCCCGGCTGAGTGTGTTGCAGCGAGTGTCAGCTGCGCCACTATTGCAGCGATGAAAGGTGCTCAGATTATTCGTGTTCATGACTTTGAACAGACGCTTGATGCTATGAAAATTGTCTCAATGGTCAAAGCGAACCAGTGAGAAAGAAAAAAGATAAAGGATTCATTATGTCTAATAAAAGACGTTATTTTGGTACCGATGGTGTACGTGGCAAGGTAGGTAAATACCCAATCACACCTGATTTTGTACTAAAGCTAGGTTGGGCGGCTGGTCGCGTTCTTGCGAAGCAAGGCACCAAGAAAGTAATCATCGGTAAAGATACGCGTATTTCAGGTTACATGCTTGAATCAGCGCTAGAAGCTGGTCTTGCTGCTGCGGGTCTAAAAGCAACGTTTACTGGCCCAATGCCAACGCCTGCGGTTGCTTACCTTACTCAGACCTTCCGTGCTGAAGCGGGTATCGTGATTTCTGCGTCTCATAATCCATACTACGACAACGGTATCAAGTTCTTCTCGTCAGAGGGGACAAAACTGCCTGATGATATCGAACTTGCGATTGAAGCCGAGCTAGACAAAGAGATTGAGTGTGTCGAATCTGCGCAACTTGGTAAGGCAAGTCGCCTAAATGATGCAGCAGGTCGTTACATTGAGTTTTGTAAGAGCACGTTCCCATCTGAGCTAAGCCTTGCGGGTAAAAAGATTGTTGTCGATTGTGCTCACGGCGCAACTTACCATATTGCACCAGCGGTCTTTGGCGAACTAGGTGCAGATGTGATTGCGATGGGCGTTGAACCAAACGGAACCAACATCAACCACGAAGTTGGCGCAACGGACGTCCGTGCGCTGCAAAAGCGTGTTGTTGAAGAAGGCGCTGAGCTTGGTCTTGCATTTGATGGTGATGGCGACCGAATTATTATGGTTGATCACCTTGGCAACAAGATTGATGGTGACCAAATTGCTTACATCATCGCACGTGATGCGTTGCGTCGTGGTGAATTAAAAGGTGGTGTTGTTGGTACGCTAATGACTAACCTTGGTATGGAAAATGGCTTAAAACAACTAGGCATTCCATTTGTTCGTGCCGCTGTTGGTGACCGCTATGTGATGGAGCAGTTGCTCGCTAAAGGTTGGAAGATCGGCGCTGAAAACTCAGGCCACGTCATTTTGCTAGATAAAGTGACTACAGGTGATGCGATTGTTGCAGCGCTGCAAGTGCTTGCATCTGTTGTAGGCAGTGATATGTCTCTGCACGACCTATCACAAGGTATGACACTTTACCCACAAGTACTTGAAAACGTACGTTTTGAAGGTGACTCAAATCCACTTGAGTCTGAAGCGGTTAAAGTGGCGACACAAGAAGTTGAAGCGGAGCTTGGTGAAAAAGGTCGAGTACTTCTGCGTAAGTCTGGTACTGAGCCGTTAATCCGCGTGATGGTGGAAGGCGAAGACGCCGAGCTTGTTCAATCTTCAGCGCTTAAGATTGCTGACGCTGTTAAGGCGAGCTTCTAAGTTATCCAGATCGTTTAATGATGTTATAGCGGTGTCTGCTTGTGTTAGCATGACACCGCTTTTTATTTTCGCGAACTACCAACTATGTCGAACCAAGAATTGACTTACCTAGATGAAATGGGGATTCAGGCCTACCAACTATCCCATCCTGACCGTTTGCACGGTTACAGTTTTGAAGGGATTACCTTACCTACTGAATGTAAGTTGCTTTTGGTTTCGCCTCAGTTACCTAGCGGAGCAACCGCTAAGCTGTTTGAAAATATTCTTAAGACGGTCAATCTGACGCTAAATGATGCTCGTCATCTTGAACCTGAACAACTTCCTCAGTTAAACAATCACAGCCTAGATTGGGTGTGGTTTGCCGATTGTGCGATTCAAGAAGGTTTGAGTGATAAGGTATTACACTCAGCAAGTTTAGCGAATATCGATGGTAATCAAGCCGAAAAGCGAGCCCTTTGGCAGCAAATTCAAGCGTTAAAATAGTATGTCTCTACGTATAGAATCTTTGGCTGAGTCTCATCTAGACTCGGTCTATTCCATTGAAACTCTGGCTCATAGTCACCCTTGGTCAGAGACCATGATCCGCGATGTAAACAGTCGAGGTGCATGCCATCATGTCTTACTCGATGGTGAGCAGGTTGTCGGCTATTTCTACGCACAAAATATTGTTGGAGAAGTCACTTTACTAAACATTGCGGTTTCCCCAAATATGCAAGGAAAGGGCTATGGAACGCGACTAATCGAGGCGTTTCTTGAGGTCTGTGAGCAGGCTCGTGCAGAAAGTGCATGGCTTGAAGTTCGAGAGAGTAACGTCCGTGCTGCATCATTATATGAAGCTGTTGGTTTCAATGAAGTGGATAGAAGAGTGAATTATTATCCTACTGAAACAGGCAAAGAAGATGCAATCATTATGAGTTACATCTTCTTTTAATCCAATCTCACCTTGTTTTACTTTTGTACAGCCTTAATGATGGTTAGCTCTTCGATAGGGTAGTAGTTTTGCTCGAATCGTTGGACTAGCTCTGAAGCGGGTAGCGGTTTATCAAATAGGTAACCTTGGAACTGATCGCACTTGAGATGTTTCAATGCTTGAAGCTCATTAGCGTCCTCGACACCTTCGGCAATCACCTCTAAGTTTAATCGTCTTGCGGTCATTATGATGGTGTCGACAATCGCTTGGTCACTTTCATCAAGATGAAGCTGAGTGACGAACGAGCGATCGATCTTTAAAACATCGACTGAAAGGTGCTTGAGGTAGCGCAGTGATGAGTAACCTGTACCAAAATCATCTATCGATGTTTTTAAGTTGTGTTCTTTGAGCTCCTTCATCTTTTGCACTGCCCCTTCTACATTCTCTAGAAGAAGGTTCTCTGTAATCTCCAGTTCAATATGTTCACCATCAATACCTGCTTGAGCCATTGAGTCGACAATATGTTCGACAAACGAGCTTTGCGAAAATTGGAGTGGGCTGATATTGATAGCTAAGCGACGAAAGGTGGGTGGCAATTGATTGTTCTTCTTCCAACTAGCGTATTGATAGCAAGCTTGCTCAATGATCCAATTACCAATCTGAAGGATCTGTCCTGTCTCTTCAGCAATCGGCATAAAGACGCCCGGCGGTAACAATCCCTTTTCTGGATGGTTCCAACGAATCAAAGCCTCAACGCCAATAATGTTGTGTTTGCCATCGACCTGTGGTTGATAGTAGAGCTCAAGTTGCCCTTTGTTGATTGCTTCATGCAGGCCTTTCTCTATCTCTAAAAACGACTCTACTTGCGCCTGCATTTCTGGCTCATAGAACATGTATTTGTTGCGCCCTGCGACTTTTGCTCGATAGAGAGCAGTGTCAGCCTGACGAAGTACATCAATGTTAGTGCTGCCGACAGAAGGGAAGACTGCAATCCCAACGCTCACAGAGCAGTAAAGTTGGTGATCGTCGATAGAGTAAGGGTTAGAGATCAGGGCAAGTAATTGCTGAGCCAAATCATGTGCTTGCTCAGAACTTGTGTTAGGTAAAAGGATTGCAAACTCATCGCCACCGATACGCGCGGCAGTAAAGTCTTTGATCAACCATGCTTCGATGCGTTTTGAAATCGCTTTAAGTAAGTTGTCCCCAATGGTATGTCCTAGGGAATCGTTGATGGTTTTAAAACGGTCGAGATCGAGGTAGAACAAGGCGCCCGCTTGCTTACTTTTGTTCGCATGCTCGATGGCGTCTTCTAACATCTGAAGCAACAAACTTCGATTAGCAAGTCCAGTTAAAGAGTCATAATAGGCGAGTTGATTGAGCTGTACTTCGGCGGCTTCTCTGTCTTTCCATAAGGTGTGAAAAGTCTTAGCTAAATGGCCAAGTTCATCGTCTCGATATTGCGTTGGTGGTGGGACATCTCGCTCGTTGTTTTGTAGCGAACGAACCCAGTCTATGAGTGTGACAAGGGGCTTGGATAACTTCTGATAAAAAAACAGTAATAAGATCGTGGTCAGTAGGATGTTTCTAAACAGATCGAATAGAAGGATCTGGGTGGTCTTGGCGATAAAGTCTTTCGCAATATAGGAGCCGTTGACCGAAAAGCTTAGTGTCCCCACCACAACGTGTGAGTTTGGTTGGTGAAGATCGGAAGTATAAATCGGGTTGGTTGGAGTGAGATACCCAGATAAGGCTTCAGTAAAATCCCCTTGCAATGAAATGTTGCGCTCTCTTTCTGTTAGGGTGTCGCCGAAGTCATCAACGATTTGCACTTTGTAGATGGCATTATCCATCATCAAGCTAGAAGCAACTTGTTCTGCAAGCAATTGGTTGAGGTGATAAGCGGCTTGGCTTGCATTGGAGTAGTTTTGTAACAACTTAAACTGGTAATGTTCTTCAATGCGCTTCTGTTCCTGATGAACATCCACCAAGATATGATAAAAACTAAAACATACCCCTAAGATGACAGAGACTAGGAAGACAGTCTTAGCTTGTCTAAACGCTAATGAGTTTATTTTTTTGCTTTCAGGCATAGTTATGATTAGTTCCCTCTACTCCTTTAGTTATAGTCCATATTTATTGATAATTTAATTTGTTGCTAGTTAGAAACTCTTTTTGCGCCAATTTCGTTGCGGAAGTTGCCCCCTCGACCAATATAAGCGAAAATACCGCGCAAAATTGAATCGAACCGCTAGAGCCGTGTTTTATGGCTCATAGACAGAAGAAGAATCCTTTCATGTCAAATACTCCTTTTCTAAGCGAAGTGTCTAAACGTAGAACTTTCGCGATTATCTCGCACCCAGATGCGGGTAAAACCACCATTACAGAAAAAGTCCTGTTATTCGGAAACGCAATCCAAAAAGCAGGTACGGTTAAAGGCCGTGGTAATGCAACACACGCTAAATCTGACTGGATGGAGATGGAGAAAGAGCGTGGTATCTCTGTAACGACTTCTGTTATGCAGTTCCCATACAATGACTGTCTTGTAAACCTACTCGATACCCCAGGACACGAAGACTTCTCAGAAGATACTTACCGTACATTGACGGCTGTTGACTCATGTCTAATGGTTATCGACGCTGCGAAAGGTGTCGAGGACCGTACTCGTAAGCTAATGGAAGTAACTCGTTTACGTGATACGCCAATTGTAACCTTCATGAACAAATTGGACCGTGACGTACGCGATCCAATGGAAGTATTAGATGAAGTAGAAAGCGAACTGGGTATGGCATGTGCGCCAATCTCTTGGCCGATCGGTTGTGGTAAAGAGTTTAAAGGTGTTTACCATATCCACCGTGACGAAACGATTTTGTATGAATCAGGCCACGGTCATGAGATTCAAGAAGTTCGCATCATTAAAGGGTTAGACAACCCAGAGCTTGATGAGCAAGTCGGTGCGGACTTAGCAGAAAGCGTTCGTGATGAGCTTGAACTAGTGATGGGTGCATGCCCAGAGTTTGACCTTGAGTTGTTCCTTGCGGGTGAGCTAACGCCAGTTTACTTCGGTACTGCATTGGGTAACTTCGGTGTTGACCACATGCTAGATGGCTTAACAAAGTGGGCGCCAGAGCCTAAGAACCGTCAAGCAGTAGAGCGTGATGTTGAAGCTACAGAAGAAGAGTTTTCTGGCTTTGTCTTCAAGATCCAAGCAAACATGGACCCGAAACACCGTGACCGTATTGCTTTCATGCGTATCGTTTCTGGTACGTATAAGCAAGGCATGAAGATGAACCACGTTCGTACCGGTAAGAAAGTCAGCATCTCAGATGCAGTTACCTTTATGGCGGGCGACCGTTCTCGTGCAGAGAACGCATACGCAGGTGACATCATCGGTCTTCATAACCACGGTACCATCCAGATTGGTGATACCTTCACTCAAGGTGAAGCGCTTAAGTTCTCTGGTATTCCAAACTTTGCACCAGAACTGTTCCGTCGTATTCGTCTAAAAGATCCACTGAAGCAGAAGCAGCTGCTAAAAGGTCTGGTTCAGCTTTCTGAAGAAGGTGCGGTACAGGTATTCCGCCCTCTACAAAACAACGACCTAATCGTAGGTGCTGTTGGTGTGCTTCAGTTTGATGTGGTTGTCGCTCGTCTAAAAGCGGAATACAACGTAGAAGCAATCTATGAAGGTGTTAACGTAGCAACAGCACGTTGGGTTGAGTGTGGTGACGCGAAGAAGCTAGATGAGTTCCAACGCAAGAACCAAGCGAACCTAGCACTAGATGGCGGTGATAACCTATCGTACATTGCGCCAACGATGGTTAACTTGAATCTAGCGAAAGAGCGTTTTCCAGAGGTTGAGTTCCGCGCGACTCGCGAACACTAATACTCTTCATATTTGAAGCTCTGGCAGCGTTAACTTCACTCATCTGCCCCAGTCACATAGCGTACTATGTTCCTGGGGTCAGATTCGTTCGTTGCCTTGCCATAGCTCCAACTATTTTGAGTATCTTGTGGGTTTAAGCTGAGTTTACTTGTCGCCTTGCTCTCACAACAAATGCTTTTAAGAACTGCTGAGAAAATACCGCCTTTATTAAGATTAAGGCGGTATTTTTTTTTGCAAAAAGAAAGGGTTGATGCTTTCACATCAACCCTTTGAGTTTTGTCGAATCAAGAGATTACTTTTTCTTCTTCGCGCCTTTCTTTTTACCTTTTGCCGCTACCTTTTTCTTGTCGTCTTTCTTTTTCTTCTTGAACACAGGTTTTTTGTGTTTAGGACGCATCTCTTTGATGAAGCGCTCTTTGATGTCTTCTTTAACATAGCGAGCAACGCGATCGAGCATTGGTTGATCGTGCGCTTCTACGATTGAGATCGCATTGCCTTTCTTACCTGCACGAGCAGTACGACCGATGCGGTGTAGATAAACATCAGCACTACGTGGCATGTCGTAGTTAATTACGTGGCTAACGTCTGGCAAGTCGATACCACGAGCAGCAACGTCAGTCGCAAGAAGGACATTAACTGTGCCATCTTTAAAGCGGGCGATCGCGTTGTTACGACGATCTTGAGGCATTTCACCCTGAATCCAAGCACATGGAATCTGCGCTTTCTCTAATTCAGTGCGAAGCTCAGCAAGACGCTCACGAGTTTTTAAGAACACGATAGAACGTTCTGCTTGATCAGTAATGATCTTCTTTAAAAGCTCTAGTTTGTGTTTGGCGTCGTCAGCACGGTGATACCACTGAGCGATCTTCTTGCGTTCACGACGTGAAGGCTCAGCATCAATTTCAGCAGGATCTTTAAGTAGATCCGCAGTGAAGCCTTCAACACCTTTACCCTCAAGCGTTGCCGAGTATAGGTGTGTTTGTTTACGCCAGCGACACTCAGAAGATAAGCGGTCAACCGTTGGGCCAAATCCCATATCCAACATACGGTCAGCTTCATCTAGGATCAGCCACTCAATCGCACGGCAATCGAAACGCTCAGCGTTGATGTACTCCATCAAGCGTCCAGGAGTTGCTACGACGATATCTTGTGTTTTGCCTAGAATATCCGCGTGCTCTTGGTATTGAACCCCACCAGTGATGGTAAAGATATTGAGCTTGGTGTGTTTAGCCAGTGCGCGCGCTTGCTCAGCAACTTGCATAGCGAGCTCTCGCGTCGGCGTTAGAATCAACACGCGAGCAGGCCCTGGCTTACGACGAGGGAAGTCTTGTAGGTATTGAAGTGCTGGCAATACAAATGCAGCGGTCTTACCTGTACCTGTCGGTGCAGAAGCAAGGATGTCACGGCCATCTAATGCTTGCGGAATGGCTTCAGCCTGAATTTGTGTAGGGCGTTCATAACCCATTTCTTCAATGGCGAGGAGTAGGTTAGGGTCTAGCTCTAATTCAGCGAAATTTCTGATCACTATGATGTCTCCACAAGCGTGTTGGTGTGAGCAATAATTTTAAGGGGTCGTATTATAGAGTGTTCGGTGATAAGGATCACACCTTATTTTCTACATCTTCAGATAAAAGTCTTTGGTCAGCGCGATAAACTCCGCACTGTAGCCACCTTGGTCATGAATAGTGAGTAAGCCAATCTCTTCGGGTACAGGAAGCTTCCCTAGCTGGAATAATAGTCGATTGACCTCTTTTCCTTCCGTTGGCTTAACATAACAAATTCGTTGAAGTGACCAACCTTGATCTTTCGCGAGTTCGATGAACTGTTCCCCCTCAACTTTAGGTAATACAAACGTCGCGCTACCTTGATCACTTAATAATTCCCAGCAGCGATTGAGAAGGGCGCTATGACTCAGTGTATCCGTGTGTCTTGCCGTTGCTCTAGAGCTGGTGTGAGATTGCTCGCCATTATTGAAATAGGGTGGGTTACAAATGATCGCGTCAAAGTGTCGTTCAAATTGATGCTCAAGTACGTCACCAGAAATCAAATGAAGGCGCGCTGACCAGTCGGATTGGGAAAAGTTCTTTTGTGCGGCTGCCAGAGCATGTTCATCGATATCAACTGCGGTAATGTCAATTGTCAGACTTCTTTGGGCGCTCATTAAGGCGAGTAACCCTGTTCCTGTCCCGATATCTAGAAGGTAACCACTACTCGGTAAATGACTCCAAGCTCCGAGCAGAACTCCGTCTGTGCTGACAGGCATTCCTGAGTAGCCACCATCAATTTTAAACTGTTTAAACTCAAAGCTTTTTGTCTTTTTCATAAAATTTTATGTTCATCGGTGATCGTGTGAATTTTGAGTTAAATGATCTGTTGTTAACTTACTGTTTGGTTTTTTGTTCTATCTGTTTTGTTAATGTAACAAAGAATGATTAGTTGATTGGGCTGGTTATTTTTGTTGAGATAGTGATATATGCTGCATTTAAACGTTTATTGTAAATTTATATGGTGTTTTTTGTCTGTTACTTGCCACTCAATTAGGATTTCGTCATTATGCGCGCCTAAATTTTATAGAGTAGACAGTAATTTTGTACTACTCAGCATACACAACATTGAATAAATAATAAGTAAAGGGTCGACAGTGAATCAGACTTTAAAATTAACAGATATTATTGCGGTAGGCTTTATGCTTTTCGCTTTCTTTTTAGGTGCAGGAAACATAATCTTTCCACCACTCGCAGGTCAATTAGCGGGTGAAAACTTAGTCCCTGCAATGACGGGCTTCTTACTTACGGCAGTCGGTCTACCTCTTATTACTATCGTTGCGATTGCTGTTGCTGGTGGTTCTTGGGAGCACTTAACCAAGGATTTGCCAAAGCGCGTAGCAATGACTATTGCTGTACTGATTTTCATCATCATTGGTCCTGCATTTGCAGCGCCTCGTACAGGCCTTGTCGCTTACGAAATGGCAGTTAAGCCATTCTTTGTCGATGCGGTGCAAATGCATTTGACGGTTTTCTCTATCCTATTCTTTGTTGCCGCGATGTTTTTTGCATGGTCTCAAGGCAAGTTGATCGATGTCATTGGTAAAATCCTGACTCCAGTTCTTTTCTTAGGATTGATTGTGCTTGCAGCTGCGGTATTTATTGATCCACAAGGTGAAATGATTGCTGCGCAAGGAGAATACCTAACGCATCCTCTACAAAAAGGTTTCCTAGAAGGTTACAACACCATGGATACTTTTGCCTCGCTGATGTTTGGTGGCCTTATCGTAGATGCATTGCGTAAAAAAGGTGTGGCTGATCAAAAGGCGACCGCGAAGTACCTGATTAGTGCAGCATTTGTCGCTGCAACTGGATTGGTCTTTGTCTATGTATCTCTTTTCTACCTAGGTGCGACTAGTGCTGCGGTCTCTGCTGGTGCTGACAACGGTGGTGCAATTCTTAGCCTATACGTTCAGTCCCTGTTTGGTCCATACGGTCAAATTGTATTGTCTGTAATTGTGCTGCTTGCATGTTTGACGACGGCAATCGGTATTATCTCGGCATGTTCTGATTACTTCAGCTCTATTACGCCAGTCTCTTACAAAGCGTGGGTTGTTATCATTGGTGTTGCTTGTGCAACTGTGGCAAACGTCGGTCTATCACAGCTGATTTCTCTGTCTGTGCCAGTTCTATTTGCTCTATACCCAGTGGCGATTGCGCTAGTAGCACTGACGTTTATCCGCAAAAAGCTACCAAACCCACAAGTTGCTTACCGTGTCGTTATCTTGGTTTCACTACTGTTTGCCTTGATTGATGCGGCGAAAGTTGCGGGTGTTGACGTATCAGCACTGAGTATGTTGCCTCTGTTTGATGTTGGTATGGGTTGGTTGATGCCAACGGTGGTTGCGATGATTGCGATGTTCTTTGTTGGCAAATCTGAAGAAGCCGCTTTAACGGAAGAAACCGCATAAAGCATCAATTTGATTGAAAGATTAATCCCCTGTCAGGCAAGGCTCGGCAGGGGATTTTTTGTTTCGTTACTCTGTAGTTCAATTTCAAAAAAAATCTGTATCTTCGTCACACTTTTGAGTACAATTCTTCGGTTAAAATCTACTCATAAATGTTGAGCAAACATGTTTGAAATCAATCCAATAAAAAACCGCCTAAAGGACGTGTCTGAGCGCACAAATGTCCTGAGGGGGTATCTTTGACTATGACGCTAAGCAAGAGCGTTTAGAAGAAGTTAACGCAGAATTAGAACAACCGGACGTGTGGAACGAGCCTGAACGTGCACAAGCGTTAGGTAAAGAGCGTTCAGCACTAGAAGCGGTTGTAGAAACAATCAACCAATTAGAGCAAGGTGTTGAAGACGTAGATGGTCTTTTAGAACTTGCGGTTGAAGAAGAAGATCAAGAAACATTCGATGAGATTGAACCTGAACTGGCTGAGCTAGAAGCTAAGCTGGAAAAGCTAGAGTTCCGTCGTATGTTCGCGGGTGATCACGACGCATCTGATTGCTACATCGACCTACAATCAGGTTCGGGTGGTACAGAAGCGCAAGATTGGACTTCAATGATGCTACGCATGTACTTGCGTTGGGCTGAAGCGAAAGGCTTTAAGACCGAGGTTATTGAAGTGTCTGAGGGTGAAGTTGCTGGTCTTAAAGGGGCAACGGTTCGCATCTCAGGTGAGTACGCTTATGGCTGGCTACGTACAGAAACGGGTGTACACCGCCTAGTTCGTAAGTCTCCATTTGACTCAAGCGGTCGTCGTCATACTTCATTTGCTTCTGCGTTTATCTACCCAGAGATTGATGACAATATTGATATCGACATTAACCCTTCTGATCTACGTATTGACGTATACCGAGCATCTGGCGCGGGTGGTCAGCACGTAAACACCACGGAATCGGCGGTTCGTATTACTCACGTTCCAACCAACACAGTGGTGCAATGTCAGAATGACCGTTCTCAGCATAAGAACAAAGACCAAGCGATGAAGCAGCTTCGTGCAAAACTGTTTGAATTAGAGATTCAAAAGCAGAACGCAGAGAAGCAAGCGAATGAAGACGCTAAATCTGACATCGGTTGGGGTAGCCAAATCCGCTCTTACGTACTGGATGACTCGCGCATCAAAGATCTACGTACTGGCGTTGAAAACCGCAATACTCAAGCGGTTCTTGATGGCGACCTAGACAAATTTATCGAAGCTAGCCTGAAATCAGGTCTGTAAGCTTTTCACCGAAAAACAATTTTCACAAAGAAAGACAGGATACATCGAAAATGACTGATGCTGTTCAAAACGAAAACGCACAAGAAGAGAATAAGCTAATTGCTGAGCGCCGCGCTAAACTGGATCATATCCGTAAGAGCTGCAAAGCAAACGGCCACCCAAATGACTTCCGTCGTGAGCACCTAGCTGGCGACCTTCAAGCGGAATTCGGTGAAAAGACTAAGGAAGAGCTAGAAGAGTTAAACCACGTTGTTGCAATCGCTGGCCGTGTAATGGCTAAGCGTGGTCCATTCCTAGCTATTCAAGAAACATCTGGCCGTATCCAAGCATACGCTGCAAAAGATGTTCAAAAAGAGCTTAAAGAGAAATACCAAGGTCTAGATATCGGTGACATCATCGGTGTTAAAGGTGCACTTCACAAGTCAGGTAAAGGTGACCTTTACGTGAACATGGAGTCTTACGAGCTGCTAACTAAAGCACTTCGTCCACTTCCAGAGAAGTTCCACGGCCTGACTGACCAAGAGATGCGCTACCGTCAGCGTTACGTTGACCTAATCGTAAACGAAGACTCTCGCAACGCATTCATCGTGCGCTCTAAGCTTGTATCTTCAATCCGTAACTTCATGAGCTCAAAAGGCTACCTAGAAGTTGAAACGCCAATGATGCACGTGATCCCTGGTGGTGCGACTGCTCGTCCATTCATCACTCACCACAATGCGCTAGACATCGACATGTACCTACGTGTTGCACCTGAGCTTTACCTGAAGCGTCTAGTAGTGGGTGGTTTTGACCGTGTATTCGAGATCAACCGTAACTTCCGTAACGAAGGTCTTTCTCCACGCCACAACCCAGAATTCACAATGATGGAATTCTACCAAGCATACTCTGACTACAAAGATCTAATGGACCTAACAGAAGAGATGCTAAGCACAGCAGCGATGGACGTTCTTGGTTCGACGTCTATGCCTTACGGTGACGAGACTGTAGAGTTCGGCGGTAAGTACGCGCGTATGAGCATGTTTGATGCAATCAAGCACTACAACCCTGAGCACGCTGAAATTCAAGCGCTAACAGAAGCAGACCTACAAGACCGTGAGAAGATGGTAGCTATCGCGAAATCTGTACACGTAGAAGTAGAAACGTTCTGGACATGTGGTCAGCTTTTAGAAGAGATCTTTGGTGAAACGGCTGAGCCTCAGTTAATTCAACCAACGTTCATCACGGGCTACCCAGCGGACATCTCTCCTCTAGCACGTCGTAGCGATGACAACCCGTTCTTTACAGACCGTTTTGAGTTCTTCATCGGTGGCCGTGAAGTAGCAAACGGCTTCTCTGAGCTTAACGATGCACAAGATCAAGACGAGCGTTTCAAAGCGCAAGTTAACGCGAAAGATGCAGGTGATGACGAAGCAATGTACTACGATGCAGACTACATCACAGCGCTTGAGCACGGCCTACCGCCAACAGCAGGCCAAGGTATCGGTATCGACCGTCTAGCAATGCTGTTTACTAACACGCACACAATCCGTGACGTGATCCTATTCCCAGCGATGCGTCCACAAGCGTAAGCGAAATAGGTTTGATACTGAAAGCCACCTTCGGGTGGCTTTTTTTGTATTTGGGAATTGAAATGGAGTTACTTAGCATTTCTTGTTTCTTGT
Organism: Vibrio sp. RE86; assembly: GCF_013114545.1. Classification (GTDB taxonomy): domain Bacteria; phylum Pseudomonadota; class Gammaproteobacteria; order Enterobacterales; family Vibrionaceae; genus Vibrio. The sequence goes on along the minus strand of NZ_VTXI01000018.1, from coordinate 57,999 downwards.
TTCTTGTTTCTTGTTTCTTGTTTCTTGTTTCTTGTTCGTAACAAAACTCTTGTAGTTATTTTACGGTTGGTTATTCTGTAATTTACTTAGTTAATATAGATATGGATTATCAATTATGTTTCGTCAGCACAAGGAAAGCTTCGATAAAGCCTCTCGTCAGTCATTATTCAATGCGCTACTTAAATTACGAGCAACGCGTAATAAATTCGCATCAATTAAGAGGTAGTGTTCCGTAAGTTACTGAAAGCCAAGATAACGGTGCAAATTTCTTTGATTCCACTCCCACAATACTTGGAAATTGTGCAATTGGGCGACTAGTCTTATTATTGAGACAGATTCTCTGCGCGAGTCTCTATAATGTAACCCCATAAATTTTTATGTGCTTTCGTATGCACACTATTTACGTTATCAATAAAAGGAACTAGTTGCATGGGTAGTCAATTCCGAATGGATTCTGTTCCAGGTTCTTTGGTTGTAGTAGGAGGAACCTACGAGCCATGGCTTTCAGTTTTGGAACAAGTAGGTTGGAGATGCACCCAGTGTGGGGACTTGCGTAAGGCGGATGCTCTGTTCACGGAAACCGGGCCTTGTATTGGCATTGTCGATCTTAGCCACGATGAATTCAGCCTCAACGGTATTGCCAATTTAGTAAGTAAGCATAAGCAAGTCCGCTGGTTAGCATTTATTCGGGAGTCGCAACTTAGCTCTGATACTATCTGTCAGTTCATTGTTAACTTCTGTATCGACTTCTTTACCGCTCCAATTCCAGATGCCCAGCTTTTGAGTACGATTGGTCACCAACTTGGGATGCTCAAATTAGAGAAAAAAGTGTGGCCTCACTATGGCAACCAGAGTGATATGGGGCTGATTGGTGATTCTATTCCGGTGAAGCGTCTTCGGGATCAAATTAAGCGAATTGGGCCAACAGACGTCAGCATTCTTATCTATGGGGAGAGTGGTACTGGCAAAGAGACGGTAGCACGTGCTGTCCATCGAACCTCAGCAAGAGCCAATAAAGAGTTTATTTCTGTAAACTGTCGCGCTATGTCTGAGCGTCGTATTGAGAGTGATCTATTTGGGATTAATCGAGACGATATCTCTTTGCCGTCGATTCTAGAGAAAGCTGACGGCGGTACCATCTTGTTGAATGACATTTTAACCTTGCCTAAATCTCAGCAATTTAATCTATTACGATTCTTGCAAGAGGGGATGGTGGACACCTCTTCAGGACGAAAAGAGGTGGATGTTCGAGTACTTGCTGCAAACTCTGCGGATATTGAAAAAGCGTTGATTGATGGTGACTTCAACGAAGAGCTTTATCACTATATCAACGTATTGAGAATTAATGTTCCGAGCCTAAAAGAACGAGCAGGGGATATCGCGATTCTCGCACGCCACTTCTTACAAGAGTATTCGAAAGAATATAATGCACAGGCTAGAAGTTTTACTGAAGAAGCGACACGTGCTTTGACCCGCTATCATTGGCCAGGAAACGTTCGAGAGTTGATGAATCAGATCAAACGAGTGGTGTTGATGTCTGAGACGGTTATGCTCGATGAGCCTCACTTAGATCTCCCTAAACGCAGTGACAGTCGCCGAAGCTTGAAGAGTATTCGAGAGAGAAGTGAAAGAGATGCGTTGCTGCTGGTTTTAGAGTCTCATTCCGGCCAAGTATCAATGGCTGCAAAAGAGCTCGGTGTATCACGTGCAACAATGTATCGTTTGTTAAACAAACATAATCTCATTTCAGACGTTCCTGTCTAACTCATTGTTTTGAAAACAACAGCCACGCCATTTTATGCGTGGCTTTTTTATAAAAGGCCAAATATTCTTCCAGAGCATACCTATAACTAGGGCGAATATCTTATTCCTATTGTTTTATATTGGTTAATTTTAGGTGAAAAAATTGTTTTCAATCGACGCGATAAAAAAGAGTTGAATAAATAACCATCAAGGTTAGAATTTAACCATGAGCTCAGGTTCATACCCACATTTCTTTGGATTAATACATTTGCTAGGAGGCACACAATGAAACGCATTACTGTTCAATCATTTACTTGTGTGTCTGTCGATCAAGCCATGCCAGCTCTACATACCCGTAGTGTCTCTGCTAACGCCGATCGAAAACTAGATAAACCAATGTAATTAATCCGTACCCAACTTTTATTTAATTGGCTGCGGAAAGGCAGCGAATTAAACATATCTTATCTTTAGATTCGTTGATCCTTCCCCAGCACACACTCAACTGGAGAAAACTCATGAGTCATTCTGTTTACCTAAAACTTGCCACAGTACTTGTTAAAGCCGATCTAAAACGAGAAGAGCGCGAATGGAAGCGTAAAGTTCGCCGCAGCGCTTATGATATTCCTTGGAATAATGCGCACTTACTACGAGATATTGGCTTAGAGCAAGACGGACGTCCTGTTGGTTTTACTGAGCCAGATAGCGTCAAAGCTGAGCGCCGTATTCGTCATCTTCGTCGTGTTTTAAGTGCGCGAATACTGACGTAATCACAAGGGGCAGGTCGCTTCACCTGCCCCGATACTTCTGTAACGACAGATTATGGACAAGGGTTGGAGTAAGTCGTCCCAATTTCTTGAATCCCTTGAAGCAACTCATCCGTTAACACGACATCCAAACTATCAATATTTGATTTCAGTTGTTCCAAATTTGTCGCGCCAATAATGTTGGACGCGACAAAAGGACGCTGATTAACGAAAGCTAAAGCCATCTGTGCTGGATCAAGCCCATGCTCTCGCGCAAGGTTTACATAAGCTTCAGTCGCTTGTACGCCTTGAGGGGTAAAGTAGCGTACGAAGCGTTCAAATAGTGAACAACGAGCACCGTCAGGTTTTGCGCCATTGAGGTACTTACCGCTTAAACAGCCAAATGCGAGTGGTGAGTAAGCCAGTAGCTGTACACCCTCGTAGTGACTGATTTCTGAAAGTCCAACTTCGAAACTACGATTGAGAAGGTTGTAAGGGTTTTGAATCGAGACAATTCTTGGCAACTCGTGTTTTTCTGCCAATCTGAGAAGCGTCATGACTCCCCAAGGCGTTTCATTAGACACCCCGATATATCTCACTTTTCCTGCTTTTACGAGCTCAGCAAGAGCATCAAGAGTTTCAATCAGCGTGACTTCTTCTTGTGCGTCAGGGTAAGGGTAATTGAGTTGCCCAAAACAGTTGGTTTGACGTTGTGGCCAGTGCAGTTGATACAAGTCGACATAGTCTGTTTGTAAGCGTTTTAAGCTGTCGTCTATCGCTAGATGAACATTCCTTCTATCTAGACTCATATTGTCACGGATATAAGGGAGGTTTCTCGGTCCTGCTATTTTGGTGGCAAGAACGACTTTTTCTCGTTTTCCTGATTTTGCCAACCAATTTCCGATGTATTGCTCAGTGAGTCCCTGGCTTTTTGCATCAGGTGGCACTGGGTACATTTCTGCTGTATCTATGAAATTCACACCACGCTCAAGTGCGTAATCAAGCTGGCTAAATGCTTCTTGCTCGGTATTTTGAGCGCCGAAAGTCATGGTACCAAGACAGATCTTACTCACTTCAAGTGTTGAATGAGGTAACTTATTGTATTGCATCGATCTTCCTTGTCTTCACTGTATAAGTTACCCCACTATAGGTGATCTATTTGGGGTTAGAAAAGGTACCAGATAACAAATTCGCAAATTTTGTTAAGTTGGCTAATACTCATTTATGGAGGTGAGCTATGCAAAAAAGTCAGTTAGACAAATGGATACACGGGCATCACAAGGATACCTATCAACCACCAAAAGTTTTCGTTATTGGGTGCTCAGATTTGTCCCAATACTTGCTTGCTGTGGAATACAAACACAGATTAGAGCCGATAAAAATCGACGACGAACCTGTGCACTTCCACTCTTTAGAATTGGTTAAGGATGAACTCGTTAGATTGGGTGTGGAGAGGGCGTACTTACGTTTGCATAATGCGTATGACGAATTCGGCTCAAGTGATAGCCCTCTTTATCACGATGTGGAGTTATCACTCACCACCCACTAAACAAAATTGTTCTCTAGTATGGCAGCGGTGAACTGAGTTCTTAGATAAAAGCCTCTTGGTAGGGTTTTGATTGGTTTTCCGCTTGCCCCATACGCTTCTGTTAGGACTCGGCTATTGGCTGCTTTTGGTCTAAGTTGCAGTACCTCTCCGTGTCGGGCTGTGATCTGTTCTACTTCTCCTAAAACTATCAGCTCCATGAGTTCTTCCCAATCTGTTTTGAGTTGAAGTTCCTCTTCTGCACTAGGAGACCAAATCAGCGGGGATCCTACTCTTCGCTCTGCTAGGGGAATCTCTCGTTCGCCTTCTACGGGCACCCAAAGCACTCGAGAGAGTTTGTTGCGTACATGGCTAGTTTCCCATGTTAGACCGTGCACTCCCACTAGTGGTGCTACACAAACAAACGTCGTTTCTAGCGGTTTGCCTGAATAACTGATTGGAATGGTTTTTAGTTCAATGCCCAGTTGCTCGAAATCTTGAGTCGGTTTACTGCCAGCCGTTGCCCCCAAGTGCCATTCAAGCAGTTGACCAACCCAGCCTTTATCGCGGCGAAGATCCGGTGGAACATCAATATCTGCCTCGCGAGCTAATTCTTGAAAAGTCATCCCGGCGATATCCATCGCACGATCTAACAGCTCTTGTTCTGACTGGGGTTCCGGTTTCATTATTCGCTTCTGCATTTTTGTTATTAGCATCATTGTAGCGAATCCAGTCTTATAGCGATAATTCAATGATGATCGTTTTGATGAAAAGATCATCATTTGATGGGTTATCCACAACTCGTGATTGAAAATAATCGTATTTGTTGAAGTATGTATGAATTAACAGTGGTTTTGAGTGAAGGAAATACTTGTTTTTTCAAGTTATTCGCCGTTTGACCTACCCGGCGTGTGGATAAAGTCTAGAGTGGTTGATCTTTGAGCGATCTGTGTTAACAGTAAAAATGAACGTTCCTTTGCTTGAATGGAATAAGGTTAATGCGTTTAATTTGTTGTTTTTTATTGGTTTTATCTTTGTTTGGAAAGGGCTTAATTAGTAAGTAGTTAATGATTGTTTGTTTATTGATCACTTTCTCATTGATTCTTCACACACTTATACACAGAAAAGGTGAATAAATGTGGCCTATGTCTCACTAGTCTGTGTGTAACCTCTTTTCTGATTAAAAGTTATCCATCGAGCGAACGTGAAGCCAGTTTTTCTGTGTGAGTCACACTAGTAAGTTTGCTCCTGCTGGGGATATGTGGAAAAATCACTGTAATTAAGAATTTATTTGAGGTTGGCCAGTGATAGATGGCGATGGTTACCGCTTAAATGTGGGTATTGTAATCTGTAACAGCCATGGTCAGGTCTTCTGGGCTAAACGATACGGACAACATTCTTGGCAGTTCCCTCAAGGGGGCATTGATGAAGGTGAAACGCCTGAGCAAGCTATGTACCGAGAGTTGTATGAAGAGGTTGGTCTTACTAAAAAAGACGTAAAAATCGTAGCGACAAGTCGTCATTGGTTAAGGTATAAACTACCAAAGCGCTTGGTTCGTTGGGATTCAAAACCTGTATGTATCGGCCAAAAACAGAAATGGTTTCTACTGCGCTTAGATTGCGATGAGTCGCGAATCAATATGCAGCGAGGTAGTTCCCCTGAATTTGATGGTTGGCGTTGGGTCAGTTATTGGTACCCAGTGCGACAAGTCGTTTCTTTCAAACGCGATGTATATCGTCGTGCAATGAAGGAATTTGCTTCGATGGCAATGCCATTTAAAGAACGCAGAATAAAAGGTAAGCGTAAACACCGAAGAGGATAGACATGCTTTCTCAACTAAGGGAAATAGTTGAACAGGTATCTAAAGTAGAAGATGTTCATCAAGCTTTGGATATTTTGGTTAAACAAACATGCGGTGCAATGAGCACTGAATGTTGCACTGTCTATCTTGCTAATGAAGAACGACAGCGTCTTGAGTTAATGGCGACTCAAGGCCTGCGCTTCAAAGGTGATAAAATCCATATTCGTTTCAGCGAAGGCTTAGTCGGCCTTGTAAAACGTAGCGCAGAGCCGTTGAATGTCGCTGAAGCTTCAAAACATCCTAACTTTAAGTACTTCTCAGAGCTTGGTGAAGAAATTTACCAGAGCTTTCTTGGTACGCCTATTATCTACCGCAAGCAAGTCCTTGGCGTCTTGGTTGTTCAGCAAAAAAATCCACGCTCATTCAATGAGATGGAAGAGTCGTTTCTTGTCACCCTCGCCGCACAGATAGCGGTCATCATTGCGCATGCTCAAACTCAAGGCCAATGGCGCTTAGAGAAAAAACAGCAGGCGATTCGTGGTGTACCTGCTTCATCAGGCGTCGCTATTGGTGAATTCTGGTGGGATGATACGCAACCTGAACTCAGCAATGTATACCCAGCGTCAACGCTAGATATAGAAGCTGAACAAGAGTGGCTTTTGCTTGCGATAGAAGAGGCGCTGAATGATTTTCGTCGGATGCGTAAAAAGCTCGACAGTGAAATCAATAAAGACGCATTGGCGATTTTTGACCTCTTTACTCACCTTCTTAACGATCCAATGCTGCGCAAAGATCTTAAAGCGCAGATTTTAAAGGGTGATCGAGCTGATTGGGCGTTGCGTCAAGTGGTTGAGTCATACTCCAACCGATTTGCGCGTATGTCCGATGTCTATTTGCGTGAACGTGCGCAAGACATTCGTGAATTGGGGCAACGTTTACTTTTTTTCTTACACAATACAGCGCAAGATCGCCCTGCAATTGAAAAGCCAATCATCCTAGTTGTTAGAGAATTGACTGCGAGCCTTTTGGCTTCGATTCCGAAAGATAAGCTGCTTGCGGTGATCTCTTTGGAAGGTGCCGCGAACTCACACGCTGCAATCTTATCGCGTGCTCTGGGCATTCCTGCGGTAATGGGGGTTAGCCTTAACCTTAAAACTATCAATGGCAAGCAGGGAGTTGTTGATGGTTACAGCGGTAAGATTCTGGTCTCACCTAACCGCCAGATCTTGCGTGAATACCGTTCTTTGGCCAGCGAAGAACGTGAGCTGGCCAATATGGTCAATCAGCGCATTGAAGAACCAGCAAAGACTAAGGATGGGCAACGTATTGAAGTAATGCTGAATGCGGGATTGAGTGCTGACGCAAATATTGCGGTCAACCAAGGCGTTGATGGGGTGGGGTTGTACAGGACTGAGATCTCTTTCTTATTGCAGCACCGCTTCCCGTCTGAAGAAGAACAAACGCAGCAGTATCAAGCTGTACTTTCTACCTACCCAAACAAACGTGTGGTGATGCGTACCCTAGATGTTGGGGGGGATAAAGCTTTACCGTATCTACCTATTGAAGAAGACAACCCGTTTTTAGGCTGGCGTGGTATCCGCTTTACGCTTGATCACCCTGATATTTTCTTAATGCAAATCCGAGCCATGATGAAGGCAAGTGCTCAGCATCATAATCTAAGTATCTTGCTACCTATGGTTTCTGGAGCACAAGAGCTAGATGATGCCATCGAGTTAATCGAACGCGCTTACCAAGAAGTCGCTGAGCTGGATGATCGTTTAAGAATGCCTAAAATTGGCGTCATGATTGAAGTCCCTTCGATGATCTACTTGCTGCCTTTGATTGCGAGTAAAGTCGATTTTGTCTCTATCGGTACCAATGACTTAACTCAATATCTGTTGGCAGTCGACCGTAACAACGCACGTGTAGCCGATGTGTATGAGTCGATGCACCCATCGGTCATCATGGCATTAAGACATATTTTTGATAGCTGCCAACAGTTGGATCTTCCTGTCTGTATTTGTGGTGAACTTGCCGGTGACCCGATAGGCGCCCTTTTGATGGTGGGACTCGGGTATCGTAGCCTCAGCATGAACACTTCCAATGTCGCTAAAGTCAAATACCTGCTGCGCCATACTGAAGTTGACGAGCTTAAAGATCTTGCTGACAAAGCCCTGATGCAACCTTATGGTCGTGACATATATACTATGATGCAATCATTTTTCGAGAGTAAAGGCTTTGCTGGCTTTATTCGTGCGGGTAAGAAGTAGGGGCCTTTGTGCTGGTTGAATTAATTGTATCTTTTATGGCGCTGGGGGCTGTCGTTGGCGTGATGGCTGGCCTTTTGGGTATTGGTGGTGGACTGATTGTTGTCCCTGCTTTGTTGTATTTGTTACCTTGGGCCGGAATCGATCCTGCCATTAGTATGCAAATCGCTTTGGCGACTTCACTCTCTACCATCATCGCGACTTCCGGCTCCTCAGCACTAAATCATTTCAAGCTTGGCAATGTTGATATGTACGTTGTGAAGTGGTTGATGCCAGGAGTGGTCGTCGGTGGCTTTTTAGGGGCCAATGTTGCGGAGTGGATTCCTGCGACTTACTTGCCAAAAGTCTTCGGTGTGATTGTCCTGTTACTCGCGATTCAAATGCTGTTTTCTATTCGAACCAAAGCCTCTAAGCCGATGCCTGGCAATATTGCTACAGTCACCTATGGAGCAGGCATTGGGGTTGTTTCGAGCCTTGCAGGGATAGGGGGGGGCTCTCTCTCTGTACCGTTCTTAAACCGTCATGGTGTTGAAATGCGCAAAGCAGTCGGGTCATCGTCTGTATGTGGATGCATGATTGCGATTTCTGGCATGATTGGTTTTATACTTCATGGCTACAAAGTGGAGTCGCTACCAAGTTATAGCTTAGGTTATGTTTATCTTCCTGCCTTGATTGCCATTGCTTCCACGTCAATGCTGACCACTCGCATTGGCGCTAAACTCGCAACTTCTTTACCTACACCTACGTTGAAAAAGATATTTGCACTCTTTTTGGTGTTTGTCGCTGGAACTATGTTGCTGTAACGTACTCTCATCTATACGCTTTATCATTATCTAAATTAAAAGAGTTAATCGCCCATGTCTCAGGGATATCTTACATTTCCAAATATTGACCCGATATTAGTCTCCATCGGGCCGTTGTCTATTCGCTGGTATGGCTTAATGTATTTAGTCGGGTTTGCTTTTGCTCTGTGGCTAGCAAATCGACGTGCAGATAAGCCTGATAGCGGTTGGACGAGAGAACAAGTCTCTGATCTTTTGTTTGCTGGTTTCTTAGGTGTTGTCATCGGTGGCCGTGTTGGTTACGTGCTGTTTTACAACTTCGACCTTTTCTTAGCGGATCCTCTCTATCTCTTCAAAGTATGGACTGGTGGTATGTCATTCCACGGCGGTTTACTTGGTGTGATCACCGCGATGTTCTGGTATGCAAAGAAGAACGGTCGCACTTTCTTCGGTGTTGCTGACTTTATTGCACCGCTGGTTCCATTTGGGTTAGGCATGGGGCGCTTGGGGAACTTCATGAACAGCGAGCTATGGGGACGCGTGACGGATGTGCCTTGGGCCTTTGTCTTCCCTAATGGTGGCCCACTGCCACGTCACCCATCTCAATTGTATGAAATGGTTCTAGAAGGCATCGTTCTCTTCTTTATCTTGAATTGGTTCATTAAGAAACCTCGCCCTCTTGGGGCAGTATCAGGGTTATTCTTGGCAGGATATGGTACATTCCGTTTCCTAGTTGAATACGTACGTGAACCAGATGCTCATTTAGGTCTATTTGGTGGGTTTATCTCAATGGGACAAATCTTGTCTCTACCTATGGTACTTATCGGTGCTCTAATGGTGGTTTGGGCTTACAAGCGTGGTCACTACAAAGACGAATTACCGCAACAAACGAAGTAAGGAATTGGTGTGAAACAGTATTTAGATCTCTGTCAGCGAATCGTTGACCAAGGTGAATGGATTGAAAATGAGCGTACGGGCAAACGTTGCCTGACCGTTATCAATGCTGACCTGACGTACGACGTAGCAAACAACCAATTTCCACTTGTTACAACACGTAAAAGCTTTTGGAAAGCGGCAGTAGCAGAGTTACTTGGTTATATTCGTGGTTACGATAACGCTGAAGATTTCCGTAAACTTGGCACTAAAACATGGGACGCGAACGCGAACTTAAACGATGCATGGCTGAATAACCCTTATCGTAAGGGCGAAGATGACATGGGACGAGTTTATGGTGTTCAAGGACGTGCATGGGCGAAACCAGATGGTGGTCATATCGATCAGCTACGTAAGATTGTGGATGATTTGACACGCGGTGTGGATGACCGTGGAGAGATCCTAAATTTCTACAACCCAGGTGAATTCCATATGGGTTGCTTGCGTCCTTGTATGTACAGCCACCACTTTTCGCTGCTTGGTGATACTCTGTATCTAAACAGCACTCAGCGTTCGTGTGACGTCCCACTTGGCCTAAACTTCAATATGGTTCAGGTGTATGTCTTCTTAGCGATTATGGCTCAGATTACTGGCAAGAAAGCGGGTCAGGCATATCATAAGATAGTCAATGCTCACATCTATGAAGACCAGTTAGAGTTAATGCGTGATGTTCAGTTGAAACGTGAGCCTTTGCAAGCGCCAACATTCCACATCAACCCAGAGATTAAGTCTCTTGAAGACTTGGAAACTTGGGTTACGTTGGATGACTTCTGGGTAGAAGGTTACGAACACCATGACGCGATTAAATATCCGTTCTCGGTATAAGCGATAACGAACAATAGAAACGTTAAAGGTCAGCCACACGGCTGACCTTTTTATTTGTCTATCGTTTTGGACTAGGACTAACAGCGTCTAGTCTTGAACATCGTTTAACTTGCAGACATAAGGCAAGTTACGAAATCTTCCTTTCCAAGGTAATCCATAGCCGATCAGAAGATCATCACTGTCCATCTCATAGGCGAAGTAGTACGGTGCGTCGATTTCGACTCTTCCAGGTTTCACAAACAGAGTGGCAATGGAAAGTGAGGCGATAGGGTGGTTATCTTTTATAAACTGTACCAGTCGCTTCATCGTTCCACCAGATTCAATGGCGTCATCAATCATAATCACATGCTTGTCAGTGAGTTCGATGTTGTTATCAAACGTAATGGACGACGCATTGTGGCGGTCGCCTGGGGTGTGAGGGCAAGATATGAAATCCATTTCGAGTGGAAAGCTTAACTTCCTCACCAAGTCAGCCGTAAATAGAGTACCGCCAGGGATGACTGTGATTACGACGGCCTGTTTAAATACTCGGTTTAGCTTCTCGGCAACGATTTCAACACCTTGCTCGATTTGTTTCGCGTTAAGCACGACATCGCCAATCTCTTCGCTTTGCATATCTATCCCCTTTTATTGATGGGCTCATTATAGGCAGTAAAGGGTAGGGCAAATAGAGATGACTTTGTTGGGTGTTTGTTCCGCTTTTATGAGCATAAAAAAGCCCCCAACTTTCGTTGAGGGCTTCGCAAGCGATGGTGTATTTGAGCTTCGATTATGCTGTCAGGGCTAGGATAGAACCTGGTAGCACAAGGAATACTGCAACTAGGTATCCAGCAACTACAGCTTTATTCTTAACGGCCATATCTGAGATATAGTCTGCTGCTTTTACTGGTAGTTCACGTAGGAACGGAATACCGAAGATGAATACTGTTGCTAGGATGTTGAACACTAAGTGTACGAGTGCAATCTGTAGAGCAAATACTGCGAACTCACCTGATACTGCTGTTGCCGCTAGTAGTGCTGTAATACACGTACCGATGTTAGCGCCTAGTGTGAATGGGTACACGTCACGTACTTTAAGTACACCTGAACCTACTAGTGGAACCATTAAGCTTGTTGTCGTTGAAGAAGACTGAACAAGTACAGTAACAATAGAGCCAGAAGCGATACCGTGTAGTGGACCACGACCAATTGCGTTCTTTAGGATTTCACGAGCACGGCCAACCATTAGGCTCTTCATTAGCTTACCCATTACAGTGATTGCAATGAAGATAGTCGCGATACCTAGAGCGATTAGAAGGATGCCGCCAACCTGGTCACCAAATGTTGCTAGAGGCTCTTTAATCGCGCTCACAACAGGCTTAGTGATTGGTTTGATGAAGTTTAGACCTTTGATGCTCATATCACCCGTTGCTAGCATTGGTGATACTAACCAGTGAGAGATCTTCTCTAAGATACCAAACATCATTTCTAGTGGTAGGAAGATTGCTACCGCCAGCAGGTTAAAGAAGTCATGAATTGTTGCACTTGCAAATGCACGTTTGAATTCATTGTTACAACGAACGTGACCAAGACTAACAAGAGTGTTGGTTACGGTAGTACCGATGTTCGCACCCATGATCATAGGAATAGCGAGTTCTACAGGTAGACCACCTGCCACTAGACCAACAATGATGGAAGTCACTGTACTAGATGATTGAATTAGAGCGGTTGCTGTTAGACCGATCATTAGGCCTGCAACTGGGTGAGAAGCGAATTCAAAAAGAACTTTAGCTTGATCGCCAACTGCCCATTTAAAACCACTACCAACCATAGATACTGCAAGTAGTAGTAGGTACAACATGAATGCCAAGTTAGCCCAGCGCAACCAGCGAGTAGTGCTCGAAATCGGCGCTGCTGTAGAAGTAGCTTGGTTCATAATCATTTTCTCCGTGGACCGTGAATGTCTTTGTTTTGGTCTGTTGTTGAAACTGAGGGCGATGTTAGAGGGGAAATATTTCAGTAATATTACAGTTGTGTGTAATGAAAATATTTTTATCAGGCAGGGTTATTTTTGGCTGTAATTTGAAATTTACAATGATTTTAAGGTTATGAATTAAATGACTTTTTGTTAGCTTATGAGTTGCTTGATTTATCGAAAAAAAATCACTAAAAATCACACTTTTTTTTCCAATCTCAGTGACTTTGTTACATTGCATTGTCATATTATAAAATTAATTATCGGTAAAACTTATCAAATGGCATGTTTAATAAGGTTTTGCCGAGTTATTGTTGTCATGCGACGCTTCTGCTATAACCTCTGTATCTGTTTATGAAGAGTATTTTTCCATGTCGCACTTAAACTACAACCACCTTTATTACTTCTGGATGGTTTGTAAGCAGGGCTCTGTTACTAAAGCCGCCGATGCCCTGTTTCTCACGCCCCAAACAGTGACCGGCCAGATTAAAGCGTTGGAAGAGCGAATGGATGGCAAGTTGACTAAGCGTAACGGTCGTAGCCTTGAGCCGACCGAGCTTGGTCAATTGGTGTTTAAATATGCCGATCGTATGTTTGGGCTAAGCTACGAGATGCTCGATATTGTTAATTACAGTCAACGCTCGAATATCTTGTTTGATGTTGGTGTCGCTGATGCCTTGTCGAAACGATTGGTGAGTAAAATATTGCTGACTACCGTACCGGAAGATAACAGTATTCATTTGCGCTGTTTTGAGTCGACTCACGAAATGTTATTAGAACAACTTTCACAGCACAAATTGGATATGATTCTATCAGACTGTCCGGTGGACTCGAGTCAAAGCCCTGGCTTGTTTAGTAAGAAGTTAGGTGAATCGAATATGAGCTTCTTTTGCTCTGGGAATGTCGATAACGTCAGCTTCCCAGCGGTACTTGAACAGAGAAAACTTCTGATCCCGGGCAGTCGCACCTCTATGGGTCGGAAAGTACTGCAATGGTTCGACCGACAAGGCCTTAAACCGAACATTCTGGGTGAATTTGATGATGTCGCATTGATGAAGGCATTTGCCCGTTATCACCACGATGTCATTTTCTTAGCTCCCTCCATTTATATGTCGGAAGTGGAAAGTGATCTTCCGCTTCAATTGATTGGCCACATCTCGGAGCTAAAAGAAGAGTACTACGTAATTTTTGCGGAACGAATGATTCAGCACCCAGCGGTGAAGAATGTTTGTGATGCAGACTTCACATCCTTGTTTAATTAGTACGCATTTCGATTTGATGACATAGATTAGTTGAATTAATTCGATTACCATTTGACATAATTCACTTAAAATTCATTGCTTCCTATGTGGGTATTCTAGTAATGAGAGAAGTTTGTCGATGTATGGTTGTATAAGAGGTTGTCGCCTATGAACTTACAAGAGATGGAAAAAAACTCTGCGCAGGCGGTTGTACTACTAAAGGCGATGGCAAACGAGCGACGTCTGCAAATATTATGCTTGCTGCACAATCAAGAGCTGTCGGTTGGAGAACTGTGCAGTAAGTTAGAGCTGAGTCAGTCGGCGCTATCGCAACATTTAGCTTGGTTACGTCGAGATGGCCTAGTTAATACGCGCAAAGAAGCACAAACGGTCTTCTACACATTAAGCAGTGAAGAGGTGAAAGCAATGATCCAGCTTCTGCACGATCTCTACTGTAAAGAATAAGGCTACTGGATGGGGAAACAGAGCATTTCCCTGAAATTTGGATATAAAAAAACCGGCGTAAGCCGGTTTTTTCTTTCACTGAGTAATCAGAGTTCTAATTAAAGAGCTTTGATTGCAGCAGCGAAACGAGACTTATGACGAGCAGCTTTATTCTTGTGAATAAGGCCTTTAGTCGCCATGCGGTCTAGGATTGGTGTAACTGTAGCGAATGCTTCAGTTGCAGCAGCTTTGTCGCCTGCTTCGATAGCAGCAACAGTTTTCTTCATGTAAGTACGCATCATTGAGCGACGGCTAGCGTTGTGCTGACGACGTTTCTCAGCCTGGATAGCGCGCTTCTTAGCAGATTTACTATTTGCCAAGGGTCTAACTCCCAAAAACTTAGTTCAGTGACAATTTAAGGGCGAGGAATATCCCTCATTTGCGCTTAAATGTCAAATAATTTGTGCAAAAACCAATCTAGCCAAACAAATTTTGGATTGAAAGGTCTTCACGGTTAAGATGGCGGGGATTCTAACAGTATTTTTTTTTCAATGCTAATACTAATCTGCTCTGGTTATGACATTCCTGATGTAAAGTAGGGCGAAATTTTAAATTTCTGAGGTTATTGTGAGTAAACGTCTACTCAAGTCGGGCATGATAGTGAGTGCCATGACGTTGATTTCTCGTGTTTTAGGCTTAGTACGAGATGTCGTAGTGGCTAATTTGATGGGGGCAGGGGCAAGTGCTGATGTCTTCTTTTTTGCCAATAAAATTCCAAACTTTTTACGACGTCTTTTTGCTGAGGGGGCGTTCTCTCAAGCGTTTGTCCCTGTTTTAACAGAAAGTCATGCCGCAGGAGACATGGATAAAACGCGAAAGCTGATTGCACGAGCCGCCGGTACTTTGGGTGTGATTGTCTCTGTTGTGACACTGCTTGGCGTTTTAGGCTCGGGTGTCGTGACGGCCATGTTTGGTTTTGGTTGGTTCTTAGACTGGATGAATGGCGGCCCATCTGCAGAAAAGTTTGAACTTGCCAGCTTGATGTTAAAAATCACTTTTCCTTATTTATGGTTCATTACTTTTGTTGCGCTCTCTGGCGCGATTCTAAATACGCTGGGTAAGTTTGCCGTATCCTCTTTTACCCCAGTGTTCCTCAATGTCATGATTATTCTGTCGGCTTGGTTGATAGCTCCGCAATTAGCTCAGCCTGAAATTGGTCTTGCTATTGGTGTTTTCCTTGGTGGGTTAGTTCAGTTTCTATTTCAGATCCCATTTCTCATTAAAGCTGGCGTAATGGTGAAGCCAAAGTGGGGTTGGCGCGATCCAGGCGTTGTCAAAATCCGCACTTTAATGATTCCTGCTCTATTTGGTGTTTCGGTTAGCCAAATTAACCTGCTATTTGACACTTTTATCGCGAGTTTCCTACAAACGGGTTCGATCAGTTGGTTGTATTACTCTGACCGTCTACTTGAGTTTCCACTGGGCCTATTTGGCATTGCCATCGCGACGGTTATTCTGCCTGCGCTTTCTCGTAAACACGTTGATGCGCAAAGTGATGGTTTTGCCCAAACCATGGACTGGGGAGTACGAATGGTGACGCTGCTGGGTGTACCTGCGATGCTTGGTTTGATTGTGCTATCTAAACCAATGTTGATGGTTTTATTCATGCGAGGTGAGTTTACGCAGCAAGATGTTGAATTTGCTTCCATGTCTTTGATGGCTTATGCGTCAGGCCTGCTCAATTTCATGCTAATTAAAGTGTTAGCACCGGGCTACTACTCGCGCCAAGACACAAAAACACCGGTGAAGTACGGCATTATCGCCATGGTAACTAACATGGTATTTAACGCGATTTTCGCTTGGTTTTACGGGTATGTAGGTTTAGCTATTGCGACCGCATTGTCTGCGTTTGTGAATATGTCTCTTTTATATAGAGGTCTGCACCTTGCAGGCGTATATCAATTGACCAAAAAAACCTTACTGTTTATGGCTAAGCTAGTGGTTGCTGGTGGCTTGATGGTTGCTGCCATTGTTTGGCAATTAGAAGAGATGAGCGTGTGGCTAAGTTGGAGCTTACTCGAGCGCGTGATGTGGCTTACATTGCTTATTGGTTTAGGGGCCGGTGTCTACTTGGTGACCTTACTTCTGCTTGGTGTTCGTTTAAAAGATTTAAAAGCAGCGACAGAGTAAGTGTGATTAGTATATAATCCGTCAGTTTCACGCACGATGTCTCTTTTTGAAGAGAAGTTCATATAAAGATAGGTTTTTAGCGCTTTCCAATGGAATTGATCCGCGGTATTCACAACATCAAGCCACATCATCAAGGGTGTGTTTTGACGATCGGAAATTTTGATGGTGTTCATTTAGGGCATCAAGAAGTTTTACGCCAAGTATCTGAACAGGCTCGAGTATTAGGTTTACCTTCTACGGTAATGACTTTTGACCCTCAGCCATTGGAGCTATTTGCTAAAGATAAAGCGCCAGCCAGATTAACGCGCTTGCGAGATAAATACGTTCAATTGAGCAAACTTGATATTGAGCGCCTGCTTTGTGTGAATTTTAATCATCAGTTTGCTAACCAAAGTGCTGACGAGTTTATTAGTGACTTGTTGGTGAAGCGTTTGGGTGTTAAGTTTCTCGTCGTAGGCGATGATTTCTGCTTTGGAAAAGGCCGAAAAGGTAACTTCTCCATGCTACAAAAAGCGGGAAAAGTGCATGGCTTTACAGTCGTTAGTACCCAAAGCTTCTGCTTACAGCAACTGCGTGTCAGTAGCACCGCAATTCGTGAAGCATTAGCGCAAGATAAGCTTGATGCAGCTACAGAAATGCTTGGGCGTGACTACAGTATCAGTGGGCGTGTATCACATGGCCGAAAACTAGGACGAACCATAGGTTTTCCTACGGCAAATATCCCATTGAAACGGTGCGTATCTCCGGTGTCTGGTGTTTACACTGTTGAGGCTCTTGGCCTTGGCGGAGAACCCATCGGAGGCGTGGCAAATATAGGCAATAGACCGACGGTCAACGGCGTTCGCCAACAACTAGAAGTACACCTATTCGACTTTAAAGCGAATTTGTATGGCAAACAGCTAGAAATCGTACTTTTAGATAAGATTCGAGATGAGCATAAATTTGAGTCATTTGAAGCTTTAAAACAACAAATTGAATTGGATGCTGAGGCAGCAAGGGTGTGGCTGCAGCAGCGTAAAGTCCAAGCGGTTTAGTTCGCTGCTTGGCATAATGTCTAACTGTCACCCAACACAACGGAATTAAGAATCGATGAGTGAGTATAAAGATACCCTGAACCTTCCTGAAACAGGGTTTCCGATGCGTGGCAATCTGGCAAATCGTGAGCCAGAAATGCTTAAGCGTTGGTATAAAGAAGACCTTTACGGCGCAATCCGTGAAGCGAAGAAAGGCAAAAAATCTTTCGTTCTACATGATGGCCCTCCATATGCGAATGGTGACATTCACATTGGTCACGCACTAAACAAGATTCTTAAAGACATTATTATTAAATCCAAAACACTTTCTGGTTTTGATGCACCGTACATTCCTGGTTGGGACTGTCACGGTCTACCTATTGAACTAATGGTAGAAAAGAAGAAAGGCAAACCAGGCCAAAAAATCTCTGCGGCTGAGTTCCGTGAAGAGTGTCGTAAATACGCGGCTGGTCAAGTTGAAGGTCAAAAAGAGAGCTTCAAGCGCCTAGGTATCATGGGTGAATGGGACAAGCCTTACCGCACTATGGATTTTGCTACAGAAGCAAACATCATTCGTGCACTTGGTAAGATTGCAGACAACGGCCACCTACTGAAAGGTTTCAAACCAGTTCATTGGTGTACTGACTGTGGCAGCGCGCTTGCTGAAGCGGAAGTAGAGTACAAAGATAAAGTATCTCCTTCTATTGATGTTCGTTTTAAAACAGCAGACGAAGCTGCACTTCTGTCTAAGTTTGATCTAAACGAAGGTCATGAAGGTGAAGGCGATATATCGATCGTTATCTGGACGACAACACCATGGACAATGCCTGCAAACCGCGCAGTATGTCTACGTGATGATCTAGAGTACGTACTCATCCAAGTAGAGGGCGAAACGAAAGAGCGTATCATCGTTGCATCTGAACTAGCGAAAGACGTTATGGACCGTGCGGGTATCGAGCATTTCCATAACCTTGGTTTTGCTAAAGGTGCCGACCTTGAACTTTCTCAGTTCCAACACCCTTTCTACGACTTTACTGTTCCTGCGATCCTTGGCGATCACGTAACAACGGAATCTGGTACTGGTGTTGTTCACACTGCACCTGGCCACGGCCAAGAAGACTTCGCAGTTGGTAATAAATACAACCTAGAAGTAGCGAACCCAGTCGGTTCAAACGGTGTTTACCTACCTGACACTGAGCTATTTGCTGGTCAACATGTATTTAAAGCAAATGATGCCGTAGTAGAAACGCTAAAAGAAAAAGGCGCGCTGCTACATCACCATGCTTACGAGCACAGCTACCCACATTGTTGGAGACACAAAACGCCAATCATCTTCCGTGCAACACCACAGTGGTTCGTTTCTATGGACCAAGCTGGCCTACGTGCAAAAGCACTAGAGTCAATCAAAGGTGTTGAGTGGATGCCTGAGTGGGGTCAAAGCCGCATTGAAGGTATGATTGAAGGTCGCCCTGAGTGGTGTATCTCTCGTCAACGTACTTGGGGTGTGCCAATTGCTCTATTTGTTCACAAAGAAACAGCCGAGCTTCACCCGAATACGATTGAACTGGTTGAGCAAGTTGCAAAGCTAGTTGAAGAAAAAGGCATTCAAGCGTGGTGGGATCTAGAAATCTCTGATCTACTAGGCGAAGAAGCAGACAAGTACGAAAAAGTGCTAGATACGCTAGACGTATGGTTTGATTCAGGTGTGACTCACTACTCTGTAGTTGATGCTCGTGAAGAGTACAACGGTGCAAGCGCTGACCTATATCTTGAAGGTTCAGACCAACACCGTGGCTGGTTCCAGTCTTCTCTCATTTCATCAATTGCGATGAAAGATGAAGCGCCATACAAGCAAGTACTCACACATGGTTTTGTGGTTGATGGTCACGGCCGTAAGATGTCTAAATCTATCGGTAACGTAGTTGCACCAAAAGATGTAACGAACAAACTAGGCGCAGATATTCTTCGTCTATGGGTTGCGTCGACAGACTACACGGGTGAAGTTGCAGTTTCTGATGAAATCCTAAAACGCTCTGCTGATGCGTACCGTCGTATCCGTAACACAGCGCGTTTCTTCCTAGCGAACCTAAATGGCTTTAACCCTGCAACAGATATCGTTCCTGCAGAAGAGATGGTTGCTTTAGACCGTTGGGCTGTTGGTCGTGCACTTGCTGCGCAAGAAGAGATTGTTAAGGCTTACGAAGAGTACAACACACACGGTGTGACTCAGCGTCTAATGCAGTTCTGTTCTATCGAAATGGGTTCATTCTACCTGGATGTAATCAAAGACCGTCAATACACAGCTAAGCTGGGTGGTCACGCTCAACGTAGCTGTCAGACTGCGCTTTACTACATCGTAGAAGCTCTAGTTCGTTGGATGGCGCCAATTATGTCGTTCACTGCAGATGAAATCTGGAACGAAATGCCAGGTGAGCGTGAGAAGTTTGTCTTCACAGGTGAGTGGTTCGAAGGTCTATTCGGTCTGGCTGAAGGTGAAGAGCTAAACAACGAGTTCTGGACTGAAATCCAAGCGGTTCGTGGTGGCGTAAACAAACTTCTAGAAGACGCTCGTAAAGAGAAGACTATCGGTGGCTCACTACAAGCAGAAGTGACGCTATACGCTGAAGATGCACTAGCAGCGAAAATTAACAAGCTAGAAGATGAACTGCGTTTCGTTCTTCTAACTTCTGCTGCAACAGTGAAGCCTCTAAGCGAGAAATCTGATGCAGCGCAAGCAACTGATGTTGAAGGTCTGTTTGTTGAAGTGAAAGCAGCAGAAGCTGAGAAGTGTGACCGTTGTTGGCACCACTCTCCAGACGTAGGCACAATCGAAGGTCACGAGAAGATCTGTGGTCGTTGTGTGTCTAACGTTGATGGGGAAGGTGAAGTTCGCAAGTTCGCATAATTGCTCGTCATTCTTGGCACTGTAGCTGTGTTGACTGCACTGACTCGCTCCATCACATAGGAAAACTATGTTCAGGAGTCTCGCAAGCTTGTCGCCTTGCTACAGCACCAATAATTTAGAGCAAGAGTTCTCGGAACTTTATTTAAATATTATAGCCCCAGTATCTACTGGGGTTATTTTTAGGGCTTAATTCTTTAAGGGATAAGATGTCAAACATTCCATTAAAACAATCAGGTGTACGTTGGCTGTGGTTGGCCATTGTGATCTTTTTTGCTGACATTGGTATCAAACTATTTGTCATGGACAGCATGGGTTATGGCTGGGCGAATCGTATCGAGGTCTTGCCTTTCTTTAACTTACTTTACGTTCACAACTATGGCGCGGCATTCAGTTTCTTAAGTGATCAGTCTGGATGGCAGCGATGGTTCTTTACTGGTATCGCTTTTGTCGTAACAGGCATGCTGACTTACTGGATGAGTAAACTGCCAGCCAAAGAGAAATGGAATAATATCGCTTATGCCATGATCATTGGTGGCGCTGTGGGTAACGTCTTTGACCGTGTCGTGCATGGTTTCGTGGTCGACTACTTAGATTTCTTTTGGGGTGATTATCACTGGCCAGCCTTTAACCTTGCAGATAGCACTATCTGTATCGGCGCGGCAATGATCATTCTCGATGGCTTTCGTAAGAAAGATGAAGCGAAAGCATAATTCGTGATAAATTGAATAACCTTAAGCGTCGTCCGTTGATTCGGGCGACGCTTTTTATTATGTTGGAGCGCAACCTGCGCGTCTTCGTACAATAATGCTAATCAGCGCAGGATAATCGCATAACAAGGAAGCAGTAACGTGACTACAATCGCCCAAGACTCAGCAGTAACTCTGCACTTTACAATCAAGATGAATGACGGCTCTGTTGCGGATAGCACCCATAACATGGGCAAGCCCGCTAAACTGGTTATCGGTGACGGTAGCCTGAGCGAAAACTTTGAGCAGTGTTTGATTGGTTTGAACTCTGGAGATAAAAAAGCGATCGAGCTAAAAGCAGCTGACGCTTTCGGTATGCCAAATCCTGACAATATTCATTATATGGATCGCGCTAAGTTTGTTGGTGACGCCGAAGTGGAAGTGGGTACTATTATGGCCTTCAGTGGTCGTGATGGTATGGAAATCCCGGGCATTATTACAGAGATTGCTGGTGACTCGGTGACGGTTGATTTCAACCACCCTTTAGCAGGGCAAGATGTGACTTTTGAAGTTGAGATTTTATCAGTAGAATAAGCGCCCAAAGAAGATAACGACGCCATGAGCAATGAAATGAAAATTAAGTTAGCCAACCCTCGCGGTTTTTGTGCCGGTGTAGATCGTGCGATCAGTATTGTTGAACGTGCATTAGAAATGTACCAACCACCAATTTATGTTCGTCATGAAGTCGTACACAACCGCTTTGTTGTTGAAGGTCTAAAGCAACGCGGGGCTGTCTTTGTTGAAGAACTACACGAAGTCCCTGACGACAATATCGTTATTTTCTCAGCTCATGGTGTGTCTCAGGCGGTTCGTAAAGAAGCGAAAGCACGTGACCTGACAGTCTTTGATGCGACTTGCCCGTTAGTGACTAAAGTTCATATGGAAGTGGCTCGTGCAAGCCGTAAACATATGGAAGTGGTACTGATTGGCCATGCAGGCCACCCTGAAGTTGAAGGGACAATGGGGCAGTACGCGAGCGATGAAGGTGGTATGTACTTGGTTGAAAGACCTGAAGATGTCATCAAGCTAAAAGAGACAGTGAAAGATGCGTCAAACTTGCATTACGTGAGTCAAACAACGCTTTCTGTTGATGAAACTGCCGATGTGATTGAAGAGCTGCGTCGAGTGTTCCCTGATATTCAAGGTCCACGTAAAGATGATATCTGTTACGCAACGCAAAACCGCCAAGATGCAGTTCGTGAAATGGCAACAGACGTAGATGTTGTGATTGTTGTGGGTTCTAAGAATTCGTCTAACTCTACTCGTTTGAAAGAGCTTGCTGAAAAGCTCGGGACGCCAGGTTACTTAACAGATTGTCCTGAAGACATTAAACCAGAGTGGTTTGACGGTAAGACTCAGGTTGGCGTGACAGCTGGTGCCTCAGCTCCAGAAGAGCTAGTCAATCAGATCTTAGATCGTGTTAAAGAGCTAGTGGGCACTCGCTCTGTTGAAGAGATTCAAGGCCGAGAAGAAAACATGTTCTTCGAAGTGCCAAAAGAGCTGCAGATTAAGCAAGTCGATTAAGACTAACCTTTGCAAAAAGACCAGCGTTATCGCTGGTTTTTTATTGCACTCAAAAAGAGAAAGGCTCCCGAAGGAGCCTTTTGTTTAGCAAGCAAAGATATCATTGTTTACGCAGTTTCTGAGACTGCTTGTGGTTTCTCTTCGTCAGCAAGGTCTGTTTCACCTTTCCCTTTTGATTTTTTGATAACGTAAGCCGTTACCGCTAGAGAGAATAGGATGCCTGATACTGTAGAGATGTTCATTGGTAGACCAAAACCAAGTGAGCTGTTGTTTAAGATGAACGTCGCACAGACTGTTGTCATAAACATGGCTGGAATTGTGGTAATCCAATGCAGCTTGTTGTGACGCAATAAGTAAGCCGATGCAGTCCAAAGCATCATCACTGCAGTCGATTGGTTAGCAAAGCCGAAGTAGCGCCAGATAATGCCGAAGTCTACTTGAGTTAAAATGCCACCAATAACAAATAGTGGTACGGCCATCATCAGGCGGTTACGCAGTGCTTTTTGGTCAACGTTGAAGTATTCAGCAAGAATCAGACGGCTAGAGCGGAACGCTGTGTCACCAGATGTGATAGGAAGAATAACCACACCTAGGAAAGCAATGACACCACCAAATACACCAAGTAGTCCAAATGATGCACTGTAGACAACATTACCTGGGCCACCGTTGCTAACCGCGTCAGAAAGTGCGTCTAGGTTGCCAAAGAACGATAGAGCGATCGCACACCAAATCAGGGCAATCACACCTTCACCAATCATTGCACCGTAGAAAACAAAGCGGCCATTCTTTTCGTTTTCCATACAACGCGCCATCAATGGTGATTGTGTTGCGTGGAAGCCAGAAATTGCGCCACACGCAATGGTGATGAATAGTGCTGGCCATAGAGGCATATCATTCGGGTTTAAGTTAGAGAACATATCTGAAACTTGGAAATCACCCATCACCGTATGCTCGCTAGAGAAAGCAACTGCAGTCATTAGGCCAACCGACATAAAGATAAGCAGAGCGCCAAATAGCGGGTAGAAGCGACCAATGATTTTATCGACAGGAACAATCGTCGCGATAATGTAGTAAGCAAAAATAGCAATAACCATGGTTGTCATGCTGACGCTTAGGCCGGTCTGGTCATTGATTAGGTTAGTAATCATCCCTGCAGGTGCAGAAACGAAAACGACCCCAACCAGTAGTAGTAGGACAATGGCAAAGATATTCATAAAGTGTTTTGCGCCATTTCCTAGGTAACGACCAGTAATTGTTGGAACCGATGCTCCGCCATTACGTACTGACAACATGCCTGAGAAGTAGTCATGTACCGCACCGGCAAAGATACAGCCGATAACGATCCATAGCATCGCAGCAGGGCCGTACAGTGCCCCCATGATTGGGCCAAAGATTGGACCCACACCTGCAATATTAAGCAATTGGACTAGGTAAACCTTCTTTGTTGACATTGGCACATAGTCAACGCCATCAGTTTTCGTATGGGCAGGTGTCTGACGCTTTTCATTGATACCGAAAATCTTTTCAACGAATGCACCATATATAAAGTAGCCGCCAATTAGGGCTGCAACGCAGGTGAGAAACCACAACATAGCACTTGTTCCTTAGTGAAATTTTATAAGCTCACTGTGGATAGTATTGAACCTATTGAAAACAATCATTCGCTTAGTCAGTGAGTGGTCGTATAACGAAATGAGTGGTTTGCTGAGAAACTAAATGGTTTTTATCAATCCTAAGTGGCAATTATGAGAATTTAGTGGTTTGATTATGAAGTACAGATAAAACAAGGAAAAACAATGAGAAGCATCGTTGTCGTTGCCACAGTAGCTCTATTGGCTGCATGTGCGAGTAGCCCGCAGCAGTTAGCTCAGGAAGGAGATTGGTATCAAATTGGTTATCAAGATGGCGTGAGTGGTCATACTCAGCGATCATTAAAAGACTTGGCAAGCTTGGGCAGTGTAAAACAATCAGATTATGATCAGGGTTATCTGGAAGGGGTTGGAGAGTACTGTAATCCTAACTTTGCTTATCAGATCGGTCTGTCTGGTCAATATTACGAAGGGGTTTGTGAAGGGACAGAAAACGCGCAGAAATTTCGTATGGAATGGAAGCGAGGTTGGGATAGTTTTTCAAACAACAAATAACGCGTTCACACCAATATAGAGAATATTTCGTCTTTCTATTGATTAACGGGGTGATGTACCTTATCTTGGCTGGAGCATATCTAGCTAGGAGAAAAGGATGCCTCTTAAGCCGTATTTTTATCATGCAGGCAAGCTGTCTATTCGAGGTCGACTAGCACTTGTCTCTCTGCTTATCGTAACATTGACGGCCAGTGCTGTAATCGTCAATTCATTTACCCTTGGGCGACTCGAGCAATCTCTGCAAAGCACTCGTGCTGATGTTGCCAGCCGCCACGATACCTTAACGATGTTGCAAGAACATATGGGGTATGGTGGTGCAATTCATCATTTCAAAAATTACGTTTTACGCGGTAAAAAACAAGATGCGCAATTGGCTCTTGACGGTTTTACTCATGCCGCAAATCTTATCGAAAACTATCATAGGTTCACGCTCTCTTCTGACGAAAAAAAGGCGTTGCTCGCGATCAGTGGTACGTTAAAACAGTACCAAGAACATCTAGAACTTGAAGATTTGAAACACTTTGATTTGGCGAATATTTCCTCTAACGACCGCTTGGTTAAAGTGGATGATACGCTTGCACTAAGAGGTTTTCAGCTACTACAGCAAGAACTAGAAATGTTGCGTTCGAAGCATCGTTTGGACAGTGATCTTTATCTAGAAAGATCCATCAATACGGTTCTAGCCGCAGGTGTACTTATTTTCCTAGTGTGTGTTGTAGGGTTACTTTGGGTATATCGCAGTATTGTTGGGCGCATCAACGTTTTTGCTGACTATAGCCAAAAGCTCAAACACTCGCCTCATCTGACAGATGAAACCATCGACTGGGATGAGTTTGGTGATATCGCCAAAAACTATCAAGAAGTGATTGGCTTATTAGAGCAAGAGAAGGAAAAGGCAGAGCAGTCAAACCGCTCGAAATCGGCTTTCCTTGCCACTGTCAGTCATGAAATTCGTACGCCAATGAATGGTGTGCTCGGGCTTGCTCAGTTGCTTGCTAAGAGTGAGTTAACTACCGAACAGCGTGGTCATTTGATTCACTTGATGGAGTCGGGTGAGCATATGATGGCGCTGCTAGATGAGGTGCTTGATTACTCGAAAATTGAAGAAGGCAAATTGGATCTTGATATGTCCGAGTTTGCATTCAGTAGCATTATTGGCACATTGCAGAGTCTTTATTATCCGCTGGCTGAACAGAAAGGTTTGCAGTTCTATATTAACTCAGACGTTGATGAGCAGCGCTGGTATAAGAGTGATAAGCGTCACTTGCGTCAAATGCTTTATAACTTAGTCAACAATGCCATTAAGTTTACACCTCATGGTTGTGTGGAAGTGAACTTCCAGGAATGGGTGAAAGAAGGTAGGACTGAGCTGCATGTGGAAGTACGCGATACGGGTGTTGGCATTGACATTGAAACACAGCAGCGCATTTTTGAGCCTTTTGAACAAGCAGACGGAAGTACGACGAGGAATTATGGTGGTACAGGCTTAGGTTTAGCGATTGTTAGACGACTGGCTAAAATGATGAGCGGTGATGTTGCGGTATCGAGTGTGCCGGGGGCGGGTAGCCGTTTTACATTGACCTTAGAGCTTGAATCTATCGAGCCTAAAGCGAGTGAGATAACCTCAGTTAAAACGATGGATTACAGTGGCCTAGAAGTCTTACTTGTTGAAGATAACCAAGTTAATATTCTGGTACTAGAGAATGTGCTTGAGCAGATGGGCTTCAAGGTGACTGTTGCGACGAGAGGAAAGTACGCGGTCGATCTTGCCAGACGCAATGCCTACAACTTGATCTTGATGGACCATCATATGCCAGAAATGAGTGGGTTGGAGGCGACAAGGTTAATTCGACAAATTAGCCTAAATGAAAAAACCGTTATCTTAGGCTGCACGGCCGATGTTTTCGCTGAGACGAAAGCAAAAATGATATCGGCGGGTGTCGATAGTGTTGTGGCTAAACCTCTAGATCAAAGAGAGTTCCATGAAACGATTGCGACGTATTCATCGCGTATTTTTGTCGAGTCAGATAAGCGACAAAGAAGCAATGAACGGGTGGCTCATGTTAAGCGGCTACCACCAAAGAATATCATGCTAAAAACAGAATCAGAGTTTAGCTTTGATTTTCTTGAAGATATTAATGTTGCGGATATTGCGAGGAGCTTATCTATCTCGAAGGAGCTGTTTCCAACATTTGCCTCTACAATTATTAATGACTCAAGCAACCAACTTGAAGCATTAGAAAAGGCTCTCCAACGTGAGGACACTGATCGTATATTGCTTCATGCTCATACGTTAAAAGGGACTTGGCGTAGCTTAGCGATTTGGCCAATGGTTCGAATGGCGGAGAGAATACAAAATGAAGTGAAGCAAGAACGATTGCAACCAGAGACTGTTGCTCGATTTAAGAAAGCCAACATAGCGACTTTAGATCATTTGCAAACGTTGTTTGACCACAGAGAAATATCATAATCGTAATAAAGGGGCTGTTTAGCCCCTTTTATTGTATTCGTTATTCGCTATTGGTTAGATTCCACTGCTCGGCGCAAAAAGCCTTTTTGATGGCCTAGTTGCTCTCTCGCAGTATTGACGTCTAAATCAGTGAGAATCATTAGAATAGCCAATTTTACATCATAGTCCGTTTGTTCAAGCGTCGTTGTCGCTAGGTCTTTATCACATTCCGTTGCTTGCATCACGATGCGAGCAGCACGAGCGACGAGCTTTTTATTGGTGGCTTTAACATCCACCATTAGGTTCTGGTAGCTTTTGCCTAGACGAATCATGCTCGCCGTTGTGAGCATATTGAGAACCAGCTTCTGCGCGGTACCTGACTTGAGTCGTGTTGAGCCTGTCAGTGCTTCCGGGCCAACAACAGGGCTAATTGCAATATCAGCGATAGCGGCAATCGGCGAGTCTGGGTTACAGGATAGGGACACGGTTGTTGCACCGAGTTCGTTGGCGTATTCAAGTGCACCAATTACATAAGGTGTTCGGCCACTGGCGGCAATGCCAACAACGACATCATTATCCGTAAACTCAATCGACTTTAGATCAGCTTCCCCAAGTTCTGGTGAATCTTCCGCGCCTTCTTTGGCTTTTAAAATTGCCTCAGGACCGCCTGCAATTAGGCCGATAACCATCTGATCTGAAACACCAAATGTAGGTGGACACTCAGAGGCATCTAATACGCCTAGGCGTCCGCTTGTTCCTGCGCCCATGTAGATCAATCGTCCGCCTGACTTAAATGCTTCCGTGATCTTATCAACGGCTTTCGCGATCTCGGGAAGCACTTTTTCAACCGCTAAAGGTACCTGCTGATCTTGTTGGTTAATGCGCTGAACGATCTCAAGAGAAGGCAATAGATCAATATCCATGGTCTCAGGGTTGCGGCCCTCTGAAACAAGATGAGAAAGTGCAGCAATGAGTGCGTCATTAGTCATAATGGTCCTTATTTATCAGCAAAGTACATCACACCAAGAGAAGCGGCTTTGCTTGCTCCGGTGACTTCTGGCAGATTGCTTGGCAGATTGTGAATGCGGCGATAGGCAAGCCAAGCAAAGGCCATCGCTTCCATATTATCACTGTCGACGCCTTTTTCATTGGTCGTCGTAACGTGCCAATTGGGTAATAGAGTTGTAAGGCGTTCCATCAATAGTGGGTTTTGAGCACCGCCACCACAGGTCAATAGTTCTGGATTATCACCACAACGATATTTCTCGACCTCGTTCGCGATGGTCATCGCGGTGTATTCACATAAGGTGCGCTGTACATCTTCAGGCGATAATGTGTGGTTAGCTAAAATGGTTTCGAGCCAAGGTAAATTAAACAACTCTCTTCCTGTGCTTTTAGGGGCAGATTTACTTAGGTAAGGTTCATTGAGCAATTCATTGAGCAAAGCCTTGTTTACACGACCTTGTTTAGCAAAGTCGGCATCTCGGTCAAATGGAGTGCTGATGTACTTCATACACCATGTATCCATTAACATGTTGCCTGGCCCAGTATCATAGCCAATGACGGCTTTATCTGGGTGCAGCACTGAAATGTTAGCGATACCACCAATATTTAGTACAACGACACTAGACTCTTCAGAATTAAAGATTGATTGATGGAACGCAGGGACCAAGGGTGCCCCTTGTCCACCTAATGCCATATCTTTACGTCTAAAGTCTGCGACCGTATCGATTCCGGAGCGCGCGGCAATGATATTGGCGTCTCCAAGCTGCATGGTAAACGGGCTGGCAGAAGAGGGCTGGTGGAACACGGTTTGGCCATGATTGCCAATTGCGGTGATTTGATCAGCCCGATAACCGGATTTAGCCAGCAAAGCTTGGACAGCCTCTGAGTAAACAAGGCCAAGTTGGTGATCAATTTCACCTACTTCAACTACGCTCGCGGGTTGCCCAAGGCAGATATTGAGGATACGTTGCTTGAGCTGACTTGGAATCGGATAATCATTGAATTCGAGAAGGTGTGGTTGATCATCGCGAAACTCGACGAGTGCGGTATCAATGCCGTCTAAACTCGTCCCTGACATGACTCCAATATACAGTTCTTTATTCATTGATGAGTTCCACCTGTTGCTTGGCCAGTAAGATTGCTCCATCGAGGGCAGTCCCTTTGGGTTGAATCACTCTATGCTGCCAATGAGTTTTAAGATGCTTTTGATAGTATGCGCCCAAACTTCCTAGAAAAGCGATGTCTAACTCATTATTTTTGCAGCATTTTGTAATGAGATTATCAATGTGATGATGCGCTTGAGCCAAAATAGATTGGCTAACACTGCAGTCTTGCTCTGCACACTCAATCACGACTGGCGCGAATTGAGCAAAATCTGAAGCTTTGGCTTGTTTTAACCATTGAAGCAGTGACTTTCGATCTTGGCCAAAATGCTCAGTTAAATAGTTGGTCAGTGGGGAATGTTTCTGGGTTTCAATGGCATCGATGAGCGCACGGACCGCTTGCTGCCCAAGCCAAGCGCCGCCAGCTTCATCCCCAATAGGAAATCCCCATCCCCCGAATAGCGAGACTTCACCATTGGATTCAAGCGTTGTCGCAACGGCGCCAGTACCAATCGCTACTGTATTGACGGCCTCACCATGCTTTGCCCCCAATAGAGAAGTATGAGCATCCGTGGTGACGAGGAAATGAGGATATTGCACGAGTGAATTTTGTAATTGTTGTTTGAGTTCTTGGTTACCCGCCCCCGCAACACCAATGACGATAAAGACATTGTCAGCCTCCAGTTGGCATTGGTTAAGACAGTGCTCAATAGCGTGGTTGATGGTGGCTATGGCAACACTGCCTTGTTGAGTAAGGGACGACGGACCGGATGTTAAGGTGAAAAGCGGGTCCGTCTTTAGGGGTTCCAGAGTTGTAAGACGTAGGGCGGTTTTTGTCCCGCCCCCGTCGACAGCAAGAAGGTGCGTAATCATTATTGTGCAGTCTGTAATGTATTCTGTTCTTGTGACTGAGTCTTACCGCATAAACATACACAGAGTGAAACAAGCGTACCAATACATAGCTGGTAAGGGAATGCCAGGCGTACACCAACCCACTCAGGATTGATTGCCCCCATGACTGTATCCCAAATGTATGCTTGCAGTAGAAGCGTTGTTAGGAAACCTGCGACTAGCGCACTTGCCACGGACGCTTCACTGCCACGGTTGGTAAAGATAGCCGTGAAATAAACACCTAGAAGACCTGTGTAAGCAAAGACCATAACGCTCAGTGCAAAAGAGAGCAGCGGCATATCAGTGTATTGCTGCCAGTAGTAACACAAGATACCCATGCTACCCAAAGCAATTGCCGCTACCGCCATACCAAAGCGACCGGCTTTTACATAGTGGAAGTCATCTTGTTCACCATCTTTCGCTTCTTTCCATGGCTTGTATAGATCTTGAATCGCGACCGAAGACATTGAGTTAAGGCCAGAGTTTAGAGTCGATAGTGCAGCGGCGACGACTCCGACGGTAACTAATCCACGTAAGCCCGCAGGCATTTCATTCAATACGTAATACATGAAGATAGTGACATTTTCGCCATTAAAGTTTTGCACCACATCTTTGCTTTCTACGCCCATCAGTTCAGGACGTTGGTAGAATACATACAGCAGTAGGCCAATCGTCATGAAGACCAGCACAACGGGAATAGAGAACACAATGGAGTTGATCATTGCTTGTGAACCTTGCTTCGCATTCTTACACGTCAGCACACGTTGCGTCATATCTTGGTCTAGACCGAAAGCACCAATATTTAGTAGAACAAAGCCAGTGATACAAGCCCAGAAACTGAACGTGCCTGCTGGTGAGAAGTCCAAGCTAAAATCGAGTAGCGTCAGTTTTGAAGCTTGTTCATCACCTGGGTTTTGCAGCGCATGAACGATTTGTCCCATGTCGGCAGGGATTTGACCTAGTAGGTAAACGATGACAGCCAGAGCCGCGCCAACATATACCACCAGTTGGATTAGGTCACTCCAGATAACAGAGCGAATTCCGCCCATATACGTGTAGGCTAGACCAACGACAACCAATATAACAACCGACGCGACTACGCTAGAAGGATCGATATTGGTAAATAGGATCATAGAGACGGCAATCGCTGCCATGTAAAGGCGTGAACCAGAGGCAAATACTCGACCAACAAGGTACATCAACCCCGCACGTTGCTTGGTCTTTTCACCGAAGCGAATTTTGAGTAGTTCATAGACGGTTGAGACTTTGTTCTGATAGAAGCGAGGAATGAGAACCCAAGCAACAAACAGAGCGCCCATGATGCCACCAATGTTGGTTGCGAGGTAAGTTAGGTTTCCTCGATAACTGGATTCAGGACCGCCAAGAAACGTAGCAGCGGATTGTGAGGTTGCAAGAACCGAAACCGCAACGACCCACATTGGCATGCTGTTTCCACCAAGGAAATAGTCGTTGGTTGAAGTGATTTTGACACGGCTGAAGTGCCAACCAGTGTAAGCAATTAATGCGAAGTACAGCGCAAATACTGCCCAATCTAGTGAAGTAAATAGAGAATTCATAGCAGCTCCATAGCATGAATTGTGTAGGGTATATTGTTCTAGTTTTGTACAGTGTGCTGTAGGGAATAAATAATTCATAAGTCTATTCCTTGATGGAATAATGACCGCATTTGTTCTTTGATCAAGATCCCAATAGATGGCGGATTCTATTCCAAATGAGTAAATTTGTTGGAATAGCTATTCCAGTCAATAGGCAGCGTCAGTAGACTAGCGAAGGTGAAAAGGAGCCTGAAATCATGAAAGGTTTAGCCCGAATACAAGCATTGCTGCCACAGTTGTCGCCATCGGATAAGTTGATTGGCCAATTTCTGTTAGAGCACCCTGAACAAGTCAAGCAACTCTCTTCACCGGAACTTGCGAAAGAGATCGGTGTAAGTCAGTCAACGATCGTGAAGTTCAGTCAAAAGGTGGGTTTTAAGGGGTTTTCTGAGCTGAAGTTGAAGCTATACGAAAATGAGCTTGCGTATCAACCGAGTTCACGAAAAGCGATACATGGTTCAATTTCGCGTAGTGACGGTATGTCCGTCGTGATGGATAAGCTACTCGCAAGTAAGCAAAGCTCTTTGGAGCGCACACTGGTTCTTAATGATGGAACGAATATTAAATCTGCGACATCAATGCTTCACCATGCGGGTAAAATACAAATTGCCGGTGTGGGTGCGTCATCGCTGGTGGCGAAAGATCTCAGCTATAAATTGATGAAAATTGGCCATGCTGTTCATTGCGAACATGACGCTCATATTCAAGTCGCTAACGCTTCTGCTTTGAATGAAAATGATGTGTTGATAGCTCTCTCATACTCAGGTCGAAGCCGAGAAATTTTACGTGTCGCGCAGATTGCTAAAGGCCGAAAAGCCAAGGTGATTACCATCAGCCAGTTGGCGCCGACACCATTAGACAAGTATGCCGATATTAAGCTGATGACGGCAGCGGATGAGGAGCAGATCCGAAGTTCTTCCATTACCGCACGAGATAGTCAGCTACTGGTGACTGATCTACTCTTTATCGCGTTAACTCAGCAAGAAGAGAGTGCCGACCAGCTCATAGAACAAAGTAAGTCCGCAGTTGCGGCACTAAAACAATAAGGAATAAACATGGGACCGTTATGGCTAGATGTGGAAGGTTGTGAACTGACTGCTGAAGACAGAGAGATACTGCAGCATCCAACCGTGGGGGGCGTGATTTTATTTGCGCGCAATTACCACGATAGTGAGCAACTGCTTGCGTTAAATAAATCAATTCGTCAGGCAGCAAAGCGTCCTATCTTGATTGGTGTTGACCAAGAGGGTGGACGAGTACAACGCTTCCGTGAAGGCTTTTCGTTAATCCCAGCGGCGCAGCAATATGCGCAGCATCCAAACAGTGAACAGCTTGCTGAGCAAGGCGGCTGGTTGATGGCGGCTGAACTTATCGCTCATGATATTGATCTTAGTTTTGCGCCTGTGCTCGACAAAGGTCACGAGTGTAAAGCGATCGGTAACCGAGCGTTTGGTGAGGATGTGGAGTCTATTCTTCGTCACAGCACGGCTTACATGAAGGGAATGAAGTCAGTCGGCATGGCAACGACAGGGAAGCACTTTCCTGGTCATGGTGGCGTGATTGCGGATTCTCACCTAGAGACGCCTTTTGATCATCGTGACAACATCTTTGAGCAAGATATGGCGATATTTAAAGCTCAGATTGAGTCAGGGATTCTTGATGCGATGATGCCAGCGCACGTTGTTTTTCCAAACTATGACGATCAGCCGGCCAGTGGTTCTCAATATTGGCTAAAGACAGTGTTGCGTGAACAGCTTGGTTTCAAAGGGATCATTTTCTCTGATGACCTTACTATGGAGGGGGCATCAATTATGGGCGGTCCTGCTGAACGCGCTCATCAATCATTGGTGGCAGGTTGTGACATGATTCTGGTATGCAACAAGCGTGATGCTCAGGTAGAAGTGCTTGATAACTTGCCTATCATGGAGACGCCAGTTGCCGAGTCTCTGCTGAAAACTCAAAGCTTTACCTTGTCTGATTTGCAACGCAGTGAACGATGGAAGCAAGCATCATCGGCTATGCAGCGAGTGATTGGTGCATAAAACACAAAGAGCCACATCGTCGTGGCTCTTTTTGATCGTGGCTTAGTAAAAGCCGAGCATCTCTTTCAATGTCTTTAGATAACGCCGACTGACTGGCAACGGGTGATTACTAACGGTAATGATCTCTGCCAATCCATTCTCTAGCAACTTAATCTCTTTGATGGACTGAATGTTCACAAGATACTGGCGGTGGCATCGAATCAGTGGCGTTTTCTCTTCCAATACTTTTAGAGTGAGCTGTGAGTCGGCTTTTTGGTCGTGAGTTTGAACGTGTACCCCTCCAATATCGCTGTAGGCAAATTCCACATCTTTAGTTGGAATAATGACGATACGATTTAAGCCAATACAAGGCACTTGATCGAGAGTCTGTGGCGCCACTGCCGACACCTGCTGAGCCGATGTCGGCTGGGATTTTAACAGTCGTTTAACGGTTTTGTTTAAACGACAAGGGTCAACAGGTTTAAGTAAATAATCAAAGGCGTTTTCTTCAAATGCTTGAATCGCAAATTCGTCGTAAGCGGTGACAAAGACCACTTTAGGCATGGTCTCAGGATCGAGCATACCCAATAGTTCTATCCCGGTGATTTGTGGCATCTGAATATCAAGGAAAACCACGTCAGGCTTCAACTGATTAATCTTTTTGAGTCCTTCGATGGCGTTGCTTGCTTGATCTATAACCTCGATATGTCCGCTCTCCTGGAGCAGATCCGTTAACTCTTCTCGGGCAAACAGTTCATCATCAATAACTAAAGCAGAGAGCATAGTGCCACCTTAATACGTGTTTTCATCAGGAATGATAAAGCTCATTTGGGTTAACTGGTTAGGTTTTACCTCAATATTGAGAGCCGAAACGCGGCCAAATTTATTGGTTAAGCGCTTATCAACGATTTGCATCCCCAGCCCTGCATGGTCCTGCTTAGGTGCTTGATAGCTGCCAGCATTATCTTCGACAATGACCCGAGCTCCCCCTTCAATTATTTGGCTGTAGATTCGCACTTCGCCACCTTCTAGCAGGTTCGAAACCCCGTGCTTAATGGCATTTTCCACTAGAGGTTGCAGAGTAAAGGTAGGCACCTTGCGTGTGAGCAATGTTTCATCAATATCAATGGTTACTTCAAGCCGGTCAGTGAAACGAGCTTTTTCAATAGAGAGGTAAGCATTCACATGTGCCAACTCTTCCTTTAGTGTCACGGTCTCAATATCTTGCTTTAAGTTACTGCGGAAAAAGTGTGACAGCTGCTGAATCAGCTCTCTTGCCTTAGGAGGGTCTCGCCGTACAACGGCACTAATGGTGTTGAGTGCATTGAATAGGAAATGCGGGTTTACCTGTGCATGCAGCAACTTGATTTCTGCTTGAGACAATAAAGTCTGCTTTTGTTGATAATCACCGAATAGAATTTGGCTAGAAAGCAGTTGCGCAATCCCTTCGGCCATCGACATATTGATGGTCGAAAAGAGTTTACGTTTAGGCTCATACAGCTTGATTGTGCCAATCACTTTGTCGCCCGTACGCAATGGGATGATCAGTGCGGAACCTAGCTTACAGTCACTCGACAAAGAGCATTGATAAGGTCGATCTTTGCCATCCAAATAGATGATATCGTTTTTTAGAATCGCATCTAAGGTGCTCTGAGACGAGATTGGTGTGTTTGGCTTGTGATGATCATCGCCAATACCGACAAACGCGAGAATCTTATTGTCATCTGTGATGGAGACCGCGCCTACATTGGTCTCCTCATAGACGATACGAGCAATTTTCTCAGCGTTTTGAGTATTGAACCCAGACGCAAGGATACCGACGGAGCGCTCAGCAATATTTAGCGCACGTCGAGAAAAGGTCGCAGAGTATTCTTCAAATATGGTCTTTCGATCCTGCAAGATACTCATAAACAGTGCAGCCCCAACCGAATTGGCAATGATCATCGGCGCTGCAATGGCGGAGACTAAGCTATAAGCCTGATCAAATGGTTTGGCGACGATCAAGATGATCGCCATCTGAGCAATTTCAGCGACTAGGGTAATCGCAAACACGACAGTTGGGTTGAAGAGTTGTTCGGCTTTGCCTTTTCTGACGAGATAGACATGAAACAGCCCCCCAATGAGGCCTTCAGCGGTTGTGGAGATTGCGCAAGCTAAGTCGGTAAACCCACCTAAAGAGTAGCGATGTAACCCGCCAGTCAGACCGACAAAAAAGCCGACAACAGGGCCACCAAATAGTCCTCCCATGACGGCTCCGATCGCTCTCGTATTGGCAATCGCGTCATTGATCTGTAATCCGAAGTAAGTCCCCATGATACAGAATAGCGAGAACAGCACATAAACGCTCAACTTATGGCTGAAGCGATTGGATATGTTGAGTAGGGGTAAGAAGATTGGTGTCTTACTCAGCATATAGGCCAGCATCAAGTAGACACACATCTGCTGTAATAGAGAAAGAATCAGTTCCATAAAATAAAATCCGTATTCATTAACGACTATTTTAGAAGAGAACGCTTGGAGAAAACATGCTTTACTCTCGTTTCTTGGATAAAACTAACCAAACCCAGGGGTGTAAATATAAATGTACATTGGTGTTTTTTATTGTTTACATGTTGCAATCTGATTTTAGGCTGTTAAGGTAGGCTTATTCCAACCAAAGTGACATGGATTTACCTTGGTGTAAAAAAAAATTTACAGGTTAAAGTTATGCAAAAAAGTGAATTAAGCAATATCAATATCAGTGACGAACAAGTTCTTATCACACCAGAAGAACTGAAAACTAAATTGCCACTAAGTGATAACGCTCGTCGCTTTATTCAAGAGTCTCGTCAAACTATCGCTGACATTATTCACAAGAAAGATCACCGTCTTCTTGTGGTTTGTGGCCCTTGCTCAATTCATGACGTTGAAGCGGCTAAAGAGTACGCGAAGCGTTTGAAAGCACTGTCTGAGAAGCTTAGCGATCAACTGTATATTGTTATGCGTGTTTACTTTGAAAAACCTCGTACAACGGTAGGTTGGAAAGGTCTAATCAACGACCCGCACCTTGATGGTACGTTTGATATCGAGCATGGTTTACATGTTGGTCGTGAGTTGCTGGTGGAACTGGCTGAAATGGAGATTCCTCTAGCGACAGAAGCGCTTGACCCAATCAGTCCGCAATACTTAGCGGATACGTTTAGCTGGGCAGCAATTGGTGCGCGAACTACAGAATCACAAACTCACCGCGAAATGGCGAGTGGTCTGTCTATGCCGATTGGCTTCAAAAACGGGACAGATGGCAGCTTAGCGACGGCGATCAACGCGATGCAAGCAGCGTCATCTAGCCACCGTTTCATGGGTATTAACCGCGAAGGTCAAGTTGCGCTTCTTACTACTCAAGGCAACCCAAATGGCCACGTCATTCTGCGCGGTGGTAAGCAGACGAACTACGATTCAGTTTCTGTCACTGAATGTGAGCAAGATATGGCGAAACATGGTCTTGATGCATCATTGATGGTGGATTGTAGCCATGCTAACTCGCGCAAAGACTTCCGTCGTCAGCCATTGGTAGCAGAAGATGTGATCCACCAAATCCGTGAAGGCAATAAATCCATCATTGGTTTGATGATTGAAAGCCATATCAATGAAGGTAACCAATCATCAGATATTCCGTTAAGTGAGATGCAATACGGTGTTTCTATTACCGACGCCTGTATCAATTGGGATACAACTGAGGCACTATTACGTCATGCACACGAAGAGCTAGTTCCTTTCCTAGAAGATCGTTTGAAAGGCTAAGTAGAGAGCACAAGGAATATCAATGGCAGTTGAGTTGAACGGATTGCGTGATCAAATTGACGCAGTCGACAAGCAAATTCTAGATTTATTGGCGCAGCGACTTTCTCTTGTTGAGAAAGTCGGTGAGGTAAAAAGTGAACATGGTTTACCTATCTATGCGCCAGATCGTGAAGCAGCAATGCTCGCATCACGAAGAGCTGAAGCTGAGAAAAAGGGTGTACCTCCTCAGCTAATCGAAGACATTTTGCGTCGCACAATGCGTGAATCCTACGCTAGCGAAAAAGATTCAGGGTTTAAGTGTCTTAACCCAGAGTTACGTTCTGTTGTTATTGTCGGTGGTAATGGTCAATTAGGCGGTCTATTTGGCCGTATGTTTAAGCTTTCTGGTTACGATGTAAAAGTGCTAGGAAGTAAAGACTGGGATAGCGCAGATGAAATTCTTGCCGATGCAGGCATGGTTGTCGTTACTGTGCCTATCCACTTGACTGAAGGTGTTATCGAGAAGCTAAGTAACCTACCAAGCGATTGTATTCTGTGTGACTTGACCTCGATTAAGTCAAAGCCATTGCAAGCGATGATGAAAGTTCATCAAGGGCCAGTTGTTGGGTTGCACCCAATGTTTGGTCCAGATGTGCCAAGCCTTGCTAAGCAGGTCATTGTTTACTGTGATGGCCGAGGTGAAGAGCAATATCAATGGTTACTGAAGCAATTCTCAATCTGGGGTGCAAGCTTGTGCCAGATTGATGCTGGTGAGCACGACCACGGTATGACTTTGATTCAGGCACTGCGTCACTTTACTTCGTTTGCTTATGGCCTTCACCTTAGCCGTGAAAACCCAAATATCGATAAGCTGCTTCAGCTGAGTTCACCGATTTATCGCCTAGAGCTCGCAATGGTTGGACGACTGTTTGGTCAAGACCCGAATCTGTACGGTGACATTATTCTCTCGTCTCAAGAGAACATCGATATGATCAAGCGCTTCCATCGTTGTTTCGGAGAAGCTCTCGACATTCTAGATGGCAAAGATAAACAAGCGTTTGTGGATAGTTTTGACAAAGTCAGTGACTGGTTTGGTGATTACTCTAAGCAGTTCCTAGATGAGAGCCAGAACTTGTTAAAACAAGCCAATGACTCGATTCACAGAGGCTAAGCCTTTCTAAATGCAAAAAGCGCGACCAAGTTGGTCGCGCTTTTTTATGTTTTCAGCATTATTGAACCGAGGTGTTTGTACTCAATTCTTCAGCTTCGTTCTTTACCGTCTCTACCGAGTTATCTTGGTAAGGGTTATTGGTTAGGTTAATTTGCAAACGAACCGTGTTGTCAATCAACTGTACCAAAGGTGCCCATTTTACTTTTTTCTCTTTCTCGAAGAGGTAGTTAAAGTTCTCTGGTGTCCAATCCATGGTGTATTGTGGATTGAGTGAGCGACCCAAGAAACGTACTTCATAGTGAAGGTGTGGTCCGGTTGAGTTCCCTGAGTTACCACAGGTTGCAATTAAGTCGCCTTTACTGACGAACTGTCC
This sequence comes from Vibrio sp. RE86, assembly GCF_013114545.1. Classification (GTDB taxonomy): domain Bacteria; phylum Pseudomonadota; class Gammaproteobacteria; order Enterobacterales; family Vibrionaceae; genus Vibrio. Next base: position 18,830 of record NZ_VTXI01000018.1, on the reverse strand, counting down.
GCTACGCACTTTAAACCTCTGTAAGTGAGCATAAGAACTCATGAACCCAAATGAGTGTCTCACGGTAAGGAAGTTACCAAAGCCTTTCTTACTAGGACGAACGGTTTCCACAACGCCGTCAGCGGGCGCGTAAATTTCTTCGCCTCTCTTACAGGTTAAGTCGATACCCGTGTGAGTATGACGTTTGCCCGTAATTGGGTTGGTACGTCGTCCATAAGAGGATGAAACACGTAAATAATTGAGAGGGGAATCGTTCGGGATCATGCGGAACATAGTTGCGCGAACCGCCGAGTCAATTGCCGCGGCATCAAGGCGATGTTCTAGGTTACTTTCATCAACCGATGTTTCATTTGCCAAACCGAGAACTGACTCGACATCATAGACGCGCTGACCAAGAATATTGATTTGATCTCGTTTCTCTTCAAGCTCTTGAGATAGGTTATGAGTTTCCTGAACCTGTTCTTGATAGAGTAGATTTAGGCTCTCTCGTTGATTACGAAGTGAATGCAATTCACTTGTTAGTTGGGCAATCGTCGTTTCTTTATGATAGCCATAGCCGACTCCCGCAGCAATCGCGGTAGTGATAGAAGCCAAGGAAAGCAATAGCGTTTTGCGAGAGACAAAAAAGTGATGCATCCCTGAAGGTGCAGGGACAGAGATTGTAATTTTCTTAGACATAAATAGTTAGATTAGGCGTACTCACCTAGGTCGGATAGATGCTCGATGTTTCTATGTAACAGTTCATCATCACCAACATTTAATTCAATCAATCGCTTTAAGTGTCCGATACTTTCAATATCAATATGATCAATGGCTATACGAATCACATTGTTATTAAGTCCAACAATATTCCCTACGAGTTGGATCGTGACATCACTTCCTGAAAGCGAAAACTCTACGTTGATTTGTTTATTGATATCGAGCACATCAGCGTGATCGCTTGAAGCTAACAGGCCATGCAAGGAAAGGTCATTGACTGACGCATCGACTTGAGTGGACTCTTGTGTAATAACGGCTTGCGCTTGATAAACAATGCGTGAAAAACGGCGTCGTTCGATCATAATATTCTCTCTTACTTCGAACTCAAAAGAGTATCAAAACTAGTGTAATAACAGTGCGCGGCAGCTCGCATTCTTTCTACCAATCAATACGGTGATTGACCGTACTGTGATCGATACAATAAAGGCCGCTTATCATAGCGGCCTTTGAACGAAATTCAAGCAGCAATATTACTTAGCAATACGCTTGTACTTGATACGATGCGGTTCCGCAGCTTCAGGACCCAGAGTCTTCTTCAACCATTCCATGTATTCAGTATAGTTACCTTCGTAGAAGTTAACCTGACCTTCGTCACGGTAGTCGATGATGTGAGTTGCGATACGGTCTAGGAACCAACGGTCGTGCGAGATAACCATTGCACAACCAGGGAACTCAAGTAGTGCTTCTTCTAGTGCACGTAGCGTTTCAACGTCAAGGTCGTTGGTAGGCTCATCGAGTAGCAGTACGTTACCGCCTGCTTTAAGAAGCTTAGCAAGGTGTACACGGTTACGCTCACCACCAGATAGTTCACCGATGATCTTCTGCTGGTCTGAACCTTTGAAGTTAAAGCGTGAACAGTATGCACGAGCAGGGATTTCGAAGTTGTTGATCTTGATGATATCAGCGCCTTCAGAGATCTCTTGGTAAACCGTCTTGGTGTCGTCCATTGCATCACGGAACTGGTCAACAGACGCAAGTTTAACGGTATCACCCATTTCGATCGTACCAGCATCAGGTTGCTCAGTATCACTTAGCATCTTGAAGAGAGTAGATTTACCCGCACCGTTGGCACCAATGATACCTACGATCGCACCTTTAGGGATGCTGAAAGATAGGTCATCAATTAGGACGCGGCCATCAAATGACTTAGTTAGGTTATTCACTTCGATAACCTTGTCACCTAAACGCTCACCAGGTGGGATGAACAGCTCGTTGGTCTCGTTACGCTTCTGACGATCACCGCTTTGCAGTTCTTCAAAACGAGCCATACGCGCTTTAGATTTAGACTGACGACCTTTCGGGTTTTGACGAACCCACTCAAGTTCTTTCTCGATAGTCTTTTGGCGAGCTTTCTCTTGTGATGCTTCTTGTTGTAAACGTGCATCTTTTTGCTCTAGCCAAGACGTGTAGTTACCTTCCCATGGGATACCTTCACCACGGTCAAGTTCAAGAATCCAACCAGCGGCGTTATCTAAGAAGTAACGGTCGTGGGTGATGGCTACAACGGTACCTGTGTAATCAACAAGGAAGCGCTCTAGCCAAGCTACAGATTCTGCATCCAAGTGGTTGGTTGGTTCGTCAAGTAACAGCATGTCTGGCTTAGAAAGTAGCAAACGACAGATAGCAACACGACGGCGCTCACCACCAGATAGATGTTCGATCTTCTGATCCCACTCTGGTAGACGAAGTGCGTCAGCTGCACGCTCAAGAGCATTCTCAAGGTTGTGACCTTCTTTCGCTTGAATCAGCGCTTCAAGTTCACCTTGCTCTTTTGCTAGTGCGTCAAAGTCTGCATCTGGTTCAGCGTAAGCTGCGTATACTTCATCAAGACGCTTCATTGCACCAGCAACGTCAGAGACCGCTTCTTCAACGATTTCACGTACTGTTTTTGATTCGTCTAGAACAGGTTCCTGAGGTAGGTAACCTACGTTCAAGCCAGGTTGTGGACGTGCTTCACCATCGATATCAGTATCGATACCCGCCATAATGCGTAGAAGTGTCGATTTACCTGCACCGTTAAGACCCAAAACACCGATTTTTGCGCCAGGGAAGAAGCTTAGGGAGATGTCTTTAAGAATTTGTCGCTTTGGTGGCACAATTTTGCTCACGCGCGACATGGTATATACGTATTCAGCCATTGCCGATCGTTCCTAAATAATCAATTTACGTAAATGGTTATTTTATACTAATAGCGCTCAGTTTGTTACCAGAGAAACGGGTCTCGTGATGGAGAGCTCTACTACTGATGGATTAGTAGTCAATGGTAAGGAAAAAGTCGGTGAAACGTCACAGTTGCGTGAATTTATTATTATTTACATCTGTGGGCTTTACAGCGCTGATTACAATGAGCATTAATAGGAAAACGTATTATTAAATCTCAGGATGAGACTCTTATGAATCTGACTTTCTTCAAGTCGCTGTATCGCATTCCTTCATCGTTTACTTTCTGTTCTACGATGGTTTGCAGCGCATTATTTACTACGTCAGTTACCGCATCGGACTTGCAAACGCAACGTGAACTGTACGACCAAGCCCAGTCATTGCTAGATTCAAGACAAGTGGCGGAGTACCAAGCTCTGCGTCCCCAAATTGCCAGTTATCCCCTCACTCCCTATGTTGATTATCGAAGTTTCCTTGTCAAACTAGGAGCGCGTTCCCCTCAAGAGGTCGAAAACTTTATTGAGAGCCATCAGTCTTTTCCTTTTTCTGGTCGAATACGTGCTCCTTATATTGACGCACTCGCTGCAAAAGAGGATTGGCAGCAGATCATTGAGTTTCAGAGAGTAGAGCCAAGAGGCGAAACATACCAATGCCACTACTACAACGCTCATGCTCAGGTGGGAGATAAGAAACTCGCATTTGAAGGCGCAAACAAGCTTTGGCTCTCTGGACAAAGCATTGCTGATGCGTGTGACCCACTGTTTGAAGCTTGGGATAAAGCAGGACTGAAAAGCGACGACAAGATATTAGAACGCATGTTATTGGCGTTTGAAGATCGCAACGGGCGTATGGTCAGTTATCTCGCTAAACAAGTGAAATCTGAGCAAGCTAAGCAGCAAGCTCAAAAAATGAAAAATGTGTTTAATCAGCCTGAGTCGGTTGCGAGTTTTGCTAAAAAAGGTGTTGTGAATGACTTCAATCGTGAGCAAGCGGTTTTAGCATTAAAGAAGCTAGCTCGAAAAGATGTGAGACAAGCGCAAAGCGTATTTGAGGATGTTGTCAAAGCTCAGCAGCTAGATAAAGAAACGAGCCAAAAACTCGCGGACTATATCGCTTTTCGCTTGATCAATACTGATTCGGAAGAACTCGCTAAGTGGCGTGATACGCAGATTGAGACCTCCAATAGTACTGTGCTGATTGAGCGTCGAGTGCGATTAGCGATTCAACATGCGGACTGGGAGTCCGTCGCGAATTGGATTCAGAAGCTTCCTCAATCTAAGCAAGAGAGTTTACGTTGGCAGTATTGGTTAGGACGAAGCGAAATGGAAGTGGGTAGTCGCACCGCAGGTAAGCAGCGAATGGAGGCTATCATTGGCCAGCGCAACTTCTACAGTGTGGCGGCGGCAAAAGAGTTAAAGCGCTCCATTGAATACCCAACGTCAGTTATCTCCCTCAATAAAGCTTTGATTCAAGAGTATCAAACAGACTTAGTTCGTATCGAAGAGCTGGTTGATAGAGATAAGATTGCTGCAGCCAAAAGTGAATGGACTTGGCTATTACGCCGAGCGGATAAAGAACAAAAAGAGATGTTAGCTGCGTTTGCCTCTTTTAAAGGCTGGCATAACCTAACGGTGACAGCGAGCATTAAAGCGAAAATGTGGGATAATTTGCATATTCGTTTCCCAGTAGCTCATCGCTGGTGGTTTAACTTTTACGCCGACAAGCACAGCATTGACCCTATCACGTTAATGTCTTTAGCAAGGCAAGAAAGTGGCCTCGATATTGAAGCGCGATCCCCGGTTGGAGCTCGAGGTATCATGCAGATCATGCCATCGACAGCCAAATATACGGCGAAGAAGTATAAGCTGACGTATCAAGACAGCGGTGATCTTTATGAGGTGGGTAAGAATATCGAGATCGGCAGTCACTATTTTGATGGACTTCTTGAGCAATACGATAACAATCGAATTTTCGCTTTGGCAGCGTATAATGCAGGACCTAATCGAGTGAAAACTTGGCGTTCACGAACCCAAGGTAAATTAGATGCTTATGCGTTTATTGAAGCGATTCCATTCAAGGAGACTCGAGGGTATGTTCAGAATATCCTGATGTTTGAAACCTATTATCGAGAAGTTCTCGGTGTGGATGGCGCATTCTTAAATCAGCATGAGATTAACACCAAATATTAACGAGCAGCTGATAGATGTCATTGGAACCAGAATATAAAGACTGGCAGCAGATCTTAGATTTGATAGGCGACAGTAAAGAGTCAGACCAGCATGAGATGCTATTGACGATGTTATTAACCCCTGATGAGCGTGATGCCTTGGTCGCTAGAGTGAATATCTTCCGCGAACTGCTTAAAGGCGATTTATCACAAAGGCAGATCAGTCAGATGCTTGGTGTAGGTATTGCGACGATAACTCGTGGCTCTAATGAGTTGAAGTCAAAGAGTATCGAAGAAAAACAAGAGATCGCTCAGTTGCTTGAGCAGAAATAGAAAAGAGGTGCGATTAACGCACCTCTTTTTTTGTTATTCGTTACTAAAGATTCGCAGGAAAGTGCTCTGGATTCACAAAAGGTATGAGCGCCAGAATCAAAGCTTGGTGATAGACCGAGCTACGCGTAAGCAGGTCATGAGTAAGCAGACTGATCGCTCCGCCTTTTTGCTTGATGTTATCAGTAGCAAACACTTCATCCATAACATCGCCAAGTTCGTTGGCATGCTTGAGCTTTTCAATCACAATCGGAGGAAGCATTAAGCTGGCTGAGCGAGATTCTCCGCGATGTGTATTAGACTCAATTACCATCCAAGCAAAGGTTATAGATCCTTCAATGCCTGCCTCTAATCCCACGTAGAAATCTCCGCTATCATCAGTCGCTTTTGCATTAGCAACACGATTGATAGCACCTGCGTGAGTTTCCTCATTGGTCATTGGTTGATCAGCGACACCACTAGGTACACTGAGCCCAACAAATTGAAACTCTTCTTTACGAAATGAGGCCTCAAATGCGCTCTTCACAGCATTGATTTTGGCTGGGTTAAGCGAAGCTACAATAACCTTCTTCACTGACATCAAGGTTTCCTTTATGACTACTTGGTTGAAACTTTAACTGGGCTAAAGAGAGTGGAGGTGATAAGTGATAGCCTTGCATATAGTCACACTTATTATCCGCCAACCACTGATGCATCTCTTTTGATTCAATGCCCTCGGCGGTTACCATCATAGATTGAGAGTGGCAAAGGTCAACCAAAGGCTTAACCACTTGTTGATTACCGGTTTTGATCAGTGTCTCTAAGAACTCTCGGTCAAATTTAATTTTTTGCACTGGGTACTCAACAAGCTGAGTGATAGATGTATATCCCGAACCGAAGTCATCAATGGTTAGTTTGAATCCCATTATCGACAGCTCGTGCAGCAGAAGGTAGCTCTGAGAGTCTGACGCAAAGGTTTCGGTAATCTCAAAATCGATCAACTCAGGGGTGATCGGATAGAGCTCCATCATCGATTGGATATCACTCGCCAGCTGCAAAGAGTCGAGTTCAGCAGAAGAGAGATTGATCGATAGATTGATCGGGTGCTCGAAACAATCTTGCAGCTTGTTAAAGTCTTTGAATGCTTGCTTAATTACCCAGCGGTCAATCGTACCAAACAGGCCTATTTGTTCGGAAATAGGGATAAATTCACTGGGTGTAACTTTTCCTAGCTTTGGAGAATCCCAACGTAGTAGAGCCTCGACACCTTGTATGGTCTCACCACTACGGTCGAAATAAGGTTGGTAGAGAAGAGTAAACTCGTTTTCTAGATCGCCATTACGCAGTGCACGTTCGACTTGAGTGCGTCGTCTAACAACTTCATCCAACTCTTTTGAGTAGTGAGCAATTTGGTTTTTACCTGCACGTTTCGCTTGATACATCGCAGTATCTGCATGAGAGAGTAGCTTAGCAAGGTCTTGGCCATCTTCAGGGTAAGAAGCAATGCCAATACTCGCGGTGACAGGAAAACGACCGATAGAAGCATGTGCATTGTTTTGAATCGGCTCGAGCACTGAGATTGCGAGTTCGTCTGCATATTGAGATAGATGATCAGAGGCAACAAAAATAGCAAACTCATCCCCGGATAAACGAGAAGCCAAACATTTAATGCCGTATTTCTTCTCGCTTTCCATGCTGATCTCTTTGATGTGTTCAGCGAAGTTTACCAGTAATGAGTCCCCGACATGGTGGCCGTACTTATCGTTTACGTACTTGAAGTTATCAAGGTCGATGTAAAGGATTGACGCGTGTCTATGGTGCATTTTATTCGCAAGAGTACGCTCTACATAGACCTGAAATTGATAGCGGTTTGCTAACTGAGTGAGGTGGTCATTTTCCGCCATCGCCTTGGTTTTTTGATAGCTTGAGTTTAGCTCTTTATACATGTCGTAAAAGCGTACAGAGAGTCGTCCTATTTCGTTGTCGCTCTTCAGTTTTTCAATATTGGAACGTCGGTGTTGCTCAACATCCTGAAGCTGCCTATCTAAGTGTGTAATGGGTTTGATGACATGACGATAGAGGAGAAACAAGAGGATCAACACCGTGACCAGTGACGACGCTCCAAACGACATTAAAAGCCTTTGTTCGATATTGGCCAGCTTCTGTGTTGTGAGGTATTGGGCAGGGTCTAAAATCGCATAGAGCCCAGGCTTAAGCTCGACAGATTGCGCAAGCCCTGACTTGATGACGGGCTCTGCAGAAAAGAAAATGCTGCTGTCATTATCGAATTCCAGAATGTGTTTAAGCTGGTCGAATTTTTCCAAAGAGAGAGAAACAACAATAAAAAAGATCTCATCTTTGTTGTAGCTCAAGGGAGAAACGAGTGTGCTCTTATCTAGCACGTCATAGCGCACTAAGATACTTTGCCCTTGGTAGCTTTTGGCATACCCGGTGTGCGAGGTTTTCCCCGTGCGCTGATAGATGTGGTCGACGTACTTCAGGACGTTGTCATCCAAGGTTGAAAAAGGATCGCTCTGATTGTCGGCGTAGAATTTAACATCTCTATTATGATCGACGATCGCGACGGCAATATCATCTTGCTTGTTGGGCTGCAAATTTGCGATGGTCGCTTGCAGATTATCGATTAGCTTCATTTCTCGGTAAGGGTTTTCAGGCTGACCGAAATAGTTTCTGATGATATCGCTTTTTGTTAGCGTTAATGAGTAGCTGTTGATCAGTGCCATGGATTGACGAAAGTGACCGGCAAGCTTTTCCATTGAGAGTTGCAAATAGCTATTTTCGCGCTTGATGAGTGCGTCTTTTTGACTGATGTATATGCTATAACTTGAAACGGCTGCACTAAGCAGAATCACGGGCGCAACGAGTAACAAGACTCTAGTATTTAGCTTCATGGCGTTTGAGTAACTGATTAATTATCTTGGTTCTAAGGCTTATATTTTCTGCCGAGAGTTCACTATCTATTCTGGCGTTATTGATGCGCTCTTTTGATGGGAACAATGATGAATCATTTAGATACCAATCCGGTAAAAGTTTTATCGCACTTGCATTCGGAGTAGCGGCTTTAATATCGATTGCATTTTTTGCAGCAATTTTGGGATCCATTAGGTATTCCAAAAATGCCTTTGCTGCGCCTTTTTGCTCAGAGTGAGTACTGATCGCTAAACAATCCACCCATAGAAACATCTCTCCATCTGGGATAGTAAAGTCCCATAAGTCATTGCCGAAGAAGCGGTTCAGTGAGTATTGGTCTCCGCTATAGGCTAGAGACATCTGAAGCTGATTTGGATTGGATTGGCTGCGAATATAACTGAGGATATATTCGTAGGTAAGGACGGTATCGCTAAAAGACATCACTTTTGAATAAGCAGACTGCATATCTGCCGGATTTTCCGTTGTCGGGGGGATTCCTAGGCTGTAGAACACAGGAAGAAAGGTTTCCGTGCTGTCATTGATCATGCCTATTTTTCCAACCAGTTCGTCTGGTGGATGGATGAAGTCAGTCCACGTTTCAGGTGGCGAGTGTACAATGTCTTTACGATAAGCGACGCCAACGCTGCCCCAAAAGTAGGGAATCGCATAGTCACCGCAGGCTTGATTCCATTTGGCGTCATTGTGTGAACGATTGTCCAAGTGCGTTAAGTTTTCAAAAGCGCCAAGCCGTCCGTATATCTTTGCTGAAACGTTATCTAAGACGACAACATCAAAAGGCAATTGGACACTTTTCATCATCAGCAGGCTGCGTTCGTCGTCGTTATCAAAATGAGACAGAAGTAGAGGGGTGGCTGTTTTAGATTCCCAATTGGCTCTGATTTCGGGAGATAGAGTATCTTCCCACATATAGATTTTGAGAGGGGTTTCGGCAGCAAAGAGTTTGCTACTGGCAAAAATTAATAGTGATAAGAACGAAACTCTCATACTGACTAGGACTTACCTTATAGATGGGCTGGAGTGTGAGGCTTATCAGAGTCAGGAAAAAACGGCTGACACAACACTAATATGCAACTTAATATCTGTAAGATAGTAAGAATATTAATAAATTGTGTCAGCTTTGGTGTTGGATTTATTTGAGCTGTGTAGATTTATTTATTGTAATTTTACTGTCGTTGGTTTCACATTTTCAGTTGGGTAACAACCTAGAACTTTCAAATGTTTAGTGATTTTAGTCAACTCATTGAGTGCTTGTTGCATCGCCTGCGAGTCTAAGTGTGCCTCGAGATCGACATAAAACATCTCTTCCCACGGGTTCCCCATAATTGGACGAGACTCTAGTTTTGTCATGTTGATACCGTAACGTTGCAAAACAAGTAGGGTTTCCACTAGAGAGCCAGCTTGCTGGGACGTTGACATGATCAACGTTGTTTTCGCAGGAATTTGCGCAGACACTTCTACTGGTTTACGCGCAACAATGATAAATCGCGTATGGTTTTCTGTTTGATTCGCAATATTACCTTGGATAGCTTGGAGGCCATACAATTTACCACTTGATGCGTTACCAATCGCAGCGACATCAGAACGATTCATCTCTTTAACTTTCTGCATGGCATCCGCAGTGCTTGCGCAAGACTCAAGGGTTACCCCATCTAATTTGCTCAAGAATTCACTGCATTGAGCGTGAGGTTGAGGGTGTGAGTAGAGCGTTTTGATATCTTCAAGGCGTAGCTCTGACGTTGCAACCAGACAATGTTCAATAGGTAATGTCATTTCACCGACAATATAGAGAGTCGTGTGTTGCAGTAAATCATAGACTTCATTGATTGAACCTGAGCTTGTGTTCTCAATCGGGAGTACACCATAGTCAGCATGTCCAGATTCTACCGTATTGGTTACCTCTTTGAATTGGCTACAGTTCAACTCGATAAGCTCAGTATTTTTTCGGCTGAAGTATTCACGACTTGCGAGATGTGAATACGATCCTTTTGAACCAAGGAAAGCGACACGAGCAAGAGGTTTACGGCTCAACTCGGGGTTGGCTAAGTTTTGTAGGTAAGACTGCTGCAGTAGTACGGAGTCTTCGATAATAGTGTGGAATAGCTTAGTGATGTATTGAGCGTCAAGTTGGTACTTTTGTTGCCCATTATTGATCAGCTTAACCAAAAGTTGCTGCTCTCGCTCTGCATCACGTACAGGCTTAGAGGTTTGAACTTTACTCTTTGCTACTTCAATACTCATTTGACGACGCTCAGATAGGAGTTTTAGCAGTTGATCGTCGAGCTCATTTAAGCGTGAGCGTATTTCTTCAAGCGAGTATTTTTGGTCAGTCATCCTAGTATTCCTCATAAAAAAAGCCTCCCTTTGGGAGGCTTTCTGTTCGTTTTTGACTTATCTTTCGAAAACGAGAGAGCCTCCAAGCCTAGTGGAGAAAAAAGAAGTCAAAAAAGAACAGAGTGGTGTTTTGCATAACAATTGGCTTTGTAGTGAATCTTTAAACACAATAAGCATCCGAGTATGGAGCGTCAAGCAAAAAAATAGCGCCGTTTGGCGCTATTTTTTGAATCCTTCTCGATTTGAGTTTTATTCTACTTCTTCTTCAAGCTCTGGTTTCTCTGCTCGGCGAGCTTCAGGCTTGTGGCGTAGCTTGTTTAGCTGACGTTCTAGTTTCTGTTCTACCTCGTTAACGGCAGCATATAAATCTTCGTGTGTCGCTGAAGCGATAAGTTGGCCTTTTGGTACCGTAATGACAGCTTCGAATTTCTTCTGTTTGTTCGGCTCCTCGCTGAAGCTTGCCTGACAGCCAATAATGTCTACTTGCCACTTTTCTAGCTTTTTAAATTTGCTCTCAATGTGAGTGCGGATTGCAGAGGTGATTTCGATGTTTTTACCAGTGATGTTTACTTTCATAGATGTTTTCCTCTGTGTCTTCCCTCATGGGTTAACTCCAGATTACTTATCTGATGGTAAAATAATGTGATCCAAATCACCTTATTGCGGGTGGTTTTTATGGTCGAATTTAAACGTGATCTATCTCAAATCTTGTGTCTATTTTCACTAGAAAAAGCTTGTCTCGCTAGAAAAACTCATTAGATTGGTAGAGGTAACTTACTAAAAATCAACTGCTTTTTAGGGGGCTTATACGACCTTATAAAAATAGATGGTCAGTATCTATACACCCCGTAAATGTGAATTGAATTCCAAATCTTCTCGCGATTTATTTCTCACCTTCAAAGTCTATATGTTTTATTAATCTTCAATGCCGGAAGTTAACTTTACTGGGCTGTTTTTCGATGTTTGCTGTTCTCGGGTTTGTTTTAGCGCATCGAGTTGCTTGTAAATGACAAAGTAACGATTGATGTTTGATACATAGTGGACAGGCTCTCTACCAATATTTCTTCTCGTAATGATTTCTACATTTCGAAACCAACGATTTGGATCGTAGCCATTTTTTTCTGCAATCCGTCTCATCTTGCGAATATTGGCTGGACCTGCATTGTACGCGGCGAGAGCAAAATAGACCTGATCTTCAGGCAAGATATTCTCATCACTGAAATAACGATCTTTGATAAAACGCATGTATTTCACCCCAGCATGAATATTGTTCTCTACTTCATATATGTCGGGAATATTAACGTTGGGGTCTTTGGCGGTACTTGGCAAAACTTGCATAACCCCAACCGCCCCTTTATGCGAAACTTTACTTTGATCTAATCCCGACTCTTGAAACCCTTGTGCCGAGATCATCAACGAGTCGAATTCATATTGATCAGAATATTGTTCAAATATCGGCGTTAATGCTTCGAGTTTATTGACCTGCTTGGGGTTCAATACTCTCTGCAGCCAAGTTGTGCTGTTGAGGTACTTACCGTAGATAACATTGCCGAGTAATGTCCCCGATCGGTAATTTTTCAGGTACTGGTTAACATAGGCTTTTAGTTTTGGGCTGTCTTTTCGCATCGCCCAAGCTATCTGCCCGTTTTCTCTTAACGGAATATTGTCGTGGAGCTGGATATTGGTCATAACTTTTAACCACAATTCTGCTTTGTGACTATCAAGCACTGTTCCTGAAATGTGCTCTTGATTGACCATTTCGACTAACTCAATATCCTGAAGTGTCTCTTCAACGAAGCGGATAATGACTGGCGGCAATCCTTTTTGATCGAGCTGTTGATTGAGCTTTTGTAAACTTTCGAAGTAACTAGAGCTAGGTCTAACCCACAGTTCTTTACCACTGAGTTGATCAAGGCTTTCGATAGGAGGGGAGTCTTTATGGGTAACCACTAGTTCTTTTACTTTACTCAGAACAGGATTGCTGAAGTCCACACTCATTGTTCTTGCTGGTGTGATTGTCAGGTTTGCCACGACCAAGTCTCCAAACCCATTTTCTAATGATGGGAGCAGTTCGTCTCGATGAACCGGGATGACTTGCAAATTAAAATACGATGAACGCTGGCGGAGTTCTTTTTCAAAATGATAGGACAGTTCGGCCAATATACCTTTGGGTTTGCCCCCTTCGACATAGTAAAAACCTAAATCAGCGGCGACTAATATTCTAATGGCGCCTCTTTTTTCGAGTTCAGGCAGATCACCGAAGTAGGGCTTTTTCTCTAGCGGTGAAAGAGATAGCGCCCAAACGTGGCTAGCACAAGTCAAAAAGAGAGAAAGAAAGAGAAGAAAACGCAGCATAGAGCACCTCTGAACAACATGATTAAAATGTAGTCACAAAGTCCAGCGGGTGCAAAATTACCCAACAAAAAAACGCCTCACGTAATGAGGCGTTTTATCTTATGTTGTAACAAGTTACTGAGGGTTTAGTTCAATCATCTTCTCAGTGCGCTGAATGGCATCTTCAAGATTGAGTTGCTTGTAAGCTTCAAGCTGAATGTCTAAAGACTTACGTGCCGCTTCAGTATCTGGGTAGGTTTTCTGTAACTCTTGTGTACGGTTGATCGCTGCAATCCACGCTTCGCGACGCAGATAGAAATCCGCAGTCGCCAAATCATATTCGGCTAATCGGTTTTTTAGAGCGTACATACGTTTTTGCGCATCTTCTGCATAAGGGCTGGTTGGATAGCGCTCCAATAGCCTTTTGAAATCAGCGAATGCTTTTTTTACGGGTTCAGGATCTCGATCACTACGGTCTACGTTGAAAATATCATGCATGAAGTTACGATCTTGCGCCATATGCGTTAACCCTCGCATATAGAGAACCCAATCAAGCTTCTCATGGGTTGGGTTTAAGCGAGTGAAACGTTCAATCGTAGCTAGTCCCAGCGCCAAATCGTCATTTTTGTAGTAGGCATAAATAAGATCGAGCTGTACCTGTTCTGAGTAGGCACCAAATGGATAGCGAGAATCCAGAGCTTCAAGTCGTTCGATTGCGGTTAACCAGTTACCACTTTGAAGCGATACCTGTGCTTCTGAGTAGAGCTCAGATGGTGGCACGTCTGGAACAATTTCTTCGCTGCTTGAGCAGCCAACCAGTACGGATAATGCCAACAAGCCAGATAAAGTATGCTTTTTCATGTCAGGATTCGATTCCTTGAGATAAATATTTCAGTTGCTGCCGTTACTTTCTAATCAGTAACAGATACAATGTTCAATAGTATATTTTTCCACAGTAGTGACAATTAGTCTCACTGTTTTTAAAAAAGTTCGATATGGCTCAGCAGATCACATTAACAGACACAGTAAAAAGCAGCCAGTTAGGTCAACGTTTAGACCAAGCTGTTGCTGAACTCTTTACCGATTTCTCTCGTTCTCGTATTAAAGAGTGGCTTCTTGGCGGCAAAATCCAAGTAGATGGCGAAGTTGTTACTAAACCTCGTATCAAGGTTATGGGCGGTGAAGAAATCATCCTGCAAGCGGAACTTGAAGATGAAGAACGCTGGGAAGCACAAGATATTCCTTTAGATATCGTTTATGAAGATGACGATCTCTTGGTGATCAATAAACCACGTGGTTTTGTTGTCCACCCAGGTGCGGGTACTCCAGATGGTACCGTGCTTAATGCACTGCTTCATCATTATCCAAATATCGCTGAAGTACCGCGTGCAGGTATCGTTCACCGCCTAGATAAAGACACGACAGGCCTTATGGTGGTAGCGAAAACAGTACCGGCACAGACGCGCTTAGTTCGTGCTCTACAGAAGAAACGTAACTTTATACGTGAGTATGAAGCTATCGCTATTGGTCGTATGACGGCTGGTGGTCGAGTAGAACAACCAATCGGTCGTCATTCGACTAAGCGTACTCTCATGGCTGTTAGTCCAATGGGTAAACCAGCGATTACGCACTACCGAGTAGCAGAGCATTTCCGCGAACATACACGTATCCGTCTGCGTCTAGAAACGGGTCGTACTCACCAAATCCGTGTTCACATGTCTTACTTGCAGCACCCGCTATTAGGTGACACTGCTTACGGCGGCCGTGCTCGTATCCCTAGTGGCGCATCAGAAGAGCTAGCGAACCATATTCGTAGCTTTGATCGCCAAGCGTTGCATGCCGTTATGCTGAAATTTGAGCATCCTATTACAGGTGAAGACGTAGAGTTTCATGCTCCTGTGCCAGATGATATGGTCGAAATGGCAGAAGCACTTCGTCAAGATACGCAAGAGCACGGCTTAAAAGACGAGTTTTAAGTATGGAAATCATTATCCCTAACTGGCCAGCACCTAACCGAGTAAAAGCGTTTGCCTCGACTCGTTGTGGTGGTGTTTCGCAAGGTGTCTATCAAGGGCTTAACCTTGGTACTCATGTTGGGGATGATGTTCAATCCGTGCAACAGAACCGTTTATTGCTTCAAGAATATGCAGATATGCCTGAAGCGCCTATTTGGCTTAACCAAACACACTCTAATGTTGTTGCTCAAGTTGATGCACCAACGATAGAGGTGCTTGATGCTGATGGCGCGTTTACTGCCGCGTCAGGTGTTGTTTGCTCTGCTATGACGGCGGATTGCTTACCTGTGCTACTAACGAATACTCAGGGTACTCAAGTGGCCGCTGTTCATGCAGGCTGGCGCGGCCTAGCTAATGGTATTGTTGAAAATGCGGTAGAGAAATTCGACAGCGAAGTCATGGCTTGGATTGGCCCTGCCATTGGGTTTGATGCTTTTGAGGTAGGTGAAGATGTTGTCTCTGCTTTTACCTCGATAGTGCCTCAAGCTATTGATGCTTTTAAACCGAGAGAGCAGCAAGGCAAATGGCTAGCGGACATGAACTTGCTCGTTACTCAGCGTCTTGCGAGATGTGGCGTGACACAAGTCTATTACAGCAATCTATGTACATACGAAGATGCTGAAAGGTTCTACTCCTATCGCCGAGACGGTATCACTGGCCGACAGGCAACTTTTATTTGGATTGAAAACTGATCATCTATTTTCATAATAGAATCCAACCTTATCCCCTTGAAAATCTCCCTCTGCGTATCCATCTTTCATACTGATTAATTATATTTTCTCAGTTGAGGTAGGAAGGTAGGTATGCGTCTTGACAGATTTACTAGCAAATTCCAAATCGCTATATCTGACGCTCAATCACTCGCGTTAGGGCGCGATCATCAATATATAGAACCAGTGCACCTAATGGTGGCATTAATGGATCAAAACGGCAGCCCAATACGTCCGTTATTGACCATGTTGAATGTCGATATCACGCATTTGCGCTCTAAACTTAGCGAAATTCTAGATCGTTTGCCTAAAGTCAGTGGTATTGGTGGTGATGTTCAGCTCTCAAGCGCAATGGGCACGATGTTTAACCTGTGCGATAAAGTGGCTCAAAAACGTCAAGACTCCTATATCTCTTCTGAAGTATTTCTCTTAGCTGCTCTAGAAGATAGAGGGGCATTAGGTTCGCTTCTAAAAGAGTTAGGCCTAACAGAAGCTAAAGTGACTGAAGCGATTGATAAAGTTCGTGGCGGGCAAAAAATTGATGATCCTAATGCCGAAGAGCTGCGCCAAGCACTAGAGAAATTTACTATCGACCTGACCGAACGTGCAGAGCAGGGCAAGCTTGACCCTGTAATTGGTCGCGACGACGAAATTCGACGAACAATTCAAGTGCTGCAGCGTCGTACCAAAAATAACCCTGTCATTATCGGTGAACCTGGTGTGGGTAAAACCGCGATTGTTGAAGGCTTAGCTCAACGCATTATAAACAATGAAGTGCCAGAAGGGTTGCGCGGTCGTCGAGTACTTTCATTAGATATGGGTGCGCTGGTGGCAGGTGCTAAGTATCGTGGTGAATTTGAAGAGCGATTGAAATCGGTATTGAATGAGTTATCTAAAGAAGAAGGCAACGTCATTCTATTCATCGATGAAATACATACGATGGTTGGCGCCGGTAAAGGTGAAGGCTCAATGGATGCCGGTAATATGCTAAAACCTGCATTGGCTCGTGGTGAGCTTCATTGCGTTGGTGCAACAACATTAGATGAATACCGCCAATATATAGAAAAAGATCCGGCACTGGAGCGCCGATTCCAAAAAGTCATTGTCGATGAACCAAGCGTGGAAGACACCGTCGCTATTTTACGTGGGCTAAAAGAGCGATACGAATTACACCATCACGTGGAAATTACCGATCCAGCTATTGTGGCTGCGGCAAGTTTATCGCACCGCTACGTGTCTGACCGTCAGCTACCAGATAAAGCCATTGATTTGATTGATGAAGCGGCTTCAAGTATTCGCATGCAGATTGACTCTAAGCCAGAGTCCTTAGATAAGCTTGAGCGTAAAATCATCCAGCTGAAAATTGAGCAGCAGGCATTAACGAACGAGCATGATGAAGCGAGTGAAAAGCGTCTTACGATCCTAAATGAAGAGTTAGTGGAAAAAGAGCGCGCTTTTGCAGAGCTAGATGAAGTTTGGAATGCTGAAAAAGCCGCACTCTCTGGTACTCAGCATATTAAGGGAGAGTTAGAGCAGGCCAGAATGGATATGGAGTTTGCGCGACGTGCAGGTGATCTTAACCGAATGTCTGAACTGCAATATGGCCGTATTCCAGAATTGGAGAAGCAGCTCGACCTCGCGACTCAAGCGGAAATGCAGGAGATGACACTGCTGCGCAACAAGGTGACTGATAATGAAATCGCCGATGTGCTGTCTAAGCAAACGGGCATCCCAGTGTCAAAAATGCTTGAAGCTGAAAAAGAAAAACTGCTGCGAATGGAAGAGGTTCTGCACAAGCGGGTAATTGGGCAGACTGAAGCGGTTGAAGTTGTTGCAAATGCGATTCGTCGAAGTCGAGCTGGTTTATCGGATCCGAATCAACCGATTGGGTCATTCCTATTCTTAGGCCCAACAGGTGTTGGGAAGACAGAGCTTTGTAAAACGCTGGCGACCTTCATGTTCGATAGTGAAGACGCGATGGTTCGTATCGACATGTCTGAGTTTATGGAGAAACATTCTGTAGCGCGATTAGTGGGTGCGCCTCCTGGTTATGTTGGCTACGAAGAAGGTGGTTACTTAACTGAAGCGGTCAGACGTAAACCTTATACTGTGATTCTGCTTGATGAAGTAGAGAAAGCTCACCCAGACGTGTTCAATATATTGCTACAAGTGCTCGATGATGGTCGATTGACAGATGGTCAAGGTAGAACGGTCGACTTTCGTAATACAGTAGTCATCATGACATCAAACTTAGGGTCTGCCCGTATTCAAGAGAATTTCTCGACACTTGACTATCAAGGAATGAAAGAACAAGTAATGGAAGTTGTCGGCAAGCATTTCCGACCGGAGTTTTTGAATCGAGTTGATGAAAGTGTGGTATTCCACCCGCTCGGACAAACTCACATCAAGTCTATCGCTTCTATTCAACTGAACCGACTTTCAAAACGTATGGAAGAGAAGGGATACTCCCTAGAGGTTTCAGATAAAGCACTCGATTTAATCTCGCAAGTTGGCTTTGACCCAGTGTATGGTGCACGACCATTGAAAAGAGCGATCCAGCAAAGTGTTGAGAACCCGTTAGCGAAAGCGATATTGGCTGGCAAAGTTGTACCGAATAAACCCGTAAAACTGTTGGTTAACAACGACCAGATTATTGCGCATCAATAAAATTCGATGTTAAGGAATAAGATAAAGGGGCCTATTTGGCCTCTTTTGTTTTAATTTTACCCTTATTGGTTGTTTGGTGAGCGAACAAATCAAAAAGCGCAGTTATTTGAAATATAGGGGTTGCGCTTCAATCCTAACTCCCTATAATGCGCCTCCGTTGTCACGGGAAACCGAGCGAATTAGCAATGACAATTGAGACGGTGAAAGTTAGTAACTAACTTTCGAAGAAATAACGAAAAAAGTGTTTGACACTGTGAGTTATCTCGATAGAATGGCCGTCCGTTTTGAGTAAAGCCCAAAACGAAGTTCTTTAAAAATATAGACCTATCAATCTGTGTGGGCACTCGTTGATGATAATCCAATTAGATACTTCGGTATCAAATTAGGTTTCAATGAAACGAAGTGACCAACGAGTCGCAAGACTCA
>NZ_VTXI01000017.1 GCF_013114545.1 Vibrio sp. RE86 | reverse complement strand
TTAAGTATAAAAATACCCTGGAGGGGTTCCCGAGTGGCCAAAGGGATCAGACTGTAAATCTGCTGGCACTGCCTTCGATGGTTCGAATCCGTCCCCCTCCACCACACACAAGAAAGCCAACTCATTGAGTTGGCTTTTTTCGTTTCTGCATTCTAATAACTTGCCAATCTCCCCCTCATATAAAAAAGCCCCGACCAAAGGCCGAGGCGATAACTAACTTTATAGGGGGAGTTAGTTGTTTAACAGAATAATGCGAGTTTCGTATGG
This sequence comes from Vibrio sp. RE86, assembly GCF_013114545.1. GTDB lineage: Bacteria > Pseudomonadota > Gammaproteobacteria > Enterobacterales > Vibrionaceae > Vibrio. Next base: position 103,438 of record NZ_VTXI01000017.1, on the reverse strand, counting down.
GCGAAGCACTTGATGCTGTGACACTTTCTCATCAAGCTGCGGGTAGTTACCTAGAACATAATGCGCTTGTTCACAATCAAACACTTCTGGTAATACACACTCTGCCTCTTCACCATAGTAGTTATTTAAGCAGATCAGTGTTTGATTGTCAGACTTACGCTGATAGCCAAAGATCGCCTTATGGTCAGGATAAAGATCCAAATAGTCACCCGTAGTGATCACTTCTAACTCTTTACGTAACTGAATCAGTTTTTGGTAAAAGTAAAAGACTGAGTCTTGGTCATCCACCGCTTGATTTGCATTGATCTGCGGATAGTTACTTGCGACATCAAGCCACGGTTGCCCTTTCGAGAAACCAGCAAATTCATCACTATTCCACTGCATTGGCGTGCGTGAATTGTCGCGAGATTTCTGCGCTAGGATGGCCATCATATCTTCATGGCTAACACCTTGCTGGTTCACCATGATGTCATACATGTTAGTGCTTTCAACATCGCGGTACTGCTCAATCGAGGTATAGCCTGGGTTGGTCATACCGATCTCTTCGCCTTGATAAATATACGGCGTGCCTTGCATCATGTGGACAGAAACCCCCAGCATTTTCGCCGCTTCAACACGGTATTGTTTATCATTGCCTAAGCGGCTCACAACACGAGGTTGGTCATGGTTACACCAAAACAGTGCCCCCCAACCTTTGCCATTTAGCCCAGTCTGCCAATGATTGAAAATTTGCTTCAGTTGTAGGAAATCAAATGGAGCCTTAGTCCACTTTTCTCCATTTGGATAATCGACTTTAAGGTGGTGGAAATTGAACACCATCGAAAGCTCTTTGTTATCTAAAGAGGAATATTGCTGACAGTGTTCTAATGTCGTCGAAGACATTTCACCGACAGTCACACTGCCATACTTTTGGAATACCGCTTCGCTGATCTCTTTTAGGTACTCATGAACGCGAGGACCATCGGTATAAAAGCGGCGACCATCGCCTACTTTATCACTCGGAAAATCTTGTTGTTTTGAGATGAGGTTAATCACATCCAAGCGGAAGCCATCAACGCCCTTTTCCGCCCAAAAGCTAATGACCTCTTTGACCTCTTCTCGTACCTTTGGGTTTTCCCAGTTAAGGTCTGCTTGCTCTTTTGCAAACAGGTGCAAGAAGTATTGACCCGTCGGTTCGTCGAGCTCCCACGCACTACCGCCAAATTTTGATTGCCAGTTGTTAGGAATATCGCCTTCCACTGGATCTTTCCAAATGTAGTAATCACGGTACGGACTATTCTTGTCACCTAGCGCAGATTGGAACCATTGATGTTCTGTCGAAGTATGGTTAACCACAATATCCATGATGATTCGAATCCCACGCTGATGCGCTTCGGACAACAATTGGTCAAAATCTGCCATAGTGCCAAAGTCAGGATTAATCGCGTAGTAATCCGAAATATCGTAGCCATTATCAATCATTGGTGATTGGTAGACTGGCGTTAACCAAATCGCATCAACCCCAAGAAGCTTTAAGTAATCAAGCTTAGAGATAATGCCTTGGATATCGCCAGTCCCTTTACTGCCGCTATCACAGAAACTCTTCGGGTAGATTTGGTAGATAGACGCTGTTTTCCACCAATTTGCATCATTAACCATTGCTGTCATGACTGAACTCACTTACCAAAATAAAAATCGTTAAAAAGGGAGCGACAATTCATCGCTCCAAACTAAGCATTGTGATTACGCGTTTACTGGCTCAAGTTCGCCTTTCATTTGTGCGCGCTTATAGAAGAACAACGTCAGCAGTGCTGGAATAGCCATAGCCACTAGCATTGCGATAGCAAAGATGCCCCAGAACTGTGGTTGAATAGACAAGATGCCAGGTAGACCACCGACACCGATACCATTCGCCATCACACCAGCACTACCACAGATCGCAGCAGCCACTGCACTACCGATCATTGCGCTTAACATCGGGAATTTGTATTTCAAGTTGATGCCGTACATCGCAGGCTCAGTCACACCCAGATAAGCAGAGATAGCTGCTGGTACTGAGATATCTCGTTCGCCATGTTTTTTGCTGATGATGATGATGCCTACAACAGCAGATGCCTGTGCAATATTTGAAAGTGCAATCAATGGCCAGATTGGCGTGCCACCTAGCTCTTGCATTAACTGAAGATCAACGGCGTTGGTTGTGTGGTGAATACCAGTAATAACCAATGGCGCGTACAAGAAGCCAAATACCATTGAACCAATCATGGCAAAGTCACCTGTCATTGCTGCTTTTGCCGCAAAAGCCACACCATCACCTAACACTCGACCAAATGGACCAATGAGTGAATGAGCAAGGATCACAGACAGAATGATAGAAACAAATGGAACGACAACTAGGTACAAGTAAGAAGGAACAATTCGTTTAAGGTTGGTTTCGATAAAGGCCAGTGCCACACCCGCTAACATCGCTGGAATGACTTGAGCTTGATAACCGACTTTTTCAATCACGAACAAACCAAAGTCCCAAACTTCAGGCACCTCTTTACCGATCAAGTACGCGTTCATCAACTGAGGAGAGACTAAAGTCACACCGAGTGTAATACCCAGAATTGGTGTACCACCAAGCTTTTTCACCGTAGACCAACAAACGCCCACTGGTAGGAAGAAGAAGATCGCTTCGCCAATCAACCACAAGAAGCTGTGTACTGTAGCCCAAAACTGGCTGATTTCCGTCAATGATTGACCATCAAACATCTTGATGTCACCAATCACGTTGCGGAAGCCAAGAATTAGACCACCCGTAATAATGGCTGGTAGCAGCGGTACAAAGATTTCAGCAAGATGGGAAATACCGCGTTCCAGCACATTCATGTTTTGACGTGCAGCTTGTTTTGACTCGTCTTTAGAAGCTTCTGACTTGCCAGACAACTCAATCAACACTTTGTAAACTTCATCGACTTCCGTACCAATCACTACCTGGAATTGGCCTGCGTTGGTAAAACAGCCTTTTACTAACGGTAAAGACTCTAGCGCCTTTTCGTCTGCTTTATCTGTGTCATTCAGTACGAAGCGCAAACGCGTTAAACAGTGGCTCACGCTCGCAATATTGTCGCGTCCGCCGACTAACTCAATGAGACGCTCAACTTCTTGTTTCGCAATCTTACTCATATCCTTGTCCACCTTAATTGGATTCAAATTCGTTTCAAACTGACTAGCTTGTAGTTTTTATATTTATGGGAACATTCCCATTTATGGCTATTATATTGTCAGATCTTATTTTAAATAAAAATGGGAACAGTCCCATTAATTGAATGCGATCACAGTATAATTTTAAATCACTTTATAAATAATGACTTAAAGAGAGAGGGGTTCTTGAGTGATATGAATCTGTCCTGACTCACCATTTATATGGGAAATCAATACGTTAGCAGCTTTTTCGCCGGCTAGTGCATAACCAGGATCAATGCTGAATACTTTAGGAAAGAGGAACGACAGCAGCTCATTACCACCAACGCCTGTGACGACAACATCTTCTCGGTTAAGCTCTTGAAGCCTTTTAATAACGCCTAATGCGAGGGTATCACTGGCACAAACAATGGCTTGCGTCTTCGAGTTCAAAACCTTATCTACCAATAAATAAGCACTTTCATGGTTAAGTTGGCCCGTCTGGTAGTTTGGTGTGATCCCTTGCCCCTTAATCCAATTCAGGTAGGCATTTAAACGCAATTGCCCCGTCGTTTTGTCGCTTGGATCGACTCCGATAAAGGCAATATGTTCTAGTGACTTTTGATGTAAGAACTCTAAGGCTTTGACTATCACCTGTTGGTTATCATAGTTGATCGATGACACCACATCAGTATCCATCGCGATGACGACTGAACGGTTGTACCAGCTTTCAAGTTTATCAAGATCGAAGTCACTGAAACCAAATACAATCACCCCGTCGACATTGCGCTTTTTCAGAACATCGAGGTGCTCATTGGTTTTCTCTCGATCAAACTGACTTTCCATGATCACCACATCATAACCAGCGCCATAGAGGGTGTTTAGCATGCTTCCCACGGCTTTGTTTTCGGATGGCGAATCCAGACGAGAAATAATGACACCGACTACCTTTTGACTCCCACCACGCATAGCCTGAGCTGACTTAGAAGGCACATAGCCCGACTCTTGAATCACACGCTCTACTTTTTCACGTGTTTCTGGCTTCACTTTCGGGTCATTGGTTAACACGCGTGATACGGTCGATTTGCCGACACCAGATAACTTGGCGATATCAAGAATGGTTAGTTTTTTGCTCATAGGGAACTACTAGAGGTTAGAAGGAGAGATAAGAGGCCTATTTGACCTCTTTCATTCAGATAAGTCTTTATTCGGTTTCACAATTTTTATAGATAACACGGCCAAGCTCTAAGCGCGCTTCATTTCCTTTTGTGAAAAGCGTTACTGGATTAATCGTTTCTGACGTCCCATCATCCAGAATGTATTTAGCTCCAGAGCCTGAACGTACTCGCGCTAAACGGTAGTCATTCTCTGGTAAACGAAGCAGCGCTTTAGGCTCATTGGGCATGAACGCTACTTTGAAGCTTTTATTTTCTTGGCACGAGTAAGTCGTAAACTCACCTTGGTAATCGCTTTGACTTTCAATGGCGCTGAATGAACACCCCATCAAAGCACTACTCAGCACTGCTGCTGATAAAATACGAAATTTCATAAGACCTCCAAACATAATAAAGGCCGCACATGGCGACCTAATATGGATTAGTTAGCAAGATATGCTGGCACATCTTTAATGCTGTCTAACACAACCGATGCAATTGATTCGCCTCGCTCAGTGACAGGCTTACCTGTACGTACAAGTATCTTGGTTGTCACACCCGCCGCTTCTGCTGCCATCAAATCTTCAGCTTTATCACCGACCATAACCGATTTAGCCATGTCGATTTTTAAGAAATCACGCGCTGAGATAAACATACCTGGCTTTGGCTTACGGCATTCACAATCTTCTTTGTACTTACCTTGGCCATGCTCTGGGTGATGTGGGCAGTAGTAGAAGCCATCAAACTCGACACCGTTATCGACAAAGTTCCAATCCATCCACTGAGTTAAATCTAAAAAACGATCTTCAGTGAACTTTCCACGAGCAATACCAGACTGGTTAGTTACAAGCACAAGCATGTAGCCCATTTCTTTGAGTTTCTTTGTCGCTTCAAAGACACCTTCAATAAACTCAAAATCGTGCTCATCATGCACATAACCGTGATCGACGTTAATTACACCATCACGATCCAAAAAGACTGCTGGTTTTGCCAAAATATGCTTCTCATTATTTACGTTATCTAAAGAATGATTATACCCAAGTGGTGTCAATATGCCATATTCACAGTAGGTTACTGCATGTTTGATAACGCAGCGCTGACCTTAATGAAGGGTCTTTCGGTAACGGTTTAGCCACCAATATTTCCAGTTCTCAATCCGCCCTATTCTCTTCTTATCGCTTTCTTCTCTATCTAATAAGTAAACGATTAGTTCAAAAATACGTTTAGACGTCTAGACGTAAAAATATCTATTGACACCTTACGCACAAAACCATAGCATCCTCTACTAAATGAGATATAGTTCAAAATAATCTACTGCTCCTAAAACAGCTTTTGAGTCTTGCGATGATTGAAATTAATCAAGTAAATAAGGTGTTCTATCAAGGTAATAAGGAAATTCATGCCTTGAAAGAGATAAACCTAGCGATTCCTCAGGGAAACATATTCGGTGTTATTGGCTCATCTGGAGCAGGGAAAAGTACGCTTATTCGTTGTGTAAACATGCTAGAAGCACCAACAACAGGTTCCATTGTTGTTGATGGTGTTGATCTAACCACGCTAACCAAATCACAGCTTAGCGAAGCACGCCGTAATATCGGCATGATCTTCCAGCATTTCAACTTACTGTCATCTCGTACCGTGTTCGACAATGTCGCGCTGCCTCTAGAATTGGCAGGTAAAGATAAAGCTGCGATTACTGAGAAAGTGACCGAGCTTCTCAAGCTCGTTGGCCTGGCAGACAAACATGAAAGCTACCCATCAAATCTAAGTGGTGGTCAAAAGCAACGTGTTGCAATCGCTCGTGCCCTAGCTTCTGATCCGAAAGTTCTGCTGTGTGATGAAGCGACCAGCGCGCTTGATCCAGCAACAACGCAGTCAATTTTAGAGCTGCTAAAAGAGATCAATCGTAAGCTAAACATCACTATGCTACTCATCACTCACGAAATGGATGTAGTCAAAAGCATCTGTCATGAAGTGGCGATCATTGGCGGCGGTGAACTGGTTGAGAAAGGCACGGTCGGTGAGATTTTCGCTCATCCGAAAACAGAATTGGCTCATGAGTTTATTCGCTCAACACTCGACCTCTCTATTCCAGAAGATTACCAAGCTCGTCTGCAAGAAACTCGAGTAGAAGGCAGCTACCCATTAGTGCGATTAGAATTCACTGGCGCAACGGTTGATGCTCCTCTGATGACGCAAATTGCTCGCAAGTTTAATATTGATGTCAGCATCTTAAGCTCTGATCTTGATTACGCAGGTGGCGTGAAGTTCGGCATGATGGTCGCTGAGCTATTTGGTAACGAAGCAGACGATAACGCTGCTATTGAGTTCCTACGAGAACACAACGTAAAAGTAGAGGTGCTTGGTTATGTCCTTTAATACTATTTCAGACTGGCTAAGCCTAAACGGTAACCTACTACTAGGCGCAACATGGGAAACACTCTACATGGTTGCTGTTGCGGGTATTGTTGGCTTTGCTGTGGGTATTCCTCTTGGCGTTATTCTTCACATTACTAAGAAAGGCGGTCTACTGGAAAATACTAAACTCAACGGCATTCTTGGTGCGATCGTTAACATTGGTCGTTCTGTTCCGTTCTTAGTATTGATGGTGGCTATCATCCCAGTAACTAAGATTTTAGTCGGTACTTTCATCGGTACAACTGCGGCAATCGTGCCACTGACGATTGGTGCGATTCCTTTCGTAGCTCGCTTAATCGAAGGCGCACTGCTTGAAGTCCCAACCGGTCTTGTCGAAGCTGCACAGTCGATGGGTGCAACGCCAATCCAAATTATTTCAAAGGTTTTGCTTCCTGAAGCAATGCCAACCATTGTTAACTCAGTAACGATTACACTTGTAACACTGGTTAGCTACTCAGCAATGGCGGGTACCGTTGGTGGCGGCGGGCTCGGAGATGTCGCAATTCGCTACGGTTTCCACCGTTACGATGTCGTGATCATGGCTGTTACCGTCGTCATGTTGATTGTACTGGTACAAATTATTCAATCTATCGGTGATGCGATCGTTCGTCGCGTTGATCACCGCTAGAGACAAAAACTAATTCACAGATTTATTTATAAGGAGATAGTGATGAAATTCAGTCTTAAAGGTCTACTGACTATCGCAGCAGCAGCGTCTGCACTGGTTCTTGCTGGTTGTGGTGAGAAAGAAGCAGATACAAGCAAAATCAAAGTCGGCGTTATGGCTGGTGCAGAAGCACAAGTTGCTGAAGTTGCAGCGAAGGTAGCGAAAGAGAAGTACGGCCTGGATGTTGAACTTGTAACTTTCACTGACTACGTAACACCAAACGCAGCTCTGGATGATGGCTCTATCGACATCAACGCATTCCAGCACAAGCCATACCTAGATCAGCAAGTTGCTGACCGTGGTTACAAACTAACAATCGCTGGTAACACGTTTGTTTACCCAATCGCAGGTTACTCAAAGCAAGTTAAATCTGTTGAAGAGATCCAAGACGGCGCTCGTATCGCAGTACCTAACGATCCAACTAACCTAGGTCGCTCTCTGATTCTTCTAGAGCAACAAGGTCTTCTAAAACTGCGTGAAGGTGTTGGTCTACTGGCGACAGTTCGTGACATCGTTGAAAATCCAAAGAACATCACTATTGTTGAACTGGATGCCGCTCAACTACCTCGTTCACTAGACGACGTTGCACTGTCTGTAATCAACACAACTTACGCAAGCTCTATCAACCTAACACCGCAAAAAGACGGTATTTTTGTTGAAGATAAAGAGTCTCCATACGTAAACCTAATCGTGTCACGTGAAGAGAACCTAAACGCTGAAAACGTGCAAAACTTCGTTAGTTCATACCAAACTGAAGAGGTTTACTCTGCAGCATCAGACATCTTCCAAGGTGGCGTAGTTAAAGGTTGGTAATACCTTACTTAATAAAACAACAAGGGCTGACGTGTATGCGTCAGCCCTTTTTTTATCTCTATTGTATCTCTAGGTTACTTGCCCAACATTCGACTCAATGTGCCGTCTTTATCGATGACTTGGTGCTTAATTGCAGCGCCTACGTGAAGTAACAAAGCAACGATGATGAGATTAACGCTCAACCCATGCACCGCTCCACCAGCATTCGCTAACCATTCAATTTTATCACCGGCAGCAAGTAGCTCTACCCCAAATACCTCAATCGCTCGACCGCCTCCGTAACTCATAGCAATACCCGAAATAGGCATAGCTAACGTCGCAACAAGCAAGAAAAGGTGGATAGCTTTTGCACCTAGCTCTTGGGTTTTCGTTAGTTTCGCAACACTTGATATTTGTCCTTCGAACAGTCGCCAAGCCAATCGCACGATCGCTATAACGAGAACAATGACACCCAATGACTTATGAATACCGATCAATTCTCCTTTCTCAGGGCTTCGGGGCAGCCCTTCAAGGTAATACCCTAAGGCAAACACTGCGATAAACGTCAGTCCCGTTAGCCAATGTAATAAGATGGTTTGCTTCGATAGTGATTTACTCATGGTGACATGCTCTAACAGTTAGCGTATTCGATGTCATAATTATCATTCCGGTTTGTGTAAAGTTCTAGAGAACAAAGCGTAAAGAAACGTAAAAAGAACATCGCATTCGACAGACATAAAAAAACCAGAGCCGAAGCTCTGGTTTTTTAAACATATTGCCTAGCGTACTTAAGGCGTGTAGTACGTTGCTGCACCTGGACCTACTGGTAAACCGAATACGAATACCCAAAGGTAGAACAGTACACTCCAACCTACGATGAAGCAGATTGAATACGGTAGCATCGTTGCGATTAGGGTACCAATACCTAGATTCTTCATGTAACGAGTCGCTACAGCAAGGATAAGACCGAAGTAGCTCATCATTGGTGTAATGATGTTCGTGGTTGAATCACCGATACGGTAAGCAGCCTGAATCGTCTCTGGTGCGTAACCAACAAGCATTAGCATAGGTACAAAGATAGGCGCTGTTACAGCCCACTGTGCAGATGCTGAACCGATCATTAGGTTAATGAAGCCACACATTAGGATAAATGCGAAGAACAACATAGGACCAGTTAAACCAATCTCTTGTAGGAAGCTTGCGCCTGCTACAGCAAATACCTGACCGAAGTTAGTCCACTTGAAGAACGCAACGAACTGAGCTGCGAAGAATACAAGTACGATGTACATGCCCATAGAAGACATAGACTTCGCCATTGCGTCAATCACGTCACGGTCAGTCTTCATTGAGCCTGTTACTTTACCGTAAACAAAACCCGGAACAGCAAAGAATACGAAGATGAATGCTACGATACTTTTCAGGAATGGAGAGCCTGCTACAGTACCTGTTGCTGAACGTAGAACACCGTCTTCAGGAACAATCGTCCAAGCAAGAAGCGCTGACACAGCTAGAACCGCTAGACCTGCAAGTTTAAGACCTTTCTTTTCAATGTCAGTTAGTTTGCCCATTGAATCGTTAGATAGGTCTTCAGACGCTTCTTCATCATTGTATTTGCCAAGTTTAGGCTCAACGATTTTCTCAGTTACAAATGCACCTGTAATCGCAATGAAGAACGTTGAAACAAACATGAAGTACCAGTTTGACTCAGGACCTACTGTGTAAGATGGGTCAATCATTTGCGCTGCAGTTTCTGTGATACCAGAAAGCAGTGGATCAACCGTACCGATTAGAAGGTTTGCAGAGTAACCACCAGATACACCAGCAAATGCAGCCGCAAGACCGGCAAGCGGGTGACGACCTAAAGAGTGGAATAGCATTGCCGCTAGTGGGATAAGTACTACGTAACCAAGCTCAGATGCCGTATTAGAAATGATACCAGCAAATACAACGGTTACCGTAACCATGCGCTTAGACGCACCCATTACCATGCCACGCATTGCAGCAGATAGAAGGCCTGAGTGTTCAGCGATAGCTACACCAAGCATTGCGACTAGTACAGTACCTAGCGGAGCAAAGCCAACAAAGTTCTTAACTAAGTTAGTAACGATAAGCTGTAAGCCTTCAGCGTTTAGTAGACTTACAACGTGGATCATGCCATCTGCAGCACGACCTTTAGCACCTTCTGGACGAGGATCCATAACAGAAACTTCAAAGTAACCTGCGATACCTGAAGTAATTAGAATTGCGACACAGAAGAGTGCGAAAAGAGTGATCGGGTGGGGTAAAAGGTTCCCCAAATACTCAACGCCATCGAGAAAGCGGGTAAAAATAGGTTTCTTTGGCGAGTTGTTCTTAATTGAAGCTGATGAACTCATCAGTTCCCTCCTTGTAGTTATTCCTGTGCAATTGTGACAAATATGTTCCAAATGCCAGCGCAGGGTACTCGACAAAAGAGTCAATTAGAAATGCAAAATGTTACAAAGTGTGTGTTTAATCATATTATTTAACGCCAAATGAACAATAAATTAGCAAATATCACTAAATTATATAATAAAAATGGTTTTATAATTCATATAAACACATTCATTCTGTTAATAAGTTAACAAGTAACCTCTTGATTCAATTGCGGTGAGATTTCCGCCACGGATTAAATCCTCACCGCTGCAGGCACTTTCACCGCAAAATCGTTCAATAATTCACCCAAAGTCAGAAGAGTACATAAAACTCGCCATAGTTACATAATCTTCACACTCGGATTTGCTCTATTTTTGTACTGCTTTAAACCTTGGGTTGGTTTTGCAGATCACGTAAAGACGCCCTCTTCTCTTTACAATCTGACAATCAGGGTGACGATTCTTAGCACTCTTTAATGATTTAACAACCTTCATTATTCCTCTCCTCCCTTCTTAAATTGAGCAAAACGACGATTGAAGTTAGCGACACGGCCTTCCTTGTTAACGACACGCTGTTTACCAGTGTAATAAGGGTGGGACTCAGAAGAGACATCGAGTGCGTAATATGGATAGGTCTTGCCGTCTTCCCACTCGATAGTGCGGTCAGTTAGAAGCGTTGAGCCAATAATAAAGTACTTATCTACGCTCGTGTCGTGGAATATGACCTTACGGTACTCAGGATGAATTCCTTCTTGCATTGTTAACTCCTTCGGAATAATTAATGTTATAACATATCAAATGATAATTATTATCAAGTGAGTTTGCAACGTGTTTGTGCTAGTTTTAACTCCACTCACCGTTGACCAAACATTTTGTATGTATTCATTAGAACCGATTGGCTATATCGAAAGCCCTTATAAAGAGAAGTTTGCAGTGCCTAGACAACCTAGCTTAGTCACTGCTGCCACATCCAGAGTGCGACTTATTGGTGAAGCAAACTGCTTGGAGTCACTTCGCGGTATCGAGCAATTCAGTCATGTGTGGATTTTGTTCTTGTTTGATAAAAACCTTGAGGCGGGCTGGAAGCCTACCGTTCGCCCTCCTCGTTTAGGTGGGAATGAACGTGTTGGCGTGTTTGCTTCTAGGGCGACATTCAGACCGAACGGCATTGGTATGTCAGCGGTTGAAGTTAAAGGCGTGACGCAAAAAGGCGATCAAGTCTACCTTGATCTCGGCAACGTAGATCTTGTCGACGGTACGCCAATCGTTGATATCAAACCTTATATCCCCTATTCCGACGCCGTAGACATGGCCAAAGGTGGCTATGCAGATCAAGAGCCTCAAACGTGTGACGTTACCTATTCTGACAAAGCCAGTTCAGCACTCCAAAATCGCCAGCAGGGAGAGATGGAAAAAGAGGTGATTACTCAAGTTTTGGCTCAAGATCCTCGCCCTGCTTATAAGAAAAACAAACCTGACAGCAAAGAATATGCGGTAAATCTGTTCGATATGAATGTGAAGTTTACCGTGAGCGACAACTTAGTCACGGTAAGCGCGATAGAACGCTTTTGACAAAAGCAATTGGCTGATATTATAGAGGGCTTTCCTCCTCACCTCTGAGGAGTTCTTTAAATCATGATGAAACGGATACCATAGAATGCGTACCAGTAACTACCTTCTTTCTACTCTGAAAGAGACTCCAAACGACGCAGTAGTAACCAGCCACCAGCTGATGCTACGTGCAGGTATGATCCGTAAGCTAGCTTCAGGTCTATACACTTGGCTACCTACCGGTCTGCGTGTACTGCGTAAAGTCGAAAATATCGTTCGCCAAGAGATCGATAATGCAGGTGCAATTGAGACTTTGATGCCCGTAGTGCAGCCGTTTGATCTATGGGAAGAGACTGGCCGCTCTGAGAAAATGGGTGCAGAACTACTTCGTTTCACTGATCGTCATGACAGCCCATTTGTACTAAGCCCAACTGCTGAAGAAGTGGTAACAGCACTTGTACGTAACGAAGTTAACTCTTACAAGCAGCTTCCACTGAACCTGTACCAAATCCAGACTAAATTCCGTGATGAGCGCCGTCCACGTTTCGGCGTAATGCGTGCTCGTGAATTCTCAATGATGGATGCGTACAGCTTCGACCTAGACAAAGAAGGTCTAGAAAAATCTTACGACAAGATGCACGCGGCTTACTGTAAAGCATTCGATCGCATGGGTCTTGATTACCGTCCAGTACTGGCTGACACGGGCGCTATCGGTGGTAACGGCTCTCACGAGTTCCACGTTCTGGCAGAGAGCGGTGAAGACCTAATCGCATTCTCTTCTGAGTCGGACTACGCAGCTAACATCGAAAAAGCTGAAGCACTTGCACCAGCGGCTGAAGCTGACGCAGCGACTCAAGAGATGACACTGGTTGATACACCAAACGCGAAAACTATCGATGAGCTAGTTGAGCAACACGGTGTAGCAATCGAGAAAACGGTTAAGACACTATTCGTTAAAGCATCTGATGAAGTTGAAGCAGACATCATCGCGCTTATTATTCGTGGCGACCACGAGCTAAACGAAATCAAAGCAGAGAACCTAGCTGAAGTTGCTTCTCCACTAGAGATGGCAACAGAAGAAGAGATTCGTGCTCTTGTTAATGCTGGTCCTGGTTCACTAGGCCCTGTAGGCCTTGAACTACCATTCATCGTTGATCGCGCAGCAGCAGTTGCAAGCGACTTCGGCGCTGGCGCAAACGTTGATGGCAAGCACTACTTCGGTATCAACTGGGGTCGTGATGTTGAACTAGGTAAAGTCGCTGACCTGCGTAACGTAGTTGAAGGTGACCCAAGCCCATGTGGCCAAGGCGTTATCCAACTTAAGCGTGGTATTGAAGTTGGTCACATCTTCCAGCTTGGTAACACTTACTCTAAAGCAATGAATGCTGCTGTACTTGGTCCTGACGGTAAGAACACTATCCTAGAGATGGGTTGTTACGGTATTGGTGTTTCTCGTGTTGTTGCATCTGCAATCGAACAGAACCACGACAAATACGGCATCATCTGGCCAGAAGCACTAGCACCTTTCCAGGTTGCTATCGTGCCAATGAACATGCACAAGTCTGAAGAAGTTAAAGAAGCGGCTGAGAAGCTATACGCAGAACTAACAGCAATGGGCATTGAAGTTCTATTCGATGACCGTAAAGAGCGCCCAGGCGTAATGTTCTCAGATATGGAGCTCGTTGGTATCCCTCACACTATCGTGATCGGTGACCGTTCAATGAAAGAAGGTAACTTCGAGTACAAGAACCGTCGTGAAGGCACTAAAGAAGCGGTAGCAATAGCAGACATTGTTGAGCACGTTACGTCTAAATTTGCTTAATATATACCCTTCATACTTGAAGCTGCAGCTTTGTTAACTGCGCCAATTTACCCTAATCACATAGAGCATCTATGCTCATAGGGCTAAATTGGCTTGTTGTCGCGCTGCAACTCCAATTATTTTGGGTATAGATATTTTAGATAGAAAAAAGGCCGATGTTTGAAACATCGGCCTTTTTATTTCAATAAATTAAACTGTCATTCCCGAAAGGGATGAACGACTGAGTTGGGAATCTCTGAAGCAGTCGCACCCTACTCTAACGGCTCCGTTGGGGCTTGGCTCGCTACTTTCTTTGGCGCATAAGCGACATCCACCAGCTCATCAGCATTACCATCAATCAACTCACCAAAATGAAAAATACCGAACTCACCCGGCTTCATTCGATGCCAAGTTTCATTATCTGTTAATGGCTGAGTCGCAACCACAGACACGACATCATTTGGCGTTGTCTCTTCTTGAAAGTTGATCGTCACATCTTCATCAATCAATGATGCCTTACCAAACGGAGCGCGACGAGTGATCCAATAGAGGTGGTTGGTACAGTAAGTCATTACATACTCGCCGTCTGAGAGCAGCATGTTAAAAACGCCTTTCTCACGCAGTTTGTCACAACACTCTGCAATAAAGCGAAAGACGCCGACCATGTCTTGTGGTGGTTCTGGGTATCGGTCTTCCATCTGTTTTAACAACCAACAAAATGACAGCTCACTGTCTGTTTGGCCGACAGGACGATGCCTGCCTGTATGGAAGTCTTGGTAGTCTGACAACTGACCATTGTGCGCAAAGGTCCAATAGCGTCCCCATAGTTCCCGAGTAAATGGATGGGTATTCTCAAGATTCACGCCACCGCGATTTGCTTGTCGAATGTGACTGATCACCGCTCGACTCTTAATCGGATAGTTTTGCACAAGCTCTGCAATTTTAGAGTCGCAACTTGGGTTAGGATCTTTGAACGTACGAAAGCCTTTGCCTTCGTAAAAAGTGATTCCCCAGCCATCTCGATGCGGGCCAGTATTGCCGCCTCGCTGCATCAAGCCAGTAAAACTAAAACAGATATCGGTTGGAACGTTGGCGCTCATTCCGAGCAATTCACACATGGTCTAGCAAACTCCCTTATTCCTTGTGTTTACTCTCTCTTTAATAACATAAGCGCCAGCAATATTGCTAGCGCTTATCGTTATAAGATAGTAAATGGTATAAGGGTCTATTAGCCTTTTAAGGTTAAATTTTGTTCGAGATAAAAGCGTTTTAATCGCGGCGAGAGGTTTGCCGCCTAGTTATTCTAAGCAAAATACCTCTCAACAAAGAGAAAAACGCTTTTAGCCGAACCCTTCGGGCAGTATTTGTAGGCCCTTTCTACTGCGTTATCGGCTTATCTAGTAGGTTTCTACAATTCAAAGCCTCTGCCTTGTATAAAGAACCTACAAATTACTGCAAAAGTCAGCTTAAAAGGTTAATAGACCCTAGCAATTAAGCGTTTTCCATTTCCTTCTCAATCAACTGAATCACGATGTGGATGATCTTAATGTGAATCTCTTGAATACGGTCAGCGTAGCCAAAGTGAGGAACACGAATTTCGATATCAGCACAACCAGCCATCTTGCCACCGTCTTTACCTGTAAGAGCAATCGTCTTCATGCCTTTCGCTTGCGCTGCTTCAATCGCTTTTAGGATGTTGCCAGAGTTGCCAGACGTTGATAAACCAAACAGTACATCACCTTTTGAGCCAACCGCTTCAACGTAACGAGAGAAAACAAAGTCGTAGCCAAAGTCATTACTAACACAAGATAAGTGACTAGGATCTGAGATCGCAATACCTGGAAGACCTGGGCGATTTTCACGGTAGCGGCCCGTCAATTCTTCAGCAAAGTGCATGGCATCACAGTGAGAGCCACCGTTGCCGCAAGATAGAACTTTACCACCCTGCTTAAATGAGTCGGCAATCATTTTTGCCGCCGCTTCAATTTGAGCGATGTTATGTTCATCACTCAAAAACTTGTTAAGCACGTCAGCAGCTTCGGTCAATTCGTTTTTGATTAGATCCTGATACATAGGTTTATCTCTAATTGTTGTAATAGATAGTTCTGTGTAAAAACAGAAAACATTATCTACAGAGTTTACTCAAACAATTCTCACTGTCGATAGCTCGACTCTGACATTTACTCTTTTATTGCAATTCTTAGCGCTCAAACCCGGCCTCAACTAACAATTTTAGAACTTTCACTCTACTTAGATCACTTTTTGAGCATGTTGGGATTTTACATTTTATTAATACTTTGATTACACTTAACTGGTTAGACCTCTTACTAGTAAATGACGTGCAAAAACATCATAGCGTCATAAAAGGAACAATATATGGACATCTTGCTCTCCCTCATTGGTTTTACCGCGGTGGTCTCTGTTTGCTTGTATCATCGATACTCGGTGCTAATCTCGGTAACAACCCTAACCGCAACTATGGTCGTACTCTCGCTATTTGGCAGTGCTGGCATCTTCAGTTGGTCCCTATTCATTGCCGCGGTTGTCATTCTTACCATTCCTAGCGTGCGCCAATCTCTAATCAGTAAAAAAGCACTTTCCCTCTTTAAGAAAGTACTTCCTGCAATGTCTCAAACAGAGAAAGAAGCACTGGATGCGGGTACTGTGTGGTGGGAAGCGGAGCTTTTCAAAGGCAAACCGAACTGGAAACAACTTCATGCCATCAAAGATCCAAAGCTGAGTGTAGAAGAACAAGCTTTCCTAGATGGTCCAGTCAGTGAAGTCTGTGCGATGGTTAACGACTATCAAGTGACACATGAACTTGCCGATCTGCCACCTGAAGTATGGCAATTCCTTAAAGATCACAAGTTCTTTGCGATGATCATCAAAAAGAAATATGGCGGCTTAGAGTTTTCTGCTTACGCGCAATCTCTGGTACTGCAAAAATTAACGGGTGTCTCTAGTGTTCTATCTTCAACAGTAGGCGTACCAAACTCTTTGGGCCCAGGTGAACTATTACAACACTACGGTACTAACGATCAGAAAGACTACTACCTTCCACGTCTTGCTGAAGGTAAGGAGATCCCATGTTTCGCACTGACTAGCCCAGAAGCAGGCTCAGATGCTGGCTCTATCCCCGATTTTGGTGTGGTTTGTAAAGGTGAGTGGGAAGGCAAAGAAGTCTTAGGCATGCGCCTGACATGGAATAAGCGTTACATCACTTTAGCTCCAGTAGCAACCGTACTGGGTTTAGCGTTCAAGCTGCGCGATCCTGAGGGTTTATTGGGTGAGCAACAAGAGATTGGTATCACTTGTGCGTTAATCCCAACCCATCTAAAAGGCGTGGATATTGGTAATCGACACTTCCCTCTCAATGTCCCATTCCAAAATGGCCCTACCCGCGCAAACGAGTTGTTTGTACCACTAGATTTCATCATCGGTGGACCAAAGATGGCAGGTCAAGGTTGGCGTATGCTGGTTGAATGTCTATCGGTTGGTCGTGGTATTACACTCCCTTCAAACTCTACTGGCGGAATCAAGACCGCAGCACTTGCAACGGGTGCGTATGCTCGTATTCGTCGCCAATTTAAGCAACCTATTGGCCATATGGAAGGGGTGGAAGAACCATTAGCACGTTTGGGCGGTAATGCTTATGTGATGGATGCAGCGAGTACCCTAACCGTTGCTGGTATTGATCTTGGCGAGAAGCCATCTGTGATCTCAGCGATTGTAAAATACCACTGTACTCATCGCATGCAACGCAGTGTGATTGATGCAATGGATATTGTCGGTGGTAAAGGTATTTGTATGGGGCCATCGAACTTCTTAGCTCGTGGTTATCAAGGTGCCCCAATCGCGGTCACTGTAGAAGGCGCGAACATCCTGACTCGCTCAATGATCATCTTCGGACAAGGCGCGATTCGTTGCCACCCTTACGTGCTCGAAGAAATGAATGCCGCATACTCGGACAGCTCTGATGCTATCGACAAATTTGACAAAGCACTCGCGGGCCACGTTGCTTTTACTATGAGTAACCTTGTTCGAAGCCTATGGTTAGGGTTAACCGACGGACGTTTCTCTGACGCGCCAGTGAAAGACACCACTACGCGCTACTACCAGCAGCTCAACCGCTACAGTGCTAATATCGCTTTTCTATCGGACATTTCAATGGCCGTTCTTGGTGGTTCACTGAAACGTAAAGAGCGTCTATCCGCGCGCTTAGGTGATATTCTCAGCCAACTTTACCTAAGCTCTGCGACGCTAAAACGTTATGAGAGTGAAGGCCGTATTGCCGATGATCTGCCACTCGTGCACTGGGGTCTGCAAGATAGCTTGAAACAAACAGAGCAAGCAATCGATGAATTCCTAGCTAACTTCCCAAATAAAGCGTTAGGTAAAATGCTTCGCTTGGTTATCATGCCATTTGGCCGTATTCGCAAAGCGCCAAGTGATCAGTTAGATAGCCAGATTGCACAAATCCTGCAAACGCCGAGTGAAACTCGTACTCGTATCGGTCGTCATCAATACTTTGCGGCGAGTGAATTTAATGCCGTTGGTAAGATTGAACAAGCACTGCACGTGATTCTTGAAGCCGAGCCAATCTTTGACAAGGTATGCAAAGCCGTTAAACAACGTCGCCCATTCTTACGCTTAGATTTAGTCGCTGAGTTGGGATTAGAGAAAGGCCTGATTACTAACGAGGAAGCACAACTTCTTAGAGATGCAGAAGAGCACCGCTTATACGTAATTAATGTTGATGACTTTGATCCACAAGAGCTAGCGGCAAAGCCACAAACCACAGTTCCTTCAATGGATGCGGTGGCATAGATACATTGCGTGACAAAGTTAGTCACTATAGAGACTAAAATCAGAAACTAAAAAGGGGCTGTCTTCAGCCCCTTTCTATTGGTAAGACCTGCTATTTCTTCGGCATTTCTAGCTGCATTTCTGGCATAGCCTGCTTCTTCGCCTTTAGCTTGCGCATCACAAACCAAATAACCAAACCAAGAATTAATACGACGACATTGCCGACAATAATAAAAATCATAGTGCGCGTCTTTTTCTCTTCTCGCATTTGGAGCATTTGCATCTCTTCTAAGCGCTTCTGCTGCTCTAAGCGTTCTTGCTCTTGTAAACGACGGGTTTCCGCCATATCGATTTCTTCAACCACACTGTATGTTTGCTGAGAAATCTCAAACATCAGTGGTCGCTCAGAACCGGACTCAGTCGCAAATGCCTTGCCAGACCAAGAATAGTTGCCATATTTCCCATCATACGGGATTGATAGCTCAACCTTTTGGCTCTCTGCATTAGCACTCCCCTGCACGGTAATCATGTCACCACTTGGGCCAATATGCTCAATATGCGCCGCAACTGTACCAGGCTTAATCATTCCTTGCTCACCCGTCACGACCACAGTATGAGGTTCACCGTCTTTGCGTGACTGAATAAACGTTGATTGCAGCGGCCTCGGATAAACGAGGACTTCTTGTTCTTGAGCGCGTAAGAAAACGCCATTGCCTGAAGTAATTCGAACTCGGTACTTTCCTGGCTCGCTCGTAATAGGTAATGAGACAGTAAACACACCATCTCCAGCTACTTCATCAAGGTCGCGACCATCATCGGCAAACTCACCAATCACTTCTGGAATAGGGCGTGCTTCTTTGATTAACGTCTCTTCGTTTTCAATGTACTTGGTGAACGTGACTTTCAATTTCACTCGGTCGAGAAAATCTCGAAGTACCAACGGCTGACCATCTGAAGTCAAACGAGCACTGAATTTGATCGCTTCACCAAGATACAAACGGTTAGGCAGTTGATCCGTCGACAGCTCTAAGTGCGAAATAAGCTTAATCTTATTCTTCGGTGTCACTTTGCCTACCGCTTGCCACGGCCCCGGCATAGGATTATCGATAGAAACGATGTCCATTGAGGATTCTTGATACCAACGGACATTATCTGGTGCACGCCATGCATAGTACTTTTTACCATCAGGGCGAACCAGAACCACTGGCTGAGAACTTTTGGCTCGATAGATCACAAAAGTAATCTGTTTAATGGAGGGATCAACACGGAATCGGTTATCCAACAGTGACATTGAGGATTCAGTCGCGGCATAGCCTAACGAGCTAAAAATAATACCTACAATGGCAATCCAAATCCTCAACATCCTTTCTCCTACTGACGCCAGAGACAACTTCCGTTTTTCTCGACGATATCTAATCTATTATTATGGGCTTCTATTTCATCGGCCGTTGCACGCAGAATCTTTAGCGCTTTTCGTCCATTTGCTGCACGTTTTATCTCTTCACCACCACCTTCCGAGTTACCAGCATTAAACTGGAGCGACGTTTGACCACCTGTCATTAACAGGTAAACGTCCGCTAGGATCTCCGCATCGAGCAATGCCCCGTGAAGAGTACGATGCGAGTTATCGATGCCATAACGATCACAAAGCACATCAAGGTTGTTTCGCTTGCCAGGGAAAATCTTTTTCGCCATGGCCAGCGTATCGGTCACTTTACAGAAGTCGTCCGTTTTACCAATGCTCGGATCGAGCATCGAAAATTCGTAATCCATAAAGCCGGTATCGAAGGGCGCATTGTGAGCGACCAGCTCAGAGCCTTTGATGAAATCTAAAAACTCTTTATGGACATCTCGGTACTCAGGTTTATCAACGAGGAATTCATCAGTAATACCATGAACGCCAATCGCCTCGGGCTGAATATCACGATCGGGTTTGATGTAACAATGGAAGTGACGCCCTGTTAATTTGCGATTGATGATTTCTACCGCACCGATTTCGACGATTCGGTGACCTTGGTAATGAGGGCCACCTTCTTGGTTCATACCGGTGGTTTCCGTATCGAGAACGACGATACGATGTTGTTCAGAATTGTTGCTAGTATTCATAACAAAATATGTGTCAGACTATGCCAATAATGTGCTTAACCCAATAGTATCAAATCATGACGAAACAAGTGGAAATTTTCACTGATGGTTCTTGTTTAGGTAACCCAGGACCCGGTGGCTATGGCGTCGTACTTCGCTATAAGCAGACAGAAAAGACCTTAGCAAAAGGCTACACCCTGACGACCAACAACCGCATGGAAATGCTGGCAACCATCGTTGCACTGCAAGCATTAAAAGAGCCTTGTGATGTCATTCTTACCACCGATAGCCAATACGTTCGTCAGGGGATCACTCAGTGGATTCACAACTGGAAAAAACGCGGCTGGAAAACGGCCGATAAAAAACCCGTTAAAAATGCCGATCTATGGAAAGCTCTAGATAATGAAACTGAACGCCACACCGTTGATTGGCGCTGGGTAAAAGGCCACGCTGGGCATAGAGAGAACGAAATGTGTGACGAACTAGCACGTAAAGCAGCTGAAAACCCGACAGAAGAAGACACGGGTTACCAACCAAGCTAGGCTCTGTTGATCAGTCTGAACGCTGCTTATTAGACACTTTGTAATTGACGCTCACGGGCGTCAATTTTCGTTTAAGCTTCCAGTGGGGTTTGATCGGTTTTAGTGGGTAAGTACGCTTTCTCGCGACAATAAAATAGAGACTGCCCATCGGTGAAGCCCAATCACCTAAGCTGTTCTCAAGCCATGTCCACATAGTGCGATACTTCTGCATCGGAAAAAGAGCGTAGCTATCACACTCAATGACTTGGAAATTCAACAGCCCGAGCCAATCTTTCACTCGATTTGGTGTAAACATACGCCCGCTCCAAGGTAGATTATTTCGACGCCAAGGCATCAAGCTTCCTAGCCCTGTAAAGCTGATAGGATTAAAACCCGTGATGATAAGATAGCCGTCATCCATCATAACTCTGTCGACTTCACGCAGCATCCTATGAGGGTCATTACAGTAATCTAGTTGGTGCGCCATCAAGACCGCATCAAAACTTTTCTCTAAAAAGGGCAAATCGTAACCATCTGCAATCACATTATGCAAAGGGTTCTGGATATCTAACTGAACTTGATGTTGAATGTTACAGTTGAAGCTGGTTAACTCGCAGCTTAGACCACCCAGCTTGAGTAAATGGTAGCCAAACAGCTTAGGGCACCACTCATCAACGCGGGTCTGAATGGATTCACTAACCCATTGGCCATTTTTCAGCTGAGACCACGAATGCGGTTTTTCAAGCTTTTTAGCGCTACGTGCTGGTTTCATGTTTAACCTGCTTCACCCTTGGGAGACACAACTATGTTGAATATCAAAAGCATACCCGCATTTAATGATAATTACATCTGGCTGATTCAAAATAGCGATCGCCGTTGTGCGGTTGTTGATCCAGGTGATGCTGCACCTGTACTGTCGTACCTAAAAGAGCACGATCTCAGTTTAGAAGCGATTCTGATCACCCACCACCACAACGATCACATTGGTGGTGTGCCTGAATTGGTTCGACAATTTCCTAACATTGATGTTGTGGGGCCAGCCGATGAGCCAGTGCCTACCTTGACCCTTCCTGTCAATGCAGGCGATCAAATAGAGTTATTTGATGAGGTGTTCTTTGTTTTGGGTTTAGAGGGTCATACTCTCGGTCATATCGGCTATGTTGGTGACAGCAAGCTGTTTTGTGGCGATGTGTTGTTCTCTGCCGGGTGCGGCCGTGTTTTCGAAGGTACTATGGAGCAAATGCACACTTCATTGAGTAAACTTGTCGCTCTCCCTGAAGAGACTCAAGTCTTTTGTGCCCATGAGTACACTGCCAGCAACCTAGCCTTTGCACTCGCAGTCGAGCCTGACAATGAAAAACTTCAGAACTACCGTGACGAAGTCAACCGCCTGCGAGCTCAGAATAAACCAACGCTGCCAACCACCATTCGCCAAGAGAAATGGATCAACCCATTTTTGCGAACGGATGAACCAAGCATCATTCGTTCGGTGTCAAACCGCACCTCAGAAACCGATTCATTAGCGATTTTTACTGCATTACGTGAGTGGAAGAACGAATTTTAACGTTTTGCCGCTTGTCACTTGCTAATTGTGACAAGTATTATCAGCAGCCAAAGAAAAAAAGGGCTGTGAAATGCGAGTTAAACACAGCTGGGTATTAGCGCTAGTCTTATCTGGCTGTCAACTTACCCAGCCAAATGATTCTGGAGAAGCCGTATCTCCAGAAACAAACACACCACCAAAGCAAACTGAGTCTACAACTCAGCCTGCTAAACCAGTAGAAAAACCACAGCCAGTGGTCACACCTCAGGCTCAGGAAGATGTCTGGCAGCGCATTGCAATGCAGCTAGAAATGCCGATTCCAAACCACAAGTTGGTGGATTACTACCGTACTTGGTACCTCAAGCACCCAAGTCACTTACGCACAGTGTCAAAACGTGCTGAACCATTTTTGTACCTGATTACCGAAAAGATAGAGCAGCGAGATCTTCCCCTCGAACTCGCTCTGTTACCTATTGTAGAAAGCTCTTTTGATGCTTTTGCCTATTCTCATGGCAGCGCAGCAGGTCTATGGCAATTCGTGCCCGCAACAGGTAAACAACAAGGACTCGAACAAAACTTTTGGTATGACGGCCGTCGAGATGTACCTGCTTCGACAGACGCTGCGCTTGATTACCTAACGTATCTGAACAAACGTTTTGATGGTGAATGGACACACGCAATTGCCGCTTACAATAGTGGTGGTGGTCGAGTCTCACGTGCAATCCGCAAGAACAAAAACTTAGGCAAGCCTATTGATTTCTTTTCTCTAGACTTACCTAAAGAGACCAGCGGTTATGTGCCAAAGCTACTGGCATTGGCCGACGTGATCTCCAACCAAGAAAAATACGGCATCGACATTCCTGCGATTGCCAACAAACCTGTTGTTGAGATCGTCGACCCGAAAGAGCAACTTGATCTTGCTATTGCCGCCCAGTATGCGGGCATTACAGTCAAAGAACTTCAAGGCCTAAATCCAGCTTACAATCAATGGGCAACCGCACCTGAAGGGCCCCATCAACTGCTGCTACCAACATCAAGCGTTGATCAATTCACCATAGCGGTGAACAAAAATCGTGGCAAAGGCATGAAGGTGGTTCGATACAAGGTCAAATCAGGTGATAGCTTGAGCGTGTTGGCACAAACGTACAATACAACCTCAAGTGTGATTCGCAATGCGAACAATATGACCAACAATAACATTCGTGTTGGCCAGCACCTGATGATCCCAACATCCACTCAAGATGATAAAGCTTACGCATTAAGTGCTACGAACCGCTTAGCAAAAACGCAATCAAAGAGTCGTGGCCAATATAAATTGACCCACACGGTTCGTTCTGGCGACAGTCTTTGGTCAATTGCGAAAGAGAATAAAGTCTCTCACCAATCCCTAGCTAAATGGAATGGTATGGGTCCAAGAGATACATTACGCGTCGGCCAAAAACTCGTGATTTGGAAGAACAACTCCGATGGCGCCATTATTCGTACCGTTTTCTATAACGTTCGTTCTGGCGATACCATCAGTGGTATTGCAAGCAAGTTCAAAGTGAAGTCAAAAGACATCGTGAAATGGAACGACCTCAGCAAACAGAAGTACCTTAAACCAGGTCAAAAGCTGAAGCTATATGTCGATGTAACTAAGGTGAGTGTATGACCCCCTCAAGTAACCCATTGGTTATGCTGTTAGATATTTTCCGCTCTCCGAGC
Organism: Vibrio sp. RE86; assembly: GCF_013114545.1. Taxonomy (GTDB): domain Bacteria; phylum Pseudomonadota; class Gammaproteobacteria; order Enterobacterales; family Vibrionaceae; genus Vibrio. The sequence continues at coordinate 78,859 of NZ_VTXI01000017.1, read as the reverse complement.
GCGTGTTTCCTTGCACTTTACCAACGTGGAGCCTGGGGTTGGCAGCCTTACGTTGTTTTGTTGCTAACACCCTTTTTATTTTGGGGTTCGTATTTTGACTTGGTCAATTTTGAATGGTTAAAAGACGCATTAACCCTTCAGCTTGAGCAGACTAACCCAAAGCAGCTTGAGCTACTGGACGCCAATACCTTAATGGCCAGTGAAATTATCAGTGATATGGCAGGCCGTACATTGACGATCTTGATGCTAGCGTTCTGGTTCAACCTTGCGACTAAACCTAGTCAGCATCAACATGGTTTTTGGAAATGGTTTGCAGCAGGCGCTGTAATTACCTTCCCTGCCGTGATTGGTGATCTAGCGAGCTACATCAGTGTATTGCTCAAGCACGGCCAAGTGATGGTTTACGCTGCCGACCTCAATAGCCTGAATGGTCTATTAAAGCTACCGCTGACTAACGAGTGGTCGCAATTTGCCAGCTCATTCCCACTTCTACTGCCTTGGTATATTGCCTTAGGCTATGCCGCTATTGGCGTTTGGACAGAGTTTGAACGCGGTCAAGCGTTAGCAATCTCTGCCCTACCTTGGGTGGGGTACTACTTAATTTGGGCTCTGTACATTCTGATTTTCTAACCGGAATTGCACCAATAAAGGATTATGATCAGAGGCGTCCGATTGCGGCGCCTCTGCTGTTTCTAGGACAAGCCCTCGATAGAACACATGATCCAGAGCCAATCCAGTGACAAACTCAGTCCGATAATCGGGGTTAAACGCGACTTCTGCCACACCAATGCGTTTTAACGCACTCTGCATCACACCAAGTCTTTCTTCACTCCAGCTATTAAAGTCACCCGCAACAATAATTGGCCCTGAATGTTGCTCAAGCTCATCGACCAACACGCCTAGCTGACGTTGATATTCTACCGTTCCATAAGTGAAGTTCACCGCATGGATATTCACCACGGCCAATTGCTGACCATTAGAGAGTGGGTACAACGCATAGAGCGCAGACTTTGGCAATCTGAGCCAAGGTTCAAGTTCAGTGTAAGCACACGCTTTTAAAGGCGAGCTATAAGAGAGGTTCAACACCCCTGCAGTCGTCTGAAATGCCTTAAATGCATCGACTTGACTGCCAAACCAACCTTGCTCACCGATCCACACTTTGAGCTCTTCGCTCATGCTTGCTTCCTGAAACAGAGCAAGTTGCTTGCCTTGGATTAGTTGGTTTAGGCTTTGTTTCCAATTGTCTCGGTTCTGCTTATAGATGTTCCAAACCAATATATTAAGTTCACCGTTGTTATCGATGCTTGCTGCGTCTTTGCTCTTATAGCACTGCAATGCTAACTCAGTTTTATCAGCCGATATTGCGGACACCTGCGCGCGCTCTGGCAACGAAAAAATAGCGTGATATCCAATCACTGTCACAGTAGCAATAATCAACGGAAGTGAGATTAATAGTGGCTTTCTCATCGCTTTACCCCAAAACAAAAAAAGAGCCTATAGGCTCTTTTTCGAAACTAGTTTTTTAGATTGCGTCTTCGTCTTCTTCGCCAGTACGAATACGTACAATACGTTCTACGTCGGTAATAAAAATCTTACCATCACCGATTTTTCCTGTTTGTGCCGTTTCAATAATGGTATCAACACATTGATCAGCGACTTCATCGGTTACAACGATTTCTAATTTTACTTTAGGCAGAAAATCAACCATATACTCCGCGCCACGGTAGAGTTCGGTATGACCTTTTTGGCGACCAAAGCCTTTCACTTCAGATACTGTCATGCCGGTAATGCCCACTTCAGCCAATGCTTCTCGAACATCGTCTAACTTAAATGGCTTAATAATGGCTTCAATCTTTTTCATGTTCATCCCTTAAACTGTTGTAACTCAATTCATTATCCCACGATCATTAGGTAATAAAAAGCCCGAGCACACTATGCTCGGGCTGAAATTCGTTGCAGTATCAGATTCGACTACTTCAAGCTCGCATAGTAAGCCGCGAGATTAGCAATGTCTTGATCGCTCAACATCGATGCTTGAGCCTGCATCACGGCGGCTAAGCCACCAGTGCGCTCTTTGTTTTTGTACGCATTGATTGAAGAGATGATGTACTGCTCGTTTTGTCCTTTAAGGTTCGGGTAACCCGGGATCATTGCAATGCCATCCGCTCCGTGACACGCTGCACATACTGCGGCTTTCGCTTGCCCAGCTGCCGCATCACCCGCTGCTAGCGCCTGACCACTAAGCAGCCCCATACCAATAACCAATCCAATAGCGATTTTTTTCATTGCTCTTCCTTATAATTCCGCATTAATTGTACGTTTTTATGTATACAGTTTTACACAAACGATGCTGGCTTGTCCCAGATGAGTTCACAGTCCTGACCTATAAAACGGCGATCAATAAACAAATTCACCACAGCCACTACCTGCTCTCCACACATCAATATAGGGGTTCTACGGCGGAGCCAACTAGGAACACCATACTCTTGGAAAAGTTTTTTGAGCTTTCTACTACGAGTGCGATCGGCTGGGTGGGCACTAAGACCCTCTGGGTTAAAACTGATCCAAAGAGGCGCTTGGCTTAACGCCTCCATTGATAGACCCTCAGCTTTATCCGCTGCCAACGTAATCGTCCCAAGTCCATCCGGCAAGGTAACTCTTTCATCCAAATTGATTGGTGTTTGCCACTGCTCGAGAGATTGCCACTCTTGCACCAGATAGAGTCGATTTGAAAAACGCCTAATTTGCCCCTCTGACAGCGTTAATTGAGGATTGGCGTCTTGTTGAGACATCGCGACTTCTTGCCAAATTTTAGTCAACTGAACACGGCTCGGCATTTTTAGGCCAGCCTTCTCTATCCACATACGCAGTAAACGCATTCTGGCCAGTGCACTATTTTGTTCTAACACGTCGATGATAAGGCTGCCGTCTGCGTGCAGGGTGTTAACGAGTTTCTCCTGCATCAGCTCATCAAGTAACTGTTCTTGTTCTGCACAAAGCTCGGTACTTCTCTGGATAGATTGCCTGATATGAGGCCAACGCTCGGTCATTACTGGCGTAATACTATGGCGTACAAAGTTGCGCTCAAAACGTTGGTCTTGATTGCTTTCATCTTCAACCCAGTCAAGCTGATGCGCCTTCGCAAAACTTTCAATATCAGCTCGTGTCGCATTCAACAGTGGCCGAATAAGCAGTGAATCACCAAATGGCATCACTTGAGCCATAGAGGAGAGTCCTTTAGGCCCACTCCCCCGTTTTAACGCAAGCAAAAAGGTTTCTAGTTGGTCGTCGGCATGCTGCCCCACCAACAGCACATCTTGATGAGATAGATGTTTTTTTAACGCTTGGTAACGGGCTTCACGAGCACTCTCTTCCAAGCTTCGCCCCTCGAGATCTAAAGAAACTTTTTCAAGACGAAATGCAACGCCAAGTTCTCTACACCAACCTTCACACCGCTTTGCCCATTCATCAGCAAAAGGGCTCAGCCCATGATGAACGTGAACAGCCAAGCACTCTACTCGATGAACCGCTTGGTAGTTCGCCATAAGTTGCAACATGACTCTAGAATCTAATCCACCACTTAGTCCAAGTACCAAACGGTAATTGTGGGATTTGTACGGTCTAAGCGGATGTTCAAAGGTGGATTCAAGATTCATAGCAAAAGATACGTTAACGACAATGACTTTAGTTTATCACCGACAACAAAAAAAGGCTGAACCAAAGTTCAGCCTTTTCAATCAATAGGTTCTGATTAACAGTAACCGTAGCTCATTAGACGCTGGTAACGACGCTCTAGAAGCGTGTCGTTATCAAACTGCTCTAGCTCTTCAAGCTGGCGAACGAGTGTCGCTTTCATGTTCTCAGCCATCTTTTTGTGATCACGGTGAGCGCCACCTAGTGGCTCTTCAATGATCTCATCAATCAGCTCAAGCTCTTTAAGGCGTGGAGCGATTAGGCCCATCGCTTCAGCCGCTTGTGGAGCTTTGTCAGAGTCACGCCAAAGGATAGATGCACAACCCTCTGGAGAGATTACAGAGTACGTTGAGTATTGAAGCATGTTCACGTAGTCACCAACACCAATCGCTAGTGCACCACCTGAACCGCCTTCACCGACAACGTTACAGATAACCGGTACAGAAAGACCAGCCATTACTTTTAAGTTTGTCGCAATCGCTTCTGATTGGCCACGCTCTTCAGCGCCAACACCTGGGTATGCGCCTGCTGTATCGATAAAGGTAATGATTGGCATGTTGAAACGCTCAGCCGTCTGCATTAGACGTAGAGCTTTACGGTAACCTTCTGGCTTTGGCATACCAAAGTTACGTTTTACTTTCTCTTTCGTTTCACGACCTTTTTGATGACCGATGATCATAACTGGACGGCCATTAAGACGCGCCATACCACCAACGATTGCTTTGTCATCCGCGTAATGGCGATCACCCGCCATTTCGTCAAATTCAGTAAAAACGTGTTCAATGTAATCTAGCGTGTAAGGACGCTGTGGGTGACGAGCTAACTGAGCAGTTTCCCAAGCACCAAGATCGCTGAACGTTTTCTTTTTAAGCTCTAAGCTTTTCTGTTCTAGCTGTTCAATCTCTTTATCAAGATCAACGCCGTCTTCACCACCGTGACGAGATACATCACGTAGTGCTTCAATTTTTGCTTCTAGCTCTGCGATTGGCTTTTCAAATTCTAAAAAGTTCAGGCTCATCTATAGATCCTTTATTATTCGGTCAGGTTGACCAAACTTAGTTAAATTCGAGTTCCACTTGGCCTTTGCCAAGTAGTTGTTTTAAATCATCTAATAGTGCGTCACTTGGCGTTACTCGCCATTCTGTACCTAATGTCAAACGCGCACGTGCATCGGAGCGTTGGTAGTATACATGGACAGGGACACTTCCCGCCCGATGAGGCTCTAGTATTTGACTAAAGCGCTCAAAAAATCGGTCATTGATTTTCGATTCATCGATGGAAACTGATAAGCCTCGTGCATATTTTTCACGAGCTGTTCCCAAATCCATAACTTCGCGCGCGGACATTTTAAGACCACCATTGAAATCATCAAAGCTGACCTGTCCAGAAACCACCAAAATTTTATCGTTTTCTAACAATTCTACGTATCGATCCAGCGCATCGGAGAACAGCATGACCTCCATTCGGCCACTTCTATCGTCCAGAGTCATGAGACCAATACGTGTTCCGCGCTTCGTCGTCATCACGCGAGATGCAATCACTAAGCCCGCAACGGTGACACTTTGATCGCGCCTTGTAGGTGTTGCATCTTTCAATCGGCAACTAGTGTATTTACCCAGCTCTTTAATATACGCATTAACTGGGTGACCCGTTAGATAGAGGCCTAACGTATCACGTTCACCCTCAAGCCACACCTTTTCTGGCCACGGCTCGACTTTGGTGTATTTATTCTCGACTTCTTCTGGCGCTTCTGTCAGTACACCAAATAGGTCACTTTGACCGAAGGCTTCGGCTTGGTGATGTTGGCTTGCCGCTTTAACCGCATCATTGAGTGATGCCATCATTGCTGCACGATGTGGACCTAGTCTATCAAGTGCCCCTGCGTAGATAAGCTTCTCGATGACACGCTTGTTGACTTTCTTTAGATCGATTCGCGCACAGAAATCGAACAGATCCTTAAAGTGGCCATCTTTGTTGCGCGATTCTAGAATCGCTTCAATCGGGCCTTCACCTACACCTTTAATCGCACCGATACCATACACAATTGAACCATCTTCATCGACGTTGAATCGGTACAGACCTGAGTTAATGTCAGGCGGAAGTACTTTGAGCTTCATACGGAAACACTCATCGACCAGGCCGACAACTTTTTCTGTGTTATCCATATCCGCAGTCATTACCGCAGCCATAAATTCCGCTGGGTAATGGGTCTTTAGCCATAAGGTTTGATAAGAGACCAATGCATAAGCTGCTGAGTGCGATTTGTTAAAGCCATAACCTGCGAACTTCTCAACCAAGTCGAAGATTTTCATCGCCAGTTCGCCATCAACGCCGTTAGCTATCGCACCGTCTTCAAAGGTGGCACGTTGCTTGGCCATCTCTTCTGGCTTTTTCTTACCCATCGCACGACGCAGCATGTCCGCACCACCCAGCGTATAGCCAGACAGTACCTGTGCAATCTGCATTACCTGCTCCTGATAGAGGATAATGCCGTACGTTGGTTCAAGGATCTCTTTTAACGAGTCATGCTGCCACTGTTCATCTGGGTAAGAAACCGCTTCGCGCCCGTGTTTACGGTCGATAAAGTTATCTACCATGCCTGACTGAAGTGGGCCCGGGCGGAACAGCGCTACCAGTGCGATGATATCTTCAAAACAGTCTGGCTGAAGTCGCTTGATTAGCTCTTTCATACCGCGTGATTCCAACTGGAATACCGCAGTCGTTTCTGAGTTTTGCAGTAAGTTAAATGACGCTTGGTCCTCCAGCGGGATTGATTCAATCGCGACTGGCGGTTTGCCTTCTTTCTCTAGGCGAGGGTTTATCAACCCAAGTGCCCAGTCAATGATGGTTAATGTTCTTAGACCCAAGAAGTCGAACTTAACCAGACCCGCTGTTTCAACGTCGTTCTTATCAAACTGAGTAACAGGGAAGTGACCTTCCGCATCAGCATAGATAGGTGCAAAGTCAGTGATAGTGGTTGGTGAAATTACAACACCACCAGCGTGCTTACCGGCATTTCGTGTACACCCTTCAAGGATGCGACACATATCGATAAGCTCTTTAATCTCTTCGTCGTTCTCGTAAAGCTCAGGCAAAGCAGGTTCTGCTTTAAACGCTTTCTCGAGCGTCATGCCCGGATCAGGTGGAACTAGCTTCGAAATGCGATCAACAAAGCCAAAGCCATGACCTAGTACTCGACCTACATCTCGAATAACTGCCTTCGCTGCCATAGTACCGAAGGTGATGATCTGCGATACCGCATCTCGACCATACATTTCGGCAACGTGATCGATCACCTGATCGCGTTTATCCATACAGAAGTCGACATCGAAATCGGGCATCGAGACACGTTCAGGGTTCAAAAATCGTTCGAATAGTAGATCGTATTCAAGCGGATCGAGGTCAGTGATCTTAAGTGCATAAGCCACCAAAGAACCTGCACCTGAGCCTCGACCAGGGCCAACGGGGATCGCATTATCTTTTGACCACTGAATGAACTCCATTACGATCAAGAAGTAACCCGGGAACCCCATGTTATTGATTACTTCAAGTTCGATCTTCAGGCGATCGTCATATTCCGGGCGGCGCTCTTCGCGCACTTTCGGGTCTGGGAATAGAAACTCTAGGCGTTCTTCTAGACCCTCTTCAGACTTCTTAACAAGGAACTCGGTCTCTTCCATCCCATCGGTTGGGAAAGCTGGTAGGAAGTATTCATGAAGACGAACCGTTACATTACAACGCTTAGCAATTTCGACACTGTTTTCGAGTGCTTCTGGAATATCAGAGAAGAGTTCACACATCTCCTCTTCTGTGCGTAGATATTGCTGAGGGCTGTAGTTCTTTGGCCTACGCGGATCTTCAAGAGTATAACCATCATGAATCGCCACACGAATTTCATGAGCGTCAAACAGAGACTCTTCGAGAATCACGACTTCATTGGTCGCTACAACCGGTAGTTCACTGTTTTCAGCCAGTTCTAACGCAAAGTGCAGGTAGGTCTCTTCATCAGCGCGTCCGGTTCGAACTAACTCTAGATAAAATCGATTTGGGAAGTGCGTTTGATAGAACTCAACACATTCATCAACCACTTTCTGGTTGCCTTTAAGCAGCGCTTTACCAATTTCGCCGCTTTTACCACCGGATAAAAGGATCACCCCTTCAGACAGTTCTTCTAGCCACGCTTTATCGATCACAGGTTGATGCTGAACATGACCGCGTAAATAAGCTTTGGAGATCAGCAGAGTTAGGTTTTTGTAACCCGTATTATCGGCGGCTATGACCGTTAACTTGGTCAGATCATCACCAAACTCTGGCGACTGCATGAGAAAGTCCGCACCAATGATCGGTTTGATACCACAACCATGTGCAGTGCCATAAAACTTAACCAGGCCACACAGGTTGGTAAAATCGGTCAACGCCATCGCTGGCATGCCCAGTTCGGCCACTTTCTTGACCAAGGGAGGCACTTTAGAGAGGCCGTCAACCATGGAGAAGTCACTATGAACTCGAAGGTGGATAAACTTTGGATCTGACATGAAAAAGGTCCAGAAAGGTAACTAATTTGGAGATTGATTGGGGTATTTTAAGTGAAAAGTAACGACTTATATACCCCAAGAAAGTGCTTTCTACTCGATACCGAGTGCACGTTTGACGGGTTTAAAGCTTTTACGGTGCTCTTCAATCACACCATGCTTCTCGATAGCTTCAAAATGCGCTTTGGTTGGGTAGCCTTTATGCTTAGCAAAACCAAATTCAGGATGAACCTTATCCAGTTCTTCCATCTCTTGGTCACGAACCACTTTGGCAATGATCGACGCAGCACTGATTTCCGCGACTCTCAAATCTCCTTTGACGACAGCTTGAGAATCCATTGACAACTCTGGGCACCGGTTGCCATCAATAAGTGCTAAATCAGGTTGGACCTTAAGCCCCGCAATTGCGCGCTGCATAGCCACCATTGTCGCTTGTAGAATATTCAGCTCATCGATTTCTGAAGGTGAACAACGACCGACTGACCACGCCAACGCTTTTTCCTTTATTTCAGGCAGCAACGCTAAGCGCTTTTTCTCAGATAACTTTTTGGAGTCATTCAACCCTTCGATTGGGTTATTAGGGTCAAGAATAACGGCAGCGGTAACCACATCACCTACCAATGGCCCACGGCCAACTTCATCGATACCCGCCACTCGGTGATATCCTTGTGGGTATTCAAAAGGAGGCAGTTCTTTTTTTTCTTTGGTCATAACTCTACTCTTTGCCGATAAGACGAAGTACTGCGTTAGCCGCTTGTACATCGGCATCTTTACGAATCAAATGGTGCATTTCGGTAAAGCGTTCAATCAGCTCATCGTTGTTAGTGCTAAGCATATTTTCAACAGCAGGTACTAAGTACTGAGGGTCACACTCATCTAAGATGTACTCTTTAACCAACTCTTCTCCAGCCAGAATATTAGGTAGAGAAACATATTCAGTGATCGCCAGCTTTTGCACCAGCCAACCTGTAAATCGATTGACTTTGTACCCAACCACCATAGGTCTTTTTAGTAGCATACACTCCAGTGCGACCGTACCAGAAGCAAGTAACACCGCATCAGACGCTGTAATCACGTTCCGTGCAGTATCTTGCACAATCGTAAATTCAAGCTCAGGTGCGGTTTGCTGCCAAATCTCTTCAAATTGCTGTCTGCGCTTATCATTGACCGCCGCCACAACGAAACCAATGTCAGGGAACTTCTTTTTAATCTCACGGCAGGACTCAATAAACGGCTCGGCGATTAAACCCACTTCACCGCCTCGGCTGCCCGGCAAAACCGCTAGCCACTGCTTATCTTGCTCTAGATTAAGAAGTTCTCTTGCTTCTTGTTGGTCTGGTACGAGTGGAATTGCATCCGCCAATGTGTGTCCAACAAATTCACACGCCACTTGGTACTTATCGTAAAACGCTTTTTCAAATGGTAGGAATGCCAGAACGAGATCCGTCGCTTTATCAATTTTGAAGATTCGCTTCGGACGCCAAGCCCAAACAGAAGGACTAACATAATGGACAGTCTTGATTCCTGCGTTTTTCAAATCGAGTTCTAAACGTAGATTGAAATCAGGAGCATCAATACCTATAAAGACATCGGGGGGATTCTGTGTAAAGTACTTCACTAACTCGGCTTTGACTTTCAAAAGTCGTGGCAGTCGACCAAGAACTTCAACAAGCCCCATAACAGCAAGCTCTTCCATATCAAATAGAGACTCGCAGCCTTGTGCTATCATCTTTGGCCCGCCGATACCGACAAACTCTGCATTAGGGTACTTCTGCTTTATCGCTCTGATGAAACCTTCACCAAGCGTATCTCCTGACAATTCACCGGCGACAATACCAATTCGAAGTGGCTTTTCCATTGCTGAATGACCTATCTAATTTATTGCTTTAAAAAGTAAAAAAGACCGCAACCGTTAGATTGCGATCTTTTAAGCAGCTTAACAACTATTATTAGCGAATAATACCGCGCTCTGAAATCTCTAGCATTTCAAGCATAGGTTTGATTGACTCAAACTCTTTTGCCATTTCAACTAGGCTCTCTTTCGCTTCTTCAAGTGTTTTACCTGAACGGTAGATTTCTTTGTATGCCTTTTGCAACGCGCGAATCTCGGGCTTTTCAAAACCATTTCGCTTCAGGCCAACAAGATTCAAACCAAATGGCGTTGCATGGTTACCCTGTGCAAGTACATATGGAAGAATATCTTGAACAACCGCTGAACAACCACCCGTGTATGAGTACGCACCGATGTTACAGAATGGGTGAATCGCTGATAGTGCCATCACACCTGCATAATCACCGACAGTAACATGGCCACCAAGAATCGCATTGTTACCAATGTGAGTGTGGTTACCAACAATAACGTCATGAGCAACGTGCGCATTCACACACAGTAAGTTATCGTTACCAATAACCGTTGTTGCTTTATCTTGCGTTGTTCCACGGTGAATCTGAACCGCTTCGCGAATCACGTTGCGGTCACCAATCACAACCGTCGTATCTTCACCGCCATACTTCTTATCTTGGTTCTCTTCACCAATCACAGCATGTGGAAAAATACGGTTTTCTTTACCAATGGCAGTGTGACCTTTAATCACAACGTGAGACATTACTTCGGTACCTTCACCAATTTCAATGTTACCTGAAATATAAGTAAAAGGACCAACCGTCACGTTTGCTGCAATCTTTACTTCACCTTCAATAACAGCAGAAGGATGAATCTGAGCCGTTTCATGAATCATATTAAAACTCTCGACGAGCACATTTGAGTTCCGCAGAACATACGACTTCGCCGTCAACTTTCGCAGTGCCTTTAAATGCAGCGATACCGCGGCGCTCTTTGATAAATTCTACTTCAATGATCAACTGATCGCCTGGCACAACTGGTTTACGGAATTTGGCACCGTCCACACTTGCGAAGTAGTACAGTTCGTTGTCTGAAGGGGCACCGAACGATTTAAATGCTAATAGACCTGTCGCTTGAGCCATCGCTTCAAGAATCAATACACCAGGGAATACAGGTAGTTGAGGGAAATGACCTGTAAACTGAGGCTCATTCACTGAAACGTTTTTGATCGCTGTTAGGTATTTCTCTTCCTGGAAATCAATCACGCGGTCGATTAGCAAGAATGGGTAGCGATGTGGTAACAATTCCTGAATTTCAGTGATGTTCATCGTTTTCTGTTCAGTAGTCAAAGTCATATTCCTATTTTGAATGCTAAATTTGGTTGCTGACGAGTATTATATACTCAAGTCTAGGCAAGGGGTAACCTCACCCCAAAATTGGTTGGATATATAGACAAAAAGACTCGCGAATGGCGAGCCTTTTTAGTCAGAAGTGGAATTAAGATTCCTCTTTCTGATCCAGTTGCTTTTCAACAGCTTTTAGGCGTTTGTTCATATCGTCAATACGATGAACGCGAGTAGCCGTTTTACGCCACTCTTTGTTAGGCTGAAGAGGGATGCCCGAAGAGTACATACCTTTCTCTTCAATACTACGCATTACCATGCCCATACCCGTGATGGTCACACCATCAGCGATTTCGATATGACCATTGATAACCGTACCGCCACCAATAATACAGTATTTACCGATTTTAGTACTGCCAGCGACAATCGTACCACCAGCCATCGCTGTACCATATCCGATGTGTACGTTGTGAGCGATCTGCATCTGATTGTCTAAAATGACATTGTCTTCAATGACAGTATCATCAAGTGCACCACGGTCAATGCTTGTACAAGAACCGATCTCTACACGGTTGCCAATACGCACGCTACCAAGCTGAGGAATTTTAATCCACTCGCCTTTTTCGTTTGCATAACCAAAGCCATCAGAACCAATCACGGTATTCGCTTGGATCAAACAGTCACTACCAATCATTACTTCATGGTAAACACTCACGTTTGACCATAGCTTAGAATTAGCACCGATTTTCGCGTTCTTGCCAACAAAACAGCCAGAACCGATAACAACGTTATCACCGAGCTCTACACCTGTTTCGATAACCGCATTTGCACCGATCGATACATTTTCACCAAGTTTTGCATTCTCAGCAATCACAGCTGATGCGGCAATCTCGCTTGCTGGTGCCGGCGTGGTATCTAATGCTTGAGTCACTTTCGCAAACGCCACATAAGGGTCGTCTACAACAAGTACATTTCCATTGCACTGTTCACGCTGAGCTTCCTTTACCATAACAAGTGTCGCTTGACAGTCGCCTAGGTGCTTCGCGTATTTTGGGTTAGACAGGAAAGTGACATGACCTTCCTGTGCTTTATCCATTGGCGCAACCATGGTGACTGTTGCATTTGCATCACCATGTAGCTCGCCCCCGGTAATCGTTGCCAATTCGGCTAGAGAAAGTACTGTCATAGTTCTAATTATTTAAGTGCTTTAATTACGTCTTCAGAAATATTGAATTCAGGTTTGCCGTACTGCATTGTTTGAATATCAATAATGATGTCGTAGCCTTGCTTATCAGCCACTTTCTTCACAGCATCCTGAATCACTTTGAATAGCTTTTGTTTCTCTTGCGCTTCACGACGAGCAGACGCTTGCTCAAGAGCTTGAGCTTTGATCTTGTACTTGCTATCTAGCTGCCCGATCTCAATACGTAGTTTCTCTACTTCATCTTGACCTAGCAGTTCGCCGTCACGCTTAAGCTTTTCAATTTTAGTCTTAGCTTCAGCTTGGATCGCTTTTAGCTCATCCGCTTTATCTTTAAACTCTTCCTGCATGTTCTGCAGTACCACTTCACGTTGAGGAAGTGCCTGGAACACTTGAGCGGTATTTACATAGCCAATCTTTTGCGCAGCTTCTGCCGCATTCGCAAAAAAAGAAGACGTCATAACTAAAAGGCTAAGACCAGCCGCTTTAACTGTTTTATTCACTTTAATTTCCTTTGTATTAGAAGGTTCTGCCGATAGTGAAAGTGAAGAATTCTTCGTCATCACCTTCGTAACTTTCAATTGGTTTCGCCACCGAGAATACTAATGGCCCCATTGGTGACATCCATTGTAGTGCCGCACCATAAGAAGCACGGATGTTCATTGGATCAGAGTAGTCATCGTAATAACGCTCACCTGCATAGCTTGGGTCATACTGGAACTCTGTATCCCACACACTTGCCGCATCAACAAACACACTGGTACGAATTTGGTTACGTACTTCTTCAGACGCAAATGGCGTTGGTACAATCAGCTCCATACTTGCAAGAGCAATAGCGTTACCACCTACTGAATCGTCTGTAGCTGATACACAACTTGCACTGTTACAGCTGCCTGGGTTACCGCCAGTAGTGTAGACCGCTTTAGGACCCGCACTGTTCGAACCAAAACCACGCAGCGTAGTGAAACCACCCGCGTAGTAGTTTTCGTAGAATGGGAATAAGTTGTCGTTACCATCCGTTTGGCCATAACCATTGCCGTAACCTAAACGGCCACGCATCAATAGAGTAAACTCATGCTTCTTGGTAATTGGCACATACTGCCTAACATCATACTGCACTTTAAAGTACTGTGCGTCAGAGCTAGGTACGGTTGCTTTAGCAAATGCACGCTGATAGTTACCCGCTGTCGGGAAGTAACCACGGTTTAGGTTATTTCGAGTCCAAGAAATGTTGACATCAAAGTCATTGGTCAGGATATCACCATCCGCTTGGTTAATACTTTGTGCAAACAACTGAGCTTGGTCATAGGTTGGTACGTTACCAATCTTGTTGTGTGTGTAACCAACACCAAACTCAAAGCGGTTTAGCTCATCAAACGGGAAGCCCCACGTTAAGCTCGCACCATAACTTTCGTTGGTATAGTCAACAATACCCGCTTCAGATGCTTCAAACATGTTGTAGAAGATCTTACCGCCAAGACTGACACCATCAAGGTTCCAGTATGGGTCGCGGTAGTCTAAGCTAATATTCTTTTGGTAGTCGTTCATCATCGCGTTAATACCAACGCGATTACCACTACCAACAAAGTTGTCTTGCTGCAGACCAACCTGGAAGCTCACACCTGATTCTGTACCATAGCCAACACCAAAGTTGACGCTACCTGAGTTCGCTTCTTTGACGTTGTAGACAAGATCGACTTGGTCTTCACTGCCAGGAACGCGGACTGTTTGTACATCAACCGTTTCAAAGAAACCGAGTCGGTTCAGACGGCTCTTACCGGTTTCGATAGATTTCGAGTTAAGCCAGCTGCCTTCCATCTGACGCATTTCGCGACGTAGAACTTCATCTTTAGTTGAGTTGTTGCCGACAAAACGGATATCTCTAACATAGATACGTTTGCCCGCTTCAACATTGACAACAAGTGAAACCGATTGGTTTTCATCATCAAATTCAGGAATCGTTCGAACCTGTGGGTAAGCGTAGCCTGCTTCACCAAGTACGCGTTTGATCCCCTCTTCAAGAGAAGTGACCGCTGAGCCATTGTAAGTTTCACCAGCCTCAAATGGGACTAGGTTTTCAAACTCAGCTTCTTTATCCAGCAGTTCACCACGGAATTTTACATCTTTGACACTGTACGGGAGGCCTTCATTTAGCCCTAAAGTGATGTAAACGCCTTTCTTGTCTGGCGAGATCGCTACTTGAGTCGAGTCAATCTGGAACTTCAGATAACCGCGATCGAGATAGTAAGACTTAAGCGCTTCGATATCACCCGCTAGTACCTGCTTCTGATATTTGTCGTCGGCGAGGAAGTTCCACCATGCAACATCCACGTTCAAATCAAAACGGCTCAGAAGCTCTTCATCGGTGTATTCCGTGTTACCAATAAAGTTAATCTGCTTAATTTTTGCCGACACGCCTTCAGTGAAGACGAACTTCAAATCAGAGCGGTTACGAGGAAGTGGAGTAACAACCGCTTTTACGGTTGCGTTGTACTTACCTACACTGTAGTAGAAGTCTTCTAGGCCTTTCTCAATCGTTGAGAGAGTCGTACGGTCTAATGCTTCACCAACACGAATTCCTGATGCATCTAAGTTTTGCTGAAGTTGTTCTTCTTTGATGGCTTTGTTGCCAGAGAACGAAACACTCGCAATCGTTGGTCGTTCTTTTACCTGAACGACAAGAACATCATTATCACGTAGGACTTTGATATCTTCGAAGTTCCCCGTTGCGTAAAGCGCACGAATCGTCTCAGAGACATCTTGTCCATCGATAGTATCGCCAATTCGAACTGGCATTTTAAGAAGAGCAGCACCGAGCGCGACTCGCTGCAAACCTTCAATCTGGATATCTTGAACTACGAAGTTCTCGGCACCGTTTGCACTGACACTTGTCGCTAACAAAGATGCAAACAGAATATTTTTAATCGCCATATTTGTTTTAGTTATTCCTTACTTCAACCTTTGCTCACTACAAACGAGCAAAATCATTGAAAATTGCCACTGCCATAAGAGAGAAGATAATCGCACCGCCAACGCGGTAACCCATTTCCTGAATTTTTTCAGGGACGGGACGTCTTATTACAGCCTCAATAGCAAAAAACAATAAATGTCCGCCGTCTAACATAGGCAGCGGTACAAGGTTAATAATCCCTAAGTTCACACTGATTAATGCAAGGAAACCTAAGAAGTAGACTAAGCCGTAATCGGCAGTCGTACCGGCTCCTTTTGCGATCGAGATAGGTCCACTTAAGTTATTCAATCCAACATCGCCAACAATCAACTTTTTCAACATGCTGATTGTCAGGCTAATGACCTGACCTGTCTTTTCAACCGCTTTCCCGATTGAATCAATTACACCAAATTGCAGGTCGAAGCGATAATTTTCTGGCCATTCTGCGACCTCAGGTGCGATTCCCGCAAAACCAATTACTCGTCCATCAGAAAGCTCTCGACTGTCTGGCGTAAGTGTTAACGTAACGGGTTGACCATTTCGTTCAATTTGGATCTGCAAAGGTGTATTAGCATGTTGCTGAATCGCTTCCACAACTTGCTGCCAATCCGCGATCTTCACACCCTCAATGTCAGTAATCACATCGCCGCTCTCTAAGCCTGAGCGAGCACCCGCTCCATCTTGAGAAACATTGGTTAAGCGAGCTGTGATTTCTGGGGTGAATGGAACAAATCCGAGTGCTGACATAGCAGACTCTTTTTCTGGGTCAAAGTTCCACTCAGTCAGGTCGAAAACTTTTAACTCTTCAACACCAACTCCATCGGCAGGTGCGACTGTCATTGTCAGTTGTTTATCACCAATATGAGAAATTAACCCCATATTCACCGATTCCCAATCCGCAGTTTTGACGCCAGAAACCGATTTAAGTTCCATCCCTGATTCAAGGCCTGCTTCTGCAGCAATAGAATATGGCGTTACTAGCCCAACCACTGGCTTAACAGCAGGTACACCGATAAGGAAGACCAGCCAGTAGGCAAAGATGGCAAACAAGAAATTAAATATTGGCCCTGCTGCTACAATCGCTGTACGTTTCCAAAGCGGCTTACGGTCGAATGCATAAAGAGGCTCGTCACCTTTAAGGTCATCAACACGACCATCGAGCATCTTAACGTAACCACCAAGAGGAATCACGGACACACTGTATTCAGTGCCATCGGAGCCGACCTTACTCCAAATCGACTTACCAAAGCCAATAGAAAACTTTTCGACTTTTACACCGCAACGGCGTGCAACCCAAAAGTGACCAAACTCATGGACAGCAACTAAAATGCCGAGTGCAACGATAAAGGAAGCAAAGTTCCACAAAATACCTGTCATAGCTTACGCTCACTTACGATAGTTACCGCTAACTCTCTCGCCATTCTATCTAGCTCTATAATGCTTTCCAAGTCACTGCACTGTGACTGACTGCTAGATGCACAGATTTTGTTAGCAACAGATTCATTGACTACGGCGATGTCAGTAAAGCGTAGCTTTCGGCTCAAGAAGGCATCAACCGCAACTTCATTCGCAGCATTCAACGCCGTCGTTGCATGCTGGCCTTCATAACAAGCATCAATGGCAAGCTTCAAACATGGGTAACGAGCAAAGTCAGGCTCTAAAAATGTCAACTCACCCACTTTAGTAAAGTCGAGAGGAGCGACACCCGCAGAGACGCGTTCAGGATAAGAGAGCGTTAGAGCAATAGGAGTTGCCATATCAGGCTCACCCATCTGAGCTAAAACAGAGCCGTCACGATATTGGACCATTGAGTGAATCACCGACTGAGGGTGGATCACGACTTTCAACTGTTCACGACGAGTATTAAAGAGCCATTTCGCTTCAATGTACTCTAAGCCCTTGTTCATCATGGTTGCCGAGTCAACTGAGATTTTAGGCCCCATAGACCAGTTAGGGTGAGCAATGGCTTGTTCTGGCGTCACATCGCTAAGCGTTGCGATATCACTATAGCGGAACGGACCACCAGAGCCAGTTAGAAGGATGTGTTGAATGCCTTGCTCTTCTAATGAGCAGCGACCAAGGTTGGTTTGAATATCACTCGGCAAGCACTGAAAAATCGCATTATGCTCACTGTCGACTGGCATTAGCTCAGCGCCATGTTGCTCTACGGCATCTATAAACAGCTGCCCTGACATCACTAAGGCTTCTTTATTGGCCAGCAATACGCGTTTACCCGCTTTGACAGCAGCCATGGTTGGTAGCAAACCTGCGGCCCCAACAATAGCAGCCATCACAGTGTCGACCTCATCCATCGAAGAGATCTCGCACATTGCATCCACACCAGACAAAACCTGAGTGCTTAATTTGAGTTCAGCTAGCTGTAGCTTCAATGCTTTTGCTGCATTGTCATCAGCCATCACCGCAAATTTCGGCTGCCATTTTTGGCATAGTTCACGCATTTTGGCGACATTACGCCCAGCCGCGAGCGCGACAATCGTGAACTTGTCAGGGTTTTGTTCAATAACTTTAAGAGTGCTAGCACCAATAGAGCCCGTAGCACCAAGAATCGTTAGCTTACGCATAGCAAGAAACCAAGCTGAGTCGAAAGCAGGCCGAAGCCTGCCTTAAAATATGAAGTATAGGAAAGCAAAAACAGGGAACGCAGCTGTTAGACTGTCGATTCGGTCTAATACTCCGCCGTGGCCTGGAATAATGTTGCTGCTGTCTTTGATTCCAGAGACACGTTTGAACATACTTTCAACCAAATCACCCAATACAGAGATAACCACTGTCACCAAAGTAATTCCGATCATCGCGAAAGCACTGCTAAATTGAATATCAAACCACTGCGCAGTGCCCCAACCGACCAACAGAGCAGTAATGATACCGCCAACCAGACCTTCGATAGTCTTATTTGGGCTCACATGAGGGGCCATCTTATGTTTACCAAAGCTCTTACCCGCAAAGTAAGCACCACTATCAGCTGCCCATACAATAAAGCACACATAAAGCACTAACTTAGCGCCATGGTAAGGGTCGAGCTGAATGCCTTCGGCTCTAAGTAATAGGACACTCCAGAAAAATGGCAACAGAGTGAGCACGCCAAAAGCGTGGCGTAAAAGTGATGAGTTTTGCCAAAGAGCGGAAGATTTAGGGTAAGAGATCGCCAGCGCGCTCGCGGCTAGCCACCATATTGAACCAATCGCTAAAATTGCGTAGTGAGAGTCAGTCACAAGATTTAGGCTTAGCGCATCAAAAGGGATAGCCCAAAGGCTGGCTGCGCTAACTGCGACCGTTGGAATCAATGCCATAATACGAGACTTGGCATCAACGAACTGAGTCCATTCCCAGTAGCCAATCATGGTCACAGCGGCCATCGCAACCACAAAAAGTGCCAGAGGGAGTTTGAAGATCCCTAAAATGACCAGTGGAGCAAGGATAAGAGCGGTTATAATTCGTTGTTTCAAACTTTAATCCTTTATTCGCTTTCCATCAGAGCTTTAACTTGTTCACCAGTACAGCCAAAACGGCGTTCACAATTAACAAACCAAGTCACTGCTTCTATCAAGCTATTTTCGTCGAATTCAGGCCAGTAAATCGGCGTAAAGTACATTTCAGCGTAGGCCATCTGCCACAACATGAAGTTGCTAATACGGCACTCTCCGCTGGTTCGAATCATCAAATCAACTTCAGGTAAATCTGCCATTGTGAGGTGCTCAGTAATTAGCTCTTCACTAATATCTTCTTGATTCAACTCACCTGCGGCAACCTTAGCTGAAATTGCTTTTGTCGCCTGCATGATATCCCATTTGCCGCCATAGTTAGCCGCAATATTGATAACCATGCCAGTGTTCGCTTCCGTCATTGCTTCAGCTTGAGCGATCTTTTTCTGTAAGCGATCATTGAAGCGTGAGGTATCACCAATCACTCGTAGGCGTAAATTGTTTTTGTGCAGTTTTTTTACTTCCGTAGAAAGCACTGTGATAAACAACTCCATAAGCACACCGACTTCTTCTTCAGGGCGGCGCCAGTTTTCACTGCTAAAGGCAAATAAAGTAATTGCTTTGATGCCTAGTTTTGCCGATGTAGAAATCGCTTTACGGACTGCTGCAACACCATTCTTGTGACCAAAGACACGAGGTTTACCTTGCGCTTTTGCCCAGCGGCCGTTGCCATCCATGATGATTGCAATATGTTTAGGGAGTAATTCAGGGGAGAGTTGTGAGTTATGCATAAAACATTGATAGATAATCAGCAGGGGACAAAGACTAGCATAAAAAAACGCTGTGCTGCGAGCACAGCGCTATTTATATAGAAAGATTATGGAGAATTAGACTTCCATCAACTCTTTTTCTTTTGATGCTAATACTTCGTCAACCTGCTTAACAGCTGCGTCAGTTAGCTTTTGAATCTCGTCTTGACCTTTACGATCTTCGTCTTCAGAGATTTCTTTATCTTTAAGAAGTGCTTTTAGTTCACCGTTAGCGTCACGACGGATGTTACGGATAGCAACACGGCCACCTTCAGCTTCACCACGAACGATCTTAACTAGGTCTTTACGACGCTCTTCTGTTAGCGGTGGAAGTGGAACGCGGATGATGGTGCCAGCAGACATAGGGTTTAGACCTAGGTCAGACATCATGATCGCTTTTTCAACTTTTGGCGTTAGCTCTTTGTCGAATACTGTGATTGCTAGTGTACGTGCATCTTCAGCAACAACGTTTGCTACTTGGTTTAGAGGCGTTGGTGCACCGTAGTACTCTACTGAAATACCAGAAAGTAGACTTGGGTGTGCACGGCCTGTACGTACTTTAGACAGGTTGTTTTTTAGCGCTTCTACGCTTTTTTCCATGCGCTCTTGAGCGTCTTGTTTGATTTCGTTAATCACAATATCACCTTAATGTGTAAATCTTTCTCGAAGAAAGCCTTTTCGGGAGTCTTCAAAAGGCAATACCGCAGCAACACAGTGCTGCGGTGATTGGAATTACTCTGCGTCGCTGATTAGCGTGCCTTCTGCTTCACCCATTACCACGCGACGAAGTGCGCCTGGTTTATTCATGTTGAATACGCGGATTGGCATTTTGTGGTCACGAGCCAGTGTAAATGCTGCCAAATCCATCACTTTCAGCTCTTTTTCAAGAACAGCGTTGAATGATAGCTTATCATACAGCTCTGCGTCTGGGTTTGCTACCGGGTCAGCCGTAAATACACCATCTACTTTTGTCGCTTTTAGAACTACGTCAGCTTCGATTTCGATACCACGTAGACACGCAGCAGAATCTGTCGTAAAGAATGGGTTACCAGTACCTGCTGAGAAGATAACCACACGGCCCTGGCGTAGTTCGCGGATAGCGTCTGCCCAGTTGTAGTCGTCACACACACCTTTTAGAGGGATTGCTGACATTACGCGAGCATTTACGTATGCACGGTGAAGCGCATCACGCATTGCTAGGCCATTCATTACTGTTGCTAGCATACCCATGTGGTCGCCAACAACGCGGTTCATACCTGCTTCAGCAAGGCCTGCACCACGGAATAGGTTACCACCGCCGATAACCACACCCACTTGAACACCAAGTTCAACTAACTCTTTTACTTCTTGTGCCATGCGATCAAGAACCGCTGGATCGATGCCGAAACCTTCTTCGCCTTGTAGAGCTTCGCCACTCAGTTTTAACAGAATACGTTGATACGCTGGTTTAGGGTTCGTAGTCATGGAGTTTACCTTCCAAATGAGAGTTGTTGATTAACAGTCATGGATAAAGACTTCGTTGAGTCTGCATCCATCACAGCTAAACGATTAACCGCTAGTCATAAAAAGACCGCAGCCATGGCCACGGTCTTAATCGTATAAGCGTTTCTAAGGATTAACCTTTTTGAACCGCTGCTACTTCGTCAGCAAAGCTCATTTCTGCAGCTTTCTCGATACCTTCACCAACTTCTAGGCGAACGAAAGTAGAAACAGAAGCGCCGCGCTCTTTAAGGATTTCGCCAACAGTCTTCTTAGGTTCCATAACGAACGCTTGACCAGTTAGAGAGATCTCGCCAGTGAATTTCTTCATGCGGCCAACAACCATCTTCTCTGCGATTTCAGCTGGCTTGCCTTCGTTCATAGCGATTTCAACTTGAACAGCTTTCTCTTTTTCAACTACGTCAGCAGGTACGTCTTCTGGGTTTACGAACTCAGGACGAGATGCTGCAACGTGCATTGCTACGTGCTTAAGTGTCTCAGCGTCACCTTCACCTGCAACAACTACACCGATCTTCTCACCGTGACGGTAAGCAGCGATAGCAGCGCCTTCAACGTATTGTACGCGACGGATGTTGATGTTTTCACCGATCTTAGCAACTAGAGCTACACGAGTTTCTTCGAACTTAGCTTGAAGCTCTTCAGCAGTTGCTTTAGACGCTAGTGCGTCAGCTGCAACTTCTTCAGCGAATGCTGTGAAGCTTGCATCTTTAGCAACGAAGTCAGTTTGGCAGTTAACTTCAAGAAGAACAGCAACGCCGTTTTCTTCTTTGATGATGATTGCGCCTTCAGCAGCAACGTTACCTGCTTTTTTAGCAGCTTTCGCAGCGCCAGACTTACGCATGTTTTCAATTGCTAGTTCGATGTCGCCGTTTGTTTCATTCAGCGCTTTCTTACAGTCCATCATGCCTGCGCCAGTGCGGTCGCGCAGTTCTTTAACTAGAGCAGCAGTAACAGCCATTCTAAATTCCTCAGTTGATTCTGGATTTGGTAAAAAACAGGGGCCACATCTTCGGCCCCTGCTGATAACTATAACTCAGTTTATACTACAACTTGGTTGCACATAGACTAAGTGTGACTCGGAGCCGCTATTATTCAGCTTCTACGAAACCATCTTTTTCAGCAGCAACAGCTACGTCTTTGTTACGACCTTCAGTTACTGAAGATGCAGCAGCGTTTAGGTAAAGCTGTACTGCACGGATAGCATCGTCGTTACCTGGAATGATGTAGTCAACGCCGTCTGGGTTAGAGTTAGTATCTACCACAGCGTAAACTGGAATACCTAGGTTGTTAGCTTCTTTAATCGCAATGTGTTCGTGATCAGCATCGATTACGAATAGAGCGTCTGGTAGGCC
The DNA here is from genome assembly GCF_013114545.1 of Vibrio sp. RE86. Classification (GTDB taxonomy): domain Bacteria; phylum Pseudomonadota; class Gammaproteobacteria; order Enterobacterales; family Vibrionaceae; genus Vibrio. The sequence goes on along the minus strand of NZ_VTXI01000017.1, from coordinate 56,193 downwards.
GCCCATGTCTTTGATACCACCAAGAGATTTCTCTAGCTTCTCCATTTCACGAGTGCGCATTAGAGCTTCTTTCTTAGTTAGCTTGTCAAAAGTACCGTCTTGAGCTTGAGCTTCAAGTTCTTTTAGACGCTTGATTGACTGACGAACAGTTTTGTAGTTTGTAAGCATACCGCCTAACCAGCGGTTGTTTACGTAGTACTGGTTGCTTGCGATTGCAGCTTCTTTAACAGCTTCAGATGCAGCGCGCTTAGTACCTACGAATAGAACTTTACCTTTCTTCTCGCCAACTTTAGCTAGTTCAGCTAGAGCTTCGTTGAACATTGGTACAGTTTTTTCTAGGTTGATGATATGAACCTTGTTACGAGCACCAAAGATGAATGGCTTCATTTTTGGGTTCCAGTAACGAGTTTGGTGACCGAAGTGAACACCAGCTTTTAGCATATCGCGCATTGATACAGTTGCCATTTTATAATCCTCTATGGGGTTAGGCCTCCACATCCCCCATAACTCCGACTAGGCTTCTGCCCAGCACCCCGGAATATGTGACGGAATGTGTGTGATTTAAAGATATAAGTTAGTTGGAAGTAACCAGCTTCGCCAACCAAGAGACTTAGCTGAAGAGAACTGACCACAATTCCGGCGCGCTTTATACCATATTTTCGACCTTGCTGGCTAGTAAAAAAACACTATGGGGTGATTTTTGCCGCCTAATTTGACGTACGAAAAGTGAAGAATAATTCTCATTATGCAGGGTTCCTGATAGAATGTGAGCACTCGCACTTAACGTGCAACAGAATTAACTAGAGAAAGCCGATGTCAATCAAGATTAAAACAGCTGAAGAAATCGAACGTATGCGACTAGCGGGCGCGTTGGCCGCTGAAATCCTCGAGATGATCGAACCTCATATTAAAGAGGGTGTAACAACAGATGAGTTAAACCAAATCTGTCATGATTATGGGATTGAAAAAGGCGCTTATTCTGCTCCGCTTGATTACCACGGTTTCCCTAAATCTATCTGTACATCGATCAACCATATCGTATGTCACGGCATCCCTGCATCGGCTGACGAAGTGGGCAGTAACGGTCAAGTGAAGCCTGCTGTACTGAAAAATGGCGACATCATTAACGTCGACATCACTGTAATCATTCCAAATGACGAAAGCGCAGATCTTAGCGTGCGTCCTGAAGGTTACCATGGCGATACGTCTAAGATGTTCTTGGTCGGTGATGTTTCTCCTGCAGATAAGCGCCTATGTATGGTGACACAAGAAGCACTGTACGTAGGTATGCGTACCGTTAAGCCTGGTTCAACGGTTGGCGACATTGGTGTTGCTATTGAAAAGTACATCAAAGAGAACAACAAAAAGAACCCACGTAACAAGTTCTCGATTGTTAAAGACTTCTGTGGCCACGGTATCGGTAATGAATTCCATGAAGAACCGCAAATCGTCCACTACAAAAACAACGATCGCCGCGTATTGAAAGAAGGCATGTGCTTCACTATCGAGCCAATGATTAACGCGGGCAAGTTTGGTGTTACTGTAGATGCTGAAGACGATTGGACGGTGTACACAGGCGATGCTAAAAAATCGGCTCAATACGAGCACACTCTACTTGTGACTAAAACTGGCTGTGAAGTGTTAACTCTGCGTAGCGATGACACCATCCCACGCATGATGAACAACGCTTAACGGCAATCACCTTCTTAAAATATCCCCGCATTGTCGGGGATATTTTTTTATCTGCTCTATTTTGATAGATTAGTTCTTAACAGGACAACTTTGCACGGACTTGCTGTATGCCCTTTCAATCCCCTCTTACCTTTGAAGAGAACCAACTCTCGATAACAGAGTTAAAGCAACAACTCGAACAATTTGCCAATTATCAGAAACAAGAGTTTCTCAATCACCACCCTGTTACAGATTTAGTTCTGGGGCGTGCTGAATACATCGATCTCCTACTAAATCGACTTTGGCAACACTTTGGCTTTTCTGCCCTACCTAATATCAGTTTAGTAGCCGTTGGTGGTTACGGCCGAGGTGAGCTGCATCCTCTATCTGATATCGACATTCTGATTGTGTCAAGAAAAGGACTACCAGAATCCTTGGCTGGAAAGGTCAGTGAGTTCATCACCCTGCTGTGGGATCTGCGCCTAGAAGTCGGCCATGCAGTTCGAAGTGTCGAAGAGTGTGCTGAAATCGGCCGCGAAGATCTCACCGTCGCAACCAACCTGCAGGAAGCAAGGTTACTATGCGGCTGTGAAGAGACCTTCCACCAGCTGCGTATGGTCATTCATTCTGAGGCATTCTGGCCAAGTGAAGTATTTTACAAAGCCAAGATACAAGAGCAACGTGACCGTCACGCCCGCTTCCATGACACTACTTACAACTTGGAGCCCGATATAAAGTCGACTCCTGGTGGCCTGCGGGACATACATACACTCAGTTGGGTCGCTCGCCGTCATTTTGGAGCTACGTCACTGCTTGAAATGAGCCGCTATGGTTTCTTAACTGACGCAGAGTATCGCGAACTCGTTGAGTGTCAGGACTTTTTGTGGCGAGTACGTTTCGCACTGCATAACGAATTGAAGCGCTATGACAATCGCCTCACCTTTGCTCATCAAGCGCAAGTCGCTGAAAGCCTTGGCTATGCTGGTGAAGGGAATCGTGGTGTAGAAATGATGATGAAAGAGTTCTACCGCACCCTACGCCGAGTGGCTGAACTCAATAAGATGCTGCTCAAATTGTTTGATCAAGCGATCTTAAACAACGGTATTGAGGCCGAGCCTGAAATCTTAAGCGATGACTTCCAACGCCGAGGCCACCTCATTGAAGCTCGTAAGCCTGCCTTATTTCAAGCAAGACCAGAAACCATTCTTGATATGTTTTTGCATATCGCCAATGACTCAACCATTGAAGGGGTTGCACCACCTACTCTGCGACAGTTAAGAACCGCCCGACGAAGACTGAACAAGTTTTTGCATACTATCCCTGAAGCTCGTGAGAAGTTTATGGATTTATGTCGCCATCCCAATGCCCTGCACAAAGCGTTTAGCTTGATGCACAAATTGGGCGTATTGGCGGCCTATCTACCTCAGTGGAGCCAGATCGTCGGTCAGATGCAGTTTGACCTGTTTCACGTCTACACAGTCGATGAGCATAGCGTGCGTTTGCTCAAGCATATCAACACCTTTAGCTATGCGAAAAACCACGAGAAGCACCCTATTTGCTGCGAAGTCTACCCGCGTATCCAAAAGAAAGAGCTGCTCATCATCGCGGCAATCTTCCATGATATTGGTAAGGGCCGAGGGGGTGACCATTCAGTTATTGGCGAAGGTGAAGCCTACACATTCTGTATTGAACATGGGCTATCAAAGCCAGAGGCGAAGTTAGTCTCTTGGCTTGTACGTAACCATCTACTGATGTCTGTCACTGCTCAGCGCCGAGATATCTACGACCCAGAGGTGATTACTGAATTTGCCAAGAAAGTACGTGATGAAGAGTACTTAGAATACCTTGTTTGTTTAACGGTAGCGGATATCTGCGCAACCAACCCCGAGTTATGGAACAGTTGGAAACGTACTCTTCTTGCCGAGCTTTTCTATTCGACCCAACGTGCACTGCGCCGAGGACTCGAAAACCCTGTTGATGTGAGAGAACGCATTCGCCACAACCAACAACTGGCCTCAGCACTATTGCGCAAAGAGGGCTTTACAGCACGTGAAATTGAAGTGCTTTGGCAACGCTTTAAAGCCGATTACTTCTTGCGTCATACTCATAAGCAGATCGCTTGGCACTGTATGAACCTACTGCGCCATGAAGACCACTCTCAGCCTCTGATTCTGATATCAAAGAAATCAACGCGAGGCGGTACCGAAGTCTTCATTTACAGCAAAGACCAACACGCCCTGTTTGCTTCTGTTGTCGCAGAGCTAGATAGACGAAACTTTAACGTACACGACGCGCAAGTCATGACAAGTAAAGATGGGTTTGTGCTAGATACCTTTATGGTGCTCGACCAGCAAGGCGAGGCCATCGATGAGAGCCGTCATAAAGCCGTAACGAAACATTTAGCTCACGTGCTCGCTGACGGACGACCAACAAAGATCAAACGACGTCGAACGCCGCGTAACCTTCAGCATTTCAAAGTCAAAACGAAAGTCGATTTCTTGCCAACGAAAAGTAAGAAACGCACCTTGCTTGAATTTGTCGCTTTGGATACACCAGGGTTACTTGCCACCGTAGGTGCTACCTTTGCAGATCAAGGTGTTCACCTTCACGCCGCTAAGATCACCACTATCGGCGAACGAGCTGAGGATTTATTTATCATCACCAGTCAAAGTGGCGGCAAATTGACGGAAGAAGAGCAAATTGGATTGCGTGAAGCGCTAACGAAAAACATCGCTGAACTCGCGCCTTGAGCGATCTCTAGCACAAGTTATTAACTTGTCTAAAAAAGGGCTGTCTACCACGATCATAGGCTGCTACATTAGTTATTGAATTAATCACTTCAACACTATAGAGGTAGCCTATGTATCCACACCTCACTGGTTTAGGTATTCAAGATCCTAAGCAAATTGAGCGCTATTCCCTTCGCCAAGAAGCGCACAAGGACGTGTTAAAAATCTATTTTCACAAGCAGAAAGGTGAGCTGTTTGCGAAAAGCGTGAAGTTCAAGTATCCACGACAAGTAAAGAATGTGCTTGTTGATAGCGGTAGCCACAAATATCGTGAAGTTACTGAGATCAACCGCAACCTAACGCTCGTCATTGATGAACTGAATCAACTAACCAAACCAGAAAAAGCGGTTGAAGTGGATGTAAAACAGAAGATCTTGTCTGATCTTCGCCACTTGGAGAAAGTGGTTTCAAGTAAGATCGCCGAGATCGAAGCGGATCTAGAGAAGCTGAAGTAACAAGTTTTTATAGACTCAGGGGCTGGTAACGAGTTACCAGCCCCTTTTTTTAAACCAACCAGCCTGCGTATTTGCCGACCAAGTAGAGCGCCACACCAGCCATCACACCGGCAACAATATCATCAATCATGATGCCCAGACCGCCATGAACACGTTTATCTAACCAACCAATCGGCCAAGGTTTTACCATATCGAAAAAGCGAAACAGTACAAAACCTGTTAATAGCCACTTCCAGTCCGTCGCCGATAGGTTAAACAGCGGTACCACCAGCATGGTAATCCAAAAGCCTGCAAACTCATCCCAGACAATTGAGCCATGATCATGAACCCCCATATCGTCAGAGGTCACTTGGCAAATCTTAACGCCAATAATGCACGAAATAACCACAGCAATGATGTAGATAGGCAGAGGCAGCTGAACAAGAAGTAGATAAAACGGAATGGCCGCCAATGTTCCCATCGTCCCTGGGACAATCGGTGAGAGCCCACTACCGAAGCCCGTAGCCAATAGATGCCAAGGATTTTTCAGAGAAATAAGCGTTAGAGGGTTTGTCATAATGATATTATTCTACTTAAAGTGATCGTATCCACTGAGATCCCAGTCAATCGGTTGACCGTTAGAGTGGAGTTCAAAGGTACCTTGAGGCCTGATCTGCCCGATACAGGTCACCTTAGCGCCGCAATGGGCTAACGTGCTCTCAATCGAGCCTTTGTTATGTTCTGGCACAGTAAAGCACAGTTCATACTCTTCACCACTCGACAACGCATATTGCTGGGCGATTGCGGCTGAATCGACAAACTGAAGAAGCTCATTAGAAACGGGAAGCGATGCTACGTCAATGCTTACACCGACCTGAGAACGTTTCAGAATATGTTTTACATCTGAAATAACGCCATCTGAAATATCGATGGCTGAACTCGCTAAATTCAATAGAGCTTGGCCTACTAGCACTCTTGGCGTGGACAGATAGTGCCTTTTCTCAAGCTCTTCTGCGTATGGCTTACTCTTAAGCTCAGAGTTAAGCACGACATCCAACCCAGCTTTACTGTCGCCTAGGTTCCCCGTGACATAGACCCAATCCCCCACTTTAGCGCCATCACGTCGTAGAGCTTTGTGAGGGTCAACCAAGCCCTGCACGGTCAACGTTAAACTCAAAGGGCCTTTAGTCGTATCACCGCCGATCAACTGGATATCAAAGTAGTTGGCTAACTCAAAGAACGCATCACAGAAAGGGGCTAGCCATGCTTCATCAGGTTCAGGCATGGTCAAAGCAAACGAAACCCAAGCAGGCGTCGCGCCCATTGCAGCTAGGTCGCTAATATTAGAAGCCAACGCTTTGTGTGCAACCCAGGCAGGATTTGCCTCAGCAAGAAAATGCGTCCCCGCAACAAGAGTATCGGTACTTACAGCAATAGAGAGGTTTTGTGGCGCTTGAACTAAAGCACAGTCATCTCCAGCAGCCAAAAGAACGTCTTTTCGCCCTTTCTGACGACCAACAAAATACTTTTCGATTAGATTAAATTCACCGGACATAATGAAGCCATTTTTTAATTATCGATTCTGTGAATAACAAGCATAAAAAAGGTCAGCATGTGCTGACCTTTTACTAATCTTAGTCGATTACTTCTTACGTACGTGAGGTGCTGCTTTATCTAGTACACCGTTCACGAACTTGTGGCTCTCTTCTGCTGCGAAAACTTTTGCAAGTTCAATCGCTTCGTTGATTACCACTTTGTAAGGTACATCTTCACGACGTGTCATTTCATACATAGCAAGACGAAGCAGTGCAAGCTCCATCATGTCCAAGTCTTGCATTGGGCGTGCTGTGTATGGACGAATCTTACTATCTAGCTCTGTGTGACTTAGCACAACACCTGTTAGTAGGTCACGGAAGTATGCAACGTCTGTGTCTGGAGTAGAAAGTGCCGGCTCAGAAGCATGATGTTCTTCTTCATCATACTTACCACCTGACAAGAATTGCTCCTCGATAGTAGCAACATTTTCTTTAGTAATTTGCCAAGAGTAGATCGCTTGTAGAGCGAATCGACGTGCATTACGACGTGCGGCTGGTTTCACACTGGCCCCCATTAGGAATCGATTTCTGAAAGAACGTTTATCATCTCAAGTGCGCTTAGTGCAGCCTCTGCACCTTTATTACCAGCCTTGGTTCCTGCGCGCTCAATTGCTTGGTCAATTGTATCAACCGTCAATACGCCGAATGCGACTGGAAGAGAGTATTCCAGAGACACTTGCGCAAGACCTTTGTTACATTCACTACAAACATAGTCAAAGTGTGGTGTACCACCGCGGATTACCGTACCAAGAGATACGATTGCATCAAACTTACCCGTTTTAGCAACACGCTGAGCCACAAGTGGAAGTTCAACTGCACCAGGGCAACGAACAACAGTAATGTTCTCTTCGCTTACTTGGCCATGGCGCTTTAAAGTATCGATTGCACCAGACAATAGACTTTCGTTAATAAAACTGTTGAAACGAGCAATAACGATAGCAATTTTTGCGTTTGGCGCTGGGAAGCCACCCTCGATCACTTTCATAAGCCTTCCTTTAACTATGTTCATCAAGTGAGAATCGCCGGATTCTAGCACAAATCTGTGAGCAATATCTAATGGAAATTTAGCATTACTCGTCGTGTTCACAACAGATTGAAAACAAAGAAGGCAAATGCTGAAACATTTGCCTTCTTAATAATCAAACGTGCTTACTGATTACTCACACACATATTCAACAACATTTAAGCCAAAGCCGCCAAGCGCATGGTATTTTTTGCTTGCTGATGACAGTAGACGCATATCGTGAACGCCTAGATCTGCAAGAATTTGAGAGCCCACACCAACACGGCGTGAGGTGCCTTGCTTCTTCGCTAGGGTCGGCGCTTCGCCTTTATCTTGAGCTTCAAACATCTTCACTCGATGTACCAAAAGGTCCGTTGACTCTTCGTTACCCAGAATCACCAGAACGCCACCTTCACTGCCAATACGCTTCATCGCTGCATCTAGCGTCCAACTGCGTTCAGCATTACGGTTGCTGTGTAGTAGATCGGTAAAAGTATCTTGCAAGTGAACGCGAACTAGCGGTGCGTCAGTTTTGAGATCACCTTTGCATAGAGCATAGTGAATCTGGTTATCGATAACATCACGATAAGTGACCAGATTGAACTCTCCAAACTCGGTTGGTAGCTTACATTCAGCAACACGTTCGATGGTTGTTTCAGTGTTATTGCGGTACTCAATAAGATCTGCAATCGTGCCTAACTTGATGCCGTGTTTCTCAGCAAAAATTTCAAGATCTGGGCGACGTGCCATGGTGCCATCGTCATTTAGGATTTCAACAATTACGCCTGACGGTTCTAAACCAGCCAATCGAGCTAGGTCACAACCCGCTTCAGTATGACCAGCGCGCGTTAGAACACCACCTTCTTGCGCAGCTAGTGGGAAAATATGGCCTGGCTGAACTAAGTCAGCCGCTTTTGCCTCTTTTGCTACCGCCGCTTGCACCGTACGTGCACGGTCGGCTGCAGAGATACCCGTTGTTACGCCTTCTGCCGCTTCAATAGACACCGTAAAGTTGGTGGTGTACTGAGCATTATTGTCTTGCACCATCGGGGGTAATCCAAGACGTTCACAGCGCTCTTTTGTCATGGTCAAACAAATCAGGCCACGACCATGAGTCGCCATAAAGTTGATGGCTTCAGGAGTCACTAACTCTGCTGCCATGATCAGATCGCCTTCATTTTCGCGATCTTCATCATCCATAAGGACAACCATTTTCCCTTGGCGAATGTCTTCAATAATTTCTTCAGGCGTACTAATCGGCATCGTGCTATTCCTATCTTATGGCATCAGCGAAGTAAGGTTCGCTCTTAATTCAGCAGATTTCGGCTTATGCGAAACCGTTTTGTTGTAAAAATTCCATCGTAATGCGTGATTCAGGTTGCTGATCACGCTGAGTGTTGAGGAGTCGCTCCATATAACGAGCAAGCACATCAACTTCTAGGTTCACTTTTCGCCCGACATGGAAGTCGGCGATAGTCGTCTCTTCACCCGTGTGAGGAACAATCGTTAATTTGAATGCATTCTTACGAAGATCATTCACAGTTAGACTAATACCATCAACGGTAATCGAGCCTTTTTCCGCAACATATCGAGTGATCTCTTCTGGCATAGAGACCCAAAACTCTATGGCTCGTCCAACCATGTTTCGCTCAACTATCTCACCCACGCCATCGACATGACCCGACACAATGTGACCGCCAAAACGTGTCGTCGGCAACATGGCTTTTTCAAGGTTCACTTTGTCACCCGCTTGGTAATCAGCGAAGCCGGTTTTCTTTAAGGTCTCTAGCGATAGGTCAGCGGTGTAGCTCGACTCTGTAAAATCGACGACAGTCAGACAAACACCATTGGTCGCAATGCTGTCACCTAACTTTACGTCGGCCATATCCAGTTTGCCTACGTTCACCGTCACACTAATATCTTCGCCTTTTGGCGTAATCGCAGCCAAAGTGCCTACTGCTTCAACAATACCTGTAAACATAACTACACTTCTTTATTCTTTAATGTGGCAACGATACGTATATCCTTACCGACTTGTCGTACATCTTTAAACTCAAGATCGGTCGCGTCAGTCATCGACTCTAGCCCTAAAGCACCAAGTAAACCACGACCATCGCTCCCCATAATCTTAGGAGCTAAGTAAACAATTAGCTCATCGACCAAACCTTGTTTAAGAAGGCTGCTCGCTAACGTCGCTCCCGCTTCAACCCAAATGTGATTAACGCCATGAGTTTGAACCAAGGTTTTGAGCGTCGCTTCAAGATCGATCTGATTGCCATCATTAAGCTGCGGTTCAATATCTCCACCATCAGAGACGAGCAAACGTTCACCGTCAGTTTCAAACAGCTTAAGTTCTGGAGTAAGACGATTTTGTCTATCTAGAATTACACGTACTGGCTGTCTTAGTTCTGATTGCGGATAATGCGATTGAAGAGAATTTGGCAGATCGTCCCAGCGAACATTCAATGAAGCATTGTCTTCTATGACGGTTTGGCTAGTCGATAAGATAGCGCCGCTAAGGGCTCGATACTTTTGAACATCTTGACGAGCACAGGCAGACGTAATCCACTGACTCTCACCATTGGCTAACGCAGTTTGCCCGTCGAGGCTTGCCGCCATCTTTAACTGAACAAATGGCATTCCTGTTTTCATTGTCTTGATGAAAGCAGGGTTTAGAGCAAGTGCATCTTGTTCTAGCAACCCGATTTGGACTTCAATCCCCGCATCACGCAGCATTTTAATCCCACGACCTGCAACTTGAGGGTTCGGATCTACCATTGCACAAATGACTTTAGCAACTTTAGCTTTGATTAAGCCTTCAGCACATGGTGGTGTTCGCCCATAATGCGAACACGGCTCTAGTGTTACGTAGGCTGTCGCACCTACCGTTTTATTACCTGCTATACGCATTGCGTGAACTTCTGCATGAGGCTCACCAGCACGGTAGTGAAAGCCTTCACCGACAATCTCACCATTACGAGTAATGACACAGCCCACATTAGGGTTTGGGGCGGTGGTATAGATGCCGCCTTTAGCCAATTCAATGGCTCGCGACATCATTTGGTAATCTAGAGGAGTAAATAGGGACATGAGGTGTAACCGTTAATCTTCTAGTCGAGCGATCTCTTCGCCAAACTCACGAATATCTTCAAAGCTGCGGTACACCGAGGCGAAACGGATATAAGCGACTTTATCAAGCTCTTTTAGCTGATCCATAACAAGGTTACCAATCATCTCGCTTGGAACTTCTCGTTCACCCGTGGCACGAAGCTGAGACTTAATAAGGCTGATTGAAACATCAACGGCATCTGCACTGACTGGTCTTTTCTCTAAAGCACGTTGCAAGCCACCGACCATCTTATCTTCATTGAACGGCTCTCTATTGCCATTCGATTTGATCACTCTTGGCATAACCAGCTCAGCGGTTTCAAAAGTGGTGAATCGTTCACTACACGCTAAACACTGGCGACGACGACGGACTTGATGGCCATCAGCAACCAGACGAGAATCGATCACTTTGGTGTCGTTCTCAGAACAAAAAGGACAATGCATATCACCTCCATATAAGTGCCACACAGTGTAGCGGATTTGATTAAGACAAGAAAACAAAAGGGGCTAGATAGCCCCTTTTTCAAACAAAATCGTTCAGTTTTTGTTAACTGCGCGGCAAGTAGTTTGCTTTACCGACCCACTTGTAGCTTGTTAGCTCTTCAAGACCCATTGGACCACGTGCATGCAGCTTCTGAGTAGACACTGCCACTTCAGCGCCTAAACCAAACTGAGCGCCATCAGTAAAACGGGTTGATGCGTTAACATAAACGGCCGCAGAACCCACTGAGTTGATGAATAGCTCTGAGTTTTCAAGGCTGTTGGTCATGATGGCATCTGAGTGGCTCGCGTTATGAACACGCATGTGATCAACCGCTTCATTTACATCAGCTACCACTTTCACACCCAATGTGTAACTTAGCCACTCAGTATCAAAGTCACCCTCGCCCGCATCACGCACCTCATTCGCTTGCGCCAAGAACTCTTTAGCGTTTGGAGCTGCAACGAATGCCACTTTGTCACTGAGTCGCTGAGCCAGCATAGGTAAAAACTCTGCCGCGACCTTTTCATGGACTAACAGAGTATCTAGAGAGTTACATGCTGATGGACGTTGCACCTTCGAGTTCTCAACCACATCCAGTGACTTAGCGAGGTCTGCACTTTCGTCAACAAAGATATGACTGATACCAAATCCACCAATAATCACTGGAATAGTACTGTTCTCTTTACACATCTTATGCAGACCAGCACCACCACGAGGGATGATCATGTCCACATACTCATCGAGCTTAAGTAGCTGAGATACTAGCTCACGATCTGGCTTTTCAATGTATTGAACTGACGCTGCTGGTAAACCCGCTTTTGACAGTGCCGATTGGATCACTTTCACCAACTCCATGTTGGAGAAAAAGGTCTCTTTACCACCACGTAGGATGCTCGCATTACCCGTTTTTAGACAAAGAGCTGCAATGTCGATCGTCACATTTGGACGAGCTTCGTAAATAACTCCCACCACACCGAGTGGCACGCGGCGACGAGACAGAGACATACCATTTTCAAGCACTTTACTGTCCAGTTCACTGCCCACAGGATCGTTTAGGCTAATAACGTTACGTACATCATTTGCGATGCCAGTTAAGCGTTCTGTGTTTAATAGCAAACGGTCAAGTAGTGCCTCTGTTAAGCCAGCTTCACGGCCTTTTTCAATATCTTTCGCATTCGCCGCAAGAATCACTTCTGCGTTTGCTTCTAGCTCATCAGCGATAATCGCGAGTGCTTGGTTTTTTTGTGCTGTCGATGCTGTTGCCAGCTGGAATGCCGCCTCTTTGGCAGCGATTCCCATAGAAATCAATTCCACTTTTCTTTCCTTACTCTTGGATTACGACCATGTCATCACGATGCAGAACTTCACTGCCGTAGTCATAACCTAAAATATCAATAATATCTTTACTGTGTTTGCCAACGATTTTTGCCATATCTTGACTAGAGTAACTTGCAATACCACGCGCAACGAGCTGACCATTTTGAGCCGTCACACGAACAACATCACCACGTGCAAACTCGCCACTGACACTGGTCACGCCTTTGGCTAATAGGCTACTTCCTTTACCAATCACAGCATTGACAGCACCGTCATCAATAACGATATCGCCAGATGCAGCAGGGCCAGCAAGAATCCAACGTTTACGGTTTTCTAGTGCCTCTTCACACGGTAAAAAGCGAGTGCCTTGTGGCTGTTCGCCTAAAGAGTCAAACACGACATTGGGTGCACTGCCCGCTGCGATGATAACTTCAATACCCGCTCGGCGAGCAATATCGGCAGCTTGCAGTTTTGTCGCCATGCCGCCAGTACCTAGAGTGGTGCCGCTGCCACCTGCGATTTTACGCAAAGTGTCGTCGATGGTTTTTACTTCTTTGATCAACTCAGCATTTGGGTCTTTACGAGGATCGGCAGTAAATAGACCTTTCTGATCCGTCAGCAGCAAAAGCTTGTCAGCGCCACATAAGATCCCAACCAATGCAGACAGGTTATCGTTATCACCTACTTTGATCTCACTCGTTGCAACGGCATCGTTCTCGTTCACTACGGGAATAATGTCGTTTTCAACAAGTGCATTAATGGTATCTCGGGCATTTAAGAATCGTTCACGATCTTCGAGATCAGCGCGTGTTAAAAGCATCTGACCAATTTTCAGACCATAGATAGCAAACAGCGATTCCCATGTTTGAATCAATTGACTTTGACCAACTGCGGCCAAAAGTTGTTTGCTTGCCATAGAGTTGGGCAGTGCGGGGTAACCTAGGTGTTCACGGCCAGCCGCAATTGCGCCTGACGAAACCATAACCACTGAGTGGCCTTGTTTTTTAAGTTCTGCACATTGACGTACTAGCTCAACCATATGAGCGCGATCTAACGCCAACGTACCACCAGTTAAAACACTAGTACCTAGTTTAACCACCACAGTTTGAGACTGTGTGGTATTTCCGCTTTCTTGAGTCATTGCCTTTCTACTATGAAGTGAATACAAACCTTCACAACCCTGCTCGCTATTGATAAATGAGCAAAATTGATTAGACCTGATGTTTTAGCAATCAAATAGAAAATTCACAAGTAGAAAAGGCGCTGAAGAGCGCCTTTTTAATCGTTAGGAACAAAAGCTATAAGAATTTAGACGAATTCGACAGATTCTTTATGAATCTCGACCGAAATTTCAAACTCGCTTTGTAAAGTATCTAGCAGTTTTTGGTGGAAGACTTCTTGAGTTTTCGTGACATCTTGCACCGCTTTCTTAGGCAGCGCCTTGTCTTGCCACTCACCAGTAACATCGTAAAGACCAGAACGATAACGTGCTTCAAACACATCACCGCGCTTTTCAAGTTCTAACCACCATCCCCAAAACTCACGTTGTTCAGGAGACTTCTTATCATTCACACACACCGATAGGCAGTCAAAAAGATAAGAACCATCTTCACTTTGTGATTCACGTAGGTATGGGCCAATAGCCCTAAGAGTTGTTAGCAAGCGATAATGTGTCGGACTTTTCGTCTGTTCAGACATAATGAATCTCCATATTCATTTACTTTTTTGTTATACGCACTACGGACTAAATAGATTGGGTAGCGCATTACTTAAGTGTTGTCTAAATTAGTTGAAAAGTCATCTAATTAACTCGTCCTCCAACCACTTTATCGCCAAATCGAGGGATTGCTCATACCCTTGTGTAATTGTTTTAGAGCTGATTTTCTTCGCTTTACCATAGTCACTGTAAACTGCGACTAATTGATTATCACTAAAGGGAGAAACTGGATCATTCTCTAAACTCATTGCAAGAATTGGAACGCGCGTTTTTCGACTTGCCAAGATGCCTTGAACCTTCAATGACCACGCCATAAGTTGCCCAGACAAACTATGAATATCAACTGGGCTTTTTCCTAAACGTGAGGCCAATACATCGAGGTACATCTTGGGCATTTTCTTTAGCTTTTCTGGCGATGAGAGCACATCATGAATCGGCGCACCCAGAGAGACACACGCTTTAATCTTCTCTTGTTCGATAAATGACAACCGTACCATCGCATTGCCACCAAAGCGGAAACCGATCAGCCCAACACGGTGATGGTCAACGTAAGGAATATGGTATAGCTCGTTCAGTACTGCTTGGTGTAAAACCGAGGTATCTTCCGTCAGGTTCCAATGAGTATTGTGACCAATTGACGGCATGTCGACGGTCAACATTGCGATGTTTTTCTTCGCCAGATGGTCACGGAACAATCCCCACATATCCGTTTGAAGGCTGTCTAAACCCGCACTTACTATGACGACTGGTTGAGGTTTGTCGGTGCTCGTAAGGTGCAGATGCGCAACAATCGTCTTCTTCTGATAGGGAACTTCGATGCGCTTCACAATGTACTTAGTCTTATTGGCTGCTTCAATGTAAGCATTACTCGCTAACACTTGAGCTTGTATCGCTAAGTTGTCGTTTTTGATGTGAGGATAACCCGCAATACTAAAGCACAAAGAAGCATTAAACATCTCATCGGCTGCTTCTTCACCTTTCAGTGTCGCTGAGCGCTTTTGATGAAGCATGCCTAACTTAGTCCATTCATATGTCCAGTTACCACTGTGGTAACCCATGACAGTATCAAGCCATTGGTCGTTAGTACGCGAATGCTTAGAAGCCGCTATTTTGGCAAGCACCGCTTCAATCTCTATTGGATCAAGACCTTGCCATGACCACTGCATACGACGCAGGTTGCGATACCATTTGTGCCCCTCTTTCTTCTGCTTTTCATCAAGAAAGGTTTCACTGGTCGGCATATAACGCGTTAAACCAGAAGTTTCCTTTGCTTGTTTATGATTGGCAAATAACGTTTCAGAAAGGTTCTTGCTGACTTCCTCAGACATGGAAAAGACCTAAGTTAAATTCGTTTTCTAAATAGTAATAAAAAAAATGACCCAATAAAGGGTCATTTATCAAGAAACCGACGGTATTTTACCGAAATGATTACTTCTGCTTGCGATTTACTGGCTCAATGTACTGAAGCGCCATATCCCAAGGCTGCTCAATCCAAGTATCTTGAGCGATATCTAGTACGTAATCGTCCAGTAGCTCAACACCAGCAGGTTTAGCACATACCGCGATAATTTTTGCTTTAGGGTACATTTCACGAAGTTTACGTGCCGTGTCACCACTGTCTACTAGGTCTTCAACAATTAGGAAGCCTTCGCCGTCACCTTCTGGTGCTTTAACAACGGTCATATCACGCTGGTGATCATGATCGTAGCTAGAGATACATACTGTATCAACGTGGCGAATACCTAGCTCACGAGCCAGAATAGCGCCAGGAACCAGACCACCACGGCTTACAGCCCAAATGCCTTTCCACTGCTCTGCTGGCATTTGTTTCTCTGCCAATTCACGACAAAGAGTGTGCATTTGGTCCCAAGTGATAACGAATTTTTTAGCCATTGTAATAACCTAATAATTTAAAAATCTGCATCCCCACAAAACGTCAAAACGGCCTTATGGCCAGTCGTCACGATTGCAACAGGCAAGTTCGGGGAAAAGCTACGCAAACGTTTATTCTACCGAATGCGGCGCATAATACCAATGAAGAGTTCATACCCTAGACAAAAATAATCGCCATAGTGGAGAAAACCACTATGGCGATGTCTAACACTTCTAACGTGAATTCACCAAGTTGATAATTAAGCGACTAGATATTTGAAGATAAACACTGCCGACAGTACCCATACACTAATAGAGACTTCACGACCTTTACCACTTAGCAGTTTAATTGCCGCGTAAGAGATAAAGCCAAGTGCGATACCTTCAGCAATTGAGTAAGTCAGTGGCATTAGAAGACAGGTCACAACAACAGGTGCTGCTTCTGTTAGATCACGCCAATCAACGCTCACTAGGCCAGACATCATCAGAATCGCAACATAGAATAGTGCGCCCGCTGTAGCGTAAGCTGGAATCATGCCTGCTAGCGGTGAGAAGAATAGCGCAAGTAGGAATAGTACGCCGACAACAACCGCTGTTAGACCAGTACGACCACCAGCAGCAACACCGGCTGTAGATTCAACGTAAGACGTTGTGCTTGAAGTACCTAGAACCGCACCAACAGACGTTGCTGTTGAGTCAGCAAGAAGGGCTTTACTTAGGCGAGGAAGCTTGCCGTCTTCTTTAATTAGGTCAGCTTTCTGAGCAACACCAACAAGCGTGCCCGCTGTATCGAATAGGTCAACAAATAGGAAAGCAAACACAACTGAAATCATACCCACTTCGAATACGTCGGCGATGTTCATTTCCATTAGTGTTGGTGCGATGCTTGGTGGCGCAGACATAATACCGCCCCACTGTACATCACCAAGAATCAAACCAATGGCAGTGATCACTAGAATAGAGATCATCACACCACCACGAACACCACGGTAAACCAACGCGATAGTTAGGAAGAAACCAAGAGCAGCAAGTGCTTGTTGAATACCGGTAATGTTGCCAAGACCAACTAGAGTTGCTGGGTTATCAACAACAATACCTGAGTTTTGCAGGCCAATGAATGCTAGGAAAAGACCGATACCTGCTGAGATACCAGTACGTAGAGACATTGGGATCGAGTTGATGATCCACTCACGTACTTTAAATACGCTCAATGCCATAAAGATAAGACCCGATACGAACACCGCACCCAGTGCTACCTGCCAAGAGTGGCCCATGCCTAGAACAACGCCATAGGTAAAGAAGGCGTTTAAACCCATACCAGGAGCAAGTGCAATTGGGTAATTAGCCACAAAGCCCATGATAAAACAGCCGATAGCAGCAGCAAGACAAGTAGCAACAAAGACCGCGCCTTTGTCCATACCAGCATCCGCTAGCATCGCTGGGTTTACAAAAATAATGTAAGCCATGGTTAGGAAGGTAGTAATACCTGCGATGACCTCAGTTTTAACGTTAGTGCCGTTTTCGCTGAGTTTGAATAGTTTTTCGAACATAATCGAATCCTAAAAGGTAAAAAGTAAACGGTTGCGTAATCGATTGGCGGCGATTATAAAGTCTACAAATCGTAAATTCCAGATAGAATTATCACTCTAATCAACATTTCTAATTGTAAATCATCAATTCAAACGATTACATTCCAGACCTATTTATATAAAACCTTTATATTTCAATAGATAAAAATATTTTCGTTCATTAATTAAAAAAGATGATTTTTTGTACCATGTTGCAAACTTTCAAAGCGTTTTCTCACGGCTTTAACCATTTCTTTATGAGTTTATGCGAATAATATTCAACGAAGCATGAGAGAGCAGAGAAAGTATTGAGGCAGGAAGGAAAAAGATAAGTTTTCTGCAGATAAAAAAACGCCACTCAATTTGAGTGGCGGTTGAATCATGTCAGCCCAAAAGTCGACTGTAATAAAATTCCAATAATAGGGGTTGAACAAAACTGTTCGAGAGTCACAAACTTCGGATTAGTAACCGAAGCTTGTTGGGTAAGTAAAGCTGCCTGTGTAAACAGAGCTGTTTAGCCAGAACGCTGCACTTGGTAAACCTTTCATAACATCACCTTCTAAATCAATTTAAACAAATAAAACATATTGATTTCTCGGTTCCTTGGAGGCGATAACTCGGACTCATCCTTTGAGCATTTTCTTCTTCGCTTTGAAGTTGGTCACCAATATACCTCATAGAAATTTAATTACAACAATTAAAGTGATTAAAATCACAAAAACTTCATAAAATGACCCACATCAATTTATTTTCGTAATTAAATTACAAAAATATCACTCCTTAACTCGTTAAAATTACAAAAAGTAAGAATCTAGGTGCGTAATCGTTTTCGTATCAATATTGTGAGAATATGAGAACACGTAGACAAATCCGAACGGCTTTGACTACAACCCGATGTCTGGGGATGCTATGCTGTGCCCCTCTATCCAATAGGTCAGATTCAGCTTTTTGTTCTGCTTACATTCACTAATTGCATAACAAGATCTGGCATTATTCTTTTTAAGGAGTCATCCGTGTCTGAATTCCATTCTGAAATCAGTAACTTATCACCTGCACCACTTTGGCAGTTTTTCGATAAGATCTGTTCTATTCCTCACCCGTCAAAGCATGAAGAAGCCCTAGCGCAATACATTGTAGATTGGGCTAAAGAGCAAGGTTTAGATGTACGCCGCGATCCTACTGGCAACGTATTCATCAAAAAGCCTGCAACAGCAGGGATGGAAAACAAGAAAGGCGTTGTTCTTCAAGCACACATCGATATGGTGCCGCAGAAAAATGAAGACACCGATCATGACTTCACTAAAGATCCTATCCAACCGTACATCGATGGCGAATGGGTAACAGCAAAAGGCACAACGCTAGGCGCTGACAACGGTATGGGCATGGCTTCATGTCTAGCGGTACTTGCTTCAACTGACATTAAACATGGTCCGATTGAAGTTCTACTTACTGTAGATGAAGAAGCAGGCATGACAGGGGCATTTGGTCTTGAAGCGGGTTGGTTGGAAGGCGAAATCCTTTTAAACACAGACTCAGAGCAAGAAGGCGAAGTGTACATGGGTTGTGCGGGCGGTATCGACGGTCAAATGACATTCGACATCAAACGTGAAGCGATCCCAGCTGGCTACGTTACTCGTCAGCTTGTTCTAAAAGGTCTTAAAGGCGGTCACTCAGGTTGTGATATCCACACTGGCCGTGGCAACGCAAACAAACTGGTTGCACGCTTCTTAGCTGGTCACGCACAAGAGCTTGATCTTCGCCTAGTTGAATTCCGCGGTGGCAGTCTTCGCAACGCAATTCCTCGTGAAGCGTTTGTAACCGTTGCGGTTCCTGCAGAAAACGAAGCAAAACTGGCACAGCTGTTTGAGTTCTACACTAACCTACTAAAAACGGAACTAGGTAAAGTAGAAACCGATATCGTTTCTTTCAACGAATCAATCGACACTGACGCTCAAGTTCTGGTTATTGCTGACCAACAGCGTTTCATTGCAGCGCTAAACGCTTGTCCAAATGGCGTGATCCGCATGAGCGATGAAATCGAAGGCGTGGTAGAGACATCTCTAAACGTTGGTGTTATCACAACTGAAGAGAGCCAAATTCAAGTGCTTTGCCTTGTTCGCTCACTTATCGACTCTGGCCGTCAACAGGTTGAAGGCATGCTAGCTTCAGTTGCAGAGTTGGCAGGTGCGGGCATTGAGTTCTCTGGTGCTTACCCTGGCTGGAAGCCAGATGCTGACTCAGAAATCATGGCTATCTTCCGTGATATGTACGAAGGCATCTACGGTCACAAACCAAACATCATGGTAATTCACGCGGGTCTTGAGTGTGGTCTATTCAAAGAACCTTACCCGAATATGGACATGGTTTCTTTCGGCCCAACCATCAAGTTCCCTCACTCTCCAGACGAGAAAGTGAAGATTGATACCGTTGCCCTATTCTGGGATCAAATGGTCGCTCTATTAGAATCGATCCCAGAAAAAGCGTAATCTGGACAAGATCTAAAAAGCCGAGTCATAGAGGACTCGGCTTTTTTATTTCTACTCGTATTACGCTTTTGAGGCAGCGAGTTCTTGAAGTTGGTCTAGGGTTGTTTCTCCGACCAGTTCACCATCAATGAAGTACTGGATGTTTTCATCCGTCTTCACACCACGCAGAATGGATTTATCGCCATTGCTGTAAGTAATATCGATTTCGAAGGTGTCATCGTTAATACGCTTCATTTCACCCTGTTCGAATGAACGATACATAGAAATTGGTGCAATTGGCGCTTCTTTCAAAGAGTCATCGAGATCATCATTGATATCTAACATAGTATCTGTCTTGGTATCAAAGATGTGAGGAGAGCCATTAATTGGGTTTTTACCAGTCCAAAACTCCAACGAGTTAAAGATAATGTAGTCTGCTGCTGTTGTAATCGCATATACCGGAGCCAGAAGAAAGTTCACTCCTGCACGCGCGTATCGGTTATCAACTACTTCAACGTTAAACTGCATCAGCTTGCCTGTTACAGCCATACTACCTACACAGCCCGTCATACTCGCGACTACAGCTGCAATTGCCACCGCTTTCACAATCGTTTTTTTCATAAGTCCCTCTATTTACTGACGATAGTCATCTTTATAAAGATAGGTCAGTTTTCGAGTTGCATATAAATTTATGAGCAACAAGGATACATAAGCACCACATTTGGGCTTTTTATTCCAATTAACGATTCTCACCCAGTGAAAATACTCGATAAAAAATCCTTGTCGTTACGGTGATTTTTTTTCGTTAGTCACACCATACTCAGGTTGCTACAGTCGCCCTCCTTGAAGCGCCTTTGGGTACATTCTTACCCTCTTCAAGCACAAGACTCGGCACAATTCGACCGTGTTATGTTGGGGATGCTCACTTCACTCGAGCGTCTTAAATACTCTCTAAAATTATGTTACTGCGATGAAAGAAAAACTATTAGTCGGTTGGCGAGAAACTCTTAGCCTGCCAGGTTTGGGTATTAAAGAAATTAACGCAAAAATTGATACCGGAGCCAGGACGTCTTGCTTACACGCATTCAAAGTAGAGAGCTTTAAAAAGGACGAAGCTCTGTGGGTCCGCTTTTGGATTCACCCAAAACAACATGACACGGATTTCGAAACAGTATGTGAAGCTAAAGTTATTGATGAGCGCATCGTGCGCGACTCAGGTGGTCATGAAGAATCACGTTACGTTATCGAGTCAGAATTAAGCATTGGCGGAAAGAGTTGGCCAATCGAAATTACATTAACTAATCGCGAAAACATGGCTTTTCGTATGTTATTAGGTCGCACTGCAATGCACGATCGCATCATTGTCGACCCTGTTGAATCGTTTTTAGTCCCTTTCGAGGAAAGCAAATAATGAAAATTGGTATTCTGTCTCGCAATGCGAACCTGTACTCAACTAAGCGTCTGATTGAAGCAGCGGAAAGCCGCGGTCATGAAGTAAAAGTGATCGATGCGCTTCGTTGTTACATGAATATCAATTCAGACAAACCAGAGATCCACTTCAAAGGTGAAGAGCTATCTGGCTTTGATGCGATTGTTCCTCGAATCGGTGCTTCAGTGACTTTTTATGGCACAGCGGTTCTTCGCCAATTTGAAATGATGGGGGTTTACCCAGTCAACGAATCTGTGGCAATTACACGTTCACGCGACAAGCTTCGCTCAATGCAGTTACTGTCACGTAAAGGCATCGGTATGCCAATCACAGGTTTTGCAAGCAAGCCAGATGATGTGAAAGATCTACTTGAGATGGTTGGCGGCGCACCAGTAGTAATTAAACTGCTAGAAGGCACTCAAGGTATCGGTGTTGTTCTTGCTGAGACACGTAAAGCGGCAGAAAGCGTTGTGGAAGCGTTCATGGGCTTGAAAGCAAACATCATGGTGCAAGAGTACATCAAAGAAGCGGGCGGTGCTGATATTCGCTGCTTCGTGATTGGTGACAAAGTAATTGCTGCAATGAAACGCCAAGGTGCAGATGGTGAATTCCGTTCCAACCTACACCGTGGTGGTAGTGCATCTTTAATTAAGATCACTCCTGAAGAGCGCCGCACTGCTGTCGCTGCTGCGAAAATAATGGGTCTAAATGTGGCTGGGGTGGATCTACTACGATCAGACCGTGGTCCATTGGTCATGGAAGTAAACTCATCTCCAGGTCTTGAAGGTATTGAGGCCGCAACTGGTAAAGACATTGCTGGAATGATTGTCGAATTTATAGAGAAAAATGCGGCAAGTAAAAGGACTAAAACTCGTGGCAAAGGCTAAAAAGAATAGCGCATTTGAATTTCTCGGCGAGTCTATCTCGCCGGGAGAGCGTAAGGTTATTGAGTTAGAAGCTGCCAAGCTTTATACCCATTCACCTTTATCGATTCCTGTTGAGATCATCAATGGTAAGCAAGCTGGACCTGTACTTATGGTCAACGCTGCGATCCACGGCGATGAACTCAACGGCGTTGAAATCGTACGCCAACTGATCAATACCATTGACGCAGATAAGCTCAAAGGTACAGTCATTGCCGTGCCTATCGTCAACGTATTTGGTTTCATTCATAAATCACGCTATCTACCAGATAGACGTGATATGAACCGCTGCTTCCCGGGCAGTGAAAAAGGCTCGCTTGCGTCACGTATGGCGAACACTTTCTTCTCTCAGGTTGCTAAGCGTTGTGATTACATTCTGGATTTACACACTGGAGCGATTCATCGCACCAATCTGCCACAAATTCGTGCAGATTTAAGCAATCCAGAGACACTTCGTATTGCTCAAGCGTTCGCTACGCCAGTGATAGTCGATGCTCCACTCCGTGATGGTTCTCTGCGTAGCGAGGCTGAACGCTTGGGCATTCCAGTTCTGACTTATGAAGCGGGCGAAGCACTGCGCTTTGAGCCAATTTGTATCAGTGCAGGCTTCATTGGCGTTCAGCGCGTGATGCAAGCCATTGGTATGTTGCGCTCAAGCCGTAAAAAGCTGCCAACACCAGTGATTGCAAAGTCTACCAGTTGGTTGCGTGCTGAAAGCGATGGCATTTTACGTACTGTGGTGACGTTGGGCGAGAAAGTTGAGAAAGACCAAGTGTTGGCTTACATCAGTGCGCCTCTTGGTCACAGCGAGATTGAGCTTACTGCTCGCAAAGGCGGTATTGTTATCGGTCAACAGACACTACCTTTGGTAAACGAAGGTGACGCTATCTTCCACCTTGCCTACTTCGAGCAAGATGATGAAGAAGTTGAACAAGTGGTAGAAGAGTTCATTGAAGAGGTCACAGACCTTGACGTGGATCCTCTAACAACGGGTCAAATCAACACCCCTGCTCAGTAAACTGACGCTGTTAAAAACGAAAAGCCCGCATATCACTATGCGGGCTTTTTATTGTCTTTCGTTTTCTATTCATCAAATTGGCTATTAACCAAATGATGCCCAAATTACGGTAGCCACAAGAATTGGGCAGACGAATTTCACGTAGGCAGGCCAGAGTTTTCCAAACCAACCTTGGGTAAACTCAGGGCAACCCTGTTCAAGTTCTTTAATTTTAGAGTGACGATTCCAAACCCATCCACCAAATAGACAGAACAGTAGTGCGGCTGCTGGCTGTAAGTACTGAGTCGCGACCATTGCCACTAAGCCAAATAACTCGCCAAAGTTATAAACAATCACCACACTGACTAGAGCAATCAATCCACCCAACACCCAACTTGTTAAAGAGCGTTTAGTGTTGAAGCGCTCACTCACAAGTGCCACAGGGCATTCCAACATAGAGATCGATGAGGTCAGCGCGGCAATGGTCAGTAATAGAAAGAACACAATTGAAAACAGCTGACCAAGCAGACCTAAACTGTCAAACATCAAAGGCAGGACAGTGAATACTAAGGTGTCTGAACTTAGTAATGAGCCATCTTCCGCATAAATTTGTACACCTTTTTGCATGGCGACAAACATGGCAGGCATCACTACAAGGCCAGCAATGAAAGCGACTGCAGTATCCACCAGCGTGACATTCATCGCCATCTTTGGCAGGTTCTCTTTTTTGCTCAGGTAAGAACCATAGATGAGCATCGAACAACCACCAATGGTCAGTGAGAAGAACCCTTGTCCCATCGCTGCGAGTATCAATTGACGATCCATCACCTTACTAAAATCAGGAATCAAATAGTGCTTCAATCCTTCAATTGCGCCCGTTTGCGTCATGATATAAACAAACAGCAAACCAAATAGAATAAACAGCGCTGGCATCAGTCGTGTCGACCACTTTTCGATCCCCTGCTTCACTCCACCTTGAACAATAAGAATGGTAAGAACATAGAAAGTAATGGTACCAAAGAGGTTGCGCTCTACGCTGAAGCCCTTAAACCACGCCGTCGCCGCTTCTAAACCGAACAAGTCACTAATAGCACCGAGTAGAAAGCAGATTAACCAGCCTCCGACAATGCTATAGAAAGCCAAGACCGCACTTGGCACACTTAGGCCAATCCAGCCGACCAAAGCTCCAAACTGTTTGCCTATCGCACTGTTTGTTAGTGAGCGCATACTATCGACTGGGTTAGCTTGACCATAACGGCCAATCGCCATCTCGACAACCAGCATTGGAAAGGCGACGACCAGAATCATCACCAGATAAACCAATAAGAAAGCGCCACCACCATTACTAGCAGCTTGAGTTGGGAATCCCCAAATATTCCCAAGGCCTACTGCCGCTCCTGCTGCAGCTAGGATAAAACCGAGACGCGAGCCGAAATGCTCACGAGATTGAGATGTGTCTACTTGCGCCATATTACCAAAATGCACCAATGAACTAGTTGACTAGTACAATAATCAAAAACTCTAACCTTATCAATTTATTTAGAGTTATATATCAGATAAATAATCAAAAACCAGTCACAAGGAATGATTTTAAGGCGTTAAGTCTAATATTTCGCCACCAGAACACCATTACGGCCATTGTCTTTTGCAGCATAGAGTGCTTTGTCAGCAATGAGGAGTATCTCTTGTTGATGTTGCAGTGTTTTATTGGCGCAATCAGCAACCCCAACCGAAATGGTGATAACCGGAGCAATCGGAGAATGATTGTGTGAAATGGCCATTTTTTCGATAGCCAGCCGTAATGCTTCCCCTTCAGAGTAAGCGTCAATCTGACCATTTGAAGTCAACAAGATACAGAATTCTTCTCCACCAAAACGGGCAACAAATTTATCGCATTGAGTCTCAGCCATTTCCAGCTGTTGGGCGACTTTGCGTAAAACAAAATCTCCTTCGAGGTGGCCATAATGGTCATTGAATCTCTTAAAGTAATCGATATCAATCAACACCATACAGGCGTAACCATGATCCTCTTTCGCTAACATTTTTTGCCAATATTGTTGCAAACTACGACGATTGCCAACAGTTGTGAGCGTATCATGACGCGAAATCCACTCTAGCTCTTGTTGCTTCTCATCAAGTTGGGTATAAACCTCATTGATACGACAGATAAAGTCTCTCATCTCATACGAAATGAACTGTTCTTGCTCATTGACCATAAGCTCGCCCTGACCTAACGAGTTCAGTGCATTTCGAGCACGCTTTATTGGCCTAACCATCAAATGAGCCACCGCTAAATTGAACGCGAACATAAAGCCAGCGAACGCGAATAACGCAGAAAGTTCTCCCCAGGTAATGAAATGAGGAAGTTTAATCGAATGCTGAATTCGCACTCTTACTGTGGACTGGTTTTGGTAGTCCAATTTTTCCAGTTCAGTGACGTTCGGTACGGGAAGGCGATGCTTTGCTTCTCCATCGTCTGCGATCAGAACCTCTACATCCAGGCCTGTAGCCTGTTTCAAGTTACGGATAAAATCTGAACCTATCGGCTTAATGAACATCATAAAACCGCGATCGCAGTCGTGCCCTTCACTGTTACAGACACGACTCGTCGCCAACATTGTCGGCTTATTATTAAGTACCAGAAACTTAACGTGAGGCGTGATGAAATCAGTACGAGATTTGAGAGCGTCGACGAGAAGCGGGCCAAACTTGTAGCGAATTTCTGTAAACGGCAACTCTTTTTTGAAGATGTAATCATAGTGACGTCCCCACATGAGGCTCACCTTCTCATCAAAAATAAAGACACCGCTTAACTGCTTAGATTGAAATGTATGATCATTGAGGCTATCGGAAAGAAAATCAGTATCTCCCCCTTCAATAAAGTCACTCACGTCATCCCAGGCCGCGTAGTCAACAAGCGCCCTCGCAAGCTCTGATTTCTGGATATCAAGGACGGTTTTAACACGATTGACCTCTTCCTGCTGATGAGCAAGAGCTTGCTCGACTTCCGAGTCGTAGGTCCAAAAGTATCGAAAAGTGAGATAACAGAAAACAAATAAACTCGCCATCATTAATGACGCGAGAACAGTAAGCTGCTTAATAGATAGCTGGAAGATATGCATGAAACAACCGTACGTCATATTCGAGAGCGTGAATTAAATCGAATAGTCACCTGGTTGTCTATAAAAAGAGCACCAACGGTGCTCTTAAATGTGATTTAACGCTTTGATTAAACAGTAATGTATCACTGTTAGATGGTAAAGATTTGGTAATCTTTAAGCTCTGGGATCTTCTTATGCAGATCTTGCTCTTGTTCCGCCATTTGATCTAACGAGTCACAGAAAGCTTCGCTCTGCTTTTGAACATCCACCGAGTGCTCTTGTAATCGCTCTGCAATACGCTCTTTTAACTCACTCATCGAGTTCGCCATTTCAGTGAGGTTTAAGCCGCCTTCAGCTTTCATCTTCTCAGACATTGCATTAAATGCACTGCTAATAAATTCTTCACTAAACAAAGCTTTTGCTTTCTCGAAGTCTTCTGCCCAAGAGTCACCGAAAGAAGCGAAACTGTCTGCGGGAAGAATGAGATCTCCGTCTTTGTAATAACGCGCTTCAATATCAGCGTAAAACTGCTGCATCGCCTGCTTTACGTCATCAAAAGCCCCTGGCGTGTCGAAGCTTTCGGCCACATC
This sequence comes from Vibrio sp. RE86, assembly GCF_013114545.1. Classification (GTDB taxonomy): domain Bacteria; phylum Pseudomonadota; class Gammaproteobacteria; order Enterobacterales; family Vibrionaceae; genus Vibrio. Next base: position 29,130 of record NZ_VTXI01000017.1, on the reverse strand, counting down.
ATCAATAATATCATTGGCTAATGCTAGGCCCTCTTGAGTCATCTGTTGAGCACGAGGCAGGTAATCATTTAGGCTTTCTCGATAGGCTTCGATTGCTTGTATTTGATCGCTATCGAGCTCGATGCGCTCACCATGAATCATCAGGTTGTTGTCACCATCGACTACCGCTGCATCACCATTTGTGTGAAGAATTTCAATACGCTCACCGTCAAGGTGAATTTCATTCTTTAAGTCAACGTTGCACTGAGCAGCATAAACTTGGCTTGAAATCAGAATCGGTAATGTCAGTAATATTTTCTTCATGAGTCATCCACATTATGGGTTTAGCGACACCATACCAGAAACCTTGCTCATCTGTTAATCGATGTTTTCGATCTCATAACTGTGTTCTGAATCACCAACATGGTAAATCACTTCATCCCCTATCTGTTTTGCCTTCAACGCTCGCCCTAGCGGTGAATCAAACGTTACTAACATGATGCTTTGCTCGTCGTAGTCCACTTTCAGGCCACCTGCGCAAGGTGAAACAAAAAACTGTTTGCGCTTATCATCAAGATCAAGCAAAGAGACCAAGCTTCCAAGTACCACACTCTCAGGTTCATTAGGCATATAAAGTTCCGTCAGCTGCCTAATCTCTTGCTCGCACTCCTGTACACGCACCGCTTGCCCATGAGCAAGATACGACGCCTCAAGCGCTAAGGTATCGTATTTATGTTCTGGGACTGTCTCTTCATCGGTTGCAGACTCCATCGCACGCTGCGCTGAACTGATAGCAACCGAGAGTTTATGCTGCAGTTGCGCCAGAATTACTTGGCGTAGTTCCAACTTATTCATACTAAAATCGTGTTCCATAATCGGGATTACCTTTAGAATACCTCTCAATAGAAGGCAAGAGTAGCGGAAACCACAGATATGCAGAGTTCACCCCACGCGGCACAAATAGAACAAACACTAATATCGACCTTTGGTTTTGACCAGTTGAGAGGCGGTCAGCAACAGGTCATCGATACTGTGCTAAGCAACCGCTCATGTGCAGCAATCTTTCCTACTGGTTCAGGGAAGTCTCTTTGTTACCAATTGCCTGCACTCTGTTTGCCTCACTTAACTATTGTCGTCTCGCCACTATTGGCACTGATGAAAGATCAATTGGCTTTTCTACATGAACGAGGCATCGCAGCAGCTTCCATTGATTCGACCCAAAGCCGAGAGCAGACACAAGCGACCATGAATCGCATCCGACAAGGAGAACTGAAGATCCTGATGATCTCTGTCGAGCGTTTGAAAAATGAACGCTTTCGTCAGTTTATCAGTCAGGTGCCTATCTCATTACTGGTCGTCGATGAAGCGCACTGTATCTCCGAATGGGGTCATAATTTCCGTCCTGACTATCTCAAACTGCCTCAATATTTAAACGAATTGAATATCCCTCAAGCGCTGTTATTGACCGCGACTGCGACCACCTCTGTTGTCGAAGATATGCAGCGTAAATTCGCTATTGAGCCCAACGATATTGTTGTTACAGGCTTCTATCGCTCCAATCTGGATATTTCTATACTTCCCTGTGAAGACAGCGAAAAGGGTGACAAGCTACTTGAAGTACTTCGCCCAGAGCCTAATGCGCCCACCGTTGTCTATGTCACCCTGCAAAACAGTGCTGAAAGCGTCGCTGAGTTACTGCGTAGCAGCGGCCACAACGCCATGGCCTATCATGCAGGGCTTGCGAGTGACGTACGAGAAACCATCCAGAATCAATTTATGGCAGGGGATGTCGATTGTATTGTGGCAACCATTGCCTTCGGTATGGGTGTAGACAAGTCGAACATTCGCCGAGTTATTCACTTCGACCTTCCTAAGTCGGTTGAAAACTACGCTCAGGAGATTGGTCGTGCAGGTCGAGATGGTCAACGCTCGCAATGTATCTTACTAGGCAATCAAAATGGCATCAGCACACTCGAAAACTTCATCTTTGGTGATACACCTGAACTTCAAGATATTAAACATGTTTTAGAGCAAGCCGAACGAAGCTCACCCCAATGGGAGATAGTTCTCTCTCGATTAGCCAACGAGTGCAATATTCGTCAGCTACCGCTAAAGACATTGCTTGTTTACATGGAAATGGCTGGCCTGATTGAAGCCAAATACAGCTACTTTGCCGACTACCGATTTAAGTTCATCAAAGATAAAGAGTTCATTGTTAATCAGTTTGATCCGGTAAGGCGTCAGTTTGTTCAGGCTCTATTTGACTGCTCAACCAAAGCAAAGGTGTGGTGCCAAGTTGACTTTGATGCCCTTTGGCAGCACTTCCAAGGGGAAAGACAGCGTGCCGTCGCAGCACTGGACTATTTCCATGAAAAGGGGTGGGTCGAACTTGAAAGTAAACTGATGACCGAAGTGTATCAAGTGAAGCCATTTAGCAAAACGACTCATCAGTATGCTGAAGAGCTATGGCAACTTTTCTGCACTAAAGAGAAAAGTGACGTGGCAAGAATCGATTATCTCCTCAATTTCTTTCAATCGTCACAATGCTTAAGCCATGAGTTAGCCAGTTACTTTGGTGACAATGCCGCTCCTAACGAATGTGGCCACTGCTCGGTATGCCATGGGCAAGTCGCTCAGTTGCCAAAACCTCAATCACCAGTACTAACTGAACTCCCGATTTTAGATTGGCTTAACGAACTTGAGACCAAAGCGGGTGAACAGCTCTCCACAACACTACAAGCTAAGTTCCTTTGTGGCATCGCAACACCGAAGTTTACTCGTCTAAAAGCCCGTTCCTTAGTTGGCTTTGGGCGATTGGAATCCGTCCCTTTTAGTGATGTCATTGAATGGATAAACCAGACCAACATTGATTAGAAAAAACTCAGCTGTTTGGTTTGCTCTTCAGGCTTGAGCATCACGCTCAAGCCTAATAGGCGAATTTCTCTCCCATCTTGCCTTTTAAGGATGTCTCGTAGCAGCTGCTTAAAGTAATCAAGGTCAAGTTCAGGGTGAATATGTTCAATCGTCGTCAGCTGAAAGTCGGCAAACTTGAGTTTGATTCCCTGCTTAATGATCGCTTTTTCTGGCGATGCTTTTTCTAAACGTTTTTCTAATTCAGGATAAAGCTTCTCTTCGATCACTCGCCAACATTCATCGTAGGAAGAGATGTTTTCACTAAACGTACGCTCGACACCCACCGACTTCCGTTCACGCTCAACCACGACTTCGCGGTTATCGATGCCGTGGCTCTTTTTCCATAATGAAGCGCCCATTCGACCGAACTTAGTTAGCAGATCTCGATAGTCACTATTTTTAATGTCTTGGCAAAGATAAAAACCCGCTTGATGTAACTTCTCTAAGCTGACCTTCCCCACCCCAGGGATCCTTTCCAGTGGTAACTTATCAACCTCTTCCTGCACTCTCTCTGGTGGAATAACATATTGCCCGTTGGGCTTATTCAGATCGGAAGCAACCTTGGCTAAAAACTTCACCGGAGCAACACCAGCAGACGCCGTTAGTTGCAGTTCTTGCCAAATTTCTCTGCGTATCGCTTCAGCAATCAATGTGGCTGAACCGTGATGCTGAGTACAGTTTGTGACATCTAAATAAGCTTCATCTAACGAGAGGGGTTCTATTAAGTCGGTATAGCGAGCGAATATCGCCCTGATCTTTTGTGAAACGTCTTTGTAAACTTGCATTCGACCGGGAACGACTAATAGCTTGGGGCAAAGCTGCAAAGCACGTGACGTCGGCATCGCACTACGTACGCCAAACTTTCTTGCCTCATAGTTACACGTACTGAGGACACCTCGCTGCTTCTCATGACCACCAACGGCAAGCGGACGGTTTCGGTAAGATGGGTTATCACGCATCTCTACCGCCGCATAAAAACAGTCCATGTCTACATGTATGATTTTTCTTACTTTATCGCCAGACACGCTGCACCAAAAAACAAAACTGTATGAATAAACAGTATAATTCATCCATACACTTTCTAAAAGTGAGGGATTGAATTAAATTGTCAAAGGATTTCCTCGCATCTTGTAAAGTAAACGTTATTATTAGGTTTATAAGTAGATATATAAGAGGCACGACTTTGAACAATAAAGTGTTGGTTGTCGAAGATAGCCGTGCGTATAGAAACTACTTGGTCCAACAGTTGACAGCACTTGGTTGTCAGGTATTTGGGGCAGAGACATACGAAGAAGCGGAACGGCTATTGAAGCAACACAAGGAGTTCCGTTTCGCTGTTTTAGATTACTGCCTGCCTGATGCTCAAGACGGTGAAGTCATTGACCTAGTACTTTCCTATCAGCAAAAGGTTATTGTTTTAACGGCAACGTTTAATGATGAAGCTCGAGAAAGATTTATCGCAAAAGGGATTGTCGATTACATCCTAAAAGACAGTATGGCATCGGTGTCTTACCTGATGCCATTGGTAAAAAGGCTTCTTAACAATGATCAGCATCATGCTCTTGTCGTGGATGACTCCCCGACAGTTCGTAAGCACGTGGTTCAGTTATTGGAACACCAATACATTCGAACAACCCAAGCAGAAGATGGCCAACAAGGATTACAGAAATTAGCTGAGAACCCTGACATTACTTTTATTATCACGGACCATGATATGCCAGAAAAAGACGGCATCACCATGACTCGTGAAGTAAGGCAGACCTACGATAAGAACAGCCTAGCGATTCTTGGTTTATCAGGGAACGAATCTAAAACAATGACGGCTCAGTTTCTGAAAGCCGGTGCGAATGACTTTTTGACGAAGCCTTTTAATCAGGAAGAGTTTTATTGCCGTATTCATCAGCTGCTTGATATGAAAGAAGCCACCGATGAGCTGTATAAAATGGCAAACCAGGATGCATTAACGGGGCTTTGGAACCGACGTTTTCTTTTCAATCAAGCATGCTCAGGGTGTGACCATCGCAGCATTGCTATGCTCGATATTGACCACTTCAAAAAGGTAAATGATACCTATGGTCACGATGGAGGAGACGCCGCATTAGTGATGGTCGCTAACATCCTCAAGATCTACTTTCCTGATGACGTTGTAGTTCGATTTGGTGGAGAAGAGTTCTGTATTCAGTCATGCTCACCATTCGATGACTTCATTACTCGCTTAGAGAACATGCGCCAACGTGTTGAGAAAACGCCAATTAAGCACAAAGAGCAAGAGATCAAAGTGACACTCAGCGTCGGGGTATGCAATACAGACGGCGAGCTCGACGCTCAGATTAAGCTAGCCGATGATAGGCTATATGCAGCAAAAGAAGCCGGGCGAAACCAAACGGTTCATTCTTAATCAGAAACAAAAACACCAGCGAATGCTGGTGTTTTTTATTGGGGTAACTCACATAAGATTACGCAATGCGATCTTTTTCCCAAGCAGCAAGCTTTTCAGCACGCAGAGCTTCACGAGCTTCACGTTTTTTGCGTGCATCACAAGGTTCTGGACAGTTACATACCTTATCGATACCAACAGCACCAAGGCCGCCACAGCTCCCTTTCACCACTTTTTTCTGGATGATGTAGCCGATCGACATTGCTGCAATCACGGCTAAAAACACACCGAATGTAATTAGAAATGTACTCATAATGACATGCTCATCTTAGTTATTTATTTTGGTATGGCTTATACGCAGTAGAAGCCATTTCTTTAAATCCATCTTGTGTTTTCACAATCATAAACACAGGTATATTGTTCTTTTCAGCAATCTTCATGCCTACCTCTTCACCGAGGACCATCAGACCAGTTGCTAAGCCATCTGCTGTCATTGAAGATTTATCCAGTACCGTCACCGACACGACTTTGTGTTCAATCGGTGTGCCTGTTTCTGGGTTAATGATATGCGAGTATCGTACACCATCACGCTCAAAATAGTTACGGTAATCGCCCGAAGTCGCGACCGCCATATCTCCTGGTTCAATAATCTCTTGAATGGCACGCTCTTCAACTGAAGGTTTCTCAATCGCAATACGCCATTTTACGCCTTCGCGATTGACGCCTTTCAAACGCATCTCACCGCCTACTTCAACCATAAAGTTGTTTACGCCTTGAGATTGGATGTAGTCAGCGACAACATCAACGCCCCAACCTTTCGCAATCGTTGATAGATCAACGTACAAATTAGGAATGTCTTTTGACAGTGAATTACCGTCTACCGCTAAGTGGTGAATGCCCGTCATTGCTTTACGCTCTGCAAGTTCAGCATCTGTAGGAACCACTTCAGGGCGAGCTTCAGGACCAAACCCCCAAAGGTTTACAAGCGGACCAACCGTCACATCTAGCGCGCCTAGAGTAAGACCGTTTAAACGGATTGCTTCTTTCACGACCGTCGCGGTTTGCGCTGAAACTTCGAATGCCTCAGAAGATTCCGACTGGTTGAAACGACTAAGCTCTGAGTCTTTTCGGTAAGTCGACATCTGATCGTTTACTTCTTCAAGCAAGCGATCAATTTCAGTTTGAAGCGCTTGGGGTGTCGGTAAACCATCTTGCGAGATGTACTTAATATTATAGGTGGTACCCATTGTTGGGCCACTTAAATGAATTTGCTCTGCTGGTTTCTCACAGCCAGCTAGGATGAACAGAGAAGCAAATGCAACAAGCCACTTTTTCACTTGTTTGACTCCTGTATTTTGAGGAACGGGAATAGCGCATGTGTCTTTATCGAACGCATCGACTATTACCACTCTTAAAAAAATAATGGCTGACTTTAAGCAGTCAGCCATCTTATATACGCAATTTCAAGTAGTTGGAGTTGTAGCTAGGCTGTGAATAAACCCAAGCCTATGAACATAGGTCTTCTATGTGATTAGGTTGGGTTCATGAAACCAACAACGCTACAGCTTCAAATACGCTGAAATTTAGCCGCCGAAGTCATCCAGTAGGATATTTTCGTCTTCTACACCTAGATCTTTCAGCATGCCGATAACAGCAGCGTTCATCATCGGTGGACCACACATGTAGTACTCACAATCTTCAGGAGCTTCGTGATCCTTCAAGTAGTTTTCGTACAGTACGTTGTGGATGAAGCCTGTGTAACCATCCCAGTTATCTTCTGGCATAGGGTCAGACAGAGCACAGTGCCACACGAAGTTATCGTTTTCAGCTTGTAGGCCGTCGAAATCTTCAACGTAGAACATCTCACGCTTAGAACGCGCACCGTACCAGAAAGACATCTTACGAGTAGAGTTAAGACGCTTAAGCTGATCGAAGATGTGCGAACGCATTGGAGCCATACCAGCACCACCACCAACGAAGACCATCTCATTGTCTGTGTCTTTCGCGAAGAACTCACCAAATGGACCAGAAATAGTACATTTGTCGCCTTCTTTAAGAGACCAGATGAATGAAGACATGATACCAGGTGGTACATCAGGATTATTAGGCGGCGGCGTAGCGATACGCACGTTTAGCATAATAATGCCTTCTTCTTCAGGGTAGTTAGCCATTGAGTAAGCACGGATTGTTTCTTCGTTAACCTTAGACTCGTAACGGAATAGGTTAAACTTGTCCCAATCTTCACGGTACTCTTCTGGTACGTCGAAGTCAGCGTATTTCACGTGGTGAGCAGGTGCTTCAATCTGGATGTAACCACCAGCACGGAAAGGTACTGATTCGCCATCTGGGATTTGTAGCTTAAGCTCTTTGATGAATGTTGCTTTGTTATCGTTAGAGATAACTGAACATTCCCACTTCTTAACGCCGAAGATTTCTTCAGGAAGTTCGATGTCCATGTCAGTTTTCATTGCAACCTGACACGCTAGACGTTCGCCTTCACGAGCTTCACCTTTACTGATGTGGTCAAGCTCAGTAGGTAGAATATCGCCACCGCCTGATTTAACTTTTACGCGACACTGACCACAAGAGCCACCGCCACCACAAGCAGAAGATACGAATACGCCAGCACCTGCTAGAGCACCCAGTAGCTTGCTACCTGGTTGTGTAACGATCGCCAGTGAAGGGTCGTTATTCACAGAGATTGTAATGTCACCTGATGGTACTAGTTTAGATTTAGCGAATAGAATCACTAAAACTAGCGCCAAAATAATCAGGGTAAACATCACTACACCAAAAATAATAGTATTCATGACTATTCCTTTAATTGCTGCCGTTTACCCGACTTACAGTTGAACACCAGAGAAAGACATAAAGCCTAGCGCCATAAGGCCAACTGTGATGAACGTAATACCAAGGCCACGTAGACCTGGAGGTACGTCAGAGTACTTCATCTTCTCGCGGATACCTGCTAACGCAACGATAGCTAGCATCCAACCCACACCAGAGCCGAAGCCGTAAACAACAGATTCAGCAAAGTTGTAGTCACGTGTAACCATGAAAGACACGCCACCGAAGATCGCACAGTTTACTGTGATCAGCGGTAGGAAGATGCCTAGCGCGTTGTACAGAGGTGGGAAGAAACGGTCTAAGATCATTTCTAGAATCTGTACAAGTGCTGCGATTACACCGATAAAGGTGATGAAGTTCAGGAAGCTAAGATCCACGCCTTCAACTAACGCATTCTCTTTAAGAATGAAAGTGTAAAGCAGGTTGTTCACTGGTACTGCAACAGTCAGTACGAAGACAACCGCAACACCAAGACCAAAAGAGGTCTTAACTTTCTTAGATACAGCAAGGAATGTACACATACCTAAGAAGAACGATAGTGCTAAGTTTTCGATGAAAATCGATTTAACTAGCAAGCTAATGTAATGTTCCATGACGTCCTTACTCCTTCGCTTCTACTTGTTCTGGTTTCAGAATACGGATTGCCCAGATTAGGAAGCCGATTAGGAAGAATGCAGATGGTGCTAGAAGCATCAGACCGTTAGGTTGGTACCAACCACCATTGCTCACTAGAGGAAGCACTTCCATACCGAACAGTTTGCCTGAGCCAAACAGTTCACGGAAGAAACCAACAGTGATAAGAACGAAACCGTAACCAAGACCGTTACCGATACCATCGATTAGAGATGGGATTGGCTCAGACTTCATAGCGAATGCTTCAGCACGACCCATTACAATACAGTTAGTAATGATTAGGCCTACGAATACAGATAGCTGCTTAGAGATATCGTATAGGTATGCTTTTAGCACTTGGTCTACCACGATTACTAGCGATGCGATGATTGCCATCTGTACGATGATACGCACGCTGTTTGGAATGTGGTTACGGATTACCGAAACGAAGAAGTTAGACAATGCAGTTACGAAGATAACCGCTAGTGTCATTACGAAAGCCGTTTCTAGTTTAGTTGTTACTGCAAGTGCAGAACAAACACCAAGAACCTGTAGCGCGATTGGGTTGTTGTCCAATACTGGTGCTAATAGACTCTTCTTAACGTTTTGTGCGCTAGACATTAGTTCAGACCTCCGTCACGAACTTTTGCTAGGAATGGACCAAAGCCCATATCGCCTAACCAGAAATCAAATGTACCTTGAACACCGTTACCTGTTAGTGTCGCACCTGATAGGCCATCAACACCGTGTTCAGAACCGGCTGGAGCACCACCTTTAACAACCTTGATAGCTGGTTTGAAGTTTTCATCATAAAGCTTCTTACCAACAAATTGAGCACGCCAAGATGGGTTCTCAACTTCACCACCAAGTCCAGGAGTTTCACCCTGCTCGTAGTAAGTGATTGCAGATACAGTGTTACCGTCAGTTTCTACCGCAACGAATGCGTACATCATTGACCAAAGACCGTTACCGTGTACAGGTAGGATGATCTTAGATACTGCGTCGCCTTCTTTCACTAGGTATACAACACCTGTGTTAGCACGACGTAGGATCTTAGCGTTGTCTTGTTCAGCAGTTAGCTTGATAGACTCAGCTGGATCTTTCGCTGCTTTACGTTGGTCGTAAGTCGCTGCATCGCCGTCAACAAACGCGCCAGTTTCGAAATCAACTAGACGAGGTTCGATGTACTGGGCAAATAGCTCAGGTACTTTTTTACCTTCTGCTTCAATGCCAGCAACTTCAACGATCTTAGTTTGCTTATCTAGTACAGCGTTAGCTTTTTGTTTGTCACGAAGACCAACGGCTGCTGTTGATACGATGATTGAACAAACAAGGCTCAACCCGATAACAACACCCAGCGTCTTTTTAATGCTGTCGTTATTACTTGCCATAGCGTGCTAGTCTCCGCTTGATGTTCTTCTCGATTACTACATGGTCGAATAGAGGTGCGAACAGGTTAGCGAATAGAATCGCCAGCATCATACCTTCTGGGTACGCTGGGTTAACTACACGGATTAGTACACACATCACGCCGATTAGCGCGCCGTACCACCATTTACCTTTGTTAGTAAATGAAGCTGATACTGGGTCTGTCGCCATGAAGAACATACCGAATGCAAAACCACCTAGAACTAGGTGCCAGTGCCATGGCATGTTGAACATTGGGTTAGTATCTGAACCGATTACGTTGAACAGCGTAGCCGTTACAACCATACCAATCATTACACCCGCGATGATGCGCCAAGAAGCGATTCGCATGTAAACGATTAGAGCTGCACCAATCATGAGTGCTAGAGTCGATACTTCACCGATAGAACCTGGGATGTTGCCTAGGAACGCATCCATCCAAGTGATTGCTTCACCTGAAACTGTGTTAACTAGAGCACCGTTACCACCTTGAGCCCATTGGCTTAGCGCCGTTGCACCAGAGAAGCCGTCAGCTGCAGTCCATACTACGTCACCCGAGATTTGCGCTGGGTAAGCGAAGAATAGGAAAGCACGGCCAGCAAGTGCTGGGTTAAGGAAGTTACGACCAGTACCACCGAAGATCTCTTTAGCAACAACAACACCGAAGGTAATACCTAGTGCTGCTTGCCATAGAGGAAGTGTTGGTGGAACGATCAGTGCAAACAGGATCGAAGTTACAAAGAAACCTTCGTTAACTTCGTGCTTACGCACCATACAGAACAGAACTTCCCAGAAACCACCAACGATGAATACCGTCGCGTAGATAGGTAGGAAGTACGTTGCACCTAAGATCATCTTAGAACCAACGCCTGCATCGGCGGCTAAAGTGCCACCCAGCATTTCTGTTAGCCAGTAGTGCCAGTTACCTGCAACAACCGCTGCAAGTTGATCACCAGCATACATGTGGTTAAGTGCTGCGATAGCTTGGCCCCCTGCGTTGTACATACCCCAGAACATTGCTGGGAATACCGCAAACCAAACCATGATCATGATACGTTTTAGGTCAACGCTATCACGAACGTGTGAGCTCTTCTTTGTAATTAGACCAGGAGTGTAGAAAACTGTTGCTACAGCTTCGTACAGAGCAAACCATTTTTCGTGTTTGCCGCCTGGCTCAAAGTGATGCTCGATGTCTTCAAGAAACTTTTTAAGAGCCATGAAAATTACCCTTCCTTCTCGATCTTATCTAGGCATTCACGTAGTAGTTCACCGTACTCGTATTTACCAGGACAAACAAAGGTACACAGTGCTACATCGTCTTCGTCTAGCTCTAGCGCACCAAGTGCAACTGCACTGTCAGTATCGCCTGCACATAGATCACGAAGTAGCAGAGTCGGTTCGATATCAAGCGGCATAATGCGCTCGTAGTTACCGATTGGAACCATAGAACGATCACTACCGTTAGTCGTCGTTGTCATGTTGAACAACTGACCTTTAAATACGTGACCAAGGAATGAGCGAGTGATAGAGAACTTGTTCTTACCAGGCATAGCCCAGCCGAATAGCTCTTTTTCACGGCCTTCACGTAATACAGAAACCTGTACGTGGTAACGACCTAGGTAAGCGTGAGGACCAGTTGCGTGAGTACCTGTTAGTACTGAACCAGAAATCACACGAACTTCACCTGGCATTAGCTCGCTATCCGTTACGTCTTCTAGGCTTGCACCTAGCGTTGTACGAACTAGACGAGGGTTATTTACTACTGGGCCAGCCAGAGAAATAACACGGTCAGTGTAAAGCTCACCAGTTAGGAACAACTGACCGAACGCAATAACGTCTTGGTAGTTGATGCTCCACGCCACATTGTCTGCATTCACTGGGTATAGGAAATGCATGTGGGTGCCAGCAAGACCTGCTGGGTGAGGGCCATCAAATACATGCTCTTCAACATTCGACTGAGAAGAACGAGGCAGACTTGTGCCAGATTTACAAACGTAAACCTTGCCGTCTGTCAGTGTTGAAAGCAGATCTAGACCAGCAACGAATGCTTCTTGTTGTTCATTAATGATCAACTCAGGCTGAGCCGCTAATGGATTGGTATCCATAGCAGTAACAAAGATAGCCTTAGTAGAAGATTCAATTGCAGGAACCTTGCTGAACGGACGAGTACGTAAAGCTGTCCAAAGACCAGATTCAACCAGTTGAGCTTTAACCGCTTCACGGTCTAGGCTTGCTAGTTGACCAGCTTCAAACTTATCGAAAGTCACCTGCTCTTCGCCTGCAGCTTCAATCACAACAGATTGAAGTACACGCTTAGCGCCACGGTTAATCTCGATCACTTTACCAGCTACTGGCGCAGTAAATTTCACACCTGGGTTCTTTTTATCTTCAAAAAGAACTTGTGCTTTCTTTACTTCATCGCCAACGCGGACATGCATGGTAGGACGCATGCCAACGTACTCTTCGCCAAGCAAGGCGACTTTTTTGATGGTCTTACCATCATTAATCACCTGGGATGGAGTTCCTGCGATTGGCAGGTCCAAACCCTTCTTTATTGTAATCATACGCACTTGCACTACTTTTATCGGGAAAAAGATTCTTTGATTGCGTAACTTTAAGACACGACACTAGTGTCCGGTTTTGACGCTGTTTTAAACGCCAAAATCGCAACATCCTCTTAATAATCTCGTAACAAGAAATCATCGAGATTTATCAGGTGCGATAGTCTATCATTTTTTTGGAAGGGGATGCCATGATGAATCTGGACATTAGCTAAGATATTTCGTGGGAATTGAGTTTAAAAGGCTAAGGAATAGTCATAACTTTGAGCCACCGCACAAAGCTAAATCCAAATGCTATTTCGTATATTGTCAGTTATTCATATCGTGAAACAATCTTATTTAAAACTAACCATTGCATTTATTTGTTTCCACGTTGTTAACATTACCTCCTAAGTTCTAACTAAAAAGGGTAGCAAACGCTACCCTCTTATTAATACCACTTTAAGTACTACTTCGAACCGCCCAAGCACATCGGACTATCTGGTGCTAACTCGTTGTGTTCTTTCCATTCAGCAGCTGTATAGGTGTGCATAGAGAGTGCATGGATATGATTCGCCAGTTCATCCGCCAATGTTTGATTCACTTTGCGATGACGCGCAATTAATCTTGCGCCTTCAAACTGCTCACTTACAATCACAACTTTGAAATGACTCTCAGAACCAGCAGGCACGTTGTGCATGTAGCTTTCATTCACGACCTGGAGGAATTCAGGTGAAAATGCTTCACGGAGTTTCGTTTCAATCACTTCTTGTATCATGGTGCTTCACCAACAAATATCAACAATACATTAAGGTTAGATAATAATCGTCCTATACAGAAAGCTAAAGGTTTTAGTTTCCACATCCGTTGGGTTTTGCGACAATTTACCCACCATTGATTACCTAGCGTTCCAATTATGAAAACCGAGCTGACTCTGCACGAGCGTACCCTGTCTTTATTTAGATACCCAAAACGACACAATGAAACTCTTCAAGCATGGGACGCTGGAGATGAGTACCTCATCAATCATGTTGAAGAGCTACAGCTAGACGATAATCAGCATATCTTAATCATCAACGATAACTTTGGTGCGCTGAGTTGCTGGTTCAGCGAGCGTCATCGCGTCACCATGATGAGCGACTCTTTTATTGCTCACAAAGGCACTCAGGCCAACTTGGAGCTCAACCAGTGCCCTACCATTGAATTTTCAAATACGATGGATGCCATCCCTAACGATGTTACCTTAGTGCTGATGCAGCTGCCAAAAAGTAACCGTCACTTGGTCTGGCTTTTGAGTCAATTACGCGCCCAACTTGACGAATCAGTGGCTATCATTGCGGTGAACAAAGCAAAAGACATACATAGCTCAACGTTGAAGCTGTTTGAAAAACACCTAGGTGAAACCAAGACATCTCTGGCGTGGAAAAAACATCGACTCGTATTTAGCCATGCGGATGTTAACAATCCTAAGCAAGTATCAGCGGATACACGTTGGTCTGTAGAGGGCGAAAACATTGAATTAAACAATCTACCGAATGTTTACTCTGGTGAGAGCCTCGACTTAGGCGCTCGCTTTATGATTCAACATTTACCTGTAGACCCTAAGATTAAGCATGTGGTTGACCTTGGTTGTGGCAACGGGGTGCTGTCAGTCAAAATGGGACAGCTGAATCCAACAATAAAACTTACTAGTGTCGATGAAAGTTTTATGGCTGTTGAATCCGCTCAACAGAACCTACTCCATAATCTTGGAGAGAGTCGCGAAATTAACTGTATTGCGAACAACTGCCTTGATGACCTTGTCTTGGACGACGTTGATATGATCATGTGTAACCCGCCGTTTCATCAACAGCAAGCAATTACCGATCATATTGCTTGGCAGATGTTCTGTGATGCAAAGCAAATTCTCAACGTTGGCGGACAATTATTAGTTATCGGCAACCGCCACCTCGGCTACGATGGAAAGCTCTCAAGGCTATTTGGTAAGTCAAACGTCAAAGTTGTCGCCGCGAATAAGAAATTTGTTATTTTACAAGCGACTAAATAGTCCACTATTATCTGTCTAAACGTTTGAGCAGGCTCAATGAGCTAACAACAAAGGAAATTACAATGAGAAAACTGGTTTTAGCCGCGTCTATGGCTTTACTGACGGCATGTGCTGCCCCGCAGCAGGAACAAATCAACTTTATGCCAAAAGCAGTGCTAAGCAATAGCGACCTAGTGAAAGACGCAGCCTTCACACTAACCAGTAAAGACGTTCGTTCAGCTCAGTATGTAGCGCTTGTCGATAGCGGTCGTTCTAATATTGAACCGATTCACTCTAAGCAAAACGTTCGTATTTCGATTGAGAACGCTTTACTAGAGCAATTTAAGTCACAAGGTTTCCGCAGCACGGTTAGCAGCGAAAATACCGTCGCGATTGAAGTTCAAGAAGCGCTAGTGTCAGTGAAACACACTGTGATGGAAAACCAAATGGACGGTAAAGTGGTTCTAGAAATCACAGCTGAAACCCCACAAGGTAAACTGGTAAAAACCTACACCGGTACAGCTAAGCGCACAGGTGCACTTAGCGCATCAAACGAAGATGTTGAATTGGTGCTCAATGATGTGATCAACTTGGTGCTTGAAGAGATATCAAACGACCGTGAACTTAAAGAGTACATGCAGGAGCGTTTCTAATGTTAAAACTTGCTGTTGCATCTCTGGCACTGGTTAGTAGCTTAGTTTTCGCTGGCCCAAAGGTTGAATTTGAAACAACGATTGGCGCTTTTACGGTTGAACTTAACCAAGAAAAAGCACCACTGACGGTAGCTAACTTCCTAAAATACGTTAACGATGGTAGCTACGTTGGTACCCAGTTCCACCGTGTAATTCCAAACTTTATGGCTCAAGGTGGTGGCTTCGATAAAAACATGAAGTCTTTACCAACCTATGCCCCAGTCCAAAATGAAGCGTCAAATGGGTTAAAGAACAACACCGCGACGATTGCAATGGCTCGTACCAACGATCCTAACTCTGCAACGCGTCAGTTTTTCATTAACTTCGTTGACAATAACTTTCTTGATTATGACCAGCGCCCGCCAGGTTACGCTGTTTTCGGTAAAGTGACTCAAGGTTTCGATGTAGTGCAAAGCATGTCGAACAAACGAACGTCAACTCAAGGCCGCTACCGCGATGTTCCTGTCGAACCGATCATCATCACTAAAGCTACTCTTCTAAAATAATCTATTTTGGCTCTGACCTTCGGTTGGAGCCTTTTTCTCTTGCCGTAAAAAATCAAACAAGGATTTGTGTATGTCGTCAGAACCCCAATCCCTTTCCTGGGTTGAGACAATTCGCAGCTATATGGACAAACGTCTCATGTGGGTTTTCATGCTTGGCTGTTCCAGCGGTTTTCCTTGGGTTCTGATCGGTTCAAATATGTCTGGCTGGCTAAAAGATGCTGGACTCACTCGTGCTGCTATTGGCTATTTCGGCAGTGTATTTGCTGTATACGCAATTAATTTTCTTTGGGCTCCACTTGTTGACCGAGTCAAACTTCCTGTTTTACATCGAGTATTAGGTCAACGCCGTAGCTGGATCTTTTTATGTCAGTCTTTGGTATTAGTCAGTACGCTCTTCATTGCGGGTGTTGATCCTTCGAAGAATCTGATGTTTACATCAATGCTCGCACTGGCTATCGCGATTGCCTCGTCAACTCAAGATATTGCGATTGATGCATTCCGTATTGATACCTTTCCTAAATCTGAATCATCGAAGCTTCCTCAAGCATCGGCGATGGCCGTTATCGGTTGGTGGACAGGTTATTCACTTCCTGGCTATTTTGCATTTATTAATGCTGATTCAATTGGCTGGAATGGTGTGTACTACGGCATGGCATTTATTGTCGGTATATTGATGCTCTTTACGCTACTGGTTGGAGAGCCACAGACCAACCGTGAAGCTCTACAAAGCCAAGCTGAGGCACGCCATAACAAAGTGGTCTCCTCTAAATTGGTTGCTTGGTTTAGTGTTACTGTCATCGAACCTTTCTTAGACTTCTTCAAACGCAATGGCGTTCAAGTCGCGATTACTCTGCTTCTGTTTGTTTTCCTATTTAAGATAGGTGAAGCCTTTTTGGGGCGTATGTCGATTACGTTCTACAAAGAGGTCGGATTCAGCAATGAGCAGATCGGTCACTATTCGAAGCTTATCGGTTGGGGTGCGACTATCTTCTTCACCTTAGTGGGCAGTATGTTCAATGTGAAGTTTGGTATTGTTCGCGGGCTAATGATTGGTGGTATCGCCATGGCGGCCAGTAACCTGATGTTCGCGTGGATCGCGAAAGTCGGCCCTAACGAGCACCTGTTCTTGGCGACGATCCTCGTTGATAACTTTACGACTGCATTCTCCACGGTGGCTTTTGTATCATTCTTAACAGTACTCACAGGGCAAGCGTTCTCCGCGACTCAATACGCCCTACTCGCATCGCTAGGCAACTTTGGCCGAACGACACTTGCTTCATTTAGTGGTGAACTGGCTGATTATCTCAATGACTGGTCAACCTTCTTTGTCATCACCGCATTGATGGTGATACCTAGCTTAATCATGTTGTATTCACTGCGTCATTACTTTACCGACTTACTAGATAAAGCTCGAACGCGTGACTCTGAAGAGACAGAGCAGCACAAAGTAAGTGATTCCTAATTAATACAATTAAAAGAATTAAAAAAGGCTTGGATTGACCAAGCCTTTTCTTTTGCTACAACTTGCACTTTAAGGGTACATACCCTTACCGAATAAGTTAAAGATGCGAGCGACCCCTTGAGTAAATATCATTGGTTCGGTTAAAACCGTCAAACATAAACAATCTTCGCCTGGTTTCGTGAACGGGCTGTGTTTCACAGAGGCATCTTTAAGTAGGAAGTCACCGATTTCATAATGGCCATCTTCATCGCTAAAACCTCCGTGAAGGACCAGCGTTGACTCCAAACCTTTGTGCGTGTGTTGAGGTATAGATACATCTTCGGCAATGTACATCAAGTTAACACGAGCGTCGTCAGATATATCTATCGAAGCGCTGAACACTTTGCCTCCGTAACTCTTCCAATCGCCAATGCTGTCTCTGAAACGACTTAAAGAGAGCGGCAAACGAAAGGATTTTCCGTTAACATCGATAAAGGTTGGCTTACGAGAAACTCGGAATGGTTCATTATTGGGTTCCAGAGCAAGTATGTCACTGAGCATAGAGTCAAAGTCATCATTCATAACGACTTCACTACTCACTAAATGATCTCCGCACTGCTGTTCTAACTGGCTAACCAATCGCTGACACTTGGGGCAGCTCTCAATGTGAGTAGCGACAGTAAAGGCACTCACATCGTCCAGAATGCCTTCAGCGTACGCTTGAAGCATGGATGTTTGTGGATGGTAACTCATAATTTGTCTGCCTCTATGGTGTTTCTTAACTTTTCAACTGCTAGGCGCAAACGTGATTTAACGGTTCCGAGAGGAATATCAAACATGTCTGCTACTTGCTGGTGAGGTAAATCTTCAAGGTAAACCGCTTTAACCACTTTCTTCTGAGCCTCTGGCAGAGTGTCCAAATATTTAACGACTTGCTCTTTGAGACGGTCGGTCTCTGGAGAGTAGTGCTCTACCATATCAGGCGGGCAATAGTCGTTTGGCCATATATCTTCAGAATGGAGATGCGCTTCCCTACCTTTCTGCTTTCTCAACGTATCAAAGCAGAGGTTTCTTGCTATCGTGTAGATCCATGTGGAGAGCGAGCTCTTACTGCTGTCAAACAGTACGCTTTTTTGCCAAACCGTCGCCAAAGCTTCTTGCACAATTTCTACGGCTACTTGTTCGTTACCCATATGTCTGTAGGCGAACTGCTTTAAACGAGGAGAGAAATGATGGAATACCAAGGCGAACGCTGATTTGTCTCGGCATTTAACCTGTTCCATGCATGACGCCCAATCTTCTTTGGAGAAATTTTGGGTCTCTGTTGTAATCATTACTGTAACCTCAATTGCGTCCGTTCTCTGTAATACGTTATTAAACTGAAAGCGATCACTTTTCCAAAGCTTTCTTTATAAAGTCTAGCGTAGCTTTACAATCTGTTTGCTCGGTTAGGTTATCAAATGTGCGTTTTGAGATGGGTAAGATCTCTAACCAACGTTGACTCACCCAACTAGCATCATCATAAAACTTTTGATCGTACAGCTCTCCCACATGAGGGAATTGCTCGTAAACTTTACCGAGGTACTGGCTGACCGTTGTATCACGATACTCCAAATTTTCGACATCCCAACTTGGTAGTGACTCTATACGAGCAAATCTAAGCCCATCAGGTTCCACACGTACGTTCGTTATCTTGAACTTTTTTAATCCGGTCACAGATATACCAAGTAAGCCATCGTCGAGAAGTTCAAAGTCTGTAATTTTCGCCAAAGTACCTATCGTTGAAAGATCGCCACCTTTTTGTTCCGCATCTCGATCAAATAGACAAATTCCGAACGTACCATCAGACTTCATCGCTTGAGAGACTAATCTTTTGTACCTAGGCTCAAATATTCTCAGCCGCATTTTCCCTTCAGGAAGAACAACTGAGCTCAATGGAAAGAGCATGACTTCTGACATAAATGTTATCTCCTAATACATCATTAACATTTACGTCACCTATCTCCAGATCGATCATTCACCTTATCTGTTGAATACATGATGAGCATAAAATTTATAGCAACCGCTTGCGTAATCGATACCTCATTCAAATTTCATGCAACAGGATTTTAGTTCCGTTACATTCCAAACTTTAGATTGTTAATGAGATACAGATCACCTGTTTTATGTTTTTTTACACTTGTTGCAGATGGTTTTTGAGAAATTTATCTATATTATTCGCCTCAACAAAGCACAGCGCAGAATGTGCAACTAAACAAATATCACGTTTAACGAATTAACATACATAGAGAGTCCCACTATGCGTAAATCACTTTTAGCTCTTGGTGTTGTAGCAGCAATGTCTGCGCCTGTAATGGCAGCTGACTACACAGACGGCGATACTCACAAGAATGACTACAAATGGTTCCAATTTAACGTAATGGGTGCGTTTGATGAGCTTCCTGGTGAAACATCTCACGACTACATTGAGATGGAATTTGGCGGTCGTTCGGGAATCTTTGACCTATACGGCTACATCGATTTCTTCAACGTACTAAACAACGACGGTAGTGATAAGAGTGGCTCTGACCGCATCTTCGCAAAAATTAACCCTCGTATGTCTCTGGACGGCCTAACTGGTAAAGACCTGTCTTTCGGTCCAGTTCAAGAGCTGTACTTTGCAAACCAAATCGTAATCAACGGTGGTGGTGAGTACACTTACATGAAAGATGGTCAGCCAATCTTAGGTGATAACAATGAGCCTTTGAAAGCAGATAAGCCAACATACAATATCTACACAGGTATTGGCTCTGATGTAATGGTTCCATGGTTCGGTAAAGTAGGTGTTAACGCTTACGCTAAGTACGACATGAACGCAAAAGATTGGAACGGTTACCAAGTGTCTCTTAACTGGTTCAAACCATTCTACTTCTTCGAAAACGGTTCGTTCATCACATACCAAGGTTACCTAGATTACGAATTCGGCATCGAGAAGACTGACATTGCAGGCACTCCACTGAACTCTTCTCACGGTGGCGCAATGTACAACGGCCTATACTGGCACACTGACCAGTTCGCACTTGGCTACGGTCTAAAACTGTACGATGAAGTGTATGGTCTAGCTGATGGCGGTATCGCAGGTAAAACTTCAGGTGTAGCACACTACATCGCAGCAACTTACAAGTTCTAATAAAACTTCTGAGTAAACAGATTGCAAATGGCACCTTCGGGTGCCATTTTTGTTTGCTTTATTCCTGTTTAACCTTATCCTTTTGGCAAATCCTCTACTCTCTCCGCTTTGCATGAATATTGTGATACTTGGCCTTGGTGCTATTGGTTCCTTATGGGCAGCTAACTTGCATAAATCAGGGCATTCTGTTGCTGTTTTTACCCGAAAATCTCAGCCTTCAATCACGATTCAGCTCGATGGCGATGCTTCAATTGAGCTTGAGAGCAATAACCTAGAGAAGCTTGCCGCTGCAGATCTCCTTCTCGTCACAGTAAAAGCGCCTCAAGTGGTTGATGCTCTGTCTCATCTAGCAGATAAAATAGACCCAGATTGTATGATTACCCTTATGCACAATGGGATGGGTACTGCAGAAGAGGTAAAGCGACTATTGCCCGCTAATCCACTCATACTCGCGACAACCACTCATGGTGCTTACCGAAAAACGGCCAACCATGTCTCACACACAGGGTTAGGTACGACTCAGCTTGGTGGCTACAATGATAAGGGTCAGCAATGCTACTTCTTAGCAGAAGTACTGCAACACAGTTTGCCAGAAGTGGTATGGAACCCAGAGATCGTATCTGCTTTATGGAACAAGCTTGCGATTAACTGTGCCATTAACCCTCTTACAGCGATCGAGCAAGTCACCAATGGCACACTGGCTGACGACAAGTACAATCAGGTTTTGGGTACTATTATCCGAGAAGTAAGCGAGGTCATGCTCGCAGAAGGTATTCAAACGTCTTATGAGCAATTGCACTCGTCGGTTTACTCCGTGATAAAGGCAACCGAAAAGAACTTGTCTTCAATGCAGCAAGATATTTTTCATCAACGTCAAAGCGAGATAGACTTTATTACTGGGTTTCTCTTGCAGAGAGCGAAAGCTCACAATATTAGTACCCCAGAAAACCGCGCCCTCTTTTCCGCGATTAAACAGATTGAACAAGGTTGGAATCAACAATGACCAAAAAAGTACTCGTCCCTATTGCTCCTGGCACAGAAGAGATGGAAGCCATCACGATCATCGACATGATGGTACGTGCTGGCTATGAGACTGTTGTCGCAAGTGCTGATTTCGACGGCCAACTGACAATGAAGGCCTCTCGCGGAGTAACGCTCACTGCAGATTGCAAACTGGTTGATATTGCTGACGATGAATTTGATGCGGTGATTTTGCCTGGCGGTGTTCAGGGGGCAGAGACATTTCGTGACAGCACCTTATTAATCGAGATAGTTCGTCAACAAATGTATGAAGGTAAGTTGGTTGCCGCTATCTGTGCAGCTCCTGCTCTTGTGTTAGCGCATCATAATCTCTACCCAGACGCATTAATGACTTGCCACCCAAGTTTTGAGTCACACATTAACGCGAAAAAGTGGCGCGTTAAACGAGTCACTTACGATGTAAATCACAATCTTCTCACTAGCCAAGGGCCGGGAACCGCGCTTGAATTTGCAATGGAAGTGATCATCAATCTATCAGGTAAAGCGCACGCTTGGACGGTCGCAGAATCAATGGTGACGATTCCTACTCTGCAGTACCATAAACTAGGTGATGAGCATGCTTGATATTTCAAGTATCACAGCACAGTTTCCAGCGCTTAATCAGCAAGTCAATGGACAAAGTCTGGTGTATCTAGACAGTGCTGCCACCACTCAAAAGCCCCGCTGTGTTATAGATGCGATTTCTGACTACTACAGTCACCAAAATGCCAATGTTCACCGTGGTAGCCACAGCTTAACCGCGAAAGCGACCAGCCAATTTGAGTCAGCGAGGCAAACTGTGGCTGACTACATAGGTGCAAACTCAACCAAAGAGATTGTTTGGACTCGCGGAGCAACCGAGGCGCTCAACCTGATTGCGCAGACCTATGCTCGTAATACGTTACAAGCTGGCGATGAAATCTTAGTCAGTGAAATGGAGCACCACGCTAACATTGTTCCTTGGCAAATCGTTGCCGAGCAAACAGGTGCTAAAGTAGTCAAAGTGCCAATGACCTCAGATTGCCAGTTTGATTTTGAAGCGTTTACATCTCTGATGTCTGGCAAAGTGAAGATTGTCGCACTGGCTCATATTACCAATGTCACAGGTACTCGGCAGCCGATTGAACAAGTCATTGAATTCGCCCACCAGCATGGGGCGGTTGTTGTTGTTGATGGTGCACAAGGCATTGTTCATGAGCAGGTTAATCTCAGCCAACTCAATGCTGACTTTTACGTGTTCTCGGGACACAAACTTTATGCGCCTGCCGGCATTGGCGTGCTCTATGGAAAGCTCGCATTGCTTGAGTCGATGCCTCCTTGGCATGGGGGTGGCAAAATGGTGGAGAAGGTCTCGTTTGACGGAACAACCTACAGTGAATTACCAGGTAAATTTGAAGCGGGAACGCCAAACGTAGCAGGCGCGATCGCACTAGGAACTGCAATTAATTGGTACCAGTCTTTTGATCAACATGCAGTGGAAAAACATATCCACCAGCTTGTATCCACAACACTTCAACGTCTAACTGCTATCGAAGATATTGATATCCTTGGTTTCCAAGATAATGCTTCTGTGATCTCATTTGTTATGGATGGCGTTCATCACCAAGACATTGCGACCTTACTCGATCAACAAGGCATCGCCGTTCGTGCAGGCCATCACTGTGCTCACCCATTAATGGATGCACTCAATGTCAAAGGCACTGTGCGTATCTCATTTGGCATCTACAACACAATGGATGATGTAGACAAGCTGATTGCAGCGGTCGAAAAAGCCGTCGATATGCTCTAAATACTAAAAGGGCAGGCATATATGCCAGCCCTTTCTAATTGTTAAAGCTCATCGAAGGCTTGAATCGCTTCTGACAGCTTCTTCACGCCATGAATTTGCATACCAGGAATGCCTCCTTTAGGCATATTGGCAGCTGGAACAATCGCTTTTTTAAAGCCATGTTTAAACGCTTCATTTAAACGCTCTTGACCACTTGGTACAGGGCGTATCTCACCCGCTAGACCGACTTCTCCAAATACCACCACATCTTTCGGAAGTGCTCTGTCACGGAAGCTTGAAAGCAGTGCCATCACCAAAGCTAAGTCCGCACTGGTCTCTGTCACTTTTACGCCACCGACAACGTTAACAAATACGTCTTGGTCAGCCATCTGCAGTCCACCATGCTTGTGAAGAACTGCAAGAAGCAAAGACAATCGATTCTGTTCAAGACCGACAGCCACGCGGCGAGGGTTAGCAAGCTGCGAATAATCGACCAACGCCTGAATTTCGACAAGCAATGGGCGAGTACCTTCCCATACAACCATCACCGAGCTGCCTGATGTCTCTTCTTCACCACGAGACAAGAATATAGCGGACGGGTTATTCACCTCACGTAAGCCCTGACCTGTCATAGCAAACACACCAAGCTCATTGATCGCACCAAAACGGTTCTTATGACTGCGCATGGTTCTAAAGCGGTTATCGGTGCCACCGTCCAGCAGCACTGAACAGTCAATGATATGCTCGAGCACTTTAGGCCCCGCCAGTGTGCCATCTTTCGTTACGTGACCAACGATAAACACGGAGACATTATTTTGTTTCGCATAACGAGTCAAAGCCGTCGCTGATTCACGTACCTGAGCCACGCTGCCCGGGGAAGACTGAACATCTGAAACGTGCATAACCTGAATAGAGTCGATCACCATGATCTTTGGCTGTTCTTTCTCAGCAATCTGACAAATTCGATCGACATTGGTCTCTGAAAGCATTTTCAGGTTATCTTTCGGCAATCCAAGTCGAGAAGCACGCATCGCCACCTGTTGCAGCGACTCTTCACCTGTCACATAGAGCGTCGGCATTTGTGACGCTAGGTAACACATGGTCTGCAATAACAAGGTCGATTTACCTGCACCAGGGCTGCCACCAATCAAGATAGCAGCACCAGGGACAACGCCTCCACCGAGCACTCGGTCAAACTCTTTGAAGCCACTGGTGAAGCGAGGAACCTCTTGCAGGTCGATCTCTGATAGGGTTTGTACTTGGGTTTCACCTGAGTTACCCGCATACCCGCTTAACCGCTCATTGCGAGCCGCCGCGGGAGAAGCAGCCAATCGAACTTCACTAATTGTATTCCACGCACCACACGCATTGCACTGCCCTTGCCAGCGCGGAAAGTCCGCGCCACAATCATTACAAACGTACGCCGTTTTCGCCTTTGCCATGTAACCTCAGGTTTAATAATGTTGTAAATGTGATGCAAACTGCACCGTGGTGCTGTTTATACCACTAAGTAACTTGATTCGCTGTAACATATCACTAAAGATCTTTATATCAAGGCCGATATAAAGAGTAAGGAATACTCTAACAAAAAAATATGCAGCAGCCAGAAATACTCTCGTTAGCAGAGCGATTAATTCCAGCTTACCACTCGGATGATTTTGACTACCTTCTAAACCAACTGACAGAAGGCGAACCCCCGTCGACTAAGATCTTAGTCAAAATGGAGTTAAACCGCGTTATGGCACCTTGCACCAAGCCAGTCGACCTTCGCGGCCGAGTCAAAGGTGAATGCCGTTCTTACGAGTTAGATGGTGTGAAACACTGGCTAGATGATGTTGCATTTAACGCCTACCACAAGAACACTCGAAAGTTTGGCAGTTATACAGAAGGAGTGTGGGAAGCACTTAGTAATACTCACAATAACTTCCGAGTTATGCAGCAACGCGGTAAGCCCATTGGTGACGAGAATGCCATCAAGAATAATGGGTTAGACGTCGAGCCCATTACCCTAGGTTACGACTTAAAACGCAAAGAGAACCGCCTCAAACTCTCCTCTCAAGTCGAACTCCAATTAGCGAATAAACAAGTCATCAATGGTGTTACGGTCGATATCTCACCTTCTGGTGCCAAATTTAAAGTCCCGTCGGCCTTTGATTATAAGCTAGGTGCGGTCATTGACGTACAATTAGTGGAGCTGAGCAAAGAACTTGACATCGATGGTGTTGATGCGCCAATTCCTTACCGTATTGTCGGCATTGATGATTCTTATGAAAATGATGCGGTCAAATACCTACGCTTACTCAAGCTCGATACTAGCAACATTCTAGAATTAGTGATTGAGCAGCTGCTGAAAAACGATGCGCAAAAAAATCGTCATGACAATCAAGATAAGATCATTCGCGCCCGTTCTCGCGGCTATGAACACACCTACCTAAAGCATACTTGTAATCTGCCGCTCTTCTTCAGCGGTGATGAACTAAAGCTTGTCTTAATGACCGAGAACAATCGCCCTATTTGGCAGTATTGGCATGATGAGCGCAACCAACAAGCATTGAGTAATCTTTTCCATCAGCAACGAATGTCGCAACTGACAGCGGAGGGTGTTAAAGGAAGTAGTAACGTTCTTTACTCATTCACTCATCAACATAAAGATAAAACACTCTTTTTCTCAATGATGATGCCTGAGGCCACCAGAGAAGTACGTCAACTTTTCTGGCATGTCGGCGCTAAAAAGGACAGCTGGAAAGCATTTAGGCTATCTGTATTTGAACTCTCGGATGAGGAAAGACAAGGACTTTCATCTCACTCCAGTGAACTTAATCTAGAAACGGAAACTCTTACTCACTGCGCTATATTGCAAGACATCTCTGACGCGAACAGTCGCCAAGACTACCTATTTACGGAAAAGCCTCGCCTAGCGGCAAGTGAACTCAATCGATTTAGGCATGCTCGCAATCCAGGTAGTAACCCTGCCTGTATCTATTTTGATGCACAGTCGCGTCGCCGAGAGCCAAGATATCAATTTCGCTCACCACTGATTTTAACCGACGCGAATGCCACCAATGTGAATGGCGTGACTTTTGATATTTCAAAGCATGGGGCCAGTATCGCTCTTGCCACCCCAACAGCGTTAAAGGCCGGTGATAGCTGCTCAATCAATTTTAAAGAGCTTCAACTGTATGATAAAAAGCTCCCTCTCGATGAGGTCCCTTACGAAGTTATTCGAGTCAGTCCAGGGGGCAAGCGCTTACAATTAGCAATACAAGAATCGAGTAAGATTCGCAGCACCGTCTCCTTCTTTGGCCGTTTGATCGAACATAACCAAGATAAGTTGGTGGCTAAAAAAGAGCTCTTGCCGAGCAACGAACTTCTCGAAGGTTTGCACGACATATTGCTGGATAAAATGGTCAGTTCCCCACTCTATATAGAAAAGAGAGGCACTAGCTTAAGACCAAAAGCGATTGGTGTTAACTATCCGCTCAAGCCTTTTTTAACCGTACTGGCGAAGTTGGGCGATGAACAAAACTTCTCATTAGCCCCTATTTATAAAGGCTATAGCAATACGCTACTCGCTCAACCAATGAAACGTATTGAAGGCGCAGAACCCCAATATCATGAGCTCTACCTGTTTGTGACCAAATTTGGTACGCGCATTCAATCTGTGGAGTCTAAGCTGAGCAGCGAGTTCGAGGGCCTGAAACAGCGAATCCACTTCATCAAGCGAGCTCAGACCATGGGTGAGTTTTATGCGGTAAGGATTTGTGGCGCACCAGTATTTGATGCCATGACAGCCTTAGTACGTAAAGATCTTGAAGAGCTGACTCAAGTGAGCTTGCACCAAGCACGCAGTTTAGAAAAAGAGATCTCCAATATCGTCGGTTACGGCGAACTGACAGACATCACTGAAGAAGTGTTGATACGGTTAGAGTTGACCAAATAAAATCGACATAGCTAAAAAAGCGAGGATAGTTCCTCGCTTCTTTTGTTTTATCGATTACGGTTGCGGTTTAAAACTGACTCGTTTTTGTTTCGCTAGCAACGCAGATAAAACACAGATAATGCCTCCTAGCCCTGCATATCTGACCGCACTTTGCGCTTCTTGTTCCACTTTCGGTTTTGCATGGTAAGCAATACCTAACCCTGCTGCCGCCATCATCACCAAGTCATTAGCGCCATCACCTACGGCAATCGTATTGTGCGCTTCAATCTCATAGTTATCAGCCAGCTCAATCAAGATGTCAGCTTTGGTTTGAGCCGAAACAACTTCACCCACGACTTGACCAGTCAATTTACCTTCAACAATTTCTAGCTGGTTCGACTGAGCATGATCCAATGCTAACAACTGTTTTAAATGATCGGAAAAGTAGGTAAAACCACCGGATGCAATGGCTGTTTTCCAACCATATTGTTTTAAGGTAGCGATGAGCTCTGGCAGCTCTGGCATCAGAGGGAGTTCCTGACGAACCGAACTCAAAATAGATTCGTCTGCGCCTGCAAGTTTACCGACTCGTTGACGTAAGCTCTGCTCAAAATCAAGCTCACCTTGCATTGCTCGCTCAGTCACCTCTGCCACTTCTTCACCGACACCGGCTAGTTTTGCGAT
The DNA here is from genome assembly GCF_013114545.1 of Vibrio sp. RE86. Classification (GTDB taxonomy): domain Bacteria; phylum Pseudomonadota; class Gammaproteobacteria; order Enterobacterales; family Vibrionaceae; genus Vibrio. The sequence goes on along the minus strand of NZ_VTXI01000017.1, from coordinate 1,230 downwards.
CTCATCAATACACTCGATTTGGATTGCCGTTGAATCCATATCAAGCACAATCAGACCCGGTTTAGAAAGGTCTGGCATATCGGTTAACGATGAGTAATCTAACTCTAGTGCTTGAAGAACCTCTTCATGCTGATCGGTTAACTCACCTGCCATTAAGGCAACTTCGTAGTTTCCTACTTTCCAGACGTCCACCACCGCATTGTAATAGCCGACAAAAAAGTCGATATCTTCAAATTGGCTAGGGCATAGGTAATCGCCATAGACGACCCAATTAGCCTTGTCTTTATCAAAAGAGGTAGCTAAGCGTGCTTCTGGCAGTCGATTAATTAAAGGGATATGTTTACGAATAGAGAGGGGCTTTAACGTGTCCATGTCAATCTTTCCTGAAAAATCTCTCAACACGTTAACCTATTGCAATTTACCTACGCAAGTCTCAATATGCTCTAAAGTATAATTATCCTCTATTTAGGTAAAAAATGGACTCATCTCTGTTTTCTTTTCGTATGGCGTTGAAAGTGCTAGCAACTATCTTGTTAGTGGCTATGGTTGCGACCATTGCAATCAACAGTGTCAAAATTACGAAGGGCAACGAGCGAATTCAAGCCAACCAGCTAGAGACACTCACTGATATTCTTATCTCTCAAGCGTCTTTATCGGCGTCTGATATGATCACAACGCAAGATCAAGAGCGCCTACTCAAGCTGACGAATCAATTAGCAAAAGATAGCTTGGTTGTCGATGCGACGATTTACAATGCTGAAGGCATTAAGCTGGCAGCCAGTGATCAAGCCAAATCCGTTCGTGAAATGCTTGGGCTAGATACCCCACTGCAAACCGCTCGTATTGGAAAGCAACAGCTTGTTGAACCGATTTTAAAAGATGGCGGTGTAATTGGCTTTGTGCGAATTACCTTTGAAACTGGCAAATTAACCGCGTTTTCTGATCACTATTACCGTAAAAGTGATCGCTACATGTACACCATGGTGGGAATGAGCTTTATCGCAGGACTTATTCTGGCGCTGATTCTACGTAGAAAACCGAATAAGCGTAAAGGTGAGAACTTGTTGCTGAAAGACATGTAATCATTATCAGAAAACGAAAAAGGGTTGATGCATGGCATCAACCCTAATTATATGGTCCGCCTCACTCTCAAGCCCTACGCTTAGAGTAGGCTCTCAAAACGAGGTGAACCATATGTCTACCATCCACATTTTAGGTATCGATTTAGGT
>NZ_VTXI01000016.1 GCF_013114545.1 Vibrio sp. RE86 | reverse complement strand
GGCGGGATAGAAGTTATCCACGAGCGGTAAAAAGAAGGCCCAGTCGCTACGCGACTAGGCCTTCAAAAAGGTATTAAATGCTTCTTAACTTACAAGCATTAAGCATTACGCTGGCTTTTTGATTATTAGGTTAGTTTTTAGAACTCGTACTTAGCAGTGATTGCCCAATTACGGCCTGCTTGTGATTCATCAAGGTCTAGCTCAGTGCGACCTCGTACATCACTCCACGCCCAGTACTTCTCATCAGTTACGTTAAACAACCCCGCACGTAGCGTCAGATCTTTCACTGGTACGTAGTATGCCGTTAGGTCAACAACTGTAGCTGAAGGGTTTTCTACTTGATCGGTTGTACCGCCATTGTCGCCGTCTAGATTCAAATCACTGTTCGACTTTTTAGCGATGTAACTTAGCTGAATACTCGTACCCCAGTTTTGCTGAGGAGCGTCATAGTTTAAGCCAAGCACAGCGTTCCATGGTTCAATTGAATTAAGTGCGTTACCGTTACCATCTTCGCCTTGCGTATAAGCAATCGCAAAGCGAGAAGTAATACCATCAAACGCACCAGTTACAGCACTTACGTCCAGTGTGTTACCAAATTCGACACCTTTAATTACGGCTTCATCAACGTTAACGTATTGGTATACATCTGGATCTGAGCTCGTAGCACCTTCTTCTACTACTTTATGGTCGATAAAGTTTGTAAAATCGCTGTAGTAGAACGCAATTTCTGAAGAAGTGATGTCTGTATTGTGACGGAATCCAATTTCGTACGTGATACTTTCTTCTGCTTCTAGCTGTGGGTTAGGGCGGTTTTCATAAGATGAACCACCATCATACGAGTAGTACAATTCGTCGAAGCTAGGCGCTCTAAAGCCTTGAGAAATTTGACCGAACGTCTTGAGCTCATTAGTTAATTCGTAAACGGCACCTAGACGACCAGTAACAGCAGAGCTAGAGTGCTTGTCATAGCTAACTGTAGGATCTATACCTTCCGTGGTGACATCAGGCTTAGTCTCAAAGCTATCGAATCGAACTCCAGGTGTTAGACGTAATGCTTCACCCAGTAATAGCATTTCGTCTTGAACAAATGCACCGTAACGCGTTTCTTCTGCATTCGGTTGGTAGAAAATTGTACTGTCTGTGTTATCGATAAGGTTGCGCGTCAAATTGCGGTTTTCAATATCTTTGGTTTGATAGTTCGCACCATATACCAAAGTATGCTGGACACTTGCAGTCTCAATATATTTAGTTGCTTGGACGTCAAATTGAACTGCTTTCTCGTTGTACGTGTAATCTTTATGTTCGGCACGCAACGCATCGTCACCAGTAGGTACATCAGGTGTTGGCGAACCAGGATACATAGCGCTCACCGATGTGATCTGACCATTTCGATGAGTATTACCATTTTCATCTTTTTTAATACCTGCAACGCCCCACACAAGCTTATCGGCAATGCTAATGTCTTTTTCAAGGATGTGTTTAAAGCCAAGTCGTGTTTGTTCTGACTCATCATCACCATAGTTTTCGTCCCACTCGATGTTACCTAAACCCATGCGGAATGAAGGGGGGAAGCCACCAAAGTCAGAAATAAATGTTTGACCAGTCTTTTCTAGTTGAGTCTCAGTTTGCTTTTTACCATATTCACCAACAAGTTCGATGCGGTTTTCGTCGTTAATTTGGTACTGGGCTTTTACTAACAGGTTATCGCTTGATGAATCTTGCTCGTCAGGTGTGCCGAAGTTATCCACTTCTTCGCCGTCACGTCGTGTGTACGCAACCAAGGTTTCTAAATCACCAAACTTGTTCGCTAATGCCACAGATTCTGAAAATTCATTCGTATCAGATGCGTACCCGAGTTTTACGTAACCACCTAATTGCTTTTCGTCTGATACAAAGTCTGAAGGATCTTTTGTTTGGAATGCAGCGATACCAGCAATGCCGTCGCTACCGTATAAGCTTGATGCAGAACCTTTTACGATCTCTACTGACTTAAACATCTCCGTGTCTGTCATTACTCGGCTAGATTGTAGGAAAGAGTACCCCGAGTCATAACGTGAAGGCTGAGAGACACCGTCAACAAGGATATTCACGCGGTTACCACCTAAGCCACGAATGTTGATACCTTGAATACCGTGACGGCTATCGGTTTCTACAGAAACGCCAGGGGTATATTGAAATACATCGCCTAAATCTTTTGAGAGCGTTTTATCAATGTCCTCTTCAGTTACAACAGAAACAGACGCAGCCACATCTTCCAACTGCTGCTCTGTACGCGTTGCAGATACCACCACTTCATCAAATAGGGCATACTCTTCGGCATACGCAGTTGACGTCAACGCTAAAACAATCGAAGCTGACAATAGAGATTTCTTATACATTATATTTATTACCTTTTAATCCATATAGGTTTTTCATTGAACGGACGGCATTCTATTGGATCTAAATGATAATTACTATTGTTTGCATTGGCGTTTATGTCGTTCGGTAGGAACAAAATTGTCTTAACCTTGAGAAATTCTTTACAATACAGTTAGATAAACATTCTGTTAACAACTGTAAAGGTTCAACTAATAGATATTAAGTGTGATGCATGTCACTAAACTAAAGCGAATTATAAATAAGGAAGAGAGTTGTGCAGAGTCCAATAACATTAGAAGCACTTCATATTTTGGATGCCATTGAAAGGAGAGGTAGTTTTGCCGCAGCCGCTAATGAACTTGATCGCGCACCATCCTCGCTGAGTTATCAGATTCAAAAACTCGAGCAAGACCTTGATATCATGATTTTTGATCGCTCAGGTCATAAAGCTAACTTCACAGAGGCAGGGAAACTGATTTTAGAACGTGGACGAGGGATACTGGCCGCCACTGAAAAGTTAGTTAACGATGCAAGTGTATTAGCAAATGGATGGGAGCTGGATATTACACTCGCATTTGACGGCATCATCCCAGTTAGCAACTTCTTTAATCTGGTCAATGACCTTGGTAACGTCAGTTCCACACGAATTAAGCTTCAAGAAGAGATATTGGCTGGCTGCTGGGAAGCTCTAAACTCAGGTAGGGCAGATTTATTGATCGCACCTAAGATGGACACATTACCTCACGACGTTAAAGCAGAGAAAATCGGTACTATGGATATGATCTGGGTTGCGGCAACCGATCATTATGTACATAAAAGAAGTGGCGATTTTGATGACCAAGCACGTGAAAAATATCGTGTGATTGCTATAGCTGACACTGCTCGCGAACAACCCGCACTCAGCGTTAATATTGCTCATCGTCAACCAAGGCTTACTGTGACGAATTTTGCGGCTAAAGTTGATGCGCTAAAAAACGGGCTGGGCATTGGCACCTTACCGAAACAGCTAGCACTCGACCTGATTGAAAGCGGTGAGTTAAAGCAGATCACTGATACGGACGATCAACCGATTGATATTATTCTGGCTTGGAAGCGCAATAAGATTGGTGAAGCTAAATCTTGGTGTATCCAATACCTAATCAAACATTGGAAACAATCGGCTAAGGTCTAAATAAAGTAAGGGGAGCAAAAAGTGCTCCCCAATTTTATACGTTCAAAGGCAGTCTCATGTCTGCTGTACCATCTTCAAACTGGACATCAAGTTCAAATCCTAGCTTTTGAGCAAGCATCAACATCCCACGGTTTGTAGGCATAGTCATACCTGACATTTGTTCAGTACCCTTATGTCGACAATATTCGATAATCTTGGTCATCAAGACTTTACCGAGACCATTCCCTTTTAAATCAGAACGTATCAATATCGCAAACTCTGCATCGGTATTTTCGGGATTAATTAGTGCTCTCGATACGCCAATAATTGGAGAACCGCTGCGTGTTTGGCTGACTGCGACAAAAGCCATCTCGCGGTCATAATCGATTTGAGTGAGGTTCGCTAACGCCTCGTGATTGAACTCGCCAACATCACTAAAGAATCGTTTGTAGAGATCCTCTTTAGAAACGTTGTTGATAAAAGCAGCGTGATCGGGCTCATCCTCAGGAAGAATAGGGCGCAGTAACACTTCCTCACCATCTTTGAGCGTGATGAGTTCCTCGTACTCTACAGGATAAGGACGAATAGCAAGCCGCTGCTGAGCATCACCCTCATATCGTTTTAAGATTAAATCCGCGTCTATGATGGTAAAGTTAGAACCATTAGCGAGTACTGGATGAATATCCAGTTCATGTACTTGTGGGCAGTCAACCACCATTTGGGAGATGCGAACAAGTAGCTCAGACAGACCATGGATGTCCATTGGTTCTGGAAGTTTTTGGGGTCTGATCTTGCCATTTTTTATTGCACGAACTATGAGATACCGTGCCAAAGCCATATTTAGTGGGGGCAGTGCGGATGCGGCGTCAATGGATTCATCCCACTCAGATCCGCCTTGGCCTAACAAGATAACCGGGCCAAACGTTTCATCGTGTTTAACCTTGATTCGTATTTCCTCACCGCCAGCTAATTTAGCCATACCTTGTACCAGTAAGCCGTGGATGTGTGCTGATGGATAAGAAAGTTTCGTTCTGTCGAGAATCGCGTCCGACGCATTGGCAACTTCGTGACTATTTCGTAAGTTGAGCATCACCCCTTGAACATCAGACTTATGCGCTATGTCAGGAGACCTCAGTTTGACCGCCACCGGGTACCCAATTTGTTCTGCAACGTGCACTGCTTCACTTGAATCAGAAGCGATCCAGGTTGGCAAAACATTGAAATTGAAACAGCGCAAAAAAGGTCCAATTTGATGGGTATCTAGCGATACTGTATTTTTATCCAGTAATTTATCTTCAATCCAATTATTGGCCTCTTTTAGTTCAGCAATATGAACCGGTTCTGCTGTCGTTGGTGTCTCCATTAACTGTTTCTGGTTACGGCGATACTCAACTAAGTGCATGAATGCGACAACCGCACTTTCCGGTGTGCGATACGTAGGGATGCCTGATTGCGTAAAGATGTCACGCGCTGGCTTTGCGGTAAGTTCACCAGACCAGTTAGTCAGAATATTAAATCTTTTATGCCTAGGGTGAGCTTTAATTGCATCGACAACGGCTTGTGCTGTCTGCTCCGAATGCGCCACCGCTGAAGGACTGTGCATGATCAATATTGCATCTGCACAATCAGTATCCATTAATGCATTAAGCGTATCGACGTAGCGTGAATGGTCCGCGTCGCCAACCATATCGATTGGGTTATTGTAGCTCCAACTCGGGGGCAAAATGGCACTGAGCTTATCAAGAGATTGCTCTGATAGTTCGGCTAGCTTTCCCCCTCGGTCGAGTAGGGTATCAACAGCCATAATAGCGGGGCCGCCGCCATTGGTTATTATCGCAAGGCGTTCACCCCTTAATGGAACAGAATGAGTTAAGGTTTCAACTGCTGCAAATAGTTCGTGAGAGTTCTTTACTCGCAGCATCCCTGTACGTCTTATCGCTGAATCGTAAATGATGTCTAATGTGTCATCGCCACCAGTATGGGCTCTGGCTGCGACTCTCCCTGCAGCAGTTCGCCCACCTTTTAATACGAGAATTCGCCGGTTACGAGAGGCTGCACGAGCGGCTGACATAAAACGCCGAGCGTCTTTAATCGTATCGACATATAACAGTATTGCTTCGGTATGAGAATCAGTACTTAGATGATCAAGTAGATCTGAAAAGTCGATGTCGAGTGCGTTACCTAATGAGATAAAGGCAGAAAATCCAATGTTCTTGTCATTCGCCCAATCGAGAATAGTGGTACACATCGCTGCAGATTGAGATATAAATGCGATCTTACCTTTTTCAGCCGTGACTGGAGAAAACGAAGCGTTAAAGTTCACCCATGGTAATATCAAACCCAAGCTATTAGGGCCGAGTATACGCATACCATTTTGCTTCGCGATTTCGAAGCACGCAGCTTGAATACTCTCACCATCTTCGTTAGCAAAATGCATATCAGCGGAAAGAACGATAACCGACTTAACCTGCTTCTCAGCTAATTGTTGGAATAGCGTTTGATTATATTTGGCGTGAGTACAAAGGATGGCAACGTCGGGAACGATAGGGAGCTGGTCGATAGAGTTGTATGCCAGTACACCACACACAGAAGAGTACTTTGGTGTTACCGGCATTATTGCACCCTCAAAGCCACCATGAAGTAGATTCTTCATCACGATGTTGCCAGCTCGCATAGGCTTCATGGATGCACCGATGACAGCAACAGAACGTGGTTTCAATAGGTGGTTCAGATGACTCATAGCGTTCTCCTAAGCGGACATTACAGCAATCGTAACCAACCTATAGGGAAAATACTGTGCGATTGTGATGTAGTTTTAGGCAGATCACTGAGGGAGTAGTGAAGTTTGTGCCTTGTGTCACAGTGTATTGATATATAATTAAAATGTTGGGTTGATTCTATGCCTATCTAACGGCATGATTTACAGTAATATTTAGTTAAGGCTTTTGAAGATTTCATGAAAAAAATTGCGATTGTTGGCTTGTCAGTGGTGCTTTCTGCGTGTGTGTCGAGTGATTACGTTACCGATGTGAGTTCAGAAAGTTATCGTGAGGATTACAAAGCACCTCAGGTTGAACAACCTGTTGTATCACAACAAGGAATGACTAACGGCATTGCGGAAGAAAACGTTCAAAGCAACGTGGTCAAGATGTCTCCAACTCAAGAGAAGCAAGTTGTTAAGATGCAGCCACAAGCTAAGCCTGCAGTAGCGATCATTCCACCTACTGCCAAGCAAACGGCGATGAATCCACGCTACGGCTTCACTATTCAAGTAGTCGCTGTCGGTTCGCAGACTAAAGTGGACCACTTCGCACGCAAGCTTCCACGTGACAACCAGCCAATCTGGGAAAACTACAAAGTCGTGAACGGCACTAAGTGGTACACAGTATTATACGGTGACTACGCGACACGCACAGATGCGAAAAAAGCGATCAGCGAATTGCCTAACGAGTTCCAAACTCTTAAGCCGTTCGTGAAGAGTATTGATGCAATTAAAAACTCTCAATACCCAACGCTTAACAAGCTGAATTAATAAAATTGTTTAAAAAGGGGGCTCAGCCCCTTTTTTTATGCCTATTTTCTAGGCATTCAAACAGTAATGCGGTAATTCACCGGTGAAAATCGTGTAACTGTTAGCGCTTTTTATTATTATGGTTTTACCAATCCCTCTGTTGTTTCACGGAAAGATCACTTAATGACCAATACAACTATTCTTCTTCTTTGCGGTGGTGGTTCGTCTGAACACGAAGTATCACTTGTTTCTGCAGGCTTTTTGCAATCGCAACTCTCGCTAACACCTGGGTTTGATGTCATCCGCGTAGAGATGAAGTCAGATGGTTGGTATACAACAAATGATGAACTGGTTTACTTAGACACTAACTCAGGCACGCTAAACAGTGAAACCGAGTCAACGAAACTAGACTTTATTGTCCCTTGTATTCATGGCTTCCCAGGTGAAACTGGTGATATTCAGTCTATGCTTGAGCTAGCTGGAATACCATATTTAGGTTGTGGTCCAGAAGCGAGTACCAATAGCTTCAATAAGATCACGTCGAAACTATGGTACGACGCTCTAGGCATTCCAAACACGCCTTACATTTTCTTGTCAGAGAACAATCGAAATGCGTTTGAGTTAAGTGCCAACGCTTTCAACGAATGGGGAAGCGTATTTGTCAAAGCTGCCCGTCAAGGCTCTTCAGTTGGATGTTACAAGGTAACGGATATCGAACAACTTCAAAAAGCACTGGATGATGCGTTTACGTATTCAGACCAAGTTCTCGTTGAACAGGCCGTTAAACCTAGAGAACTAGAGGTCGCAGCTTATGAATATGAAGGTGAGTTGCATTTAAGCCTACCAGGTGAGGTGATTGCACCAGCGGACGCTTTCTATTCATACGAAGAAAAATACAGTGCAACGAGTCATTCAACGACTGAGGTAGTAGCATCAAACTTAACGGATGAGCAGTTAGCGTTAATTAAAGACAGTGCGCACAAGGTCTTTACTCAAATGCGCCTTCGTCACCTGTCTAGAATCGATTTCTTCTTAACGCCGAGTGGCGATATCTATCTCAATGAGGTGAATACATTCCCAGGTATGACACCTATCTCTATGTTCCCGAAGATGCTTGAAAATAATGGCCATAAGTTCGCTGATTTCTTAGCAAACTGTGTACGTTCGTCGCTTTAATCCCAAGGCTTAAAGCGTTTAAATACAATTTTTTCTTCTTCAGAGCGAGCCTTATTACCAATATAGTGATAGGGCATCGCTGCACTTACCCATCTTCCAGCTCGCTGTATCTCTTGAACTTTGGCTCCTTTCTTAGCCATTTCATTGACCGCACCAACACGCAATGACTGCCCTGAAAACTTAACGTCTAGTCGTAATTTATCGCTAGCCGAACGCATAATCCTATAGATTGAAGAGTCATCGAGAGGAGTGTCGTTGAGGTAACCGTGCCTGTCGATCGCGGTAAACAGAGGCCCGTCGTGTTGTCCTCTAAGTACTAACCACTTAGTGACGTAGGCTGACGCTTGAGAACCTAGAGAGTAGTGTTGTTCTTTTAGTGAAATAGTGACGGCGTCACCAGTAATGTTTACATCCGAGTACAGAAGCTGCTTTAACTCAGAACGCTTCAACATACACTCAAACATAAGGTGATAAATGGCCAAATCTCGACAATCACTTACCTTCGCAGAGCTTTCAAGTTTTAAAGACAGGGCGTCTAGATGATCTTTAGTGAACTGATTTGTTACCGATGCATCGTTCTTTTTGGCGACTCGTAAGTCTGAGAGGAGAGTTTGGACAGATAGCGAGGTTGTTGGGTCATTACAACCTAGTGTTCGATGAACAAGGCTTAGCGTCACGGCGTAACGTTTAATGGTGGCATATTTGCGGCTCTTAGATTCTTTTTCCAAGAATAATCGAACTGCAGTCGTAGAGGCAGGAAGCGCTTTAACACCTTTTACGTGGCAAAAGATGGAAAATAGATTCCAATCTTTTCGCATAGCTAAGAGTGAGTTACGCGAGTATTGATGATCCATCAGAGCGTTTATGTCATCAATATTAATCTCTTTAGAAAATCGATCGAAATATCGATTTCGTTGGTCACTACATGTGACGACACGAACATTTTTCCTCATACTAGCGCACTATAACCAATAAAACCCTAATAAATATACTTGATAATGAGCGATTTACAATTATTATTAAACTAAATTAATACAACGATAATGTTCGCTATGGCTGCTGCTACATATAGAGGTTTCGTCCTCAAAACCGCTGGAAGTTCAACGGAAGTTTGGCAAGTTCAAATCAAAAACCATGTGTTATCTGGAAGCATGGCTGCCGTTAAGAAAAGCATCGATTGGTTCTGTGATACCGCAACGATCATTGATCCTAAAGAGTTCAGTTCGCTTGCTGGAAAGAAAAAAGCAGAAGGTACAGGTTCACCAGCACAAGAAAACTTCAATGGTTTTACCATTAAGAACGATACTGGAGAAGCTAATGCCTGGTACTGCATGTTTAATGGGCGTCTTATTAAGGGCGGTAAGCTTGCTATACAGAAGCATATAGAGGCATACTTAGTCGCTAAACAAAAAGCAGAACAGCAACAGAAGAAATAACGAATATGACTCTTGTATACAGTACTGATGTAGGTCGAATTAAACCTGAAGAAGAAAAGCCACAGCGTGAAAAAGGCGACGGAATTGTTCGTATCATTCGTCAAACTAAAGGACGTAAAGGCAAAGGCGTTTCAATCGTCACAGGCTTAGACCTAGACGATGCACCATTAAAGCTTTTAGCTGCGGAACTTAAGAAAGTGTGTGGTTGTGGTGGCTCTGTTAAAGATGGAACCATCGAGATTCAAGGTGATGCACGAGACAAGATTAAAGCGCACCTTGAAAAGAAAGGCCACACAGTGAAACTGGCTGGCGGTTAATCCTAAGAGCTTGTTTGCTAATCTTTGATTATCAAACTAGTTATTAGGTATTTTATGTAAAATAGCCTTATGTTCAATTCCTACCAAGATTTGCAACGAAAGCAGCCATAAAGAGTAGAGCACAACAACGTGCTCTATTTAATAACAAACCACATTTAACATAAGATACATAATGCGCACTATGGTGTGGGTATTTAGGTCGCGCAGTTCATGACACCGTCACTTAATGTAAGCCTGTTTAACCGGCTCTAACTTGCCAATCATTGTATGCGTATGAATGAGCGCCCGCCGTGTAGCGTAAATTCAAGTTACGACTCTTCAGTATAATTTCTACAAACAACGTATTCTCTGAACGACTCACCGGTTTAAACGACAAGTGTTCACCACGACACTCCCGAGATAACTCTAACGGCGTACCTTTGACTAGGATGCTTACACTTGCTGAATCGACAAATATTCGTTTAAGACATATTCAACACCATCGGGGGCATAGAAAGCTGCTTAGACTTTGTTACCTCAAGTGTTGGCAATGGAATGGACTGAGCAATTATCGTGGGCTCTTCCGCATACAACGTAGAACTCACTACAAGTAACAAGCTCATTGCTTGAAGATGAATTTCAACCTTCATATTTGTTCCAAGTTTGTATCAATACTCCAAATCTAGCACTCGCTCATAGCGAAACTATAGCCCAATGACCAAGTTGTGATACGTAGTCACGATCTTAACCGTTGTGTGACACCATAACCCCAAAGAATAAATCACTACAAGACAGTAAGCGCTCACACATGAATTTTTCATTCTTGTAATTTAATTACAAGTTAATTCCATGCTAGGCTACCCATGAAACAATAATCCAAGATAAGTCATTGAAATTAAATGCGTTAATTGAAAAGCAGAAGAAGTTAACGCTCACTTTCAGAATCGCGACAAATGAAAGTTTTTCTAGTTTTATTTGTATATACATTTGTATTTAATGTATTTTCGTGGCCATAAAGGATAAATAATTAGTTATAGTGTGTGAGTTTTTTCAGGCACAAAAAAAGAGCAGTATCCTGCTCTTCTTTTACTTGGAGACATTTAATGTCTATTGCTGTGTATTGGTGGCTTCAGCTCTGATCTGTTCTGCAACCACTTTTATCGCTTGTGCAGTGCTCATACCCTCAGACATTAGTTGTTGGATTTGTTCGACAGCTTTTTGCTGCTCTTCATGTGTGAGTGGTGGTAAATCATCAAACATAAAAAAGGCTCCTAATAATTTAGGAGCCGACTATATTATGATTTACCGCTTTAAGCTAGTGCCACCTACTCTACTTAGTAACTCGTTAAGAAGTTAACGTATGCTCCCATAGAGTTCTCGTTGGTATAGCTTGCACCGATATCAAGTTGGAAAAGATTTAGTGGCGATAAACCGATACCGGCAGTTAACGTGTCGTCTAAATCATCATAAGCGAGGTTACGTTTCCAACCCGCGCGAAGCTTTAATTGGCGCATAATGTCGATTTCACCACCAACACGTAACATTTGTGTGTTGTCATCGAAATTGGTGTAACGTTCTTCTTCATTCAGGTCGTAGTCTACACTGATTGCTGCGTAGTCACCGATTAAACCAACACCGACTGTGTATAGCGGTCGCATTTGATATGCATAAGAGACAGGATCAAATGTTCGAGTTTGTGAACTATCAATACTAGAGACTACAGTGGAACCTGCTAACTCTTGTGTCGTAATATCTCGAGAAACAAGGTTAGTTGCCGACAAGCCAACTCGTAATGGGCCGTAGAACCAAAGGAAACCAGCGTCCATATTGAACATGGTTTCTCCCGTTCCGTTTTCTCTTATATCTTTGATATCGTAGTTATTTAGGTTTGCACTATATACATAGGTATAGATACGCTGAATTTTCGGTGTAATACCAAAAGAAATATGTTGCCCTAAAAATGTCTGATATTTAGCTAGAGATATACCGACCTCGGTAACACCAACGCCAACAGCGTTCACTGCACTAAGTTCAGCATTAATTGCTGGGTTCAAAGCTGGGTCGATTTGGCTGTTTGCACCTGTATAAATATCGGTTTGAGCGAAAGATTCCGCATACGCTTTACCAAAAACATTTGCGGCGACATAGCTATTTGGAATAGCAAACGCAACAACACCGCCGAATTCTAATTTGGCAATATCGCCCTCTAGAGCATTTAATGTGCTTTCTAGCTCTGCAATATTTGAGAAGTCCCCCCCAATGGCATCGTCGATTAAGCCTGCAGCTTTATCAAGATCATCAACCATCATTTGCTCATCGCTGTATGACAAGCCGATACTTGGTGTGATCATTCCGACATCATCATTTCGACGGTAAATTGCGGTCAGAGCTGGGTTGTAGAAAGGAGCAGTTAAAAAATTCGCAGAGACAACACCAGTACCACCCATAGCATCGCCACGGGCTTCGATTGCATAGTTAGCTGCTGATGCAGAAGTGGCAGCCAGTGCAATAGACAACGATAAGAGTTTTATTTGATTTTTCATATCGGTATAAACTTTTTCAGTTCCATGTGTTTATATCGACCTATTGTGTATTAACTTGAATTATTCCTCCACTGAAACATCATACGTTTTACTAATTATTTGGGATTGCTCTACAATAATTGGCCCTTGCCAACGTTGATGATTCATTGAAACCGCAAGAACATAGCGTCCGGTCTCGATTGGTACACTTCCAAGTGACGTTGGGTAATCCGCATCATAGCTTTCACCCCATACTTGAACATAGTTCCCATCGATATAATCATAAAGTGCGGTTTCGAGTTTGGGTAATGGACAGTGGCGGTTTAAGAGCGCGTTTTTTTCAACTTTCCATTGCGCTTTACCGTTCCAACGTACTGTCACTTTTGCTTTGGGGTCACCTAACACTAGCCATGAGCTCCAAGAAGTTTCATCTTTTGCGGTTACGTCAATTCGGTATAGCCCCATTTGAACGCGACTATTTAGATTGTAACGTTTTACATAACGCTTAGAAGCGGCTTCATCTTCACCTAAACTGGGAATTTCTGTCATCTCGTTGTCAGTTGAGATTGATTTAGAAACCCAACGAGTGAGGGAAATATCGCGAATATCTTTGTTTGCACTAAGCTCGATACTTGCTCTATAAGAGTCTCGGCCAGGACTTTGTATTTCTGTACGTTTGACCGTAATCGAATTCATCCAATCAGGTAACGCTTTGTTATCGAGGCTTTTTCCGCAATCAACTTCAAGGGATTGCAAAAATAGTTCGTTAAGATGAGGCGTAATTGATCGGTTCTTCTCTCGTTGCCAGACTTCAACGAGCGCAGTGAACATACCCGGTAAGTCATCGTTGAGTAGATGCTTATGAGCTTGAGTCAGGGGTGAGTTACTTTCAAACCATGGTACTTGATTGGCTGAAAGTGGTGCACTTACAACAAGTGCACCTGCAATAATGCTCGATTTAATCATCACGCCTTCATTTTGTAACCAACACCACGAAGTGTTTCTATCTCGAGCCCTGGTAGCTTTTGGCGAAGCTGAAGTACGTGAGTGTCAACTGTACGCGTCGTTGGGAAATGGTTGTAACCCCATACATGATCAAGCAGTTCGTCACGGGTAAATACTCGCCCTAGGTTGCTCGCTAAGAAAAGTAACAAATCAAACTCGGTACGTGTCAGTGTGATTGCTTCGCCCTTAAATTGTACTTCGCGAGTTGCTTTATCGATGATCAGATCTTCAGTTGTCACTTTTGTATCGTCACCCGCTTCACCTTCTGGCGCGCGTAGCTGTGCACGAATACGAGCAAAAAGCTCCGCCTCTGCAAATGGTTTCGTTAAGTAGTCGTTAGCACCTGCATCTAAGCCTGCCACTTTATCTTTAACGGTTACCAAAGCCGTCAATAGAATCACCGGAACGTCTTTAATTTTCTTCCATTCCACTAGGTGTTGAACAGAATCACCGTCTGGCAATTGGCGATCTAGAATCACGAGATCCGCTTTATCCCAGTATTGCGCTACGTCCGCAATCGTTTCTGAATGGAAACATTCGTATCCCGCTTGTTCTAGGCTTACGAGTAAACCATCAGCTAAATTTTTATCATCTTCAACGAGAAGCAGTGTCTGTTTCACAAGGTATCTCCAAAATAAACGTTGTCGGTGGACCGCATAAGGACATTTTACCGCCCATGCGTCCAACCATCGATTCAACGATAGTCAAGCCAAGACCAAGGCCACTTTTACTCACAAAAGGTTTGCGTAAGTGTCGCCAATCTTTCGAAGACAGCTCACCTTGGTCTATCACTTTAACCGTAATTTTTTGCTTAGCAGTTGTTACATCAACTACCACAGGCGCAACTCCATATTTGACGGCGTTGCGTATTAAATTATCAATACATGTGCCTAGCCAATATACGTTAAGTTTGGCGGCAATGTCTTCATTGATGACGAACTCGACATTATTATCGAACTCTTCTTCTATCTTAAATTCTAACCATTCTTGCACCGAAGGCACCCAATCGGTCGCTAGCGGCTTATTGTCTGATTGTAGGTAATCTTTACTTGCTTCCGCTAACTGGCGTAAACGTCTTGAGTCTTCACACAGACGTCGAAATTCATCATATACCGACTCGGGAAGCTGTTCGAACTCACGTCTAAAGCCCTCAACCGTAAGGGATAGACTTGCGATAGGCGTGCGAAGTTCATGCGTTAAGATCTGCAAAATCAGCATGCGACTTTTCATCTCTTGTCGCTTCGTATTCCAGCGATAGACTGACCAGCCCAGAACGAGCAGGATGTTGGCAATGACCAACGCCACCATACTGATTCGAAGAATATCGGAATGGTCTTCAACCTCCCAACAAAGGTTACCCCTCTGAACAAAACAACTCGTTGACTCACTTCTTAAACTGAAAGCGAGCCCTGCTGTTTCGATGTTCTTTCGCCAAATACTCTCCGGGAAAATTAGGTAGCTATCACTTTGACGTAACCAAAGCTCTTCCCGTTCGATGAACATGCTAGAACCAGATATAAGTGCAACGACAGCATCTTCATCCATACGCTGTAAGCGACCTAGCAAAGTTGTATCTTCTGCCAACGGACGCTCTTTAATATGCATGTACTGCTGAAGATCGTCCTGCCTTTCTGGGTATATACCTACATAGCGACTTGCATACGTGCCACCACCTGGGTGCACCAACGCACTACGCGCGAACCACTTATCACTTAACTTACTGCCCTTACACATTGCACGAGTAAAGACCAAAGGCTCTGTAATTAGAGGGCTTAACGGCAGCTTACCAGTACAGTTTTGAGCGAGATTATAGAGTCGCTGAACATCTTTAAGCGGGTATGCAGATGTTTGCGGCAACATAGATTCAGGGGTCAGAAGTCGAGTTGGATAGTCAGATTGTAGGCTACGGATATCATAAGACGCCGTTGCTTTAGCTTGATCGAAAAGATCAACGAATTGGTCAATACGTTCAGGTAATGACTCCGCATACAAATTTGGACTTAACAAGGTTAAGCATAAAGCGAGCGATTTAATCGTTGTTCTAATCAATGCAAAAATTCAATAAATCAGTAAGTTAGATTTAGAGTAAAACATTATCGCAAAAATATAAAATTGAAATGTGATATCAATGTCAGAAATGGTATCCACGAAACAAAAGAAGCCAGCAATTATGCTGGCTTCTCGGCTTATTTATAGAAGGTTAAAGCGCTTTGGAGATAGCGTCCACGCTCTCTTTCGCATCACCAAACAACATCTGTGTGTTCTCTTTGAAGAACAACGGGTTTTGCACTCCGGCATAACCTGTGTTCATCGAACGCTTAAATACGATGACGTTTTGTGCATTCCACACTTCCAGTACAGGCATACCTGCGATCGGGCTATTCGGATCCTCAAGCGCTGCTGGGTTTACGGTATCGTTTGCACCAATAACGAGCACGGTATCTGTCTCTGGGAAGTCGTCATTGATCTCGTCCATTTCCAGAACAATGTCATAAGGAACTTTTGCTTCAGCTAATAGTACGTTCATGTGCCCAGGTAGACGACCCGCTACAGGGTGAATACCAAATCGTACTTCAACACCTTGTGCACGTAGCTTCTCCGTAATTTCATGAACTGGATACTGTGCTTGAGCTACTGCCATGCCATATCCAGGAGTGATGATCACCGACTTAGAACCTTTAAGCATTTCAGCCACTTCTTCTGCAGATGTTTCGCGGTGCTCGCCCTGCTCTACATCTTCAGAAATAACAACTTCTTGACCAAAACCACCAGCAATAACACTCACAAACGAACGGTTCATTGCTTTACACATAATGTAGGAAAGAATCGCACCTGAAGAACCAACGAATGCACCCGTGATGATTAGTAGGTCATTTGCTAGCATGAAACCTGCCGCTGCTGCTGCCCAACCCGAGTAGGAGTTCAGCATTGAAACAACAACTGGCATATCTGCACCACCAATTGACGCAACCAAGTGGTAGCCGAAGGCAAATGCAATCAAAGTCATGATGATAAGTGCAAACATGCTACCGTCAGCTTTAACGAAGTAAATCATTAGAAGTGTTGATACAACGATTGCAGCAAGGTTGAGCTTATGTTTATGCGGAAGGCTTAGCGGCGAAGATGAAATTACGCCACGCAATTTGCCAAACGCAACTACCGAGCCCGTAAACGTAACAGCACCAATAAACACACCTAGGAAGACTTCGACTAGGTGAATTACGTGTGCTGCGTGTGCTTCTTGTGGGTTAAGTGAAGCGATAACCGGCGCATCGATGTAGCTGTTGTAACCAACTAACACCGCAGCCATACCTACAAAGCTGTGAAGAATTGCCACGAGTTCTGGCATTTCGGTCATTTCAACTTTTTTCGCGTAGTGGATACCAATACCACCACCGATCACCATGGCAATAATGATCCAAACAAGGCCTTGTGAATCAGGGCCAAAGATCGTCGCGATCAGCGCGATCGCCATACCCGCAATACCGTAATAGTTACCCGCGCGTGCCGATTCTTGTTTAGATAGACCTTTTAAACTCAAATAAAAGAAAAACGCAGCAACAATATAAGCTGCTTGTACTAATCCTGCAGACATTCCCTGTTACTCCTTAATCTTTACGAAACATTTCAAGCATGCGCTTGGTTACGGTGAAACCGCCAAATATGTTTATGCTGGCTATTAGCACTGCAATAAACGACAAGAACGACACGACGCCGTTTCCTTGACCAATTTGGAGCAAAGCACCAACAACAATGATGCCAGAGATAGCATTCGTTACCGACATAAGCGGTGTGTGCAAAGCATGCGTTACGTTCCAGACGACGTAGTAACCAACGACACACGCGAGAAAGAAAACAGTAAAGTGAGACAGGAACGCAGCAGGCGCCACTGAAGCGATCCAAGCAAAAAAACCAACGCCCACGGCAAGTGCAGCGAACTTCTTGACTGGTGAAGTTGGCTCTTCTACTTTTGGCTCAGGTTTCGTTTGCGGCTGTACAGTTTTTTGTTCTGGTTGTGCAGATACTTGAATTGGCGGTGCTGGCCACGTGACTTCACCCTCTTTAACAACGGTGACACCACGCAGAACAACATCTTCAAAATCAATATTAATGTTGCCGTCTTTTTCTTTGGTGAGTAATTTAAGTAGGTTGACGATGTTAGTGGCGTATAGTTGAGAAGATTGCGTTGGTAGACGCCCTACCATATCGGTATAGCCAACCACTTTAACGCCGTTCTTTGTCGTGATGACTTTATCTGCGACGGTATATTCGCAGTTACCACCATTTGCTGCAGCTAAGTCGACAATCACACTGCCCGCTTTCATGCTGTCTACCATCTCTTTGGTGATCAGCTTAGGCGCAGGACGTCCGGGAATCAAAGCTGTCGTTACAATGATATCAACGTCTTTTGACTGCTCAGCATATAGCTCAGCCGCTTTCTTATTGAAATCATCAGACATCTCTTTTGCGTAGCCATCTCCCGACCCTGAGTCTTCTTTGAAGTCGACTTCTAAGAACTCAGCGCCCATCGATTGAACTTGCTCTTTTACTTCGGGGCGAACGTCAAATGCACGAACAATCGCTCCTAGGCTACCTGCAGCGCCGATCGCAGCAAGACCAGCAACACCTGCACCTGCGACAAGCACTTTTGCTGGTGGCACTTTACCTGCCGCCGTAATTTGCCCAGTGAAGAAACGACCAAATTCATGAGCGGCTTCAACCACTGCACGATAACCTGCAATATTCGCCATTGATGACAGTGCATCTAATGCTTGGGCTCTTGAGATGCGAGGGACGGCATCCATTGCCATTACGTTGATGTTTTTGCTTGAAAGTTTTTCCATCAACTCAGGGTTTTGCGCAGGCCAAATGAAACTGATGAGACTTGCTCCTTCTTTTAGAAGTGCAATTTCGTCATTGCCTTCATTATAAAGAGGCGCATTAACTTTTAAGATAAGATCGGATTGCCACACTTCTTCAGTTGAGACAACTTTAGCACCGGCATCTTCAAACGCTGCATTTTCAAAACTTGCGAGATCCCCCGCACCTGATTCGACAGCAACATCGAAGCCTAGTTTTAATAACTGCTCTACCGACTTCGGAGAGGCAGCCACTCGGGTTTCACCCGCGAGTATTTCTTTTGGCACACCAATTTGCATTAGCTATTCCTTGACTATTCGCAATAATGACTGTTCTTTTTTTATCCAACGAATTCCGACACTTCAAGTATTTTGTAACAAAAACACAAAATATCATTACATATAACTATTAGTAATGAATTGAACTGCTATTCCACCCGTTACCTAGCACAAAGTATCATAACCAGTTAAGAGCCTAAAAACAGGTCTTACCAGAATGGTTAAATCGCTTTAAAAACAGAGTATTATATCTACTTCATAAAACAAAAGAGCCATCAGCATAACGGCTAATGGCTCTCTAATTTATGATGTTTGTCAATTTGAACAGCATCTACTGGAAAATGTTGTCACCCATTTGGTCGATGAACATTTGCGCTTTCTTTAACATGAACTCGTTCGCGTCACTTTCACTAGGTAGGACATCTGAACGAATAAAGCGGTGACTTTTCATCTCTTCTCCAAACTGCTTGGTAATGCGCCCTGCAATTCTAAATTGTCCACCTTCAGCTTGAGCCTCTTGAAAGATTAAGTAACCTTTATACTCAACTGGCTCTACTTCAACTTTAGGCTTTTCCTTTGGACCACCAAACAAACGTGAAAAAAGTCCCACACACTACTCCTTGGTTAATTCTGTTTTTTATTCAGAAGCGGCGTTTCAAACCACTCTAGTTCACCATCATCATCGAATACTTGCTTGCTAAATACAACCGGGACATCGTCGTGTCTATTTCTACGACGATCTTCAATGATCATCCCTGTCGCTGCTTCGACCGCTGATTCCGCATACTCTTTTAGAGTCACTAAACGCTCTTCAGGCAGCGCAGATAAAAAATCAATGTCATGACGGATATAAACCGGTCTAAGCTGGCTAAGTGCTAAACACGCTAAATCGGCAAGCTGCTCATTGTCGAAGTTTTCTACATACTTAGCTTTTGCTAAGACCTGCCCGACAAGTGTTTCCATATAGTTATGTACATCTACACTAATTTGCATACAATCCAGCTCCCTCTATGAATTGTTTCAGAGTTTAGTATGGGCGAAACCACTTTTTGATGCTACTCGTTGAGTACTTCCACACCACATTTTGCTCGTAAGTTACTCATGACTTCAATTTTCATACATTAGTTTAGTAAAAAGCTTGGAAATCCATCAAATAAAAGTATTCTTAAAGAGATAACAATCAATAAATTATTCGTTTTAGGCTAGGTTTCATGTCGTTTTCTCTCGTCACTACAAATTGGTTTCGTCTCGCGTTGCCACTGCTATTGTTGACGTTTATCGCCTTTGGCATGAACAACGTGATTCATTTGACCCAATCCAACTTGGGCGTGGTAACTAAGCTGCCATTCGTGCTTTTTCTCACGGCAATTGTCCTAGCGAATGCTTTCAAACAAAGTCGGATCGCTATGGTGTCCTCTGCTTTGCTGCTTGCCTATTGGTTGATTCAAGAGAGGCTACAATCACCTCTTTCATCCGGTACGACCATCCTTGAGCTCTCTCTACTATCTGCTCTATTGCCGATTGCGCTGTTGTTTGTGTTTTCCTATAAAGATTCCAACCTTTTCTCACGCTCTTTTGGCGTTTTTTTAGTGACACTGTCACTGTTCGTGTTCTGGTCGTATCTTATCTTGATGCACTTTTACGATGGGGGCTTTGATAATATTGACGAAACGTTCCTGTTTGTTTTACCAGAGGTATCAAGACTTCCATTCATCTTAGTCATCTATTCTCTTGCAATGGTGCTTATCTTTGCCATTTGCGTGATGAGTAAAAACAGAATCATCGACGTTGTTATCTATTCTGCAACACTACTCGCCTCAACAACGTTTGTCTTTTTCCATGTTGCCTATATTTCTAGCACCATGTTCTCTCTAGCAGGCATATTACTGCTTGTTTACTTATTGTCTGCAAGCTATGAGCTCGCATTTAAAGATACATTAACAGAGATACCTGGGCGTCTTGCCTTAGAATCCGACTTAAAACACCTTGGTAGACGCTATACCATTGCAATGTTGGACATTGACCATTTCAAATCATTTAACGATACCTATGGTCATGAGATCGGTGATGATGTTTTAAAACTGGTTGCTTCTAAAATGCTTTGCGTTGGCGGGCGTGCCAAGGTCTACCGTTATGGTGGTGAAGAATTTACCGTCCTGTTCAAAGGTAAATATGCTGATGATGCGAGAGATCATTTAGAGCTGCTTAGGGCTTCAATTGAGTCTTACGATATGGCGATTCGTAACCACGACTCGCGTCCAAAGGACGATAAAGAGGGTTCTCAAAAGCGGGGAGCGAAAAAAGCCAAAGATTATGTCAATGTGACGATCAGTATTGGTGTTGCCGACAGCAGTGAAACCAAAAAAGTCTCGGAAGTCATGAAGTCCGCGGACAACGCGCTGTACAAAGCGAAGAAAAGTGGACGAAACAAGGTGTGCTTAGCTTAGGACACGCCTACTCAGCTTGATTGAAGAACAGAACGATACTCCCGCCTTTCAGATTACTTCCATAGTTGATATTGAGACCGATCCCCACATTATCAATCCAATCAGACTCAAACGGTGGTGTCATCAGCCAGCCGACTGACCCTTCGTAATAGTGACGAGTACCCATTAGGCCTATGGTATCCCCCCCGACATCGATACGTCGTAAACTGGAATAAAGCGATTGAATCGAACGTCCCCACTGACTAACGTTGTAATAGGCCTCTATACCGTTGGCATAATACCAACCTTCAGGATTACCGACATCGCCATAGTTTGCTTCTCCCCAACCCTCACCATAAAAATAGTGAAATGACGACGTCACATGCCAACTGCCCCATTCTGTCGGTTTGGTGTATTTCAGCTCAGCATGAGGCTCTACCGATGCAGCCCAAGCATCTGTGTTGAAAATAACCTTGTCAAAGACAGGTTTGACGATGTCATTAGAAAAATCACTACGGTATTCATGTTCGTTTTTAAAGTACTGAAGATGCAGACCGAGCCCCGGAGTAAGCGTCCAGTGATCAGAAAGCTTGTATTTATAACGATACGCAGTGAATGCACCCAAAACAATTTCGTTCTGATAGTCTTGGACTTCATTGGGTAAGATCTCAAAGTCTTGCCTTGAACCAAGAATTGAAAAACGGGTGAAAATTTGATGCTTATGTGTTGCTTCGTCGTCGCTCAATTCAAAAGTGTAAGGTAGCGTCGACACAGCGATTTGTTGGCGTAGTTTCACTGAATCTTGAGAACCAATGTCCTCATTGTCTAAGTTAAACCACTCGTTAGGGTCAAAGTCATGGACGCCCACGGTGAACACATCGCTATCTGTTAAAACGATGGCGGCTGAAAATGCTTGTTCGAGGTAACCTTGAACCGCAGGGATACCTTGTGAGGCAGATAAAGGGGAACTCCAAATTAACACCAAAGCGACACCGCGATATTTAGGTATCAATTGCATTCATGTCTGTCCAATAACATTCGAATAATAAGTAAGTTACTTCATCATATTAATCGTGGCAATACACCTAATTACTCTTCTGATGAGATAAATTGGTTTCTCCCAGCCACTTTCGCCTGGTAGAGAAGCTTATCGACGGCCTGATATAAATGTTCAGCATCCTCCTTACCCGAAGGACGGACTGTCAACACACCCTGTGACACTGTCACCAATCTTGAAGCATCACTAAACTCATGGGGAATCGCTAACGATTCTAGAGATGATTGGATTCGTAAAGCATCATTCTGAGCTTTTGAAAAATCGGTGTTACCGAGCAACACCACGAATTCTTCACCGCCGTAGCGACCCACAATCTCTCCACTACGTACAAAGAGCCCACTGAGAAGCCCTGCGAGCGAAACCAAGCACTTATCGCCCTCTATATGGCCGTAGTTGTCGTTAAAGCGTTTAAAGCTATCAACATCAAGCAGAACTAAACTAAGAGGTAAATGATGACGGCCATGCCATGTAATCAATTCTTTGAGTTTTTCGTCAATGAAACGGCGATTTTTTACTTTAGTAAGGCCATCTTCAGTCGCTAATTTCTCTAACTCTTCATTTGCTTTAATGAGTGCTGCTGATTTCTGTTTTAGCTCACGTCGCATGAAAGCAATGCGCTGCATGGCGATGAGCTTAGAATTTAGAACAATTTTATCTACGGGTTTAATCAAGTAATCATCTCCACCCGCTTCAATCGCACTTGCGATCATAGAAGGCTCATCATGACTACTAAGGAAGATAATTGGTACCCACTCGGGATATCGGCCACGAATCGTTTTGGATACTTCGAACCCATTCATATCCGGCATCGAAATATCGAGAAGAATAAGTTCGGGTTCAAAGTCTGGATAGAGTTCTAATGCACTCGCTCCGGAATCGGCCATCTCAACAGTATGGCCGAGCTGCTTTAATCGAATAGCGAGTTGGATGCGCTCCATTTGAACATCATCCACCAACAGAATCTTCATTGAAGAACCGGTTATTTCCACTCTACTCTCCCTACTCGACGCTCACTTCTGAATCAGACCTGATGCTAAGAAGCGTTTGATCGTGCTGATTTGAAAAAACATAAGAAATCACATGCTTAACCTAAAAATACTATACTATTTGCGATTCCACCATTGAAGGTTGACATTTGGCGTTAATTTTTTACGATAGCGCGGTTATACACACATTTAAGAGAACATAGACATGTCTGACGTTAATCAAACAGAACAACCAAAAGTAGACTTAGCAGAAGTTTCAGCAGAACTGCGTCAAGTTATTGAATTCGACGGCGTTCCTGAAGCGATGCACTACATGGTAACGTCAATCCATGAAGTGTCTGAAGAAGCAGTCCGTGAAGCTTGGAACGAACTACCAAACAGCGCGCAAAACGTATTGGATAACTTTGAGCAGTTCCACGCTCTAATTTCAGTAAGCCAAGGTTTTGCTGGTATCAACGTGATGGAAGAGTTCCCAACGCTTGATCTTCCAAAAGATATGACTGACGAGCAAAAAGAAGAGTACCGTGCGTCACTACTTGATCAAGTTCTACACAATTGTGTTAAAGACATGGTTAAGCAGATTAAGAAAGCACGCCGCGACCCAATCCTAAAGCGTGATTTTACTGACGTATTTGCTAAGTAATTGAAACTTTGATTGATACAAACGCCGCACTTTGCGGCGTTTTTTAATGCGACAACACAATATCTTTTTGCGTCACACTCACGCCTTTGATTTGCACATAAACCGACATTCCTATTTGAAGGTCAAGTTCATCTCTCGCCCAAGCCGTTATCGTTGCACTGAGCAAACAACTATTTGAAAGCGCTACTTTGACTGAAACACTTTGTCGATCGCTGCCGTGAGATTGAGTCTCTATATCCGTAATCTTGCCTTGTAGAATATTTCGAATGGATGTTCTCTTTGGTTCATCAAGCATAATGGATACATCATTGGCCCTAACTTGTAGCCTAACTGGTGCCCCAAGTTCCCCATCGATTTTTTGTACCCAAAGGCGAATGCCCTCATCCAGTTCTACAAGTGACAGTGCATAATCGGTATTGTGCTCGATTAACGTCCCTTCGAATAGTGAACTTTGCTCTGAGAACGATTGCCATGGTCGCATTGCACTCGAACCCCATACCTCTTCAATAGGCCCCGAAACGGCGACAGTGCCTTTCTCTATAACCACTAAGTTATTCGCGAGCCTCAACACTTCATTTAAGCTATGAGAGACATAGATAATCGGGATTTCCACCTCAGATGCGAGTTGCTCCAAAAACGGCATCACTTCTCGCTTACGTGGCAAGTCTAGTGACGCCAAAGGTTCATCCATCAGTAATATACTTGGTTTTGATAGAAGTGCTCGCCCTATCGCTACACGTTGCTTTTCTCCACCTGATAGTTGATTCGGGTATCGTTCAAGTAGGTTTTCTAGTGCGAGTAAAGTGACGATGCGATGAAAATGCACACTATCGGTACTCTTCACCCCGTAAGTGAGGTTGTTCTTCACCTTATAATGCGGGAACAGCCTTGCATCTTGAAATACATAGCCGACATTGCGTTTATGTACAGGAATGTTCACGCCATGGTCAGAATCAAATAAGGTCACACCATTCACTTGAACCAAGCCACTATTCGGCTGCTTTAATCCCGCTACGACATTAATAAGCGAGGTTTTACCCGCACCAGAACGCCCGAAAACGGCAGTAATTCCTTTTTCAGGCAGTGTTAAATCAATATCAAACTCAAGCTCGCCAAGGGTTTGTGTGTATCGGATGACTAGCTCACTCATTTGTGTCCCCCTAGTCGTCGAGCACTGACTCGATTTAACCACTCAGAAACGACCAACGAACCGAGAGCAATGGCGATCGAGATTAAACACAAACGCATCGCGGCTGATTCTGAACCTGGCGTTTCGATGAAGTTATACATGGCTAAAGGAATGGTCTGGGTCTCACCTGGAATATTTGACACAAAACTTATCGTCGCACCGAATTCACCTAGGCTGCGAGCGAACGCCAGCATCGTACCTGTTATGATCCCAGGGATCGTCAAAGGGAGCGTAATGGTAAAAAAGATCTTGATTGATGAAGCTCCCAGGGTCGCTGCGGCTTGCTCTAACTTGCGATCGACCGACTCCAAGCTCAGTCGTATAGAACGAACCATTAACGGCAATGCAACGACGATGCACGCTAACACCGCGCCTTTCCAACTGAATGAAAACACGATACCAAATTGGTCATATAACCACTGGCCCAAAATACCTTGTCGCCCCATAGAGATGAGTAGCAGATAACCGACAACCACGGGGGGTAAAACAAGTGGCAAATGAATAACACTATCTACGACGCTTTTGCCATAAAACTGCTTGCGGGCTAATAACCAAGCAAGGCCAATTCCTAGTGGGATCAGCCAGACAATTGCCACCAAAGCCACTTTTAGGCTCAGCATTAATGCTTGATATTCGTATTCCGTCAGTAAGTTCATCATTGTGTTTTGTTTTGGCTGAATCCGTAGCTTTGAAGAATGTTCTGTCCCTGTTCTGACAACACAAACTGAGCGAAACTTGCTGTGCTTGCTTTGTCATTCAACCTAGCCATCGGGTAAGTAATAGCTGTGTGACTCTCATCTGGTAATGAACTAATCAGAGTCACTTTATCGCTAAGCTTGGCATCTGTTTGATAAACGATACCCAGTGGTGTTTCTTGTCGCTCTACCAACGTGAGTGCAATACGGACGTTCTTAGTCGGCGCGAGTGAGCTTTTAAGTGCAGACCATACTCCCAGTGCTTCTAAAGATTGCTGGGCGTAAATCCCTGCTGGGACTGCATTTGTTTGCCCTATTGCTAGTCGATTGCCCTCCAGTAAAGCCAACCAAGACTGTGGGTCATTGATATCAAGGGTTGCGGATTCAGTTCCTACTACAACTAACTTATTGGTTGCAATGTTGGTGACAGCGTCACGTTCAACAGCGCCGCTTTCAACCAAATAATCCATCCACTTTTCATTGGCTGAGATATAAAGGTCAATAGGAGCACCTTGCTCAATTTGTCTCGCTAAAGATGAGCTACCAGCGTAGACGGTCGTTACAGTAATGGGATGATCTTGTTTAAACTGCTCTACAAGCTCATTGACTGCATTGGTCATGGAAGACGCCGCATACACTCGGATATTTTCTTGTGCCGATATCGAAGTACAGACACAAAGCGAAACAGCAGCAAGGAGCGATCGAATCAAATTCATAATTATGTTTTTAGTATAAGTCAGGCCAAAGGGTCGGTAGGTCTAAATGCTGTTCAATAGCATCAGCAATACGATCGATCGCCTTTTGTTGGTTTTGTTTATGGTCAACAACGGCAATCTCTTCAACTCCCGCCCAGCGGCAAATTTCTGAGACTGCTTTTGAGTTGTCGAAGATACCATGTAAATACGTGCCAAACACTTGATTACAGTCACTAATTGCCCCATCAGACAGGCCTGTTTCCAACTTAACCGCCGTTTTGCCTGTAACTTGGGTCGTGCCTGAATGTATTTCGTAGCCGCTGACGCTGACATCGTCTCCGTTTAGATTAAGCGTACCGGCAACATTCGTCAGAGTCTTTTGCGCTTGTAACTCAGTGATCCCTTTTAAATAACCTAAACCCATTGTCGAGCCTGCTTGACTCTCTATTCCAAGAGGATCGTGAATCTGCTCGCCTAGCATTTGGAAGCCACCACAAATGCCCATTACTTTGCCGCCCAATCGGATGTGACGCTGAATATCTCTATCCCAGCCTTGGCTACGCAAGTAGTCGAGATCACTTCTTACTGATTTTGTGCCAGGTAAAATGATTAAATCAGCATGAGTGATTCGCTCGCCATTTCCGATATAAGTGAGATCCACATCAGGGTTAACACGGAGGGCATCGAAATCAGTATGGTTACTAATTCGAGGGAATACAGGAACAGCAACTTTTAGCTTTATCTTATCGCTTTTCACCTGCTCAGCATTGATAGCATCTTCCGCTTCTAAATCGAATCCATGAAGGTAAGGCAACACACCAATGACGGACTTTCCCGTTTTCTCTTCAAGCCAATCCAGACCTGATTGCAGAAGCGAGATATCCCCACGGAATCGATTGATAACAAACCCTTTAACTCGCGCTTGTTCACTTTCAGACAATAGCGCCAATGTACCGTAGAGATGAGCAAACACGCCCCCTCTATCAATATCTGCCACAATGATCACTGGAACATCGGCTTCTTCAGCAAAGCCCATATTGGCAATGTCATTTTCTCGAAGGTTAATCTCTGCAGGGCTGCCCGCCCCTTCGATCAATACTGTTTGGAAGTCACTCTGAAGTTTTTCGAACGAATCAAGTACGATTGGCATCGCTAACTTTTTATAGCTTTGGTAACCAATAGCATCAACAGTGGATGTCGCTTTACCTTGGAAAATAACTTGAGCCCCCATATCTGTATGAGGTTTGAGCAACACTGGGTTCATGTGCACACTCGACTCAATATTACAGGCTAACGCTTGGACAGCTTGGGCGCGGCCAATTTCTCCTCCATCAGGAGTTACAGCACTATTAAGCGCCATATTCTGCGGCTTAAACGGGGCAACGTTGATGCCTTTCCTGGCTAAAACACGGCATAAACCTGCCACTAGAACACTTTTACCGGCATCAGACGTCGTTCCCTGAACCATAAGCGCTTTAGATGTTGATTGCATTTAGTTTTTCTCGATAGAAATGTGCGTTCTTACCCCATGATAACGGCTTTTGTGTGGTTATCTCAATAATATGAATTGAATATGAACTCACTGCTCAGCATCGATTCAAGTTCACTTTGCTTTAATAGCCACATCAAACAAACACTGCCTGATAAAACACAAAGGACATTACGATGAAAAAACTCATTTTAGCTACTGCTGCAACACTGATTCTTGCTCCGACATTTGCTCTTGCTAAAGACGGCCACAAAGAGAAAGGTGCAGGCGTTCAATACACAGGACCAGTCGAAATAGAAACCGTAGATTCATTACTTGCTGACACTGGCATGTTTACAGAGAAGAATGTAGTTGTTGAAGGCCACCTACTTCGCCAAGTTAAGGGCGATACATTTATCTTTTCAGATGGTAAAGGAGAAATCCAAGTTGAGTTGGATGACGACATTAATATGACGCAGCCAATTGATCATACGACGAAACTTCGTCTATTTGGTGAGTATGAAGGTGGAAACACACCGGAAATTGAAGTAGATCGTCTACAAATCCTATAATTCCCCTGAATTAGTCTCCCGATTGAGTTATTATTTGGCTTGCTTATTGCAAGCCATTTTTATAATTACATTTTGTGTTAGTCGGAGACTACCTTTGAAAAAGATTATCTTGGCCAGTGCCTTAGCATTTGTAGGCATGACTGGAATCGCGCAAGCAAACAACTTTAACTATAACTACTTTGAAGTGCGCACTGCCATTGGCCCTGAAATGAGCGGTGTAGAATTTAGTACTCTATTTACCGATAACTCACACTTTATTGCACGTTTCGACTCTCAGTTCGATAGTGACTACGACATTGCTGGTGGCATCGGTTTCAACGGTCCTGTTAACCAATTTGTAGACGTGTTTGGCCAACTACTACTCCACCGAGTAAAGCTCACAGACGAGGCTGGCGGCGATGAGAATACTCAGGCCGAGTTTAACATTGGTCTTCGTGCGTGGTTGACCGACCAAGTAGAGGCAACGGGCCGCATTGGTCGTAACGACGACTCTTCTGTTTTCCATGCTGGTGTACGATTCCACTCAACAGAACAACTTTCTCTTTCTGCCGAAACACGTAACAACGGTCTTTACGGCCCTCAGATTACAATGTCAGTCCGTTTCGCATACTAATTTAGTTCTCGCATTTATCGGCGGTTGATTCAGATAAATCAGCCGCTTTTTTGTATCGATCAGATCCTATCCAAGAAACTTATACCTTTATCACACCCAAGGTACACCTAACGGTTTATTTACGGAATCCTATGTCATATTATATATATGAACCCAAACTCGTAGGATAACGATAGAAATGACTACCATTTCAATAAAAAATAAACTGACCATCGCGTTTGTTATAGCTATCTTAGTAATGACTGCTATCCAAACCTACATGACAGGACGTCAATTGCTCGATGAGACGTACCGTTCAATTAAGCAGTATGGTACTACCTTACTTGAAACAAATATTTCTGGAATGGATAAATGGATTCAAGGTCGTATCAACGTCGTCAACGCTGCAACTGATGCTTTCGCATACACTGATAATCCAACCAGTTATTTTACCCAAAGCACTAATGCTGGCCAGTTCCAGATTGCTTATGCCGGTCTAAGTGACGGAACCTTCTTACAAGGCGTTGACCTACCTGTACCTTCAGGTTACGACCCAAGACAGCGGGATTGGTACAAGAACACCATGGCCAAGGGTTCGTTCTACATTACTGAACCATATGTGGACGTCGCGACCAATGACCTTGTTGTCACTATTGCAACGCCTTTCAACACTAATGGATACAGCGGTGTTATTGGTGCTGATATGAACATTACGTCCTTAGTCGACGATATTGTTAACTTGGATGAAACTGGCGTATACGCTTTCCTTACCAATAGCAATGGTAAAATCGTCGCCCATAAAGATACTTCGCTTGCACTTAAGCCAATTAGCCGTATCTCAGACACCCTTAATCCTGGGTTGATTCAAGGTCTAGCTCAAAGCCAAGAAATCACTGAATTAGAAGTAGCTGGTAGCGAAGCGTTTGTCTCTGCTCGCCGTGTTCCAAACACGGATTGGTACTTCACTGTCGTTATAGATAAACAAAACGCTTTTGCTTCATTCCGCGCCGTTTTGCGTCAAGCCGCTATCATGGGGCTTATCCAGACACTTGTTATTGCATGTATTGCCCTTTTCTTTATTCAGCGTGCATTAGCACCACTTCAGACGCTAAGCAATTCAATGGAAGCGCTATCTAAAGGTGACGGTGATCTGACCCAACGCATCAAGGTTGAAACAAAAGATGAAATTGGTCAGCTTGCAACTCACGTGAATGCGTTTATTGGCAAGTTACAGCAAATCGTTCAAGACATTGCCCGTTCTTCAAGCGATTTGGATAACCAATCTCGAATCAGTACCGATGTTGCTCGCCAGACTAGTGATGGCCTTGCTGTACAGCTCAATGAGATGTCTCAAATCGCAACAGCCGTGCATGAAATGTCAGCTGCCGCAGAAGAAGTGGCAAACAATGCTCAGTTGACTGCTAATTCAGCGCTAGGTTCGACGGAACACTGCGAACAAGGCAAACAGGTGATTATTCGTAACCAAGAGTCGATCACTAGCCTTGCAACCCAAGTTGAAAACGCAGCTCACATCATTCGAGAACTCGAGAAGAATGCTCAAGATATCAATATGATACTTTCAACGATCAGTGACATTGCTGAGCAGACTAACCTACTGGCACTAAACGCAGCGATTGAAGCAGCACGTGCAGGAGAGCAAGGTCGTGGTTTTGCCGTCGTTGCCGATGAAGTTCGTGTTCTATCACAGCGTACTCACAGTTCGACTAATGAGATTCGTGAAATGATTGAGAGCTTACAACAGAACAGTGTTGAAGCGGTAAACTCCATGCAGCGCAGCCAAGATCTGGCACAATCAAGTGTTGATGATGCGAGCAATGCAACCGCTGCCCTAGAACAGATTGCACACTCTATCCAAGAGATTTCTGATATGGCATCACACATCTCAAATGCCGCATCAGAGCAAAGAACAGTAACAGGTGAAGTGAGTAAGAATATTCAGCTAGCCAACGATGTTTCAGACCAGATGTCGGTTCAAGCCGATAGCTCACGTCAGCTATCAGAAGAGCTACTGAGCATTGCGAAACAATTGAATAACCAAGTAAAACTGTTTAAATACTAATTGGTTTGGTTTATATGATTAAAGCCCTGCTTATCCAGTAGGGCTTTTTAGTTTTAACGGCGAACAATAATTTTTCGGGGAACGAGTTCCACACCCGTTTGATATCGTTTTGCGGCCGCGTTGAGTGCTAATGCCATCGCACTGTCAGCAATGATCTCAAACTGCTGAGGCAACGAGTTGATTTTCATGGGCAAGAAATCGAGCAGTCGATTATCACCAAACGTTGCGATTTTCATCTTATTGGCTAGGTCAGGTTTCTCCACCAGCACATCCAGTACGCCCTCAAGCAAAGTGTAGGATGTTGTGACTATTGCACCAGGTACGGTGCCCGCTTCACACCATTGCTCCAACACACGTTGGCCATCAGCACGATTAAAATGTTCACCGTAGCCTATCAATGGAGTGATATTTCTATTTTTGATAGCCGACGCGAAACCGAGCTCACGCTCTTTCGAAATGTTCAGTTCTGGTAAGGCTCCGATTAACCCTACACTTGTGACGGTGTCACTTAAAACTGAAGATGTCAGCTCGAACGCACCACCAAAGTCCTCGCTGATTACACAACAAAAGTGTTCATCGTCTAACGGTCTGTCCAACGCAATCACTGGTGTGCCACTTTGTTGAAGCGCTAAGTAATGTTCGCTAGCATCGGGGATAACACTTGCAACAAAAAGCGCATCCACTTTACGGCTGACTAATGTTTGAACGACACTTTTCTCTGTATCTGGATCATCATCAGAACACGCAATCAAGATTTGGTACCCTGCTGAGCGCGAGTTCTGCTCCAATAATTTTGCTAGTCGAGCGTAACTGGTGTTTTCTAAATCAGGAATCACTAGGCCAAATGAGCGACTCTGGCCTGCACGTAACGTACTTGCTGCAAGGTCTGGGCGATAGTTATGCTCATCAACAACCGCCATTACCTTTCTTTGTGTTTTCTCACTGATTCTGTATTTTTGAGCTTTACCATTAATCACATAGCTCGCGGTGGTTTTAGACACCCCTGCGAGTTTGGCAATTTCATCCAGAGTCATATCAATAACCTTTGTTCTGTGCGCTGGATCATAATACGTCAGTAATGATCTTTTACTGTATTGAATTATACGCTGAAACGATTCAGTATAAAAGCTGAATTGATTCAGCAGCAGATTATAAGTGACTAAGATCACTCATTGACCAACTTACGTATTCGATTTATACACGTTGGTCAATGCTTAACTGCTGAACCATAAAATTTTACCTTTTTGCTGAATCGATTCAGTTGTTCAGCAAAAACCGATAGACACGCTGGAGAAGCACCATGCTTAAATTAGCAAAAAGTGATATCACCCTTTCTCAAACGGCCGCTGATAAATTCGAAGCGATCAAAAACATCGCAAAAAGCCTGACCGATAATAATTTGGTTGAAGATGGTTACGTAGAAGGGATGCTTAATCGCGAGAATCAAACCTCTACTTTTCTTGGTAACGGCATTGCTATCCCGCATGGTACGACTGAGACCCGTTCAATGGTTAAGACCACCGGCGTTGCCGTTCATCACTTCCCTAATGGCGTTGAATGGGGCGAAGGCAATACCGTTTACGTAGCTATAGGTATTGCGGCTAAATCAGACGAGCACTTAGGTATTCTAAAACAGTTAACCAAGATCCTGAGTGCAGATGGTGTTGAACAGACACTTCGTCAAGCGCAAAGCGAAGAACAAATCATTTCGTTATTACTGGGTAACGTTCAGTTAGAAGCAGACTTTGATGCGTCGCTAATCCAAACGCTATTCCCTGCTAGTGATATGGTTCAGATGAGCGCAGTGGCAGGTGGTTTACTCAAAAACACCGGCTGTGCTGGTAAAAGGTTTGTGGCTGATTTAGTGACTAAGTCCCCTACTCACTTAGGTCAAGGGCTCTGGTTAGTCGGTAGCGATAACGATGTTTCACGCACTGGCATCTCTTTCGTCACTACCGCTAACGATTGCGAATTTGAAGGTGAAAAGGTTCGAGCTCTCGTGGCATTTGCTGCATGTAATAGCGCTCATACCACAATTCTTAACCGCCTGACGACATTGGTGTATCAACAAAAACAGCAAACGCTGATCGACGCTAGCCCAGAACAAGTACTCGCGTTATTGAAAGGCGAAGAAGTTGAGACAACGCAATCTAGCGACAACAGTGCGGTATTCAAAATTAAAAATGCACATGGATTGCACGCTCGTCCAGGGGCAATGCTGGTAGCAGAAGCTAAGAAGTTCGAATCGAACATTCGCGTTGCCAACTTAGACGGTGACAGCAAAACCGTCAACGCAAAAAGCCTAATGAAAGTGATCGCTTTAGGTGTGAAACACGGCCATCAACTCCAGTTTACAGCAGAGGGGCCAGATGCGGCACAAGCTATTGAATCAATTGGCGCTGCAATTGCATCTGGCCTGGGCGAAGGTTAAGGAGCTGTCATGTTAAAAACGAATAAAGTCGTCACCATTACACTCAATCCTGCGCTTGATCTTACGGGATCCCTTTCAGAATTAACCGCCGGGACAGTTAACCTTATTCAAAGCAGTAACTTACACGCCGCTGGTAAAGGCGTAAATGTCGCGAAGGTATTAAGCGACTTGGGTGCTGACGTCACAGTTACAGGCTTTTTAGGCCAAGATAACCCTGAGCTTTTCCATCAGTTATTCGAGCAAATCGGTGTTAATAACCAATTCATCAAGGTTGCAGGCTCCACGCGAATCAACGTTAAACTTGTGGAAGAATCGGGCCGTGTTAGCGACCTCAATTTCCCGGGTGTCTCAGTAACTCAGGCTGACATTGAAAAGTTCGAACAGACCCTTTTCGAGCTTACACAGAGCCACGACTACTTTGTTTTTGCAGGTAGCTTGCCTCAAGGTATTTCTCCCCAGCAATGTTCTGTATGGATTAAGCAGCTTCGTCAAAAAGGTAAAAAGGTTCTTTTTGATAGTAGCAAAGCCGCACTCAAAGCCGGTATCGATGCACAGCCTTGGTTAATCAAACCAAATGATGAAGAGCTGAGTGATTTTATCGGTGAATCATTAACAACACCAACTCAGTGTAAATCTGCGGCAGAAACGTTGAGTACAAAAGGCATTGAGAACATCGTGGTTTCAATGGGTGCTGAAGGTGTGATGTGGCTGAATGACAACCAATGGTTGACCGCAAAACCACCACGCATGCAAGTTGTTAGTACCGTTGGTGCAGGTGACACACTCGTCGCAGGTTTATGTTGGGGCCATATGCAAGACATGCCTAAACCCGATCTATTACGCTTCGCCACGGCTTTATCTGCCCTCGCAGTTGGCCAAATTGGCGTAGGCCTAACCAGCCAACAAGAGCTGGACTCAATCAAGCAGCAAACTGAAGTTACGCCGCTTGATTTAGCAACAACTCATAACGAGAACTAAGGACAAGGGTTACCATTATGAAACTAGCCATTATTACTGCCTGCCCTAGCGGTGTTGCAAACAGCATTCTCGCTGCAGGCCTACTTGAACAAGCTGCTGCTTCTGCTAATTGGCAAGCAAAGATAGAATGCCAATCGTCTGTTGTAGAAACACAGATACTATCCACTTCTGACATTGAGCAAGCAGATGTTGTGATCATCGCAGCCGATACTGCTGTAGATACTACCCGACTTGTTGGTAAAAAAGTCTACAGCGCGCCAATTAGCCAAGTTTGCAAAAATGCCGACGCCTTTCTTAAACTTGCCGTTGAACAAGCTAAAGAGCTAACCGAGTCTGACGCCGCACAAGCTGAAATCTCACCAAACCCTCAAAGTGTATCAACCAAGAAGATCGTTGCGATTACCGCGTGTCCTACTGGTGTTGCACATACCTTCATGGCGGCAGAAGCACTGGAAGATGAAGGTAAACGCCGAGGCCATCATATTAAGGTCGAAACGCGAGGTTCTGTTGGCGCGAAGAACCAACTGACAGATCAAGAAATAGCGGAAGCAGACCTTGTTATCATTGCTGCTGATATTGAAGTACCACTTGATCGCTTCAACGGTAAGCCAATGTACCGCACCAAAACTGGGCCTGCGCTTAAGAAAACCTCTGATGAGATGGATAAAGCATTTGCTCAAGCAATCGTATATCAACATTCAGGTAACGCGTCTTCTAATAACTCTTCAGAAGAGAAAAAAGGGGCATACAAACACTTAATGACTGGTGTTTCACACATGCTCCCGGTCGTGGTCGCAGGTGGTTTGATTATCGCACTATCGTTTGTGTTTGGCATTGAAGCCTTTAAAGAAGAAGGTACGCTAGCAGCCGCATTAATGACTATTGGTGGTGGATCTGCGTTTGCGTTGATGATCCCTGTCTTAGCGGGTTACATTGCCTTTTCTATTGCTGACCGTCCAGGTCTTGCACCCGGTCTTGTTGGCGGTATGCTTGCAAGCTCTACCGGCGCAGGCTTCTTAGGCGGTATCGCAGCAGGTTTTATCGCGGGTTACGCGGCTAAATTCTTGGCTGATAAAGTTTCGCTACCTCAATCGATGGAAGCTCTGAAACCTATTTTGATCATCCCATTTGTTGCTACCCTGTTTACCGGTTTGGTGATGATCTACATTGTCGGTGGCCCTGTCTCTGGCATTATGAATGGCCTGACTGAGTTCTTAAATAACATGGGCTCTGATAGCGCAGTACTATTAGGTATTTTACTTGGAGCTATGATGTGCTTCGATCTCGGAGGCCCAGTAAACAAAGCCGCATACGCATTTGGCGTTGGCTTACTAGCCTCTGAAACTTATGCACCGATGGCTGCTATTATGGCTGCGGGTATGGTTCCAGCACTGGGAATGGGCTTGGCCACTTTCGTTGCGCGTAACAAGTTTGACAAAAGTGAACAAGAAGCAGGTAAAGCATCATTTGTACTTGGTCTATGCTTTATCTCTGAAGGTGCGATTCCATTTGCAGCGAAAGATCCAATGCGTGTTATTCCAGCATGTATGGCTGGCGGCGCACTGACTGGTGCTCTTTCAATGCTATTTGGTGCCACCCTAATGGCGCCCCACGGCGGTTTGTTTGTTTTGCTGATTCCAAACGCTATTTCACCTGTGTTCATGTACCTAGTTGCTATCGCAGCAGGCACAGCGGTCACAGGCCTTAGCTATGCTTTCTTGAAAAACAAAAATGAAATAAAAAATGAAGTTGCCGCAGCATCATAATCTAGCTATTTACGCTTGATTCAATAAAGCACCTCGAATGAGGTGCTTTTTTCGTATGATGCACTGAATAATCCAGAATAGCAGAATAATATGTGAATATATCGCATAAAATTCCTAATGATTTAATAGTCAACCATGCTCACAGTAAATCACTTGTTATGTCTGTATAGTTAGTAAGGTTTTTATCACTTATAAGCTTACAGTACATCAATGCACAAACGCAGCTACAAGTTCGTTATTCAGTCTCTACTCGTTTTATGCGCACTCGCCTTCGTTCCTTTTCTCTATTTTTATAGTCAATTGGCACAAATAGAGGTTCAGACAGAGAAACATGTCGAGCAACTGAGCAGGAACAAACTAGAGTATGCCAAAGTTGAATTACAAATGTCGCTGAGTAAGGTTTCTACGTCTCTTCGTTACCTTTCACACAACAATATCCTAATCAAGGCAGTAAAAGAGCCTTCTGTCGAAAACCTTGATGCGCTTGAAGATTTTTGGTTGCTCATTGCGCGCACACAAGGTTACTTCTCTCAGCTTAGGTTTCTTGATGCCGAAGGGATGGAGATTGTGCGCGTTAACAGTGGGCAAGCTTTTGTCGAAATTGTTGATAGAAATAGACTTCAAGACAAAGGCGATCGAGATTACTTTGCCTATGCAAAAGACCTTAAAGATGCGCAGATGGGGACATTTGGTATCGATCTTGAGTTAGAGAACGGGGAAATCGTCCATCCTCTTGTACCTGCTTACCGTATTATCTATCCGATCGTTCTTGATGGAAAACGACATGGCTATTTCATCGCTAACTTAGATCTCCCTAGAATCTACAAAGGGCTCGCTTATAAGCGAAACCTGACCAATCTTCCGAATGTCATTACGCAAGATGGTTATTACCTGATGTCAAACGATGGCGATAACATCATGGGCCACCTCGTCGACAAGCATAAAGAGGACAACGTCGCCAATCAGTACCCAGCACTTTGGCGCAGTATTCAATTAAATGAGTCAGGCACCGTAAAAGAGGACAACTACTGGATCTCATACACTCAGGCCAATTTGTATAACCGCGCTAACCTTAGTGTTGTAACGTTGTTGATGAAAACTAGCCTTAACGATGCTCAAGCCTTTATCAAAGAAGAAAAACTGGCGCTCTACCAACAAGCTTTCTTTGTCTCAATTATTCTTATTCTACTGACTTTCACGTTTGTCACTTGGAACTATACTCATGAGAAAAATAGCTTGGACAGTAAAATCGCCCGAGCAGCTATGAATGGTATGTCAGCCATGGTTATCACCGATCGGAACAATCGTATTGTCCAGGTCAATGAAGAATTTACCCGAGTAAGTGGGTTCGAACTTGAAGATGTTATTGGAAAGCAACCTTCCCTATTTTCATCAGGTAAGCATGACCAATCCTTTTACTTGGACATGTGGCGAAAACTCGAAAGTGAAGGGCTATGGGAAGGCGAAGTTGTCAATAAACGTCGTGATGGGTCTCTAATCACAGAAATCCTGCGCATCCAAACTATCAAAGACAAGCGAAACACAATCCAATTCTACGTTGCTTCATTCGTCGATATTTCCCATCGTAAACAACTTGAAGACCGCTTGCGGGAATTGAGCGAACGCGATCCTATGACTTCTTTGTGGAACCGTCGAAAGTTCGACAAAGAGATGCAGTCACAAGCCGCTCGCGCGTTACGATACAAAAACAATGAACAGACGACACTAGCGCTCATAGACATTGATCATTTTAAACGTATTAATGATAAGTATGGACACGATCAAGGGGATGCAGTGATTAAGTCAGTTTCGGATTCTTTAACGAAACACCTGCGTGAGACTGACCTAGTCGCTCGAATTGGTGGTGAAGAGTTTGCCGTGATCATGTCCCACACAGATTTAGTGACTGCTGAAACAGTTCTCAACCGTGTCCGTATTTCGATTCACCTTGAGAGTGAGCTCAATATTACGGTTAGCGTTGGTATCACTGAGATCTCCGAGCAACCTGAAATGACTTACAAGCGTGCGGATATTGCACTATATGAATCAAAATCAATGGGGCGTAACCAAGTGTCGGTCATGTCTGCTAGCGAATCACACTCAATTGCCTAGTATTGGTGCAGTTGCACTTAGCGCTGCACCAAAGCACGACATAACCTGAAACTTATCAGTATAACCCTCTGTTTTTACTTACCGTATTTCATGGCTCAAATCTTGTAGTTCCTTCTTTATCCCCCTACATTGCACTTACATGGAGAGAAGAATGCAAGATACATTAACGATAATACTTGCTGGCGGCATGGGTTCCCGATTAAGCCCCCTAACTGATGATCGAGCTAAACCCGCTGTACCTTTTGGTGGTAAATACCGCATCATAGATTTCACTCTCACCAACTGCTTACATTCTGGATTGCGAAAAATCCTAGTGCTTACTCAGTACAAATCTCACTCTTTGCAAAAACATCTGCGTGATGGATGGTCAATATTTAACCCTGAACTAGGCGAGTTTGTTACGGTTGTTCCGCCACAAATGCGAGGCGGCGGTAAATGGTATGAGGGCACTGCGGATGCGATCTACCATAACTTATGGCTGTTGGAACGCAGTGATGCCAAACACGTGATTGTCCTATCTGGTGATCATATCTATCGCATGGACTATGCCGAAATGCTGAAGGATCATATACAAAACGAAGCTAAGCTCACCATTGCATCAATGGACATACCTCGCAATGAGGCCAGTTCGTTTGGTGTCCTCTCGACTTCTGAGAATGGAATGGTTGAAACCTTTACTGAAAAGCCATCGGATCCTCAGGCGATGCCAGGCAATGATGACCGAAGTCTAGTTTCAATGGGTATCTACATTTTTGAGCGAGAAACTCTCACCCAAGCCTTGTTAGAAGATGCTGAGAACGCCCTATCCTCGCATGATTTTGGTAAAGACGTTATTCCCAAGTTGATTGACGAACGTGGCGTTTATGCTTACAACTTCTGTTCAGATAGAGGTCGTGTTGCAAAAGATTGTTACTGGCGCGATGTCGGCACAATAGATTCGTTCTATCAAGCAAATATGGATCTTCTCGAACCCGTCCCACCGATGAACTTATATCAACCCAGTTGGGGCATTCGTACCTACGAGAAACAATTGCCACCTGCTCGAACGGTCTCTTCCGCAACCGGTAATGAGGGGATCTTCATTAACTCTATCATTGCCAATGGCGTCGTTAACTCAGGAGGTTCCGTTCAGCACTCAATCATCTCTTCCGCTGTCCAGATTCATGACAGCGCAACCATTGTTGATAGCATCTTGTTTGATGAGGTCGAAGTTGGCGAAGGCTGTAAACTTATCAATTGCATCATTGATAAACATGTCTCTATCCCACCGAACACAGAAATTGGTTTGAACAGATTAGAAGACGCGAAACGATTCCATATTTCCGATAATGGTATTGTTGTTGTGCCAGAGAATTATCAATTTGACTAGCGCTCGTAACAACTCGTGATAGAAATAAGCCTCTTCACCAAATAGTGAAGAGGCTTATGGTAGAAGATTGACTAGATCTCCTATAGGGAAAGCGAGAATGATTCTCTTTATGTAATAGTATTGCGCAAAACAATTTCAAAAAACACTGCAAATTTGTAAAACCTAATTTCCTCTTTTATCTAAGCGGGTTAGATCATCGCCTTAGCCTTTGGTGTTTCATTGAAATGACGTTTGTATTCGCGTGAAAACTGAGAAGTGCTGTTGTACCCGACGAGGCGAGCGGCATCACCAACTTTAACCCCTTCAAGTTGAATAAGCTCTTTGGCTTTGTTGAGCCTTACCTTCTTAATATACTGAATGGGAGATTCGAGGGTGACGCCACGGAAAGCTTGGTGAAACGCGGAAATACTCATATTCGCTTGGTCAGCGAGTACTTGTACCGTGACTGATTGCTTATAGTTTTTATGTAAATAGTCGAGAGCTTTGGCAACTCTTGCGTAGTGGCCTTCGTGCCTCGCTAAATCAAATAGCACATGTCCTTCCTGACTCATCAAAGCTCTAAACGCCAATTCTTCCATTAAACTGTCAGCCAAAATGATACTTTCAACAGGATTGCACAGAGCTTGCATCAGTCGTTTGCAGACATCCAACATTCCTTCATCCATCGAAACAGACTTTAGCCCCGAGCTCGTGGATGCATCTGAACACGGTTTATAGCAGTTCATCGTTTCTAGCTTATTGACCAAGCGATGTAACAGCTGAGGGTCAATATCAATACTTAAACCAAGTAGAGGTTCACCGTTTTCGACAAATGCTTCACATTCCAAAGGCATAGGGACACCGACCACGAGATAATCATCAGGGCCATAGCGTACTGGCTCATTTCCGAGAT
Source organism: Vibrio sp. RE86 (assembly GCF_013114545.1). Taxonomy (GTDB): domain Bacteria; phylum Pseudomonadota; class Gammaproteobacteria; order Enterobacterales; family Vibrionaceae; genus Vibrio. Next base: position 117,808 of record NZ_VTXI01000016.1, on the reverse strand, counting down.
AAATATTCTTGTAACCCTGCCCTAAGACAATCACACCAGATTGATAAACGAATGGTTGACGACTATTACCTTCGCTACTTCGATAAAAATAGACGCCATTGATGGCTGTTTTTGTGATGCCTTCAAGGTCACTCAAATCTTTTAAATTGACGTATTGCTGCATTAACTGAGCTAAGGACATAGAAACCCCAAAATACACATCTGTAGAAATAGGCAAAAGATATGGAGAAATTGACCTTTATTAGTACCAATGTCAATACTAATATGCACATTAACAACGAAAACAAATTCCAACTGGAAGCAAGAGGCTCACATATTATGCAATTCACTTATTTAAACCCTACACAAATTAACTTCGGACAAGGCCAAATTCAAAGCATCGCTTCAGTCATCGCAGCTGATCAAAAAGTGCTTGTTATCTACGGCGGTGGTTCAATCAAGAAGAATGGCGTTTACGACCAAGTTAAAGACGCACTTAGCAACCACTCTTGGGTTGAGTTTTCAGGTGTTGAGCCTAACCCAACTAAAGAAACGCTAGATAAAGCCGTCGCTATCGTAAAAGAACAATCGATCGACTTTATCCTTGCTGTTGGTGGTGGTTCGGTTATCGACGGTTCTAAATATGTCGCAGCTGCTGCACACTATGACGGTGACGGTTGGGACATCATGGTTGGTAAGCATCAAGTAACGTCTGCCGTGCCTCTGGGCGCAATTCTAACCCTACCTGCGACGGGTTCTGAATCAAACATGGGTGCTGTTATTACTAAAGCAGAGACTCACGACAAACTTCCGTTCATGACTCCTCACGTTCAACCAAAATTCGCAGTGATGGACCCGGATGTAATGAAAACACTGCCAGAGCGTCAGCTAATTAACGGTGTTGTGGATGCTTGGGTACACGTTTGTGAGCAATACCTGACGTTTGAGCATGGTGCGATGGTGCAAGACGGCTACGCAGAAGCGCTACTGAAAAACCTTAAAACGCTAGGTGAACAATTTGAACAACGCGACAATGATGCGTGGCGCGCTAACCTGATGTGGAACGCAAACCAAGCACTGAACGGTTTGATCGGTTCTGGTGTTCCTCATGACTGGGCAACACACATGATTGGTCACGAGTTCACAGCGTTATGGGGCGTAGACCATGCACGCTCACTTGCGATCGTTCAACCATCACTGCTTCGTAATCAGTTCGAAACGAAGAAAGCGAAACTTGAGCAAATGGGCAAAAACGTATTTGGTTTAGCTGAGTCAGCAACACTTGCTGAAGAGACTATTGTTGCTATCGAAGAATTCTACAACTCTTTAGGTGTATCAACTAAGTTTGACGAGTACGAGACGAGCAAAGCCGAAGCGGTAGACGCAGTTGTGAATCAACTAGAACAACACGGTATGGTTGCTCTAGGTGAGCATCAAGCAATTAGTCTAGAGCAAAGCCGTAAGATCCTTGAGCTAGCGATCTCTTAAGCTCTGGTTCTTCTGCACAAAACGAAACAAGCCCCATGCAATATGGGGTTTGTTGTTTTGCTTAGTAGTAAGTACACATCCGTTTGCCATCGACCTCAATAATATTGAAAGGCGTCTCGTAGATGCTTTCTAAAACATCAGCTTGAATAACCTCACTCACTTTACCATGAGCGACAATCTGGCCTTTTTTAAGCGCAATGATGGTATCTGAGTAACACGCAGCGAAGTTAATGTCGTGAATCACAACCACCACCGCTTTACCCATTTCGTGAGCGAGACGACCAACATTTCGCATGATTTGCAGCGAGTGTTTAATATCTAGATTGTTTAGTGGCTCATCTAAGAAAACATAATCCGTATCTTGAGCCATAACCATAGCAATAAATGAAAGCTGACGCTGACCTCCACTCAATTCATCCAAATACTTGTTCTGAATCTCAACCAAATCAAGGTACTCAATTGCCTTATTAATGATCTGATTATCTTCATCTGTCAGCTTACCTTGTGAATACGGAAAGCGACCAAACGCAATCATTTCGCGCACTGTGAAACGCATCGTGATGTTGTTCGCTTGACGCAACACCGCTAAGCGTTTAGCGAGATCTTTGGTGTCCCATTCACTGAGCTCTTTGCAGTCGATGTAGACCTCGCCTTCATTTTTTGCTACTAGGCGGCTTGCCATTGAAAGTAACGTACTCTTACCCGCACCATTTGGGCCGATAATTGACGTCACCTTCCCTTTCTCAAACTCTGCGCTCGCGCTGTCGACCACTTTTGATTGACCAAATACCTTAGTCAGACTTTTTAACGAAATCATAATGAACCTAGACTATTTTGTTGCGCAGCAACATGTTTAAGAAGTAAATACCGCCAATGAAGTTGATAACAACACTGATTGTCGTCGAGAATCCAAATAGGTTTTCGACAATCCACTGTCCACTTAAAAGTGACGCAACAGACAAAAGTGACACACCAGCAAGCAATACATTATGGTGAAAAGACTTGAACATCTCTCTTGCTAGGTTAGTCACCAACAGGCCAAAGAACATGATTGGGCCAATCAACGCTGTTGAGATAGCAATCAATGCCGCACTAAGAACCAAGACTTGAAGGGTCACACGCTTAACATCAACACCTAAGCTGGTTGCATTGTCTTTATCCAACCAAAATACATCTAACACGCGATGAAGGCGAAACAGTAAAAGACTAATGCCGATAAGTAGTGGCGCGCAGTAGTAGACAAGTTCAACTTTGACATTGTTAAAGCTGGCAAACATGTTTGCTTGAACTGACGCGAAATCGTTTGGATCCAGCAGCATAATGAAAAATGATGAAACGCTTCCAAACAGCTGACCAAGAATCACACCTAACAACAACAACACCATGAGGTTTTGGCGCTCACCTCTAAAGTAAAAGCTGAACAATAGCAGGGAGAAACCGAGCATAACCACAACGGACAGGCTGAAGTTCAAGTAGGCATTAAGAGCAAACGCACTCATTCCTCCAAAGATCACAACCACTAACACCTGTGTGAACATGTATAGCGAGTCAAAACCCATAATACTTGGCGTTAGAATCCGGTTGTGTGTGATGGTTTGAAACACCAACGCTGATTGACCAATCGCAATACCAGCGATCACCATCGCCAACACTTTTGGTACGCGTCTTGATAGGAAGTACTGATAGTTATCGGCATTTAAGCCAATACCAATAAACAGCCCAGCAAACACAACCGCGATGACGGCAAGCAGAATTAGCTTCGTTTTATCCTGCATTTTTCTGCCCTTTTAAAATAAAGAAGATAAACACCGAACCACCTAAGATGCTGATAATGGTTGAAATCGGGATCTCATAAGGGAAAATTATCAAACGCCCGGCAAGGTCGCAGCAAAGTACGATAAGCGCACCGAGAATGGCGGTGATAGGGATATTTTTTCTTAGGTTATCGCCAAAGAAGCGGCTAACTAAGTTAGGAACAATTAAGCCAAGGAATGGAAGCATACCAACGATCATTACAACCGATGCCGACATAACAGAAACGAGCAACACACCAATGATAAGCACTTGTTGATAGTTCAAACCTAAATTAGTTGCGAAGTCTTTACCTAAACCGACCGCAGAAATGCGCGCCGCGTATAGATAACTAAAGATTGCAACTGGGATCGCGATGTAGAGTAGCTCGTAGTCACCCTGTAACAAATTGGCGAAATTAGCGACCGTCCAACTTGATAGGTTTTGTAAGGCGTCATATTTGTAAGCAACGAATGTCGCTAACGAGTCAACGACATTACCAAAGATAATGCCTATGAGTGGTACAAAGATGGCGTTCTTAAATTGAATACGATTAATAAATTGAACGAACAGTAGCGTTCCGCCCATTGCAGAAGCAAAGATAAGCCAAAGTTGCTCACTTCCGAATAGGACCAAGCTTATAACATAACCAAACATTGCACATTCAATCGTGCCTGATGTCGATGGCGATGCAAATCGGTTTTGGCTAATTTGCTGCATGATAAGGCCAGCAATACTCAGACCTGCCCCCGCAAGTAATACAGCAACTAATCTCGGAATTCGGCTTGTGTACATCAGGTGCCAACTGGGTTCATCCCCTTCAATGAGAGACGAGAAACTCAGCTGCCCTACACCAACAAACAATGACGCGATACTCAGAATAATCAACGTCAGTAACAATTTTTTCACTCTATGCCTCTTAGTACAAAAGCCTCAAGCATTGTCTGCTTGAGGCTTATTTATTCTTTTTATTATATTTTGTCTAGTTCAAGGCTGATGCTGACTTAACGTCAGAGATCATTTGTTCAGTTGCACGCATACCAGAAATAGATAGGTACCAAGCGTTAATGTCTAAGTAAGCCATTTTCTTGTTTTGGTAAGCATCTGTCGCTTTTACAAGGTCGTTTTCAAAATCACGTTTAACTGTGCTCGGCTTACCTTTGTTAATAAGCACATCTTTGTCGATGATAAGTAGTGTGCTTGGGTTCTTCTCACGGATGAATTCGTAAGACACAAGGTCACCGTGGCGGCTCTCTTTGATGCCTTCTACCGCTTCTTTAAAACCAAAGTCTTTGTAAATCGCAGAGAAGCGAGATTGCGTACCAAACGTCGTAATATTGCCACCAGCACTCATTACAGTCAGTGCATCAACATTGTTATCTTGGTTGCTCTTACTGATCGCTTTAAATTCGCTATCAAGCTGTTCGATTTTCTTCTCTACAAAATCTTGCTTCTCGAATACTTCGCCCAGATTACGCCACTGCTCTTGAGTGCTTGCCCAGTAACCTTTTTGAGCATCTGATGCGTACACGATCGTTGGAGCAATTTCAGACAGCTCTTTGTATTTCGCCGCTGCGCGCGTACCAATAATGATCAGATCTGGTTTTTGCGTGTAGATGGTTTCAAAATCAGGTTCATGCAGGCTACCAGCAGAAACAAATTTGTAGTCACGGTATTCAGATAGGTAATCAGGGAACATGCTAACAGTTGAAACCGCAACTGGCTCAATACCAAATGCTTTGACAGTATCTAGCGCACCTAAACCAATAACGACCACACGCTCTGGGTTAGATTCTAGTTTCGTTGTTCCCTGTGCGTGTTCTATTTCTACCATTTTCGCGTGAGCACCAAAGGCGAATAATGTTGTCGCTAGCGCAACTGCTGTCATTTTCATTGTTAGACTCCATAATTACAAATGCAATGCATTATCATTTAGATTTGTAACCATGTCATCCGCTATTTACGTTTTTTACATTCTTCAAAAAGTTGTAAGTCTTTATCGCAGATGTAAAAAAGGGAAGCCAACGCTTCCCTTTTGTCACTCATTTAAAAGAAATCTATCGAGCCTCGCCCATTACTATTTTTCTGGGGTTTCGGTTTGTTTTGCTCTTTGTCATTCGTTTTGGTTTTTTTCGACTTAGAGGAAGGCTTAGGCTTGGATGCTTTCTTCTGTTTCTTCGGTGTTGGCGCTGCTGGCTTAGTTACTTTTTCTTCAGGTTCGATAACCGGTGCATCACACACGACAACGTAATATTCTTGGTTAAATTCGAAAAAGTCACCGTCATACATTTTGCGGCGCTTACGTGTTTCTAATTCACCATTGACGGCCACGTACCCTTCCGAAATGATGTGTTTGGCTTCACCACCGCCGCCAACCAAATTAGCGATTTTAAACACTTTATAGAGTTCAATTGGTTGTACTGATACCTCAATACCAATTGCTTCGATCTCTATTTCTTCGCCTTGTTCATATTCTTGGCTCATAGCGCACCTTGGGTCGATTCACTCACAAAAATGAGAGTCTAATCTCAATGCGGTGATAAATAAACTAAAGTTAACGATAAGTACTCATTTGCTTCAAGGTGATTCCGTTTGAGATGGCTTTACGTGGCGCTTAGCTGTTTTGCAGCATCAAGCATGGCTTACCATTCCCCTACTTCCGTTACCATCTACGGTGATAACGATTATGCTCCCTATAGCTATGATCTCGATGGTGAAGCCAAAGGCGTGTACGTTGACATTTTAAGAGCCGCGTTTAAGAAAATGCCCGACTATCGTGTGAATATTGTTTTAATGCCATGGAAACGTGGCCTGAAGATGCTTGAAGTCGGCAAAGGGTTCGCACTATTCCCACCCTATTATTATGCAAATCAGCGCCCCTATATTGCGCCTTACTCTGAACCTATTCTCGCCGAAGAAGTGGCCGTATTTTGCAATAAAGGCCATGAAGAAGGACGCGAATTATCTAACTGGCCTACGGGATACAAAGGGCTAAAGATCGGTGTTAACGAATCATTCGCTTTAGGCGGAGACGATTTCTGGCAAGCGGTCAATCAGGGCGACATCAGTGTAGAGTCAGCAAAGGGAAACAGAGCCAACATATTGAACCTGTATAAACAACGGACTGATTGCTACGTTAACGATAGGCTGTCCGTGTTGTGGGAAGTAAAGCAGTTGGTTCAGAAAGGCGACATTTCAAGCAACTGGGAACTCACTAGCGGACAATCAGTTTCTAGCGAATTTGGTTACTTGGGTTTCACCAATGTACAACTAGAGAATTTTCCTTATAAAGATGATTTCATTCTTCAATTTAATCGTTCACTGATTCAACTAAAGCAAGATGGAACGGTAAAAACGATCATCAGAAAATATACACTTAGCGAATAATTACACGTTTTGCTTTCCCTTACTACACCTCTTATCAATTCGTAAAATATCAACTATTTTGTTCACCACATGAGCACCAGTTAATACTTTTTAATCATCCACACCCAAATAACACCAGATTGGTAGAGATTCATAAATATTTCATGTATTAATCTAATTATGGAGATCAAATTTATAGAGGTTATACGCATGCACCTCTATTTTCTTGCAATCGTTAGGTAGTTAAGTCGTTCATGTCGCAAAACATTAATAGTATTAGACCTCGACCAAAGATCACTCTTGTTTCAGAAATGAGTGTGGATGAGATTGATGCTGGCATGATACCTAAAGCGGGCCTTACCGGTGCTGAACTCGACGACTTAATGGATAACCATTTCAGCCATATGATTGATGTCATGACTGATGGTATCTTTTACATGGCCGATTCTGAACACGTCTGTTTCTACAACCCGTCCTTTTACGCCCGATTTGGCATTGACTCTGGCCATACTTGCCTTCAACGTTGGTTAGATTTAGTTCATCCCCTTGATCGCAAAGTATTTCGAGAGCGTGTAGACGTACATATTCAAGAAGACGAATCCCGCGAGACCATCCAATACCGCATTCGCACAACAAATGGTCAATATGTCTGGCTTGAAGGTACAGCAATAACTAAAACGGTCAATGGCAAACGTTTTATGATTGGTTGCCACAAAGATATTTCAGACCGAAAGCTAATGGAGAGCTATGTAAAACAATCCTCTTTTACTGACGGATCATCGGGTTTATCCAATGAGCAAAAGCTTGGGCTAGATATGGATAATCTCGACATCGCTCAAGATTACCACCTAATGTACATACAACCTACAAACGGACATTCGTATCAAACGCTTTATGGTTCACAAATCATGAGAAACCTACTTTCTCACCTCACGGGTACGTTAAACGATTTTCCCGACCGATTTGTCGATTTGTATCGCATTCAATCTAACGATTTTGCTATTTTACTAAGAGGTCAATACAACGAAGAGACACTTCAAGACCTCGCTCACCGCGTAGCGCAAGCCTACCAAGACTCGGTAAAAGCCATCGATTTTATTTATGCCGCTGACATATCGATTGGTACCTACCCAAATATCACTCCAGACCTAAAAGTTAACGAAGTTCTCAAGATTGCCGCTCAAACTTGTCAGTTTGCGAGCAATCAACGCAGTCAATTTACTCAGGTTTATACCGGTCAGACAAAATCCAAAGTCGATAGACACTTCTACATTGAAAAAGAACTCGGAAACGCAATTAACAGCCAAAAATTGTCAGTGAAGTTCCAGCCTATTGTTTGTAGTAAATCTCATAGAGTTGCGAGCTTTGAGAGTTTAGTGCGTTGGAAAAGTGACGACATTGGCGAAATCTACCCCGATGAGTTTATCTCCATTGCGGAATCAAAAGGGTTAATCAGCGAACTGGGCTATTTTGTTTTTGAGAGCGCTTGTAGATTCATTAAAGACTATCAGAGTAGTCATTGCGACAGTGTGAGAGTGAACGTCAACGTCTCAGTCTTACAGTTAATGAGCCAGCAATTTCCTGATAAACTTGCGCGTCTGACTAAACTGTATGGCATTAACGCTAGCTCGATCGTATTGGAACTGACTGAAACCATCATTCTCGATGATAATAAAAACGCTGCTGCGCAATTAAATGTACTCAAACAGCATGGATTTCAGTTATCGCTCGACGATTTTGGCGCCGGCTATAGCTCACTCAACAGCTTTTTTGACCTCCCTCTCTCACAAATTAAGATAGATAAGTCGATCGCTTGGCGATCGCTAGAAAACCCAGTCACGTTCGAATATCTTTCGTTCATTACCAACCTTTGTAACGCGTATGCTATTGATATTGTTATTGAAGGTATTGAAGATGGCGCAATGCAGCGCGTATTCACCGATATGGGTGTTTCTTACCTCCAAGGCTACTGGTTTTCAAAACCATTATCATTAGCGAGCGCTAGCCACTATACAAAGGTGTAGCTAGTCCAATCTCATCTTTAAGACTCATTCATTGAATTCATCATTCGATTTGACTCACGCTGAGAAATTGTAGAGAATCTGCTCAAATTTATAAATAACGTTCGACTTGTGCACGAGTTATTGTGCAGTAGTTTAGTATCACGGATAGATACAGTAATGCTTTTTGGGGCTTTACTAAGAACACGGAACACAACCAAATTTGCTTCCGGAGAAATACGTGTCTATCTCAGTTCGTCATATTGCCACCACATTACTTGCTTGCTCTGCCCTGTTATCTAGCCAATCATTTGCCAATCCAAATAGCAATCTTTGGTTTACTCACACTGATATTCAGTTACCAAAATCGACAACCGTAAAAACACTGTCTAACGGTGTTCGTTACATTATTTTGCCAACCTCGCGGACAGCAACTGAAACTTCGATTCGAGTTCGAATTGGTTCTGGCGTAGCGCAAGAGCTTCAGGATATGCCAACGGCTCGTATCGCGGCATTAGACTCAGTCTCCGAAACCCAATGGCATGCAACAACGGGCTTTCAACAGACCATTTTCAGTCTCGACCTAGATTCCGCTGACTCAGGTGTGATTGAATCTCAGTTGGTTACGCTACTCAGTGGAATGAAACAAACCCATTCAATTGATGAAGATAGCTTTCAGAGCTCAGTGAATTCTGCATTGACTGACATCCAGCAAGTGTTAAACCAGCAACATCTAGAAAGCTTGTCGATGAACCACTCTATCGCACCTTTTGATCTTACTTCGATGCAAGCAACACCAATTGAAGCCGTTGGGAGTTTTAAGAACACCCACTATGCGCCAGACAATATGACAATCATTGTTGCTGGAGGTGTGGATACCCGAGCGTTAACAAAAGCGATAACACGCAACTTCAGTAACTTGCAACACAAGACCAGCATCATAAGTGAATTTACACCAGCTTTAGAGATGGCCTATCACATTGAGTCACCTGACTCTGTCGCAGTCAGTGCATTGACTGAATTTCAAGATGAATCAGATAGTAAACTCCAACGCAAAGAAGTTCTGAAAAAGACACTAGCAAATAAAATGTTGGAACAACGCATTCAAGCCGCTATGAACGAGCAAAATTTAGCGGGTAAAGTATTTGTAGATAGCCAAATGCTATTTGATCACAAACTGCTCTCTCAGGTTCGCATTGAAGAACTTAGCGAAACTGAAAAAACGCTTGCGCACGACATTGTTGATACAGAGATTAAACGTGCTCTCGCTTCTGGCTTTAAACAAGCTGAGTACGAAATGGTTGTTAGCCAATTAAGAAAGCAATTGGAGCAACAAACTCGTTCAGGTAACCGTGTTAACTATACCAAAGATCAAGCAGACAGATTAGTAAGCGCCGTCAACAACGGAATGGTATACACCGCACCTTCTTATGATTTGGATTTGCTTAACTTCCATGTTGCACACCTTAACGAATTCGACATTAGCAAAGACTTCGAACAAGTATGGTCTACAGCCAATAGCGTGACCTTGTAACAACAAGCATCATAAATAACAAAGCCGCCCTATGTAGGCGGCTTTATTGATCAATCTAAGCGATACTATGCTTCTGGGTAACCCTGAGGGTTATTTGATTGCCAACGCCATGTATCCGCTGTCATCTCATCTAGAGAGCGTGTAGCTTGCCATTCTAGTTCTGCTTTCGCTTTAGCTGGGTCTGCCCAACATTCAGCGATATCACCAGGGCGGCGTTCAACGATCTTATACGAAACCTCTTTGCCTGATGCAGCTTCGAAAGCCTTAACCATGTCAAGCACACTCGAACCGTTTCCGGTCCCAAGGTTATAAATATGAAGCCCCTCTTTACACCCTACCTTTTGTAGTGCCGCAATATGGCCGTCCGACAGATCCATAACATGGATATAGTCACGAACACCTGTTCCATCTGGCGTTGGGTAGTCATTACCAAACACAGAAAGAAACTCACGACGACCAACGGCAACTTGCGATACAAATGGCATTAGGTTGTTAGGAATACCTTGTGGATCTTCGCCCAGCTCACCCGTTGGATGCGAGCCGACTGGGTTGAAGTAACGAAGCAGCGTTATGCTCCAGTCTGGGTTAGCTTTCTGAAAGTCTGTTAAACACTCTTCGACCATTAGTTTACTGCGACCATATGGGTTAGTCGCACTAGTCGGAAAATCTTCCGTAATTGGCACAGAGGCTGGATCGCCATAAACAGTGGCAGAAGAAGAGAACACCAATGACTTAACACCGGCTTCACGCATTGCATCCACTAGTACAAGCGTGCCATTGACGTTGTTGTCATAGTATTCAAGAGGCTTTTCAACTGACTCACCGACAGCTTTTAGACCCGCAAAATGAATCACCGCTTCAATATCATTTGAGCTTAATGCATCAACAAGTAGTGACTTATTTCTGATGTCACCTTCGATGAACTTAGGGCGTACACCGGATACTTTCTCAATGCGCTCTAATACTGTCGATTTGCTGTTATACAAGTTATCAAGGATTACAGGTGTCATCCCTGCTTCAATCATTTGGATACAAGTGTGGCTGCCAATATAGCCCATGCCACCGGTTACAAGTACATTCATTATACTAACCTTCTGAAAACGTTGTTCTTATGGTAGTAAATTCGACAACCAAAGCATAGAACAAGTTTGAGACAACCGTCCCTTATCAGCATTGATTGACCACATAACGCCCTTTTCCGCTCGTTTTCGCTTCATACATCGCAGTATCTGCCGCTTTCAACAACTGGTCTAAGTCTTGCGAATTGGACTGGTTATATTGAACGCCGATACTTGCACCAACATTTAATACACGCCCCTTGTAGACGATGTCCTGCTCAATCAAGGCAATGGTCTCCTTCGCTAAGTGCGAAGCGCTTTCTGGATCCGTTGACGAGAGCAAGACAACAAATTCATCTCCCGACAAACGAGCAACGAGGTCTTTGCTACTGACTTTGGATAATAGACGTTCAGCAACTTGCTTGAGCACTTCATCACCCGCGTCATGACCATAAGTATCGTTGACGCCTTTAAACCCATCAAGATCGAGGTAAAGTAAAGCGAGTCCTTTGCTCAGAGGCTGTTCTTGCTTAGTTATTTCATCAAGCACGCGATACAATTTCGCGCGATTTGCAAGTCCAGTGAGAGAGTCATGGTGAGCAAGATATTCTAATCGTTCCATCTCTTTAAGGTTCGAAAGATCAGACAATATATAGACGTAGTCGAATTGATTACTTCCCTCTGAACTGATGATTCTAGACACTTTGACGAACATCGGAACCTTATGTCCAAACAGGTGTTTTTCCCAAATTTCTCCTTGCCACTGTCCATATTTTTCAACGGATTCTTTAATCGTTGGCATCAAAGAGCAAAACTGTTGCCATTCAAAGGTCTGTTCAGGTTTTTTGCCTAATAAGGTTTCCTGCGTAAAGCCAAGCAATCGCGAAACCGCTGGGTTAACCATAGTAATGATGTCGTGATCATCCGTAACGATTAAGCCATCTTGGCTATTTTCAAATACACCTGCAGCAAGTCGTTGACGACGAAGTGCCGCTTCAACATCGGTAACATCTTGTATCGCAAACAATATCTGACCAGGTTTGCTTAACTGGGTTGATGTTATTTGCAGAAGCTGATGCTGCTTAAACACATCCTTTACCCAGATCTGTTTATCGGTGAATTCAATATTATTGTTTATTGCGTCATTGATTACAGAGGTATCACTTTCATTGATTAGCTCGACAAGCTTTGCTCCCTTTAAGTAAGCCGCAGTACAACGGAATACGTCACAAGTAGCCGGGTTAAAGTGAATGATCTCACCGTACGAGTTAACAACAATCAGAGCATGCTTAACGGTCTCAACCACCTCGTTTGCAAACGATTTCTCTTCCTCTAGCTTATCAAGTGTAAAGGCCACCTGTTGATCTCGCTGTTTTAGCCGGTCCAGCATGGTGTTAAAAGCTTTTACTAATGCGCCAATCTCATCATTGGCAGCAGGTACAACATTAAGCGCGGATTGCTTTCTATCGATGAATGAACGCATTCCAACATTAAGGCTGTAAACAGGCCCGACGATGTACTTTTCGACCGTCATGTAAAGGACAAAGCCAGCAAGAGCAAGGAGCAAGAAAAAGACCAGACTGTTCATCATTGCATTGGTATAGAGCTTTTGAAATGACGCTTTTGAAATAGTGACCCGCAGATTGGCGATCACTTCTTGTTCGACCTCTACTGGGACCAACAGAAAAATGTAATCACTGCCGATGGAGTATCGTTTCTGGTTAATTTCTTTGCGCTGTCGCTCGGTTGGAACTGGCGCGACCTCTCCCTCTTTTTCATACATCGCGAACAACTGACCATCGGATGTATAAAGCTTTACTCGATAAACTTCATCATCAGCGGAAAAAGAATCAAGTACCTCAGTGGCACTAAGACTGTCGCTAAATAGAATGGCGGCTTGCAGATTATAAGCAACGCCTTTTGCTAATACGCCAACTCTGTTGATGAGATTTTCTTTTTGAGTTTCAAAGGAGTTAAAGAACGCATAGCTTTGAGAAACAATGAAGATCATTCCAGTAAATACGATGATCGGAATAATCAACTTGCTCTTAAGTGACATGTTAGTGAGGAGTTTCATTATTCACGACCTCCTTCTACATCGGCTACACGAAGAAAATTCGCTGAGAGTCGATACCCTTGAATATTACCTAAATCGACTTTAGGTCTGATTTTTCCGCTCTTCTCAACCAGTTCAATTGCGCCACCACTTGCGGTGAAGCCCTGCGTTCCACCAATCGTCACTATATTGCGATCGAGTTGATTAAGCGCGTGAACCGTCGCTTGCTTTGCAAAATAGAGAACGTGGCAATTGGTTTTGGTGATACGAAGCGGTTTATTACGAACCTGCTTGTCTTGAGTAATCTTTCGCAGCACCGCTTCGATGGCAGAATCATCAACGACACAGATATTAATTTCACGCATCTCTTCTTCATTTTCCCATTGAATGAAGGTTGCGATTCGATAAAGGTAAACAGCCTTGACTTGCTCTGGCGTATATTTGGCTACGGCAGGCGATATACCCCCAATAATGCAGGTACAAAGCGCAACAATTTTCACAAGCATCTTAGTAGGCATAGCTCATCCTTACCGCAACGCTTTGTTCTTGTTTGTAGTAGCTCGCAACGTCTTCGTAATAGCCTTCTTTTTCACCCAAATTCTTAACTATAAGCTCCACTAGTGGTGTTTGTTCCGAGTGTTGCCAACCAAGCCTGACATCCAATGCGATGAAGTTATCTATTGAAATATCCGTCGTGTAATCGATTGATTGCGCTTTAAGGACCATATCCAATTGAAGTTGTTCATTGATACTCCATAAAGTCTGCAGTGACGCTAAATGCTGGCTATCAATAGAGTAGTAATCTTCGTCGCTACCAGTACTAGAAGAGTGACCGTTCCAGTCTTGGTCCATCGTTAAGTAACTGTATGTCCCGTATAACGAAACAACTTCATTAATCATCCAGTGTGAAGCAACTTCAAGACCAAATGAATCGACAGTATAGTCATAATTTGATGAGTAGATATCCACCTGATCATGACTTGGCCAACGACCCACGTACTCGTGCCCAACGATATTATCGTACTGACTGTAAAACAGGGTACTATCTAGCTCAAATTCATTGGCCATAAATCTGTGGCCGATCTCGTAAGTCACCACACTTTCGACACTATTCGCATTGTTGGGTAAATACAGTGCATAAAAATATTCATGACCATTTGGATTTGATGAACAATCGCTGCCCTGCGGGCAATACACACCATTTGCGATATAAGCTGAGTTGGTATCCATATAAGAGGGAGCGATGGCGCTTCTTCCGACTCCCGCCCAAACGCTATTCATTGCGTCGAGTGTATAAACTGATCTTATTTGTGGAGATAGTTCAATTTGATCGTTTTGCTCGAAATATTCCACTTTAACACCAACAATGGACGTAAACTTATTATCAGTCCAAGCACCCTCATGTTGAATAAAGCCGTTTACGATGCTATCCGTAGCCGATTCAATATTGTACAAACGGATATAATAGTGGACATCATCAAAGTCATAGTCATTGAATTGATGGAAAAAATCGAGGTGGATGAGTCGATACCCGACCCCATAAGTTAATTTGTGGCTCGCTGACAGTTCAGTAATAAAGTTTGCTTCTGCATCAAGAGTGAAGTAGTCCCCTGGCGCATCATAGGCGCTGTCGTGGTTCTGCTGAAACCATAGTCGATACGTACTATCGGTATGTTCACTGAGCTCTAACGACTTATCAAATTGTGCGTAATAGGAGTAGCTGTCTATCGTTTCTTTTGTAGACGAGATATTGGTGTAATAGCCATTTTCATAGCTCACCTTATAAATATCTTCTTCAAAACCTGATTGCTCAGCCCCAATTCGCAGTGTCCAATCATCAACATCTTCAAACACGAAACCAGCATTATGCATATTCCAACGAGTTGATACGCTGGTAGGATCCCGCTTTACTGACTTGAACTTATAAAACGCTCGTCCGTAGACGGAATCATTGACTTGAAATCCCTGACGTACTGAAGCGTCATAGCTACCATATTGTTTATAGCTTGCAGAAGCCAAACCACCTTGAGTATCGGCAGCAGATTTGGTGACAATATTGATCACCCCGTTTTCTGCATTACCTCCCCATATGGTTCCGGCCGGCCCTCTCAAGATTTCGATACGTTCTATATCATCAAGAATGTAATCAATATCTGCCCAATATACTCCACCATAAACGGGGCTATACAGGCTACGTCCATCTTGGAGGACTAACATTTTGTTAAATAGTCCTCCGTGGAATCCCCTGCTCGATACATTTGGCTCAGCAGCAGAGAAGCTACTCACCCTTAACCCCGGCACCAAAGCTAATGCTTCAGAAATAGTACTGGCTCCACTCCTCTTAATTCGTTCTCCATCCAATACGTAGACAGCAGCTGGAATATCCGTCAGCTGCTGTGAAAACTTTGAAGCCGTCTCCATAGTAACGTCAAGCATAGAAAGTTCTTCTAAACTCATAGACATAAGATCGGTAAGATCATCACTCGCGATTGAAGGCGAACAAGTGATTGCGGCTAGGATCGATAGGTGCAGACGTGTAAGCATTGCTAAACCGTAAAATATTAGGAATCGCTATTATTCCATCTATTAATATCAATTTACATACGGAACGATATGTTTTTACTTTTTGTTAATCAAATGATGAATCGGATCACTGTTTATTTTCTTTAATTCGAAGATGTTACTAGCAAACTCATGCAACGGAATTGTTATCGATGAGAAAACCGTCTATCTACCTTAACTGTGATATGGGAGAGAGCTTTGGTCAGTGGGAAATGGGCAATGATTCTGCTGTCATGCCTCACATTGACATGGCGAACATTGCATGTGGCTTCCACGCCTCTGATCCTTCCATTATGGATCATACGATTAAGCTCGCCTTAAGCCACGATGTAGAAATTGGCGCTCACCCAAGTTACCCAGATTTGCAGGGCTTTGGTCGCCGCTCTATTCCCATGCAGCCGCAAGAGATTACGGCGATGCTAATTTATCAAATTGGCGCGCTTGAGGCATTGTGCAGAAGCCATAACGTGGAACTTAAATACGTAAAGCCTCATGGTGCTTTATATAACGACATGCAAACGAATCCCGAAATTTTTGAAGCCGTCGTAGATGCCGTATCAAGCTTTTCTCTGCCACTAATGACGTTAGCGATCACCAATAATCAAGAATTACTTAACATCGCCGATCGCTATGAGGTCCCCCTGCTTTTTGAGGCATTTGCAGACCGACGTTATCTTGCTAATGGTCTTCTCGTTCCAAGAAGTTTATCAAATGCAGTGATTCATAATCGTGAAGAGTTGCTTGATCAAGTTGCTCAGATTGTTCGCTATAAAAAAGTTCGGACAATCGATGGCTACTCAATCCCGTTGGAAGCCGATACCATCTGTGTACATGGTGACAACGAAGAGAATATTGCGCTCATTCAAAACATTAAAAAGATCATCGAGACAGAGGGAAGCGCATAATGAAATTAGAAACCTCAATCGACCCTGTCGCCGAATGCTCTATTTTGATTCGTTTTAACCATGAGCCTAGCGACCACCTATCATGGGTAATTGGTGAAATAAGCCAATATTTAGCCAATCAACTTGGTGTTTGGGTGATGAACGTCACCCCTTCTTTCGACTCCATCTTAATTGATTATTTGCCCCATCGAATTTCGATCTTTGAGTTCGTCCCTTACCTTGAGAAAGTCGTCTTACAGGCCGTTGAAAATATGCCTGAGCAACACCAACCTCAAATACTCGAATTGCCAATCTACTACGACCTCGAAGTCGGCCCAGACCTTGCGACATATCAGCAAAACGGGCTTTCCATTGACCATGTTATTGAAACACACTTAGGCACAACCTATACCGTCAGTGCAATCGGGTTTGCGCCTGGTTTCGCATTTCTTACCGAGGTTGCATCGAGCCTGAGTTTACCTAGAAAGCCGTCCCCAAGAGTATCATTGCCGAAAGGAAGCGTTGGTATCGCCAATAATCAAACGGCTATCTATCCAAGCGAAAGCCCTGGGGGGTGGAATATTATCGGCAATTGCCCATCAGATTTGTATAACCCTCAAGATGCATCAATTTTGCCCTTTTCAATCGGTACACAGGTTAAGTTCACACGCATCGACCGCGAGGAATACCTCCAATTAGGCGGTGTCATCAAGGAGGGCTGGCAATGATTGGACGTCACTGTATTGAAGTTATAAAGCCCGGCCAACAAACCTTAATACAAGATTTCGGGCGTTATGGACTCGCCCATTTTGGTATTACACAAGGTGGGCCTGTTGACGATTACGCCTTCAGTTGGGCTAACTATTTACTTGGTAATCCGATGAACGTACCCACGCTTGAGATTACTTTAGGTCAAGCAGAGTTCTTAATTCATACCGACTGTGAAATGTCGATTTGTGGCGGGGATTTAAATGCCAAGCTTGATGGCGTTCAGTTAACAAACTGGTCGACATTCAAAGCCTTAAAAGGGCAACGACTGCGATTTGTATTGCCCAAGAATGGCCTGCGCAGCTATTTAGCAATCAAAGGTGGATTCGTTGTTTCGCCTCAGCTTGGCAGTGTCGCAACAGTGTCTAGGGACAAACTTGGAGGTCTAGCACAAGGGTATGCTTTGGCGCTGGGAGATATTCTCAACTTCACTCCCCATAAAATATCAAAACGCATCAAACAAATGACGTTTAGATACAAACCCGATTACAACTTACCGTTAGAACTGAGATTTATTGAAGGTTATCAAGTTGACGATTTCTCACGCGACGATGTTGATTCTCTATACCAACAGGAATTTGAAGTCAGCCAACTGATCAATCGCATGGGCTATCGATTAACTGGTGGTGCGATCACTCCTCCCAATAAGGAGTATTTAAGTGAAGGCATTGCTTTAGGCTCGGTGCAAGTTCCACCAAATGGTGAACCGATTGTGCTACTTAACGACAGGCAAACCATTGGCGGGTATCCTAAGTTAGGATGTGTTGCTCGTATCGACTTACCAAGACTAGCCCAAGCGAGACCTGGACAAAAAGTTCGTTTTGTTAAAGGGGATCTATTAGGGCTACAAGATGTTTGGGGTCAGTGGGCACGCTTCTTTGGCTACTAGATTAAAAAATAAAGGGTGACCTAGTCACCCTTTTGAATTTTCGCCATAACACTGCGCCAGTTGGATTGGATAACCTCGTTCTTGAGCAAGTTCGATGGCTTTTTCTTCGACTTGTTGAGGTGTAAGTGCCATCGTCACCGGGTGCAAAGACTCTATCGTTTGTCCCTGATAATCGAACAAGTTCCAGTGTTCGATCAGTTTAATCGCCGCTTCGAGCGCTGAAGAGCCTTTCACCACTTCTACTCGAGCGTAATGCTTCCCTTCAAAGGTAACATCAGCTGCGCGTAACGAGTCATCTTTGCCTGGTATTTGTTGTGCTCCGAATAAAGGCGTACCAAACTCGTTTGCACTCTGGTAACTAGGCACAAATCTCGACATATGATCAATCGCTTTACGGCTGCGCTCAATGATCACTTGTTCATCCCATCCTGCCTCTATTTTACGTTTTAGACGGGTTGGTAGCTCCGGTTGCGAGGAGTTTTTACATGAAGAGACCAAACCATCCTCAAATAACGTGATATCTTTCGTCATGCCATGAAGTTGGAAAATGCCATTTGGATAAGGCGTCAACTGAGCCATACCATTAGGCGTGCCGCGAGGACCATGGAAAATCACCTCTGGCCACAACTGTTCACATTCCTGCCACTGCGTGACATAAGCCGCTTTAAACTCAACTAGACGTTGGCGTGGCTTCTGTGCGAAATCATCGATTGCTCCCGTCTCATAACCACAAGCATTGACTAAGTAATCAACGTCCAATATCTGCTGCCTACTTAGATCGTCTTTGCACTCTATCTTCCAACCCGATTCAGTCTCTTGCACGCCAACAACTTCTGTACTGGTCAACAATTGGCAGTTAGGTAAGGCTTCGAGTGTAAGCGTTGCTGATGCGGCGATTCTAAACACACTCCAACCGTGTTCTTGTACGACGACAACTGGGAATTTAAGCGAATCGAGATCGGCGTGCTTAGCAAAAGGAATCATCCACTCGTCTACCGTGGTGGGTGATGATGATTGTTCCTTTTCAGCAAGCAGGTCTAGCTCATCTCGACTGTAGAATCGGTAGTAGTCGTTAGGTTCACCCAGCACTTTGTTCGCTGGGTCGTCTTCAACTAACTCTGTGTAGCACTTCTGGATAGTAATCAAACGCTCATAAAGTTCATCAGGACTACCGCCGTCACTGTATGGGACTGCAATAATCGTAGGACGTTGATTGATCGTTTGTGGGTATAGTCGTACCGTGTCGATTGACTGTTTAAGCAGCTCGATACATTGCTCAGTATCGATCTCTCTGTACAAATTACCACCAGCATGCAAATGGCATATAGGTGGGCCACTAACAAGTCCTGCCCCTTTTTCGATAAGGGTGACATTAAAACCAAGCTCGGCGGCATGAACCGCTGCGGTTGCACCTGCGATACCACCACCAATAATGGCAATACGAGGTTGATTAAGCTTTTGCTGTTTAGGTTGCATTAATGTGGCTAATTCATTCATTCTCAGCACATTTTACTGATTCTTGGCAGCGAATTAAATCACAATTTTTGCAGGGAGAATTTATGACATTTTCAAGTAAAAATAGTTAAAAAAGTACTTGACTCAGTATTTAAGAAATTTGAATAAATTGCCTTTGTGAATAACAAATCTCTTGGGAGCTTTTAGTATCGTGGCTTGAGGGAATTTGAAGGTTATCAACAGACCGAGTTATCCAAAACTTTATCCACTGTTTTTGTGGATAAGTGAATCACTCGGCCTGTGTATAATTAGCTGAACGCTTTATTTATGGGGGTTAACAGACGTTTTATCAGACTGTTCACAACTAAAGCAAGAGTCAAAAACGTACCGATTGGCAATGTTATCCATAACAAGACGTGCAGTTGAGGAGATAGATCAAAACCGAAGGACATAATCGCCCCCACTACAGCTTCAGAGCCAATTATAGCGATACTACTCGCCACTAAAGCCATCAATCCATATTCTGCCCAAATGGTTTGTTGTACCCTCTTTTTACTAGCGCCGAGAGTTCGGTAAAGTTGAATCTCGTCTTGTCTTTGACCCAAGCTTAATCTGAGCAAAGTAAAGATCAGAAGAAGGCCCGATAGAACACCAATTCCTGCAAGTAGCGTAATTGACCAAACAATCTGTGACAGTAGTTCCTGTATTTTTGCTCCCATTGAACGAACGTCCATGAGACTGACTGTTGGGTGATTTCGAGAGAGTTCATTTAATGTCTCATCATTACTCTCATCGACTTTAAAGCTGACCAGGTACGTCGAGGGAATGCTTGCCAAGACATCAGGAGTGAATATGAAGTAAAAGTTAGGCTTCATATCACGCCATTCCACAGCTCGAATCGAATTGACTGTTGCAATTACCTCCTGGCTGTTAATGACAAATGAGAGCTCATCACCAATATTTAGGCCGAGATCATTCGCAACATCCGATTCAACAGATACACCAGAAGAGCTTGTCCATGCTCCCTCTAGCACCTCGTTGTGACTAGGGATGGCATCTGCAAACGTGAAGTTAATCTCTCTTCTAAGAGCATCTGACCCTTCCTCTCCCTTTGCTTGTGCTTTCGCATCTTCACCATTGATGTTGACTAAGCGGCCGCGAATGATCGGATAAGCATCAGACCGTTGTATATCGCTTTGATCAAGTACCTGCAAATACGCATCTTTTTCATAAGGCGCAATATTTAACGCAAATGCATTAGGCGCATCAGCCGGAAGCGTTCTCTGCCAATCTCCTAATAGATCGGTCCTAACTAGCCACATTGTCGACAGCAACATTAATGACAGAGCCAAAGCACCAAACTGAATACCTGTTGCTGTTACTGAGCGGTTTATTCGACTTAATGCCAGTTTAAGCGCAGTGCCCAGTGTCAGTTTACCAAGCAGCTTAGTCACCACCACGCTCACCATGGCGAGAATCAGGAATAGAGCGATCATTCCGCCAAGAACAATCCATACCAGAAGGTTATCTCGGTAAGCGACCAGCATTGCTACGATAGGAACAAGTACAAGTGCAAACCTCAAATATGACTGTTCACTATGATTTGCTGGTTGCATAACGTTAACCGCACTCACACTGGTGAGTCCCATTAAAGGAATACCCAGTGCAGGTATCGCGATGAGTAGACTGGTACTCACTGAAACAATCGCAGGTTTTATCCCATAACTAGGAAGTGGATTAGGCAACAGATCAACAAGCGGAATACGCAGTAGAAACTCAAGCCCTATTCCTAACATAATGCCAAGCACAATCGCCGTAACCAGTAGAATCGACACTTGAGTCATCAACCAACGACTTACCCAGCGCTTGCTTGCACCCAAACTCTTCAACATTGCGATGGTTTTCTTACGTGTCGCAACATAGTGCTGACAAGTCAAAACCAAGGTTGTGGCTGCCATAATGACGACAATCGCAACCGTTAAAGAAAGGTACTGCTCTGTACGTTGAAACACCTCATTAGTTCGGCTTGCGCTATTTTGGTCACGCCAACGATCGCTTGGTGTTAATTCTACTTGAGACTTAAGTGAGTCAATGGAGTCAGAATCACCATTTATGAACACACTGTAGCGAACTCGGCTTCCAATTTGGATTGCGCCAGTCTTATCTAAGTCATTGGAGTGGATAAACGCTGAAGGCATCTGCTGAAATGGATTAAAACTTAAACCTGGCTCTTCAACAATACGGCCTGAAACTGTGAAATCGGCATCACCGACCGTAATTGGGTCACCAATCTTAACATCCAATTGATTAAAGAGACGCTCATCCAACCACAGTTCGTTAGGCTTTACTCGCTCAAACGTTTGAGTGCCGTTTGATAGCTTCATTTCGCCCTGAAGTGGATAGATGTCATCAACCGCTTTCACCGTAATCAATTTCATTCCATTGTCGCTAAAAGCCATGGTCGCGAAGCGTGTTTGAGTTGACGTTTCCAGTGACGAGTCAGCGAGCAACTGATTAAACTCAGCGGAGATGGGATTAGAAGAGACATACACAGTATCTGCGGTTAACGCCTCTTTACCCTGTTTCACCACCACTTGCTCCATACGCTCTGCCAATGCAGTCAGTGCGAAAATACAAGCAATGATAAGTACGAGTGCGATGGCAACCGGCCAAAGTTGCCCTTGACGAATCTCACTAAAACTCCATTGAATGAGACGTTTGTTTAAGCCTGAGCCATTTTGTGTTGCCATTATGACTCCTCCAGCTTCCCTGCTTTCATTCTAAAGATTCGGTCACAACGTTCCGCTAGCTTCTGGTCATGCGTGACAAGAACCAGCGTCGTACCGTGTTCTTTATTCAGGTCGAACAACAGTTTGACTACATTTTCCGCGGTTTGCTGATCTAAGTTTCCTGTCGGCTCATCAGCGAAAAGAATTTTCGGCTCAATCATAAATGCGCGAGCCAGGGCAACACGCTGCTGCTCGCCGCCTGACAATTGAGCAGGAGAATGCTGAATACGCTTCCCGAGCCCAACTGACTCAAGAAGCTGTGTCGCTCTTTGTTTATTTTCCGCTTCACCTTTAAGTAAGCATGGAAGAGTGACGTTATCGAGCGCACTGAGACTTGGAATCAGAAGGAAGCTTTGAAACACGAAGCCAATTGACTCACTTCGGATTGCTGCACGAGCTTCGTCGTCTAACTCATGTAGTGGTTTACCAAGTAGCTCTACTGAACCATTTGTAGGCGTATCTAGTCCCGCCAGTAAGGTCATCAGTGTCGATTTACCAGCACCCGACGTACCGACAATCGCAACACTTTCACCCTCTTTGATTTCTAAATTTACATTATCAAGGATTGTTAATTGTTCTTGATTAGTAGAGACTTGTTTGCATAGTGAATCTGCTTTTATTACGGATGTTTGCATGTTTCGAAGACTTTCCTTTCTACTTTTAATCTTTGTTTTTAATCCTGCTCATAGCGCGACACTGATGATTTTAGGTGACAGCTTAAGTGCGGGTTATCAGATGCCTATCACTCAAGCATGGCCTACGCTCTTGCCTAACGAGTTGAAACAGCAAGGCAAAGACATCAATGTCATTAATGCCAGTATCTCAGGCGACACAACGGGCAATGGTCTAGCACGTTTGCCAAATTTACTCGCTCAACATCGCCCAGACTACGTGTTAATTGAGCTTGGTGCTAACGACGGTTTAAGAGGTTTTCCACCTAAACTCATTGAAAACAACTTAACACAAATGATCTCTATGATCCGTGAATCCAATGCGAAACCTCTACTCATGCAGATCCATGTTCTTCCTAACTATGGCAAGCGCTATACAGAAGCGTTCTCTTCTACATTCCCGAACGTCTCGACATCACAAGAAGTTCCCTTGCTGCCCTTCTTTTTAGAGGGCGTTATCATTAAGCCGGAATGGATGATGGACGACGGTCTGCACCCTAAATCAGACGCTCAGCCTTGGATTGCAAATTTCGTTGCTGGTGAGCTAATTAATCACCTCTAATTGCCCTAGCTCAATAAACTTTACAAAGCTTTACGCTAACTTGATTTCGTACGCTTTGTGATTAAAGGAATAACTATGATTATTAAACCTGTTATTGAGGGTGTGGTCGCTCGTAGCGCTCATCCATTAGGCTGTAAAGAAGCGGTACGCCAACAAATTGAGTACGCTAAATCCGCTTCCCCGATCACTAATGGGCCTAAACGTGTTCTTATTATTGGCGGCTCGTCAGGCTTTGGGCTTGCCTCTCGAATTGCTTTGACGTTTGGCGGTTCTCAATCCGATACCATCAGTGTCTCTTTTGAGCGAAGCCCATCAGAGAACAGTTTAGGTAGTGCAGGATTTTACAATAATCATTATTTCGAACAATTCGCTAACGAGGCTAGCCGCCTTGCAGTGAACATTCAAGGCGATGCGTTTTCTAATGACTTAAAAGCACAAGTCGTCGAAGCTATTGAGACCTACTTTGAAGGTGAAGTCGACTTGGTCATATACAGTGTCGCAAGTGGCATACGTAAAGATCACGAATCTGGTCAGGTGTGGCGCTCTGTTATCAAGCCCACTGGCGAAAGTGTATCAGGGGCGATTTTGTCTCTTGAAGACGATACCTGGCGCAGTACTACCCTGACATCCGCCAACAACGAAGAAATCGACGCAACCATCAAAGTGATGGGAGGTGAAGATTGGGAAGCTTGGATCGATACACTGATCAATTCAGAGTCGGTTGCTCAAGGTTGCAAAACCATAGCATTCTCATACGTGGGCCCAGAGATCACACACCCCATCTATCTTGAAGGCACG
Organism: Vibrio sp. RE86; assembly: GCF_013114545.1. Taxonomy (GTDB): domain Bacteria; phylum Pseudomonadota; class Gammaproteobacteria; order Enterobacterales; family Vibrionaceae; genus Vibrio. The sequence continues at coordinate 93,158 of NZ_VTXI01000016.1, read as the reverse complement.
CTAGGCTCTGCAAAAGCCGACCTTCATCAAACTAGTCACTCCCTAAATTTGAAGCTAGCGAATTTCGATGGCGGAGCATACGCGACTGTGTGTAAGGCGTTAGTCACGAAGGCCAGTGTGTTTATTCCGGGATTTGCACCTTACATGATCGCGCTATACAAAGTTATGAAGCAGAAAGGCACACACGAAGGCTGTATTGAGCAAATGCAACGCCTTTTCACCAGTAAGTTGTATCGAGATGGCTCAGTCCCTGTTGATAACGAACGATTAATCCGTATTGATGACTTAGAACTTGATGCGGACACTCAAGAACAAGTCGAGAAACTTCTGCTGGAAATGAATGACGAGAACTTCCAAAACATCACAGATTACTCTGGGTTTAAGCAAGAGTTCCTGAATCTTAATGGTTTTGGGTTCGACAACATAGATTATCAACAACCCACAAATACTGATGAATTTGTAAATTAAAGACTTTGTTCTACAAAGGCTGTCTCAAATTTAATACAAGAGTTCAACTAAAACCCTGAGAACGTCGCTCAGGGTTTTTTTTCGTCTTTTCATCATGCATGCTTAGCTTAGACATTCGGTTATACATAAATCACGTGTTACCGACTATGATTAAAATATCAAGGGCAAGGAATGCCCTTTGTATACATCTGCCCATAGGGATTTAAGTATGTCAAAGTTGAATACTTCCAACATGAACATACCTCCAGAAATGAGCGCTGGATGGCAAGAGGTGGTAAACCTTCTTGCGGAAATCATATCCGTACCAGCCGCTCTTATTATGAGAGTTCATTCTGAACACATTGAGGTATTTTCTGCAAACAGCAACAAAAACCACCCTTACCACATCGGTGATTCAGAATCGCTCGGTCAAGGGCTGTATTGTGAAACGGTAATTAATGAGAATCGACAGTTATTGGTCCCTGACGCGTCAAAAGACAAAGCGTGGTGTAACAACCCTGATATTAAGTTCGGTTTAATTGCGTACTGTGGCCTCCCCCTAAATTGGCCTAATGGTGATGCGTTTGGAACTATCTGTGTGCTCGATAGTGAAGAAAATCACTTCTCAGCAACCTATCAACAGCTACTTGCGTCGTTCAAAAATGCGATTGAAGCTCAGTTAAAAACGGTTTATCAAAACTACCAACTGCAGCAACTAAACCTAGACCTTGAGTCTCGCGTCACGACTCGAACGCAAGATCTCGTCGATTTAAACTACTCTTTGAATCAAGAAATTGACAAACGTCGCGCCGCGGAACGCACTATTCGTTATCAACAGCGTCACGATCTAGGCACTGGTTTTTTGAACCGAACCTCTATTGAACTTCATACTGAAGAACTGCTTTCTCGCCAAAACACCACTCAAGACCAAAAGGTGGGTGTAATCCATGTTGGGTTTACCAACGGTCGACGGATACAATCGCGCCACGGTTATTCTGCATGGGAAAACATCCTGATCGAGTTTAAACGCCGCTTACAGTTACATGCTCAGTTTGACGTGTTCACGGCTAGGCCACGTTCCAGTGAGTTAGTTTTCGTATTCAAAACCGACAATTTCGAGCAGCAGATCAACATGCTCTGCCAAGAGCTTGTCGATGTGAGCCAATCCGAGTTTTATATCGAAGGTGAACACCTTCATCTTCATAGCTATATCGGCATCGCAAGTTCAGACGATACTCACTGCCCTAAAAACTTACTCAAATTTGCGTCTGAAGCAATGCAATCGTGTAAGGATTCAGGACATAAGTTTAGCTTCTATTCCGAAGATCTTTCTGATACTCAAAAAAACATAAATCAGCTGGAAAGCTACCTACTTCAAGCGGTACGCAACGACGATCTTCTACTCTATTTCCAACCTAAAGTATCACCAGAAACACACAGGTGGGTCGGTGCAGAGGCACTGATTCGTTGGCGTCACCCCATCTTAGGTGACATATCCAATGAAACACTGATTCATCTAGCCGAACAAAATGGTTTGATCTTCGAGGTGGGTAGCTTTGTTTTACGTTCAGCGATTCAGAAAGCCGCAGAGTGGCGCCACAAGGTACAAGACTTCAAAATCAGCATCAACGTATCTGCTGTACAGATACAAAGCCCTCAGTTTGCGTCTCAGATCCATGACCTTTTGTCTGCTTACCAACTACCGGGGTCATACCTTGAGTTGGAAGTCACCGAAAGCGGATTGATTGCCAATGAAATCGTCGCTAGAAATACATTGGAATCACTCAGCAAACTCGGAGTGACCCTGTCACTTGATGATTTCGGAACTGGCTACGCGTCATTCAACTACCTCAAGAAATTTCCGTTTGATGCCATTAAGGTCGATAGAAGTTTTGTTCAACAACTCGAAATCAATGACGAAGATAGAGAGATCGTTCGCTCTATCATCAGTATCGCTAAAAAGTTGAACCTCGAAGTGACCGTAGAAGGCATTGAAAACGAACAGCACGAAGCGTTTATTTTGCGTGAAGGTTGTGATGTTGGACAAGGCTACCTTTACGGTAAACCCATGCCCTGTGACGAGTTTGAGGCTAATCTGTTAAACCAAAACTACCCAAGCTCAAACTACTCCTACGGCTAGTCTTTCAGTTATCCCTTTACTCTACGGCGAGCGGTTTCTATAATCCTCGCCTTTCTTGTTCTAAGCAAATGAAATCAATATGGATCAACTTACTGCCACCTTAAAAAAAATCGAAAAACAGAACTACCGTGCTTATCAGCAGATTAAGGGTCAGTATGACTTCGGTGACTACACCTTCCATATTGACTACGTTCAAGGTGACCCTTATGCCTCTGCTTCACGCGTGAGAGCGATACGCCCTTGGTCCGTAACAGGATTAGCTTGGATCCGCGAGCAATCCACGGCTTACCAGATTGCGGCACGCGATTTTATTGCGCGTAGTTTTGCTGAGTTCGCGAAACAAGAGCAAAGTATCAGTATCGCACTGACTGGCCAGACAGTATTAGACAGCACCGCAGTGTTATTCACTGACCAAGGTATTGAGTTACGCTTCCGTATGGATTTACCTGCTGAAGGTCGTTCTGTTCTGGGCAAGAAGGCGAACAATATTCTTACGTTCCATCTTCCTAAATTTATTCGCCGTTGCACGCTAGAACGTGAACTCGACAAATCAGCTCTGCTTAAGCACTGCCAAACGGTTGAAGATCAAGTTGCTATGCGCGCACAGCTAGAAGACAAAGGCTTAATTGCGTTCGTTGGCAATGGTTCTGTGCTCCCTCGAATTGCGGGTAACTGCGACCTACCGATGAAAGATGCAGTTGAATTCAAAGCCCCTAGCTCACTAGAAGTGACTTTAGATACTCCAAATCAAGGTAAGGTTGTCGGTTTAGGTATTCCGAAAGGAATCACACTGATTGTCGGTGGTGGTTTCCACGGTAAGTCTACGTTATTAAATGCCATAGAGCGTTCAATCTATGATCACATTCCTGGTGATGGCCGTGAGCTAATCGTGACTAACCAAGAGTCGATGAAGATTCGCGCTGAAGATGGACGTTGTGTTCATAACTTAAACCTATCGAACTACATCAACCATCTGCCAATGGGCAAAGATACTGCTGACTTTTCGACGCAAGATGCTTCAGGTTCGACATCTCAAGCAGCTTGGCTACAAGAGTCTATTGAAGCAGGCGCGCAAGCTATGCTGATTGACGAAGATACGTCAGCAACTAACTTTATGATCCGTGATGAACGAATGCAGGCGTTAGTTTCTAAGGGCGATGAACCGATTACTCCTCTCGTTGATCGTATCGGCCAACTGCGTGATGACCTAAACGTATCAACCATCATCGTTATGGGTGGCTCTGGTGACTACCTTGATGTTGCGAACACTGTGATTCAAATGCATGATTATCAAGCGCTGGATGTAACGGAAAAAGCGAAGCAAGTGATTGCCCAGCACCCTTCACAGCGTGAAAACGAAAGTGAAAGTGAACTAGAAACGTTCCGTCCACGTCAGTTTAACTGCTCAGCACTACAGAAGATTCTTGCTGACGGTAAGTTTAGAATCTCAGCCAAGGGTAAAGATTCACTGCGTTTCGGCAAGGAGTTCGCAGACCTCAGTGCGTTAGAACAATTAGAGTCAAGCAGTGAGCTTCAAGCTATCGGTTGGTTATGGTTCTCTCTAGCACAACAGCCAGGTTGGTCGAAAAACCCAGCGAAGCAAATTAGCGAACAACTCAAAGGTGATTGGTCAGCGGTAATGCCAATTCAAGGTGACCTTGCTAAACCGAGAACGCTGGATGTAATGGCTGCGCTTAACAGAATGCGCAAGTCACAGTTCAAAGCGGTCAATTAAACCTTCTTTATTTTGAAACATAAAAAGCGCCTACATGGCGCTTTTTTATTTAGACAACGTCTGAAACATTAATGCCTAAGAACGTGCCAAGCCTCACACAACACTTGAAACTGCTCACTATTGCCATTTTCTCTGTCTGGGTGCCACTTCAATGCGAGTTTACGCCACGTTTTACGTATCTCCGCTGTCGTTGCATCATGAGGAAGTTTGAACAAACTTAGTGCTTTTGCCCTGTCCATATCTTTACCATTGGTACTACCAACAAATTCACGATAGCGCGTCCAAAATTCATTCAATAGACGTTTTACTTCGCCCTCTTCTGCTTCGTAGTTTTTCCAGTGGATGTAGTAATCTCTTAGAGGATCATGATGATCAACCGCATGACCTTCAACCTGATGAGACGGCATTAGTACAATATTCATCGCTTCAACTTGTACCCACTTATCGGGGTAAAGCGTCTCTTGCAGTTGGTAAAGTGCGTTCATGATAAGAAAGTTACGTTTAAACAGATCTTTCTCAGGAGAATCGTCAAGGATTGGAATAAAACCAAGCTCACCAAGATGCGAAGCAAGAGTATGGACCTTCCAACCACTGGGTTGACTTTTTAACACTTCCAAAATTGGCCACAATAATGGGTTTTCCATGTACTGCTGAAATTGAGCAGTCAGTTCGTTATGTTCTTCCATAAGCCTCTCTCTAACGTTCTCTTTTTAATAAACGACATAAACGCCCGTTTGTCGAGAATGCGCTTTCACAATTGCTGTTTAAAACAAAAAAAGCCGCATTTCTTTCGAAATACGGCTTTAAAAACAATTCTTATAACTTAGATAACACCCAACTCACGAAGACGTTCCATCAGGTAGCTGTCAGCAGTGTGACGCTCTGAAAGCACGACCTCTGGCTTAGGGTGAAGGAACAACGGCAATGAGATACGCGAATGCTCTTGGCGACCACCTGTTGGATTAATCACGCGGTGCGTCGTCGATGGGAAGTAACCGCCTGACGCTTCTTGCAACATATCACCGATGTTGATGATTAGGTTACCGAAATCACACGGTACGTCTAACCAGTCACCCTCTTTTGACAATACCTGTAAACCAGGCTCGTTTGCCGCAGGTAGCACAGTAAGCAGGTTAATGTCTTCGTGTGCCGCTGCACGAATTGCGCCAGGCTCTTCTTCACCAGTCATTGGTGGGTAATGCAAAATGCGAAGCAGTGTTTTCTGGCTGCCGTTGATCATTTCTGAAAGTGCGATAGAAAACTTCTCTTGCACTTCAACAGGTGCATGAGCTTCAACCCAACCTAGTAGCTCTTCGGCAAATGCGTTCGCACGGTTGTAATAATCCAGAATCTGCTCTTTTAGTTCCTCTGGAATTTGGCCCCACGGGTAAACATGGAAATACTCTTTGATGTCTTTTACTGAGTGACCTTTAGCCACTTCTGACACGCTCGGTGGAAAATAACCGTCTTGAGTTTCAACGTTGAAATGAAACTCCTCTTTGCGCTCTGAAGTGAAGAATTTGTACCAATTTTCGTAGATTGACTCTACCAACTCTTTTGGAATCGGGTGGTTTTTAAGTACACCAAAACCTGTCTCACGAAGAGACGCAACAAATTGCTCGGCAGCGTTGTCTGCTAAATAATCGACTGTTTCCAATTGCATGACTGATACTTTTTAATAGTTATGTAGTGAGGCGCTGATTGTATGTGGCACACCTTTCTAAAGCAAACGATAAGCTAATAACGCATTTCATTTGCATGAAGAGTGTGCAAGGTCGCTAACTTTCAACAATTACGGTAAATACTTGTGTGATACAGATACCCTAGCAACGAGTACTCTGTTCTATCCACGATAAGTATGGATTGAATCCTTCAACAAACGGGATTTGTACGACTTGAGGGGTTTCATAACTATGGGTATCTACAATGACATGCTCTAGCTCTGCATAACAGGCTTTTTTAGTTTTCATGATCAGTAGTGTTTCGTTATCGGTGCAAAGTTCACCTTTCCACATGTAGTGACTTTCAATAGACATTGTTTGTATACAAGCCGCTAACTCCCGACCCAACACTTCTTTGATGATTGCTTTGCAATTTGCTTCGTTATTCGTCGTCGTGAGGGTGATACAAAACTGTCCACTCATAACATTCACTCTCTATTTTTGTATGATGACTGGGTAGTCGTCGTTGATTAACTCTTTAACAAAACAAGAACCTGAGCCCGTGTAAGCAATCCAAACCTTCTTTTTCGCTCGTGTCAGTGCGACATAAAACAGACGGCGCTCTTCCGAATGTGCGAAGGTATCTTCTGACTTGGTTAGCGCGCTATCTAAATGCAGCGCTTTCACTCTCGTTGGGAACTGACCTTCATCAACACCAACAATAATGACAAAGTCTGCCTCTCGGCCCTTACTCGCATGGCACGTCATAAAGTCGATATTGAGTGACGCAAAGTTTTTCTGCCAATCTGCCAAAAGCTCTGGTTTATGGTAGTGATTGCGCCCAAGCAGCAGTACCGTTTGTGTTGATTTAGCACTTCGATTTAACTGATCGAGTACTTTCTCAATACTGCTCTGAGGAATTAAAGTAACAGCCTTCGCTTTTTGCTCTTTATGACTGTTTAGCGTCTTCTCTATCTGAGCTGGGTTTTGCTGTACAAATCGATTGGCTACCGCGCCAAGCTGATTGTTAAATCGATACGTTGTATCTAAATAATGGGTCGTCGAGTTAGGGAAGCGTTCAGAGAATCCGGTCGTCAGATCGACATCGGAGCCTGCAAATTGATAAATTGATTGCCAATCATCGCCCACAGCAAACAGTACGCAACCCTTCTCATTTGATCGCTTGCACAATGCTTCGATGAGCTCCAACCTTTGAGGAGAGATATCTTGGTACTCATCAATCATAATGTAGCGCCAAGGCGATGTGAACTTGCCCTTATTAACTAACTGGGTAGCACGAGAAATCATCAAGTTAAAGTCAATATGACCCTGCTCTTTCAACTGTTGCTGCCATGCTTGATAACATGGCCAAACCAACGCCAATTCACTATTGAGGCGTGTATACTCATGGTTATCAACCAAAGATTGCTGAATCTCTTTTTTGCTTTTTCCCAACATCGCCAACTGAGCAACTTGTTTCTCAAGCCAACCAATCAGCTTCGGGTTCTCAACGTGGCTACCTAATTCATCATCACCAGCTAAATACGCTATCGGCCACTTAGCGAGGTGTTTTTGCCAACGTTTGAAATTCGTCGGTGTCATCCAATGCTTCTTAAGCCAATCAATACACCAGTTGTGTCTCTGATTATCATCGCTGACTAGAGGTGACAGCGTCACTTGACTACCTTCCGATTGATTGAGTATGTGCAGTCCTAACTGATGGAATGTGTTGACTTTAATTTGAGAGGCACCGCCTCCGATCTTAGTGTCGAGACGTTCCTTCATCTCTTTGCTCGCGTCTTTACCAAACGAGAGCATTAGAATCTCTTCTGGCTGTGCAAGATGACTTTGCAGAAGATAGGCCACACGAGCCGTCAGTACGCTTGTCTTGCCCGAACCAGCTCCAGCAAGAACCAGATTGTTATCGTCATTCAACAAAACAGCTTGTTTCTGACTTAGATTCAGAGGCGATGACTCGATTTGGGAAAACAGTACATTCCAGTTCTCAAGCTCATTGACCATCCAATCATCATTTCTCATCGATAGTTGGACACTCGTTTGTTCAATCCAAGGTTGTAATGCGCTCATTCGAGCAGGTAGACGTAAAAGTGCATCTTCCACTTCGACATCCATATCAACAAAATCTTGAATAACGGCACTGCGCCACTCTTCAATCGAAGAATGCGCAAGAAAGGAAGGTTGGTGTTTAAGTTGATAAAGCCCCTCTTCCCACTTAGGAAGGTATTGAATGAGCTGTTCGCACTGCTTTTTATGCCACTGCTGATACGTTGCAATGGCAAAACGAGCAAATTCACGGCACTTATCTGCCGGTAAACCTTGAACCAGCCAAGCTTGCTCACGCTCATCTTCTTCGTGAGCATAAAAGAGTAAACCGCCCCAGATTAGGCCATTTTTAACTTTAACTCGCCCACTCCAAACATTGAACGGTATGGTTTCTTGACTCGTTTCTGAATTAAGAATAAGTGCGTCGTGTGTGACTTCTACTTGGTTGTATTCGCGTTGAACAAAAAACTGTGCAGTCTTGTTTGCGGTTAGCTGCATTATTGATAAGCCTTAAAATTCCCTTACTCGCATCATAACGTAATTGATTTTGCTTTTGACAGATTTACGCTAAAAATCTGTGTCAATGTGACCGTTATCTGCCGCAAATATTCTGTCAATAGCAATATCGTTCAAACCTTGTTCAAACACTTATATATCTTTATTTGGATCAGAACGTTACGATAGAGGAAGTGCTACATTATTCTAAAATATCGGTAAAAGTACGTTACGTGAACACTATTAGTCAGCTTCGCCACTATTGGGCAAACAAAACGATCAACTACAGCCTGCTTATTTTAGTAACGCTGCTTGGTGTAGTGATACCTGCTTGGTATTTCCAGCTCAATTCGCACATTATCCCACTCATTCTTGGCATTATTGCCGCTGCCCTCGCTGAAAGTGATGATAGCTTCACTGGCCGAATCAAATCACAAACGTTGACGCTCATCTGTTTCGCAATCGCGGCATTTTCCATCGAGTTTCTGTTCAATACGCCATGGGCATTCGCTGTAGGGTTATTTGTGTCTACGTTCGGCTTTATCATGTTGGGCGCAATCGGGCCTCGTTACGCAAGCATTGCATTTGGTTCTCTGTTGATTGCCATTTATGCCATGTTAGGTGCTCATGAGAGCATCAACATTTGGTTCCAACCTTTGATGCTACTTACCGGTGCAGCTTGGTACTATTTGGTATCGATGATTTGGCATGCGTTTTGGCCTATGCAGCCAGTTCAACAAAGCCTTGCTAATGTGTTCCTGCAACTCGCCAATTACTTTGATTCAAAAAGCCAGCTTTTCCACCCCGTTTCCGATCTAACCCCCCAGCCTTACCGCATTCAAGAAGCGAGTTTAAATGCAGCGACGGTAAATGCACTCAACGCATGTAAATCGACCTTTTTAAACCGTTCTAAACGTGGACATGTGGATGGTGCCAGTGACCGTTTTCTAAACATTTACTTTCTTGCTCAAGACATACATGAACGCATCAGTTCCACCCATTATCGTTATCAAGAGCTGGCACATCATTTTGAACGATCTGACGTTTTGTTCCGATTCAAGCACCTTATGGAAAACCAAGCTCAGTCATGTCGTGACATTGCAGAAGCTATTCTGTTAGGTAAGGAATACAAACACAGCGATGATTCAGTCATTGCGCTTGATGAACTACAAAATTCACTGACCTATCTTCAGGAACAACAAAGACCTGAGTGGCGCTCATTGATCTCTCAACTTGGTTACCTATTTAATAACCTTGCTACGGTCGAGAAACAGTTAAGTAATGTAAACAACCCAGATACAAACAAGCTTGAAGAAGATGTCCTTGATGACACAGAAGTACACTCATTGAAGGCAATGTGGCGCCGAATTGCCTCTAACTTTACCAAGGATTCAATGCTGTTTAGACACGCAATACGCATGTCTATCGCATTAACCTTGGGTTATGGAATCATTCAAGCTTTCGATATCGAGCGAGGGTATTGGATTTTGCTTACCACCCTATTTGTCTGTCAGCCTAACTATAGCGCGACCCGTCAAAAGCTCGTTGCTCGTGTGATTGGCACATTTGCTGGTCTCTTGATCGGTGTGCCACTGTTAACGTTCTTCCCATCACAGGAGAGCCAACTAGTATTCATCGTGGTCTCAGGTGTTGCGTTCTTTGCGTTTAGGCTTGCGAATTACGGCTATGCAACTGGTTTTATCACCGTTTTAGTCCTGTTCTGTTTCAATCAGCTCGGTGAAGGGTATGCCGTTGTGTTACCTCGTTTAGGCGACACTCTCGTTGGCTGTGCGTTGGCTGTGGCCGCAGTCGCGCTGATCTTACCCGATTGGCAATCAAAACGGTTACATAAAGTCATGGCCGATGCCATCGCAGCGAATCGAACCTATTTGGCTCAGATCATTGGCCAATATCGCATCGGTAAAAAGGACACGTTAAGTTATCGAATTTCTCGTCGTCATGCTCACAACCAAGATGCCAGTCTAACCAATGCGATAAGTACCATGTTGGCTGAGCCTGGGCGCTATCAATCAGCTATAGACGAAAGTTATCGATTTTTGACGTTGAACCATGCCCTGCTGAGCTATATTTCTGCCTTAGGCGCTCACAGAACACAAATTGCAGATGAAGCAACGCACAAACTTATTCTCGATGCACATCGAGGGATCCACCAGCATCTAGACATACTCTATGCACAATTGAATCAACACTCCGATATTTGCGATACCAGCGAAATTGATGACGCAAGTCTAGAACAGAAATTGTCTGAGTGGCGTGAGGAAGATGAAAGCTCCGTTAGAATGGTTCTTCAGCAGCTCCACCTGATCTATCGAATGCTTCCAGAGCTACATTCTTTGGCGAGTAAGTTTGCAGTCAGAGTTGACCATAGCGAGCCTAAGAGCTCAGCAATAATGAATTGAGAATACGTCAGGTAAATCATTCGTACTCGAAATAGTATTTAGAGGCAGTCATATATTGGTTATGGGACTGCCTCTTTTCATAAGATTCGTCATACAAACTTCACGCCCGCCTTACAGTGCTTGACAATTCTCGGACAAAAAATAACCGTTCAAAAATAAAATTGTTGTTATACCGTTATTCGATGGTGTGAGGCGACAAATGGATGAGTCACTTACCCTGATACTATTCATACAAACTTGATGTATAGGTGCTCGTTATGACCACACAACAATTTGAATTAATGAAGTCGCAACTCAAAAAATTATCACCTCAGCAGTTAAGAACACTTAGAGGTGAAATTAATAGTGAACTCGATTCAACTGAAACTAACGTTGTCACTGACGAAGAGATGCAACTGATTGCGAGTTTATTTTCGTAGCACACTTGCCGAAAAAACCATCAACACTTAAGCTATAGTTAAGCGGAGGTGTATATGCCAGTTTCATCAGTTCAGCCAGGCTATCAAATCATTGATATGTCATCTAAGATGGCCGAAGAAGCTGCGCTTGAAATCCAACAAAGCCAGAAGGCTCTGTCGATACCAAAAGATGACTCGTACTCCTTTAATCAAGTCGAGTTTAAAGCGCCTCCCCCTCCTTCACAAATCGATGCTCTAAACAAACTCAATACGTCCCAACAATACAGTCGTATAGGTACAAACGTGATGCAACGCGATCAGGATATGATCGGTAGCTTACTCGACATCCACGTTTAACTATTTGACTCGTTTGCTCCGAAGTAAATTGTAGCAATCCATAAACAAGCGTTGAGTTCCCGCTCTCATACGCTAAAATGCAGACAAATTTAATTTTATGACTTGCAATGCCGAAACTTAACCTTTCACACCGTGATACTAAGCATTTTCTTCAGCCTGAACACTGCGCCTCTACATTAGAACAAAAACTCAGCTCAGATTTCAGCCGTCCTAGTCTAAGACTTACCCCTAGCCCTTACATCTCTGATAAAACCCTAGAGAAGCGTTGGGCCAAATTAGATAACCCAATTCATCAAGAGCTACTGCTTGACGAGCAAACGCTTGCAAATGCAGAGCTGTACAACAAAAACATTGAACACTTCATCGGGACAGTAAAGCTCCCCGTTGGTGTCGCTGGCCCAATGCGTATCAATGGCGTCAATGCATCAGGTGACTACTTAGTTCCGCTTGCGACCACAGAAGCTGCGCTTGTCGCTTCATACAATCGTGGTTCACAACTGATTACTGCAGCTGGTGGTGCTAGCGCGATGCTGATTAATGAAGGAGTCACTCGAACGCCTGTATTTGCGTTTGACTCTTTGGTAGATGCAGGTCAGTTTGTCGCTTGGATTGTCACGCAATATGACAAGTTTAAGAGTATTGCTGAGTCCACAACATCTCACGGTAAACTTCACGATATCAACGTCAACATCGAAGGCAACCATGTCTACTTAGTCTTTGAATATCATACTGGGGATGCATCTGGACAAAATATGGTGACGATCGCCACCAATGAAGTTTTTCATTATATTTTGGAGACCTCACCAATTGAGCCGTTAGAAGCATTTCTTGACGGCAACCTTTCAGGCGATAAAAAGCCTAACGCGCACACTCTAAGACATGTACGTGGTAAAAAGGTAACCGCCGAGGTTCATTTAGATCGCAAACTGGTTGAGAAGTATCTTCATACTACGCCAGAATCTATGGCGCGCTTTGGTCAAGTGACTACGACTGGCGCAGCATTAAGTGGTGGAATTGGCGTGAATGCGCACTACGCGAATGCATTAGCGGCACTTTATATTGCTTGCGGGCAAGATGCCGCCTGTGTTGCTGAATCTGCAATTGGCATTACCCGTATGGAAGTCAAAGCAGACGGCAGTCTATACGCTAGTGTCACTTTACCTAACTTAATGGTTGGCACAGTAGGCGGTGGAACCAGCTTACCGACTCAACAAGCCTGTCTAGAAATGATGAATTTACACGGCAACGGGAAAGCCAAAGCACTCGCTGAAGTGGCAGCTGTACTTTGTTTAGCAGGTGAGCTTTCGATTGTAGGTGCATTTTGCGCCGGACACTTTTCACGAGCTCACCAAAAACTTGCCAGATAATCGTTACACTCCAATAGATAAAGGGCAGTTCAGGCTGCCCTTTTAGTATTGACGGTACGATTTAAGCTTTCAAACCTTCAAGTTTATAGCAATGATCCTTAAAGTGGATGAGAGCTTTATTTAGAGCGCGCTCTTTGATTGGTTTTACGATAACGTAGTTCGCGCCCGCACGTAGGAAAGAGTGCTTTGTCTCTTGCATGCCGTCAGCGGTACACGCATAGATAGGTGTCTGTAAGCCAAGCTCTTGGCGAATAATTTTGGTGGCTTCAATACCACCCAGACTAGGCAGCTGATTATCCATTAGTACCAAGGCGATATCGTTATCCTTTTTCAGGAAGTCAATCGCGTTGATTCCATCTTTCACCCATGTCACTGTCATTCCATATTTCTCACAGAATGCTTTTGCGATAAAGGCGTTGGTATGGTTGTCTTCGACCAATAGTACATGAAGCTTTTCATCAAACAACGTCGCAGGATCAGCCAGAAGCCCAGTATCTTCCGCGCTAAAGTGTTGATCCGCCCCTAACTGAATCGGCACTCTAACAACGAAGTGTGTTCCTTTACCGACATTACTCTCGATCTCAATTTCGCCATCCATAATTGACACCAGGCTACGCACAATCGCAAGGCCTAAGCCGCTGCCACCATATTCCCTGGTTGTTGTCGACTCAGCTTGAACGAACGGTTCAAAGATATCTTTAAGTTTGCTCTGGTCTATCCCTATACCGGTATCAACGACTTCAATCACCAAATGAGTGGTGTCATCAAGCAATTGGGAGTCGACGGTAACACTCACACCACCTCGATGGGTAAACTTAACAGCGTTACTGACAAGATTAAATATGATCTGATTTAGGCGTACTTGATCGCTGAATACCCATTTATTACTGTCGATACCATTTATGACGTTAAACGCAACGCCTTTGTTATCACATAGTGGCTTAAAGATCTTTTCTACCGTGTTCGTCACTTCCGATAGACGGAATGCTGCGTTTTCAATATGGAATCGGCCGTGTTCAATTTTTGAAAAGTCGAGTATATCATTGAGTACAGCAAGCAAATGTTCACCGCTATTGCACAGGACTTCCATATGCTCAACATCGATAGGATCTTCGAGTTTCGATTTAAGCAGTTGTGATACCCCTAAAATACCATTGAGTGGCGTACGGAGTTCATGGCTCATTTTCGCTAAGAAGTCAGCTCTTAGTCGTGCTGACTCTTCTGCTTCTTCACGCGCTGCTTCACTCTGCTTTTCAGCTTCAATAAAGCTAGTAATATCCTGACCCTGCGCCATGATTCTCACAATACTACTGTCAGTCATGATCGGAGAAAGATTCCAACGGAACGTTTTATTTGCAATCGTTGTATTGATGCCGGTCAGGGTTGCCCCTTGAGCACACATAAGAATATGTGGTTTCAAACTTTTAATCAGAAGTTCTTGTGTACTGCCGACTCTAAAACTTCTTTCCGCTGATGGGTTTGATCGGACTAATTCACCGTCTACATCCCATAACGTGATTGGCGATAACGAAAAGTTAAACAAATCAGCAAACTGTTTCTCTTGTTCATTTAGACGTTTAAATGAGCGTTGAAATGATTGACCTATTTGATGAAACTCTTGAATACTTGAACCTGCAAACGGTGTTACCTTCTGCTCTTGCATTGATGTATCCGTGTAGGCCATCAGACTATGAAGTTCTTTAGATACTCTTCTACCCACCCAGAGCTTTGAGTAAACCGCAATGGATAAAATCAAAAGACTGGTTACAGCAATCCACAAATAGTGACTACGCACAAACTGGACAACATGGTCGTTGTTTTGAATGGTATAGACCGACAAAAATGTAGGAACGTTATTAATGGTTAGATCTGTTCGTGACACCATATAACGGTTCGCATTCAATGACATGGATGCTTGCTCTAGCCATTCAATATGCTGGATATCTTGATCTTTTGTACTTGCAGCGATGACTTGGGAGCCGACCGCTAAGAGTATTTCGTCTGCATTGCCCCCTTTTGTGATAGCATTGACTAATGAGAAGTTGTTATTAAGTACAACACCAATAAACAAGTACCCTTGCACTTCACCCGAACTCAGGTCGATGATAGCAGTACGTCTCATCATAAGGTAACGCATACCCATAATTGAAGGCGTTTGTGAGATGTGCCAATCCGTCCCGCTCACCATATCGTTGGTTAGGTGGAGTATCTGATCTTTTGAAATGCCATAGAACTGGAAATTCGCATCATCCCAGATTAGATCATGGTCGCTGTATATGAAGCGAAAGTCAGGCGCAAGTTCAGGAGACGCTAAGTCAATGCCATTAAAGAATCGATCGAGCGCTTGAGCATCCTCAGTCTGCAGGTTCTCAAGTAAAATACGATTTCGACTGTAGCTGTCTTGCTGAATCTCAAGCGACTTAACCCTAAGGTTAAAAATCTCTTGAACAAGGCTTTGGGTTTGCTGTTTGGTACGTGCGATCTCTTGTGAAACGACCTCACGATTAACTTGGTAGTTTTGCAAAACCATCACGATAACAAGTACCCCTATCACTAAAAAGATAGAGCTAGTCAGTATCGTGACGAGTCGGTTTTTTGCCCCGCGTGTGAAAAGTCGCTGCATTACTGGTCTGAGTATCGGAACGCACGTTGTTTGAGCTTTTCAATTTTGGCTTGGCTATCGTTTAACGTCACCAATTCAAAATCCCCGGAGTAAACATGAGGAACATCACGGCCCTCGATATCCCATTTAATCGCTTCAGCCATGGCAACTCCTGTGTCGTCATTCATTCGCATCGCAGTCACACTGAGTCGGCCATTAGAAATCGCCTCAAGTTCAGCTGTGCCGCCGCCCCAACCATTAAGTTTTACATCTGTGCGATTAAGTTCTTTTAATGCATCAGCCGCGCCGAGTGCAACGTCCGTGGAACAGGCATAGATGAAATCAAGCTCTGGATCTTTTTCTAGCGCGATTTTCGCCGCTTGGTAGCCCGAGTCTCGAGTTGCTTTGGTATAGAACGATGAAGAAAGCTTGTAAGTATCGTGATGGCTCATCTCTTCGATAAACGTATCACCTCGCGCATCACTTACGTAACCTTCAGAAAAATAGAGCACCGAATAACGACTCTCTTTCTTTATAGTATCTTTGTAGTACTGCTCGATAATACGGGTGCCTTTGATGTGGTCAAAGCCGACGTACATAAACGGTTGTTGGTTATCCCATGCTCTAACTGGCGTCGTAATGTTTTGTAGGATCAGTTTTGTATCGGTTGAGCTCAGTACATGCTCAATGAACTTTCTATGTCTTGTGGTATCGAGAGTGAATATCAGGTAATCAGAATCATTTTGAACCGCTTCTAGAAGAGAAAGGCTTTGCTGACGCACATCAACATTTGGGCGCGTAAAAACTTGGTTGATGCTGTAACTGATACCCAGCTTCTCCAATCTATTTTCAAACGCTTTGATGTTTCGGCTCCAGTAATCAGAGATTTGCTGACCTGGGTAGACGACGGAAATCGTGATTGGTTTGTCTTGTTGAGCAACCAATGGCGTCGGATAACGTCGAACTTCTTCACTTAGCTGCTCTGTGAGCTTCTTTTGGTGTGGATGCGCATTAAGGTACTCATCATATTGCCAATAACCATTGAGCACCTGAGTAGTGTGGGCAAACGACGTTGATGAACACAAAGCGATCATAGAAAGAAGTAGCTTTTTCGACATACTGTTTTTCTCTTTTACCAACCATATTGATCATGGTTTTACGACACGCAAGATATTATAAAATCTCATCTAATATTATAAACCGAGATAAGAATGAATCTTCAACTCATTAATTTATCTCGGTTTTTACATTATGCCGAATGAAATCTAGAACGTAAAAGATAAATTACCCGAAAGGCCAAATTGATTATCGCCAGCATAGCTACCTGCTAGATCAAAGCTGACTAAATCACCGGGGCTAATACCAACACCCGCCGTCACCGAGTCATCTAATGTATCTTCCAAATCCATTTCGTAACCGATACGTACTTGAGCCCAGCCAAACGCATTACCTTCCATACCAAATCTCAAATACTGAGTATCGTCATTAATATCGGTAAAGCGAGACTGTTTAGTAAGGTCCCAATCTACGGTCGCGACAAAGTATTCCATCGCGTAGGAGCCCGACAGAACAACTTGCGTGTCGAGTTTATACTTACTTGTGCTGCCACCTGTAGGCGCTGTTGTTTCAAGCTCTTGCGAAAACAAGTCTTTAATAGCAATACCGACTCGATAGTTGTCACGCATCCAAACTGCACCTAAATCCAAGTTAAAAGCGTTTTTGTTGGTTTCGCTTTGATCGTAATCGCTCAGATCAAAGTCTTCGACAGATAGGTTTTGTTTGTAGGTGCGCAACTGTTGGTACTTAGGGGTAATACCAAATGACACATCTTGGCCTCGAAGCGATACCAGTTTAGCTAACGCAACGCCAAACTCAGTATAACCAAATGCAATCATATTGACTGAAGACTCCTCGATACGTGTCGCGGTATCTACTGAATCGTTGATATCGGTTGAGGCAATTATTTCTGCGTAGCCGCGCGAGAAAACGTTGACTGACAATGTATTTAGTGGAAATGCTACGGCAAAGCCCACACCACCTGTGACAGCAAGCGGCTTGTCATCTGCTAACTGATCCAAGTATCCATTAATTTGCGACTCTAATGCAGGGTCGACACTACCGCCGTTCTCATAAGCTTTGATCGCATCTTGCAGATCATCGATTGTGCTAAGTGATTCGTCCGTGTCCCTTGCAGTAACTCCAATCGCAGGAACAAGAATACCAAATGAATCGCTGTCTCGATGAATGGCGGTCAACGCTGGGTTGTAGAATGGCGCAAGCACATAATCTGCACTTGTAACACCAGTATTACCCATACCATTCCCACGACCATCTGCTATCACTGTGCCTGCTGCACATATTGAGGAGTAACCGAGGACACCAACCACTGCTGATAATTTACTTATTTTATTCATACTGTTATTAACCTTTCCTTGGAACATTCATGCTCATTATCAAGGTTAATACAAATCTGAGAAAAGTCGCGGAATTAGTAGGATCTGCGTTGTATAAACAACCTACAAATTGCTGCAACAGTCAGCTCAAAAGGTCAACAACCCTAGTCAAACAGCTGCTTATCGACGAGGTCTGAGAGCTGATAGTGACCCAAAACCAGCTTCTCTTTCTGTTTTTTATCAAGCCGTTTTAGGTGATATTCGATTTTTGATGCACTACTTCGAGAACTGCCTGCGGAACCGAACCAAGCCAAACTGAGTGGGCCTTTACCTTTCAAAGCTTTAGCACCCTTACCACAGGAATGCTCTGAAAACCTGCGCTCTACATCAGTCGTAATGCCACAGTAGAGTGCGTTGTTACGCATCCGGATCAGGTAGACATACCATTCCGAATGCGCTTTAGTTTTATCTGAAGACATTTAAGCTTGGATCTGCTCAACCATCATGCGCAGCTCAGCCAGTTCCGCTTTAAGCTCACTGACCTCTTGTTCTAGCTGAGAAATGCGATCGTTGCTTGGAGAGCTTACAGGCGCGGCTTGAGCGGCCATCGCTTCAATATCAACCTCACCACTAAATAAGTGCATGTAGCGGGATTCTCTTTTACCGGCTTCACGAGGCAGTTTAACCACCAGTGCACCAGCTTCACGCGCTGCCATATTCTCTAGAACCGCTTCTAGCTCTTTTACATCACTAAACTCGGCGAGACGATTGGTACGAGTTCGTAGTTCACCCGGCGTTTGTGCACCGCGTAATAGCATGCAGCACACAATGCCCTTTTCTTGCTTGGTTAGCTTTAAGTCACCAAATTCGGTGTTACAGAAACGATGTTGGAATTTACTTGCGCGACTGTTGAATCCACTTTCGTCACTGACTAAGCGACGCGCAATGAGCGAATCAACAGCTTGCTGTACGTCAACATCACTCAATGCCATGACAGGCTCGCGATTACTCTTCTGATTACACGCTGACGTTAAGCTGTTTAAGGTTAAGGGGTAATAATCCGGTGTCGTTACTTCCTTTTCAATCAGACAACCAATCACACGGGCTTCAACAGGTGTTAGCTCGATATTCATATCCTTTCCTTATTTATAGTTATTAGGTCAATTTAGCTTAGCAAAAACCTAGTGCTCTTTGATGATTGGTACAAGCTTCATCTTTCCGCTTTCATCCATCACCATTATTTTACTTCTGTTGAGCTCAACCTCAGTCACCTCTTGAAGGGTTCGCTCTTGCATGTAGGCCTTGACTAATTTACTCGCTTTGCCGTCAGCACTGTTTTCCGCCTTAGGCATTATGATTTGAGAAGTACGCATTGGTACACTATCAATCGCTTTCTAATGCCTGAATCATATATCGAACCACCACTGCGCTCAATCACCTAACAACAGATCGGTGATAAAAGCGTCAACGCTCTGTAATGATTGATCTTAGGACTGTTATCACACCAAATGTTGTGATTTAATCATCTGTAGTTAATCAAAAATTAGGGAAAGAGACCTATGAGTGGTGTATTTGAAATCGTATCTGAAGCACGTCGCAAAAATAAACTTAAGCGCGAGCTAATTGATAACGAGAAAAAGGTTCGTGATAACCGTAAACGTGTTGACCTTCTAGAAAACCTACTTGACTACATCAATGCTGACATGAGCACTGATGAGATCGTTGGTATCATTAAAAACATGAAAGCGGACTACGAAGATCGTGTGGATGACCACATCATCAAGAGCGCTGAAATCTCTAAAGAGCGCCGTGATATCAGTCGCCGTATCCGTGAGCTAACAGAAGAAGACAAAGTAATCCAAGGTAAGAAGAAGTAATCTTTTTATCTGAATAGATTCCAAGCCCGCT
Organism: Vibrio sp. RE86; assembly: GCF_013114545.1. Taxonomy (GTDB): domain Bacteria; phylum Pseudomonadota; class Gammaproteobacteria; order Enterobacterales; family Vibrionaceae; genus Vibrio. The sequence continues at coordinate 73,171 of NZ_VTXI01000016.1, read as the reverse complement.
TCCTCGAAGCGGGCTTTTTGCTACTTATCAAACTATCAACATATTTAGTTATAAGATTTTCCATAGACACGTAAAACGTTTGCGTAATCGCTAACCTTCTCCGAACCCATTTTTGGGGCTTTCATCACATATTCACCCCTGCTATAGTTGATTTCAGTTAATCATTTAGACCATTCGAGGCACGGAGCTTCCTCAGTTATCTCAAGACGAGAAGAATTGGTACCGACAACGTTCGGCAGAATTAAAAGAGGGTCAAATTATGGATATGGTTGAAATTCTAGGTTACGCAGCTTCTATCATGGTAGCGATTTCCCTAACAATGAAAGACATTGTTAAGCTACGTGTACTAAACTTCATCGGTTGTGCACTATTCACTGCGTACGGTCTTATGATTGATGCATGGCCAGTTGTCGTAACAAATGGTTTCATTGCATGTGTTAACGTCTATTTCCTAGCAAAGATGCAAAGCGAAAAAAAAGACGAACAGGTTAAAAGCGCCGCATAAACCAAAGTTCTGAATCCAAAAAAGCCCCAGAGCATTCAATGTTCTGGGGCTTTTTTATTAACCTAATTCATCGACAAATCGACCAATTGCTTAGTATATGGATGCTCTGGCATGCTAAACAGGGTGTGAGTATCACCTTGTTCAACAATCTTTCCCTGCTTCATCACAATCGTGTAATGACACAGCGATTTAACGACACTCAGGTCATGGCTGATAAACAGATAGGTTAACTTGTATTTCTCTTGAAGCGACTTGAGAAGATCTAAGACCTGCGCTTGCACTGTTCTGTCTAGTGAAGATGTTGGCTCATCAAGCAAAATGAACTCAGGTTTCAAAATGAGCGCGCGTGCAATCGCAATTCTTTGGCGCTGACCACCTGAAAACTCATTGGGGTATCGATGCCTAGTTTCAGGATCTAAATCGACTTCCTTCATGACGCTGCAAATACGTTGGTCAATCTCTACATCATCAAGCTCTTGATGGACTCGAAGCCCTTCACCAATGACTTGAGCAACTGACATTCTTGGGTTCAAGGCGGAAAAAGGGTCTTGAAAAACAACCTGCATTTTACTGCGATAAGGCAGCATTGCTTTTCTGTCGAGCCCTTGAAGCTCAACATCTTCATAAGAGATAGACCCTTCTGACGTTAACAGTCTGAGAATTGCCATACCCGTCGTCGATTTCCCTGAACCGCTCTCGCCGACCAGACCTATTGAATGGCCTTGCTGAAGAGAAAACTGCATGTCTGTCACCGCTTTAACATGCGAGACCACACGCTTAAAGATACCCCCAGTGATGGGAAACCAAACCCTGAGATGGTTGACGTTCAGTAAAGTCGACGCGTTGGAACTCACTGGTACAGGTTCACCTCGAGGGTCAGAGTTAATCAACTGCTTCGTGTAAGGATGTGAAGGGGCAGAGAATACTTGTTGGCACTCACCTGTTTCAATCAGCTTTCCGTTTTGCATCACCGAGACGCGATCAGCGATTCGTCTCACAATGCTCAAGTCATGGGTGATGAACAACATCGCCATCCCCATCTCTTGTTGTAACTCTTTCAACAAATCAAGAATCTGGGCTTGGACAGAAACATCCAGCGCCGTTGTTGGTTCATCTGCGATAAGTAATTCGGGTTCATTAATCAGTGCCATAGCAATCATCACCCGTTGACGTTCTCCGCCTGAAAGCTCGTGAGGGTATGCCGTCACCTTTTGCTCAGGGTTTCTGATTCCTACCTTACCTAACCACTCTACTGCCAACGCTTCCGCTGCTTTCTGACGCATTCCTCTATGGATAGCCAGCGTTTCAACCAATTGTTTTCCGATCTTATGGAGCGGGTTAAGCGATACCATTGGCTCTTGAAAAATCATACCTATGCGGCCGCCACGAATCCCTCTTAATTGACGCTCAGAACAACTTAATATGTCTACCCCGTCAAAGTTAATCGTACCTTCAAGGTAGTGTGACGAGCCTTTAGGTAACAGCTTTAAAACAGAGTTGGCCGTTACTGACTTCCCCGACCCACTTTCACCGACTAGAGCTAATGTCTCACCCTGCCGAATAGAGAGAGAGACCCGTTCAGTCACCTGTTCTACTTCGTTACTTCGACCAAATCCAACGGATAATCCATCAATCGTTAACACAGTTTTTGACATGATTATCTTCCTTGATGGTGTGGGTCGAAGGCGTCACGTACCGCTTCACCAATAAATACCAGTAGAGTGAGCATGACAGAGAGAACAAAAAACGCAGAAAAACCAAGCCAAGGCGCTTGTAAGTTAGCTTTTCCCTGAGCAAGGAGTTCACCAAGTGATGGCGACCCTGCGGGCAAACCAAAGCCCAAAAAGTCTAAGGAGGTTAATGTCGTTACCGAACCAGAGAGAATGAAAGGCATCATGGTTAAAGAAGCCACCATCGCGTTGGGTAACATATGACGCAGCATAATGCGTTTATCCGAAACGCCCATCGCTTGAGCAGCCGTTACATAATCGAAATTCCTACAGCGCAAAAACTCAGCTCGGACAATACCGACTAGGCTCATCCAACTGAATGCGACCATGATTCCGAGAAGCCACCAAAAGTTAGGCTCAACAAAACTAGACAGGATGATCAATAAGAAAAGCGTTGGCATGCCAGACCAAACTTCAATAAAGCGCTGACCAAATAGATCTAACCAACCGCCGTAGTAACCTTGCGACGCCCCAACGGCCACACCGATTACACTCGATACTATCGTCAGCACAAAGCCAAATAGGACAGAAATACGAAAGCCATAGATGATCCGAGCAAGGACATCACGCCCTTTGTCATCAGTACCTAACCAGTTGACGGTATCAGGTGCTGACGGCACCGCGCCAGTGATATCAAAGTTGATAGTGTTGTAACTAAATCGAATCAGTGGCCAAATGATATAGCCCTGCTCTTCAATAAGTTCAATCACGTAAGGATCGGTATAATCGGCCTCCGTCTCAAACTCGCCGCCAAACTCTGTTTCCGCATATTGATTTACAATAGGAAAGTACCAACCACTGTCGTATTCAATCAGTAATGGCTTATCATTAGCAATCAGTTCAGCAAACAGGCTGATCCCAAACAAAATGGTAAAAATCCACAAAGACCAAAAGCCTCGTTTGTTGGCTTTAAACCTCAACCACCTTGCTTCATTGAGCGGATTACGCGCTTTACTCTTCGCCATCAATTAACGGGCCTCAAAATCAATTCTTGGATCGACCCACGTGTAAGTAAGATCGGAAATAATGCTCAAAATCAGTCCAAGTAGCGTCATGATGTATAAAGAGCTAAATACCACTGGGTAATCACGTTGAATCGTCGATTCAAACCCAAGTAAACCAATACCTTCAAGCGAGAACATCACTTCAATGAGCATTGACCCCGTAAAGAAGATGCTAATAAAGGCCGCAGGAAAGCCAGCAATGATGATTAGCATCGCGTTACGAAAAACATGCTTATAAAGAATATCACGCTCATCAAGGCCCTTCGCTCTTGCGGTCACCACATACTGTTTGTTGATCTCATCAAGAAAAGAGTTTTTGGTTAGCATACTTAACGTCGCAAAGCCGCCGATTACCATTGCGAAAATCGGTAACGCAAGATGCCAAAAGTAATCAGCGATTTGCTGATACCAAGTCAGTTGGTCGAAGTTACTGGAAAATAAACCACGTAATGGGAACCAACTAAAGTAGTTACCACTTGCGAACAAGATAATCAGAATAATGGCGAACAAGAAACCAGGAATGGCATAACCGACGATTACGACAGCACTTGACCAAATATCAAAGCGACTGCCGTGATGGATGGCTTTAAGGATTCCCAGTGGTATGGAGATCAAATAGATGATCAACGTACTCCACAAGCCAAGCGATATAGAGACAGGAAGCCGTTCGACGATAAGATCAATCACATCGCCCCCCTTAAACAAACTTTCTCCAAAGTTAAAGGTGGCGTAGTTCTTCAGCATTTCAAAGTAGCGCTCATGCAAAGGCTTATCGAAACCAAACTGCTTTTTGATCGCTTCTACGACTTCAGGGTCAAGACCTCGAGAGCCTTTGTACCCTGATGCATCAGCTTCAGTGCTAGAACTTAAATCAACCTCGCTACCGCCACCTGCAAAGCGTTCCATAATGCCGGAAGAGTGACCTTCTAATTGAGCAATGGCTTGCTCTACAGGGCCACCTGGGGCAATTTGAATAATGAAAAAGTTGATTGTGATGATGGCCCACAAGGTGGGAATCACCAGCAGCAAACGCCGAAAAATATACGCAGCCATTGAAATCCCTTTTAACGACGTTTCTCAGGAAGAGCCTGTGCTTTTTCCTTAGATATCCACCATGTATCAAGACCTAAATCGTACTTAGGCATAACCTCAGGACGCTCAAATTTGTCCCACATTGCGACTCGGTATTCACCAACATACCACTGAGGAATAATATAGAAATTCCATTGCAAGACACGGTCAAGCGCACGACCAAGGGTTAGCAATGCTTGAGGGTCTTGTTGTTTTTGGGAGATTTCCATCGTCAAGAAATCAACCACCGGATCAGTCACACCCGCCGTGTTATACGTCGAGTCTAGGTAGTTAGAGTTCCACGCGATCATTAAGTTCGGGCTTGGGTAAGGGTTTGCACTGTAGGCAGAAGAAACCATATCAAAATCGCGATCTCTTAAACGCTTGATGTACTGAGTTGTGTCGATGCTGCGAATCTTCATCTCAATACCCATACGCTTCAGGTTTTTCTGTACTGGGATTGCGATTCGCTCGGTGGTCGGGCTATAGATCAAAAGCTCAAACGCCAATTGCTCTCCCGTTGCCTTGTTCGTCATAACTTTGTTGTTTATCTCCCACCCTGCTTCTTTAAGCAATTTGAAAGCAATACGCATTTGACTACGAATACGACCAGAACCATCGGTCACAGGAGGTTGGAATTCATCGGTATAAAGGCGTGGAGGTAGCTGCTCTTTAAACGGCTCAAGAACTTTTTGCTCATCCGCCGAAGGCGTTCCCTTGGCTTCATAATCAGTATTCTGGAAGTAGCTCCGCGTGCGATTGTACTGACCGTAGAACATATTCTTGTTCATCCACTCGAAGTCCATCGCATAGGTCAGTGCTTCACGTAAACGAGGATCATTGAAAACAGGTCGTTTGGTATTAAAGACAAAAGCTTGCGTGTTTTCAGGCTTTTCATGAGGGATTTCTTGCTTTGCTATATAGCCTTTATCGAAGTTCACGCCTGTGTAGGAATTTGCCCAGAACTTAGCGGAACTCTCTAAGCGGAAATCAAACTCACCCGCTTTAAAAGCTTCAAGCATAACTGTGTCATCACGATAATAGTCGTACTGAACTTGTTGGAAGTTCTGGCGACCGACGTTAACCGGTAGCTCTGACGCCCAGTAATCATCCACCAAGCTGTATGTGACACTTTGTCCTGGTTTAAAGTCGGTGATTTTGTAAGCCGAACTGCCGATAGGTGGCGTAGACAATGGCTCTGATAAGCTTTTATCTTGCCAGAAGTGCTTTGGAAGTACACGGGTCCCTTGAGCGAAGCTGAACATCTTCTCTCTATTCGGCTTATCCATTTCGATACGAACTGTTAAATCATCTTTGGCAATGACCGCCTTGATGTCTTGATAGTAGACTCGGTACTGAGGCACCCCTTCTTTCATGAATTTGTCGAAAGTGAACGCAACATCATGTGCTGTGATTGGCGCGCCATCATGGAAACGTGCCTTAGGATTAATATCTAACTCTAACCATGAAAAATCATCAGAATAGCGAACTCGCTGCGCTATAAGCGGATAGTAAGCGTCAATCTCGTCGCTTGGAGAGAACATCAAAGTGTCATAGATTTCGCCGGTCGCTGCTGCAGCGACACCACGGGAAGCAAAACGGTTAAAGTTATCGTAAGTGCCGACACGCCCATATGTTACCTTGCCGTACTTAGGTGCATCAGGATTAACGTAATCAAAGTGGGAAAAATCTTCCGCATACTTGGCTTCGCCGAATCCTACTAGCGAAGTTGTCTCTATAACTTCTGCATGCACATTAAAAGTCACGCAGGTAGCGAGAACGCTTCCGATCGTAATTCCTGGCCACACTTTCATACTCTGCTCCCTCAGCTTCTTTACTAATCTAAGACCGTTTTTCGTTGTCTTCTAACAATATATTATTAATTCAAATACTTGTATAAGTACAGGTGGGATTCTATTATTCTAACATCCCCATTACGCAATCTCTCATCCTCTAGCTTTCACGACCAATTTTACAATCAATTAACAGTATAGTATGCTGAGAAATAACGTCATCAAACGGATATTGATATGATTCAATCAAACGGCTTATTCGAGTTTGGCCAAATTGAACTCAACGAACGCTTAGAGATGCTAAGCCTCTGCCCTGATACATGCCATGATTGGAAGTCAAAACTATGCTCTGACGACCTAAAGCGAATAAACGCCTCAATCTATCCGGCACTACTTAAACATTTCCAAAACAACGAAACTCTCAGCTTGGTTCTGGGTCATTTTGCGATCCACCAAACAATGGATCAGTATTTGGACATCCTATTCAACAAAGAGTTGAATCAAGACTACATCGATAACATTTCTAAGCATGCATTAAAGCTTGCAAATCACGGCGTCAATCTCAACCTGTACTCGATCATTGCTTTCGAGTACAAACGACTGCTCATGAATTTATATAGCGAAAGCGTCAGTTGTGATAAGGCGATCGATTTGCTAACACGTAGACTTCAATTAGACATGATGCTGATCCTTGAATGCCTGCACCATAAAGAGCTTGAAGATGTCAAACGCTATGCCTCTTTGATGGAAATAAAAGACAGTCTAACTGACCTTTACACATATAATACGTTCATCAATGAAGTGGACCGTATCATCGCCCATTGTCAAAGAACTAAGTCACCAGCGCTGCTTTTGGAAGTGAATATCAAAGATATGGCACAACTGAATAAGTTGCATGGTTATGAAGCTGGGAATCAAGTGTTGCAGTCTTTTGCATCCTTAACACAAGACTTCATCCGAAAGACAGATGTCATTGCTCGTGGCGAAAATGACACCTTCTTCCTGATCATGCCTGACACAAGTAATAAAGATGGCCGGCTGATTTGTGAGAGATTAATTGAGAACTTCGAGCGCAATAGTGACCTTCCAATCACATTACGCTTTGGCGGTGCGTCGTTTGATCCTTCGCTGAATACGCCATTAGAACAACTTCTTACTCTTGCTCATGAACATCTCGAATTTGCGCGTGATCGTTCTAAAGTGACAGACAAACACGAATTTAGTATTCACTTTCCTCAGTCCAACAACGTAGTCCGTTTAATTAAATAAATGAATCAAAAAAGCCAGCATTGCACTGGCTTTTTAAATCTAGAGCATCTCTTTTGCGATCAAGTGTAAAAGGTAGGTTTCGCGTTCTATGCTCATCCCTTTCTTGTCACTTTCAGCCATCGTCTTCTCATTATGAGCAATCGCATCATGGATATTCATCCAAACGGCTTTCATCCCATTTTTAATTTCGTAATCCTCGTAGTTGGTTTCACCTAGCTCTCGATCGATTTTACAAGTGTAGCAGTACGATATCATGTGCATCACGTCCGCGTTGTCCTTGTACCAAGGGCGAAACTCTTCAAAGATGCCGAACGGTTTGATGTTATGGATATTCTGAGCGCCAGTTTCCTCTTCAAGCTCTCTTACCATTCCTGCGATGATATCTTCGCCTTCATCTAGACCGCCACCAGGGATGGTGTAATCGTGATAACGCTCTGTATAGAGTAGTAAGATATCTTCACCATCAATCACAATAGCGCGAGCTGCATTACGTTTGAAAATAAGCTTATCGTCTAAGTGATCGATATCTGGGTGAACTGTCGTTTTTAGGTGTCTCATAGATTGCTAGTACTTTGAAGTTTGCCGCGATTCTAACACTAGCAATCCTATTGGTGCCAATCGGATTTACGCTATACCCATCATGCAAGTTTGAATCGATTGATCATCTCCATCAGATTCTCAGACACACGCTTTAACTCTTTACCCGAACTGGCCATTTGGGCAGATTCACTGGATACCGAAGTCGCCATATCACTCAAGCTCACCACGTTTCGATTAATATCATTCACTGTCACCGTTTGCTGCTCGGCCGCAGTAGCAATATGTTGAGCCATCTCTTCGATTCTGTGGACCTCTTGGTTAATAACATTGAGTGTTTCTCCAGCCTGACTCGAGAGAGATGAAGCGCTGCTTGCTCTGTCTGTCCCCTGTGTCATCACCTCGACAACATTGGCAGAGCCCGTTTGAAGCAGTTCAACAATACTTTGAATCTCGAGGGTCGACTCTTGCGTGCGTTGAGAGAGAGTTCGAACCTCATCCGCCACAACTGCAAACCCACGCCCCTGCTCACCTGCTCTTGCCGCTTCGATAGCTGCATTTAATGCGAGTAAGTTAGTCTGTTCTGCGACACCACGTATCACTTCTAACACGGTATCAACGTTGTTCGCATCGCTCGCCAGCTTTTGAACCACCAGCCTAGCTTCACTTAGCTGCTCAGCGAGTTCATTCGATTCTGCGACATTGTTTTGGATGATCGAATGGCTCTTTTGCGTTTCGTTGGCAGCATGTCTGCTCGCTTCATTTGCTTCTGCTGTTCGATTTGCCACCTCCTCTACGGTTGCCAACATTTCTGTCATCGCTGTTGCTAGCATATCAACATCGTTTTGCTGCTGGTTGAGACTGTCGTCAATGTGATGGACTGAATGGGACAGCTGCGACGCTGAAGCAGAGACTTGCAAGCCTGCATCATTGATGTTCATCATAATGGACTGGATAGAAGCAACAAACTGATTGAAGAAACGGGCAAGATGGATCAGCTCTTTGCTTCCCTCTTCCGGCAGTCTCTGCGTAAGATCACCTTCCCCTTTAGACAATGTTTGCATGGCTCTTAGTGTTCTTTTTAATGGCGATGTAATGGTCTTGATGAAGTAGCCAACGACGATTGAGAGCAAGATCAGAATCCCTGTCGCGTAGGTTAGCGAAGTGAGCTCAGATCGCTGCGTCATCGCCTGTAACGCGACCATATTCATGCCAGAGCCTATCATCCAATCCCACGGCTTATATGTGACAGCGTAACTAGTTTTTGGATCCAATGTTTCTTTATCAGGGTTTTCCCAATGATAATTTACAAACCCACCACCGCTGTTTGCGACTCGATATAACTCTTTGACAAAATACTGCCCATTGCTGTCCTGCAAATCCATAATATTGCTTCCAAGCAATGACAACACCCCTGTTGCCAATTGAACCCCCTCTTTGTCGCCAACAAAGATGTAGTTATCCCCATCAAAGCGCATTGCAGTAATAGCTTCTAGGGCTCTGGCTTGAGCGACCGCTTTAGACATTGCTCCGCTCTCACTTTGCTGATGAAAGTGTTTCGCAATCCCGACGGCACTTTCCACCATAGATTGGACGCTGCGTTCGTAGTTTTCTCGCATGTGTTGGCGAGACTTATCAATGTTTAACAGAGTATTTGCCAACAAACCTACGGCGAATAAGCCTAAGATTGACCATGCTCTGGCGGCAATCGAGACGTCTTTGAGCGTTTTTATCATCATATCCGTATTTCCTAGCCGTTTACTGTCATTGTTATTTCCACTTCAATAACACCTGATTTATCAAGATTATTGAGTTGATTTTATAAATTATAACGGTAGCAGGATTATTGATATTTTGTATAACACCCGACGAAATTTAATACTACTTAAGTAGTAGTGATAGAACAGTAATTTTAACTGGTTGAAATAGCGATCAACTGGCGTAATCCATTAGCATAATATGCTGTGGTCCAGCAGCCCCCCCATGATAGAGCCTTCCCTGATCTTTAAAGCCATATTTTAAGTAACACTGCTTTGCTGCGAGATTTTTGCAGTTCACAGTTAAATAAATTGCGTCATGATCCGGGTAATGACAACGGAGGTAATCTCCCAAATTCTTAATGGTGTCACGCCCATAACCTTTACCTTGTTCACCAGCATCAATAAGAAATGCTCTAAATCCCAAGGTTCCTGGATGTGCAAAACGATAGTGAGCCGAGTACAAGGTATCGATGAGGAATATCCCTACCACTTGTTCCTCTACAATGACGAGGTGAGGATGAACATTGTCGTCAGCATTGAGCAACACCTCTTCAACGGTACCGACATAAGGCAGCTGATCTGGTTCAACACACAGCGCAACAACCTGCTCAAGGTGACTTGGCGTCATGGGAGTTATTTTTAACATTGGTAATCAATCCATAGAGTGTATATGTCGAATATATATCAATCACTTATGTCGTTCCAACGGCCCTTAATACGCTCATTAAATTCATGGTTTATTTTCATTTCAATTCAGTATTCAATAGACCAATTGCTCTCCACCTATCTTTGAGAGGTTTTTATGATAGATGTCGCTGTATTCAGTTCTAAGTCATACGACGAGATGTCGTTTTCCAAAGCCAATCAGCAACATGGCTTTAACCTGCATTTTCACGAGTTTCCATTAAGTGTTAAAACGGCAAAAATGGCTCATGGTTCCCAAGTCGTTTGTGCCTTCGTCAACGACGACCTAAGTGAAGAAGTGTTAGAGGCGCTCTCTCAGCACGGAGTGAAACTTATTGCGATGCGATGCGCTGGATTTGATCGAGTTGATCAAGTTGCTGCTAAAAAGTTCGGCATTCAGGTAGTGCGTGTTCCAGCCTACTCACCAGAATCTGTCGCAGAACATACGGTGGGCTTAATGATGAGTTTGAACCGCCGTTTTCATAAAGCTTATCAGAGAACTCGAGACGCCAACTTTAACCTTGAAGGTTTAGTTGGCTTTAACTTCTATGGTAAAACCGTTGGTGTGATTGGTACGGGTAAAATTGGTATCGCGACCATGCGCATCCTTAAAGGACTTGGCATGAATATTCTCTGCCACGACCCTTATGAAAATCAGGCTGCCATTGAAATGGGTGCAACCTACTGCAGTAAAGAGCGATTATTCCAAGAAAGTGATGTCATCACCCTTCACTGCCCTATGTTCAAAGAGAACTACCATTTACTTGACGAGAGTGCCTTCAATCAAATGAAAGATGGCGTAATGATCGTCAATACCAGTCGTGGGGGCTTGTTAGATTCGGCAGCAGCCGTTGAAGCGCTTAAACGTGGTCGAATCGGTGCTCTAGGTTTGGATGTTTATGAACATGAGAAAGAGCTGTTTTTCCAAGACAAGTCAAATGACGTCATTGTCGATGATGTGTTCCGACGTTTGTCTGCTTGCCATAACGTCCTATTTACTGGTCACCAAGCATTTTTGACCAACGAAGCGCTTGGGAATATTGCCGATACCACTCTAAGCAATGTTGAAGCATTCGCAAAAGGTGAGCTCTCAGGTAATGAGATTATCGATTTTTAGTCTCAGCACTCTTTTAACGTAAAAAGCCGCGAAATGCGGCTTTTTTAGAATATTAAGAGTAATTTATCTTGGGCAAGGGTAGAATTTCAAACCGCCCTCTTCAACCATCACACAATCCATACTCGCCGCATGTGCCGCTTGCAAACCTAATTTAGTATCTTCAAACACCACACATTGTGAAGGAGCAAGCGCAATATCCTGCGCGGCTTTTAGAAATGTGTCTGGATTAGGTTTGTGGTTGTCTACATCCGTTGCCGTCACCACAGCATCAAGCTTATCAATTAGGTTTGCTTTAGTGAGCAGCCTTAACGCGCTTTTTCTTTGGCTTCCCGTTCCAACGGCAAGTTTCTTTTGGCCGTAAAAGTGATTGAGTAGTTCCACCGTACAAGCGATAGGTTCACCGCTATCCTCTAATGAAGCAAAGGCGTCCATTTTAAAGCGCGACACAGCTTGCGGATCTAGTGTTAATCCGTACTGCTTATTCACCTCAGCGGCAATTTTGTAGCTCGGCATCCCACCAAGACTATGAAGCCATTCTTGACTAAATGGAAAATCGAAGTGTTGCGCCGTTTTACCCCAAGCCTTTAGGTGGGCGGGCATTGTATCGATCAATGTACCATCCATGTCAAAGATCAAGCCCTGGTACTTTTCTAATGTGTTTAGCATCGCCTTCTCTTCTACCGTTGCGGTTTGAGTCATATTTGTAAGAGTAAAGTTATGTTACACAATTGATATATCTGTAAATACATTCTAACATCACTGTAAATAATCATAAATATCCTTAACCCGACAAACTAAGGTAATCTCATGAATATCAAGAATAAACTGTATTCATTGGGTGTAGTAGCCATTTTGGGTGTTGTTTCTGTACTTTTTGCAACGACTCACTTTGCCCAAACAACTTCTCAACTCAATCACGCTAGCTTGTTAGTCGCAAAGCTTGAAATTCGACTATTAAACCTCCGCCGTAATGAAAAAGACTTCTTATTGCGAAAAGACATGAAGTATCTCGATCGGTTCAACAAAAACATGGATACCTTCCTCAGTCTAGAGTCCGAGTTGGCAGGCATTCTCAGCGCTAATAACCTTCCTTCAAGCAGTCAACTTAGACAAGATATTTTGAGTTACCAGGACGGATTCAACCGCTTGGTTTCTGCATTTGATCAGCGCGGTTTAAAACCAGAAGACAAACTGACAGGCCAATACTTACAAGCACTAACGGCAATCAAACCTTCGCTATCAAGCAGCCAGTTAGTCCAACTGTTCGAGTTTGATAAACAAGTTAAAAGTGGTCAGTTTACCGCTGAGCTTATTCCTTCGGGTGCCAATGCATTATCAAGCGCTGCTAACGCCTACATCGAGCAAAGTAAACGGATTGGGCTTAAGTATAACGAGGGCTTACTCGGTGAAACCCGTGGGCTATCTCATACCGTAGAAAAACAGTTCAAATCCTTTTCTGGTGCGCTCATTGAACAGTCCGATGCGACTAAAGCACAGCTTTCGACCTTAAAGATGGTCGTGACGGCTATCGTGGTTCTCATCATATTTGGTTTTATTTTCCAAATTTCTCGCTCGATCAACCAGCAAGTCGCCTCTCTACTTAGTGCCATCCAAGAGATTGCTCGGACAAACAATGTCTCTTTGCGTGCTTCGTTGACTCGTAATGATGAACTCTCACAAATCGGCAACTACTTTAACCGTCTATTAGATAAATTCGAACAGCTCATTTCTGGTACTCAGTCTAAATCGGCGGAATTGTCCAATAGTACCTCGAGCATGCACGGCGAGCTACAAAACGTCATGGAGCAGTTCCATGCTCAAGCTGAACACACAACGATGATGGCGACATCTGTTCAAGAGATGGTATCGACCATCAATGAAATCTCTGAGAGTACAGCCGTTGCGGTTGAAGGTGTACAGCAAGCTTCGGTTAATGCACAAAATGGTCGTAAAGTCGTTGAAACAACCGTAGGGAATATTGACCAACTCTCAACGATATTGGGAAGCAGCCAAGAGTCGATTGGCTCACTGAACAACCACGTTGATAAGATCGGCGACGCCGTGACGATCATTCAAGGTATCGCCGAACAGACTAACCTACTTGCGTTAAACGCCGCGATCGAGGCTGCACGAGCAGGTGAACAGGGTCGCGGGTTTGCTGTGGTAGCAGATGAAGTTCGCGCTTTAGCTAGTCGCACGCACCAATCAACCGAAGAGATCACCAAAGTTGTTACCGCTATTCAAAGTCAGATGTCTGAAGTGGTCTCGGACATCGACCAGTGTAACGAGCAAGGTGAGCAGACCCTTCAAGCTTCGCAAACGTTAGACAGCAGCCTAGCTCAGATTATTGATGATATGACCCATATTCAGGCGAATTCTGAACGAATTGCATCTGCAATAGAAGAGCAAGGGATTGTGATGAATCAGGTTAGTGAGTCAATTACAGAGCTGAACACAATTTCTGAAGGCAATATGAGTTCAGCGCAACAATGTTTGAATGAAGTCGACAGGGTTTCGGCTCAAGCAACAGATATGGACAGCGCAGTCGCGGAGTTCAAAACGTCGTAACAACCGGCGTCTAAATCCACTAAAAAGCCCGCTTGATGCGGGCTTTGTTATTTTCAACTTCTACTTAATGAAATATAGGTCTTTGGCGTAGATATTCCCTTTCGGGTTGTTTACAGGGACACCTTTCAACTCAGTACGAACAAGGCGAGTATGATTATATTGATATAACGGAATGAGCGGTGAATCCGCTGTCAGCATCGACTCTGCTTTTGCGTACAGCTCGTTACGTTCGCCTTCAGTTTTTGCAATTGACGCATCCGAGATAAACTTATCGTACTGCTTGTTACAATAACCGCTCTCGTTGGCTGTGTGACCACACGTGAACGTTTCTAAAATAGAGGATGGCTCAGGGTAGTCACCAAATGCGTAGGAGCGTGCAATTTGGTAGTCGCCCGTGCTTTTAGCAGCTAGATAAGCACTCCATTCCATGTTCTCTAGATTAACCTTCACACCTAGCGGCTTCCACATTGACGCAATTGCGACAGCCAGCTTTTTGTGGTTCTCGCTGGTATTGTAAGTCAGGGTGAACTCCAATGGATTAGAAGGACTGTAGCCTGCGTCATTTAACAGCTTACGAGCTCGCTCCATACGTTCTTTTTGCGTCAGTTGTGCGTATTCCGGCAGTGGAGCTTGATAACCCGGTATGGTTGTTGGAACTGGGCTGTAGGCTTTTGGTTCGCCTTGTCCTGTGATGCGTTCAACAAGAATGTCACGGTCAACCGCAATGGTCAGTGCTTTTCGAACATCAGCGTTGTCGAATGGCGCCTGATTGATATTGAACGAGTAGACATAAGAGCCAAGTAAAGGTTGTGAATTGATCTGCTCAGGATGGTTTTTTAGATAGCGTTGGTACTGCTCTAGCTGAACACGGTTTGTCATATCGACTTCGCCAGCTTGATAACGCATCAACTCCGCATTTTGAGAGTTAAGTGCTAGGTAAGTCACTCCATTTATGACGGTATTCTCATTGTCCCAATAATTCGTATTTCTTGTGACTTCAACAAACTCATTCGCAACCCATTTTTTCAGGATATACGCACCGTTGGTTACGATATTTTCTGGCTTTGTCCACTCATCACCATACTTTTCAACCACTGTCTGTGGCAATGGTGCAAACGTTGGCAAGCTAAGCAGACTGACAAAATAAGGTGTCGGCTTTTCTAATGTAATTTGCACTGTCGCGTCATCTAGGGCTTTAACCCCTAGAGTCTCGATAGGATTGTCACCGCTTGCAATCGACTTGGCATTCAAGATGTTCGCTGTCGAAAAGTAAAATGCGGTTGATGTTCCAGAACTTGGATTGGCCGCTCTTTGCCATGCATAGACAAAATCGCTCGCTGTGATTTTATCTCCATTAGACCACACTAACCCGTCTTTAAGGGTAAATGTGTAAGTTAGACCATCAGCGGATACGGTCCATTTTTGCGCCTGACCAGGAATCACATTCCCGTGTAAATCCTCAATGACCAGACCTTCAAACATATCTGTTGCGATAGGGCCATCCGCTGATCCTGGATTAACGAATGTCGGATCCATTGATGACGGTTCTGCGCCGTTACCACGGACAAAGTGCTGATCTTTAGCAAGAGTTGTATCGGTTGGTACTTGAGCGGCAATGGCAGAAGCACTGAGTACGCTAGAGATAATAAGCGCGAGTGAAGCTTGTTTCATTCTTGTATTTCCTATACGACGATGACCATACCTTGGTCAAAAATAGAATCCCCGACACTGTACGGGGATTTCTATAATAATCGTTAATTTAATCAGAATGCAATCAGCTAAGTTTAAGCACCTTCATTTTTTAACTCTTTTGTTTCGCCTCTAGCTGTTCAATCACATAGCTCGGTGCAATTTTCCCTAGTTCCTCTAAGCATTGCTGAGATTTAGGATGATCATAGCGAACATAGATATCGCAAACGGCGTAGAGTTGTTCTGGTGCGCCTGAGATCAAATACGCTTTTTCAAACGATTGAGTCGATTTATCGATATCCAATGACTCTTGAAGTACACCGTTTAAGTACCAGTAGTAGCTGTTGTTTTGCGCCATATTCGCTGCTGTTTCGATTTCATTCGCCGCAACTTTATGTTTCTCTAATCGCACCAAGGCTAATGATTTTGAATAGTGGAGCTCTGCGCTGTTTGGGATTTGTTCAATCGCTTCATCCAGTGTCTCAATCGCTTTAGCATCCATGTTTTGAGCACGATAGTTATCGGCTAAGCTCAACCAAGCCACGTCATTATTAGGCTCATTGGTTAACACGTCTTGATACAGCGTGTCCGCTTTGCCCCACTCTTTATGCCAACGGTAGACATCCGCAAGCAACAGCTTGGAATCGCTGTCCTGCTTTTCCTTTAAATGCGCTTTTAGTTCGGCAACCGGCGCTTCAAGTTGTTCTTTCTGCTCTTGACTGACATTGCCGTAATCACGCACCAAGTTAGTCGCGGCAGTAATACGAACCATGGCATCGCTGTCAGACAACAACGGTGACACCATACGCCAACGGTGTTCAATCCCATAAGGCTCAGCGCCTACCGCGGCGGCTTGTCGTATAATGGGATCACTATCTTGTAGTCCCCTTGCTACCGCTACCAATGCGTTCTGACTTGGGTAGTGTGACAACGCCTTTAACGCGGCTGCACGTTCCTCTACTGGCAACCGAACGTCCTGAGCGTGATAAGCCAATTGGTTGGGCTGTATGTTGGGAGCGTGTGTCTCAGTAGAGGCAATTTGCTCAGGCTTGAGCTGCTGATCTGGCTGAATTTCTGCGGTTGCGATATTTGGTACACTCAGTAATGTTCCAAGCACCAAAGTTAAAGTTGTACGATTTAGGTGTTTCATGTTGTCCCCTATTGATTCGTCATAGAGCGTTGTTTAACCAAATCCAATGCGATTCGATCGCTAAATCGTCCATGAGCGACAGGGTTTCTTGTAGCGCGCAAAATGTAAGCAATACTCTTATCCACATGAGAGAAGAACTTCTTCCACCCTGCACAAAGGTAGTTCAAGCCCGGCTCACCTTGTTGAGTCCGAATAAATCGGTTTTTAGGGCACTCACCAAAGCAAGCGAATTTGTATTCACACTCTTGGCACTGCGCAGTCAGACTTTTCGACTTCGCGAATCCAAACTTTTGTTGCTCACTGCCGTAGGCCATATCATCCAGTTTTTGATGGTGAATATTGCCAATTTTGTATTCTGGATAGACATAATGGTCACAGGTAAAGACGTCACCATTGGGTTCCATCGCCAAGCCTTTCCCACACACCTCGCCAAGGGTACATAATGGGTTTTTACGCCCCATCCAAGCCTCAACGCTTGCTTCAAAATATTGAACAAATACACGGCCGAGGTCATGCTTAATCCACTCATCAAACACGGCTATTAGGAAGTTGCCCCAAGCTTGATCGGACACGCACCAAGACTCCATAATCGAATCTTTATGGCCGGGGATCAGTCTTTTATCACCTTGTTTTAATTGCTCGGTAGGCTGCCAAGTTTGAGGCGCTGTTTCGCGAAACGTCTTTTGCTCCACAATCGGAATGAATTGCATTTGTGGCGACTTAACGACATCTCTTAAAAATCGGTAGACCTCTAACGGGTTCTGGCTGGTCAAATTATTCACACAAGTTAAAGTCGCGAACTTCACTTGATGCTTATGAAGAAGATCCACCGCATTCATCACTTGTTTAAAGGTGCCTCGACCGGCGCGATTTGTACGATAAGCGTTATGGAGTAACTCTGGGCCGTCGATACTCAGCCCAACTAAGAAATTGTTTTGATTTAAAAACTGACACCACTCATCATTCAATAGCGTGCCGTTTGTCTGCAGGTCGTTAGAGATGGTGACGTTTTTAGGTTGATATTTCTTTTGGAACTCGACGACTTTCTGAAAGTATTCAAGCCCAAGCATAGTCGGCTCACCGCCCTGCCAAGAAAAAATAATTTCTGGGGTATTCTGCCCCTCAATGTACTGTTTGATATACGTCTCTAACGTCTGTTCATCCATTTTCGGAGAGCAGCCTTTTTTGTACTCAAGCAAGTCCTGTTTGCTCAGATAGTAGCAATATTTGCAGTCTATATTGCATACCGCACCAATTGGTTTCGCCATTACATGCAAACGCTTAGACGCTTTACCTTGAAACTGAGGACCTTGAGTAATAAGCATGATTCACCTTGAGGTTTATTCGACCCACTCAGTTTACTCATGCCTAAACGCTGGTTCATGTTATACCCGTTATAACCAATTTTCATGCGCTTAATTGCTACATTTATAGCTCCTAAATTGAGCGAGTCTATCCCTATGTCTATGCCGATCAAACCACTCTCTATATCTCTATTAAGCGCTGCTGTATTAATGGGCTGCACAGCGACGCCTCCTCACCCTTTAGCGGAAAAGATTAACCAAGATATGGTATGGGTTGATGGTGGTACTTTCACCATGGGTTCGGATGCGCTCTCTGCAAAAAAAGCAGAACAACCAGCACGTGAAGTGACTGTCGATGGGTTTTATATCTCTAAGTTTGAAGTAACCCAAGAGATCTTTGAGCAAGTTATGGGAAGCTCGATGAGCTACTTCAAAGGTGACCAAATTCCAGTCAACAACCTCAGTTGGCAGCAAGCAAACTACTTTATAGAACAGCTCAATGAAATGACCGGTGAAGAGTATCGTTTACCGACAGAAGCTGAATGGGAGTTTGCTGCAAAAGGCGGTAACCAGAGCCAAGGCTTTACTTATGCTGGTTCTAACAACATTGAAGATGTCGCTTGGTATGCAGGCAATGCCAACAACAAAGCGCAGCCTGTCGGCTTAAAACTACCCAATGAACTTGGCCTTTACGATATGACGGGTAACGTCGGTGAGTTTGTTATTGATGCATTTGATGACACCTACTATCGCTACGGAGAACGCAGCAACCCCAACAATGCGCAAGAGACAGATATCGGCCTAGCGCATAAATCAGTACGCGGTGGCAGCTTTGCCTATGCCGCTGAAGAGTCAGAGAATTTCCGTCGTGATTTTGCAAGCCAATCTATAATTATGTCTGATATGGGGCTTCGCTTAGTCAAAGACTAATTCAGGCTTGAATCACCACTCAATACAATAATAAGGATCACTATGAAGTCAGTATGGTTAATGGGCGCAGCTGCGCTCTTGGTTTCTACCTCTCAAGGCGTTTATGCCCAGCAGACACCACCTAAACTCGTACTGCAGTTGACCGTTGATGGGTTACGTGCAGACCTTCTTCAGCGCTATAAGCATAATTTTGGTGACGGTGGATTCCGTTATCTTATGGATGAGGGTAGCAACTTCACCAACGCTCATTATCAACACGGCAACACCGAAACGATTGTAGGCCATGTGTCACTTGCTACCGGCGCACCTCCCGCTGTTCATGGTATGGTCGGAAACGTATGGTATGACCGTACATTAGAGCGCCTCGTCTACAATGTTGAAGACGCCGATTATCATATGCTTTCTTCTGGCGCCGGTGTCGATAAATCAACCGAAATCGATCCTACACAGAAAACTGCCCAGCAAGATGGCCGCTCTCCATCCCCTATTCTCTCAACCACTTTTAGTGATGAACTGGCTGTCGCTTCAAACGGCGCGTCAAAGATCTTTTCGGTTTCAGTGAAAGATCGAGGTGCTATTTCTCTAGCAGGCCACTCAGGAAAGGCGTTCTGGTTTTCAAAAGCACAAGGCGAGTTCACCACCAGCAATTATTACTATGATGAGTTCCCTAATTGGGTGATGCGCTGGAATGAGAAAAAGCTCACAGAGAATTATTCGGGCAAGCGCTGGGAGTTATCCCTTCCACGTGAAGAGTACACGTTGAAAGAACTGGACGATAAACACAAAGTCGATTTGGCAGGCTTCGCACGGACTTTCCCTCACCCTTACGGTCCGTCAAGCTTCAAATATTTTTCAACCATGTTAACGCTCAGCCCCGCAGGTGACGAGCTAACGGGTGATTTTGCCAAAACCTTAATGCTGCAAGAAAAACTTGGGACCAGCGACTTTACTGACTACCTAGCTGTCAGCTTTTCCTCCAATGATTATGTCGTCCACATGTACGGCCCAGACAGCCTAGAAACTGAAGATAACTTGATCCGATTAGACAGAACCATCGCTAAACTACTTGAAAGCGTCGACCAAAATGTTGGACTTGAAAACACGCTAATCGTCCTGTCGGCGGACCATGGGGTACCAGAGGCCTCACCCATTGCTAACCGCCTCGGCTTAAGAAGCGCCAACTACTTCAACGTCGATAAATTACTTTCCGACAAAGTGTTAGAACGCTTAAATAAAGAGTTCGGATTGGGCAAAGAAGCGGTGCGACTCTACGCGCAACCCTACTTGTATCTCGACCACGATGTGATTGCGAAAGCTGGCGTGAAGTTAAGTGCTGTACAGAGTGTATTGGCAGATGAAGTATCAAAAATAAAAGGCGTAGCGTACGCAGTGACAAGCGACGATGTTAAAAACAACCGCCTTCCAGATACTCGCGTTATGGAGTTAGTTAAGAACAACTATCACCCTCAACGCTCTGGCGATATTTATCTGGTCTTTACACCGCGTTCGTACGTTAATGACATGGATGGACTGACGATTGCCTCCACACATGGGTCTCCATGGCGTTACGACACGCATGTCCCAGTCATTTTTGCTGGACACACTATCGAGAGCAACACCATTAGCCGTGAGATCACCCCTTACGATATTGCCCCAACGCTATCTAATCTGTTGGGCATAACTCAACCAAGTGGTGCCACCGGACAAGTCCTTGCTGAAGTGACCAATCCTTCATAGATTGCAGCTAGCTAGTTGACCTACCTACAAAATCTATAACGAAGCTATTAGCGATTTTAGCAAGCAAGAATGACCAGATATTTATTTAGGTTGGTATTACAATCACCGAAAGTTAATTTAAATTGAGCGCTTTAATGGCCGTATTAAACTGCTTTCTAAGCCATTTATGTCCACTTTCATTGGTACGGCTAGGGTGCCAGATTGCGGCAAGATGATGAATTTCATCCGCAAATGGCAGCGGAATCCCTTTGATGTTGTACATTTTAGAGAAGTTACGAATCGTTGAATCAGGGAGCATACCGATAAACTCGCTGTCATTGATCACTGGCAGCATTTCCATCGCCCCTGACGCTCGATACACTATCTGTCTTTTCTCTAGTTCTGAAATATCCTCTGAGCTCAATAGACTCGCACGACTTTGCCAACGAGAGACCACAACATGTTTTTCACTGGTGAACTGTTCAACGGTTATCTCATCTTTTATACGAGGGTGATTTGCACTCAGTACAACCATCAGCTTTTCCGAGTACAAACGTTCAAATTTCAGCGTTGTACGCGCCTTTGGCTCCATATCGACAATCAGATCATAGCGTTGTAAACGTAAGTCACTTTCATAGTCCTCGGTAAACAGTGGATGAACTTCGAGGGCAATGTTTGGTGCTTGCTGAGCGATGATTTCCATCACTTTCGGCAACAGTTCATAACTCGCGACTGACACGCAGGCGATAGAGAAAATTCGATTTGAGACTTTAGGATCAAACTCGCGTGATGCGGTTAACGTTGAGGTGTAATTTTTTAATGCCGCCGCGAGCGCTGGGTAAATATCCATTGCAAAGCTGGTCGGTTCTACGCCTGATGGAGTTCGATGAAACAGTGGCTCATCATAAATATCACGCAGACGCGCTAACGCTTTACTCACCGCAGGTTGGCTAATATCTAACCTCGCCGCCGCTTTAGAGAGGTTTTGCTCTTCATAAATCGCCACAAAAATAGGGATCAGATTGAGCTCAGTACTTTTCATAAGACTCCAAACAAAAAAGTTAGCCGTGATGTTTCGCGCAGGCACTCTTACATCTTAGCTAACTCTTTCTTTTATTGAGCAAATTTTCGGTAAAATCTGAAGCAGATCACCCACTCAACTTCGTTTAGAGCGTGATTTAAACTTCTCTAGGTCTGGTAATGCTTTAAGTAATCGAATTCGCTGTCTTTGCTCGCCAAGATTTCTCAATCGCTTAAATAGTCTCAGGCTAATTGAAACCTTTTCTTTCCCCATCTGAACTGATTCGCTATCTCGCTGCCAACTCTTGCTGTCAGACACCTTGCTCAGTTCAAGCTGCTCAGTTCGCATTCGTAATTGCTTATACAGACTTAAACGTACATGGTTCCACTCACCTGCTTTAATATGCTGACGCAATAACCACCACTCTGGTTTCGGATGTGTTTGATAGTATCGTCTCAAATACAGAGCTAAACCAATCGCGATGACAAGCGTTGCAACAACGAATAGGATCCATTGCAAATATGCGTTTAAAAACGAACTGAATGTATGCTTCACATGGTAGGTTTTGCCTTCTAACGTCATGGTAACCAGTTTATTGTTTTCACTGTCCCACCAATACACATCAACGGGCGGGAATGAGATGTCTCCCCCTTGTTGCAGCACATACACGCTCTCTTCTATTCGAGTAGATTGGTAGTTCCCTCTGCTTTGTGTATCACTAAGTCGATTTGGGTGTGGGTAGCTTTGATATACAACTGTGGATTCATCACTGATCAAATCAGGTAGCAAAACAGATAGGCTATCTTGCGCCGTTAATGTCACTTTGCGTGTAATCGCATCGCCGACTCTAAGCTCCTTGTTTGATGCAGACCAGTCTTGCTTCAACGTCGCATCACTTGCCGCAAACCACGCGATTTCATCCGTTATCTTTCCAGACGGCAACCTTGCGGAAAACTTTAAGGCATCGGTATATAGATTACCCGAGACCTTGGAGCCGTCCGGTGCCGACACCTCTACAGCAACAGAGATGGGTGGAATCACATATTGACCTGATGCTTGCGGATACAAAGTAATTTCCCAGCGTTGCTTAGACCATGTCACCCCGTTTATTCTTTCGGTGTAGTTGGTCGCAAGCTGATTACGCTGCTTGGCAATCAAGTTGGGTACTTCTATTGCGCCGATACGTGTGCCACCTGTAAACCATCGAGGCGTTGATACCTCAATGTATAAGATCACCTGTTCATTGACGCTAAACGGTTTTTGCTTCTGTTGCTCACCCTCTTGTTTGTGCTCAATCCAAGCGGTTAGAGCAACGTCTTTACTCCTTTCAAGCTCAGTGATGGTCGCTGAAAACGAGCAGGACGATATAGATAATAGGATTAAGCCCAGCACCAGTTGAACTCTGTAGAGCAGCTTCTTATTCATGGTTGCTCCTTAGCCGAAGTTTGGCTTTGCTCTCGCAGTTGAATTTGGAACTTGGCCCGTAAGAAGTATTTAGGGTCAGCCTCGACACGTCGTAACCATTTGTCGGCCAGTTCTTCACTGCCGAGTATCTCGTTGGCATTAAGCTTCTCTTTCAACATTAATCCAGCCACAGTTTCTTCTTCGGCACCATCCGCTGTTCTTGGTTTATCCTCATCAAGCTCGAACGACTCTTCTGGGCCGTCTGTTGTACCTGCTTGGCTTTCACTCACGCGGTTAATCTCATCAACAATACCTGTTAATACCTTTAAGTTATGTTCAACGTCTGCTCTTAGCTCTTGATCTAAATTTGGCTCTTCCAACAGAGAAGCAAGCAAATCACGAGCAGCAAGGTATTCTCTCTGGCGTGCTAAAGCGCTGGCAGCGTTATAGAGCCCGTAAGAATTCTCCATTTGTAAAAAGGCACCGTGAGCCAACTTATACTCTGTCGCATAGTAGTAGGCGGTTCCTTTTCTTAAAGGATCTTGAAAATGCTTGGCTGCTTTCAAGTACTCTTGCTGATTAAACCAACGCTGACCTTGCTGGTCAGGTGTTAACCATAAGTCCCACCACCACTGTGCTGCGGTATCTTGCCAAGTCACTTCTTCTGCCACTTGCTCAGTTGCCGCTTTTGAATAGACGGGCTCTGCTATTGCACTGTTTGGGGTAAGCGTACCTAACCCAACCACCAAAATGACTGACCATTGAACTAACCAACCTTTTCGGAACCAGAGCATCATGATGATCGCAATGGGAAACAGCAGCGCATACCCCATATCTTTCCAGGGCATCGAAGACTCCCCATTCAACTGCATGTTCCGTTCAACCAAATTGCTCAGCTTAACGACGTCACCATTATCGACACTGACTTCAACTAAACGCCCTCCCGTTTTACTCGCCAGCTCTTTCAGTGATGCGATACCAACAGGGTTATTACTTTTCACATCACTATTGCCTGCGGCAAGGATCAACAACTGATAAGGGCTTTGAGAGAAGAATGCACCATATTGTTCTATCGTGTTGGGCGTAACACCATCTGTCACTAGTAACACCGTGGCGCCAAGCTGATCTCCTAACTGGTTTTCGATGAGCGGCAGCGCAGTTTGAGCCGACTTGCCCTCAACAGGCATTATTTCTGGGGTAATCGCAGCTAAAAATGGATTGAAAACCTCATTGTCCTGCGTAACGGGCATTGCGATGTGCGCGGATCCAGCGAACACAATCAAGCCTGTTTTCCCATCTTTACGTAGCGCCAAGAGATCTCTTATTTTTTGCTTTGATCGTTCTAGCCGGCTTGGGGGCAAATCGGTCTGTAGCATAGAGTTACTATTGTCTAATACCACGAGCATCATCGCTTTATCTTCACCAAATGGCGAGGCTTGTCGCTGCCAAGTCGGCCCAGCACAGATGATGATTGCGATAAACACGATCACCATAAGAAGCTTAAGTGGCAACTGCTTCTTCCAGCCTTTCTCACCAATGGTTAACGCCTTCCTAAGGTGCTTGGGGAGTACATCTTTCCATTCTGGGCGGCTGTCGTGTCTGAATCGTAACCACAGTAAGAGCCCCATGGGCAATAATGCGAGTAACCATAACGGTCTAATAAAGTGAAACTGGCTCACGATCTGCTGTAAGTTAAGTGAATCAAACATCATTCACCTCTCTTTTTGATTGCTGTCTGCGTCGCTCCATACGAGTCAGCGTCGCCAAGCTAAATGCGGTCAAATAGATGATGACCACAAGAGCCATAAAGTAGTGATGGATAGATTGTTTAGGGCGATAGATAGAACTTTCATAGAGCTGAGGTTCAAGTTCACCAATCTGCTCATACGCAGCCTCTAGTTCTGCACGGTTAAGCGCTTCAAAAGACTCGCCACCCGATTCGCTTGCAATGCGATCAATCGTTGCCATATCTAACGCAACTTCTCCGACTGTTTTAGGGTCACCCATGGCAATGACGTGGATTCTAACGCCCTTCGCTTTCGCGACTTTCGCGGCATCAATTGGCTCAACAAAGCTGCCAGTGTCGTTCCCATCGGTAAGAACAATCGCTACTTTCTCTCGAGTCTCGTTAGTCGATGTGTTAGCCACACTTTGATCAAACACCTTGATAGCAAGTCCCATTGCATCGCCTAAATGGGTGCTTTGTCCCGCCATCGCCACATCTGTTTGGTTGAGCAGTTCAAGCCACACATTCTGGTCAGCAGTAAACGGGGTTTGCACAAAAGCGGCATCACCAAAAAGAATCAATCCTAGACGGTCACCTTTACGAGTCTTTACGAATTCGCCCAATACCTCTTTCGCCGCATCCAGTCGACTAATCTTAGTGCCAGTCGATGATGTAAAATCTTGTTCTGCCATTGATCCAGAGAGATCAACCATAACCATAACGTCTCGCCCGAGGCTTTCTCTCACTTGAGGTTCACCCAACATGGTCGGTTTTGCGAGTGCACAAACAACGAGAAACCAAGCAATGACGAGACACGCTCTCTGCCACCAGCTTGGCGACAACTGACTTGCGCCATGCGAAGGCTCTTCACCCAACGATTCTACGATTTGCTTAAAAAAAGGCACTTTAATCGCAATCTGTTTAGTGCGATATGCGGGCAAGACGAAATAGAGAATCAGTGGCACTGGTATTAACAGAAACCATAGTGGCTGTTCAAACTCAAAACTCGCAGCAAGAAACTCAACCATGGCGATTATCCTCACAACTAGAATGGGTCTTAAGCCAAGTCACCGCCCGCTCACAAATGACTTCTCGTTCTTCGCGTTTAAACTGAACCGCCGGATTAATCAAAGAGTCTATCCAACGCGATGAAACGTCATCGTTAAACAAAGGCCTTTCGAGGTGATTATCCAGAGCGACGATAACATTCTGCCCAAAGAGATTAGCGTTACCCGAATCGAGGTGAATCAACACCACTTTTAATACGGCGAACACATCATGGGGCAAGGAATCGCTCCCGTTATCAAGCTCATCAATGGCTTTAATCGCTTCTTGACGGTAACGATTATCCCACCAATTTCTGCAATAACGATATACAAGGTAGCCAACGAGAATAAGTAACAAGCCGCCAAAAATTTTCCAGCCGATTGTTTGTGGCATCCAACTGACACTGTCTGGCACAGTGACGTCATGCAACTCACGTAGAATATAGGTACTGGGTGGGGTATGTTCGACAGCCATTATCTCCCCCCTACTTGGCGTTGGAATTTTCCGATGTGACTGCCATCTGTTGAGAGCTCGATCGTCGGTAGCCCCTTCATCGACATCAGTTTCGCCAAAGACTGGCGTTTAGAGTCTTGTTTCTGTGCGAGGCCATCACTTGCGACTGAGAGCTTATGCGCACTGTCCAAATTCATCTGGTATGTACCATCACCAACAACCCAATTAGAGTTTGCAATCTCTGCCGGTAAAGTATGTTCAAAAGGGTCACTGACCATAACAGCCATTACATCGTTATGCTGTTGGAGCTGTTTTAATTGGTCAAGGTGATGCTCTGCGCAATCGTGCCAGTCGCTAATAAACACGAACGTCGCTTGCTTTAGCTTCATTCTTTTGATGAGTCCAAACCATTTATCAAACCCAACCTCGTCGGTATCTTGGCTTGAGACATTCAGTT
Source organism: Vibrio sp. RE86 (assembly GCF_013114545.1). Lineage (GTDB taxonomy): Bacteria > Pseudomonadota > Gammaproteobacteria > Enterobacterales > Vibrionaceae > Vibrio. The sequence goes on along the minus strand of NZ_VTXI01000016.1, from coordinate 46,236 downwards.
TTTGATTCTCTGACGCTAGCCTTCTCAATTGGGCTAACAACAGGTTTTGGGAACGTTGTGGTTTACTGAACGACAGTTGACGCTGACCTGCGATGATAAATCCCACGCGATCGCCATCTTTCAATACCCGCCACGCACACATTGAAGCAATATCAGCCGCGACGACCGATTTCATCGTGCTGTCTGACGCAAAGAACATGCTACTACGCTGATCTACACAGATGATGACGTTTCGATCTTTCTCTTCGGTGTAGCTTCGAACATGAGGCTTGCCCGTGCGCATGGTCACTTTCCAATCCAGGTTTCGGATATCATCCCCTAGTTGATAGTGACGAAGCTCCTCGAAGTTAAGACCTCGTCCCCGAAACAGTGAGTTGTGCCGACCAGACAACACACTGCCTGCCCTTATGTGGGGTAACAGTGAGAAGGCTTCAGCTTGAGCTTGCAATCGAACGAGACGACTATAATCGCAATACAAACGATCATCGATAACTTGAGTTTTAGGCGCTAATGTTGGCTTAGCCATGTGAAAGCCTCCACTAACCGATTGGAACAAAGTCTAGTAGCTCTTCGACCACTCGTTGATGATTGACACCATCGGCAAGAGCATCGTAAGAAAGTGAAAATCTATGCCCTAAAACAGAAGGAAGCATGGCTCGTACATCATCAGGGGTTACATAGTCTCGGCCTTGCAGCCAAGCATAAGCGCGAGCGCACTTATCTAGGGAAATCGACGCTCTTGGGCTTGATCCGACTTCGATCCATTTAGAAAGATTAGACTCTGAATAACGCTCCGGCTTTCTTGTCGCCATGACCAGCGCAACAATATAATCCTCAACTAATTCAGATACATTCACCGTTGGGAGTTGTCTACGAGCCTCCAGTACTAGGTCTACTTCGATATGATCCGGTGTAATTTGCTCGCTTGACGTCTCACTGCCCAGCTCTTCACTTCGAACGAGTCTAATAATATCGCGTTCTGCATCATCTTCAGGGTAATCAACCGTCACCTTCATGATAAAGCGGTCCATTTGGGCCTCTGGCAATGGGTAAGTACCTTCCTGCTCGACAGGGTTTTGTGTCGCTAACACCATGAATAGATCAGGTAACACATGGGTTTTATCTCCGACCGTGATGGTGCCTTCAGCCATCGCCTCTAGCAAGGCGGCTTGCACTTTCGCAGGTGCTCGGTTGACCTCATCCGCCAGCACAATGCTGTTGAAGATTGGGCCTGGTTGAAAATTGAGTTGAGGTTTGCCTTCTAATTCCTGATATACCTCTGTACCTGTGACATCGGAAGGGAGGAGATCTGGAGTAAACTGGATTCGACCAAATGAGGTGTTTAATAAATTGGCGAGTGATTTTACCGAGCGAGTTTTTGCCGTTCCCGGAAGTCCTTCCAACAAGACATGTCCATTGGTCAGTAATCCGATAACTAACGCTCTGACAACATGACTTTGGCCGATGACACTTTGTTCAGTTTGCTCGATCAATCGGTTGATCGCTTGTTGTGCCTGATTCATAGGTAACCCTCAAATTCAATTTTGCTGCGTACATCCTACTCACAAGCTTCATAACTATTGGTTATACAAACAATAAGCTAACTCTTAATTAACGCCCTCAACTGCTTAATCACGTCTTGAGGGGCGACTTGGCTTAACTCATTCGTGCATTGCTCAAAAGCGAATGCCACACTCCCCTGATTAGCTTCACCCTGACTATAATTACGCGCTAATATTTCACAGCGAGCATACAAGTGTTGTGGGTTCGAGCTAATTTGGTAAGCTTTATTTAGCGCCTCACTTGCTGCCAATACATTGCTTTGCTCAAGCGATAACCCATAGACGTACCAATAGTGCGCATCGGTCTGTGCAAGCTCTGCGGCTTGTTTTAGATAACCCACCGCTTGTGATTGTTCCTGTATTCTCAACAAGGTTAACCCCGCGCTAAATGGTAATACCGCGGACTTAGGCTGGGCTTTAATCCCACTAAGTAGCGTTTCTAACGCTTTATCTTCGTTACCTTGAGAACGATAGAGATCCGCCAAATTGACATAGCTGTTTTCAAAGTAAGGCTCAATCTCGATAGCCCCTAAATACGCTTTTTCGGCCTTAGTTAACTCGCCTGTTGAGCGGTACACATTACCTAAGTTAGTACGACCAAATCCTCTGTCTGCATTGAAATTTTGTATCTCAATGTACTCGTTGAGCGCAGGAGTTATTTGCTCTCTTTGTAGCGGGTTCATCTCGCCCCAGTACGGTACTAATGCCCCTGCTGTTTCTGTGCGCACGCTTAACACTGAGTCGTTCAACAAAGGTTGAAGAATTTGCCAGCGGTCACCAAACGAGTATCCAGAAGAACCTTGTATTGCGCCTAGGCGAATCATTTCATTCTCATGTTTTACCGCCCGCGCCAAAGCAACAAGGGTATTTTGACCAGTATTGCCTGCCATGCGCTCTAACGCTGAAGCTCGAATGATGTTGCTTAAGCTAGAGTCCTGTGCCGAGTACGCCAACGCATCGGCCGCGCCTCTGTGACCTATATCATCAGCATAAAACGCAACCGAGAAGTGTTGCTGATTTCGGTATTTTGAGTTCGGGAACCATGTCGAGATCTGTTTATCTGCCCACTGGGCTGTTTGGTCTTCATGGCAGCTTGTACACACATTGGGCGTGTTGATGTGTTGACTCAAATCAGGACGAGGGACATGCCAGCTATGATCACGACGAGGATCGACCTGCATATAGGTAGTTTCAGGCATGTGGCAGGTCGTACATTGCGACGCTTCAGTTCCCGCTTTATGGAAAGTGTGCTTTTCTGGCGTGTATTCGGCTGCACTATGGCATTGGCTGCACACCGCCTCTTCGGCAATCTTCAACTCAGCAGTATGAGGATCGTGACAGTTGGTGCACGTGACGCCTTTTTCCGACATTGCAGACTGCAAGAAAGAGCCGTAAACGTAATTCTCGTCGTAAATTTGTCCGTCATGGTGATACAGTTCGGGTGAAACTAAACTCAATCTATATTTATCGAAGAAAGAACCTTTAACATGATCTTCCGTTTCATTGAGTTGAGTACGTCTACTATGGCACTGGGCGCAAGTCTGAAGTTGCTGTGTCGCTTTAATCGATTTAGGTTGCAGCGTAGAGTGCCCTTCTTGATACACCCACTCAGTCACCGCTTTCGATAAATCTCGATCAAAACCTAGATGGATAGGATCGAACCCTTGTTTACTGTTCGCTTGTTTTACGTGTTCACTCGCAGGTCCATGGCACGCTTCACAACCCACATTTATCTCTGACCACGTCGTAGAGTATTGATTCGTTGAGGCATCATAGTTTTTGTTTAGATTGGTCGAGTGGCAATCCGCACACATAAAGTTCCAATTTTGCCCGCTGTTCTGCCAGTAAAATTCATCAGTAGGGGTAAGATCTGGATACAGGTGAAACCACCGCTGTCCACCTTGCGTTTTCGGTCTTGAATCCCAAGCGTAAGGAATCAGCTGCACACGGCCATCTGCAAACTCCACCATGTATTGCTGCAAAGGTTCGAAGCCAAACGTGTAGCTAATCTTAAATTCTTCTAGCTGTCCCTTCGCGTTTTCGATCTCTACCCAAAATTCTTCGCCTTTCCGGAAAAAGCGATTCTCTTTGCCGTTATGAATAATGGTTTGATCATCGAACTTGGCTTGCACAGAATCATTTTCGGCATGCTTCATCGCCATATCATGATGCGAGCCTTTCCAAGCCTGATACGCTTCTTGGTGACAGTCTATGCATGCGTCACTTCCAACATAAGTGGCACTGTTTTCCACCGCCGAATATGACGAAACAGGAAAGAGATAAATACACAATAACAGTACGATTGTGTTTAGAACTTTTACGCCACCAGCCGACCAACTCATACCCACCCTTGTATTAACAATGCTTCCTAGCTCATAAAAAGATAGAGCGATTTTCCCTTTTATGACAAACATTTAGCTTTCAACTTAAGAAAATTGACGCCTAGATCAAATAAAGGGCTCCGAAGAGCCCTTGGTCGTTAAAATTGAATCTATTTATTAGGCGTTTCTTGAAGTTTTTCCATGACTTGATCCAACGAGAAACTCGCCGCTTTCTGCCTTGGTGGGAACTCTTTAAACGTTTCTAAGAATTTGCCCACATAGGCTTGAGCTGGAACAAACATGTATGCCCTGTCTAACATCCAATCGTAATAGGTATTCGATGTGACATCCGCTATTTCATACGGATCCATTCTCAAGTTAAACAACTTAGGTAGGCGCAAAGTAACAAACGGTTCAGCCCATATTTGCATAGTGCCTGTCACACGCTGCTCCATGAATACCGCTTTCCAATTGTTGTAGCGCAATGCGGCTAAGTCACCGTCATCAGTGAAGTAGAAAATCTCTTCACGCGGAGCTTGTTCCACCTCACCTGTTAGGTACGGTAAGAAGTTGTATCCGTCTAGGTGAACTTTGAACGTTTTATCACCCGCTTGGTGGCCTTTAAGCAGCTTCTCTTTGATTTGGTCATCTCCCGCTGCTGCAACAAACGTTGGCATCCAATCCATATGGTGCATGATCTCATTTGAGACGCTACCCGGTTCAATCTTACCTGGCCATCGGACCATAGCCGGAACACGGTAAGCCCCTTCCCAGTTAGTGTTCTTCTCACCACGGAATGGCGTTAAACCCGCGTCAGGCCACGTGTTCATATGTGGACCATTATCGGTTGAGTAGAACACAATGGTGTTGTCTTTGATGCCAAGATCGTCGACTTTCTTCAGCAGCGCACCAACATGGTTATCGTGCTCAACCATCGCATCAGCGTAGTAACTGATCCCCGTTGTGCCAAGCTGCTCACCTTTAACATGAGTGCGGAAGTGCATTCGAGTTGCATTCCACCAAACAAAGAATGGCTTGTCTGCTTTAACCGCCTTATCCATGAAGGCGAGTGCAGCATCAAGAGTCTCTTCGTCAACCGTCTCCATTCGTTTACGAGTTAGAGGCCCAGTATCTTCGATCTTTCCATCGGCATACGATTTAATCACGCCACGTGGACCGAACTTCTTACGAAACTCAGGATCTTGTGGATAGTCGATATTTTCAGGCTCTTCTTCGGCGTTCAGGTGATAAAGGTTTCCGAAGAACTCATCAAAACCGTGGGCGGTTGGCAGATGTTCATCCTTATCGCCTAAATGGTTTTTACCAAATTGCCCCGTTGCATAACCCATTGGTTTCAGCAGCTCTGCTATTGTGGCATCTTCTGCTTGAAGGCCAAGCTCAGCGCCGGGTAGACCTACCTTACTCAAACCCGTACGCAGAACACTTTGCCCTGTAATAAAGGTCGAACGGCCAGCCGTACATGACTGCTCACCGTAATAGTCGGTAAACATCATGCCCTCTTTTGCAATGCTATCGATGTTTGGTGTTTTATAACCTACTAGACCGAAGGTATAAGCACTGACGTTGGTCTGTCCTATGTCATCACCCCAGATAACTAGGATGTTGGGTTTTTCTGCTGCGATACTGCTACTTGTCGCGCCAACCATAGCTGCGGCAAGAATCGCTAACCGACGTTTTACGCCATATTTCGCTATCATATAAACCTCTTGAATGTTGATGTCCTTTTCACAAGCACTTATACGATAGTTCACGAAATTAGTTTGCGCATAATAGAACCATCTATTAATACATTAATCATCAATGGTTTATAACATTCTCATTTTTGCATCAATTACGGTTACATCCTCGTGATTTTGATCACGGTAAGCCCTCCTCCCCACAAACGTATTCTCCACAAATTTCCAAATATTTTCAGACACTTACTTCACCTTAATAACAATCGGTTATAACCACTATAAAAAGACGTAGCGTAAATAACGCTTTAAGGTATAGCCAACCGAGTGTGGTCAAGCACTTGTAATTTCAAACAACTATTGGAGTCGTTATGGCTAACCGTATAAGTAAATTGGCAGTCGGCGTCGGCATGCTAGCAAGCTCCGGAGCCGCGTTGGCAGCAGACCAACCAAATATCTTAGCTATCTTTGGTGATGATGTGGGCTACTGGAACATCAGCGCATACAACCAAGGCATGATGGGTTACGAAACACCAAACATCGATAGAATCGCGAATGAAGGTGCCCTCTTTACTGACCACTATGGACAACAATCTTGTACTGCAGGACGCGCTTCATTCATCACGGGGCAAGAACCATTTCGTACTGGCTTGCTAACGATTGGTATGCCCGGCTCCACTCACGGTATTCCAGACTGGGCACCAACAACGGCTGACCTGCTAAAAGAACAAGGCTATGTGACGGCTCAGTTTGGTAAGAACCACTTGGGTGACCAAGACCAACACTTACCAACGGCACACGGCTTCGACGAGTTCTTTGGTAACCTTTATCACTTAAATGCAGAAGAAGAGCCTGAAACCTACTACTACCCTAAAGACCCAGAGTTTCGTAAGAACTACGGCCCACGCGGTGTAATCAAATCATACGCTGACGGAAAAATCGAAGACACGGGTCCAATGACTCGTAAGCGTATGGAAACCGCAGACGAAGAATTCCTAGACGCTTCTCTCGCGTTTATGGAAAAAGCAGTAAAAGACGACAAACCGTTCTTTATCTGGCACAACACCACTCGTATGCACGTTTGGACACGTCTACAAGAGAAGTATCAAGGTAAGTCTGGCATCAGTATTTACGCTGACGGTATGTTAGAGCACGATGATCACGTTGGTATTCTACTCGACAAGCTTGATGACTTGGGTATCGCTGATAACACCATCGTTATCTACTCAACGGATAACGGCGCTGAAACAGTGTCTTGGCCAGATGGTGGTGCAACACCATTCCACGGTGAAAAAGGCACAACTTGGGAAGGCGGTATGCGCGTACCACAACTTGTTCGTTGGCCGGGAACAATTGATCCTGGCACTAAGATCAACGACATGATGGCACACCAAGACTGGCTACCAACACTATTGGCAGCTGCGGGTGTACCTGATGTGAAAGAGAAGCTTGCTGAAGGTTACAAAGCGAACGGTAAGGATTGGAAAGTTCATATCGACGGTTACAACTTCAAGCCATTCTTCGAAGGTAAGGAAGACAAAGGACCTCGTGAGTCTCTACTTTACTTCAGTGCGAACGGTGAGCTAAACGCGGTACGTTGGAATGACTGGAAACTTCACTTCGCTGTACTGGAAGGTAACATTACTGATGCGGTTCGTTTAGAGTCAAACTGGCCTCAAATCATTCACCTACGTGCTGACCCATTTGAGAAAGCACCGCACGAGTCAGGTATGTACCTACGCTGGATGGCAGATAACATGTGGCTATTCGTTCCTATCCAAGACGTACTAGGTGAGTTCTTTAAGACTCTGCCTGATTACCCAATGCAGCAAGGTCAAATCATGAACCCAGCAGCGATTAACTATCAGTCGCTTGGTCTTCAAGGCAAGATGCAGCAACTCGATCAACTGCAGAAACAGGTTCAGAATAAGCTGGCTCAATAGCCGAAAAGCACAAAAGACCAACTAATAGGTTAGAAAAACGAAGCCCTAGTTCATGACTAGGGCTTTCTTTTTATTTCGAGATTTACTTAGAGAGTTGCAGCAAGTCCCACTTAGTGCCGTAAAGATCTTTGAATACGACAACTGTGCCGTAGCTCTCTTCACGAGGCTCCTCACAAAACGCCACACCTTTCTCTTTCATGAGATTGTAATCTCGCCAGAAGTCGTCAGTTTGTAAGAATAAGAAAACGCGGCCACCTGTTTGATTACCAATAGCATCCACTTGCTCAGGTGTCGTTGCACGCGCGAGCAGTAAGTTAGTTCCATTTGAGTTTGGTGGCGAAACTTGCACCCAACGTTTTCCTTCGCCTAAATCGGTGTCTTCAACCAGTGTAAAACCCAGCTTTTCCGTGTAGAAAGCAACGGCTTCATCGTACTCTTTAACCACCAATGCAACGTTGCCAATCATCTGCTTTGTCATGTGTAATACCAATCGGGATAAATAAGTGATCATACAATTGTGCAGGAAAAATTGCTTAGAGCAAGGCATAGATTGCAGCTAGCTAGTTGACCTACCTACAAAATCTATAACGAAGCTATCAGCAATTTTAACCAGCAAGAATGACCAGATATTTATTTTGATTGGTATCTTCTCCAAATAAAAAAAATCCCCTCGCCGATTGGCTAAGGGGATTGTCGCATTAAATAGGTCTATTCGTCATCAAGCGGTATCAGCTTGGTATTTCCGCCATGTGCTTTCTCACGTCGACGCTGAACAAACGCATAGAAACCAGGGATGAGGAAGGTACCTGCTAATAGTACGCAGAGTAGACCACCAATCAGTGAAATACCGAGGGAGTTCTGGCTAACGTGCCCTGCTCCCGCTGCGAAGATTAATGGGAAGATACCCAGAATAAACGACCACGATGTCATGTTTACCGCGCGGAAACGTAACGTACCACCCTTAACCGCTGCGTCATCAATAGGGGCATCTTTATCTTCACGCTCAACTTTAGCGAATTCAACAATCAAGATTGCGTTCTTCGCGGCGAGCGCTATGAGCAGAACCAAACCGATTTGCGCATACAAGTTAAGCGGAGTGCCAGTGAGGTTTAGCGCAAGGAACGAACCCAACGTTGCCACCGGAACCACCAATATGATCGCGATAGGGATTGTCCAACTCTCGTACTGAGCAACCATGAACAAATAAATGAAGATCAATGCGAGTGCGAAAGCAAAGATCGCTTGGTTACCTGCCAATACTTCTTGGTAAGCCATGCCTGTCCATTCATACTGATATCCTTGCGGTAGAACCTCTGCGGCAACACGCTCCATGGCAGCAATTGCGTCACCACTTGAATAACCTGGTGCTGGCTGACCTTGAATCACCGCACTGCGGTACATGTTGTAACGCCACGCGACATCTGGTTCAAAGATCTGTTCGTGAGTCACCAATGTACTCAGTGGAATCATTTCACCGCTCGATGAACGAACATGGAAGCGTTGCAGATCATCCATGTTGCTTCGGTGCTCACTATCCGCTTGCATCGTTACGCGGAAGTTTTTACCAAACATCGTGAAATCATTCACGTACAAAGAACCTAAGTTACCTTGCAGTGTTTGGAAGATTTCAGACAGTGGAATACCCAGTTGCTGCGCTTTTTCACGATCAATGTCGACGTAGTAATGCGGTACATTGGCGCGGAACGTACTGAAAGTACGAGAAATTTCAGGCTGCTGGTTTGCTTTCTGAATCACATCATCCATGACCATTGCAAGGTCGCTACGACTGCGGCCTAACGTATCTTCGAGTACAAATTCGAAGCCAGACGCAGCGCCCATACCCGGTACAGCTGGTGGACCCATCGCAAACACAACCGCTTGTGGCAATTCCACCGCAGCACGGCCATTAATACGACGTGAAATATCTGATGCGGAATGATCGCCGTCTAACGCGTTACGCATATCCCAGTCGTGCAGTTTGATAAACAGTGACGCGCCGTTAGACGCTGATGCCCCTGTCATGAAGGCATAACCATTCACCAAAGTCACACCATCGACACCAGGTTCTTGCTCTACCATTTCAAGTAGCTGCTCTGCTACCTCTTCAGTACGAGACAAAGATGCTGCGTCTGGTAGCTGAACGTTAACTAACAAGATGCCTTTATCTTCTTGAGGTACAAACGCCGTCGACGTTGTCTTCGAGAAATAAGTAACGGCTGCCAAAGCGACAAAGAAGAAAGCGAAGAGTAGAACGCCCTTTTTCACAAGGAAGCTTGCTACTTGGCCGTACTTTGCAGTGACGCGATCTAAGCCACGGTTAAACGCTTGATACCAACGAGCGGTATTGCCCCCCCCCTGCTTCAAAACGAGAGAACAGAGAGCTGGTGATAGCGTCAGTGCGTTGATCGATGAAATCACAACCGCGATACAGATAGTCAGGGCGAACTGGCGATACATGATCCCCGTGATACCCGGAAGCATCGCTACAGGAATGAATACCGCTAACAGAACCAAGGTCGACGTGATGATTGGCCCAGTTACCTCTTTCATCGCAATCAGTGTCGCTTTACGAGGTGAGATGGTTGGGTCTTTCGCCATCGTGGTATCGACGTTCTCAATAACCAATATGGCATCATCCACCACGATACCGATCGCGAGAATCAAACCAAACAAGGTCACGGTATTGATCGTAAAGCCTGTCATCTGCATAACAGCAAACGTGCCGATCAAAGACACTGGAATAGCTACAACTGGAATCAATGTAGCGCGAGCACTACCCAAGAATAGATAGGTTACCGCGATAACAAGCAGTATCGCTTCAATCAGCGTCTTCACTACCCCTTTGATGGATTCGGCAACGAACACCGTTGTGTCGTAACTGGTTTCGTAAGCAACGCCTTCAGGGAAGTTATGGCTCAGCTTCTCAAGCATCGCCATGACCGCTTTACCACTCTCAAGCGCGTTAGCATCAGATTGAAGTGACAGCGTCACGATAGACGCATCTTGACCACGGTATTTACCGTTACCATCATAGAACTTTTTACCCAGTTCAACACGAGCAACGTCTTTTAGATACACCGTTGAACCATCTTGGCTAGCGCGCAGTACAACATTCTCAAATTCGTCAGCTGTTTCTAAGCGGCCTTTTGTCACCAAGTTAAACTGAACTTCTTGAGGATTGCTGTATGGCGCAGCACCAATTCGACCCGCAGCAACCTGAACGTTTTGCTCTGCTAAAGCTGCATAAACGTCAGTTGTCGTTAGGTTTAGGTTCGCCATTTTCTCTGGGTCTAACCAGACACGCATCGCGTACTCACCACCACCCAATACGTTAACTTCACTGATCCCGCTAACACGAGCCAGTTGGTCTTTAATATTGAGGTTTACATAGTTGATGAGGAACTGGTCATCATACTTACCGTTTGGTGAGTAGAAGTTGAGTACCATCAGTAAGTCAGGTGAACGTTTTTTCACCGTTACACCGACCATTCTCACTTCCTGAGGGAGCTTTGACTCAATCTGCGCAACACGGTTTTGGACGTTAACCTGTGCCATATCTGGATCGGTACCCACATCAAACGTCACGTTTAAGTTGTACGAACCATCATTTGCACTCTTTGAAGACATGTAGATCATATCTTCAACGCCATTAACTGAGGTCTCTATGGGGTCAGCGATTGCCTGTTCAACAACTTCAGCACTGGCACCCGTGTAGAATGCAGAAACGCTGACTGAAGGCGGGCTGATTTTTGGGTACTCTGCCACTGGCAAAATCGCAAGTGAAATTGCACCTGCCAGTGTCAGTATGATCGAAATAACCAGCGCAAACTTAGGACGCTGGATAAAGAAACGACTTAACATTTACACCTCTTTATTGAGCATCTGCTGATTGTTCAAAACGCACTGGCACACCATTACGAATACGCTGTAAGCCTTGAGTGATGACTTGTTCGTCCGCTTTTAAACCGCTTCTAACAATCACGCCGTTATCCAGTTGACGCCCAAGTTCAACATTACGTCTTTCCGCAACATTGCCTTCAGCTACGATCATCACAAAGTTACCTTCAAGATCGGTTTGAACAGCGCGACGCGGAATCACAATCACGTCTTGCGCTTGTTTTTCACGCAGTTCAACACGAATATGCTGACCAGGCAGTAATCGATACTCTGGGTTGTCTACGACAGCGCGCATCGCGATCGTACCGGTGTTCAAATCAATACGGTTACCAAGGAAGTCGAGCTTACCGATGTGATCGAACGCCTGACCATTTTCGAGCACTACTTGCACTTCTACCGCATCGGCTGAGCCTTCACCACCCACGCGATCCATACCAAGCTCTAAACGTTCTCGTTCACTGATACTAAAGCTGGTATGAACTGGGTCTAAGCTGACTAAGGTTGTCAAAATGCCTGACTGAGGAGAAACCAAATCACCCGTACTCACCTTGCTTTGAGCAATACGACCTGAGAATGGCGCCTTGATTTGGGTATAAGAGAGGTTTACTTCTGCTAAATGCGTTTGTGCTTTACCCGCTTCAACCTGAGCTTGAGCACCAAGCAATGCGGCGTTGAGGTTATCAAATTCAGACTGCGAAATACTGCCTTTAGGAAGGAGGTTTTTGCCACGTTCGAAGTCAAGTTGTGCTTTTTTTAGTTCTGCTTTTGCCTGTGCTAAAGAGGCTTTGGCACTTGCTAATTGCGCTTCGAACGACGAGGGTTCAATCGAGTATAACAGTTGGCCTTTCTCAACCATCTCGCCTTCTTCAAAATGGCGAGACTGCAGATAACCTGTTACTTGAGCGGTGATATTCGTATCTTCTACCGCTTCAACACGGCCAATATAGGATTTGCTTTGTTGGTGTGGTGTGAATTGAGCCTGTTCAGCAACGACGAGCTGGGCCGGCATCTGTGTCTGTCCCTGGGTGTTGTCGCCGCATCCTACGAGAAAAAGAGCACTACTAAGTGCCGTGAAGAGTAACGTTTTTTTCATGAATAGACCGTTAGATAAATAAAAAATGGGCTTATCTAAAGCTACCTAACGGTCTACAAGCAAATGTCCGAGGATTATCAGAACATATGCATTAAGTGTTTCAAGCTGTTACAAGTTCTGACTTTAAATGAGATTCCACTGATTGCAGTAAATCATCAGCCGATTTCCAAGTGTACACCAGCTCTGGCACCTGATTACCACACGGCGCATTCCAAAGGCGCTCTAGCGTACATTCACCACCTAAATGGTTGTAGAACTCGACTGCCTGCTTGTTCTCTTTCATCACTTCCAAATAAACGCCATTGTCCGGGAAGTATTGAGAAATCCACTTCGACATTTCGGACAACAGTTGCGCGCCAATACCGCGTCCACGATAGCTAGGGTCAACATGCAAAGCATCGATGATCGTCCCCTTTTCAAAGTCATGGTTGCCAAAAGCGCAGATAAAGCCGCACAGCAAACCGCCTTCTTCTATAAGGAGAACGTGTTGGTTGAAAGGAGGGTTGATCAGTCGAGTTTGCCAAATCGCAGAACGTTCATCGGTCACCTCGTTTTCTAAAAAATCTTTACCCAAGATTCCGTAATAAAACTTTTGCCAGCTCTGGGCATGCAATGAGGCGATACGCTCGTAGTCGCTATATTCAGCTACTTTTAATTCCATTTATAGTTCCTTATTACTTCCTGTAAGGATTGCTCACCCCTTCATACTATAAAACAATCAACTAAAAGCCAAACATTCTAGGGCAATAGTTGCACCATCTTTGTGCTTAGTTGCCTTACTTACCAATCTATTTATAATGCTTATACGCCATTCCATAAAATCAAGCGAAGCGATATGTCGATTTCTGAACAATATCTTTTGAAAGCCTTGCGCGAAACAATGAAGCAGCAAGATCTCAATTTCTCTCAGTTATCCCAGCGTTGCGGAGTACCCGTGAGCAGCTTGAAGCGTCAATTTCATAATCCGAGTTTGGGAATCGACAAAATTACGTTTTACGCCAATTTCCTAAACACTGACATTGTCGAAATTGCCCTACTTGCTAAGCGATTCCAGCATCAAGATGTGCGTAACATTTCTACTGAAAATAATGAAATCTTCAGCCAGCACCCCTATATTTTCGACTTTGCTTACATGCTGATTTCACTCAAAATGTCAGTAAGCGAGATTCAGAATAAACATGGATTGAGTGACGCTTCTATAACAATCTATCTTCGCGTACTTGAAATGATGGGATATATAGAGGTTATCGATCACCATGACATTAAAAAACTTCGCCATTCACGTTTCTATATTAAAGAAGGCTCTGCGCTAGACAAGTTGTTCGTTAAACGATTCAAAGAACACCAAGAGGCCTCACGCCCTAGGCCGAATATGTACCTTTCTCGCTATCGTTTGACCAATCAGCAAGTCGAGCAAGTTGAAACAAACCTGTATGATCAGATTAATACTCTGCACACTCAAAACATCGAAAATCAGCTAGCACCTGAACGCAACATCATGATGTCTGTTGCGGAAGGTAAAGTGATTACACTAGCTGATGAACTCCCAGAGATTGACGGAACACTGCTCCGCGAGGTTTCTGTTTTATCTAAATAGAAGGTCGCAGGTTAAGCGCGCCCCCTAAAATACTGACTATTGATTTAGGGCATCTGCTAATAGAAAGTAATACTAAAATCATGATCGCAATGACATTGATCGAGCCACCGTTACCGTTCAAACCAGTGGTCACTTGGGCTTGTTTTTGGATTCGATCATCAACCCCATCGTTGTTGAAATCACCGTTCTCATGTTGATCCAAGATACCGTCATTGTCTGAGTCAAGATCACGGCTATCGGGTATGCCATCGCCATCCGTATCAATGTCGCCTTCAACAGCATCAGGCACCTTGTCTCCGTCATCATCTGGGTCGGTAATATCTGGGTCCAAGTCACCATCAAGATCCGCTAACACATCGATGTATACGGCAGCCGTATTTGAATTCAATTGACCATCAAATGCCGAGAATGTGAAGAGATCTTGTCCGTGGAAATTTGCATTGGGCGTATACTTAAACGTCGAACCATCCCCCTCCAAAATGCCATATGTTGGCATAGCTTCAATGCTGTAGATCAAGCCATCACCATCCAGATCGACTGCATGTATAACGATGGTATTTCCATCACTGTCTTCAACAACTTTTACGCTTATGTCTGACGCAACGGGGGCACGATTATCAGATAAAACAGACACGGTAATATTTTGCTGTGAACTTCTATCTAAGCTATCCGTTACCGTCACGACTATTTGATAGTGGTTGTCTCCATCATTGTCTTGCGGGCTTGAGTAGCCTGGTGCGGTAACAAATGCTAGTTCACCAGAAGGGGTCAACAAAAATAGCGAGGCATCAATCCCCTCTATTCCATAGCGATAACTTGGCACGCCACCAGTTGCGTTAATCGTAGTAACAGCAGTGTTATCCTCGATCACCTCAACAGTTCGTTCAAAACCCTCTGTAAACGAAGGAGCTGTCGTATCGATAAGTTGACCGGCGATCTGTGCTGAGACTTTTTCTCCGATCACATAGGTATCGATGTATGCATTGTTGCCCAAGCTGTCATCAGAAAAGTCCCCCCATGTGTGGCGGTGGGGGCCGTCTTCCTCTGTAGAAAGTACCCCATTTGGTAGCGTCGAACTTCCACCAAGAAAGGTCGCATCATCCCAATACACTTGAGCACCTTGAACCGTGTCTGCGTCAACGGCTTTTAGAATGGTCAACCCGTTGCCAGAACCGCCACCACTTGTCTCAACATCACGTGCGACAAAGTGGTATTCACCAATTCTCAGCTCTACTTCAATATTGTACTGCCCTTGTGATAGATGATTACCTAGTGAATCTGTCCCGTCCCACTCTGCTCGAACTTCCGTATTTGCCGTCATGTCACCGGAAATGTACATATCATTGTCTGCGAAAAGACCATCACGGTTGGTGTCGATTTTGATTGCATAAGTGCCCGAGATATTTGGTCTAAAGGTGATCTCTCCCCTCTCTCCAAGCTCTGGATGAAAGCCAATTTGACCGTCAGTACCAACAAAAGTTGGCTCTCCACCAACCACAAACGAAGGAGGTTCGGTCGGTGTTGGATTTATGTCTGCTTCTATTGGATAGCTAAGATATACAGGGTACTCAGGAATAGGTACTCCTGTTCCTGATAGCTCTTTACTAAGCCCGGAGTCAGGCGAAGGCAACCCTACACTGTTGGCGACGATGTCATAGATATGACCGGAGAATTCGTTCAAGTCTAGGACCCAAACATAATTGGTATTTACGAACCCACCTGGTGCAACGGCATATAGACGTGTGGTCGTCGCCTGATCTTGTGTTGTTCCTTCTGTTACAAACGCCCAAGTATAAGAGAAAAGATTGCCACTGTTTCTGGTTGGATCAATGGAATCATGAGGGCTACTATTTACCGATATGTCCCAACGTTCAAATGTTCTGTTCCCAGCGACATCAACAAATCGAACCACATAGACACCGTCAGATGCGGCGGTATATTGCAATGCCGTTGGCGCCAACGAAGCCGTCATATCTGAGGCACAATCCACTGTTGCAACCGAAGAAGATAACGACGTCAACTTGTTCCACTGCGCATACATGCCATTAGAAGCGAGATAGGTGTCGAAGACCTCCACTTCCAAGTTAGCAACCTCAGCGTCACACGCATTGATGTGTATTGTCTCGCCAGATTTAGCATGTACATACAACACCGTATTTTGGTGCAAAGGTTGCCCAACCCCAGCCGCTGATATCCCCATCTGGTGACTACCCTCAGCAGATACCGAAAATGGTGTTACTAAAAGCAAGGTATTGGCTAAAAGCCCAATCAATCGTTTCATTTCAAATACTCTAATAAACCCTCTATTAGGCATTAATAACAGAAACGATACGCCGTACCGAGGATTGCAATACAAGAGCGCAAAAAGTGATACTCAAGGAATCAACTAATGGAAATGGTCGTTTTACGTGGTTTGGTCACTCAAAAAAGCAATTCTTATACCTTGTTACTAAAAAGGTCATTGAGGTCTCATAAATTGAGAGGAATCAGTTTGACTTACACGTGTGCGCTGATATTCTAGCGCACAATTGTTAGCTGAAAGGAATTCACCATGTCGAGTTCTAAGAAACCACCTTTGATCTGGTTAAATGTATTTATCTTTTTATCTTCATTCTTGATCGCGGCTATTCTCGTACCTTGGTATGGAATGACATCAGGATATGGCGCTGAGCATCTGATTTGGTTCTTAGTCGCATTTTCATTCTGTAACTTGTCGATTACCGCAGGTTACCACCGCCTATGGTCTCATAAAACTTATGAAGCGCACCCTGTACTTAGATTCATCTTCGCAATTGGTGGCGCGTTTGCTTTACAAAACAGTGCGCTTCACTGGAGTTCGGATCACCGTATTCACCACAAGCACGTAGACAACAACGATAAAGATCCATACTCAGCAAAACGCGGATTTTGGTTCTCTCACATTGGCTGGATGTTGCGTGAGTACAATGCCAACACCTACGATGACTACGCCAACTGTCGCGATCTACAAAAAGACAAAACCGTGATGTGGCAGCACAAATACTATGTACCACTCGCGCTTGCGACTAACTTTGGTATCCCTATTCTATTGGGCGTTATTCACGGTGATATCCTTGGTATGATTTTGGTCGTTGGTGCACTTCGTCTTGTACTAAGCCACCACTCGACGTTCTTTATTAATTCTCTTGCTCATATCTGGGGTTCTCAACCTTATACCGATAAAAACACGGCGCGCGATAACGCTGTGCTAGCAGTATTTACTTTTGGCGAGGGTTACCACAATTACCACCACATTTTTGAGAATGATTACCGTAATGGCATCTACTGGTGGCAATACGATCCGACTAAATGGTTGATTAAATCGTGCTCATGGCTTGGTTTAACACGCAAACTTCGAGTTACACCAAAGCTCAAAATTGAAAAAGCGATAGCGAAACAATCATTAGCAAAAGCTTCTCAAAAGGTCAGTGGCCTGCCAAACGCCAAACTGCTTAATGAGACGTTAAATAAAGAGTTTGATGCATTAGTTGGCAAGATGTCTGACTACTACGACCTGAAAAAACAACTTTTAGAGTCGAAGAAGGCGGATTTGGCACAGAAATATGAGCAATCTCTGCTTAAAGTGCGCTACCAACAAATGAAGCAAGAGTTGGCGGTTCAACGTAAAAGTTGGGATATGCTAGTCGCTCAATACGCATAAGCACGTAACTCGCCACCGCAATAATAAAGCCCTCACAATTGAGGGCTTTATTGATCTATTAGGTACGTAAACTCAATACAATCGATCGGCTTACCGTGAAGCTCCGCATAGTGCTCAACAAGTCTTACTTTGGTGAAACCATTGGCTGTTAATACCTTCTGAGAGGCACAGTTCCCTACTTCCGCATAAGCAAACAGTCGGCGAATTCCTTGAGATTTCAGAATCGACATCCCTCTCGCCAATGCGCGTTGTGCCACACCTTTTGACGTTGAAAGCTTGCCAACACGATAACCGACGTGCGCAGTCTTCTTGTTAAAATCTAGGTTAGTGAAGTTGAGCCTACCAATAATCACACTCTGATCATTTTTAATCAGCAACGGTAAAAGTTGACGGCACTTATAATCGAGAAGAAACTCTTGGATATGAGAGACAACACCTTCACTTGAGTAGAAGTTGTCGTCTCTTGGGGGAATAAATTGTTCAAACCAATCCCGGTTCTGTTGTTCAAAATCTAAAAGCTGCTGAGAATCTTTCAAGTCCAGCAGCTCCAGTTTGATATCAGTTAAATCCTTTTGACTGACCATCTGTTTACTCGTTAGCGCTTTTTACCGCGGTTAGCATGAATCTTCAGTTTAGCTTTCATTTTGCGTTTGTCTGAATTTCTGCCGCCACGCTTCGAAGTTCGCTCAGGGTCAATCTCTTCAATTAAGCTTGGTTCAAAGCCTTCAAGCCATTCTTGAGGGAGCTTGCTATCAAGGAGGCGCTCGATCGCTTCCAATAGGTACTCTTCATCACGGCTCATTAAAGAAACAGCAAAGCCCTCTTTACCCGCTCGACCTGTACGACCAATACGGTGTACATAATCTTCCGCTTTGTACGGCATATCAAAGTTAACAACTTGCTCAAGCTCTTGAATGTCTAGGCCACGCGCGGCAACATCGGTTGCAATAAGCGCACGAACTTTACCCGACTTAAAGTCATCCAACGCTTTTTGGCGTGCACCTTGGCTCTTATCACCATTAATTGAAGCGGCTTTGATGCCATCAAGTTTTAGCTCTTTTGCTAATGCGTCACTGCCCTGCTTAGTTTTGGTAAACACTAACACTTGTTGCCAGTTACGTGAGCCAATCAGGTACGCCAATAATTCTGCTTTGCGCTTCTTATCAACTGGATAAACCATCTGTTTAACCGTATCAGCCGTGCTGTTTGAAGGCGTTACTTGCACTTCTACCGGCTCTTCAAGCATTTTGTAAGCGATGTTTTTAATGCGCTTGTCGAACGTCGCTGAGAAGAATAGCGTCTGTCGCTCTTCGCTCATGCGTTTCAGAATACGTTTAATATCAGGCATAAAACCCATATCCAACATACGATCCGCTTCATCAAGCACTAGGAATTGCGTCTTGAGTAGATTGATGTTCTTACAAAATAGGTGGTCAAGTAGACGACCAGGGGTAGCAATCAAAATATCACAGCCTTGGTGAAGGTTGCGGGTTTGCACGTTCATGCTCGTACCACCGTAGGCTGTCACCACCTTTACTTCGGTGTCTTGCGCGTATTGCGACATGTTGTCAAACACCTGCTGCGCAAGCTCTCGTGTCGGTACAAGAACCAAGGCAAGAACATCATTGCTTTGAGGATCTCGGCTCGCGCCAGATTCAATCAGCTTGTGCAAAATCGGCAAACCAAAAGCGGCAGTTTTACCTGTACCAGTTTGCGCGCCTGCGAGAACGTCTTGTCCATCAAGAACATGTGGAATCGCCTGCTGTTGAACCTCAGTAGGATTGATCAGTCCTAACTTCGCGATAGACGATACTAGCGCCGTATTAAGACCAAGAGATGAAAATTCAACAGACATAGATATTCCCCAATAAAATTGAGCGGCGATTCTATCAGACGCAGATGGAGTGTTTAAGCTTTTGCTAACGCGCGATAGTGATTTTTCTTCTCAATGTACATTCTTTGGTCGGCTTGCATAAACAACTCGGACATTGGAGTATCGCTTGAACTTGCATAACCAACCGAGAAAGATACGTTCATATCGTATCCTTCCACTTTTCGATGAGCCTGTTCTCGTATAGCGTTCATGAGCTTGTCTGTTAGCTCACTCGCATCGGATTCAGTGAAACCGTAGCTCAAAACAGCAAACTCATCACCACCAATACGGTATAAAAACGACTGGCGACCCAATTGATGTTTGATAACCTCTGCACCCGCAACAATCAGGGCATCCCCCGCATCGTGGCCCAAATTATCATTGATCGGTTTAAGGCCATTCAAGTCAATAATATGGACAGATATTGCCTCAAGTTGATTCTTCTTGAGCTTAACTTGCATTACCAAGAAGTCTTCATCAAAGGCATGGCGATTTAGACATTGCGTTTGACTGTCTGTACGTAGACCCACTCTACTTTGAATCCATGACGCCAGTTGGCGGATGTATATATCAAAGATTATCGAATCCTCTCCTGAAAAGGTCGTTCCTTTGCGCAATGACACATAGCCGTATATGTCATTTTCAGAGTTTCTAACCATAATTGAAGCAGCCATCTCTTCTGACGACAAAGTAAAAGTGGGGAGAGTATGAGGAAACAAATTGGCAAGCTGGTCATTGATGACCGTCGACGCATCAAGAAACGATCCTTCATATTTTGTCGAGAAGAAATCCAGTACTTTAAGCAACTGTTGTTGTTGCTGCTCTTCTTTCAATAATGCACTTTGGAGGCGGAGAGTCTTCTCTTCGACTTGCTGTTCTAACGAGTTGTTAAGCTGTTCGAGCTTTTGATTCGCGACGCTGATTTGCTTGTTTGCGCTGCTTAGCTCTTGGTTTTTCTGGTTCAACTCTTCGGTGTGATGGTGAATGCTCTTCCATAGCGCTGACAACAGGTTGGCAATCCGATTGAATTCGCTAAAAACATGTCGGTTTTCTATTGGCGTCTGGTTTCGAAGATAGGCATCCATCGTGGACTCAATTTTCATTACCTGCTTCGAAAATAGTGAATGGAACCCAATAACAAGCACAAGAGTGACCAGTAAAGCAACGAGCAAAAATCGCAATAACGTGCTCTTCGATTCTTGAACTTCTTTCAACCTTTCATAGTTGGAGATCTCCTGCTTAAACCACAAGTTCATATCGGAGAATAGAAGCTCATCTGAGATAGTCAGTAACCTAACGATACCTTGGGTCGTTAGGTGCGTCGGCGCAGCACCATAAACAAAATCAACACTCTCACTTTCAAGCAAAAGTGGTTTCACCAATTTACTCAGCGAATCAAAGCTCACCAACACTAGCGCATAACCTTTCGGCGTGTAATCCGAACCTTCTAGCAGTTTATAAGGCAAGATAGGCGTAACAATCGCGATCCCTTGTTGCCCACCATCAGATAAGTGAGGCTCAAAGTACGCGGTATGAACAGATTGCCCCATCTGATAAGCCACTTTGTGCCGCTTGATCTCAGTGAGTAATAGGCTGTTTTCGAGGTGGTAAATGCTGCCGTTTGTTTCATAAAGCGGTTGCCAGTTTTCATCAATCAGATAGATCGACGACACAACCTCTGAAAGATTATTAAACTGGTCCATCATGTCCCAGACCACAGTAGAAAAGTAGATGTTACCTACTGCGCGCGTAATTGATCGATTTGAAGCGTACCAACGGCTTAGGTGTGTGATAAATGAAAGCTGTTGAGTTACTTGAGTTGCAATGGCTTCTGTCGTTGCGTCAATGGCTCTCTGTTGTTGCTCTATCTGGTTGGTCGAATGCTTATCAATCATCAGGGAACCAACGATATAAGCCGGCATTAAGCTGACAAAGATCAGCACAATAGTAATGGTACGCTTCAAGGAAATGTTCATTCAAATCCTCGCTCAATTCTGGTTTGATGTGTGTCTACAAACGACTCATAGAACTTGGCTAATTCTTCATCTGGCATACCTGAACGATAACGACTTTGCGCGCGCCCTAAGGCTTCCCAAACAACATTCATCTTGATGGTACTTGGCATCATAGTTGATTGTGTAAATGCGCGGTACAACGTTGAAAAGTCACTTGGCCCCGTCGCTAATAATCTTTGGTTTACGTTTTGGTAAGGCGAGATATACAACCCTTCTTGGCGCTGCTCGTTGTACTGCATAATGCCATCAACGATCGCCTTTAGTAGCTTCATTTTACCTTCAGACTTGGTTGCCTTCGGAGTGATGGCAAACACTTTCGCCCCACTAAACGATGTCATTACTTTCGATTGATACGTTGGTAGTGACTGAATCCCCAACGTACTACCCAACGCTAAAGATAATTCTTTGTATGCCCAGTCCCCATCAATTAAATAATCGACCTCACCATTAATAAACTTGTTCCTCGCACAAGCAATGCCACAGTTAGCAGGGATGGTATGCGTGCGTTCTAGCTCTTCGATAAAACGACTGATTTTTACCACCACTTCACCTGATAGATTGAGGTCATTCATACTGCTGTAATCAAACAAGGTATAAAATGCGGTAGAGAGATAAACGTTGTCGCTCGCGAAACTGATACTTGGTTTGCCTCTTTGTTTTGCGAGATCGATGAGCGCTTCCCAAGTCGGCGGCTCACTGCCATTGGAAGTGCGATGGTAAAGTACAAGATGGTTGCCGATGGCAAAAGGTATCGCTTTGACTTGGTTTTCTATCGTTACGGCCTCAAGCGCTAAAGGCTCAAACTGATGTTCACCATACCAAGTCTTAGGAATCGTATGAAAATTGACGTGCGGATTTAAACTCAAAAAATCAGAAGGCACCCAGATCGCATCGGGATAGTAAGAATCGGTTACATCCGCCACCAGCAACTCTGCACGCAGCGCATGAATATCGAAAGATCGAACTTCGATTCTATGGTGGGTCTTCGCTTCCACTTTTGCTTTTAAAGATAAAGCTAACTCATGCTCTAGCCCTGACCATATCTCTAACGTCGTAGAAAGAGAAAAGCCCGAGAAGCAAATCGAGCATATTGTGATGAACTTTACGAGAATAGTATGCATAACGTCCGTGGTAGGCAAAGGAGAGCTTAGTCGCCCTCCTTTCGATCGAATTAACTTATCAATATTTGAACTTTTGAACTTGAGTAACTAATTGATTGCCGAGCTGTAAAAGGTGGCTCGTCTCTCGGTCGAGAATCTCATTGTTCTTAGTAAGCTGAGTAGAACCCGATGAGAGCTTGTCCATATCGTCTCTGACCATTGAAGATATGGTCGACTGCTCTTCACACGCACTGGAAATCGTTACGATCATATCGTTCATTGCATCGATCTCTGAGTTAATCTGCTCAAGTGCATTACCTGTTTCAGCTGCAGAATCGATCGTTTGAGCAACCATCGCTTTACTCTCTTGCGTCGCACGGTAAGACGCTTCTGCCTGCATTTGTAGCTTCTGAATAATGTTCTCGATCTCTTCCGTAGAAGCATGTGTTTTACTTGCAAGCGCACGCACTTCATCGGCTACAACGGCAAAACCACGACCTGAATCACCCGCACGCGCTGCTTCAATAGCCGCATTGAGCGCCAGTAAATTAGTTTGCTCAGCAATCCCTTTGATCACATCCAGCACACTACCGATATTATCGCTGGCTTGTTTAAGGCTCGACACCTCGCTAGCAGTATGCTCTAGGTTACCCACCAAAGTCTCAATGCTACCGATGTTCGCGTTAACCGCTTGGTGGCTTTGTGACGCGACAAGACGAACATGCTCCGCTTTATGCACGGCGGATTCTGTGCTGCCTGCTATTTCCTGAGTCGCACGATCCAATTCTTGCATGCTGTGCACTGAATTATCAGTTAACTCAATTTGAGCTGACGTGTTTTGAATGGTTTGATCTTTGATCGATTGTACATTCCCAGACACCGTTTTAAGCTGATTTGCTGCGCCCGCCATATCTTGAACAATATCTTGCACTGTAGCGATAAAGGAATTGAAGCTTGTACCCAGTTGGCCGATTTCATCGCTGCTTTTCACATTGATTCGCGCCGTCAGATCGCCGCCGCCGCCCGCAATATCAGCCAGTGTAGAATTCACTTCACTCAGTGGCTTTAAAACCAGCTTTTGCAAAATAAAAAACACCGCCGCGGAAATTAGCACAACGAACAGAGCGATTGAGGAGATAGCCTGTCTCGTTGCTTGAGCAAGTTGCTGGTTACTTTCTGAATGTGAAAGCTCAATGATCACTTTACCAATCGCTTTTCCTTCCCACTCAATATCAACAGTCAATGACTCATCACTCTGTTGAGATTTGCTCATCTCAGCCAACTTTTTATTACGCTGATCAACCACAGTAATCGACGTAATATTTTTATCATCAGAAAATGAGTTAATGATCGCTTGGCTGACATCGGCATCGTAAACATACAGAGGCTCTTGCAGAATAACCGACATTTGCTTATTTAGGTTCGACTTGTACGCCAAAAAACCTGCTTCAACAGAGTTTTGCTTAGTCATGTAAAGAACTGTCGAGACTGTCGCACCAATCAGCAACATAATGACAATCAATACTCCGAGCGTTTTACTAGTAATACTTTTCATTAGTGAGTCTCTTGCGTGGTATCGAACCAATAGGTAGATGGGATGTTGTTTGTTGCTTCAGAAAGCTCTGGATTTCTCAAATCAAAGATCGTTCTTTTTTCAACTTTCGCTTGGCGCATTGCATCTGCAATTTCAGGCTCTGCGAAAAACAGAGATTGGAATGAGCCGTCTTGATACATGTCAGCAAAGACTTGAGTCATTTCTCTCGCCAGTTCTGGCTTGTTCTTCGCTGTAAAGAAAAACAGCGGCATGCGATAGCGTAAAATGACATGCTCATCGACCGTCAAGTTTAAATGGCTATAGGTTTGAACTTCTGGGTAGGGTTCGAAGAATCCACGCGGAAAGTAATCACAACGATCGCCTTCTAGCATGTAAAACAGGTTCGGGTATTTCAGGCTTTTCGCGACGTTAATGCCATTCGCTTCTAGAATCAGCGTATCTGACCAGGTTTTTCCTTGGCATGCAGTAAAGCGCTGCATTTCAGACAGGCTATCTACGTGATTGAAAATATCAGCTTTGTCGCGTTCAACGATCGGTAAGCGCATCCCTAGCAAGCCGCGATAGATAGGCACGTAGACTGGGCTTAATGACGTTTCAAGCTCTTTGGTTGTCCCCATCCAAACAACATCTAGGCTGCCTAACTCGACATCTGCCATCATTTTACTTTGTGCAGGGTCACCAGACGTACCATAAATGTGGTGTACTTGATCATAGTTGTCGCTTCGCTTTACAAATTCCTTTAACAAAGTGACGGTAAACTTGTCTTCCCCTACTTTTCCGGGAATGTTTAATGTTTGCGCGAACCCGCTTACGCTGACAACAGCAAGCGCAATAGCACCAATCAGCTTTCTCATTATTTAATCCATCAATAACAGCAAAACAAAACGCACATCATGCCATATGATGAAGGGATTTCAACTAATCTACGGTTCGCGAATTTCTATTAACCGAGAAAATATCATTTGGGCGGGCAATTTAGTTATCTTGTTCCAGTCAATTAATTGGATTAACGAAGGGGAAAATGGTTTTTTCAGAATGAAATGCTACTTTATAGACTTTGTGACTTTTTAGCAGACTCTAGTAATACTTTCGGGTAAAACTGCCCAAACAAGTCTTTAAGTTGTAAATAGTGCGTGTCGAGCGTTGTGAAACAAGATGCGAGAGGTGCCATTCTAGCGGAACGAAGAGCAATCCTTTCAAGAGCAAATTCAATATTGTCCATGTGTTGATAGGACACCAGCCACCCATCACGCCACATACTAGCCGAGACACGTTGATAGCGTTCTGGCAACTCGCCCCTATATTCATCCTGAGTAACTCGTGCCATATGACGAGAGAAACCATCCAAACTATCAGAATGGTACTGTTGCCAATTGACTGCTAAGCAGTGATCCCAAAACATATCTAACGCAATACCTGAGTATCTTCGAGTCTCTTTGGGAAATAGTGGTTTAATTTCAGCCATGATCTCATGACTATCAGTAAACGAGTCAACAAATCGATGCAGTTTGATACCATCTGAAATCGGTTTGGGATATTGAGAAGCCGGATCGCCTTTGACAAAGTCTCCAAGAAGGTTACCTAGCGGGCTAGATTGACAATGCTCAGCAATGTGAAGGTGGGCAAGATAGTTCAATAGATTGACCGTGTTAAA
This sequence comes from Vibrio sp. RE86, assembly GCF_013114545.1. Lineage (GTDB taxonomy): Bacteria > Pseudomonadota > Gammaproteobacteria > Enterobacterales > Vibrionaceae > Vibrio. The sequence continues at coordinate 20,253 of NZ_VTXI01000016.1, read as the reverse complement.
TGCTCTCTGTCTATAAAAGCACAAAGCCAGCGCGTTTGCACTGGCTCTTTCTGGTCGCTACGCTTCAAGGTAGCCTTCTTTTATGAAGATTATTTAAAGATTTCTTCTGCGAGTTCTTCGATTGACTGTTCGTAGTCTGAAAGTTCGAAGCCAATTTCCATCGCGTCTAGAAGCTCTAGGCATTCTTCATTGATTATTTGGTCACTCATTCTGACCTCCTTTTTAAAAACAATATCAAGACCACACGGGTCTTACCCATACTATGTGGTTCTTGCCTTCCTTTTTAAACCACTTATATGACAGTTTTTTGAAAGCGCAAAGTAAAATCTGGCCGCGTTTTGAATTACATCTCATGTAATCGATTACTTACGCAAACCCATCGCGAGCATGTAAATATTACATTACACTAGTGGTAAATAATTCGTACATTTAGCTTGATCGGCAAGAGATAATGCTGAATAATCATCGAAAAAGCAGGTTAATACGCTAGGTATTCATAAATATTCTAGTTTTAAGGCCTAAACAGAACAATTAAACGTAAAGAATAATGTACAATGACTAAATCAAAGGTATTGGGTAGTACTTTGATCATAGCTGGCACAACCATTGGTGCAGGTATGTTAGCGCTACCACTCGCTTCCGCTGGTATTGGATTTACCACCTCTCTTATCATTATGGTCGCACTTTGGGCACTGATGGCGTATACCGCCCTGCTCATGGTCGAGATCCATCAACACGCTGAGCAAGACGCGACCTTGCATACGTTAGCCAAACAGTTTCTCGGTACAAAAGGGAAATGGCTCGCGAGCTTTGCAATGATGTTTCTATTCTACGCACTATGCGCAGCGTACATTGCTGGTGGCAGCGCGCAGTTTGCTGAACGTATCTCGGGCTTTACCGGATTAGAAGTTTCAGGCACAACGGCGACTCTGCTGTTTACCTTGATCGTTGCCTCCGTGGTGACAATTGGTACATCGACAGTTGATAAAGTTAACCGAGTTCTATTCTTGGTAAAGATTGTCGCTATGGCATTGGTACTCACCTTCTTAGCGCCTAACGTCACAGAGTCTTACCTATTGAGCATGCCTGTCGAGCAAGGACTTGTGATTGCCGCTATCCCTGTCATTTTTACCTCTTTCGGTTTTCACGGCAGTATTCCAGCCATTGTTAACTACCTAGATGGTGACACTCCATCACTACGCAAAGCGATACTCATCGGCTCTGCAATTCCGCTCGTTATCTATGTTTTTTGGCAGGTCGTTACTTTAGGGGTGGTTGAGCAATCGACACTACTCGACAACCAAGGACTAAGCGCATTAATTGGTACACTTGCTACCACTGTGCACAAAACAAGTTTGGGCCAAACCATCGGTGTGTTCGCCGATCTAGCACTTCTGACATCCTTTTTAGGTGTTAGCCTAGGATTGTTTGAGTTCTTAGGTGACACGTTGAAAAAACAGGGTAAGCAACATTCTCGTGCGCTCGTTGGTTTAGTCACCTTCTTACCGCCGATGGGCTTTGCTCTGTTCTACCCTCAAGGCTTCATCATGGCTCTTGGTTACGCAGCGATTGCGCTTGTCGTTCTCGCTATTTTCTTACCAATTATGATGGTTAAAAAAGCGAGACTAGAGGCAACGACGCCGCATTACCAAGTATTGGGTGGTAACCCTGCACTTATCGCCAGCAGCGTAATTGGCGTACTGATTGTCGGTGCGCAAATTCTTATCACAATCGGTATATTGCCGTCGCTAGGCTAAGGCTTAACTCAAACAACAAAACGGCGTCCATGCGACGCCGTTTTTGATCCTTTCTCCATACAAATGAATAAAAACTTAAAACGCTTTGCAATTTTTCCGAAGGTCATCCGTTCCTATTATTCAACAACGATAAACAATCGATGAGGTTGATATGAAAACGAAGTTTAAGTTTGCCTTCACTGCTATTGCAGCTCTTGCCGCACTTGCCTCTTTTGTTGGCAATGCAGATAGCGATATGAAAAAACACACAACTTCAAATGGATATGAAGTTGCAACACTGGCTGGTGGTTGCTTCTGGTGTACAGAATCCGATCTTGAGAAATTTCACGGAGTGATCGATGTCGTTTCTGGCTACTCAGGTGGTGACGTTGAAAACCCAACCTATAAGCAAGTTTCTTCAGGCAAAACAGGACACATCGAAGTCATTGAAGTGAAATACGATCCTAAAGCCGTCAGCTATGAGCAGATTCTCGATCAGTTTTTCCGTCACATTGACCCAACCGACGATCAAGGTTCGTTTGTTGACCGCGGTCGCCATTACCGCCCTGCTATTTTCTACCATAATGCGGAACAAAAGCAGGTTGCTGAGCAGTTCATCGCCGAAATTGATGATTTGGGTATCTTTAAGAAGCCACTTAAAACCGAGTTGATCGAGTTTGATACGTTTTGGGTTGCCGAAGATTATCACCAAGACTACTACAAACGAAATAAGGTTCGTTACAACTACTATCGTTATGCGTCTGGCCGTGACAAATACCTCGATAACATCTTCGGTGAGGACCGAGAGGAAAACCCAGTCACTCTTCGTCAGCTAATTGATGAGAAAAAAGCGGTTTCAAATATCAAAGCTTACGACAAACCATCTGATAAACAGATCAAAGCTAAACTATCTGACATTCAATATTATGTAACCCAAGAGGAAGGAACAGAGCGCGCATTTAACAACGAATACTGGGATAACAAACAAGAAGGTATTTATGTGGATATCGTTTCTGGCGAACCTTTGTTCTCGTCAACCGACAAATACAAATCAGGGACTGGTTGGCCAAGCTTTACCAAACCGATTAATGAAGGTTACATCGTCACAAAAACTGATTATCACTTGCTCTACCCTCGTACTGAAGTGAGAAGCCGTTTTGCTGATTCGCACCTAGGCCATGTATTTAAAGATGGTCCAGCGCCTACTGGTCTACGCTACTGCATGAACTCCGCAGCGATGCGATTCATTCCCGCAGAGGAATTAGAAAAAGAGGGTTACGGAGAATACCTACATCTGTTCGACAGTTAATCCATCCAAACGTCGATAGAAAAAAGGGCAATCCCACACAGGGTTGCCCTTTCTTTTTTAATCTCAGGAAACCAATTATCACGCCTTCTGAAGCTCTTCACTCTTGACTTCGTCTCCGAGTTTAAAATAGATCTTAGAAACAGTGATTTCTGCAACTAAAATGGTAAACACTACCGCAAAGAAGGCTACGACACCGTTCAAAGGGCCGCTAAAGTCGATATCGCTACCAAAGGCTAAGTTGATTGCTTCAAGCATAACGAACTTCGAACCGACAAGAATGACATAAGAAGACAGACCGCGCATGATCTTCGGAGCAAGACCTTCTTTCGCTTTAAAGTATTCAGCCAGCTTGTGCTCTGCTTTGATAGACAGTTTTAGCAGCAACTGAAGAAGAATCGCAGCAGCCAATGAGATACTGAACGAACTGATAGTGACGTAGCCCCAAAACTCGTTGTATAGATTCAACACCGTTAAATCGACAAGAACGGCCAATGTGTAACCAACAAACAAACGCTGTGGAGTATTAAAACCATATACTTTCTCTGAAGTGCTCATATTTTTACCCTTATAAACGCCGATTGTTTAGGCTGCGAATCATCAACAAGGGTTATATTAGGAGCATATCTGGTCCAATAATTGCCATTTCACGCCAATTTATAGAGTTCCTTTAAATAACCCGAGTCACTTCATATCACGTTGCGGTTTAATGTTGAGCCAACAAAACGGTAATTTGAATGAAACATTAAAGTCCGAAACCTTTTATACAATAATTTGCCTTGGCGTAAGAGCATAAGTGCTTATACTAATAACCACTTAATAAAATCAACCTACTACACACAAACATGGCTAAAGCGACCGCTCAAGAAGCAGCTCTAACTCGTCAGAAAATCATCGATACCGCTTTGTTAATTACTCTGGAACAAGGCTTCGATAAAGTCACATTGGGTAACATCGCGAAAGCTATCCCTATGTCTCGCTCTGGTATTAACACTCACTTTGCTAAGAAAGACGATATCGCTCGGGAGTTAGAGCCTATTTTGACCAAGATCCTTTATCAAACACTCGATTTTAATTCTTGCGAGGCGTTTTATCACTCCTGGATAAAAGCCTTGCACAATTCCGCAGAGTTTCGCTCTTCTATCAGCGTTCTTGGCCCAATCATTCCACCAGACAAAGGGTTTACTGGACTAATGGCGCTCATACAAGGAGAAGATAAACAAATGATCGAAGCGACGATCTATCGAGCGATTGGATATGCGGTTGTAAACCTGCCTCAATACATGGCTCAAGACTAGGGTCACGTACAAGGTTCAAATTCAAGCACGAACTCTTCGTTGACTGTTGGCGGTGTATATTCAATGTAACAATTGTCACGAGTGATAAAATTCGCTTCATCGACGTAGTCTGAGAATGTGAAAAATAAGTGATGGGCAACACCATTTCGGTTGCCCGCAATGACAAAATCATCCCCTATTCCCACCCCGTCCATTAGGTATCTAAACGTCGTTGGCATATTTGCAGGGTAACCATAGCTAAACAAACATAGGTCACACCATTGCTGAATTTCAGGGTGAGAGAAAGACCACACTGACGGTTCAGACTCTAGGTTTTCAATAGCCAGTTTGGTATGGCTGATGTCTAGCGCAGACACGACCGATGCTTCTAATCCACGTAAAGAGGCATTTCTAGCATCGTTGGATAGGTTCAAAAAACGTGGCACGGCCGTAATCGCAAGGATCGCCAATACAACCACCACAAGCGTTAGTTCGATAAGAGTAAAGCCTTTTTGATTCACAGTAACTCCTCAATCAGCGCTCCATTCTGCTCAAAACCATCCATGAGAATAATTAATTTATAAAGTACTTGGTGTTTTCATTATTGATAGATTACACTCCCAGCCACTTAAAGTGCAATGCCCTTTAAGTGGCTTTATGAAATTAATCCATCAGAGTAAGAAATCCATGACCAATTATGACCATCAAGATATCAGTGCTGATGCTATATCTGATCAAATCAAAATCGAGTTGTTAATGCATGGATTCGCATGGGCTCTGGGCGCTGCGACGCTTTTCTACGTGACCATCTCTTATTATTTACTAGAGGGTTCAGCCGAACCCAATAGGGTGCAACATTGGGCGATAGGACTCTCACTCATAGTAACCTCGGTATATGCTTTTGGTTACAGTTACACATCACCATCGACAAAAAGTTATTGGTTATTACCTGCTATTCTCATTACGTTGAGCTTTAACCACACCGCGTTTGTCATCTATGACGCGTATCAGGCTCCTGATCACGCCCAGAAGCTGCTACTCATTGCTTTCCTCGTTCTATTAATGAGTTGGCATGCTAGTCGCGCAGTGCTTTTTATTGGCATTCTGCCAACAGTTTGTTTTTACGTAGTTTTGACCAGTTTTGAGCCGAACATTCGCAACATAGATATTGTCGTCAGTTTTGCGAAATTCCCTCTGCTATTAATCATATTTCAGGCAACTGTAAGACGTTACTTTCGAACCTCTGAACTGATTTTCATCGACAAACTAAAAACAATCCACCGCTTAAAGATCGATTCAAGCCACGACGCTCTAACCAAAACTAAGAATCGCCGAGGCTTTAATCATGACTTAGTGCGCGCGATCGAAATCGCTAATCGCACATCGACAGAACTATCCATCGCAATTATTGATATCGATTTCTTCAAACAGTACAACGATGCCTTAGGGCACCCTAAAGGCGACATATGTTTGGAAAAAGTGTCGCAGATTCTTAAACAGCATTGCCAACGTGCATCAGATACCGTTGCTCGCATTGGAGGCGAAGAATTTGCCCTCATCATGCCAGCAACTTCTAGCATCAACGGAATGACCATTGCCAATCGCATTCTAAATGCACTTGAAGTTAAAGCGATTCCTCACCCCAACTCTCAAATCTCTCATTCAGTTACGGTGAGCATTGGCGTTGCCAACTTGGAAGAAAATGATGACTTCCATTCTTTATATGAACGAGCCGACAAAGCCATGTACCGAGCGAAAGCTACAGGAAGAAATCGCGCAATAGCCTGCCAAAAAGATTGCCAAATTTGTTTTAAGGCACCCTTTACGTTCTATGAATAAGATACTCACTTGCCTAACTATCTTGATGACGGCCTATGCTTCTACCGTTAACGCACAAACGTTAGAAGTAGGCTTAATCGACCACGATCGTTACCCCTATTTCTATGCAAACCTCACCGACGGTAAACTCACCGGCTTATATATCGATATTCTCGATTTTATCAGTGTGGAAAGCGGCATTGAGTTTCACTACCAACGCTTGCCTCAAAAGCGACTAAGAGAATATATGAAAGTCGGTTTGCTCGATGTTGAACCGGGCATTGACGTAGATTGGCGCCAGCACCCTATGGAAATTGATAGCAGCGTCTATACAGATGTGCTGTTTAAATCAGAAGAAGTCATCGTCTTTAACCCTGATGTTTTCTCTAGAGACGCCTCCGTCGAAGAAATTATGGCCACTGACTCTTGCAGTGTGATCGGCTTCAACCCACCAGCAGATCCTCAGAAGCACCCCACTGTCGAGTTATATAGTGAGCCGCAAATTCTAGAGCTTTTGAAACTCAAGCGATGCTTTTGGGCTCAGATTCCATTGTACGTGTTAAAGAGTGACTACCGAGGACGAGTCTTAGCACATACAAGCCCCGTTGTTCGTTATCTTCTTAGAATTCGTCTTATAAAGAGTCAACAACATACCTTGCCTTCGCTCAATCGAGCGATCGAAAAACTGCACGCATCGGGGCGACTCGACGAACTCATTTACTTTTATACTGGGAGCGAATGATGCCATTCAAGCTTCGCCTCTTTTCTTGGTTAGTTTTAACATTGTTCTTTAGCGGTTCAATCCATGCAGAAGAAGACGCTAACCATACTAATGAGCTCACCAAAGAGATTTCTATGTTGGTGAGTACCTCTGTCTATAACCTAGACACTAAGCAAATACACCAGATCCTGACTGCCAAGATGGAGGTTCACCCTGAAATACGATTCATCACAGTCGAAGACTCCGCATTGAAACGACCTTTGGCCTTACTGGGTCGCAACAAACATAATCAAGTCGTGAGTGTAGAACGTATAGATGCACCTCAAACTGCTCATTTATCTGCATCCATTTATTATGACGATAAATCTATTGGAACCCTCTCTGTTTATACCTCGCCAGACGTGAATCAAAATGACTCCCGTGATTCACTTAATTACTTAGCTATTAGCGTTATGTTGGTCATCTTCGTTGGTTTACTGATTGGTATCTATCGAATGGTAACAACGTCACACAGTCGTCTTGGCAATTTAGCTTTTGGTACCAAACGTTTTGCCCAGCTCGTCATATGTGGACTTGTTATCTTTGTAACATTAACTGTCAGCGCAACGTATATGTTGCTGGCATACAATAAACAGTCCATCTTAGATTCCGGTCGTGACACCTTGCTACAGTACGTCACATCTTATAGTTCAACTTTGCGAAATGTGAGTGAGATTCGTAGTGCTACATTTGCACACATCTTTGCAAAGAACGAGTTCCAACGTTGTCTGTTTAAATTGCTCTCCGCCATCGAAAACGCTAATGATGAGCAAATAGAAAACTACAGCGACAAGATGACTAACTTGTGGTTTCGTTATCGTGAACTTGGCTACAGTCCGTCAAAAACGATCATTTCACCTAATGGCCAGTTCCTTTATCAACATGGACAGCCAATCGATATTGAACGCTTATTGACAGCCAACCCAGAGTTCTTAAAGATTACGTTAAGTGGTCAATCACAACTGATTCCGATAGTGTCGAAACATGCGGCCAAATTGATTTTTGCGACGCCGATCCATGACAATGCTTTAGATCAGATCGTCGCCATCGCGTTGATAGAGATGGAACTCGACAATTCTGAGTTAGATGACCTTTCACGTTTTTATTTCGGTTTAACAGGTGAAATCAGCGCCTTTACAAGCGAGGGTCTTCGAATAAGTAAGAGCCAACATTTACCTAATCATTCAAAGTCAGATAGCCAAAACCTAAATACCTTATCAACTCACATTCGTGATTCTGGTACACACTCCTCAACAGAGCTACGAGAGTTATATGACGCTCAAGGCAACAAGGTTTATGCCGTGTTATTTTCTGAACCGTCGGTTAATGCAGTGCTGGTGGCTAAAGTGGGTAAAGCTGAGTTACTCGAAGACTACTATCGCTTTAGAAATGGCTTACTCAGCATCGTAATTGCGATGCTTATATTTACAGTTCCTTCACTGCTATTTACGCTTTACGCTGGCAACCTATCTAACGCTTCATTAAAAGCGTCAAGAAAGGAGATCATTTCTAAACTTGGTCATGCCGCAGAGTTTAAAGACAATGAAACGGCCCTTCACATCGTCAGAATGAGTCGTTATACCGAAATTTTAGCCCGCAACTCTGGGCAGCCAGATAGCTGGGTTGAGTTGATTGGAACGGCTGCACCTATGCATGATATTGGCAAAATAGGTGTCCCAGATGCGATCCTCAAAAAGCCAGGCAAGCTTGATGCAGATGAATGGAAAGTGATGCAACAACACCCTTGTTTCGGCGCAGAAATTCTTGGTAATACTGAAGGCTCAGAGTTACTCAGTGTTGCAAAAGAAATTGCCCTCTTTCACCATGAAAAATGGGATGGCTCAGGCTATCCTTTCGGCTTAAAGAGTACCGATATTCCTTATTCGGCTAGAATTGTTGCCATCGCAGATGTTTTCGATGCTTTGACCAGCGAACGCCCTTACAAAAAAGCTTGGCCATTTGATCAAGCTGTATCACACATAGTCGGCCAGTCCGAAATACATTTTGACCCCGACCTGATCCGAACTTTTGTCGATTCTCTTACTGAGTTTAAGCTTGTAATGCTCAAGTTTTCAGACGAGCCGTCCGAGGCTAATTGATCAGTCGAAATGATTTGAAAGATTTATACCGCTGCTTGGTTCTTCTAATCGTAGGATAAGGAGAATCACAATGAATAAGTATCTGTATGCAATCGCATTGATTCTGCCGTGGTCGACGACAGCGTTTGCAGAAGACAAGTATTACGATTTCGGTTTCGTTGGCGCGAGCGCAACGTATGGACAAAGCGTATTTACTGATGGAAATAAGGCGCAAGCCTCTTTAGAACCGAATCTCTTTTATAACGGAAAGTATGGATTCGTAGATGGTAGTTTAGTGAACATCTCTATCCTTCCTTATGTGGGTTTTTCAGGTAATTGGCGTTTTTCAGAAGTATCGAACGATTTTGACGACTTGCCCGATGGAATCAACGACAGAGATGGTAACGGAGAATTGGGACTGACTATTGGTACAGTGGGTGCGCGAGTCACTTTTCTTCATGATGTCACTGACCAGCATGATGGATATGAAGTACAACTCCATTTAGGTCATACACTCGACCTGCCTTTCGAGCAGCTTACTTTCACGCCTTATATTGAGATTGATTATCGAGATAGCAAGCTTTCACGCCACCTCTATTCCATCTCAGCTCAAGAGGCCACCCAATCTCACTTTGATTCATTTGAGGCCGATGAAACTTGGGTTTATCAAGCTGGACTCATCAGCATTTATGACATCACTCAAGATTGGTTAGGGCTTGCTAAATTGGAAGTCCAACACCATGATTCAAATAGTCCGATTATTCAACGCGACCTCGGTTGGAACATCAGTTTAGGTATCGTTTACAAATTTACGGACTGACAAAAATAAACCCCAGGAGATTACTCGACTGGGGTTTGTCATTAAATGTGTTCGGCTAAGGTTACTTCATCACTCGCGCTTTGAAGTTACGCCCTTTCATTTTGCCTGTTTGAAGCTGCTTCAATGCTGGCTTAACGATGTCATGTTCAAGAGCAACGTAAGAGACCATCGCAAGAATGTTGATCTTACCAATCTTCTTGCCGTCTAACCCTGCTTGTTTCGTCAGTGCGCCGAGAATGTCACCCGCGCGTACCTTTTGCTTTTTACCACCTAGAATCTGGATGGTTTGCATCTTAGGATAGAAAGCGCGTTCAACCGGCTTCTCAGGCAACTCTGAAGGTGAAATAGCGATGTCCATGTACTCGTCAATACGTGCCACACGGTACTCTTCTTTCTCACTGTAGAAACTAAATGCAACACCTTTCGAACCTGCACGGCCAGTACGACCAATACGGTGAACATGCACTTCAGGGTCACGCGATAACTCAAAGTTGAATACCGCATCGAGGTTATCAACATCGAGACCACGGGCTGCAACGTCTGTCGCCACAAGGATAGAGATACTCTTGTTAGCAAACATTGTCAGCGCCTGTTCGCGTTCACGCTGCTCCATGTCGCCGTGCAGTTCAACGACACTAAAGCCACGGTGGCTCAGCTCATCTGTTACGTTTTGCACCTCTTTCTTGGTGTTACAGAACACAACTGAAGATTCAGGCTTATGAGTAAGCAGCAGTGCTTCTAGTGCGTCATCGCGCTCTTCGGTGGTATTAAGCTTGAAGAAACGTTGTTCGATGGTGCTCTTTTGGTGCGTTGACTCAACTTTAACCATCTCTGGGTCAACCATCACTTTGGCTGCCAATGAATGGATATTGTCCGGGAAGGTTGCACTGAACAGTAAAGTTTGACGTTTACTTGGCGCAGCTTCAATGATGGTATCGATCGCATCTTCAAAACCCATGTCTAACATTCTGTCTGCTTCATCAAGAACCAAAGTATTCAGTTCATCAAGGCTAATACGCCCTTTTGACATGTGGTCAAGAATACGGCCTGGTGTACCAACAAGAATATGAGCACCATGCTCAAGCGAGCCAATTTGCGGGCCCATAGGCATACCGCCACACAGCGTTAGCACTTTAATGTTGTGAATACCGCGAGCCAGTGTGCGGATCTCTTTAGCGACTTGGTCCGCAAGCTCACGTGTGGGACATAGCACCAAGGTTTGAACACGGAAACGTTTTACGTTCAAATTGCTCAACAGGCCTAATGAGAATGTCGCGGTTTTACCCGAACCCGTCTTACCTTGGCCAATTACGTCTTTGCCTTCTAATACCATAGGCAGTGCTTGCTGCTGGATTGGCGTCATTTCGTTATAGCCTAGGCTATCGAGTGTTTCTAGTAGCTCAGGGCGCAGGCCAAGTGTTTTGAATGATGTTGTCACAATAGTATCCTTTAAGGATGAATAAGCCGATACATCGACTTAATTTAAAAACAAAAACCGCCTCGATAATGAAGCGGTTTGAAATGGGTTAATTCGTCAGCCTAGCCTTATCGAATTCCGTGAAGGAACTCATGTCTTGTCGCAGGGTTTGACTTAAAGATACCACCCAATGCCGTTGTGGTGGTCTCGCTCGTGGCATCCATGACTCCACGAGATTTTACGCAGTAGTGCGTAGCATCAATAGTGACCGCAACATCGTCAGACTCTAGCAATGTTTGCAATGCCACCAGAATTTGTTGTGTCATGCGCTCTTGCACTTGAGGGCGCTGAGCAAAGAATCGAACAATACGATTGATCTTTGATAGACCAATAATTTTACCGCGTGGAATATAAGCAACAGCAGCGCGACCATCGATGGTCACCAAGTGGTGCTCACAGGTGCTTGTCACAGTAATGTCTTTAACGCGAACCATCTCGCTCACGTTCATTTTGTTCTCAATAACCGTGATTTTAGGGAAGCTTGCGTAGTCTAGACCAGAGAAGATTTCATCGACGTACATTTTAGCGATACGACGTGGTGTTTCTTCTAAACTATCATCGGTAAGGTCAAGTTCTAATAGAGAGAGAATTTCATGCATATGATGCTGAATTTTTTCCTTTTTCTCTTCTCGACTGTACTGATTAGGCACCATTGGTGTCTCTAATCCACGGCTTTCTAGCGCATCTTTTACCAACTTTGCGGATTCGCTAAGACCTGACATTCCACTACCTCTTACTTTACCCCTTTCGGATGGCAGACAAGGATACTCGGATTTTTGAATAATTACACCCATATTTTATCGAAGGTCATTATTGCACAAGGCTTTCTGTGCTAAAGTGATTCGATTATCTGACAATAATAAAAGATTAGGATTTTTTGATATGGGCTGCTGTGATGCTCCGGGCTTGATGCCAATCGAAGACGCGATGGAAAAAATGCTATCGCCTATTAAACCTATCCAAACGACGTTAAAACTTCCTCTTGCTGATGCCATCGGCTATGTTTTGGCCGAAGACATCCTCTCCCCTATTTTTGTACCGCCATTCGATAACTCAGCAATGGATGGTTACGCGATCCGATTAGCCGATTTAGCGCAAAACAACGTGATGCCGCTGGCAGGTAAGTCGTTTGCTGGCCAACCTTTCGAAGGTGAATGGCCTCAAGGTCACTGCGTACGAATTATGACTGGCGCAAAAATCCCAGAAGGCTGTGATGCGGTCATCATGCAAGAAAACACTCAAATGACCGATGCCGGCATTCAATTCAATCAAACCGATGTTAAGCCGCAAAACAATATTCGCCCGATGGGTGATGACATCACTCAAGGCGCGACCGTTTTGGCTAAAGGTGCACGTCTAACCGCTCGCGATATTCCGATGATTGCGACGCTAGGTATTAGTCATGTCACGGTCGTTCGTAAACCTCGCGTTGCGTTCTTCTCGACAGGTGATGAGTTAAAGCCGCTTGGTGAAACACTACAAGACGGTCAAATCTATGACAGTAACCGTTACGGTATTAAACCACTGATTGAAAACTTCGGCTGCGAAGCGATTGACTTAGGTATTATTCCTGACTGCCCTGAAACGCTTAAAGCGACTTTTGAACAAGCTCAAACACTGGCTGATGTTGTTGTCACTTCTGGCGGCGTCAGCGTAGGCGAAGCCGATTACACTAAAGATATTCTTGAAGAGTTAGGTGAAATTGGTTTCTGGAAGCTGGCGATTAAACCGGGCAAACCTTTTGCCTTTGGTAAGCTGTCTACGGCTTGGTTCTGCGGTCTTCCGGGTAACCCTGTATCAGCCGTATTAACCATGTATGTTCTTGTTCAACCACTGCTTGCAAAACTAGCAGGTCACAGTGAGTGGAAAGCGCCAGAATCTATCCCAGCAATTACACGTAGCGCGTTTAAAAAAGCCCCTGGTCGTACAGACTACCAACGTGGCATCTACTCTATTGAAAATGGTCAGTTCGTTGTTGAAACGACGGGAAATCAAAGCTCTGGAGCATTCCGTTCGATGAGCCTTGCTAATTGCTTCGTGGTACTAGAACGCGAACGCGGTCGTGTTGAGGCTGGTGAAACGGTCAACATTCAACTGTTTAATTCAACATTATACTAGGGGCATTCTTTGGAGATTTTATCTGACCAAGAGATGCTGCGTTACAACCGCCAGATCATCCTTAAACAGTTTGACTTTGAAGGGCAAGAGGCGCTCAAACAGAGTTCAATCCTGATTTTGGGCGCTGGCGGCTTGGGTTGTGCTTCAAGTCAGTATCTAGCAACAGCAGGTGTGGGAAAGCTAACCTTAATTGACGACGATGTTGTCGAGCTTTCTAACTTGCAACGTCAAGTGCTACACCATGACTCAGACATCGGCGTAAAAAAGGTTGAATCGGCAGCAAGTTCATTACAGCAGCTAAACCCTCACCTTGTTGTAGAGACTATTGATAAACGCTTAAGCGACATTGAGCTACGATCTCTGATTGAGCGACATACACTAGTATTGGATGCGTCTGACAATGTCGAGACTCGCAACCAGCTCAACAAACTGTGCTTTGAACTAAAAACGCCATTGGTGTCTGGCGCAGCAATCCGAATGGAAGGCCAAGTCAGCGTGTTCACCTATCAAGATGAGACACAACCTTGTTACCAATGTCTAAGTGCTCTCTTCGGTAATGCGGCGTTAAGCTGTGTTGAAGCGGGAGTAATGGCGCCAGTCGTCGGAATTATTGGTGCCGTTCAAGCAATGGAAGCCATTAAAGTGATCGCTAATTACGGCACGCCGAAGCAAGGCAAAATCTTAATGCTGGATGCCATGAGCATGTCTTGGCGCGAAATGAACCTTATGAAGATGCCTAACTGTCCAGTTTGCGGTTAGATCGCATTATAAGACAAAGCCAGCATTTACGCTGGCTTTACCATTTAGGCTAGTTTATCCATAGTTCTTTGATAAACTACACCTTTTATGCTTTCAGGCCTAACCGGAACTGAATGGAAAAAACCTTGTTGATGATGCCCACCAATTTTCTCCAACGCTTTACACATTTCGTCATTTTCGACACCTTCAAACAAAACTCTAGCATTTTTAACAGAAGCGAGCTTATTCGCTTCCTCAATCACTTGCTTGTAATCTGTGTTGTGTTCAAAGCTCCACGTTATTGACTTATCAATTTTAATTTCATTAACAGGTAGCTTCATGACACGTTCGATGTTGGAGGACTCAATTCCAAAATCGTCAATCGACAGCTCAAACCCTTGCAAACGTAATTTTAAACAACTCGCTAGCAATTCACGTTCAATCGAAGAGACTAACCCTTGTTCCGTTATTTCGATCACGATTGTGTGCTCAACGCCTTGTTCATAAATAGCCACAAGTTGATCAACAATGGATTGATCCACTAGCAAATTCGGGTCAATGTTCAGAGAAAAGCGAACAGATTGATCTAATTGTCCAAAGTAATTTTTGTAGTCTTGGACAAATTTGCTGATCACAATTTCTGTAAATCGCTTCTGTTTTCCTAAGTTCTCGACCATCGGCAGAAAATAGCTTGGTGGTAAAAGTGAACCATTTTCATCAGACCAACGTGACAAAACTTCAAATCCACACACTACATCAATATCCGAAATAACTTGCGATTGATAGACGAGTTCAATTGGGAAGTCATCGCCGTCAAGTGGCGCCATTGTGGGTATGCTTGGTTTAGGTACATTGGTTTCTTGTTGTAAGATTGATTCGACTAACTGGGACATCTGCTCTGTCCAAATTGGCTTTTCTAGCGATGCGACGATATTCAAATCATATAACTTACCCAACATGCTTACCGAACTAACTATCGACTTATCTAACCCAGAAGTAATAACAATCTTCGCTTGAGATTCATTTTTTGAAAGCATACTCAACAATTCGAAACCGTCTCCATCAGGCATCATGATGTCCATAATAATGAGATCAAAACTCTGATTCTTCATTTTGCTCATTGCTTCATAGGCATTTTCAGCGAAGACAATCGAAAGCTTCATATCAATAGACGAAACGGCATTACTTAGGATTTCACGTGATAATTCAACATCATCAACAATGAGTACTGATTTATTCATTTTCTTCACCTTTATATTGAGCAATAAGGTTCATCCATGAACGTTGAGACTTTATTTTCTTAGATTCAATTGACATTAACTTGCTAGATTTTTCAGCTATTCTTAGCGTTTTGTATTCGAATCCCAATGAGAACAACAGATCGAACATCTTTTTATCATTTTGTAGAATACACATCTTTCTTTCGGGGTTTAGACTGTGAATATATTTGTAGGCTTCACGACCTAACGTATCCTTAACTACGACTGGGCTGATGCAATTGAATGACGCAACTAAGTGAATGTCTTCTTCCAACTCTATCTCAGCCGTTAAGTGTTCTTGCAGCGCTGACTTATTGACGGTAAGCACATGCCCGATTAACTGCCCATAAAACGTCACTAAGTTTAACTCGCCGTTATGCTGATCGATTAAATTTTCCATGATTGCCAGGCGAGTCATTCCTTTTTGAAGCATTTCAGAAAACAACACATTTGATTCAAATTCAAACACCAACTCAATCAGCTCTTTATGGCGTCTCAGTTCGTACATATTGGTGGCATTAATAATAAGGACAGTTGAGCTTAACGTATCTAACACATCGATATACCCGCTTCGTTTTAGCTTTTTATAGTAAGAAGGCAAAGATTTCACATTCCCCTCTTTGTCCCAAACGGTAAAAATATCGACACCAATTAAATCCAACAACTCATTTTGACGCGTCAAATGCGGTTTGGTCACCCCCCTTTCCCAACGGCTTAGCGTCACGACATCTAAATTATTAAAGTCATCGTTGCTGCGTTGAACAGCATCAACGAATTCCGTTTGAGACAACCCATTTTTTGTTCTGAACTCTTTAATTATTTCCCCAAACATATTTTTCTTTCTTTCGCTTATCGTGATTTAGCTTATTTTTGTTTAAATCAGTGAAAAAGCTAAGGGCAGATCGAGATTTCAAAAAAAAGAAATGCTCTAATTTTTCTTGTGTCTTGCTCGAAGTATTTAACCCGAAACGCAAAAAGCCCTGGTACATAAGAGATCGTAGCCAGGGCAAAGAGAGTGGAGCGTTATTTTTTATTCATAAACGCCATTTGCAAACAGTCTTTTAAATCCTGTTCTGCAATAGGTTTCGTTAGATAACTATCAAAATAACTGTTCATATCCGCTTGTTCCGTCAGTGTCGCTCTTGCGGTTACTGCAACAATCGGAAGTAAGGGGTTACAACTGGCTAACTCTTTGGCCAGTCCAATACCATCCATTACTGGCATTGATATATCAGTTAGAACAACATCAACCTCTTGCTCACTGACCACCTTCAAGGCTTGTAGCCCGTCTTCAGCAAACAGGCAATCAAACCCAAGCTCAGACAAGTGATAAGCCAGTATTTCTCGATTGAACTCGACGTCATCAACAACCAGTGCTTTTACACCGCTGTATAACTGAGACACAGGCGAGCTAAGTTCTAATAAAGGAACTGATACCTCCCCTAACGGCTTAAAACTGGCCTTAGAGAGCGGAAGGCGCAGTGAGAATGTACTCCCTGAGCCAACCTCACTGCTTACTTTGATCGTACCGCCCATCAGTTCAATGATGGTTTTGGTAATCGCTAGCCCCAACCCGAACCCAAACTGCTGGTCTTCATCGTTTACCTGCTCGAAGTCATTGAATACTTTATCAAGCTTCTCGGGCGGTATTCCAACACCGGTATCAATCACGTCGATGTGAAGTTGCTCTTGCTTCAGGTAACAACAAACCGTGACCTTACCCTCACCAGTGAACTTAATCGCATTTGAAACGACATTACTGATGCACTGCTTTAGCCTTAGCTCGTCAACATAGAGCACAAACCCTTGCTCGACACAGTTATCCATGTTTAGCGTTAAGCCCTTACCTTGAGCTAAAGGGAAGAAAGTGTGTTCTATGGCGCCAAGCACCTCTTTGAACTCTACTTCTTTTGGGTTAAGCGTGTAGCTCGACGCTTGCAGGCGTTCGAAATCCAAAAGGTCATTCACTATCCCTAGTATTGTGTTGCTTGCACTCGAGATCCCATTCAGTTGATGATTAAACTGCATGAGATTGACTTCTTTGCTTAACATATGGGTATAGCCAATGATCGCATTCAGTGGTGTACGTATTTCATGTGATACGTTGGAGAGTAACGTTGATTTCTCTGCATTGGCATCACTCGCTTGCTTTGCTGCTAACTCATATTGAGCCGTTCGAAGCGTAACGTCCTCTTCTAACCCTGAGATCAAAGTGCTGATTTGAACTCCCGCCTCGCTATACGCTTTAGAGAGTTGTTCAATTTCTTCACCGTTGCCCTTGAGCGTTATGGTCGCCCTAGCAAAATCGCCTTGCTTTAGCGCCTTTGCTTGCGCGGTTAGTATACCAATGGGTGCAATCAAACGTTTAACCACCATCGCGTTGATCGCTAAAAAGAGTAGCAATAGCATGCCCGTTGCGAGTGTGAATTTCTCAATCAACAAACTATCGGACAGCAACAAAGCTTGTTTTGTCGTTGCGTAACTCGACCTAACCACTGATTCTGGAGTAACAAGTATTAAGCGCCACCCAGTTACTTCGTTGCGTACGAACGTTATGTTAAAAATCCCGTGAATCGCGTTCACTACCATACTGCCAAAGTTGTTTGACGTTATTTGCGCAGCAACACTTTTCGAATTCGAGCTACTGTCTGTCATATATCGAAGCAATGTCAGTGGATCTTGTTTCAGATTGGAAGCAACTAAGTTGCCATCTTCATCGACTAAAAAATAACGATATTGTAATTTTTCAATCATGCTCTTGAAGGCCAATGAATTTGAAAAGTAGTCCAAGTTCACATCAAACTTTAACATCCCACTCGGCCAGTGTTCTGGAAAGACATAAACATTAAAGTGCGTAACCACATTTCCTGATGTTTTCTTTTCAATGAACATCGATTTATAACGACCAAAGTCCGACACGGATGCTTTATGGTCGCTTTGTTCAACTTGGCCATCATGAATACGAATTTCTTGACGTGTTTTAGTATCAATAAACGTCACTTCATTGATGAAAGTTTTAAGGTTTCGATTTATGTGTGCTAGTTCAGCATCACGCAGTTGAGTGGTCTTATCTGCTTGCACATAGTCATGAGCAAAGTCACCCGACATATGCTCAATATCTTCAACGATCAGCTCAATCTCTTTGTTAAGACTGACACTTTGCGCCTTGACGAACGTCAAGAGCAAATCACGGTTATGACCCATGATATTTTCTTTTATCTCGTTAAACTGGCCAATCGATGTTCGCTGAACAATGTTCATGGCAGCGTATGCGAGAAAGGCAGCAAAAAGAACAACGATCAAGGCGTTCGCAGTGATTATTCTATTTTTAAATGACATTTAGCTGCCTCGACCAAAGCAAAGATTAATCAAAGACTCAATGATATGCTGCAAGGTATTTTGACGCGCGACTGGACTGACAATGTCGCCATAAGATTCTAGCTTTTGACAAACATGGGCCGCATCAGCAGCACCACACATTAATGCAATCCCCTTTACTTTATGAGCATGTGAACAGTTAGTTGGTGTGTCAGCAACTACCTCCGCCATCACTTTTTTCAAACTTTTAATCGCAATGGCACGAAAAGAGAGCCCTTTCTCTGAGTAATATTCAGCGCCAGTAGACTTCATAAAAAGATCATGATTAATAGAATACATATTGACTCCGAGCTTGGTAATAGACTCTATTATTGTCACAAACCAGAGGGGGTAGGCAAATTGGCATATTGAAAAATTGCAAATCAAAGATGCTCATTGGCATTTAACATTTCCCTTATATAAATCTGCCGCATCTTAAAAATATTAATCTGGCAAAATCCTTTGTTTTTAAACCACAGAGCAAAGGTAATGAATACACTATTTCGTCGGGCTTTTACGCATTTGGAACCACTCGGAAACGTTAGGGTAAAATACCTGTTCGGCGTAAACACGCTTTCAGTAGATGGTATTTTGTTGTTGATATTTAAGGGTGGTCGATTCTACTTACGAAGTACAAAAGACCAAGATGACTATTTTCAACGCAAGGGTTACGAGCAGTTTGATGCACTTTCTTTGGGTGTCATCCTCCCGAGTAACTTCTTTCAGCTAAATATTCCCCCTTGGAAAGATACGCTCTTTCTATGCGAAGCGTCTGTCGTTATTGACAGCATTAAGGCCAATCGAAGCAGCTATGCAACCAACCCAGCACGTTTGAGGGACCTACCAAACATACAATCAACAACTGAACGTCTTTTGAATAAAGCAGGAATAGATTCGGTTGATCAGCTAAAAAACATGGGCACTTTAAAGGCAGTCGAAGCTATTTCACGCCAAACACATTATCGACCAACAATAGAACTTTTTTGGACACTAGAAGGTGCGATTCAAGGCGTTCATCGTTCACTTCTTCCTCCACCAATAAAAGACACATTACGGAACGCTGCTCTTCACTTTATTTGCTAGCTTTTGATTTTATTCGTTAAAGTTAACCACCAGCTACTTCCAAATACCAAATGAGTGCCTAAATCAGTACAGATTAGGCACTTCGGTCCTATTTTGCATTCGACTGCCATTACCCATTGAGTCATTCTCACGTTATAGTAACTTCATTTAACGTTGAAACTACATGCACATTCATCTAATTAAAGGCCCACTTACGCTGGTTATCAGACACGAAGATAATCAGGATCTCACCTCTACACATACTATTCATTTAACCTTAACTGAGTATCAAGTGCTCGAACAGTTGCTCAAACACCAAGGACAACACATATCTAAACGAGACCTCATAAAGTCAGGTTGGCCAAATTCTATCGTGTGCGACAATGCGTTAAACATGGTAATCATGTCACTACGTAAAAAGCTATTTATTTTCAAAGAGATAGAAAT
>NZ_VTXI01000015.1 GCF_013114545.1 Vibrio sp. RE86 | reverse complement strand
GAAATGTTCCGTAAGCTTCTAGACGAAGGTCGTGCTGGTGAGAACGTTGGTGCACTTCTACGTGGTACTAAGCGTGACGAAGTTGAGCGTGGTCAAGTACTAGCGGCTCCTAAGTCAATCAACCCACACACTAAGTTTGAGTCTGAAGTATACGTACTTTCTAAAGACGAAGGCGGCCGTCACACTCCTTTCTTCAAAGGTTACCGTCCACAGTTCTACTTCCGTACAACTGACGTAACAGGCGACATCACTCTACCAGAAGGCGTAGAAATGGTAATGCCAGGTGACAACGTTCAAATGACTGTTGAGCTAATCGCTCCAATCGCTATGGACGAAGGTCTACGTTTCGCAATCCGCGAAGGTGGCCGTACTGTAGGTGCTGGTGTTGTTGCTAAGATCTTTGACTAATATTTAGTTGAATCTTGCACATTCTTCGTAAGAAGAGCATGCATCTGAAAAGGGAAGCTTAGGCTTCCCTTTTTGCATTTTTGGTTATAAGAAAATGACGCAGTTGATTGTTATAACTTACTGAAAATTAGACTAGATTTTTTCTCCTCATTATTCACCTGTTCTAACTCCTTGAAGCTTTGTCTCTGCTCTCAAATCGATATAACAAAATGTTCTGAAACTGGGCTTAATACAACTGGTAACGATAACAATTCTTGTTTATATTTCTTGTCGTAAGTTGTAAATGGATCAATATTGTATGTATGTTTGCCTTTGTCATGGGATTTCGGATAAGAAAATTAGGAAGTTAGCGATCGATGAAGGCATTACCGATATTCGAGGAATTAAGAAATGCACTGCGTTAGGCAGCCAATGTGGTAAGTGTATTAAGCAAGCCAAAGAAATTTTAGCGGAAACCGATCACTTAATACTGAAACAAGCGAGCTAAACGCTCACTTGAGCCTTTTGACACTCTTCTAATTGGAACTAGAGTTATAGTAGCCAAAGAGGAGGGCTGCATAATGAAAGGCGATCCAATCATCATCCAACATCTCAACAAAATACTCGGCAATGAACTTGTTGCCATTAATCAGTATTTTCTCCACGCCCGAATGTACAAAGATTGGGGTTTAAAGCATCTGGCAGATAAGGAATACCATGAGTCGATCGATGAAATGAAGCACGCTGATCATCTCATTGAACGTATTCTCTTTTTAGAAGGGCTTCCTAACTTACAAGATCTCGGCAAGTTAATGATTGGTGAAGACACCAAAGAAATGCTTGAGTGTGATTTAAAACTCGAGATGGCAGCAATTCCTGATCTAAAAGACGCCATTGCTTACGCTGAAGATGTTCATGACTATGTGTCTCGTGATCTGTTCCAAGATATCCTAGAAGACGAAGAAGAGCATGTTGATTGGCTTGAGACTCAACTCGGTTTGATCGACATGACAGGCATTCAAAATTACCTACAAGCTCAATATGTTGACGAAGATGAAGACTAACAGCTTCACCTAAGTAACTACCGATCAAAAAGCAGCTGCAATACATTGGCAGCTGTTTTTGTTGGTCATCACATTTCTCTTGCCTAAACTGCTTTCTTTCTGTACTATTCGTGCTCCTTAAAACTCGGTCAATTATCTTTAGTTCCTTGCTTCCTCTGGACGACCGGGCCATTTGTGGAAGCTGAATAATCCGTAAGGAGCAACCAATGCGTCATTACGAAATCGTATTCATGGTGCACCCTGATCAAAGCGAGCAAGTTGCTGGCATGATCGAGCGTTACACTGGTTCAATCACTGAAGCTGGCGGTACTATCCACCGTCTAGAAGACTGGGGCCGTCGTCAACTGGCTTACCCAATCAACAAGCTTCACAAAGCTCACTACGTTCTAATGAACGTTGAAGCTGGTCAAGAAGTGATTGACGAGCTAGAAACTGCTTTCCGTTTCAACGATGCAGTTCTACGTAACATGATCATGCGTACTAAGACAGCGATCACTGAGCAATCTATCATGCTTAAGCAGAAAGAAGAGCGTGCTCCTCGTCGCGAAGAGCGTGCTGAAGCTAAGCCAGAAGCAGCTGCTGAGTAATTAAACACTCAGATTTAGTACTAAGTCTGCATATCGGGTTGAGAGTTCGCTTTTAACTTATATAAAGACTGACAACTTATTCAAATTTAAGATCAGGAGATAGCCCATGGCTCGTTTCTTCCGTCGTCGTAAATTCTGCCGTTTCACTGCAGAAGGCGTACAAGAGATTGATTACAAAGACGTAGCAACTCTTAAAAACTACATCACTGAAGCTGGTAAAATCGTACCTAGCCGTATCACTGGTACAAGTGCTAAATACCAACGTCAACTAGCTCGCGCGATCAAGCGTTCTCGCTACCTAGCTCTACTACCGTACACTGACAAGCATCAGTAATCGGTTCGTTTTTAAAAAGAGGAATTAAACAATGCAAGTTATTCTACTTGATAAAATCGGCAAACTAGGTTCTCTAGGCGAAACTGTAAACGTTAAGTCTGGCTACGCTCGTAACTTCCTTATCCCTCAAGGTAAAGCAGTTATGGCTACTAAAGCTAACGTTGAAATGTTCGAAGCACGTCGTGCTGAACTAGAAGCAAAAGCTGCTGAGCAAGTTGCTTCTGCTGAAGCTCGTGCTGAAAAGATCGGTGCTCTAGAAGCAGTTGTTCTAGCATCTAAAGCTGGTGACGAAGGTAAACTATTCGGTTCTATCGGTACTCGCGACATCGCTGATGCAATCACTGCAGCTGGCGTTGAAGTTGTTAAGAGCGAAGTTCGTCTTCCTGAAGGCGCACTACGTAACACTGGTGAGTTCGAGATCAGCGTTCAACTTCACTCTGAAGTTTTCGCTACAGTTAACCTACAAGTTGTTGCTGCTGAGTAATTCAGTATCAAGACGTATTCTAAAAGCACCTCCTAGAGGTGCTTTTTTTATGTCTAAAATACCAACCAAAATAAATATCTGGTCATTCTTGCTTGTTAAAATCACTGATAGCTTCGTTATAGATTTTGTAGGTAGGTCAACTAGCTAGCAGCAATCTATGCCTTGCTCTAAGCGATTTTTCCTGCGCAATTATCTAATCACCTATTTATCTCGATTGGTATAATTTGTCTATTGGGAGCGGCTTGCTAGAACAGAAACAGTAGATTAATGGAGAAAATGCTATCTGCTTTTTCTAGCCCATCTGGCACCTTGTCATGGTATTGACGAGAGTGAGAGAGTTTTAATGCGATATCTTCAGTGATGTTGTTTGTCACGCTGATATCAGTGTCGGTTCGGGTATTACTTTTACCCGAGACAACGGTAAGGTCCGCTGAAACGCTCAAATTATCGAGCGCCTGCCAAGTGGTATTCAAGTTGCCACGAAATATCCCCTCCTGAACGGTCTCAGGGAAGATAATGTCATCGTCATCGATCTCATCTAAGTTAGGCTCTTGATATCGGAAACCTGGACCCACTTCGATCTCAAGTGTCAGCACGTCAGTGTTTGAGAACTGATAACCAAGACCACCAGAAAGTGTGTAGTCTTTGAAGTATGCGCTGTAGCGTGAGTCGACACCCTTAAAGCTGCCATAAAGGTAGGTTTTTGCACCAAGCTTATAGTCGCTTTGCGCCGTGTAGGTTGACTGGCGTTTATCTTCTTCGCCATCTTTATATAAGAGGTAGTATTTCCACTCACCACTAGTACGGTGCCTACCTTCTGTGTATTCCGCATTTAGACGAGAGTTCAATGAACGTGAGTCAGAGTTACCCGTATGGGCCTGATAACCGAACTCAACTTCTGTATTCCATGGTGAAGGGACGTCAATATCCGTTTTGCTTTGTTCTGTATCATCAGCGTAGGCAAGCATAGAGCTCATCAAGCCAGCACTCATAAGCCAAAGTTTAGACACTAACTACCTCAATATTGATGGAACGAATGGCGCAATAGTAGAGTTAAATTGCCGTAATACCGTCAGTAACAAGTTAATTCTACATTAGAACTCGACAAAGTATTGGATTGGTACAGACAATATCTTGATTCTCGTTATAATTAGCGATCTATAGCAAGTTGTTGAGCAGAACCATGGCTGAAGCGAAAGTAGATAATCGAAATAGTAAATTTAACGATGCACAAGTCGATGCAATCAAAGTTCCCCCTCATTCATTAGAGGCGGAGCAATCTGTTATTGGTGGCCTTCTGCTTGATAATGAGCGCTGGGATACGGTTTCAGAGCGAGTGGTTGCCAAAGATTTCTACAGCCGTCCTCATCGCTTGGTCTTTGAAGCAGTCCAAACTCTGCTTGAAGACAACCAGCCACTCGACTTAATCACACTATCAGAGTTCTTAGAGCTTCGTGAACAGCTCGATGATGTCGGTGGTTTCGCTTATCTTGCTGACTTAGTTAAGAACACGCCAAGTGCAGCCAACATCAATGCGTATGCAGACATTGTTGCAGAACGTGCGCTGGTACGTGACCTGATCGGTGTCGCGAATGAAATCGCTGATGCGGGCTACGATCCTCAAGGGCGTAATTCTGAAGACTTACTTGATCTCGCGGAAAGTAAAGTATTCGCTATTGCTGAATCTCGTACCAGTGAAAGTGAAGGGCCTCAAAACGTAGACAACATCTTAGAAAAGACGTTAGAGCGTATCGAGATCCTCTACAAAACACCGCAAGATGGTGTGACGGGGGTTGATACAGGCTTTACCGATCTGAATAAGAAGACTGCGGGTCTGCAAGGTTCTGACTTGGTGATTGTCGCGGCGCGTCCATCGATGGGTAAAACGACCTTTGCGATGAACTTGTGTGAAAACGCAGCTATGTCGCAAGAAAAACCGGTTCTAATCTTCTCACTAGAGATGCCGGCAGAACAGATCATGATGCGTATGCTTGCGTCCCTTTCTCGTGTAGACCAAACCAAGATTCGTACCGGTCAGCTTGATGATGAAGATTGGGCACGTATCTCTTCGACCATGGGTATTCTTATGGAGAAGAAGAACATGTACATCGATGACAGTTCAGGCCTGACTCCAACCGAAGTGCGCTCTCGTGCACGTCGTATTGCTCGTGACCATGGTGGCTTATCGATGATCATGGTCGACTACCTTCAGCTGATGCGTGTACCTGCGCTGTCTGATAACCGTACCCTAGAAATTGCTGAGATCTCGCGCTCGCTTAAAGCGTTGGCGAAAGAGCTAAATGTTCCTGTAGTGGCTCTATCTCAGCTTAACCGTTCCCTAGAGCAACGCGCTGATAAACGTCCTGTTAACTCGGACTTGCGTGAATCGGGCTCTATCGAGCAGGATGCCGACTTGATCATGTTCATCTATCGAGATGAGGTTTATAACCCTGACAGCTCAATGAAAGGCACGGCGGAAATTATTCTTGGTAAACAGCGTAATGGTCCTATCGGTTCGGTACGTCTGACCTTCCAAGGTCAATGGTCTAGATTTGATAACTACGCAGGTCCAGCCTTCGATATGGATGATGAGTAAGCCCATGAGCCATATGAAAGCCGCGACGGCCTACATCGATTTAGATGCTCTGCAACACAACCTACAGCAGATTAAACAGCAAGCGCCAAACAGTAAGGTCATGGCGGTTGTAAAAGCCAACAGCTATGGCCATGGTTTACGACACATTGCCAAAAAAGCACAAGGCGCTGATGCCTTTGGTGTTGCTCGTATTGAAGAGGCACTGCAGTTGCGCGCATGTGGTGTCGTTAAACCGATTCTGCTGCTAGAAGGTTTTTACTCTTCTGGTGATTTGCCAGTACTGGTCACCAATAACATTCAAACCGTGGTGCACTGTGAAGAGCAACTGACGGATCTCGAACAGGCTGATCTAGAAACTCCAGTAGTCGTTTGGCTGAAAGTCGACAGTGGCATGCACCGTTTAGGCGTGCGCCCTGAGCAATATCGTGATTTTGTAAATCGTCTAAAAGCGTGCCGAAATGTTGCCAAGCCGCTGCGTTACATGAGCCATTTTGGCTGTGCTGATGAGCTGGATAAAGGCACCACCAACGAGCAAACCAAACTCTTTTTAGAGCTCACAGAAGGGTGTGAAGGGGAGCGTTCTCTTGCCGCTTCTGCTGGGCTGCTGGCTTGGCAGGATAGTCATCTTGATTGGGTTCGCCCCGGTATCATTATGTACGGTGTTTCTCCTTTCAACGATAGAACGGCACAAGATATGGGTTATCAAGCGGTGATGACCCTTAAATCTCATTTAATTGCAGTACGTGAAGTGAAAGCGGGTGAGAGCGTAGGCTACGGCGGTACCTGGACCAGTGAACGTGATACGAAAGTAGGCGTTATCGCAATCGGCTATGGTGACGGTTATCCGCGTATGGCACCGAATGGTACGCCAGTGCTGGTCAATGGTCGTAAAGTCCCTATGGCTGGCCGTGTCTCTATGGATATGTTGACGGTTGATCTTGGGCCTGACGCGCAAGACCTTGTGGGTGATGAAGCGATTTTGTGGGGGAGCTCGCTTCCTGTTGAAGAAGTTGCTAACCACATTGGCACCATAGCTTACGAATTGGTGACTAAACTGACATCTCGTGTTGAGATGGAGTACTCCAAATAAGATGAAACCTTCTCGAATTCAACAAGTGCTGGCTCTATGTGCCAGCCTTTTTATTTCTAGCCCTGCGCTAAGTGAAGAGAAAGATTCAGCTTTTCTGCCATTCTTTTTTAGTACCGAAACGCTAGGCAACACGGTGGGCATTGCTGGGGTCGCTAAAGGTGTCGGGCAACCTCAAGCGGCTTTGTTTGGCATGGCACTCTATTCTGAGAAAGATAGCTATGTGGGTTTTGTATCAGCGTTTAATTATGCCTTGTCTGAGCAGCTCCTGTTTAGCACACAAATGTATCAAGCTCAGTTCAATGAGAACCCGTATTATCTTGGTGATCAGGGAAACAACGACTCTCATGCTGGGGACAAAACCCTCACCAATGGATTTGAGCAAAACTACCAATTTGAGTTTAAGTATTTACTGCCATGGGGCAATGTTGACAAACTTGGCCTGATGGGCGCTTTTCAACCAGTCCGCGACGTGAGTTTTGCCTCTCCTCTCGAGTCTGGAGTGAGCTCAATTGTACTGACACCTTTCTATTCATCTCGTGAGTTGGATATTTACAGCCAGTCAGAAAAAGCGACCGGTTTTGAGTTGTCACTGGATTGGGATAATCGCGATAGCGTGCGTAACCCGACACGCGGTTCACATACCTCGTTTGATGTCACCTTTGGTGCTGAAAGTTGGCAAAGCGAAGATATTTGGAGCAAGTGGGAGTTCCAAAATAGCCAATACTACGCATTAGGCCCTTTGGGAAACCTGTTTGACCAGCAAGTTATTGCTTTCGATTTTTACATCGCAGACACACCGACTTGGGACAGCACTAAGCCGCCAGAGCAAAACCAAGTTAGGTTAGGTGGTTTGTACCGGTTACGCGGCTATACCAGTGGTCGCTTTCATGGGCGTTCAGCAGTCCACTATTCTGCAGAATACAGAGTGCTCCCTGATTGGCAGCCACTGGATGGCATACCTGTGCTCAACTACTACGATCTCCCATGGTGGCAGTGGGTTGTATTTGCTGAAGCAGGACGCGTCGCAGATGAATACGATGCCAAAGAGCTTCATACCGATATGAAGTGGAACATCGGTGGTGCGATTCGTTTCCAAGTTGAAGGCATTGTCGTGCGTACTGAAATGGCGAAAGGGGCTGACGAAGGTACGTTTCGCGTCATGATCAATCAGCCTTTCTAACTCAGTTCAGATGATATGGAGCAGCGTTGCTCTATATTGTTTTATCTCAGCTCACCTTGAAGCGTCGCAATAATTCGGCGCTCGCCTCCGTAATCACGGTGCTCTCCCAAATAGATTCCTTGCCAAGTTCCAAGTGCTAAACGACCGTTACTGATTGGAACCATGATGCTGCACCCAAGCGTTGAGGCTTTGATATGAGCTGGCATATCATCATCCCCTTCATAGGTATGCTTATAATAAGGTGCTCGTTCAGGTACAAAGTGATTAAAGTGCTTTTCCATATCGTGTCTCACGGTTGGATCGGCATTTTCATTGATCGTCAGACTGGCTGAGGTATGTTGGATAAATAGCTGTAATAATCCGACAGAGTATTGGCTAATCTGTGGTAATTGTTGTTCAATTTCATCAGTAATCAGATGAAAGCCTCGCTTACGGGCATCGAGGTATAAGGTTTTTTGTGTCCACATCGTTGGGCCTATTGAATCTATTCGTTCCAGTAAACGCTACTTGCTAAGTCATATACAGCAAGGTTAGATTTGCGCTAGCTTTTGATTGTTTAGTTTTGAATCAGGTAACGTGACCTAACTCAATGTGAGTGAGAACGCCCTGCGTCATAATGTATACTTGAAAAAAAATTACAAAGTCTTGTTTTGTGGCATTTAGCCCAAACATACCTAATATTACTATTTTGCATAATCGGGGATTCCACCAGTTTTCGCTAGGCTGTATGGAATAAAACCTACTGTAACATCGGGATAATCACCATGTTGAAAAATATCAATCCAACGCAAACACAAGCTTGGAACGCGCTAACGGCGCACTTCGAGTCTGCACAAGATATGGATCTTAAAGATCTGTTCGCAACTGATGCAGCACGTTTTGACAAATTCTCTACTCGCTTCGGCAGCGATATTCTTGTTGATTACTCTAAAAACTTAATCAATGAAGAGACAATGAAGCACCTGTTCGCGCTAGCTAGCGAGACTGAGCTTAAATCAGCAATCGAAGCGATGTTCAGTGGTGAAGCGATCAACCAAACAGAAGGTCGCGCAGTACTTCACACTGCTCTTCGTAACCGCAGCAACAAGCCGGTAATGGTTGGTGGTGAAGATGTAATGCCTGCGGTTAATGCCGTATTAGAAAAAATGAAATCATTCACTGAGCGTGTTATCGGCGGTGAATGGAAAGGCTACACAGGTAAAGCAATTACTGACGTAGTTAACATTGGTATCGGTGGCTCTGACCTTGGTCCTTACATGGTGACTGAAGCACTAGCGCCATACACAAATCATCTAAACCTACACTTCGTGTCAAACGTTGATGGTACTCACATCGTTGAAACACTGAAGAAAGTAAACCCAGAAACAACGCTATTCCTAGTGGCTTCTAAGACGTTTACAACTCAAGAAACAATGACTAACGCGCACTCTGCGCGTGACTGGTTCCTAGAATCAGCGGGTGATGAAGCGCATGTTGCTAAGCACTTTGCTG
Organism: Vibrio sp. RE86; assembly: GCF_013114545.1. GTDB lineage: Bacteria > Pseudomonadota > Gammaproteobacteria > Enterobacterales > Vibrionaceae > Vibrio. The sequence continues at coordinate 103,031 of NZ_VTXI01000015.1, read as the reverse complement.
CGCTTTCAACAAACGCAGGTGCGGTTTCTGAATTCGGTATCGATACTGATAACATGTTTGAGTTCTGGGACTGGGTTGGTGGTCGTTACTCTCTATGGTCAGCAATCGGTCTATCTATTGCACTAGCAGTCGGCTTCGACAACTTCGTTGAGCTACTAGAAGGTGCTCACGAAATGGATAACCACTTTGCGTCAACGGGTCTAGAAAGCAACATCCCAGTGATTCTTGCGCTTGTTGGCCTTTGGTACAACAACTTCCACGGTGCTGAGTCAGAAGCGATTCTGCCATACGATCAGTACATGCATCGTTTCGCGGCATACTTCCAGCAAGGTAACATGGAATCTAACGGTAAGTACGTTGACCGTGATGGTAACGCAGTGACTTACCAAACTGGCCCTATCATTTGGGGTGAGCCAGGAACAAACGGTCAGCACGCGTTCTACCAGCTTATTCACCAAGGTACTAAGCTGATCCCATGTGACTTTATTGCTCCAGCAATCAGCCACAACCCTGCAAGCGACCACCATCAAAAACTGATGTCTAACTTCTTTGCACAAACAGAAGCGCTAGCATTTGGTAAAGATGAAGCGACAGTGAAAGCGGAATTTGCAAAAGCAGGTAAGAGCGAAGAAGAAGCGGCGACACTAGCACCATTCAAAGTGTTTGAAGGTAATCGCCCAACGAACTCTATCCTAGTGAAGCAGATTAATCCACGTACTCTAGGTAACCTAATCGCTATGTACGAACATAAGATTTTCGTACAGGGTGTTATCTGGAACATCTTCAGCTTTGACCAGTGGGGTGTAGAGCTAGGTAAACAACTAGCAAACCAAATCCTACCAGAGCTCGCTGACGACGCTGCTATTAGCTCTCACGATAGCTCGACGAATGGTCTGATTAACGCATTTAAAGCGTTCAAAGCTTAAATTTCCGTTGTAATTGATATTCAAACGCCAGCAGAGATGCTGGCGTTTTTGTTTTTATGGCAAAGTGAATGGTCGTCATTCCATAGACTGGCGGAGGAGGGAATAGGGAATCTCTATGCCATCTTATCGACGCTGGATTTCACCTCTGTACTTGCCGTGAACTTCTGGCCAAGCATCGCGACCATTTGATCGTAGTACTGCATATTCGGTTTGTTGCCGAGTAGCTTGCACAGCTCGTTACCCGTTGGGCTAAATCGGTAGTAGAGCAGCCTTACCCCTTTACTGTGCGCTTGAAGTGATAGCTGTTTGCCTTGATAGGTGAGTGGTAGTGGTGACTCGAGATCAATCTCTCCCGACTCTAATTCGGTACCATGCATTAGCCCGAGTTCAAACAGAACCAGTAAACTCGAGTAGGGCAGTTGGAAATTACCTACGTTGATATTGCTGGTGGTGTTTCGTTTGCCAAAACTAAAGATGCTGCCTTGAGCTCGGTAACCTACCAATAACTTACGGCTGTTGTCTCCGCCAAAACTGCACGCCAGTGATGATGCGCGCTGCAAGATTTGAGCTTCTTTAGGCGTCATATCTTGCAGGACTTTTAACGCCTTCATCGACGTCGAACCTGGGTTGGTCACTTCACGCTTTAAGACCTGAGCCCACAAACGTTGCATGGATTGGTTGTGAACTTCCTGAGCCATATCGAAGAAACGGTAGAGCCAATCTTGGTCTGGATCGCCTGCGGTTTCATCTTTGCAGGAAACATGCGCGAGTTTAAGGATTTGCTCGAGATTCTTTTGTCTGAGCTCTTTGCGTTTTTTCTCTCGAACTAAAGCGCGTTCTATGGTGGTTTTTTGTGGGGATTCAGCTTGCAGGAGAGCATCGAGACCATAGGTTTGTGCGATGTTCAGCACACGACTTGCACTGTCTTTGATATAGCTGGACTTCTTTTCCTGACGAGAGTTGGACTCAGGTTCTTGGTCTATAACGATGGGTTTGCTGTTCTCTGCCATGCTATTTCCTTAGCCATCAGGTGCTTAGTATTGATTACTAAATGTACCTCGGAACAACGAAGGTCGCCAGAAAAACAATGTCAGTGATTCTATAAAAAATATCACTACCATAAATGATAACAAGTTGTTAAAATTGTTACCGTTAGTTTTGAGGGGCTTATGAAGTATTTCAATGAAAATAAACTGAAAAAGCACCTGTCAATTGCCCTATTGTTACTCGTCTACCTAGGAGTGCTAGCGTATTTATCTAGCTACCTTGCCTAATATAGGTAATTAACAGGCTGCTTTCGTCGTTAACATTTACATGTCATCGTACTCGAGAATTTCGGTACCTTCGATCACGTATGCGGTTTGTGCTAGTTCATGGCTGATGGTTTCAGTCTTTAACGTACCGACGAGATAAATCACATCCCACAATTGCTGAATTGGTGCACCTTCAGGGAATTTCACATAGATGATCTGGTTTGGTGGCGGTGGCGGCACATGAATGCATGCCCCAAAGTACGGCACGAGTAGAAACTCGGTCACCATGTTCTCATCACCCTCGAGTGGAATCACAAACCCCGGTATTTTCACCTTGCTGCCATTCAACTCTGGTCGAACACCGCCAACCATCGACTGCTCCATTGAGCCCCCTGAGTGATCAATGGCAGGCATGCCAATAGCATCAAATTGATTGCGTTCATTTTCTGGGATCAGATCAAGCCACTCCAGTTGAAGAGTGTCGTCTGCTTGAGTTGAAAAGCTAAACGTAATCAGAGTTAGAAATAGTATTGCTAGTTTTTTCATGGATTATACTCGAATCGTCATACCGTCGCTGAGTGACTGCTGGTATGCTCGCAGTGCGGGAATAAAGCCGATAATAGTACCAGCTAATTGTACGGCTGCTAATAGCATCAGCTCATATTGAGACAGCGCGAGCAACTGTAAGTTTATTCCATAGGCTTGTTGAATGATTGGTGCCGCTATAGCAAGTATTGCGTACAGCCCGGCCGTACCGACGATTAAGCCAATAAAGGTCAATACACTGGCTTCTAAGATCAACAAGCTAAAGACATGTCTTGGTCGTGCGCCCATTGCTCTGAGGATCGCCATTTCCCTACGGCGCTCTTGCAAGCTGGTTAATAGGCTAGAGAGCATGCCGAGTAAACCTGCGATGACTACAAAGACGGAGACGGCCATCAAAGCCTGCTCTGCAACAGACATCATGCCCCATAGCTCATGCAGTGCAACTCCAGGCAATATGGCACTGAGTGGCTCAAGCGGATAGGTGTTGATTTGTCTCTGTAAGGCAAAGGTTTGAATTCTCGACTTTAACCCCAGCATCATGGCGGTGATCTGTTTAGGTTGAAAGTCCATTTTGAGTAGCTGTTCAGCACTTGGGTTATTACCTAGATTCGCCCCAGACTCCCAACCGACGTGAATCGCTTCAATTGCTTCCAATGAAACATGAACAGTTTTATCAACGGGCGTTCCTGTTGGTGCAAGAATACCGACGACTTTGAATGGTGTATTTTCATGTCGGCTAAACCCTACGTCACTAATTCCGTGAGCAATGACCATTTCACTGCCTAGCTGGTAATTGAGCTTGCGAGCAACGTCTGCGCCAATCACCGCTTCAAATAGACCGTTGAACTCTTTACCTTTATTAAAGGACAGGTTTTGCTTTTGCCCGTAACGGTAGTGCTCGAAATAGCTATGATTGGTGCCCATCACGCGGAACCCCTTGTGTGAGTCCCCTAATGAGATTGGAATCGCCCAATCAACTGCACTGTGCTGACTGAACTCTTCGTAGCTTTTCCAATCGATGTTATTGGTGGCATTACCAATGCGAAACACTGAGTAAAGTAACAAGTTTACTTGGCCTGAACGTCCACCAACAATAAGGTCGGTACCTGAAATAGTGTTAGCAAAGCTGCTTTTCGCTTGAGTTCGAATTCGTTCAACTCCGAGCAGAAGTATTACGGAGATCGCGACCGTTAGTATCGTCAGAATGGCGGTGACTTTGCGGTTTCGCACACTTTTCCATGCGAGAGTGAGTGTTGGCGTCATAGTGGCACTCCGGCGCGATTGAGCTGCTGTAAATTGATCGTGCGACTAAAAAGAGGTTCTAGCGTTGGATCATGACTAACAAATAGCAACGTTGAGTTTGCTTGATTGACCTGTTCCAAAAGTAGCTGAATAAAAGCGGTACGATTGTCATAGTCGAGAGAAGACGTTGGCTCGTCAGCAATGACAATGTCTGGGTTACCGATCAGAGCTCGAGCTGCCGCGACACGCTGTTGCTGACCAATACTCAGTTCAGTCACTGGCTTGTTCAATAGCTCTTTAGGGAGATGCAGTTTTTCTAGTAGTTCAATTGCCTTTACATTGATCTCGCCTTCAACCTGTTGCTTTCTTTTGCTCGAAAATTGGCATGGAAGGGTTACGTTCTCAATCACGCTCAAATAGGGCAATAAGTTAAATTGCTGAAAAATATAGCCAATGTTATTTGCGCGGAACTTATCCCTCTGGCTTCCTGACATATTTGAAAGATCTTCTCCCAATACTGCAACGCTTCCGGTCGTCGGCGTATTTATGCCTGTTAAGAGTCCGAGTAAGGTTGATTTTCCGCATCCACTGGGGCCTTTGATAAATAGGTGCTCACCACGGGTAATGGACAATGAATCAATATTGAGGGTAGGAGTATCGTTGCCTGACCATGTGTAGGTAACCTGGCTGAGTTCGACAACCGATGCTGGGCTAGACTGAGTCATAAATAGAATCCAGATTGAAGAAGCGGTGACCTGTAATCACACAGGCCACCTAATCGTACTAAAGAGAGATTTTATCTTCCCCTTTGTGTAGCTCAAGTGCTGCTTGCTTAGTGTCTGTTAATACATTGATATTAATAGACTCAGTGGTTGGGAATTGTGAGAACCACGTTGTTTTTATGTCAGTCAGCTTTGAAATGTCGTTACATTCGAAGTGATACTCGACAGTGAACTCGCCGTGTGAACCATGATCATCATGTTCTTCGTGGTCGTCATGATGCTCGTGATCATCATGGTGGTCATGGCCTTTGTGGTCGTCATGATGTTCGTGATCATCATGGTGGTCATGGCCTTTGTGGTCGTCATGATGTTCGTGATCATCGTGGTGGTCATGGCCTTTGTGGTCGTCATGATGTTCGTGATCATCATGGTGCTCATGGCCATTGTGATCGTCATGATGTTCGTGTCCCTCATGATCGTGATGGTCATGACCTTCATGGCTATCTTTGCCTAAAGTGTGAGTCACAGATTGGTGCTCGATTTTACAACCTGCATTGGATGCAAGAGTGAAGATGTTGTTTGCATCTTTTAGTTGTGCGACTGCATCTTCAATCTTATGTTTTTGTTTGTCAGTTTTAGGTGCGTGCTCAAAGCCAACCACGTCAGCGCCTGGTGCAGTGATTTCCATTAGAAGCTCATTGCCATCTTGGGCAATGTTGAACTCTACGACACCATGAACATGAGCGTCATGCTGACGGAAACCTTCTTCTGCTTGAGCTAAGCTGCTGACTGCTAGAGTAATACCAAGTGCGATTGGGGTGATTTTATTCATTGTTTTTCCTGAGATATTGGTAAGTCGTGAAATTATCACGTTAAGTAAAACGAAAAGTGTTTATCCAAAAAGACCTAAATTATCGGTGGGGAACGCGCCAAGTAGGCGATGAAAACCGAATCGTAAGTAAAGGTAATCTCGAGTAGGGAATTTACGTTTAGAGCAGGAAAGAGAGATGGAGTGAAAACGAACGGAATCGCTCCATGTTGTGCACAGGCAAAGAGCTCACATTGGTGTTGTGAATGATCTGAATGATACGTGTCGTATTGATGTTCTATGTACGCAAAGTTGAGCCATAGCATTAAAGCGATGGCGCAAGCAGCGGTAACGGCTGCAGAGCGTGAAAAAGCGATACGAGAATCAGTCAAAACAGCACAGAATAAATAAAAAAGGAGTTGTTATACTATAACAACTCCCCTTAAAAGACGAAACTAAAGCGTTACTTTTAGATATTCTCTTTGATCAATGCCAGAACTTGGTTGATCTCATCTTCAGTAAGCGAACCTTCTTTTACAAACAGTACCTTACCTTGTTTGTCTTGAACGACAATCGCTGATGACTCTTCGGCGAGATCCCACTGGCTTGCGACTTTACCTTCCTCATCAAGCACCATTGATGACCAAGGGAACTCTTTTTTACTGTCTTGAGCGGATGACTTCACGAAGGAGCCTGTACCCCAAATCGCATCATCTTGGTTGATAATGGAGGTTGTTTGGTAGCTTTGCTCTGGGAACTTTGCCGCTGTGATCGCTGCCATTAATGGCGCGTTCATCTCTTTTGAGCTGCTGCGTCCGGCAATTGCTTGAATGACACGTACTTTGCCGAGCATGTCTTGCGTTGACCACTGTTGAAATGCGGTATCTTCACCTTTTAGGACGATTTCACCATGATTTGCGATGGTCACCTCAGGTAGCGATTGACCAAGCGAAATGTTGTGCGCAAGAACAAATGTTGGAGAGCAGGCCATTGCTAAGGCAAGAAGGGTCTTGTTTTTCATTATGTTATTCCTTTTGAATGTGCGAAAAAAGTATATACCTAAATGGAAAACTAGGGGAACATTCTACCCATAAGTGTTAAATGCACATTTTTATTAACAATACGCTATACATTAAAGTTGATTTGGCTATAATAGTTAACAAGTTCTAAGGATCAGAGCTTAAAGCCCAAGTTGGCTGAATCACAAAAGGATATTGGAGTTGTTATGCTACGTGAATTTTCAACGTACCGCCCACGTCAAGTGGCGCGTTTTGTTAAGACCCTATTTAAAGGTCAATTTGTTATCTCAGGTGTTGGTGAGTTCAACTTTGACAATGGAAAGGTGTTAGTACCTGATCTGAAAGACCGCCAAAAACTGTCCACTTTTAAAGAGATTAATCAGGCTATCGCAGCTTTGCCAGTGTAATTTCTTGCCCATATTTATATTGCTCCACTGCAAATAGAAGAAAGTCGCCAAATGGCGACTTTTTCGTTTCTACTGTGGAGGAAAACACACCCCGGTGCCACCTAACCCGCAATAGCCATTGGGATTTTTTGCAAGATACTGCTGGTGGTAGGTTTCTGCAAAAAAGTACTTTCCGGCAGGTAAAATTTCAGTCGTGATATCACCTTCAACACCTAGCAGGGATTGATATGCTTGTTTGGAAGTAACGGCTGCTTGTTGTTGTTCATCACTGTACACATAAATAGCAGATCGATATTGAGTTCCTAAGTCGTTACCTTGGCGCATGCCCTGAGTCGGGTTATGTTTTTCCCAAAATGCTTGAAGCAGTTGCTCTAGGCTGATCACGCTTGGATCGAACACAACTCGAACGACTTCCGTATGACCTGTTTGTCCACTACACACTTCTTCATAAGTTGGGTTTGGGGTATATCCACCCGAATAACCAACAGAAGTGCTCACTACGCCTTCAAGTTGCCAAAATAGTCGTTCAGCACCCCAAAAGCATCCCATACCAAATAGGATCTTTTGGAACCCATTCGCGGGTTCTGCAGTCAAACTGGATTGGTTAACAAAGTGTGTGTCATCAATGGCGAGCGGTGTCTCTCGGCCAGGTAAAGCATTTTGAGCTGAAACCAAGGTTTGTTTGTTGAGCATTGTCATTTCCTTGCTGTGACTATTTTGTATTTAGACCGTCTAATTGGCTGTTTTTGTACAGACTTATTTTTTTTCAGACGGTATTATTCCCTAACATGGATGTAGATAGATAATTAAGCATGATCAGAAAGTCTTTACCAGCGCTATTAACACTTCTCGCAATTACCCCTTCAGCATGGGCTCAAGAAGTGGATCTTTCCGTTGAAGGGTTGGATGGTGCGCTACAAGATAATGTTGATGTCTACCTGTCATCTATTCCTCCAGAAGAATATGCCACTAGCCTGCGTTTTCAAGCTCGTATAGAACGTAACATTACTGAGGCGCTCAATGCCCTCGGCTATTACCATCCGACCTTTGATTTTACGATTGCGGACGATAATTCTGAGCTGTTGGTAAAAGTTCAGCCCGGTCTTCCAATTATTATCAAACAAGTAGATGTGCAAATTACAGGAGAAGCTCAAAGCGATCCTGACTTTGCTGCATTGATAGAAAAAAGTGGCCTCAAAGAAGGGGATAATCTTAATCACAGTGTTTACGACAGTTTAAAGTCGGGTATCCGTAATTTAGCGTTGCAAAAGGGTTACTTTGAAGGTGACTTCTTAGTGAATCGACTAGAAGTGGCGCCAGACTTAAATGAAGCGTTTGTTCGCCTTCACTATAAAAGCGGTATCCGTTACCACTTCGGCGAAAGCACCATCACGGGCAGTCAAATTGAGCAAGATCGGGTGGAGTCACTCTCTCCGTACCAATCTGGAGATCCTTACTTAGTCGCGAAGGTTGGTGAATACAACCAAAACCTATCAAACACAGATTGGTTTTCATCGGTATTCGTAGAACCTGACCTTAGCATGTTGGGAGAAGGGCGAGAACTGCCGATGAAGGTCTCCTTAGCGCCTCAAGCTCGTAACCAACTCGAGACAGGTATTGGTTACTCAACCGACGTTGGCGTCAGAGGCTCGTTAAAGTGGAAGAAGCCTTGGGTAAACAGTCGTGGCCATAGTTTTGACAGCAGCTTTTCTCTTTCTGCGCCTGAGCAAACTATCACGGCGGGCTATCGTATTCCTTTGGAAGACGTGCTTCATGAGTACTATCGCATTCAATATGGGATGAAAAACCTCGATAACCGTGACACTAAGAGTTTGGAATCGAACCTTGCTTTGGAGCGTCACTGGGTACTGGATAATGGTTGGCATCGCACGGTCTTTATTCGTTACTTGCTTGAAAACTATGAGCAGGGCTTACAAGATGACACGGCTCAGTTCTTATTGCCGGGTATCTCTTTTTCTCGTAGCCGAATTCGTGGTGGTTCCATGCCTATGTGGGGCGATCGCCAAAGTTTGACGATGGAGTTTGGTGATTCAAGCGTACTCTCTGAGACCAGCGTCGTGCGCCTGCTTGGCGGTATGACTTGGATTCGCGGTGTGGGTGACAATCATCGCGGTATTTTCCGTATTGATGGCGGCGCTAACTTTGCCGATGAATTTAACAAGCTCTCTCCATCGCTGCGTTTCTTTGCGGGTGGTGACAATAATCTGCGTGGTTATGGTTATGAGTCGATCTCTCCTCGAGATGCCAGTGGTGCGTTAACGGGTGCCAAGTACATTGCGACCAGTTCACTTGAGTATCAGTATCGAGTTTATGGTAACTGGTGGGGCGCTATTTTCTACGATGTGGGTGATGCCTTTAATGACACAATCGAGCTAAAACGAGGCACGGGTTTTGGCGTTCGCTGGGCGTCTCCTGTTGGACCGGTTAGACTTGATTTTGCTTGGGGACTCGATGCGACACCGGGTGATGAGTTCCAAGTTCACTTTACGTTAGGACCTGAATTATGACCCGTGTAGTACTCAAGTGGTCAAAATGGTTATCACTGACATTGGTTGCTTTGCTTGTTGCTCTCTTGGTGGCAATCTGTGTGCTGCTGTTTACCAATACGGGCTTGAACCTCGCGCTTTGGGGGGCAGAAAAGTTTGTCCCTCAGCTTAAAGTTGAATCGACGAAAGGCGCGGTGTTCCCACGCTTTACCCTCAACGGTGTCTCTTTTAAAGATGAGTCACTCAACGTTGATGCCAAAGTAGGGGCTTTGACGCTTGCGGTCACCCCTAGCTGTTTTACTGAACCTCGAGTTTGTATCGATGAAGTCGCGATCGATGGTTTAGTGTTCTCAATGCCCGAGTTACCTCCTAGTTCTGCTCCGGCAGAAGAACCTGCGCCTTCAAGTGGCAAAATTACGTCGCCAATTCCAATTAAAGTGAGCCGTATTGCGCTGACGAATATCGATTTGGATGTTCTGCACAATCAAATCTCATGGGATAGCTTCACATCAGGCTTAATGTTCCAAGGCAACCGCCTTCGTTTGAGCAAAACTAAACTGACAACCCCTGTGGTTGAGTTGGCACCAACCGATCCTCAAACAAACCAAGAGCAAGAGCCACAACCAGCCAACGCAGATACAAAGCCGAAAGCCATTGAGCTTCCCGCTGTTGAGTTGCCGCTTCAAATAGAACTGACACGACTTGATATTCATGACTTTAAGTTGGTTCAGGAGGCACCAATTGAAGTGCATCACCTTGGCCTGAGCGCTACGGCAAAGGGCTATCAGGTTGATGTAAAAACTTTAGAGCTAGATATGCCCCAAGTCGAAGCTCAGTTAGAAACCAAGGTCACACTTAAAGAGGGCTACCCACTCACCCTCAACCTTGATGCGACAGTTAAGGAAGAGGTTGCTGCAGGGCAAACACTGCAACTCAAAGCGGATGGTAGTGTTGCGGACTTGTCGCTTTCAGCATCGCTAGGTGGTTTAGCGAAAGCCGAACTTAATGCCAAGCTTGAACCTTTAAAACCAGAGCTGCCGTTTGATGTTACCTTGAGCAACGGTGATGTGCAGTGGCCGCTAGTGGGCAAAGGGGATTACTTTGTTCAGATTGAAGAGCTCACGACACAAGGTTCATTGAATGGCTATTCGCTAGGACTAACGACAGCGATTAAAGGGAAAGATCTCCCCGATCTTAACGTTGTTCTTAAAGGCAATGGTGATTTAGAGCATATTCAGTTAGATACGATTGATGTCGAGACATTAGGTGGTCATATCACGGGTGATGTGATGGCCAACTGGAAAGCGCCGATCAATTGGGCGGCAAACTTGACGTTATCTCATATTCAACCTGGACTTCAATGGCCTGAAGCGGAAGGTGATATTAGCGGTGTCTTGGCCACCAGTGGTAACTTAACCCAACAAGGCGGCTGGCAAGTTGAACTGCCTAAACTTGATATTGATGGGATATTACGTGATTACCCACTTAACATTGAAGGTGCTCTTTCAGCTTCAGACACAACTGGAAAAGGGAATCTAAGTCTAGAGACGCCAAGGTTAGTGCTCTCACATGGCCCGAACCGAATCCAAGCTCAAGGCTCTTTAGATAAAGAGTGGAATATGGACCTCGCGCTTGATTTCCCAGAACTTGCCAAGTCTGTTCCTGATTTAAAGGGGCGTGCTAATGGTGATGTTCAGCTGAGAGGGGCATTGAAAGAGCCGAAAGTAGGTCTATCTCTGGATGTGGCCGAGGTAGATTGGCAAGGTGAAGCTAACGTTCAACGTTTTTCAATTAAAGGGGATGTGACGCCGCTCCCAGCGCCGACAGGCAGCCTAAATGTCACGGTCAAACAAGCACAATACCAAGATTACATTGTCGATGACGTACGCTTAGATTTCGCAGGCTCACAGCAAGCACACCGTCTTACGCTTGATGTGAATTCAAACTTGGCATCAACCAGCTTGGCACTCAATGGTGCGTTGATTGATAAGCCTGAAATCAGCTGGCAGGGTGAGCTTGAAAGAGTGCTTTTGAGCTCAAAGCAAGGTGAGTGGCGATTAAACCAAGCTACCGCGCTCGGCTTTGAAATGGCCACTCAACAGGTTTCGGTTGCAGCGCACTGTTGGCTGCAAGCGGGCTCATCATTATGTTTGGATCAAGATATTAAGGTCGGTGAAAGTGGCGAAGCTGCACTGACCCTCAAACAGTTTGATTTTGAACAGATCAAAGCATTCGTGCCAGAAGCGACCAAGCTGACGGGGCAAACTGACGCTCAAGTATGGGCAAAGTGGGCTCCTGATGCGCCGCCGCAACTTAAAGCGAGCGTTGAGTTGCCAAAAGGGCAAGTGGTCCAGCAGTTAGAACAACCGATTCAAGTGGGTTGGGAGAGCGTTATTCTTAATGCTCAGCTGGCTGAAAACAGACTGCAAGCCGACTGGATGTTCGACATCACTGACAACGGTGATGTATCGGGGCAAGTCACTATCCCAGATGTGGTGATAGAAGATAAGCAAATTGATGGTCAACTTAAATTGACCACGTTCAACCTCGATTTCTTAGCACCAATAGTGGGGGATTACAGTGAGCTTAAATCGAATATTTCTACCGATTTAGCGCTCAGTGGTCCTGTTATGCAGCCAAAAGTAAATGGTCAGTTTGTGGTTGACGACATCTTACTAAAAGGGGATATCTCTCCAGTAGAAGTCGATTCTGGCCGTTTAGCGATCAACTTTACTGGCTATGAAGCTGTGCTTGCCGCAGCCATTCACACGCCAGATGGCAAGCTTGAAATGTCAGGGGATGCCGATTGGCAAGATCTGAAAGATTGGCGCACCAATTTACGTGTCTTTGCGGAAGAGCTCTATGTCGATGTGCCTCCAATGGTGAAGATTAAAGTTCAACCAGATATGACGATTTCAGCATCTCCGAAGTTAGCAAGAGTCGACGGTAATATCGCGCTGCCTTGGGGACGGATTGTGGTTGAAGAGTTGCCCGCAAGTGCCGTAGGTATCTCAAAAGATCAGGTGATTCTGAATGACCAACTAGAGCCAGTCGATGAGCAAAGTAGCGTTCCATTTGCGCTTGAAACCAATATCAATATTAAGATTGGCGATGACTTTAAGCTCTCTGCATTTGGACTTGAAGGTGGGTTAGTCGGTAATCTAAATGTGGCTCAGAAAGACAAAGGGCCATTTATTACCGGTGAGATCAATATCACCGATGGCTCCTATTCTTCTTTCGGGCAGGACCTACTCATCAATGAAGGTAAGATCTTAATGAATGGTCCGGTTGACCAGCCATACGTGCAGATTACCGCGATTCGAAACCCTGATAATACACAAGATGATGTGACCGCTGGTGTGAAAGTGACAGGACCTGCTAGTGAGCCAACCGTGACGATCTTCTCTGATCCTGCAATGCCACAAGCAAATGCCCTTTCGTATCTTCTGCGTGGTCAGGATATCGACGGGGAAGCGGGTGGTAACTCAATGACAACCACACTGATTGGTCTGAGCTTAGCGAAAAGTGGTCGGGTGGTCGGTGAACTTGGTGAAGCGTTTGGTGTTCAGGACCTACAATTAGATACAGCGGGATCGGGTAATGATTCGCAAGTAACCGTAAGTGGTTATATCCTGCCTGGTCTGCAGGTGAAATACGGAGTCGGGATTTTTGACTCGGTTGGCGAGTTCACCGTGAGATACCGTTTGATGCAAGATCTCTACGTTGAGGCGATGTCTGGTGTCGATAGCGCTGTTGATCTTCTCTATCAATTCGAATTTAACTAGAGCTAGGGAGAGCGAATATGCAGAATCTGGTTTTTGTTTATGGCACGTTACGTCATGGCGAGAGTAATCATCACCTTTTGTCTAGCGCTCAGTGGTTAGGTAACCATACTACCTTACCACTATACTCTTTATATGATCTCGGTGCTTATCCAGCCGTAGTAGAGGGGCATAGCGCAATTACTGGTGAAGTGTATCTGGTTGATGATGCGACTCTTGAACAACTTGATCGGCTAGAGGATGTGCCAGTGACGTATCGTCGGGAGCAGATCGAAACTCCGTTTGGCCAAGCTTGGATCTACTTATATCAAGATGTCGGGCAACTAGATGTGATGATCTCTTCAGGAGACTGGTGTCAGAAAGTGTAGTTAAGTCACCAATCTTCATTTGGTTTGCGCTTTAATTGTGAATAAGGAGCAATCTATGAAATATGTATTAGCTTTAATAACCTTGATACTGGTCGGTTGTAGTGCTCAGCCAACGCCATTGACGACCGTTGAAAGTGATTGGTCAGAGTATGGTAAAGGCCGCGCAGAACAAGGATTAATGAAGCAGTCAGAAGCGAAGCTGGCTAAGTTAGATACGACAGGCGCGTTTTCAAATGAGCTGTACCTTGCCTACGACAACGGCTACGAAGAAGGACGGCAGACTTACTGTTCTCAGAGTGCCTATATGTTAGGTGTTATGGGGAAACCGTACCGAGGCCTTTGTGAAAGAATTGACCCATTCTTCTATCAGGACTATGTATCAGGTAAAAACTCCACCGCAGGTTCTGCATTCTAAAAACTAATAAAAAGAGTCGACACAGGTCGACTCTTTTTAGTTTTGAAACGGTAAATTATTCTTCGTCGCGGTTGAGTTCTAAGAACTCTTTGACTTTTTTCACCATATTCTTTGAACCAACGAAGAAAGGCACACGTTGATGCAGTTCTGTTGGTTTGATGTCCATAATACGTTGTACACCGTCTGACGCGACACCACCTGCTTGCTCTATGATGTAAGCCATTGGGTTACATTCGTATAGCAAACGAAGCTTGCCATCTGGGTGGCTCTGTGTGCTTGGGTAGAGGTAGATACCGCCTTTTAGCAGGTTGCGATGGAAGTCGGCAACCAAAGAACCGATATAGCGAGAGGTGTATGGACGTTTCTCACTAGGCTCACTCTCCTGACAGTACTTGATGTACTTCTTCACACCCATAGGGAAACGAATGTAGTTACCTTCGTTGATTGAGTAGATGCTGCCATCTTCAGGAATCATCATGTTCTCATGAGACAGGCAGAAGGTGCCCAACGATGGGTCGTAAGTAAAGCCATTCACACCGTTACCTGTTGTGTAAACAAGCATGGTTGAAGATCCGTAAATCACGTAACCAGCAGCGACTTGCTTATGGCCTGGTTGTAGAAAATCTTCTTCTGTCGGTGGCGTGCCGATCGGTGAGACACGGCGATAAATAGAGAAGATCGTACCAACAGAGACGTTTACATCGATATTAGAAGAACCATCGAGAGGATCCATTAACACAACGTATTTCGCGTTTTTGTTGAGCTCTTTGTTAAACGCTACTGCTTCATCTTCTTCTTCACTCGCGACACCACACACTTGATCGCGTGCTTCTAGTGCAGCTTTAAACTTGTCGTTCGCATAAACATCAAGTTTTTGTTGGTCTTCACCTTGAACGTTCTCAGTACCTACGGCACCGGTAATGTCACCAAGACCAGCCGCGTTAATTTCACGGTTTACAATCTTAGCAGCAAGGCGAATAGAAGATAGAAGGGATGATAGATCACCGCTAGCGTGGGGGAAGTCCGCTTGTTTCTCAACAATGAACTCGCCAAGGGTGCGCATTCCAGACATGGTTATTCCTTAAAGTCACTCGAAAATAGGGGCTTGGTGGGTACTTCGATCTCTTGCGGATCTTTTATTGTGACCCGTAGATAAGTGTAAAAGTTAGATCTTTTTATTGGTAATGAACTAACTGCTTGAGATCTCAATTTATTTGTCGACTACTGAGTCAACTTACATTTTGTTTGCAGCCTGTCAGAATGTGAGTGAAGAGTGAGCAACCAACCCGCGAATAGGGCGATCGAAACGGGAAAGGTATTCGCTTTTGACCGTTTTATCGCCATAATGACAACACTATTTTTGCCTAGGACAAGGTCAGTTTATGCATATTCATATCTTAGGGATTTGCGGCACATTCATGGGAGGCGCGGCAGTTTTAGCACGCCAACTTGGACACAAGGTGACAGGCAGTGATGCCAATGTTTATCCACCAATGAGTACTCTGCTTGAATCGCAAGGTATTGATATCATAGAAGGCTTTGACCCTTCTCAGCTTGATCCTGCTCCGGATCTGGTCGTCATCGGTAATGCGATGAGCCGAGGCAACCCGTGTGTAGAACATGTGTTGAATACTAACCTTAGGTACACGTCAGGCCCGCAGTGGTTGCAAGAGTTTTTGCTGCACGATCGTTGGGTGTTGGCTGTCTCGGGGACACACGGTAAAACAACCACATCCAGTATGCTTGCTTGGATCCTTGAAGACTGTGGTTACCAGCCAGGTTTTCTTGTTGGCGGCGTGTTAGGTAACTTCGGCGTCTCAGCTCGACTTGGCGAAAGCATGTTTTTTGTCGTTGAAGCGGATGAATACGACAGTGCTTTTTTTGACAAGCGTTCTAAGTTTGTTCACTACCATCCACGCACTTTAGTTATGAATAATCTAGAGTTCGATCATGCGGACATCTTTGACGATCTTGAAGCGATAAAGCGTCAGTTCCACCACCTAGTGCGCACTGTACCAGGGAATGGTCGAATTCTTGCTCCGAAGCAGAGTGATGAGATTCAAGATGTACTCGAGCGGGGTTGCTGGAGCGAAACGGAATTTAGCGGCGATCAAGGCGAATGGCAGGCAGAGAAGCGAGTCGCAGATGGTTCGGAATTTGATGTGCTGTTCCAAGGTGAAAAAGTTGGCATTGTGAAATGGGACCTCGTCGGTGACCATAATGTCGACAATGCTTTAATGGCCATCGCATCGGCGCGTCATGTTGGTGTTACTCCTGATTTAGCATGTGAATCATTGGCCAAGTTCATCAACACCAAGCGTCGACTAGAGTTAAAGGGTGAAGTGAATGGTGTGACGGTCTACGACGATTTTGCTCACCATCCAACCGCGATTGAACTGACTTTAGGTGGCTTGCGTAATAAGGTCGGCAGCGACAAAATCATCGCTGTACTGGAGCCTCGCAGTGCAACAATGAAGCGTGGTGTACATAAAGACACGTTGGCAGCTTCTCTGAACCAAGCTGATGAGGTTTTTCTTTACCAACCAGATAATATCGATTGGTCGGTAGACGATATCGTTAATCAATGCACTCAGGCAGCGCAGGCATCGAGTGACATTAATCAGTTAGTTGACAATATTGTTAATCAAGCAGAGAGTGGCAGCCACATTTTAGTGATGAGCAATGGTGGCTTTGAGGGCATCCATGGCAAATTGCTAGATAAATTAGCTGAGAAATAAACAATATAATGAGTACACAGCAAAAAGCGATCACGTTAGCGTTTACCGGAGCTTCTGGGGCGCCTTATGGATTGCGACTTTTAGAATGCTTATTGGCCGCAGACTATCAAGTTTATCTGTTGATTTCTTCTGCGGCTCGAGTGGTTCTGGCTACTGAGCATGGGCTCAAACTCCCAGCAAGCCCAGATAAAGCGCATACAACTCTAGTCGAGCATTTGAACTGTGATGCTGAGAAGCTGGTGGTGTGTGGCAAAGATGATTGGTTCTCACCCGTTGCGTCTGGCTCTGCAGCACCTAAGCAGATGGTGGTTTGCCCTTGTTCGGCTGGCAGCGTGGCGGCGATCGCACATGGCATGTCTGATAATCTAATTGAGCGTGCTGCTGATGTTGTGATGAAAGAGCGCGGTCAACTGCTGCTCGTTGTACGAGAAACGCCATTCTCAACCTTGCACCTAGAGAACATGCATAAGCTGTCTCAGATGGGAGTAACCATCATGCCAGCCGCACCGGGTTTTTATCATCAACCTAAGTCGATTGAAGATTTAGTCGATTTCATGGTGGCTCGTATTCTCGATCATTTAGGCGTAGAACAAGGATTGGTGCCTCGCTGGGGCTACGATCCCCGTCATATTTGAAGCTGCAGCGTTGTTGACTGCCCAAATTCACCCAAATCACATAGAGCTTCTATGCTCATTGGGATGAATTTTATTGTCGCCTAGCTGCCACTCCAACTATTTAGGGGATGGCTATTGGCGATCAATACTATTACAATTTGGCCGTTACTCATCGGGGAGCTATTGACCCAAGTTATATTGGGATGGCTGAGATCGAGTGTTGCTTCTTAGTAGGTAAACTTGGGACCCGTGTACCTGAACCAGATAATGCTGGCGTAGGAATTGAGTTTGGACTTGCCTATCAACTGTCCCTCAAGCCTGTGCCGCTCACACAAGGAGAGAGCGAGCAGTGAAATCCACTCTAAGCACACTTAAAATCAGCACTCTAGCAGTTGCTACTCTAACCTCTTTTTCTGCCATGGCTGCAGACAACACTCTAACCGTTTACACCTACGATTCATTTGCTGCTGACTGGGGCCCAGGCCCGAAAGTAGAGAAAGCATTTGAAGCCCAGTGTGGTTGTGATGTTAACTTCGTGGCATTGGATGATGGTGTCTCGATCCTTAACCGCTTACGTCTAGAAGGCGACAACAGCAAAGCGGACATCGTATTAGGTTTAGATAACAACCTAATGGCAGAAGCTAAGAAAACAGGCTTACTGGCTGAGCATAACGTAGATACCAGCAGTGTGACTTTGCCAAGTGGCTGGAATGATAAGACATTCGTTCCTTACGACTTTGGTTACTTTGCCTTTGTTTACAATACAGAGACACTGACAAACCCACCAAAGAGCCTTAAAGAGCTGGTTGAGTCGCGTGATGATCTGAAAGTGATCTACCAAGACCCTCGCACATCAACACCAGGTCAAGGCTTAATGTTATGGATGAAGTCGGTCTATGGCGATGAGTCTACGCAAGCATGGCAGCAGCTGTCTAAGAAAACCGTTACGGTAACTAAAGGTTGGTCTGAGGCTTACTCAATGTTCCTTGAAGGGGAATCGGATCTGGTTCTCTCTTACACGACCTCTCCAGCGTATCACTTGATTGCCGAAGGTGATGCTAAGTATGCTGCCGCTGATTTTGCTGAAGGTCACTACACACAAGTTGAAGTGGCAGCGAAAGTGAAGGGTTCGAGCAACGAGAAGCTAGCGGATGAATTTATGAGCTTTATTTTAAGCAATGAATTCCAATCTGCGATGCCGACTGGCAACTGGATGTACCCAGTGACAAATGTAGAGTTGCCGAAAGGGTTTGAAACTCTGACAGTACCAAGTCAAGCATTAAGCTTTAGTGCTGATGAAGTGGCAGAAAATCGCAAGTCTTGGATCCGTGAATGGCAAAGCGCTCTAACCTTCTAAGGCTCTCTTTTGCGTAAAACACCTCTTATAGGTCTTTGGGTCGCGGCATTGATCGCGACCTTTGTGATCTCAGCATTAGGTGCACTCTTAGTGAATGCGCCTAGTCTTGATATTAGCCAAGTCTGGCATGACCCCTACTATCGTCACGTCACTAAGTTCAGTTTCTACCAATCCTTTCTCTCTACTTTATTGAGTGTGGGTTTAGCTGTACCTGTCGCACATGCGTTGTCACGCCGGAATTTTATCGGTAAGTCTCTGCTACTAAAGTTGTTTGCCACCACCTTAGTACTGCCAGTGTTGGTTGGCGTATTTGGCTTACTGGCCATTTACGGAAACAGTGGTTTAGTGGCCCAATTGTTCAAGGCGCTAGACAGTAAACTACCGTTCTCAATCTATGGCTTAAATGGCATTTTGCTTGCTCATGTCTTTTTCAATCTGCCTTATGCGACGCGATTGCTACTGCAAGCATTAGACTCTATTCCTGCCGAACAACATAAGCTTTGTGCGCATTTGGGTATGGGACACTGGGATAAATTTCGTTGGATTGAATGGCCTAGGCTCAGGCAGCAATTACCCCATGTCAGTGGTTTGGTGTTTATGCTCTGTTTCACCAGCTTCGCGACCGTAATGGCATTAGGTGGTGGGCCAAAATCAACCACGATTGAACTGGCTATCTATCAAGCCATTAAGTTTGATTTTGATCTTCAAGCAGGGGCATTACTGGCAATCTGGCAAATGACACTCTGTGGCGTGATGGCGCTAACGATTCAGCGTTTAGCTAAACCTATGTCGGTCAGTGCGGGTTCTCAGTCAGGACAGATCTATTTATCTAACGACAATCTCTGGTCGAAAAGCTGGGACTGGGCGTGGATTATTGGCGCGATGCTGTTGGTACTCCCGCCTTTGCTGATGGTGATTTTGAGCGGCTTGAACAGCCAAGTTTTCGAGGTGCTGTCCGATAGCCGTTTTTGGTTAGCGTTTTGGGCATCGATAAAAGTCGCTACGCTCGCGAGTTTGATTGCCTTAATTGCAGGCATTGCCATCTTGCTGACCAGCCGTCGCTTACGTTTGAACCGACACTCAAAACG
This sequence comes from Vibrio sp. RE86, assembly GCF_013114545.1. Classification (GTDB taxonomy): domain Bacteria; phylum Pseudomonadota; class Gammaproteobacteria; order Enterobacterales; family Vibrionaceae; genus Vibrio. The sequence goes on along the minus strand of NZ_VTXI01000015.1, from coordinate 83,239 downwards.
TGCAGACCACATTGAGTTGATCGGTACGATTATCTTGGTGACGCCTGGGCTAGTGATATCGACAGGCCTGTTCTTGTTACTGCGCTCTTTCACGGATGTGTTCAGTCTGGCGTTTGTCGTGGTTGTGGCGGTGAATGCCTTAATGGGGCTTCCGTACGTGATTAAGACGCTATCTCAACCTATGCTGCATATTGAGCAGCAATATCAATACGTGTGTGCCAGCCTTGGCATGAGAGGGTGGCAACGCTTTAGAGTGGTTGAATGGAAAGCGCTCAAGAAGCCACTGGCTCATGCGTTTGCGATCAGTTTTATGTTTTCCATTGGCGATCTTAGTGCCGTTGCGCTCTTTGGTAGTCAAGAATTTAGAACGTTGCCGTTGTATCTATTTCAGTTGTTAGGCAGTTATCAAATGGAAGCCGCCGCAGTGGTATCAGTGACTTTGTTGCTGCTCAGTGTCGGCTGTTTCACGCTGATTGAGACCCTATTTAAAGTAAACACTAAGGTGAGTCATGCTAGCTCTACATAACGTTGATTATTACTACCATAACGAACTGTTTCATTTTGATGTTAAGGTCGAGCAGGGGGCAATTGTGGCGCTAATGGGACCAAGTGGAGCGGGTAAGTCGACTCTACTGGCTTTGGTTGCGGGGTTCATTGAGCCAGAAAAAGGGCGCATTGAAGTGAATGGCAATAACATTGTCGGCAAAGAACCTCACCAACGTCCGTTCGCCATGCTATTTCAAGAGCATAATCTGTTTGCACACCTTACGGTCAGACAAAATATTGGTTTAGGGTTACACCCAGGCTTAAAGTTGACACATGAACAACAGCAGCAAGTTGAATTGGCCGCTAAACAAGTCGGTGTTGCGGAGTATTTGGATCGTTTACCTGAGCAGCTTTCTGGAGGTCAGCGTCAACGCGTGGCTTTGGCGCGCTGTTTCGTTCAGCCTCATGCAATGTGGTTGTTGGATGAGCCATTTTCAGCGCTTGATCCGATCTTGCGAGAAGAGATGCTAACTTTGGTTTATAAGTTAGCTAAAGAGCGCAATATTACGGTGCTGATGGTGACGCACCACATTAATGATGCCAAAGCGATCAGTTCGGATTTTATTTTTGTCGCTAATGGTCATGTCGAAGTGGCAGGTGGTATTAATCAGCTCTCTTCTGCTCACTCGAACCCTACGTTGAGTGAATTCGTCAGAGCGGGTGAATGACCAGCGTAAAGGACGCGCTATGAGTTTAGTCATTCCCTAGACTGACGAAGGAAGGAGTAGGGAACCTCATCAAGAAATCGACTTGCTAGAATAGATCCCCAACTCACTTATTCTTCGCTCTTGAGGATGACGCTAGAATTGATTGAAAATAAAGAGGGCTAACGTTTGGCGTCAGCCCTCTTACTATTTCAAACTAAAATGCTTACAAGATTAAGCTTCATCTTCGTGCAATGCTTTAAGCACTTGGAAGATTTCACGGTACGCTTTCGCTGGCTTACCGGCTTTCTTCTCTTTAGCGGCCTGACGCGCAAGTTGGCGCAGACGTTGACGATCAGCTGCAGGATAAAGGTCCATCACATCGCCAATCGCACTATCACCTTCTTCTACAACACGGTCACGCAATTGCTCAAGCTTGTGCAGTTCAGCCGTTGCTTGTGAGTGCTTGTTACGTACTTTGTCCAGTGCAGCTTGCAGTGGTTCAGTCTCTTCAAAACGCATCAACTTACCAATGTACTGAAGCTGACGACGACGAGCTTCGTTTTTGAAGCGCTGAGCGTCTTTGATCGCTTCCGCTAAGTCTTCGCTCAGTGGAAACTTTTCAAGCACAGAAGGCTTCAGCGATGCGAGCTCTTCACCTAACTTCTGTAACTCTTCCATGTCACGTTTCAATTCGGTTTTACTAACCCAAATGATCTCTTCTTCCTCTTCCCATGGCGCCTTTTGATTCTTACGTGCCATCTCTCTGCCTTCATTTGAACAATCTATTTCTCTATTTTAACAAGAATCGTGGGGAGAAAGCGAAATTCTTGTTATTCTAAAGGCAATTGATCTTAAAAATTGAAGTAGATATGGACGTAAAACAGCAAGTTGCTCAACAGCGCGTTGAGTTAGAAGCGGCAGTTGCGAAGGCGCTAGAGATGGCCGCCGAGAAATCCGATGCGGCTGAAGTTGCCATCAGCAAGAGTACAGGCTTGAGTGTCTCCACTCGTATGTGCGAAGTTGAAAATGTTGAGTTTAACAGTGACGGTGCTTTAGGTATCACAGTCTATCGCAATCAGCGCAAAGGCAGTGCTTCAACCTCAGACTTGAGCGAAAAAGCGATTCAACAGACGGTACTTGCTGCGCTCGATATCGCTCAATACACTTCAGAAGATCCTTTTGCAGGTCCTGCTCCGAAAGAGCTGATGGTACAAGACATTCCAGACCTTGATCTCTTCCACCCTGATACGCCAGATCCTGATTACGCCGCTCAAATCGCGATTGCTGCAGAGCAACAAGCGCTCTCTTACAGTGATAAGATCAAGCAAAGCGATGGCGCGAGTTACGACAGCCACTATGGCCTAAAAGTGTATGGTAACAGTCATGGTCTTCTGGCTAGCTATGCATCAAGTCGTCACAGCACTAGTTGCTGTGTGATCGGTCAAGGTAATAACGGTGAGATGGAGCGTGACTACAGCTACACCGTTGCACGCCATAAAGATGAGCTTTGGACTCCAGAAAGTGTCGGCCAACAAGCGGCAGAAAAGACCATCAGTCGTTTAGATGCGCAAAAACTAACAACGGGTCAGTACCCAGTGATGTTTGCTGCAGATGTAGCAACAGGGCTTCTTGGCCACTTAGTGATGGCCATCAGTGGCGGTAACTTATACCGTAAGTCGTCATTCTTATTGGATCATCTAGGTAAACAGGTTCTTCCTGAATGGTTTAATGTGTCAGAGCGCCCGCATGTGCAGCGTGGACTCGCGTCGAGCCCATTTGATAGTGAAGGTGTTTTCACACAAGATCGCGAAATTATTACCGATGGTAAACTCGCCACTTATTTATTGACTAGTTATGCCGCACGTAAGATGAATATGACGCCAACTGGACACGCTGGTGGTATCCACAACTGGTTTGTGAACTCGACGGGACAAAACTTTGAGCAGATGCTGAAAGAGCTAGGCACAGGTCTGCTTGTCACGGAGACCATGGGTCAGGGCGTTAATATCGTGACGGGTGACTATTCACGCGGCGCAGCGGGCTTCTGGGTTGAAAATGGTGAAATCCAATACCCTGTGTCTGAAATTACCATTGCAGGCAACTTGAAAGAGATGTTCAACCAGATTGTTGCGGTTGGCAGTGATGTCGAGACACGCTCTCAAATTCAGACTGGTTCAATCTTACTTGAGTCGATGAAGGTCGCGGGCGAGTAGTCGCTTTCTTGTATTCAATATCGGTCACTCCATTTCGGGAGTGACAAAAAGAAAAGGTTGATGTTTTTGCATCAACCTTTCTTGTTTTTAGCCTTCGAAAAGTTCGGTGTGCAGCTTTTGAATCGCTTGCTTGGACACCGATTCGTGAACAAGGAAACACAAGTTGTGTGGGCTTGCTCCATAGCAGATCATACGCAAGTTGAAGTCTTCTAGTGTGCCAAAGACTTGTTTAGCATAGCCTTTGCTCTCACTCATGTTGTTACCGATTAGGGCAACTAAACAAAGGTTGTGTTCAACTTCAACCGTACACAGCTCTTCAAGCTCTAATCGAGCCGCTTCTGGCAGTTGTGGTGCGCCGCCCGATGTGTCTGTTTGGTCGAGGGTTAACGACACACTGATCTCTGATGTGGTAATCAAATCGACAGAGATTTTATGTTTAGCAAGGATTTCAAACACCTTGGCTAAAAAGCCGTAAGCGTGGAACATTTTCGCACTGCGTAGTGTGACCATGGTTTGGTTGCAGCGTAGAGCCAACGCGCGAAATAGTGGCGAGCTTTCTACTTGATGACGAATCCAAGTGCCGCCTTTTTCTGGCTCTTTTGATGACCCAACAAAGACTGGAATATCATGACGCAGTGCAGGCACTAAGGTTGATGGGTGGAGGATCTTTGCACCAAAGTTTGCCATTTCAGATGCTTCACTAAAGCTGATTTCAGCAATAGGTGACGCTTTTGGCGCGATACGTGGATCTGTCGTGTAGATGCCCGGAACGTCTGTCCAAATTTCTAGACCAGAAGCTTCCACGGCCTCTGCAATAAGTGCAGCACTGTAATCACTGCCACCGCGACCCAGTGTCGTGGTATTGCCTTCTTCATCGGAACCAATAAAGCCTTGAGTCACAACCACGAAATCTTGGCAAAGTGGAATAAGAGATTCTTGTGCTAGCTGGCTGATACGTTCCAACTCAGGTTCAGCTTTGCCAAAATTACTGTCAGTACGCAGAACATCACGAATATCAAAGCGAACTGCATTGATACCGCGCTCTTTCATTAGCTGGGTTAGTAGGTGAGTTGACATCAATTCACCGCACGCGACTAGGTGGTCAGTAAGCTTGTGGCTTGATTGAATCGATGCGGCTTCGGCAAGGCTCGTCACTGTATCTAGAATTGCTGACACGTCACTTGCCGCTTGAGAAGCGTCTTCAAGTTGATTTAAAACAGCTTGGTGAATTTCAGCGAGTTTGGTTAACACCTCACTACGGCGCGTTTGATCTTGGACACCATTGGCTAGCTCGACCAAAAGATTGGTAACACCTGAGCATGCGCTACTGACGACAAGCTTAGTGTTTGGATTATTTTCAATAATTGCAGCACAGCGGCTCATTGCTTCAAAGTTAGCAACACTAGTTCCACCAAATTTAGCTACATTAAAACTGCTCACAGCGTATCTCCCACGACTTCCTAAAATAAAATTTTGGTAGCTATACCAACATCCAATGTTTTTGCTTTGATGAAGAGAGTTGAGCGAAAGAGAGGTGTTCTTTTTGAAATGTATACCTCAGAAGCTCATCATCAGTCTGAGCTGATGACAGTCGTAGGGATTCAACCCTAGCAACCGATAGATGCAAGCCTGCAACTTTTATCTACCTCGGCACTACTCCCCCTCAATAGGTTGTATCGGAATTGCGGCTCCACAACATATCTACCTGGGCAGTGCTCCTCTTCTGCAAAATAATTTGCTGTATGGGATAAATATTCACCACACAATCAGCATTGAACGTTTTTATGTGAACTATGTCAACGATAATTTGTAACTTTATGTCATTTATAAATTAACAAACTTGTGACACTGGTTTGACCTCGATACTTTGGCCTAATTGCTGCGGCTCTAAATTTGAATTAATGTGGAGTAGAAACAAGAGCAATAACGATAAATAGAAGATCAAGGAGCTGCCAATGACGATTCAAAGTTTTATCCCCCCGCACCGTATCCTGATGGGACCGGGGCCTTCAGATATTTCACCTCAAGTATTACAGGCTTTGAGTCGACCAACGGTTGGACATTTAGACCCATTGTTTGTCGGTATGATGGATGAGCTTAAATCGCTATTGAAGTATGCGTTTCAAACCGAGAATGAGTTTACGATCGCCGTATCTGCACCTGGTAGCGCGGGTATGGAAACTTGTTTTGTTAACCTGATTGAGCAAGGCGATAAAGTCATTGTTTGTCGCAATGGGGTGTTCGGCGATCGTATGCGTGAAAACGTTATTCGTGCCGGTGGGGAGGCCATCATCGTCGATGACGAGTGGGGAACACCTGTCTCGGTCGATAAAGTCGAGCAAGCGTTAATCGCACATCCTGACGCGAAGATCCTAGCGTTTGTTCATGCTGAAACTTCAACGGGCGCATGCAGTGATGCGCAAGCGCTCGGTAAACTGGCGAAGCAACATAGTGTCTTGACCATTGTTGATGCCGTAACGTCGTTAGGTGGCGTGCCTCTTAAAGTCGATGAATGGCAGCTGGATGCCGTTTACTCCGGCAGCCAAAAGTGCCTTTCGTGTGTACCGGGTTTATCGCCTGTCACACTTTCACCCGTCGCCATTGAAAAAATCCAGTCACGTACCACTCCTGTCCAAAGTTGGTTTTTAGACCAAAGTTTAGTGCTTGGTTATTGGAGTGGTGAAGGTAAGCGTAGTTACCACCACACTGCTCCAGTAAACAGTCTATACGCGCTGCATGAATCGCTGCTAATTTTGAAAAATGAGGGTCTAGAGAACGCCTGGCAACGTCATCGTGATATGCATGAAAAACTAAAGCAAGGGCTTGAAAAGCTCGGTTTCGAGTTTGTCGTAGAAGAAGGCTTACGTCTTCCTCAGCTTAACGCAATTTATATTCCTGAAGGTATCGATGATGCGAAAGTACGCACGCATCTACTCAACACCTATAACCTTGAGATTGGCGCTGGTTTGGGTGCTTTGGCTGGCAAAGCATGGCGTATCGGCTTGATGGGGTATGGTGCGCGAGCAGAAAATGTCGCTTTATGCTTGCGAGCATTAGAAGAGTCGCTCGCACAGTAGAGTGGGAAACAAATAAAGGCGGCCATTTGGTCGCCTTTATTCGTTTCGTTACTCTTGCTGCTCTGCGTCTGCTTTGAGGGCATCGATGTTCGGTGGAATATATTGAACATCTGAGAAGTCGCGGTTAGGGAATAGGAATTGAGCTTCGCGCCGAATCTGCTCTGCTTTAACGCTGTCCCCCAACCCTTGGTAAGCAAGAATAAGATTGTTGTAAAACGCAGGACGCGGTTTATTTTCAATGATCTCTAATGACCAATCGATATAAGGTTGAATAAACTTAGGATCTTGTTGATATAGACCAATATTGAGGTAGGTACTGAAAATGTCCCAATCGTAACGGTCTTTCCAAACCACAGGGTTAGAAACTAGCTCGAGGATCTCAGGATTTTTAGGGTGGGATCGCTCAAAGTTGGTCAGTACATAGTTGGTATGCAGTGTACTCAGCATATAGAAACTGGTGATGATGGGCACGACTAAACTCAATACCCTAAGTATGGTCTGAGACACAAAGCTTAAGGAGTTTTGTCGGTACGAGGCTGTTCTCTGATCAACCCAATAGAGCAGAATGACAAAGGTAATCCAGTGAATGGCTGAGTGATAAAATGGGTACTCAAGCTGACTGTGTAGGACTATTGGAACAAATAGAGCGAAAAGCGCCAGACGACTGCCTTTAGTGCCTTGTGCTATCCGTGATAGAACCAAAATAGCCGCGAGTAAAATCCCCATAATCGGCAATAGCCCACCTTCTACCCCCCAATACAGTAACTCATTATGAGGGTGATCCATTGAGGCTAACCCAGGTTTGTAGTTAGGGTTGAGCTGATGCTGACGCGCAGTGTAGACAATATATTCAGGTTCAAAGCGACCATAACCGTAACCAGTAAATGGCTTTTCGATCAGCATATCGAGCGCTTGAGGGAAGGTGTACTGCCTTGGGCTCTCAATGTGAGCCCTCTTTGCAGCCAGTGACCCTTCTTCTGCAAGCATATTATGGGCAACCCCGACTCCAAGGCCGGCAATAATGGCGAGTGACCAACCCAAAAATCGTTTTCTTGTTGCGAATCTATAGAGGTAAGGTAATAAAAAGGCTATCGAGAGGAGAGCCGCAAGCCAGCCAGTTCGAGATGCTAAAAATATCAGCAGAGGAATGGTCGCAATTGGCATCAAATAGAGTAGTGCTACCTCACTCACTTTTCTCCCGTACTTACACGGGTGGCGGGTAAGCAGGTAACCCGATAAAGCCAGTCCGGTTGCTAGGAAACTTGCCATGACATTGGGCTGCTGAAATATGCCGTAAGGGCGATTTTTTACGGTGTTGTAGCCGAAGAGGTTTCCTGGTTCGAGTAGAAAAAACTGAATCCATCCAAACAGGGCCTCTATGAAGACTGCTATGGTGATAAACCAAAGCAAGCGTTGCTTCTGTTTATTGCTGAAACGAAATTGTTGAAGGGTGACAAAGAGTAACAAGCCAACCCATAAACCGACTAAGCGACCAATAGAAAGTGATAGGTTTGAATTGGTGTACAGCGCTGGAAGAGTGAGCATGACGCAGCAAAGGAACAAGCCGATCGTCAGCTTGTTGTATTTAAAAGTACCATTGGTGCCGACTTGATAAAGGCCAATGGCTAATGCAAATGCAACTCCGAGCCATGTGGCTGGGTTGAATGCAAGCGCAAGCCCAGATCCACCTGGATTAGGCATAAAAAAGTGCATTGCGAGTAGGTAGACTACTCCAATAGAAGCCAAGAAAGGTTTGATCAAAGGAAGCTTCGGCGCCTTAGTCTCAAGCTCTGTCCCTGTTACATGCGTAGTCGCCATAAATACAACACCCTTAAAAAAACAGACCAGAGATACGCTTCTCTGGTCTGTTTATCTTACAATTAATTGCTATTTTAACATAGGCTTGAGGAACCGAGCAGTATGTGAGCCTTCGACTAGAGCCACATCTTCAGGTGTACCTGTTGCAATAATTTCACCGCCACCTTGTCCTCCTTCTGGCCCTAAATCGACAATCCAGTCGGCCGTCTTAATGACATCTAGGTTGTGCTCTATCACAACAACAGTATTACCATGGTCGCGTAGGCGATGAAGCACGGTTAACAGTTGTTGAATATCATGGAAGTGAAGACCGGTTGTGGGCTCATCGAGAATATAGAGCGTTTTCCCTGTATCACGTTTTGACAGTTCACGAGCAAGTTTCACGCGTTGAGCCTCGCCGCCGGAAAGCGTTGTTGCTGCTTGACCAAGTCGGATATAAGAGAGACCCACATCCATCAACGTCTGAAGTTTACGCGCAATAACAGGTACTGGGTCAAAGAACTCGCGAGCATCTTCTACGGTTAACTCGAGCACTTCATCAATGGTTTTCCCTTTGTAATGAACTTCTAACGTTTCACGGTTGTAGCGTTTACCTTTACACACATCACAAGGAACATAGACGTCTGGCAGGAAGTGCATCTCTACTTTGATAACACCATCTCCCTGACACGCTTCACAGCGTCCACCGCGTACGTTGAAGCTAAAGCGCCCTGGTTTGTAACCTCGAGAGCGAGACTCTTGTGTGCCTGCAAACAGTTCACGAATTGGCGTGAATATTCCTGTGTAAGTAGCAGGGTTTGAGCGTGGAGTACGACCAATAGGGCTCTGGTCGATATCAATGACTTTATCAAAGTGCTCTAGACCGTTGATTTTTTTATAGGGTGCAGGGGTTGCGGTTGTGGCGCCGTTGAGTTGCGTGTGAGCAATTTTGAAGAACGTATCATTGATTAGTGTTGATTTACCTGAACCCGACACACCAGTAATACAGCTAAATAAGCCGACTGGAATTTTCAATGACACATCTTTCAAGTTGTTGCCGGTAGCCCCAATAAGCTCAACGACCTTTTTCTTGTCGATTGGTGTACGATTCTCTGGTATCGCGATTTCTTTTTTACCGCTGAGGTACTGACCAGTCAGAGAGTTTGGATTGGCGACGATCTCTTCCATTGTCCCTTCTGCGACAACATTACCGCCATGCACGCCAGCGCCAGGGCCGATATCAATCACATGGTCAGCTATGCGAATCGCATCTTCATCATGTTCTACAACCAGTACTGTATTGCCTAGATCTCGCAGGTGAGTCAGTGTTTTTAACAGGCGTTCGTTGTCTCGCTGGTGCAAACCAATGGAAGGTTCATCAAGGACGTACATTACACCCACTAAGCCTGCTCCGATTTGACTAGCTAGGCGAATACGCTGCGCTTCACCACCTGACAGTGTTTCAGCACTGCGTGAAAGATTTAAGTAGTTGAGACCAACGTTGACGAGGAACTGTAATCGGTCGTTGATCTCCTTCATCACCTTCTCAGCAATCTGCCCGCGTTGCCCTTCAAGGTTCAGTGACTCGAAGAAGCTCAGTGCATCGGCGATGCTAAGCTCAACAATTTCGGGCAGCGTGGTATCGCCAATAAATACATTTCTGGCCTCCAAGCGTAAGCGGCTACCATCACAGCTCGAACAGGTCTTGGTCGATATATACTTGGCGAGATCTTCACGAACGGAGTTAGATTCGGTATCGCGGTAGCGACGTTCAAGGGTGTTAAGTATTCCTTCAAATGGGTGGCGCTTAACACGGATATCACCGCGGTCATTGATGTATTTAAACTCGACTTCTGTGCGACCTGAACCGGTTAGAATGATATCGCGCGTTTTCTTAGGTAACGAGTTAAATGGCGCATGTAGATCAAAACCATAATGCTCGGCCAGTGAAGAAAGCATCTGAAAGTAGTAGTAGTTCTTTTGATCCCATCCTCGAATTGCCCCTTCCGCTAGGCTTAATGAATCATCAACGATGACTCTATCTGGATCAAAATATTGTTGAACGCCTAGCCCATCACAAGTGTGGCAAGCTCCTGCTGGATTGTTGAATGAAAATAGACGAGGTTCCAACTCCTGCATGCTGTATCCACATTGAGGGCAAGCAAAGTTAGCTGAGAAAATGATCTCTTCACCATCTCCATTCATTGGAGCGACTACGGCAATACCACCGGAGAGTTCAAGCACCGTTTCAAAGGATTCGGCTAAACGTTGTTGAAGATCGCTGCGTACTTTAAAGCGATCAACGACGACCTCAATAGTGTGCTTTTTGTGAAGCTCTAACGTCGGTGGATCGGAAAGATCACAGGTTTCGCCATCGATTCGTGCGCGAATAAACCCTTGTGCTGCAAGATTCTCAAGTGTTTTAACATGTTCACCTTTGCGTTCTTTTACAATAGGTGCCAACAGCATCATTTTTGAGCCTTCGGGAAGTTCAAGTACCTTGTCGACCATCTGAGATATAGTCTGAGCAGCTAATGGGACATGATGATCTGGACAACGAGGCTCACCGACACGCGCATACAGCAGTCGTAAGTAATCGTAGACTTCAGTGATGGTACCGACAGTTGAACGTGGGTTATGAGAGGTCGATTTTTGCTCGATAGAGATAGCAGGAGAGAGGCCTTCAATATGGTCGACATCTGGCTTTTCCATTAAGGATAAGAATTGGCGTGCGTAGGCAGACAGCGATTCTACATATCGACGCTGGCCTTCCGCGTAGAGTGTATCAAAGGCGAGAGAAGATTTACCTGAACCCGATAAACCAGTGATTACAATCAGCTTATCCCTAGGGATGGTTAGGTTGATATTCTTCAGGTTATGGGTGCGAGCACCACGAACTTCGATCTGATCCATTCTTATCACTCTATGCAAAAATAAGTTGGCTAAGTATTACATAGTGTGAGAAATGTGCAAATAAATACTGGATAAAAAAACAGTAACAAAAAAGGCGACTAGAATAAGTCGCCTTGGGGATATACGGTTAAATCAGTTCGCGTTATGCGTTCTCTTTGGTTGTTTTTTGTTTACCCAGTTCAGATTTCTTAGTGTCTTTTAAGTAGAGGTTCTCAAAGCAGTAGTTAGTTGCTTCGATATAGCCTTCAACGCTACCGCAGTCAAAACGTTGACCTTTAAATTTATAAGCTAATACACAGCCCGCTTTGGCTTGTTTTAGTAGCGCATCGGTAATCTGGATTTCACCACCTTTACCAGGTTCGGTATTTTCGATTAACTCGAAAATGTCTGGAGTCAGAATGTAGCGACCGATGATTGCAAGGTTGCTTGGCGCTGTGCCCGGTTCTGGTTTCTCTACCATATCATCAACACGGAAAATATCGTCTTTGATCATCTCTCCTGAGATAACGCCGTATTTGTGTGTTTCATCTTCGGGTACTTCTTGTACCGCAACAATTGAACAGCGGAATTGCTTAAATAGCGCCACCATCTGTTCGAGAACGCCTTCTTGCTCATTGACACAAAGGTCGTCGGCAAGCACAACAGCGAAAGGTTCGTCACCGATCAGCTCTTTACCGGTTAGAATGGCATGACCTAAACCTTTCATTTCACGTTGGCGGATATAGGTAAAGTTTGCTGAGTCAATGATGTCACGGATATCAACCAACAGATCTTCTTTATTGGTTCCGCTGATTTGATGTTCTAGTTCGTAGTTTTTATCAAAGTGGTCCATGATTGAGTGTTTGCCACGGCCAGTCACAATACACATACCGGTCATACCTGCATGGATCGCTTCTTCAACGCCATATTCGATCAGTGGTTTGTTTACCACTGGCATCATCTCTTTTGGCATCGATTTAGTTGCAGGTAGAAAACGTGTACCGTAGCCAGCGGCAGGGAACAGACACTTCTTGATCATAGTTAAACCCTTTAAATTTTTATTTCTCATAGAATTGGCGCAACAATATCATGGTTTGTGTGAATAGATAATGAATACGCCAATATTCCGTTTAAAAAGTTAAGGTGTGTTAAACAATTAAGACAATGGCTGCATGTGTTGCTTGGCCCATGCGGCGGCTTGCACGCGGTTCTTTACACATAGCTTTTTGAATATCTTCTGCAAATGGGACTTGACCGTAAACTCACTGATAAACATATCATCTGCTATTTGTATGTTGGATGCCCCTGTCATTAAAAAACGCAAGATCTGAATCTCACGAGTGGTGAGGTCGACAGTCGCGGGTGTCGTTTGAGTTTCAACCATGTTTCGATAGTGGAATAGCAGCTGAGCAACCACTTTTCTTGGTAACCAGTTTTCTCCATTGATGATCGCTTCGCACCCTTTGGCTATCACATCGATGGTCTCTTCTTGATAAAACAGCCCCTTTAAGTGACCAAAGGAGAGGACTTCATCGGTTGTTAAGCGGTGAGAGAGATTGAAAATGATAGTTTCAAACGACTTATCAGCCAGCGGCAATTCACGAATTTGGCTTTTAATGTTGAGATAATCTTGATGGTCTATCATTAAAATACGATGTTTATGCTGCTGCAGTGCGAGCAGTAAGTCTTGAGGAATAATGCGTGGGATAGGTTGGCCTATCTGTTGCTCAAGTTGGTTGATAGTTGGATAGTCTGCGCTGACATCTTCACATAAAAAGTAAATGGTTCTGCTATAACTGTTTTTAGCCATTTTCAATTCCTTTTGCTATCTGACGTTTTGTTGTGTTTATGCACAATGAAGCATAAGGGTTTTAAGTGCGAATCTAGGTGTGGTGTTTGCGTTTTATTTCATAGCAAACGGTAATTAACCTATTACTCAGATTGGTTATCAGTTGAGTAGTCTCCAAAATTACATTTTGTATAATATTGAAAGTTGTGATGAAAGGACATTGTTGGTAGAGACATTTGTACCAAGCGCAAAGCGTGTTATCCTAGCGCGCTATTTCTACATCAACATCAATTTTGGACGGAGTGAAACATGGCTAGCCGTGGAGTTAACAAAGTTATTTTAGTCGGAAATCTGGGTTCTGACCCTGAGATACGTTACATGCCAAATGGCGGTGCTGTGGCAAATATCACTATCGCAACGTCTGAATCATGGCGTGATAAAGCAACGGGTGAGCAGCGTGAAAAAACTGAGTGGCACCGTGTTGCTCTGTTTGGCAAGCTTGCAGAAGTTGCGGGTGAGTACCTACGTAAAGGTTCTCAAGTGTATGTTGAAGGCCAACTACAAACTCGTAAATGGCAAGACCAAAACGGTCAAGATCGCTACACAACAGAAGTGGTTGTTCAAGGCTTTAACGGTGTTATGCAAATGCTAGGTGGCCGTGCCCAAGGTGGTGCTCCAGCACAAGGTATGGGTCAATCTCAGCCTCAGCAAGGTGGTTGGGGTCAGCCTCAACAGCCGATGCAACATCAACCAGCGCAGCAGAAGCCTCAGTCTCAACCTCAGCAAGCTCAGCCTCAATACAATGAGCCACCGATGGATTTTGATGACGACATCCCATTCTAAGTGTCTGTTATTGGAAAAAAGCCGCGCATGTCGCGGCTTTTTTATATTATGAAGTGAAGCAATGTACTTCTTACGTAAGTCCATTGTTAAACGATAGTAAACTCATTATATATGGGTTACCATCCCGATAAGAATGATGTCTTTTATTGAAAAAGGATTTTTCACTGATGAGGTATACCCCTACCTTAAAACTAAGTACTCGATTAGTAGCGTTTGTGACTGTCATCGTCATTAGCGCTATGTTTATCTTGTTCTTAGGAGGCACATTATCGTTCAAACGTTTAGGACAAGAGTACTTAGACCACTCTCTAAAAGGCATTGTCGATGTCGTGGATAGAGAGATGGAAGATCCTGACGCTGCTTATTCTCTTCAGCGCTGGATGCCTAAAATGTTGCAAGCATCTAACATTGTGGAGATGGAATTATTATCGTCTTATGGGGTGATTTATCGTTTTAAAGATACTTCGTCCAAAATAGATGAAGCTCTTTTACATGATGCTGAATACACCCTTGAACGCAACGATGGGTATCGTATTCGCTTCAAAGCCGTCCCCCCATACATTGGTTATGGCTACTCGATGCAGGCACTGTGGTCGATTACTCTAGCGGTAGGGTTAATTGTCTTTTGTTTAATGCAAGGGCTTAAGTGGCTAAAAGAGCAACTCTATGGTTCTGAACTGCTTGAAGAGCGTGGACGAATGATTTTGGCTGGTCGAGTTGAAGAGCATGCCAAAGGCGATCTTCGAGAATGGCCTTATACGGCCAGTGAAGCGCTTGATCGCTTAATTGAAGAGTTGCAAGACGCTCGTCAAGAGCGCAGTCGTTTTGATACCTTCATTCGAACCCAGACATTCATGGACAAACTGACCGGAACCGCTAATCGTGTTTTGTTTGATAGTAAGCTCGAATCGGCTTTATCAGAACATGGTTCTCGTGGCGGGGTGATGCTATTGCGCATCGATGACTGGGATCATGTAGAAGAAGAGCAAGGCAAGCAAGTCGCGAATGAGTTTTTGATTGAAGTTGGTGAAGGATTGACCAACGTTATTCAACGTTACCCTGATGTTATTTTGTCGCGTTACTATAGTTCTGACTTTGCGATCTTTGCACCGCATTTATCAAGCAAAGAGATTTCAAACATTGCTAATCAGTGTTTGAAACAGCTCACTAAATTATCACCACCTCAGCCTCTCTCTTATGATGATTGGGTACATATTGGTGTCAGTATGTATCACGAGGGTGAGAGTGCTACTCGTATTATCGATGAAGCTGAAACTGCCCTGAAAAGCGCGCAACTACAGCGAAATAATACTTGGAGCCGTTTTCAAAAGCATCATACTAATGACGATGAGAGAGGCAGTGTTCGTTGGCGTACATTGTTTGATATGGCTTTAAAGCCGGACCAACTCTACATCTTCTCTCAGTCTTGCTATCTACTAGACAAGCAACATAGTAAGCAGTTTGATCATTATGAACTATTTGCTCGAATTAATGATCCGGAAAAAGGGGTCATAAAAGCCTCTCGTTTTCATTCGGCCATTGAGTCGGTTGGTTATGAATCGGTGCTTGATAAATCCTCAATTACGGCGATTGGTCGTTATTTAAAAGATCTTGATAGCTCAAAGAGTTACTCTATTAATCTGCATGTGATACCTTTTGCAGATCGAGAATATTTCAAATGGTTTAGGGATGAACTGCTTCAGTTGCCTTCAGAGTTACGTGCTCGGTTAATTTTCGAGTTTTCGGAGGCAAGAGTCGTAAAACACCTAGATTACATGCGGCCAGTGATCAAAATGATTGTTGGCTTAGGTGGACAAGTCGCAGTGGGTCAAGCTGGACGCTCTATTGTAAGTACCCACTATTTGAAAGAGCTACCCATTCACTATTTAAAGCTTCATCGCAGCTTAGTGAAAAAAATCGAGCAGCGTCATGAAAACCAACTATTTGTTCGGAGTTTAATTGGCGCATGTGCTGACACTGACACACAAGTTATTGCTGTGGGCGTTGGAACAAAGCAAGAATACAAAACTAGCATTGAATTAGGGGTGCACGGCGTTCAAGGCCGTTACCTAGAAGCAGAAAAGCAGTTGATACCAACGCCAGAGACGATTAAGGCGAACGTTGAGGTAAAAATACCTAATAAAGTTCAGGTTGGTCGTAGAAATCGATGGCGCAAAAATTAAAAGAATGACATGAATATTCAATCACTGATCGGTAAATTTAAACACAGTAAGCAGACGGCCACGCAGGTATGTGTGGTTGTGCAGCCGACTGCGTTGTTTTTTTCATCGTTGCCGGGTATTGAGCTGCCGCAAAAAATTCAGTTTGAAAATGTGGCCTGGCAAGAGGTACTCATCAAGGCGCTACGTGACAATAGTGTTGCTGATATTAAGTTGGATGTGGTTTTACCTTCAAACCTTTATCAGACCTATCAAATAGAACAGCCGAATATCCCTGATGAAGAACTTGCTAGCGCATTGCCATTCCTCATCAAAGACATAATTAGCGAACGAGTGACAGACATCATTGCCGACTCCTCACCATTACCAATGGGCAGTAAGCGTCAGGTTTATGTGGTTTCGCGCGCATTGATAACTGGACTGTATGACGCATTGAATAAGATCAATGTGGAGTTGGGTCGAGTACTCGTTGAGGATGAGGTTTGGGGACAAAGTGCTGAAGCTGAGAGCTTTTTATTATTGCAGCGCAGTAAGCAGGGCCAATTTAGAATTTGTGCTTTTGTTCAAAAACAGTGTGCTTTCCAACGTATGATTCGTGGCGTGACTCCACCATTGACTGGGGTTGCAAGTAGTGTTCTTCAACTGGACGGTATTGCCTTAGAGCTGCAGCGTTCTATTGACTATTTATCTTCTCAGTTACGCGGGGCGTCACTTCATCAAATGCAGATCTGTTGTGATGAAGAAGAGCAGCAAGAAATTGTCCAAGCATTGGGTGAAAGACTCAGTGTTAAAGTCGCTGCATTATCTCAAAGTAGTGAAGAGTCTGGTGCGGTACTGGCAAGGAGTGTTGGGGAATTAGACAATCCTCAAATTAACCTTTTTCCTGCAGACCTTAAGCCTAAAGCTGATTATTTTGTTCTAAAAAATGTCGTGGCAGGGTGGGGCGCAGTGACGGCGCTATTATTGGTGAGCGCTGGCTATTTTCATTATCAGCAAAACCAATTGGAACAGCAGCTTCAGTTGCTTAAAGCGCAAGAAGCGGAGTTTAAGCAGCAAGTCGCAAGCCTATCAGAGAGGCTAGGTAAGCATAAGCAAACCCCAGCGAAAGTTGCTGCTGTCGCAAGGCTTAAACTTGAGATAGAAGCCAAGAAAAATTCACTCAATGCAGTTGGTGAATTCGATGACTCTCAGCAAATGGGTTATTCAGGCATCATGCGTTCGCTTGCTGAACTAGGGCGTAATGACATATCACTGAGCGCAATTTCAATCAATGCAACGACCCTTGACCTCAAGGGATTGGCAAGGGAAGCTAAGTCAATTCCAAATTGGGTAAATCAGTTTAAGAACGAAATTAACCTTGTAGGGCGCAGTTTTGAAACGCTACAAATCGGCCGTAACGATGACGATGTTATTACGTTCGAACTCAAAACAAAACGAGAGGGAGAATGATGCAAAACCATTGGCAGCAGTGGAGCGATAAATTCACTCAAATGAGCGCTCGTGAAAAGTGGATGATTACGCTTTGTGGGTTCGTGTTGGTAATACTTGGTCTGTTTACTTTAGCCGTTGAACCTGCCATGAAAAGTACTCAATCACTTTCAAGTCAAATTACGAATACCAAGTTAGGTGCACAGCGTCTAGAGTCCGACATTCTGGTAATGACCGCTAAGCTTAAGAAAGATCCTGATCAGGAGCTGAATTTAGAGTACAAGCGGTTAATGACGGAAAGTCAGGATCTTTCTCAACAATTGGCTGAAATTGTCGAAAACTTAATTGCACCTAGTCAGATGGCACAATTGCTTGAAGAAGTATTAGCAGGCTCGAGAGGGCTTCATTTAGTGTCACTTGTATCGAAACCTGCAGAGCCAATTGTGGGTGATAAAGATAATAAGTCTCTCTCTAGCTATTACGTACATCCAGTTCGACTCGAAGTAACTGGAAACTACTTTGATATCGTTAAGTATTTAGAAACACTAGAAAGTTTGCCTGTGAAATACTACTGGCGAAATTTTCAATACGCAGTAGAAGAGCACCCTAAAGCGCGTTTGGTATTGGAAGTGTATACATTAGGTACAAGACGGGAGTTTATTGGTGGCTAAATTTGGATTAGTTACGCTTTTGGCTTGTTTATCTGTCAGTGCATGGGCTTCTCAAGATCCTACTGCACCGTTAGGTTGGCAAAAGCCAAAACAGAGTCAGACTGCACCTAAAGTGGTGAGATATTCTGTTCCTAGTTTACAAAGTATCGTCTGCGTTGATGCTAATCAGTGTCGCGCCATTTTGAGTGGAAAAGTTGTTGTCGCAGGCGAAAGTGTCAGCGGTTATCGAGTAAGTAGAATTGAGCCAGAAGTTGTCACCTTAACAAGAGGTGGCAAACAGTGGAAATTAGAGCTCTTCTCTCTGGATATAAAGAATTAAGGTCAGTGGAATCATATGCGTAAACTCGCAATAGCAATCACGATTACATCATTATTAGCAGGCTGTTCAATGGGGCATAGAGATCCTGTTGAAGCGAAAAGTGCACTTAATCAAGCGATTAATGAGAGCAATAGCCGTAGTTTAGAAACATTGCCTGCGTCTGTTGAAGCGGATCTGATGCCAGAACTTGATGGGACAGATTTATCGTCGAACCAAACCATCAAACGATTCAGGATTAAAGCCAACAAGGTTGATGCTAAGGCTTTCTTTGCTAGCTTGGTCAAGGGAACAGAATTTAGCGCGGCGATTCATCCTAATGTCGGTGGTGAGATTACTGTTAACCTAACGGACGTATCGCTAGATGAAGTGCTATCGGTTGTACAAGATATGTACGGCTATGACATCACCAAAACAGGCAATGTGATTCAGGTTTACCCTGCTGGTCTTCGTACAGTGACGATCCCTGTTGATTACCTCCAATTTAAGCGTGTTGGGCGCTCTCTAACTTCTATTTCAACTGGGACAATTACAAACACAGACAGCGGGTCATCAAGCTCGTCATCTGATTCATCTTCATCAAGTTCTTCATCGAGCTCTAGCAGTACAGCCAAAGGTGGTACTGAAATTGAAACGACAAGTGAAAGTGATTTTTGGCCGCAGCTGGAAACCGCTATTTCTCAGTTAATTGGTTCTGGTAACGGTCAAAGTGTTGTTGCTACCGCACAAGCTGGTGTTATCACGGTTCGAGCGTTCCCTGATGAAATACGAGAAGTACGTGACTTCTTAGGCACTTCTCAAGAACGTATGCATCGTCAGGTCATCTTAGAAGCAAAGATATTGGAAGTGACACTGAGTGATGGCTACCAACAGGGCATCAACTGGTCAAATATGTCTTTTGGCAATGGCGATGTTGTGATCGAGAGACTGGGCTCTGCGGCGACAGGTCTACCGGGACTAGATCAAATCGGGAATTTACTTGGTGGACAAACCAACGTGACAATTTCTGATGGAAGTTTTGAAGCAGTATTGAGCTTTATGGCGACTCAAGGTGATCTAAACGTTCTGTCTAGCCCAAGAGTCACGGCATCAAACAACCAAAAAGCGGTGATTAAGGTCGGTACGGACGAATATTACGTTACAGATCTATCCAGTGTGGTTGGCAGCGGAGACAACTCTGAGCCTTCACCTGAAGTTGAACTTACGCCATTCTTCTCGGGTATCTCTCTAGATGTGACACCGCAGATTGACGATCAAGGTAATGTATTACTCCATGTTCACCCTGCCGTCATTGATGTCGATGAGCAAGTTAAAGAGATCGGTTTTGGTGCGACTAGCATTACTCTGCCTTTAGCGCGCAGTTCTATTCGTGAGTCGGATTCAGTGATCCGCGCACAAGATGGTGATGTGGTTGTGATTGGTGGATTGATGAAATCCAATACAATTGATCAGATCTCGAAAGTTCCATTTTTAGGCGATGTACCTGCGTTAGGACATTTGTTCCGAAATACGACGCAACTGACTCAAAAAACAGAACTAGTTATTCTGCTTAAGCCTTCTGTTGTTGGTGTGAATACTTGGCAAAAAGAGTTAGAACGTTCACGTGACCTCCTCCAAGAGTGGTTCCCAGAAGAGCAATAACGGTTATGTATCTCGATCACTTCGGATTAGAGGCGCTGCCATTTCATTTGACCCCAAACACTGACATGTTTTTGGGGTTAGCGCCTCACTATGAAGCGATTCAAACGGTGAACTCTGCCCTTGAAATGGGAGAAGGCTTGATCAAAGTGACGGGTGAAGTAGGCACAGGGAAAACCATGATTTGTCGCGTGATGGTGACGCTGTTTAAGCCGCATATCCAATTGGTTTTTCTGCCCAACCCGGCATTAGATGGTGACCAGTTACGAGTAGCCGTTGCTAAAGAGCTTGGAATTGAAACGATTGATCCGACTTCGCTTGTCGACGATATACAGCAGCAACTCATTGATTTGACTAAGCAAGGTAAACAAGTCGTTGTTTTGGTTGATGAAGCACAAGCGTTAAGTGATGATGCATTAGAAGTACTCAGACTGTTCGGTAATCTAGAGACAGAGCAATCCAAGCTGTTACAAATAGTGCTATTTGGACAACCAGAATTGGATGAACGGTTGGCACAACACCATTTACGTCAGTTTCGACAACGGATTACCTTCAGTGCGAAGCTGAGAGGGCTAAGGTTAGATGAAGCGGTTGCCTACATCGATAATCGATTGGAAAGGTCAGGTTCTCTTGCAGGTCTATTCTCGCTTCATCAGAAAAAAGCGATATGGCGAGCGAGTAAAGGTTATCCTAGGCTTATCAACCAAATCTGTCACAAAGCCTTGGTGTTAGCGTGCAGCCAGAAGGTGAATAAAGTGGCCAACGCACACTTGTTCGATGCCATTCACGACACATACGATAGCTGTAAACCCAAATTTAAGAGCCCGCAATTGTGGGGGTGGAGTTAAGCAATGAGTGCGATTAACAGTGCGCTTTCCCAACTTGCGAAAGACAAATCAATGAATGCGCAAGAGCTCGTAAAAGCAGACGTAAAACCGTTAAAGCAGAGGGCGATTCTGCCTTGGGTTGTCGGTAGCTTTGGATTAAGCCTTGCAGTAGGCGGTTGGGCGATTTCACAACAAGCGCCGCAGACGGAAACATCACTCGTTGTGGCTCCAATAGCGCCTGAGATTAGTGCTATCGATGAAGTGGATGTTACGTCTCCAACAAGTAAAACCCTGTCGAGTGAGCCTCAAGTCTTTCAAGCAAATACTCTGCGAAAAGTATCTCAAACGATTGAACCTGCGAAAGCGGTAAAACCTGCTGTTGTCCAATCTACGCCTAATATTTCTAAGCCGGTCCTTGTGGCAAAAGTTGAGACACCACATAAAGCATCACCTAAGTCACCAGAGGTAGCAGCAAAACAAGGTGAGGTCGTTATTGAGCAAGTGGAGCTTACGCCTGAGCAGTTATCACTTAAAGCACAAGAGCGTGCTAGAAAAGCACTCGATAGTAACAATCTGGCTGATGCACTTAGCAGCTATAATGAAGCGCTGCGCTACACTCCTTCAAATACCGACGTGCGAAAAAGATTATCTGCACTTTACTATGGTAAAGGTGAGGTGCGTAAAGCGGCAGATACATTGCAAAAAGGGATTGTGCTGAATTCAAATGATTCAGAACTGCGTGTATCTCTCGCTAAAATGCTGATGAAAGAGAAGCAGAATGAAGTGGCGCTAACGGTACTGAGTGCGATGCCCGAATCAGCATCGATAGAGTATTTATCTCTGCGCGCTGCATTAGCGCAAAAAGCAAAACAAGACGATCTTGCTCTGCAAAGCTACTCTGCTCTGGTGGAGCAAGAACCAGAGAGTGGCCGTTGGTGGCTTGGCTTAGCTATTCAACAAGAGCGTGCTTTTGATTTAAGTGCGGCAAAAAACTCATACCAACAAGCGATCACTAAGTTAGGCTTATCAAGCCAATCTCAACAGTTTATTCGCGATCGATTAGCCCTTATCAGCAGTTTAGAGGAACAGTCAAGTGAAAATTAAGCTAAGAAAACGTCTTGGTGACTTGTTAGTTGAAGAAGGCATCATTACTGAGCAGCAAGTTGAGCAAGCTCTTAATTCACAAAAAACGACAGGTTTAAAACTTGGCGCTGCGTTGATCGATCTTGGCTTTCTAAGTGAACACCAGATGCTGACGTTCTTGTCTCAGCAACTTGATATCCCACTGATTGATTTAAGTCGCGCAGATGTCGATGTAGATGCAGTTCAGTTGCTACCTGAAGTGCATGCTCGTCGCTTGCGTGCTTTGGTGATTGGTCGTCAGATGGACACCTTACGTGTTGCTATGAGCGACCCAGCAGACTTGTTTGCTCAAGAAGCGTTATTGGCTCAACTTGGTCAGTACGGCATTGAATTTGTTATCGCACCAGAAAAACAATTGGTGGAAGGTTTCGACCGTTATTACCGCCGTACTAAAGAGATCGCTTCGTTTGCTGAGCAGTTGCAAGCTGAGCACCAAGTGACAGAGGCCTTCGATTTCAGTATTGAAGGAGATGACAGTGAAGAGGTGACGGTTGTAAAACTGATCAACTCACTGTTTGAAGATGCGATCCAAGTTGGAGCGTCGGATATTCACATCGAACCAGATGCGAATGTATTGCGACTGCGTCAACGTATTGATGGGGTACTTCACGAGACCCTGCTGAACGAGGTGAATATCGCTTCTGCTCTCGTGTTGCGCTTAAAGCTGATGGCAAACTTAGATATTTCTGAGAAACGTTTACCTCAAGATGGCCGTTTCAACATTCGTGCGAAAGGTCAGTCTGTTGATATTCGTATGTCGACGTTACCAGTCCAGCATGGTGAGGCTGTCGTAATGCGTCTGCTTAACCAGTCTTCTGGCGTAAGAAAGCTAGACGAATCGGGTATTCCGAGCCACCTTCTTGAACGTCTTCGCCGTCAACTGCGTCGACCACATGGGATGATCTTGGTTACTGGGCCGACAGGTTCAGGTAAAACGACGACCTTGTATGGTGCACTCAGTGAACTTAATGAGCCAGGTAAAAAGATCATCACCGCGGAAGATCCGGTCGAGTATCGCTTACCGAGGATCAGTCAGGTGCAAGTGAACCCTAAGATTGACCTTGATTTCTCAACAGTACTACGAACTTTCTTACGTCAGGATCCCGATATCATTCTTGTTGGTGAGATGCGTGACCAAGAAACTGTAGAAATTGGTCTGCGAGCAGCCCTTACGGGTCACCTTGTATTAAGTACGCTTCACACCAATGACGCGGTTGATAGCGCACTGCGGATGATGGATATGGGCGCACCAGGGTACTTAGTGGCAAGTGCTGTCCGAGCGGTTGTTGCTCAGCGTCTTGTTCGTAAGGTCTGCCCTGACTGTAAGGTTGAAGAAGAACTGGATGACGCACGTAAACAGTGGTTAGCACAGCGATTTCCGAATCAAGCAGGCAGTCAGTTCGTTAAGGGGCGCGGTTGCCAAAACTGTAATCTGACAGGCTACCGTGGACGAGTGGGTGTTTTTGAATTGCTCGAACTAGAGCAAGATATGATGGACATGTTGCGTGCTAATGATGCGGTTGGCTTTTCACGTGTTG
Source organism: Vibrio sp. RE86 (assembly GCF_013114545.1). Classification (GTDB taxonomy): domain Bacteria; phylum Pseudomonadota; class Gammaproteobacteria; order Enterobacterales; family Vibrionaceae; genus Vibrio. The sequence goes on along the minus strand of NZ_VTXI01000015.1, from coordinate 59,694 downwards.
CTCGTCAATCGGATAACTATAAGCCACTTCTCGCGTCTGCGATGGAACTTGCTTTACAGGGAATTGTGAGTTTCAGTGAAGTCATGAGCTTAGGTGAGGGTGACTCATCTGGCCTTGAGCAACCTATCTACATTTAGGTCTGATTATGCCAAGTTTTCGTTATCAAGGTCGACAATCTGATGGTTCATCTGTCTCTGGGCAGATAGATGCACCTAGTGAAGATGCGGTGATTGAGCAGCTCATGAACAAAGGCATCATTCCGGTTAGCATCAAGGCGGGTGGTGGGAAAAGTGCATTAGATCTGGATCTAAAAACGCTCTTTTCACCATCAGTTCCGTTGGAAGTATTGGTGATTTTTTGTCGTCAGTTATACAGCTTAACTAAAGCTGGTGTACCGCTACTTCGCTCGATGAAAGGACTGAGTCAAAACAGTGCTAATAAGCAGCTACAAGAGGCGCTTGAGGATGTGACTCAAGAGTTAACTAATGGCCGAAGCCTGTCTTCCTCTATGCAGATGTACCCTAAGGTGTTTAGCTCGCTTTTTGTGTCGATGATTCATGTTGGTGAAAATACAGGTCGCTTAGATGAAGCCCTGATGCAATTAGCCAACTACTATGAGCAAGAGGTTGAAACACGCAAACGGATCAAAACGGCGATGCGATACCCCACGTTCGTGATCAGTTTTATTTTGGTTGCGATGTTTGTTCTGAACGTTAAAGTGATCCCTCAATTTTCGAGTATGTTTGCCCGTTTTGGGGTCGACCTTCCTTTACCAACACGAATTCTGATGGCAACGTCCGAATTCTTTGTTAACTACTGGCTTGCTATGGCAGCCGCAATGGTTGGTGCTGGGTTTGCATTTAAGGCTTGGATTAATACTGCTGATGGGCGCGAAAAGTGGGACAAGTTTCGTTTACGGATGCCTGTTGTTGGAGAGTTAGTCAATCGAGCTCAGCTGTCGCGTTTTTCGCGTACGTTTGCACTTATGCTAAAAGCTGGTGTTCCACTAAACCAATCTTTAGCTCTCTCCGCTGAAGCACTAGGGAACAAGTTTTTAGAAAATCGATTGTTAGAGATGAAATCATCGATTGAGGCTGGGGGAACTATCTCTTCCACCGCCATCAATAGTGGCGTATTCACCTCGCTGGTTATTCAGATGATTACCGTTGGCGAAGAGACTGGTCGGATTGATGAGTTACTTTTAGAAGTGTCAGATTTTTACGATCGCGAAGTGGACTATGATTTAAAAACTTTGACGGCACGAATTGAGCCTATCTTGCTGGTGATTGTTGCGGGTATGGTATTAATTCTCGCGCTGGGTATTTTCTTACCAATGTGGGGAATGCTCGATGCCATCAAAGGCTAGTGTGCTGACTAACTTAGAACGATCTCGGTTAGTCATATGGCTATTAGTGGTTGTGGTATTACTGATGAGCTTTATGCTTGCATGGCAAAATGTTGAGCATGAAGCCAATGACACGGCTTTTTTGGTAGCCAGTAAACGCATGGTTGAGAGAGCAAGCTATTACAAGCAGCAATGGTTGCTCTCTGAACAAAAAGCGCAAATCGAATTAGGTGGAAAAGTACGGCATTTTTCTAAGCAAGGTTGGCTGGAGCCTATCAATGAGGATAACGAAGTAGATTGCCGTTATTGGCTTAATGCTTTATACCCTGAACAACGAATACTGGGACAAATCCCTATAGATGTTCATCGTGAAATGTCAGTGTCAGATTATCAATGTCGTTATTTGTACGGTGAAAATCGATTTATATCTATATCTTTGACTCAACGCGTTTTTTCTACAAAAGTCGGTTTTTTGGCGAATTGAAAATTTGACGATGCATGCGGTAGCACAATTATTTAATATCCGTATAATATGGTGTACTAAAAAGTGAGTAGTGATTATTATGTTTAACAAACAGTCTGGTTTTTCCTTAGTAGAGCTAGTTGTCGTAATCGTCGTCGTCGGCCTTTTGGCTGTCGCAGCGCTACCTCGTTTTCTGGATGTAACCGATGAAGCTAAAAAAGCCAGCATCGAAGGCGTAGCGGGTGGTTATGCGACAGGCGTGCTTTCCGCACGTGCTCAGTGGGAAGCAGAAGCTAGACCATCTGTTACGATTAACACCACAGTGCGTAACACCGTTAATTACGACGGTGTCGATTTTTGGCTGACAAGCTCGGACCAAACTGGTGGTGATTTCCGCGATGGTTATCCATACGGGATTAATACCGATAATAGCAGCTTTCCAACAAGTCTAAATGACGATGCGTGTATCGACTTGATGGAAAACTTGCTGCAGAACCCGCCGCGAGTAGGCACGGTAGCTGAAGCGGATTCGGATTCTAATATTAAGTATTCTGCGCAAGCTGATAATGGCGCTTCAACCTGTACTTATGTGCAACAAGAAGGTAACAGCAATCATCAGTTTGTTTATGAAATTGAAACTGGTCGTGTGACCGTAACGTTGCAGTAATCCTGCATTTAAAACATAGAGAGAGTTAAACTATGAAAAGACAAGGCGGTTTCACCCTAATTGAACTAGTGGTGGTAATTGTTATTCTAGGTATTCTTGCAGTCACTGCAGCACCTCGTTTCTTGAACCTGCAAGGCGATGCTCGTCAGGCTTCATTGCAAGGTCTAAAAGGCGCGATTGATGGTGCAGCAGGTATTGTTTACGGTAAGTCAGCAATTGAAGGTATTGAAACTAGTACTGCTGCGGTAAGTACTTCTGAAGGTATTATGACAATTCACGGTTACCCTACAGCATCTACTGATGGTATTGTTGATGCTGTAATAGGTCTAGAAGCTGACTGGAGTTCATCTGTTTCAGGTGCAACGGCTGGTTCACGCCAACTATTCGCTACATTTGAAAACGGAACATTGACAGCGGCAGAAATTGCAGCAACGGGTTGTTATGTTACGTACACTGAGTCACCAAACACAACTACTCCTGCGGCAGCAGCAGTGGTAGCTACAAACTGTAACTAAGTTTAGGTTAAGCTATTTTAAAGGCCAGCATTCGCTGGCCTTTTCTTTATCTATTGAAAACCAATTTCTAAATCCTTCTTAAAGACCCGCAAAACCTTCCCTTTCTTGTTTATTCTCTTTTATACTGGTTAAGTAGCAAAATTAATCACTTAGGTATGCCATGGAAGTCAAGCCTACTCAATCTCAACAAGGCTTCACACTAACTGAGTTGGTGGTCATTATTGTGCTTCTTGCCATCGTCAGTGTGACTGCTGCTACGCGCTTTTCTGGTCGTCAAGATTACGAGCTCTATGCATTGCAAGATCAGACCATCTCGGTGGTTCGCTTAGTGCAAGTCAATCGTATGCAGTTTAATGGCATCAATACGAATCAAAATTTTATTTTAGGAACTGACACCATCACAGGAACACAGACAAATTGTTTAGGTTCCGTTCAAGCGTGTGATTTGCCCTTAAACCAAGCGCAGCAACGAAGTGATGTGATATTGTCAGACAACTACCAGTTCAGAATTGTAGCGAACAATCTTCAAGCTGAATTTAATTTACTCGGCAACCCTACCAGTGCTTCTTTGGCTAACGGCAATGTCGCGATTCAGATATCAACCTCAGACAACATGAGCAGTGTCTGGGTGTGCATCAATACCGAAGGTTTTGTATTTCCAGACGATGCGGGGTGTACGTGATGAAACGTATGATGGGATTTACTTTACTTGAGTCCGTGATCGTAACGATTATTTTAGGCGTTGCGATGGTGACCTTTACCTCCTTACTTGCCCCTCAATTAGCCGATTCGGGCGACTATCATTACCTTACGCGCACATCTGCATTAGGGCAGAGTGTGATGACTGAAATGCTCTCTGTTGATACTGATCTGATGACGCTAGTGAGCGCTGCGGACAACATTATTAATAATCTCGACTCGAGCTATAACAATTATCAACTAGCGATTGATGTTCAAGCAGTGAGCGGTGCTAATAACTTGGAGCAAATCACGTTAAACATTACTGCTAGTAGTCAGACTCCTGTGACCTTTACAGCGTTTAAAGGAGAGTACGAATGACGGAGAGAGGGTTTACTTTAATTGAAATGGTGCTAGCGATCGTGATTACCGGTATTTTACTGCTAGGTGTTGCGAGCTTTACCAATCTTGGGGTGACTGGCTATTTTGGGTCTGTAGAGCGATATCGACTGCAAACCGAAGCATCTTTTGTGCTCGAAAAAATGTCACGAGAAATCCGTCATGCAGTGCCGAATATGTTTGACGACGATGGCAATAACTGTATCTCATTCTATCCAATTCTAGACTCAGGTTTCTATGCTGTTTCAGGCGCGGACCTTAATTTTATCGTCAGTAATACAAATTCTGTCAGCGGTGCTGCAGCCACTGCACGTTTAGTCATAAACCCAACGCGGATGACGACCGATTTGGATGATTTGGAAAACAGCTTTCTGCTCAGCGACGCCACTTTAGTGGGCGATAATGTCTACAGCTTTGTCAGTGGCGCACAACAACTTGTTGGTAACTCGGTCAGTCAGCGACATTTCATTTTTGATGGTGAACTATCGACATATTGTATTAATGGTCAGCGGATTACACGTAATGACGTAACGGTAACGGATAGGCTCTCTAATACGGGAAATACCTTAACTTATACACCAATGACTGTTCAGAACAATGGGGTGGTTGATGTCAATGTTACATTCGAGAACAATGGTGAGTCTTCCACCTATCATCAAGATATACAGGTGATTAATGTCCCGTAAGTCAAAACAATATGGCAGCATGTTACTCATCGTTCTCTTTGTAATTTTGGTACTTGGGTATTTAGCGACGAGTTTAAACTTGACCAGCTGGTCTAGCCGAGACTCGACAAATCGAGGAATCCTCGGCACTCAGGCTTGGTTGTTGAGTCATTCGGCAAATGAATATGTGTTGACGGTAATGTACCCGACGCCAACTACCGACAATGTCGATGCTATTTGTACTGGAACCCGATTAAATTTGAACGGGGACATACGAACGTTTATTGAAGATCAGATTATCGAAAGTGCGACAGCTAACTGCCAACTAATGGCATTAGAGTGTACTGACCGTGGAGACCTTGATTCTCGAACCTTCTATATTTTGGAATCAACAGTGAGTTGCGGAACGGGTATTAATGAAGTTCAGCGCAGCCAACAAGTATGGCTGAGGGATTAATATGAAATTGGTGTTAACACTGTTCTTAGCTTTGTTTGGTTTGGTGGCAAATGCTACCACCTACGATGATGCTCGCTTTGAATTTGGTCGAGTAGATAGTGACGACTGTAAGTCAGACGTTTGTACCATCACATTTAATAACCACTATCGTGTTGAGCCTGTCGTATTTTTGATGTCGACGATTGATTACGATGTCTTGCAGGCCTCTTTAGCATCAGGGAATACCGCCAATAATATGATGGGCGATTACCCTTCCATACTTAACCTAACTAATGTGACGCAGACTGAAGCTCAATTTCAGCAGCGTATGGTTCTGGATGGTTTTGATAACAGCCATGCGATGCAAGATATCTATTATTTAGTGGCCGAGCCTGGTTGGGTAACTATGGATCCAGATCAACCTACTCAGAGAATCTATGTTGATAGAGTGACAACAGACTTTTATCGTGAAGGACGAACTCGACAGAGACGCACCAAAAATAATTGGTTTAACGTCGAGTACCCTAGACGCTTTTCTGCTCGGCCTATTGTTTTTACAGAAGTACAACCTAATAGTCATGATACATGGGCCTCTGCTGCATTGTGGTTTGACCGTCAAAGAGATGAGTTTTGGACCGCAATAGAACGGGGTGAAGACCTTGGCGCTCCGCCTGGGAGTATGGAAATTGGCTACCTTGCCGTCGTACCATTTTCTGGGACAACGGGGGAAGGGCTAGCCTTTAATTTTGATAATGCCACGACTGCGTATGATCAAAATACTGGTACCAATACATTAGATCACTTAATCGATGCTTGTGAAAACAATACGGTATTAACGGGGCTTGGAACGTCTGATTATGGTGTGATACACCGCATGCAGGAACGAAATGACTTTGATGACAATCGACGGAATGGTGGCCCTGGGGGAGACCCAGATGGAGGTTGGACTCGACTATGTGAAAGAAATATGGGTGAATTTACTTTCACGATAGAAGAGCCGCAAAACTTAGACCGCGAGCATGAAGCAACAGAGAGGACGGCGTTTTTCGCATTTGAGTTGCCTTCAGAGACGGTAATTCCCGACTACTGTGATATTTTTCCTCAGCCAGCCCAGTCATGGAAGAATGGCAGTGAACTCAAATTTGAGAGTTATCCTTCGAGCACGCCATACTCTTACTTTATCGGTGGTTGGTCAGATCAATATGTCACAGATTATCTAGATACGACGGAGCGACAAGACAAGCTGTCAATTGGCTTTAAGAGTATTGAACATAATGGTGACGATAGTGACTCGGGTAATGATTTTACTTGTGAGCACGGCCGTTGTAAGTCAAGTAATCGAAGAATTGATACTCCAGAGAATATATCACCTCAATTTAATAAGGGCGACAAGTTAGACTTAGGACACTGGAACTATGCGAGTAAGTGCCCTAGTGATGACTCTGAACCCTTATGCCGTTCAGAAGTTGACGACGATACTGGCCACATATTTGTCACTATAAAGTCACGCCTCGAGGAGCTGAAGGTTCAAGGGCAATCTCAATCGAAAAAGATGTATGTATTCTTTGAGCCTAAATCTGGAGAATATGGACTGACGATCAAGAAATATGAAACCAACTCAAATGTTCGCTCCATATTTGATCAATCAGGTATCTATACTTTTGATGAATTTAAAACAAATTCATCCACCGAGATTGAATTAGGAGAAAATATCGTATGGAAGATAAAGAAAGAGCTTAAATTCGAAAATCCTGTTGACCTGATCAGTACGCAAAACGCAGATGATTTCACTATCTATGGACCCAAAGCTAAAGTCTCTTTTAAACAGATGAACAGTGATTTTTACGGGCGAATTTTAGCTGATGAAATTAAAGCTGAAAACAAGTTGATTCTCCATGGAGCAGTAACAACTAACAAGCTTGAAATGAAAAATGCTCAATCAAGCATTGTTGGCCAAAGCCAGTGTTTCAGTCCAACTCCAACTCCTTCGATTGTCACAATAGAAATCGAACCCAACAACTACCATCTAACTTGCGATAATAATACGCAACTGTATGTCACACCTTACGACCAAGACGGCCTACCAATGGATGATGTTGATGGGGAAACGGTAACACTTAATGCCAATGGAGTTCAGTTTAGTATGGGTACTTTTAATAGTACTGAAAAACGCTTTGAGTTTGATGTTAGTCGTACTGATGGTGAGTTTGGTGATGTCTCTGTAACTGCGACGGTTGACGGCACAACTGTGACTGATACAGATACATTGTCTTTTGTGCCTTATAAGTTTGATATTAAAGATAGCAATAAGTCTTGGGGAGAAAGTGGCCAAAATATATTGCCTCTTACTGCTGGCAGGACATCCATTATTGATATTAGGGTCTTAGCATGCGACGACGGTCAGAGCGTGTCTGTGAACTATGACTCAGATGTGGCGGGTACGAATGCAACGATCAGTACACCTCCTGTTGGTGGTCATGGAAGTTTAACCGTCACCGATATGAGTTTTTCTAATGGTAGTGTGCAAAAGGTGGAAGTAGGTTTCGATAACTCTGGTCGCCTTGCGGTGGATATTAAAGACCCTGACCCTAACTTTGATTGTAGTAATATCAATGGTAACTGCCCAATAGAGCAAGGCGCACTCCAAGGGCAGTTTATTATTGAAGCCTTACCTTGGAAAATCGCGATTTGTGACATAACCGGAGAAGATGGTGAGTCGTTCACGAATCCAGCCTCGAGCTTTCTTCCATCCGCAAAAGATTTTGATGTCACCTATAGGCCTTTGGTGTTTGCTACAACAGACGATGAATGTGGTTACCCTATTGCAACAAATTATGCTGAAGATAGTGGCCCTTTAGTGGTGATGAAACGTTTGGATTATCCTAACGGTGGTAGCGAGGGTAATTTGTCGAGTTTATTGGAGCCTGCTAATTTTTCTCCAGGGGCAAGTACATTAACAGCTACCTACAGTTGGAATGAGGTTGGGACATTGGAGTTTACTACTCCTGTGAACTATTTAGGTGAGCAACTTGAAGTGACAGATACTCAACTTATAGGTCGCTTTTATCCTGAGTTTTTTGAGCTAGTGAACAACACCTGGGGAATACCTAATAATCAACCTTTCATCTATATGAATCAGCCTTTCAATAGCCTTTCATTTGATGTTGAAGCATTAAATCATAATACAGAACCTGTAGAAAATTATGGTAACCCAAACTACATGCATACAGCATCGTTTACTGTCCAAGAAATACCTTTGCCCGGTGGGGTTGACTATGGAGGTCGTTTTCATGCCCCGTCATCTCTTACCGAAGGAGGGGGATGGAGTAATACTACGGGACGAAGTATAGGGAATTTCGCATGGACTCAGAGCACGAATGTATGCAGCAATGAAATTTGTTGGGAAAAAGTGGCTCCTATTAGGGAAGGTTATGAAGATGGTCCATTTAATGATGGTGCTGGATCGCTGCAATCAAATATATCAATAATCGGTATCGGCCCTGACGTTATTGATTATCGAAACCCTGAATTATCGCAACCTGCTATTCGCTTTGGCCGGGTCGCACTAGATAGCGCTGGAACAACGACTAATGCGATATTGAATATCCCATTAAGAGTGGAGTTTTGGGATGGCGAACGATTTATTGTAAATACCCCCGATTCTGGTATGAACTCTATTGCGGGTGAAAGCAATGAATCCGACAACAATGTTGTCTGGGTTGAAACGGGTGCAACGGCCGAGAATCTCAGTTTAGGGGGGGGCGGTGTTGTCACTAACGGGGAGTCAAACTCAATCACCGTTGAGCATACTTCAGATGTTCGTCAGCAGGTTCAAATATGGCTTGAGTTAGATGGAACGAGTAATGAGTACCCATGGTTACGTTACCACTGGGATCATTCTACAACGACCGAACAAGATCCGAGTACCGTTGCGACGTTTGGCATCTACCGAGGCAATGATCGAGTGATCTTCCGCGGTGAAGCAGGATTAATCGGGCAATAAAAAATGGTAAATTCTTCGCCTAAGTAAGGAATCTGTTAGAAATTGCGGGTTTCAGTCCATGTTTGTACTTCAATGCCTTGCTGTAGCGGCAAGGCATTGGTACATTTAGTACAATTTCTATCTTCAAATTCTTTCAGGACGAGCGAAGAAATATGTTCAAAAAACTGCGTGGCATATTTTCAAATGACCTATCTATCGATTTAGGTACTGCCAACACACTTATCTACGTTAAAGGACAGGGTATCGTTCTTGACGAGCCTTCAGTAGTCGCAATTCGCCAAGACCGCAATCGAGCAGGGAAAAGCGTTGCTGCAGTCGGTCATGCTGCAAAACAGATGCTAGGTCGTACACCTGGCAATATCTCTGCAATCCGTCCTATGAAAGATGGCGTTATCGCTGACTTTTACGTGACAGAAAAAATGCTTCAGCACTTCATTAAGCAAGTGCATGACAACAGCGTGCTAAAACCTAGCCCACGTGTGCTTGTGTGTGTGCCTTGTGGCTCTACACAAGTTGAACGTCGTGCTATTCGTGAATCTGCGTTAGGTGCAGGTGCTCGAGAGGTTTACCTGATTGATGAACCAATGGCGGCAGCGATCGGTGCTGGCCTACGTGTTTCTGAACCAACAGGTTCGATGGTGGTTGATATCGGCGGCGGTACAACAGAAGTCGCGGTAATCTCACTAAACGGTGTGGTTTACTCTTCATCTGTACGTATTGGTGGTGACCGTTTTGATGAAGCGATCATTAACTATGTACGTCGTAACTACGGCAGCTTGATTGGTGAAGCTACAGCAGAGAAGATCAAACATGAGATCGGTTCAGCTTACCCAGGCGATGAAGTTGAAGAGATCGAAGTTCGTGGTCGTAACCTAGCTGAAGGTGTGCCTCGTAGTTTCTGCCTGAACTCAAACGAGATCCTAGAAGCATTGCAAGAGCCACTAACTGGTATCGTATCAGCAGTTATGGTTGCACTAGAACAGTGTCCACCAGAGCTTGCATCAGACATTTCTGAGAACGGTATGGTTCTAACAGGTGGTGGTGCGCTACTAAAAGATCTTGATCGTCTTCTAACAGAAGAGACTGGCATCCCTGTAGTGATTGCTGAAGATCCACTAACGTGTGTTGCTCGTGGTGGTGGTAAAGCTCTAGAAATGATCGACATGCATGGTGGCGATCTATTTAGCGAAGAATAATCTACGTCGCTCTAGTGTGTACTAGAGCTGGCAAGATAAAAGGATCTCATATTTCATGAAGCCTATTTTTGGCCGGGGACCTTCACTTCAGCTACGTCTGTTTTTTGCCGTTATTCTATCAGCCAGCCTCATGCTGGCTGATAGTCGTTTAGGCGCATTTGCTCAGGTACGTTACCTTCTCAATAGTATGGTTGCGCCAATTCAGTATCTTGCTGATGTTCCTCGAGTGATGTTTGATGGCGCTTATGAGCGCTTCAACATGCGCCAAGACTATATGGAAAGTTCCCGCACACTTAAGCGTGAAGTCCTGCGCCTGAAAAATGACCTGCTATTGCTTGATCAATATCGCGAAGAGAACCAACGCTTGCGCAAGCTTCTTGGTTCCTCATTTATTCGTGATGAGCGTAAAGTTGTCACTGAAGTAATGGCTGTGGACACCTCGCCGTATCGTCACCAAGTGGTGATTGATAAAGGTCAGATCGACGGTGTCTATGTTGGTCAGCCAGTTGCGAATGAGAAAGGCATTGTTGGCCAGGTTACTTTTGTCTCGGCGCATAACAGCCGAGTATTACTGCTTACTGATAGCTTGAGTGCGATTCCAGTGCAGGTGATTCGTAATGATATTCGTGTGATTGCGTCTGGAACAGGGCAGTCGGATAGTATTAACCTCGATCACATCCCAATCAGCTTAGATATCATTGAAGGCGACTTACTTGTTACGTCTGGTTTAGGCGGTGTTTATCCAGAAGGTTTCCCTGTGGCGCATGTCTCTGAAGTTGTTCGAGATACGGCGCGAGAGTTTGCTCAAATTGAAGCTGAACCTGTGGTTGATTTTGAACGCTTACGTTACTTATTGCTGATCTGGCCGAATGATTCTCGTCAAGATAAAATTCAACAAGCACTACCTGAGAGTCAGGAGGAGTCGTAGAAAATGGCAAATAGTGTACTAAAAGGTAAGTTTGTCATTGCGGGCTCATTCTTAATTGCTTTGACCTTACAAACGATTCCTTGGCCGGGTGTTTTAGACTTACTTCGCCCATCTTGGCTTTTGTTAGTTACCTGCTACTGGGTGTTAGCACTCCCACATCGCGTAAACGTGGGGACGGCATTAATACTCGGCCTATTATGGGATCTGCTACTGGGCTCAACCCTTGGTATTCGCGGCATGATGATGTCGGTTGTTATCTATCTCGTCGCGTTGAACTTTCTGGTTATTCGTAACATGGCTTTGTGGCAGCAAGCGATTCTTATCGGTTTGATGTCTATTGCTTTGGATGTCCTGATCTTCTTTGGTGAATACCTTATTCAGGATGTTAGCTTTAATGTTGTGACCGTTTGGAGTGGTTTGATTAACTGCATCTTATGGCCATGGATGTTCCTATTAATGCGTCGTGTCAGACGCCATTGGCATGTAAGATAAACAATGAATAAACCGCTGATTTTGGCTTCAGGTTCGCCTAGACGTAAAGAGTTACTCTCTCAACTTGGCTACACATTTAATGTTGTAAAAACGGATGTTGAAGAGTGCCGCCAGGTGGATGAAGGTGCATTAGACTATGTGTCACGTCTTTCTAAAGATAAAGCGATGGCTGCAGTCGTCCAAGCACCAGAATCAGTGGTCATTGGTTCCGATACTATTGTTGTGTGTGATGAACAAGTATTGGAGAAACCTGACGATTTAGCGCATGCTAAACAGATGTTATTGATGCTATCAAATAGAAAGCATCAGGTGATGACAGCAGTGACTGTTGCCACCAACGAGATTCAAGAAACTGTCGTTGTATCGACAGACGTATGGTTTAAAACCCTGTCAGAGCAAGAAATAGAACGATATTGGCAAACGGGTGAACCATGCGATAAAGCTGGCAGTTATGGAATTCAAGGGGTAGGCGGTCGCTTTGTGACACGTATTGAAGGCAGTTATCATGCTGTCGTTGGTCTACCACTGTTTGAAACTGACCAGCTTTTGCGCAAATTTTTATAATTTTATATTTTGAGGTGCGCTCATGAGTGCAGAGTTGCTGATCAATGTGACCCCGAGTGAAACTCGCGTGGCCATGATAGAGGGTGGAAGCCTACAAGAGATCCATGTTGAACGTGAAGCGAAACGCGGAATCGTAGGGAACATATATAAAGGTAAAGTAAGCCGTGTACTTCCGGGGATGCAGGCTGCTTTTGTGGACATCGGTTTAGAAAAAGCCGCGTTTCTACACGCGTCTGATATTGTTCCGCATACTGAATGCGTTGCTGAGAATGAAAAGCAACAGTTTCAAGTTCGTGATATTTCAGAGCTTGTTCGTCAAGGGCAAGATATTGTTGTTCAAGTAGTTAAAGATCCTTTGGGAACAAAAGGAGCTCGCCTAACCACAGATATTACCCTTCCTTCTCGCTACCTTGTCTTTATGCCAGGCGCAAGCCATGTCGGTGTGTCTCAACGTATCGAAAGTGAGTCAGAACGTCATCGTCTGAAGAAAGTTGTTGGTCACTATTGCGATGAAGATGGCGGCTTTATTATTCGTACGGCCGCTGAAGGTGCGGATGACAAAGAACTCTCTCAAGATGCCGCATTTCTAAAGCGTCTTTGGTCAAAGGTGAATGAACGCCGCAGTAAATACAAAACGCGTTCAACGCTTTATGGTGAACTGGGGTTATCACAACGTATTCTACGTGATTTTGTCGGTACTGAACTGAATAAAATCCTCGTCGATTCCAGACAAGAGTTCGAGAATTTAAAAGAGTTTACTTCTGAATATGTGCCTGAACTGACAGAAAAGCTTGAGCTGTATGAAGGTGAAAAGCCGATCTTTGATATGTACGACACTGAGAACGAAATTCAACGTTCTCTGGATCGTAAAGTTGAACTCAAATCGGGTGGTTACCTGATTATCGATCAAACAGAAGCAATGACCACCGTTGATATCAATACGGGAGCTTTTGTCGGGCGACGTAACCTTGAAGAGACTATCTTCAACACCAATATTGAAGCGACCCAAGCGATCGCTCGTCAACTGCGTTTACGTAACCTTGGCGGCATCATCATTATCGATTTCATTGATATGGCGGCGGATGAACACCGCAGCAGAGTACTGAATTCGTTAGAAATTGCGCTCGATAAAGACCGAGTTAAGACCAATATTAATGGCTTTACTCAGTTAGGTCTGGTGGAGATGACACGTAAACGAACGCGTGAAAGTATCGAGCATATTTTATGTTCGACGTGTCCAACGTGTGAAGGTCGTGGCAGCGTGAAGACGGTAGAATCAGTTTGTTATGAGATTCTGCGTGAAATCACTCGAGTGAACCGTGCTTACGATGCGGATAAATTCGTTGTTTATGCCTCGCCTGCGGTAGCTGAAACGTTGCAGGGAGATGAATCCCATGCTCTCGCGGAACTTGAAGTCTTTATAGGCAAGCAAGTGAAGATTCAGGCAGAGCCGCTGTACATTCAAGAGCAGTTTGACGTAGTGATGATGTAAGGGTATTTGTGAACTCGACTGCAACTCGTCTAACTCGTTTTTTGCTTTGGTTAACCGTTACTGTTTTAGTTGTGCTCGCAATTGCAGTAACGGGCCTTCGTATAGCCTTACCAAAGCTCAATCATTTCCAACCGCAGATTCAATCCTGGGTCAATCAAGGCTCGGGACTGGAATTTGAAATCTCTTCGATTCATGGCTTTTGGCGTAATACCCATCCTTCAATTTCACTTCAAGGGGTGAAAGCAAACACGCCTGAAAGCAGCGGAATCCATTTCTCAGCCGAAACGGTCGAAGTTGAGATAGATTTAATTCAATCGATACTTCAGCGAGAAGCTGTCGTTGCTGATCTAAACATCTATCAACTCAACCTCGACATTACCTCTGTTCAATGGGCGACCAATGAGCAAGAAAAGCCGGAGCTGCAACCTAAAGGTGAGCAGAGAGGAGTGATGCAGCAGCTAGATAAGTTGTTGCTGCGCCAATTGGATGGTTTCTCGTTAAGCGATTCCCATATTCAATTCTTAGGCATTGATGGAACAGAACGTGACTTAGAGATATCCAAACTTAGTTGGCATAACAATGGCAATCAACACTTAGCCGATGGCGAAGTGAGTCTTGCGAATGCGCAGCTGAATTCAGCAAAAGTGAAAGCCAATTTTGTCGATCATGGTTCCTTGCTGGATGTTTCCGGAGAGTTCTATGTTTCGGTGCAAAATGTACTGGTGACGCCGTGGTTAACCAAATACCTCAAAACGGAAACGGGCATCGAAAAAGGGCAAGTCAGCTTTAGTAGTTGGCTGACGCTTGAGAAGAGTCAGCCAGTGAATGCTTACTTAGAACTTGAATCGTCAGAGCTGAGTTGGAAGGAAGGAGACCGCCACGAATTGTGGATCGAATCAGGTGTTTTGGAGCTCGAGCCTCAAGATAAAGGTTGGCAAGTAAATGCTCACTCACTTCGATTACACACCGACGAAAATGAATGGCCAGAGCTCGATATTGCGTTTGAATGGCAACCGGAACAGTGGCGCTTAAATGTGTCACAGCTTGATATCGCAGCCATTACTCCTCTTGTTAAATTGGCGCCAGATTCCAAAACGACCAGTGAACTGCTCAACACCTTTGCCCTTGGTGGATTGGTGGAAGATGTACGCGTGTCGATGGGCAGTGGCATTGACACGCTGAAGTACTCTGCTGAGCTGTCTCAAGGTTCGATGTCGCAGTGGGAACTGTTGCCAGGTGTGCATCAACTTTCAGCAACGGTATCTGGAGATATCGCACAAGCCAAAGCGAGCGTGTCGCTGATCGATGATGTCCTGCCGTATGGAGATGTTTTCCAAGCTCCGCTGAACATTAGGCAAGGCCAAGTGGATATCGTTTGGCAAAATGGTGAGCATGGCTGGAGCCTGTGGGCGGACAAAGTAACGGCTGCAACCCCCGACCTGCAAGTGCTTGGCGCATTCCGTTTAGATTTCCCCAACGATCGTAGCCCATTCCTCTCCTTTTATGCGGAAGCGGACCTTTATAATGCCGGGGAAACATGGCGTTATTTGCCAACGCTAGCGTTAGGGCAGGATCTTACCGATTATCTAAGTACCGCGATTCAAGGTGGTAAGGTCAATACCGCTAAACTGCTTTGGTATGGCGAATTAGGCGACTTCCCGTACCAGAATAACGATGGCATGTTCCAAGCTTGGGTCGGACTTAAACAAGCAAAGTTTAGTTTTGATACCGCTTGGCCACCAATTACCGATTTGCAGCTCGATCTCTTGTTCCAAAATGATGCGATGTATTTGGACTCCCACAGTGCAACATTAATGGATGTGACGGCAAAGCGTATCATCGGTCGAATTCCAAGCCTTGCACCTGGTGGTCATATCGAGATTGAAGCTCAAGCAACAGCTCAAGGAAACGCGGTCCGTGATTATATGACGGCCTCACCTTTGGTTGATTCTGTTGGCGCTGCGCTAACAGCCATACAGGTCGACGGCCAAGTAGAGTCGAGTTTTCAGCTCAATATCCCGTTTGATTCTGAGCGAGAGGCTCGCGCGTGGGGGTATGCGGATTTGAGCAAAAACCACGTGACCATTGAAGCGCCCCCGATGACGCTCGAAACGGTATCTGGTCGTATTGAATTTGATAATGATGTTGTGAGTGCGGCTGGGTTATCCGCTGATCTTCTGACTCAACCTGTCTCTATCGACTTTAATGGTGAGAATGCAGGTCAGGGCTACAATGTGGCTATTAACGTTCTTGGCGACTGGGACACCAAACCATTAGCACCTTACCTCGGCGAGAAATGGTTGGCACCGGTTAGTGGCCATGCTCCATGGCAAATGGATGTTGATATTCAACTCAACGATGTCGGTTTTACGTATCAGATAGATACGCTTGCTGATCTGAGATTAGTAAGTAGTCACTATCCAGCACCACTTAACAAAGCAAGCGGTGAAAAAGGCAAAGCGCACCTGCAAGCATCAGGTAATCAAGAGAGCATCACCGCTAGGCTACAACTGCCTAACTTCAAGTATCAAACAGAGATTGATATTCGTCCTGAAGTACCGTTGTTGACGGCGAGCAATTTGGTTCTGGGTAAAGGCAGTTTTAAGATCAGCCCCGTCGCGGGTCATCAGGCAAGGGTTCGTTTAGATAGTTTTAATCTAGATCAGTGGATTGAGCTGTTCACCGCAGAAATGGACAACAAAGTATCGTCGGCGGTATTGGCTCAAATGAATACGCCAGAGATTCCATTGCCTAATCGCGTAGATTTAGATGCAAAAGCATTGACTGTGGCGGGCATTGAATGGAATGACGTCGATTTCACTGCGAAACGCAAAGGGCTTGGCTGGTACATGAATCTAGACAGTCAGGAAGCAAAAGGCGAAGCCAGTTACATCGAACCGTATGATTTATCGGTCTCGTTGGAGAGGCTTCACGTTTACATTCCGGCTTTAGACTCTGAGTACAAAGATAAAAAAATGTTCCAGCTAGAGCGTGATGAGAAGCCGACCATTAGTGAGTTCGAACGTTCGTTCCACCAGATGGTCCCTAACATTACGCTGACCATTGATGACTTTTGGTTGCAAGGCTACAAGGTGGGGAAAACCCATCTTGATTTGCAACGACAGGGCGAGAAACTTGAATGGAAGAAGCTGACATTTGAAAGCGGTAGCAATAAGTTCGACTTCGGTGGCTGGTGGCTATTGAATGAAACGGATAGTCATACTCGCTTTAAAGTCACCATGTCGGGTGAAAACAACAGTGATGTGATGGAGCGTTTTGGTATTTCTTCCGGGATTCAGCGCGCACCGTTTGATCTTTCCGCTGATGTTGAGTGGGATGGTTCACCATGGTCAGGTCAAGTTTCTAGCTTACAAGGTGAAGTTAAAACTAAACTGGGAAAAGGGGTGATTTCTGACGTCAGTGGCGCAGCCCGTTTACTTGGTATTTTCAGTCTAGACTCAATTATTCGTAAGATGCAGCTCGACTTTACCGATGTGTTCGATAAAGGAATGGCCTTTAACTCGATCACCGGAAATGGATCGATTCGTAATGGTATTTTCCTGACCAACGATATCAAAATGGATGCGGTGGCAGGGGAGATGAGTATCAAAGGCCTTGCGAACCTCAACACACGAACCGTCGATGCTGAAGTTAACTTCACACCAGATATAACCTCGGGTATTCCCGTGCTGACTGCATTTGCGGTAACCCCACAGACGGCCTTGTATGTTCTTGCCATAACTACGGTGATTTCGCCAGTGGTAGAGGTCTTCACTCAAGTTAACTATGAAGTGAAAGGCCCACTGGATGCACCTATAGTTAAAGAGCTATCACGGAGCCGAGGTGAGTTTAAATTGCCAGATAAACTGCGCGACGCAATCAAGTAAGGAATAGTGCTCATGGAACGAGTAGCGTTAATTCAAATGACATCGGGGCCGGAACCTCAGCACAACTTAACCTATATTCGTGAGCAGATCGCCAGTTTAGCGAATGAAGGAGCAAACTTTATAGTGACTCCTGAAAATAGCCTAGTGTTCGGCAGTAGAAAGGATTACCACCAACATGCAGAGCCTATCGGCGATGGTGCTTTTCAAAATGAACTTGCTCAGATCGCAAAGGAGTTTTCTGTTTGGCTGCTGATTGGCAGTATGCCCATTCGGCGCGGGAATGTGGTGACAACCACCTCTTTGCTTTATTCGCCTGAGGGTGAGCTCGTCACTCACTATGACAAATTACACATGTTTGATGTCGATGTAGCCGATGGGCACAAGCGTTATCGAGAGTCTGAGACCTTTACGCCAGGCTCTCAAATTGTCACATATCCAACGCCATTCGCGCATCTCGGTCTGAGTATCTGCTATGATGTGCGCTTTCCGACTTTGTATAGTGAGCTGGCACGTCTTGGTGCCAATATGATCATTGTCCCTGCTGCGTTTACCGCAGTCACAGGTCGAGCGCATTGGGAAGCATTGCTGCGAGCCAGAGCGATAGAAACACAGTCATGGGTGATTGCCGTTAATCAAACCGGTGTGCACCCATGCGGGCGAGAGACTTGGGGTCATTCAATGGTGATCTCCCCATGGGGGGAAGTCGTCGCAAGTTTGGCCGATGAACCAAGCAATTTATTGGTCGAAATTGACCTAAGCCAAGTAGAAGAATTGAGAGCGGCGATGCCAGTCGGCCAGCATGCTCGATTCAATAATCAGTTACAAAATTAAGAGCCAAGTATGACCATAAACCACGTTGAAGATGCGTTGCTACAGCCTGCGGGACTGACCGAGCAGGATATTGCTGATACGCTCGCAAGTATTGCAACACGCCAAATTGATTATGCTGATATCTATTTTCAGTCTAGCTGGCATGAGTCACTTGTTTTAGAAGACAGCATTATTAAAGACGGCTCATTCAACATTGATCGTGGTGTCGGTGTCCGTGCTGTTACGGGTGAGAAAACGGGCTTTGCCTATTCTGACCAGATTCAATTAGAAGGCCTAAAGCAAAGTGCGATTGCTGCTCGCGGTATTGCACAACAAGGTCAAAATGCTCAAGTTCAGGCTTTTAAACGCAGTGACAATCAAGCCTTCTACTCAGCGGTAAACCCTTTAGAAAGCTGGGCAAAAGAGCAAAAAACGCAGCTTTTAAAAGAACTTGATGCTTACATTCGTACTAAAGAGCCTTTGATTAAAGAGGTATCCATCAGTTTAAGTGGTGTTCACGAGCAAATGCTGGTGGCAGCTACTGATGGGACTTATGCGGGTGATGTGCGCCCACTTGTACGTCTATCAATCAGTGTTCTAGCTGAAAAAGGTGAGCGACGTGAACGAGGCAGTTCTGGTGGCGGTGGCCGATTTGGCTACGATTTCTTCCTCACTGATAGTGAAGGCGCAAAAGTCGCGTACCACTATGCCGATGAAGCGATTCGTATGGCTTTGATTAACCTAGAGGCAGACGCAGCACCAGCCGGTATGATGCCAGTCGTTCTTGGTTCTGGTTGGCCTGGTGTCCTTCTACATGAAGCGGTTGGTCATGGCCTCGAAGGCGACTTTAACCGTAAAGAGTCATCGGTATTTAGCGGCAAGATCGGCGAGAAGGTGACTTCTGATCTGTGTACGATCGTGGATGATGGCACATTGAAAGATCTTCGTGGTTCCCTGAATGTGGACGACGAAGGTGTGAACGGTCAATACAACACATTGATCGAAAATGGTGTGTTAAAAGGCTACATGCAAGACAAGCTGAACGCGCGCCTAATGGGTGTCAATCCGACGGGTAACGGTCGTCGTGAGTCTTATGCGCATCTGCCTATGCCACGTATGACAAATACTTACATGCTGCCTGGCCAGCACACTCCAGAAGAGATTATCTCTACGGTAGAGAAAGGTTTGTACGCACCAAACTTTGGCGGTGGTCAGGTTGATATTACTTCTGGTAAGTTCGTTTTCTCAGCATCAGAAGCTTACTTGATTGAGAATGGCAAAATTACTCGACCAGTGAAAGGTGCAACGCTAATTGGTTCAGGTATTGAAGCGATGCAGCAAGTCTCTATGGTGGGTAATGATCTTAGCATCGACCGTGGTGTTGGAGTGTGTGGCAAAGCAGGTCAAAGTGTTCCTGTTGGCGTGGGTCAGCCTACACTCAAACTCGATTCAATCACCGTAGGTGGTACAGAATAAAAACTAAAAAGGGTTGATGCGTAAAAACATCAACCCTTTTGCTCTTTCTGCGATTCGTTCAGTGAGGGGTTAGATTCCATCACGTTCGATAGGACAACTCATACAACGAGCGCCACCACGACCACGGCCTAATTCATTGCCTGGGATAGGCAGAACCGTAATTCCCGCTTTGTCATACTTCTCATTGGTGTAGACGTTACGCTCATAGCCAATGACGACACCTGGCTTCACCGTCAGCACATTGTTGGCGTCATTCCACTGTTCACGTTCCGCTTCGTAGCTATCGCCACCGGTAGTGATGATCTTCAAGTAATCAAGACCAAGTGCTTGCTCGATAGCATGGATGAAACTTGGCACCTTCTCTACTTTCATCTCGCCATCGTCTTTCGCTGATAAGCGCCAAGTATTGAGGTCTTTGCGCATAATCTCTGGATACACCGAGAAAGTATCAATATCCATGTGCGTCATAACGGTATCTAAATGCATGCATGAGCGATGCTTTGGTAGCTCAATGGCGATGACTTCCGTTGCTTGGCCATGCTTAAACAATTTGGCGGCTAGGTTCTCAACACCTTGAGCTGTTGTACGCTCAGACATACCGACAAGTACGGCGCCGTTACCGATGACCAGTACATCACCACCTTCAATATTTGCATTGTCATAGTGTAGGTCTTCATCGCCAAAGTACTTGATGAAGTCTTGACCCGCAAACACTGGGTGCCAACGGTAGATCGCTCGTAGATGGTTTGTTTCACGCTGACGTGCAGGTTTCATCATTGGATTGAGTGACACACCACCGTAGACCCAGCAAGAGGTATCGCGAGTAAACAAATGATTAGGCAGTGGCTCGATGACAAAGTCGAGTGGGCGATGCATGCTTGGAAGCATAGACGAAGATTTAATTGGCAGCTCAGAATAAGCCAAACCACCCAGTAGCACTGTCGCTAGGTGTTCGTTGTCCATATCCGACAGGTAGTGTCTTAAATCTCTTGCGAAGGTAGGGCCGTAGCGAAAATCTGAGATTTGTGTATTGAGTAGCCACGTTTTTGCTTCAGCAACCGCCAAAGTTTCAACCAGTAAGTCGTGTAACAGTAAAACTTCAACACCTTGATCAGTCAGTGTTTGAGCAAACTTATCATGTTCTTCACCTGCTGCCTCTACAGCCAGCACGTCATCAAATAACAGTTCATGGCAGTTTGATGGTGTTAGGTGGGTGAGTGCTCGCTCTGGGCGGTTTAATAGCACACGTCTTAGCTGACCAACTTCTGAGCCTACGTACAACTTACTCATTTTGTATCCTTACAATCAATTCCAGAGCGTATTTATGACAAGATTGTTATAAAGATGCAAGCTCAGTTGGTGGATAAATGAGCTAGTTTTAGTTGCTTGTCTGGTTATTTATTCTAAAAATAAACTCTAGCCAATTGATTTATAGAATTCCATTATTGTTGCAAAGATGACCTTGGGTGAGTTGCTATGCGAATCCAACTGATTTAACTAGTGAGCAAACAAGGATAGGTTAAGCATAGCTATTCAAAAATGGGGATTTTAATTGGTAAAGAGCATGTATTTATTCATTTTGCCCTACTCATTCGATATGCAGCACGTTCAGATAAAAACGCATAAAAATAGGTCTGAGAATGGATTCGACTGAATGAGAGAAGATTCTGAATTCGTCTATTGCTAATAAAATGTTAATTTTCTCATCTTGTGAGTTCGATCTTGTTTGATCGTGTCCGTTTGTGGCAATAAAGATCTCGATCTAAGGACATTCTGGGTAGTAATTTAACTGGATCCATGCGATATTTCGTCGCTGTTAATTATGATCTTTTTTGTCACTATCTGGAGCACGACTTATGTCTCACGAAGATGAATATCTATCTGTTGAAGAATTAATTGAGATTCAAAAGGAAGAGACTCGCGATATTATCCAAGCCTTACTAGAAGATGGCAGTGATCCAGACGCTTTATACGAGATCGAGCACCACCTTTTTGCTGAAGACTTCAATACGCTAGAGAAAGCGGTTGTTGAAGCATTCAAAATGGGCTTCGAAGTCCTAGAAGCGGAAGAAACCGAAGACGAAGATGGCAACAAACTGCTTTGTTGTGATGCGACAATGGAATCTGCGCTAAATCCAGAAGCGATTGATGAGCAGGTTGAGAAGCTGATTCAGCTTGCTGAAAAATACGACATCATCTATGACGGCTGGGGCACGTACTACGAAGGCGAAGATGCGCTATACCCAGAAGAAGAGGATGACGAAGAGTAATCTGCTCTTGTTAAAATTTCTTAGATACCAGCCAACACCGGCTGGTATTTTTTTATCCGTCTCATTTGGCATAGTTCTTTTATTGCATAGTTAGCAGTATAATCGTGCCACAACAGACCCTAGGACTAAACAACGATATGGAACTTTCACTTGCAGGCCTTTGGCAGGTTTCTCCTCTGACTGATTTATCTATCCCCCAAGATGATATTACTTTTCCTGCGCCTTTAAGTGCTGTCCTACCAACGAGTCTGACTGAAACTGAGATTGCTTCACAAGAGTGGCATCTGATGCACGACATTGAAGTAGATGAGTCTATGATGGCGTTCCCATCGGTTGACTTAGTGATTGCGGGTATTGATTACCATGCAGAAGTTCGACTCAATGGTGTTGCTGTATTCGACTGTGACGGTTCTCAGGCTGAGTATAAAAAAGACATTCGACCATACTTGCAGTTAGGTCGTAACCGTTTTGAAATTCTGTTCTTAGAGGAAGAGGAAGCTCTGCTTTTCGAAGAGGATCAAGTGGAACTGTGCCCTCTAGGCGAACAGGCTTATCAAAAGATTGATACTCGAGTTGGTATATGGAAAGTGCCGTATCTACAGTTTATTCGCAATGTGCGGCTCGAACACATTACAACTGAGCAAATTTGGCACCATGGTGGTGGGTGTGAGTTTTTAGTTGATCTCCATTACAAAACTTACTCGCCAGGCCTTATCTCTGCATCGGTGAAGTTCAATGGTATGACTTACCATTTACCGATTGATGTCAGAAGTGATCATGCGAGTGCTTTGTTCCAGATTGAAGCCCCAATCTATGCTGATAAAGTCTCTCCTAATCCGCAAGATCTTTACCTACTGGAAGTGACGCTTGACGGACAAAGCCAACGCTTTCACGTTGGCTTGAATAAAGATATGTGCGTTTCTCACTACCCAATTTAAGCATGTACACAGTGCCAGTGTGGTGTGGTTTCTTGTTTTCTTAGCCACACCTTTTCATGGAAGTAGTAGGCAACCGTATTGATTGTTGGTTCAATGGTTGCCATTACACCCCCAATAAACGCATCACCTGTCATCAAATACACCACACCAAAGGCTACGCTAAAGTGTACGATTGCAAAGCTGATCGTTTTTACTCTGGCTGAAGTCGCCAATCGTTGTAGTAACCGGCTTTGTTGCCAAGCTCTTTCATGAAAGTAGAAAGCGACCGAGTTAACCGTCGGCTCAACCATTGCGACTAGGCTGCCGATAAGAATGTCACCTGTTAGCAAGTAAGCAACGCTAAACGCAATGGTGAAATGAATCGCTGCAAAGGTGAGAGTCTTTTTCATGGGAATAACCTAATCGTTGTGTATGTTCGATAGGGTTATTATTGAGAATTATTCTTATTAAATGAATTGGATTGAAACGATTATATTGATAGCTATTACCTATCAACCGAACTTAGACAATAAAAAAGGCGCTAAGGAGCGCCTTTTAAAGAGTTGTGGCAAAGTCTTAACCCTGAGGTTTAACCACCAAAACATTGATTGGTGAGTTCTGTACCACTTTGCTTGCGACAGAACCTAAAACGACTTTATCCATCTTTGAGCGCTTATGACTTGGCATGACGATAAGGTCAGCGCCCAGTCTTTCAGCGTAATCTAAAATCGTTGAGTAAGGCTTACCTTCACCCACGTGCACTCGGTACACGACATCATCATCGATGTGATTAACGGCGAACTCTTTTAGTTGATTTTCAACATCGGCTTTCATTTTCAATGCAGCATCTTTTGGAAAGTAGCTCGCGACCATCGACATATGAATACCTGGTAATACATTCAATAGATGTACTTCGGCATTAGAGTGTTTCGCATGCCAAACGGCGAGCTCTACTGCTTTGTCTGAGAAGCCTTTGTCGTTTAAATCTACAGGAACAAGAATTTGCTTATACATTGAGAGTTCTCTTTTAGTGACCTCAAATAACAGGTCGAGTTAATGCATCCTTAGCTTAATTGTAGCCCCACACTGCGCATGGGGCTGATTAAGTTACGCGCTCAGTTGTTCCTTTCGAGCTCGTCGTCTCTGGTTCATCGCCAGACCAATCAGAAGGATAAGAGCAGGGACGAATACCCACTCTTTCATTGGTCGGTCTGCATCAACAACCACAGAACGGATTTCCCAATCAAAATCGACACCAGCCGCTTCAGCAGGGCTGCCAAATTCAACCATATCGACTAGCATACGACCGTTGGCATCGTTGAGCATTAGGCCCATAGAGCTAATACGCTCTTCTGCTGTTGTCGCACGATCCTCGAATGGTAGGCGAACTGTTTTCGAGATGTAGTCACCTTCAAGGTTCTCACCAGCAACGAGAAGTTCAATTTCCTCACCAACTTTCAAGTTTTCAGTGATCTGAACAATCTCAGTACCAGGGTGTAGTACTTTCGCTGGGTAAACTTGATCCCACCAGAAACCTGGACGGAAGAAAGTAAACGTTAGAACCAACAGTGCGACTGTTTCCCACCACTTGTTCTTGGTAAACCACCATCCTTGGGTTGCCGCGGAGAATATCAACATGGCAATAACCGAGGAGATAATGGTCATCAACAAATGCCAAATACTATCAATGCCCATCAACAGTAGCTGAGTATTGAAGATAAACATAAATGGCAAAATGGCAGTTCGAATATCGTAGGTAAAACCTTGTATACCTGTTCGTATCGGATCTGATTTCGCGATTGCTGCCGCTGCAAAGGCTGCAAGACCTACAGGTGGTGTATCATCCGCCAAAATACCGAAGTAGAACACGAATAGGTGAACCGCAATCAGTGGAATGATCAAGCCACTTTGTGCACCAAGTGTCACGATAACAGGCGCCATCAGGGTTGATACAACGATGTAGTTTGCGGTTGTTGGTAGACCCATACCTAGAATCAAGCTGATGACTGCAGTAAACAACAGCATTAGGATGATGTTACCGCCCGAGATAAACTCGACGAAGTCAGTCATTACAAGACCAATACCCGTCAGTGTCACCACACCTACGACCGTACCTGCTGCTGCCGTTGCAACACCGATACCAATCATATTACGAGCGCCTGAAACTAAACTTTCAGCTAGATCAACAAAACCTTCTTTAGTTTGCTCGGCTACCGATCCCTCTTTAGACATCATTGCGATTAATGGACGTTGAGTCAGTAGGATGAAGATCATAAAGACTGTTGCCCAGAAAGCAGATAGACCAGGTGAGAAGCGTTCAACCGTTAAACACCAAACCAAAACAACGATTGGTAGCAAGAAGTGCAGACCTGATTTAATTGTTGGACCTGGATCAGGCACTTCTGTCAGCTCAGCATCAATCTCGATAGCACCTTCTTTCGCGTAGTTAGATGAAATCTTAACGAGCCCAACATAAGAAAGTAGTAGAGCAACTGTAACAATCGGTGTTGCCGCATCGCCGAAGACATCTTTAGTCCAGCCTACACCGTAGTAAACTGCGCCACTAATGACACACAGACCTAGAATCGTGCCAGTAAATGACAGCAGGCTAGCGAGTAGCGTAGGGTTATGACGACGAGGAAGACCTGTCATACCCGCTTTACAAGCTTCAAGGTGAACGATGTAGATAAGAGCTATGTATGAAATCAGAGCAGGAAGAATCGCCGCTTTGATAACTTCTACATAAGAGATACCTACATATTCAACCATCAAGAACGCCGCTGCACCCATGATTGGTGGAGTAAGCTGACCGTTGGTTGAAGCTGCAACTTCAACGGCACCCGCTTTTGTCCCAGGGAAACCAACACGTTTCATCAATGGAATCGTGAATGTACCTGTAGTTACGACGTTAGCAATCGATGAGCCTGAAACTAGGCCAGATAGACCTGATGCAACAACTGCAGCTTTTGCAGGACCACCTTTCATATGGCCAAGTAGAGAGAATGCAACCTTGATGAAGTATGCGCCCGCGCCCGCACGTTCCAGCATGGCACCAAATAGTACAAACAAGAAAACAAAAGAGGTTGATACGCCAAGTGCAACACCAAAGACACCTTCGGTGGTTAGCCATAGGTGAGACATCGCTTTGTTTAAGCTTGCCCCTTTGTGAGCAATAACATCAGGCATGTGAGGGCCACCAAAGGTGTACAGCAAGAATACAGCTGCAACCACCATTAGCGGAGGACCAAGAGCACGGCGAGTGGCTTCTAAAAGTAGAACCATGCCCGTAACAGCAACAACGATATCAAACGTTGTTGGTGCGCCTGAACGGTTCGCGAGTTCGGTATAGAAAATATAGATATAAGCAGCAGAAAAACTACCCGCAAGCGCAAGTAACCAATCGACTGGTGGAATTCGGTCCCTAGGTGAGTTTTTTAGTGCTGGGTAAGCAGTAAATGCTAGGAACACCGCAAACATCAAATGGATTGAACGCGCTTCAGTATCGTTAAGTACGGCAAAATCAAAAATGAATGGTAGAGGGGAGGCGTACCAAAGTTGGAATAGAGACCAACATAGCGGCACAAACCACAAAATGCGACCTGGTAGTCCTGAAGGAGCACGTGCACCAGTGTCGGATTGAGCTACCATTTCTTGCACATCTTGAGACGGAGTGTTTGTCTTCGACATGTACTTTATCCTTATTATAAATGGTCCGTATATTTATGATTATGAGAACCTTTATTTAGCATCTTTTAGTGTAGTGAAAAGATGAAATATTGCTCAGTTGTGTGGGTTTCTTAGGTATAAAACGAGAAAGAGTTTCAAGAATGTGAAACTCAAAATAGAGTGTAGTCATTTCATTGACCACAAAGACATAAACTAAGGAGGCGATACGCCCCCTTAGTTGTCAAAGATTTGGATTACTTAAGTAGACCAATTTCTTTGTAGTATTTCTCTGCACCTGGGTGTAGAGGGATAGACAGACCCGCTTGAACCATGTCTTCTTTCTTCAGGTTCGCGAATGCTGGGTGTAGACGCTTAAATGTATCGAAGTTTTCGAATACAGATTTCGCTACATTGTACGCAACGTCATCAGAAACGTTAGTCGTTGTTACCATAGTTGCAGCAACACCGAAGCTGTTTACGTCTTTGTCAGTGCCACGGTACATACCTGCTGGAACTGAGCTGAATGCGTAGTAAGGGTTGTTCGCAACGATTTCATCGATTTTCGCACCAGTTGCAGAAACTAGCTTCGCATCACATGATGTTGTTGCTTCTTTGATAGATCCGTTCGGGTGACCAACCACGTAAACAAATGCGTCAATCTTGTTGTCACAAAGTGCTTGTGAACGCTCAGAACCTTTTAGCTCTGAAGCAAGTTTGAAGTCATCGTTAGTCCAGCCCATAGCTTCCATCACAACACCCATTGTTGCACGGTCACCAGAACCTGGGTTACCAATGTTTACGCGTTTGCCTTTAAGGTCAGAAACGTCTTCGATACCAGCATCGCTACGAGCGATGATGTTGAACGGTTCTGTGTGTAGAGAGAATACTGCACGTAGCTCTTTGTACGGGCCTTGCTCAGCAAACTTACTTGTACCGTTGTAACCGTGGTACTGCCAGTCAGACTGAACGATACCGAAGTCTAGTTCGCCTGCACGGATAGTGTTCACGTTGTAAATCGAACCACCTGTCGATTCTACAGAACAACGGATGTTGTGGTCTTTACGGCCTTTGTTAACAAGCTTACAGATCGCACCGCCAGTTGGGTAGTAAACACCCGTTACAGAACCAGTACCGATTGTGATGAACTCTTGAGCGTTAACAGCGCCTGCGCCCATAACTGCAGCAGCAATTGCGCCAACCTTAACAAGTTTGTTTAATGCCATGAATTTCCCTTCCTTTATTCATTATTACCCCTTTGCAATTGTAGTTGCTAAGGGCGTTTCCTATTGATGGAAACGGCATCTTTTTCAATCCGTATGTTGAAAAAGTGGCTGAATAATAGCAAAAAATCGGCACATAATTACATGAATGTTAAGGGATATAGTGAAAATCGCTAAGTACGATAATTCTTAATAAGGAGGGTTTATAATTTAAGAGTATAAAAATCAGTCATTTACGATATGTCTAGTCAAAATGTATGATTTTTTTAAGATGTGATCTCAATCACGCCATGGATATAGGCGTGACTGTAGTGTGATATTCATTCAAATAATGAATTTAACTGGTTAACCCGTGTACTCAAACAGGTCACAAACTGAGTTAAACAGCTGCTCGGTTGTGATAGACAGGGTCGGAGTAATAAAAATAGTATCGTCTCCAGCGACAACACCTAAAATGCCTTCAGCTTTACCGAGGGAATCCAGTAGACGAGCAATTAACTGTGCAGCACCAGGGCCTGTGTGAATCACAACCAGTGCATTATTGTGGTCGATATCAAGCACAAGTTCACGTAAAGAGCTTGAAACAGTCGGAACACCAAGCTCTGCAGGAAGACAGTAAACCATCTCCATTTTAGCATTACGTGTACGAACAGCTCCGAACTTGGTCAGCATGCGAGACACTTTCGACTGGTTGATGTTCTCAAACCCTTCGTTTTTCAGCGCTTCGACAATATCGCCTTGGGAGCCAAAACGCTCTTCTTTTAGCAGGGCTTTAAAAGCGCGGACGAGGTTATCTTGTTTTTCTGAATGGCGCATGGTTCTCTTTCTATTGTTATTTATAAAAAGCAAGTGAATATTCTCGCATAGATATGCAAATACTGCCAATGATAAACATCAATTCTGTCTAACAAATCACTGTAAACTGGCACGATTTATTGACATAAAGGCGTATAATTCTCCCCGATAGAAAGAGATCAACAAGCTAATTGCCAAAAGGCGTGACGCACTCTTTTCGATGCATTGCGCAAGGTCGCAAAGCTGACGTTAACTGTTTGTAATCAGCTTGTGATTACTATAGTTTGAAATCACTGAAACACATTCAACCTACAAAACATATAAGAGAGTCATCTCAAGGAGAACTACGATGAAAGTAGCCGTTATTGGTGCCGCTGGTGGCATCGGTCAAGCCCTAGCTCTACTACTTAAAAACCGCCTTCCTGCAGGTTCAGATCTTGCGCTTTATGATATTGCCCCTGTTACTCCAGGTGTTGCCGCTGATCTAAGCCATATCCCAACGCCAGTATCGATCAAAGGTTACGCAGGTGAAGACCCATCACCAGCGTTAGAAGGTGCAGATGTTGTACTAATTTCAGCAGGTGTTGCTCGTAAACCAGGTATGGATCGTGCAGACCTGTTCAATGTGAATGCGGGCATTGTGAAGTCTCTTGCTCAGCGTATTGCTGATGTATGTCCAAAAGCTCTTGTGGGTATCATTACCAACCCAGTGAACACAACGGTGCCAATCGCAGCAGAAGTACTAAAGCAGGCCGGCGTCTACGATAAGCGTCGTCTATTTGGTGTTACGACACTGGATGTGATTCGTTCTGAAACGTTTGTTGCTGATCTTAAAGATAAAGATCCAGGCGAAGTACGTGTTCCTGTCATCGGCGGCCACTCTGGTGTGACGATTCTTCCTCTACTTTCACAGGTTGAAGGTGTTGAGTTTACGGATCAAGAAGTTGCGGCACTGACTAAACGTATCCAGAACGCGGGTACGGAAGTTGTTGAAGCAAAAGCGGGTGGCGGCTCTGCGACTCTATCTATGGGTCAAGCAGCATGTCGCTTTGGCCTAGCGCTTGTGAAAGCGGCGCAAGGTGAAGAAGTGATTGAATACGCTTACGTTGAAGGTGATGGCGAGCACGCCCCATTCTTTGCACAGCCTGTGAAACTAGGTAAAGATGGTGTGGAAGAAGTGCTTAGCTACGGCCCTCTAAGTGATTTCGAAAAATCAGCACTAGACGGTATGCTAGAAACATTGAATGGTGACATTCAAACAGGTGTAGACTTCGTTAAGTAAGTTCGCCCTAAACTATTTTGAAAGCCGGCATGATTGTCGGCTTTTTTGATCTTGTTATTCACCTCTTCCGTACTCTTCTTTACTACATAAGGAGAGAATGATGGACATTAGTGAGATCAAAAAAGGGATGTTGGTAGAGTGCCAACAAGGGGTTGGGAAAGTCCTAGTGGTTGACGCGCAAACACGCTCACTACTCGTTGAACATTCCGATTCGCATCAGCAAATGGCTGTTGAAGTGGATGACTTGATTGATAACCCACAATTGCACACTGGTTGCGACAAGTACTATTAATTCAGTGCGCCAACAAACAAAAAAGCGAGCTCATCGGCTCGCTTTTTTCATTCTGCTTTAATCGCGCTTATTTACGAACCGCGATTGCTTCGATTTCGATACCTACATCTTTTGGTAGGCGAGCAACTTCAACACATGAACGTGCTGGGTAGTTTGCTACATTGTGCTCGTCGAAGAACTTGCCATAAACTTCGTTTACAGTGCCGAAGTCGTTTAGGTCTTTTACGAATACAGTCATTTTTACGATATCAGTAACAGATAGGCCAGACGCTTCTACAACCGCTTTAACGTTGTCTAGTGATTGACGAGCCTGCTCTGCGATATCTGCAGATACTTCACCAGTTGCTGGATTTACTGGGATTTGGCCAGAAGTCAGTACCATGTTACCTAGGTCTACACCTTGAACGTAAGGGCCGATAGCTGCTGGTGCTGATTCTGTATGAAGTACTTTAGTCATTATTATGTTCCATCTGTTTTAGGGGGAAATAAGAGGCTTCAGTGTGCCGTGATTTATAGACTGCGTAAAGAAAAAATCCCCACTCGGTTGGAGTAGGGATCACGCTTTTATCTCATCAAGATAGCACGGTTAGCGACTAACGCTCAGTGACAATTTCACGTGAGAATACTTTTTCGCAGTACTTACACTTAAGGCGAATGTCTTCTTTCTTTTCCAAAACGCTGAAGCTACTTTCAACAGGTTCGTCGTGAGTAATACAATTAGTATTTGGACATTCAAACACATTGTTTACTTGCTCAGGCAGTTCAAGTGGCAGCTTTTTCACGACTTCGTAATTTTCGATTTGATTCACGGTTGCGTGAGGTGCGTACAGAGCGAGTTTGCTTGCCTGTTCTTCTGTAACGAATACGTTCTCAATCTTGAGCAGATCTTTATGACCCAGTGCTGAAGATGGCAAGTTTAAACCGACCGTGACACGCTGGTTCGATTTGTCCATCGAGAATAGCTTGAGGACTTTAATACCTATTTGAGCAGGGATATGGTCGATTACCGTACCGTTTTTAATTGCTTCTACCTGCAATTGAGTTTCTTTAGACATCTTTATTTCTCCCTCGATTACAGTGTTTCGTTTAGAACAAGCGCCAGTAGCGCTTCACGGGCGTAAACCCCATTTTCAGCTTGCTGGAAGTAGTAAGCGTGCGGTGTTTTATCTACATCAACCGTGATTTCATCAACACGTGGCAGTGGGTGAAGCACTTTCAGGTTTTCACGTGCACCCTCAAGTAGTGCTGCTGTCAGGATGTAAGCTGACTTGATGTGTGCGTATTCAGATTCATCAAAACGCTCTTTTTGTACGCGAGTCATGTAAAGGACGTCCAGTTCAGGAACAACACTTTCCATGTCGGTGTGCAGGCTGTATTCAATACCCGCTTCATCTAGCTCTTCACAGATGTAATCTGGCATCGCAAGGGCTTCAGGTGCGATAAAGAAGAAACGCACGTTGTTAAACTTAGCTAGCGCTTGTGTCAGAGAGTGGACAGTACGACCATATTTAAGGTCACCAACGAAAGCAACATTCAAGTCGTCTAGACGGCCCTGTGTTTCAGCGATAGAGAACAGATCGAGCAACGTCTGTGTCGGGTGTTGGTTGGCACCGTCGCCTGCATTAATGACGGGAACACCATTTGAAAACTCAGACGCAAGGCGTGCTGCCCCTTCCTGTGGGTGACGCATAACAAACGCATCGACATAAGAAGAAATAACTTGAACTGAGTCAGCCAAGGTTTCGCCTTTCTTAGCGAGTGATGTATTGCCACCGTTATCAAAACCAATCACGCTGCCGCCGATGCGTTGAATCGCCGTTTCAAATGAAAGGCGAGTACGGGTTGAAGGCTCAAAGAAACAGCTCGCAATCACTTTGTTTTTGATTAACTCAGGTTTTTGATCGGCTTTTAACTCACCCGCTGTTTTGACAATCAATTCGAGCTCTTCACGAGAAAGCTCAGGAATCGAGATAATGTGCTTGTTATAAAGCGTGTTGGTCATAATCATCTTCCCATCTGAGTACTAAAATTTAGGCAATAAAAAAGCCCCCCATAACGGGAGGCTTTAGAAATCGATGGAAACAGAAAAAACTAACGCCGATAAGCACTTTGGCTTACCCAGTGTAATACGCTTTGTTGAGCACGAATTACGTGGCATTGTTTTACTACCTCCAGACAAATTGCCGAGCATTATACGCTGAAGATTTGTTAACGCAAGCGATTACATCGACGCTTTTTGTGTCGAATATTGACTGTTCTCAGCTACCAAGTGTGGCGACCATCACGGCTTTGATTGTGTGCATGCGGTTTTCTGCTTCATCAAATACAATGGAGTGCTCTGACTCGAACACCTCTTCGGTGACTTCTAACCCGTTCATGCCATATTTTTCAGCGACTTCTTTGCCAACGGTGGTCTCGTCATTATGGAAAGCAGGTAGGCAGTGCATAAACTTCACTAGTGGGTTGCCTGTTTTCTTAATTGTGTCCATATTGACTTGATAAGGCGTCATCATAGCGACACGCTCATCCCACGCTTGTGCGGACTCACCCATTGACACCCACACGTCAGTGTAAAGGTAATCACAACCCTTGACGCCTTCTTCGACGTTCTCAGTTAGGGTGATCTTTGCGCCAGTCTGCTCAGCGATAGCCTGACATTCAGTGACGAGCTCTTCTTCCGGCCAGTACGCTTTTGGCGCGACAAGGCGAACATCCATACCCATCTTAGCGGCACCGACCAACAGCGAATTACCCATGTTGTTGCGCGCATCACCGAGATAAGCGAACTTGATCTCATGCAGCTGTTTACCACGCCCGTGCTCTAGCATGGTTAAGAAGTCCGCTAGGATCTGAGTTGGGTGAAATTCGTCGGTCAGACCGTTCCAAACCGGCACGCCCGCATGTGCACCTAGCTCTTCGACAATCTCTTGACCAAAGCCACGGTATTCAATGCCATCGTACATTCTACCGAGTACGCGAGCGGTATCTTTCATCGACTCTTTGTGACCAATTTGAGAGCCTGATGGACCGATATATGAGACTTGAGCACCTTGGTCAAAAGCCGCCACTTCAAAAGCACATCGTGTTCGCGTCGAAGCCTTTTCAAAGATTAGAGCGATGTTTTTACCCACTAGCTTTTTCTGTTCTGTACCAGAGTATTTGGCTTTTTTCAGATCAGCAGAAAGATCGAGCAAAAATTGAATCTCTTTCGGAGTGAAATCGAGTAGCTTGAGGAAGTTTCGGTTACGCAGATTAAAGGCCATGCTCCAGTCCTTGAATGTCCATTCATATTATGGAGATAGTTAAACATATTTGAAGGTTATTTGTGAATAGTTATTTTAAATAAATGCCGGGATATGAATTTTATCTCGGCATTGGTGATTATTAATTCTAAATTAGAGGTTTTCTTCAGCAAATTCAGCAAGTCGGCTACGTACCACACCGTTTAAGTGGATATTGGCACTACCTTCGAAGTTTTTAAAGCGTTCCACCATATAAGTCAGACCGGAGGTGACTGGGGTTAGATAGTGAGAGTCTATCTGCGCTAAGTTACCAGAGCAGACAATTTTGGTGCCTTCACCACAACGGGTGATGATGGTTTTGATTTGTGATGCCGTTAAGTTCTGACACTCATCCAACAACACAAAGGCATTTTGGATTGAACGACCTCGCATGAAGTTGATCGATTTAAACTGGATGTTCGCTTTGTCACAAATGTATTTGAGTGAGCCTTCTGTGCAGTGATCATTCTTGTGCAGCGCCTCTAGGGTGTCGGTGACCGCAGCAAGCCAAGGCATCATCTTTTCCTCTTCACTGCCGGGTAAGAAACCGATCGCCTCACCTATATCAGGCGTGTTGCGGGTAACAATGATCTTATCAAAGATGCCTTTTTCTATGGTTTGCTCTAGGGCAGAGGCCATTGCAAGTAGGGTCTTACCACTACCTGCTGCTCCCGTTAAGATGACTAGGTCAATATTAGGATCAAGTAGGGCATCAAGCGCCATTCCTTGGTAAATGTTTTTGGGCGTGATGTCCCACACGCGGCGGTGCATCATACGTTCACGACTCAGGTCTTGGAGGGTAATGGTGTCTGGAGTAATGTCTTCCACTCGCCCTGCAAAGTCGCTCTCCTGGTCAATCATGTACTGGTTAATGTAGGTGGGTTCAAACGGCTCTCTATCTAAGGTGTGATACGTTCGGCCCAGATGGTTCTTCGTTTCAACATTGTCTACATTATTCCAAAACTCTCCTTCAATTTCCTGAAAGCCTTTTGTTAGGTATTGAACGTCATCAATCAATTGGTCAGTTCGGTAGTCTTCAACAAAGCGAACACCTGCGCCTTTTGCTCGCAAGCGCATGTTGATGTCTTTGGTGACCAGAATGACTTCGCGTGGAGCGCGTTTATTCTGTAAGTAGAGCACACCATTTAAGATTCGGTTGTCGCCCGCTTTATCGGCAAACGCTTTGACCGTTTCTTGCAACTCAAAATCAGCCAAAATCGAGATATTGCCTGTTGAGTCGAAATCTTTGTTAATTGGAATACCTTCAGAAATTTCGTCAGGCGTGGCGTCTTTGAACATTGCTTCTAGCGCTCGAATCGCAACACGTGCATCGCGAGCTACGTCGCGTTTGCTGTCTTTGATTCGGTCTAGCTCTTCGAGCACAGTCATTGGAATAACAACGTCATGCTCTTTAAAGGAATAGATGGCGAGTGGTTCGTGAAGAAGAATGTTGGTATCGAGGACAAATAGTTTCCGGTCTGTATCACCCATAAGCGTCTCCTTGCCGAGTTGCGGCTTGCTTACCCCTCATGCATTCCACATGAAGTGGTCTACCTTCGGTTGCTTACAGATTTGTAGCTTGGCAATCAGAGTCTTCTACAAATACTGCAAACCCGTGTTGATTGTCTTCTTACTCATGCATCTTTCGTTCCTGTCATAAAGTTGACTGAATTTGGATGCGTTTTCATCAATAAGTATAAGTCGGTTTTTCAACACTCTTAGATAGAAGTGCCACTGATTTCTTACAACTTGATGTCATCCTCAGCTTGAATAAAAAATTGTTGTTTTTTGAGGCCTTTGTACGTGACCAATGTCACAGCTTCGAGTAAGATTAGCGACCTTTTTCTGCGCAGTAGCTGACACACTTTTTCCTCGTCAGTTGCCTTTCAAGTTGCGTAAGAACAGCTAAGATTTATAGACCCATTTTCGAATTAAATAGATGAGGTAGTCGATTCATGACATTTGCTTTGGGCCAGCGCTGGATCAGCGATACGGAAAGCGATCTAGGTTTAGGAACCGTTGTAGCATTGGATGCTCGTACTGTGACACTAATGTTTGCAGCTTCTGAAGAAAACCGAGTATACGCTCGAAATGATGCGCCTGTAACCCGAGTAACCTTTAATGCTGGTGACGTGATTGACAGCCAAGAAGGGTGGTCTCTAAAAGTTGAGCAAGTGGTCGAAGACCAAGGCCTATTTAGTTATGTAGGTACACGCGAAGATAGCGGCGAAGAAGGTGTTGTTCTGCGTGAAATCATGCTGAGCAACCAAATCCGTTTCAATAAGCCACAAGATAAACTGTACGCGGGTCAAATCGATCGTATGGATAACTTTGTGCTTCGTTACCGTGCATTAATGAACCAATATGAGCAGCATAAGAGCCCAATGCGTGGCCTTTGTGGCATGCGCGCAGGTTTGATTCCTCATCAGTTATACATTGCACACGAAGTTGGTCGCCGTCATGCGCCTCGTGTTTTACTAGCTGATGAAGTAGGTCTAGGTAAAACCATCGAGGCGGGTATGATCATTCACCAACAAGTCTTGGCTGGTCGTGCTGAACGTATCCTAATTGTGGTACCAGAAACACTGCAGCATCAGTGGTTGGTTGAGATGATGCGCCGCTTCAACCTGCATTTCTCTATTTTTGATGAAGAGCGTTGTATCGAAGCATTCGCCGATTCTGATAACCCATTCGATACTCAGCAATACGTGTTGTGTTCGCTGGACTTCCTACGCAAGAGCCGTAAACGCTTTGAGCAAGCATTGGAAGGTG
Organism: Vibrio sp. RE86; assembly: GCF_013114545.1. Taxonomy (GTDB): domain Bacteria; phylum Pseudomonadota; class Gammaproteobacteria; order Enterobacterales; family Vibrionaceae; genus Vibrio. The sequence goes on along the minus strand of NZ_VTXI01000015.1, from coordinate 23,183 downwards.
AGTGGGATCTACTGGTCGTCGATGAAGCGCACCACCTAGAGTGGAGCCCAGAGAAACCAAGCCGTGAATACCAAGTGGTAGAAGGCCTTGCAGAAAAAACACCAGGCGTATTGTTGTTAACGGCAACGCCAGAACAGTTGGGTCGAGAGAGCCACTTTGCCCGTCTTCGCTTGTTAGACTCTGACCGTTTCTTCGACTATGAAGAGTTCGTCAAAGAAGAAGAGCAGTATGCCCCAGTTGCTGACTCAGTCAGTGCGCTGTTCTCTGGTCAAAAGCTAGAAAATGAAGCGAAAAACCAAATTACTGAGCTTCTGTCTGAGCAAGATGTTGAACCGCTGTTCCGTATTATCGAAAGCGACAGTGATGAAGAAGCGAAAGCGGCAGCTCGCCAAGAACTTATCGACAATCTAATGGATCGTCACGGTACTGGCCGCGTTCTCTTCCGTAATACTCGTGCGGCAATCAAAGGCTTCCCTGAGCGTAATGTTCATCTACTGCCAATGCCAATTCCACAGCAGTACACCACCTCAATGCGTGTTGCAGGCATGATTGGCGGCAAAATGAGTGCAGAAGCTCGCGCGGTGAAAAACCTCTATCCAGAAGAGATCTTCCAAGAGTTTGAAGGCGAAGACTCAAGCTGGTGGCAATTTGATAGCCGTGTGAACTGGCTACTAGAGAAGATCACAGATAAGCGCAGTGATAAGATTCTAGTGATTGCTTCACGTGCGAGTACCGCACTTCAATTAGAACAAGCACTGCGTGAGCGTGAAGGTATTCGCGCAACGGTATTTCATGAAGGCATGTCGATTCTTGAGCGCGATAAAGCTGCGGCTTACTTTGCACAAGAAGAGGGCGGTGCACAGGTTCTTATCTGTAGTGAGATTGGCTCTGAAGGGCGTAACTTCCAATTCGCTAACCAATTGGTGATGTTCGACCTGCCGTTCAACCCTGATTTGCTCGAGCAGCGTATTGGTCGTCTGGATCGTATTGGTCAGAACCGAGATATCGATATTCATGTGCCTTACCTACAAGGTACCTCTCAAGCGATTCTTGCACGTTGGTTCGATGAAGGTCTTAACTCATTTGCTGAGACTTGTCCGACGGGTCGTATGGTTTACGACAAATACGCAGACCGTTTGATTGAGATGTTAGCGTCAGGTGATACCACTGATCTTGATGATGTGATTGCTGAATCAGCAGCGATGAACAAAGAGCTAAAAGCGCAGCTAGAGCAAGGCCGTGACCGTCTACTAGAGATGCACTCAAACGGCGGCGAGAAAGCGCAAGCGATTGTTGACAAGATCGCGTCAACCGATGGTGACACTAACCTAGTGACGTTTGCACTAAGCCTGTTTGATACTATCGGCCTTGACCAAGATGACAAAGGCGAAAATGCCCTAGTCGTAACGCCATCTGAGCACATGCTGGTACCAAGCTACCCAGGTCTACCGTATGAAGGTGCGACGATTACTTTTGATCGTGAAACGGCACTCTCGCGTGAAGATATGAACTTTATCAGTTGGGAGCACCCAATGATTCAAGGTGGTATCGATCTTCTGATGAGCGAAGGTGTTGGTACAACCGCTGTTTCACTGTTGAAAAACAAAGCTCTGCCAGTTGGCACTATGCTACTTGAGCTTGTTTACAAAGTAGATGCGCAAGCTCCGAAACGCAGTGGTATTAGCCGCTTCCTGCCAACAACACCTATTCGTATGATGTTAGATGGCAAAGGCAATGACCTCTCTGCTCAAGTTGAGTTTGAAAGCTTCAACCGTCAATTGAGCCCAGTGGGTCGTCATATTGCGACTAAGCTGGTGGCATCGGTTCAAGCTCAAGTTCATCAAATGATTGAAGCCGGTGAGAAGCTGATTGTTGAGAAAGTGGAAGCTATCCGCAATCAAGCACAGCAAGGGATGCAAGCGAGTTTGAACTCAGAGTTAGAGCGCTTACAAGCTTTGAAAGCGGTGAACCCAAACATTCGTGATGAAGAGATAGAAGCAATTGATGCGCAGATTAAAGAGCTCAATGGCTACATCAGCCAAGCTCAGTATCAGCTCGATTCGTTACGTATGATTGTGGTTTCTCACAACTAATTTTCGTTATTCACGTCATTCCTGAATCGAGGAACGAGACGCCAGGAATCTCTCTAATTGTTAGAGATTCCTGACCATACTCCTTCGTCGCTATCAGGAATGACGTTTTCGTTTTTATGGTAGAGAGCTTCTTATGGCAATGCTGGAATATAACCCGCCGACAGAACCTTGGGTTGATGTCGTGTTTGAAGATGCGGATATCTTGATTGCAAATAAGCCATCTGGGTTGCTGTCTGTACCAGGCCGTTTAGCGGAGCACTATGACAGTTTGTGCTCTCGCCTAGTTGAAACCTTTCCTGATATTCAAGTTGTGCACCGTTTAGATATGGACACATCTGGCTTGATGCTGTTTGCCAAACATAAGCAGGCAGAACGTTCGCTTAAAAAGCAATTCCAATATCGTCTTACTCATAAGATCTACTATGCTCGCGTATGGGGTGTCGTCGAGGAAGATGAAGGAGAGGTGGACTTGCCTTTGATTGGTGATTGGCCTAATCGTCCAAAGCAGAAAGTGTGTTACCAAGATGGCAAGCCGTCTCAAACGCTTTATCAAGTGGCAAAACGTGAAGAAAAGACGACGATTGTTCGATTGTTACCTATCACGGGTCGATCACATCAGTTGCGTGTTCACATGCAGGCATTAGGACACCCAATTGTTGGTGATGAATTCTATTCAGAAGGGGATGCTTTCGAATATTCGGATCGCCTTGAACTGCATGCGGCAGAGTTGAGTTTTTACCACCCAGCGAGTGAAGAGCTACAAAGTCAGTTCGTTCCATGTGACTTCTATCTTGAAGCGGAAGCGATGATCTTTAACTATTTCAATCCTGTGCGAGAATTACCGGATTACAAAACGCTGCCCACCCCGTAGGACACGATGGATAAACGCTGGCAGCACAAGGAGTTCTTATGTCGCTGCCAACCGTTGTTTTCCTCGATCGTGCTACGATCCCAACACACATTGAATTGCCCCATCTTCCCTTCGATCATCAATGGATCGAATACGACTTTACCTCCCCCGATCAAGTGATTGATCGCCTGCAAGACGCGCAAATTGTGATCACCAATAAAGTCGTGCTTGATCGAGCAGTTCTAGCTCAACTACCACAACTTAGAATGATTGCCGTCGCTGCGACAGGCTTTAATAACATTGATATTGAGTCATGCCGTGAACGAGGGATTGCCGTTGCAAATGTTCGAGGCTACGCGACACAGTCTGTACCAGAGCATGTTGTGGCGATGATGTTTGCCTTAAAACGCAACCTCAAGGGTTACCACAATGATATTGCTGCAGGAGAGTGGCAACGCAACAAACAGTTCTGTTTCTTCACTCATCCAATAAGTGATACCGCCGGATCAACTTTGGGCGTGATTGGCAGCGGAGCATTAGGCCAAGCAACAGCCACGTTAGCCAAAGCCCTGGGTATGAATGTCTTGTTCGCTGAGCGTAAAGGCGCTGAAGAGTGTCGAGATGGTTATGTTCCCTTTGAACACGTGTTAGCGGTTTCAGACGTTTTAACCTTGCACTGCCCACTCAATTCAAATACTCATCACTTGATTAGCCGCGATGAGCTTGCGGCAATGAAGCCAAGCAGCATTGTTATCAATACAGGGCGAGGTGGTTTGATTGACGAAAATGCGCTGGTGGATGCGCTGAAAGGAGGCGTCATTAGTGGAGCTGGAGTCGATGTGTTTACTGAGGAGCCCGCTGATGAAAGCAATGTGCTTATTGCGAACATGGATCTGCCGAACTTATTACTCACGCCCCATGTGGCTTGGGGAAGTGACTCCTCGATTCAAAGCTTAGCGAATATCTTGATGGATAACATCACGGTATTTGTTGAAGGTCGAGATCAAAATCGCGTGATTTAGTCGTTTTGGCTTTGAGCTAGTTTTATCTGTTTGAGACCTTGATTGAAGATTTCTAGCAGTGCTTTGGCGTCAGGGTGAGCCTTCGAGAACATTAAAAAGCTGTCGTTGGAAAGAAACGGTTCAGGGTGATAGGTGATCAAAGCTTGAGTCTCTACCGGCAGCTTACTCAATGAGAATAAGCCAATGTGCTTTTCTTCAGGTACGAGTTCAACACGGCGATATTTCAAAAGCTGAAACGCTTTTTCAGGGTCTTCAACTCGATTAATCGAAACCTGTTCGCTCTCAATTAAAGCGTCGAGTGATTCACCATAGCTATAACCTAATCCACCGCCTAGTAGCTTACCCTTAATGTCACTTAAGTTAGACCAACTGAACTCGGTCTCTTTTAGATGAAAGAAGACAAATTGCTCTTGGGCAACAGGATCGCTAAACATGAAGTGCTCTTCACGCTCTTCGTCGTACATCCACACCGCAGTCGCGACATAATGACCATCACTGGCTTTCTTGTAAGCTCGCTTCCAAGGGTAAAAGTGAAACTCCACCTTATATCCTTGGCTAGCAAAGACTTGTTGAACGATTTGCCCTACATGACCAAACTCCTCTAGCTGCTCCCCGATAAAAGGAGGCCAGTTGCCAGCAGAGATCTTAACGACTTTTAGATCTTCCTCAGCAAAGGCTAGGGTAGAAGTCAGAATCGTAAGCGATCCTAGTAAAGGTAAGTAAGAGGGCATAGGCATTCCTGTTTACAGTTTCTCTTATAAAGTTAGAAGAAAGTCACAGCTGAGTACAATTAAAAAGCATACAGAGGTAAGAGCATCAGCGAGAGTTGATTTTTACTAATTGTTTGTTTTACATGCTAAGTACATAAACTTTACATATTGAATGTCTTATTTATACTGGCTTTTGTATTGATAAGGAATGTGGTGAAGATGAGAGAGAAAGGATTCACATTAATTGAACTGGTCGTGGTTATAGTGATTCTTGGCACTTTAGCTGTAGTAGCGGCCCCACGTTTCTTAAACATGTCTCAAGATGCCCATGAATCGGCAGCTAATGGAATTTTTTCTGCTTTTCGGTCTGGTTTATCTCTGTTTGAGGCTTCTTGTGTGATGAATGGCGGTGATAGTGTTATCACCGGTGGCCAAGCGAGTGATCACTTATTAGTTCAGATTGAGGGTGTGACTGCTGCAGCGATTGGTACTTGTTACCCTGCTTCCAGTGGTACTCCTGATGGGCGGACGAGTGACTTTGCTGATTGTTTGCAGATTTGGGAGGGAGTTTTGAGTAACTCTCCATCATATAATACTTCATCTATTACGATATCTGATGCCAACTTAATAGAGGCAGCAGAGAGTTTTGACGTTGTCGTGGCTTACGGTAGCGGTTGGGGGCAGTGCGATTTTTATTATGTGGCATCAAGACAAGGTTTAAACAGCCCTGTACTCAACTATGACTCTGAAAATGGTACTCTTGAGAGACAGAATTAGATCATAATTTAATCTATAAAAAAGGCTTGCCGGTGAATGGCAAGCCTTTTTAATTTTTAGCACATGCTACTAGAGATTATAGCGCAGCAATTGTTGCTTTCTGTTCTTCAAGCTTCGCTAGTGTCTCTTGGTAGCCTACTAGCTTCTCACGCTCTTTAGCGATAACCGCTTCAGGTGCTTTAGCAACGAAACCTTCGTTACCTAGCTTGCCTTCGATGCGTTTGATTTCGCCGTGCGTTTTCTGCACTTCTTTATCAAGACGAGCAAGTTCTGCATCTTTATCGATAAGACCGGCCATTGGGATCATCAGCTCAGATTGACCCACTAGCTTAGTCGCACATGCTGGAGTTTCAGCGTCGTCTGCAAGAACAGTTAGGCTATCTAGCTTAGCAAGAGAGTTCAGAACGACCTTGTTCGCTTCGATACGCGCTGCGTCTTTCTCATTAGCAACTTTGATCATCACTTCTAGACCTTTGCTAGGTGCAATGTCGTATTCCGCACGTAGGTTACGGATAGCCGTGATGAAAGTCTTAACCCATTCGATGTCTTCTACGATCTCAGCGTCGAAGTTCTCTTCGTTAAACTGAGGAAGCGCTTGAAGCATGATAGTTTCACCTTCAACACCGTCTACTAGTGGCTTAACGCTCTGCCAGATAGATTCAGTGATGTAAGGAAGCACTGGGTGAGCAAGACGTAGCGTCTTCTCTAGAACAGTGATCAGCATGTAGCGAGTTGCTTGCTGCTGAGCTTCTGTACCTTTCCAAAGAACCGGTTTAGTTAGCTCTAGGTACCAGTCACAGAATTGGTTCCAGATGAATTCGTAAAGCGTGTTTGCTGCCATGTCTAGACGGAAGTTGTCTAGGTGAGCGTTAAACTCTTTCGCAGCTAGTTCAAACTGAGATTCAATCCACTTATCCGCTAGAGAGAATTCCATGTTTGCACGGTCTTCAGCAGATAGTGACATGCCACAGTCGTGCTCTTCTGTATTCATCAGTACGTAACGGCTCGCGTTCCATAGCTTGTTACAGAAGTTACGGTAACCTTCAAGACGCTTCATATCCCAGTTGATGTCACGGCCAGTAGAAGCCATAGCAGCAAGAGTGAAACGCAGTGCGTCAGTACCGTATGGTTCGATACCGTTTTCGAAAGTCTTACGCGTGTTCTTCTCGATCTTCTTCGCTAGCTGAGGCTGCATCATGTTGCCACAACGCTTCTCTACTAGAGACTCAAGGTCGATACCATCGATCATGTCGATAGGGTCAAGTACGTTACCTTTAGACTTCGACATCTTGTCACCGTTTTCGTCACGGATTAGACCCGTTACGTAAACTGTCTTGAATGGTACTTGCGACTTACCGTTTTCATCTTTGTTGAAGTGCATGGTCATCATGATCATACGTGCAACCCAGAAGAAGATGATGTCGAAGCCTGTTACTAGAACGTCTGAAGGGTGGAATGTCTTCAGGTCTTCAGTTTGCTCAGGCCAGCCTTGAGTACCGAAAGTCCATAGCGCAGAAGAGAACCATGTATCAAGTACGTCGTCGTCTTGGCGAAGAACCACGACTGGTGCAAGGTTGTTGTTTGCACGTACTTCTTCTTCAGTACGGCCTACGTATACATTGCCATCGTTGTCATACCATGCAGGGATACGGTGACCCCACCAAAGCTGACGAGAGATACACCAGTCTTGAATGTCACGCATCCAAGAGAAGTACATGTTTTCGTACTGTTTAGGAACGAATTGGATTTCACCATCTTCAACTGCTTTAACTGCAGGCTCAGCAAGAGGTGCAGCGCGCACGTACCATTGGTCAGTTAGCATTGGTTCGATAACCACGCCACCACGGTCGCCGTAAGGAACTGTTAGGTCGTGATCTTTGATTTCATCAAGAAGACCTAGTTCTTCAAACTCAGCAACGATCGCTTTACGTGCAGCAAAACGCTCCATGCCGTGGTACTTAGCAGGTAGTTCAGTTGAGTAAACATCGCTCGCTTCACCGTTAGTAGTGAAGATTTCAGCCGCATCACGGATGTCTGCGTTGAAAGTTAGGATGTTGATCATTGGTAGGTTGTTACGTTTACCAACTTCGTAGTCATTGAAATCGTGTGCAGGAGTGATTTTCACACAACCTGTGCCTTTTTCCATATCTGCGTGCTCATCACCTACGATAGGGATCAGACGGTTAACGATAGGAAGTAGGATCTCTTTACCGATAAGATCTTTGTAACGAGGATCTTCTGGGTTTACAGCAACACCAGTATCACCAAGCATTGTCTCTGGACGAGTCGTCGCAACAACAATGTAGTCTTTACCTTCAGCCGTTTTCACGCCATTTGCTAGCGGGTAGCGGAAGTGCCACATGTGGCCTTTTTTGTCTTTGTTTTCAACTTCAAGATCAGAAATTGCAGTGTGTAGTTTTGGATCCCAGTTTACTAGACGCTTACCACGGTAGATTAGGTCTTCTTCGTATAGACGAACAAACACTTCTTGAACAGCGTTAGATAGGCCATCATCCATAGTGAAACGCTCACGGTCCCAGTCTACAGATGCGCCTAGGCGACGAAGCTGCTTAGTGATAGTGCCGCCAGATTCGTTTTTCCATTCCCAGATTTTGTCGATGAAAGCATCACGACCGTAATCGTGTTTAGTTTTGCCTTCTTCTGCAGCGATCTTGCGCTCTACAACCATCTGAGTTGCGATACCAGCGTGGTCTGTACCTACCTGCCAAAGGGTATTCTTACCTTTCATACGTTCAGCACGGATTAGAGTATCCATGATCGTATCTTGGAACGCGTGGCCCATGTGTAGGCTACCAGTGACGTTCGGTGGCGGGATCATGATGCTGTAAGCTTCTTTCGTCGTGTCACCGTGTGGCTTGAAGTAGCCTTTCTCTTCCCAAGCTTGATATAAAGCTTGTTCGATTGAAGTTGGGTTGTATGTCTTTTCCATAGTACTCATTTACTGGATACGTTGATGGTAATCGTAGTCAATCATTATAAGTGAACTCTCTAAGTGGAGAGCTTAACTATAAAGATTGACCGGTTGCATATTTTGTTGCTGCTAGCTGTGTGCGATCTCAATCGTTTGTAGCTGATAGCCCGCTTGGCGGTAGATTTTATATCTTTCTCGCGCCAGTTGCTTGGCTTTTTCTTCGCAAGGGACGAAGTCTACCACCTCAGCAAACTTGTTCGCAAAGGTTGTCTCATTTTCCGCCAAATTTATTACAAGCTGCCGGTTCCAAGAAGGTCTTACTCCTTGGTAACCAATCTCAATGTTGGTTGCATATTTCGGCCCTTCTCCAACAAGATTATGGGCGATAAATTCCTTGGCATCGACTTGCCAAAATAACTCAGCGATCTGTTCGGCATGCGCTTTGTCGTGGCAGTTGAGGTAAACTTTAGCGTTCTGTTTGGCGAAGTGTTTGGCAAGAAATAGCACATACTCACCAAACCCCTCAGCTTTCGCTTGAGGTGAGTCAGGGGTGATGATGTAAAACGTTGCGTTTGCCATGCTTGCCTCAGCCTACTTTATCAAGAGATACAAAAAAGGGCCTTGCGGCCCTTTTAAACAATGTGAGGATTATTCCTCTGCGTCTTGGCCACTGCGGTTAAGCAAGAATTGGACAAGCATTGAGACTGGACGGCCTGTTGAGCCTTTTGCTGCACCTGACTTCCACGCAGTACCTGCGATGTCGACGTGTGCCCAGTGGTATTTCTTAGCAAATTTCGATAGGAAACACCCTGCAGTGATTGTGCCGCCTGGGCGACCACCGATGTTTGCCATATCGGCAAATGGGCTCTTCAGCTGCTCGTGGTACTCGTCTGCCATAGGTAGACGCCATGCACGGTCACTTGCTTGCTCAGATGCATTCACTAGCTCATGAGACAGTGGGTTGTGGTTTGAGATAACACCGCTGATATGGTGGCCTAGTGCAATAACACAAGCACCTGTTAGCGTTGCAACGTCAATCACACACTCAGGTTCGAAACGCTCAACGTAAGTCAGTGCGTCACAAAGAACCAGACGACCTTCTGCATCCGTGTTCAGCACTTCAACCGTTTGACCTGACATAGTTGTTAGGATGTCACCTGGACGGTAAGCGTTGCTACCTGGCATGTTTTCACAACCCGCAAGAACCGCAACAACGTTGATTGGCAGGTTCAGTTTAGCTAGCGCTTTCATTGTACCGAATACAGATGCTGCACCACACATGTCGTACTTCATCTCATCCATGCCTTCGCCTGGTTTAAGTGAAATACCGCCTGAATCGAACGTTAGGCCTTTACCAACCAGTACAATTGGTTTCGCATCTGGATCTGGGTTGCCCTTGTACTCCATGATAGACATCATAGATTCGTTCTTAGAACCACGACCAACAGCTAGGTATGACGTCATACCCAGTTTTTCCATCTCTTGCTCACCGATGATTTTCGTCGTTACTGTCTCGTAATCGTCAGCTAGGCGACGAGCTTGAGAAGCTAGGTAAGCAGGGTTTGCGATGTTTGGTGGCATGTTGCCAAGATCTTTAGAAGCTCTTACACCTGAAGAGATAGCAAGACCGTGTGCAATCGCTTTTTCGCCAAGGTTCAGTTCACGACGAGTTGGTACGTTGAAAACCAGTTTGCGAAGTGGACGACGAGTTTCTGGCTTAACGCTCTTGAACTGATCGAATGTGTAAAGACCATCTTTTGTCGCTTCTACCGCCTGACGTACTTTCCAGTATGTGTCACGGCCTTTAACGTGAAGTTCAGTTAGGAAACATACTGCTTCCATAGAACCTGTTTCGTTAAGCGTGTTGATCGTCTTTTGAATAATTTCTTTGTACTGGCGTTCGCCAAGTTCACGTTCTTTACCACAACCTACTAGTAAAACGCGCTCTGATAGCACACCTGGTACTTGATGAAGCAGTAGCATCTGCCCCGGTTTTCCTTCTAGATCACCGCGGCGAAGCAATGAGCTAATATAGCCGTCGCTGATTTTATCTAGCTGCTCAGCAACTGGAGAAAGGCGACGTGGCTCGAACACGCCTACAACGATACATGCGCTGCGCTGTTTCTCTGGGCTGCCACTTTTTACACTGAACTCCATGCGTACTCCTACATCCTGAAGACAAATAGAACTAAATGTTAGATAATGGCGTCTTACTTGTTGATTCCTTAGTCGGAACTATCCTTAAATAAGCGCATTAACAGTTAGCCAAAAAATTTAAAAATAAAAGGTTCAACGGGAAATTATAGTGATTCAATTAAAAAAACAAGTTTTGTATAGGTAATTTCAGCGTGATTATTGTTAGATATTTGATCCGCGAGACACTCAAAAGCCAATTAGCGATATTTTTTATCCTTTTTTTAGTGTTTCTCAGCCAAAAATTGATCAAAGTATTAGCTGATGCATCCGACGGTGATATCCCCGCAAGTTTGGTCATGCATTATGTAGCGCTCAGCATGCCATCAATGGGATTATTGATGCTGCCGCTCAGTCTTTTCTTGGGTATTTTGCTGACTTTTGGCCGTCTGTACGCGGAAAGTGAAATTACCGTAATGAATGCCACAGGTATCGGTAATAAGTTTCTGATTCGTGCCGCTTTATACTTAGCGGTTATTACTGGTTTGATTGCCGCTTTTAACTCTTTCTACTTCGCGCCTTACAGCCAAGAGAAGTTGGTGCAACTACAAGAAGAAGTCGAGGCCGAGAACAGTGTCGACCTGCTGAAAAAAGGGCATTTCCAAGGAACACCTGACGGATCTTCCGTGGTGTTTATTGATGACATCGACGGCAAGCAACTCAAACATGTATTCGTTGCTCAAATGCGCCCACGTGATTCTATTTTGCCAAGTGTGTCGTTTTCTCAGTCAGGTGAAGTAAAAGACTTGAGTGACGGTCGCCAAGTAATTCGCATGTACGATGGTACTCGATACGAAGGGGTTCCTACGCGAGTTGACTACATGGTGACCGAGTTTGACCAGTATGAAGGTTTAATTGGCCAGCGAGATGTGAAACGCAAAGGTCGTGACTGGGAAGCATTAAGTACAGCAGAGTTGATGGTGAATCCAGATCCTCGTGCTAAAGCAGAATTGCAGTGGCGTATTTCACTGGTTGTCTGTATTCCATTGTTAACCATGTTGGTTGTACCGCTGTCGGCAGTGAATCCTCGACAAGGACGCTTTGCCAAAATGGGGCCTGCTATTTTGATCTACTTAGCGTACTTCCTCTCTATTAGTGCGACCAAATCAGCGCTAGAAGATGGCTCGATTCCAACGATTGTCGGTATGTGGCCACTCAATGCAGCATTGTTACTGACTGCGATTGGTATCAACTCGATGGACAGTATTCCTGTTCGCCGCTTTAAAGACAAAATCAGACAGAAAAAACAGAATAAGAAGGCAGCGTAAGTCGTGTTTAAAATTCTCGATCTTTATATCGGCAAGACTATCATTGCCACAACATCGCTGGTGCTAGCAACGTTTGTCGGTCTGTCTGCGATCATCAAGTACGTGGAGCAGCTACGTAAAGTTGGACAAGGCACCTACGATTTACTGCAAGCTCTATTCTACGTGCTACTCAGTATTCCTCGCGATATTGAGATGTTTTTCCCAATGGCGGCGCTTCTTGGTGCACTGATCGGCCTTGGTATGTTGGCGTCAAGCTCTGAGTTAGTGGTTATGCAGGCGGCGGGTTTCTCAAAACTCGATATCGGCTTGTCGGTTCTGAAAACAGCAGTACCACTGATGATCATGGTGACACTGCTTGGTCAATGGGGCGCACCACAAGCACAGAAAGCGGCGCGTGATCTACGTGCGTTTTCAACCTCAAATGGCGCGATTATGTCAGTACGAACCGGGGTTTGGGCTCGTGATGCCAATGACTTTATTTTTATCGGTAAGGTCGAAGACGAAACGATTTATGGCATGAACATGTGGCGTTTCGACGACAACAAACGTCTAGAGTCGGTGGTACATGCTAAGAAAGTAGAGTTCGTTGCTGACAACACTTGGATGATGAAAGACGTTCAAGTGACAGAGATGGTTGATGAAATCGAAATCTCTAAAGAGACGTTACCTGAATACAGTTGGACGACGTCACTGGCACCGGATAAGTTAGCGGTAGTTACTGTGAAACCTGAAGAGCTGTCGTTGGGTGGATTGTATGATTACGTGACTTACCTTAAAGCCTCAGAGCAAGACCCATCTCGCTATGAATTAGCTTTCTGGCGAAAAGTGACTCAGCCGTTTTCAATCGCGGTAATGATGTTGATGGCTCTCTCCTTTATCTTTGGCCCACTGCGTAGCGTAACCATGGGCGCACGTATTTTGTCAGGCGTTGTGGCAGGGTTTACCTTCTATATTTCTAGTGAGTTCTTTGGTCCATTGAGTTTGGTATACAACATTCCGCCTGTCTTTGGTGCTGTAATGCCGAGTTTGGTTTTCCTCACGATTGCTTTAATGCTCCTGAGAAGAAAGCTCTAACAACAAAAAGTACAAATAAAAACGGCAGCCCATCAATTGGCTGCCGTTTTTTATTGTGGACGGTATTAATTAAAGAAGCTTCTTCAAGCGATAAAGCTCTTCAAGTGCCTGACGAGGAGTAAGGTCATCTGGGTCGATATTAGATAACGCTTCTTCTACTTCGCTTGGCTCAGGAATTAGGCTAAGTTGATTGGCGATGTCGACAGCACTACTTGGTGTCGAAGATGCTTCGCTATTACCTAGCTGTTCAAGCTGAGTCAGCTTAGCACGTGCGTTCTTTATTACACTCTTAGGTACACCTGCTAAACCTGCTACGGCAAGACCGTAAGATTTACTCGCAGCGCCCTCTTGTACCGCGTGCATAAAGGCGATGCTGTCGCCATGCTCAACGGCGTCTAGGTGCACGTTCGCAAGGTGTGGGATTTGGTTTGGCAACTCAGTGAGCTCAAAGTAGTGAGTCGCAAACAGAGTCATCGACCCCAACTCTTTCGCTAGCCACTCAGCACTTGCCCAAGCCAGAGATAGGCCATCATAGGTACTGGTTCCGCGACCAATTTCATCCATCAACACTAAGCTGTTTTCAGTCGCGTTGTGGAGAATGTTAGCCGTTTCTGTCATTTCGACCATAAACGTTGAACGACCTGAAGCTAAGTCATCCGATGCACCAATACGAGTGAAGATACGATCTACCGAGCCAATTTGTGCCGATTCAGCCGGTACGTAAGAGCCAATATGAGCCATTAATGCAATCAGTGCGGTTTGACGCATGTAGGTCGATTTACCACCCATGTTTGGACCCGTGATTATCAACATCTTACGCTGCGGATTTAAATCGATCGGATTGGCAATAAACGGTTCATCCATCACTTGCTCGACTACAGGGTGTCGGCCTGATTGGATGTGAATACCTACTTCTTTACTGAGTGTTGGGCGGCAGTAATCTAGGCTGTCTGCTCGCTCAGCTAAGTTTTGCAGTACATCGATTTGAGATACCGCTGATGCTAAGTTTTGCAGCTGCTCTAAATGAGGTAGAAGTAAATCGAAGAGTTCTTCCCAAAGCTGTTTTTCAAGCGCCAGAGCTTTTGACTTCGAGTTGAGTACTTTGTCTTCATGCTCTTTCAGTTCAGGAATGATGTAACGCTCTGCGTTTTTCAACGTTTGACGGCGTACATAATGAGGTGGCACTAAGTGGCTTTGACCACGGCTAACTTGAATGAAGAACCCGTGAACATTGTTATAACCAACTTTGAGCGTATCAATGCCGTGACGTTCACGCTCTTCTTGTTCCATCTTCTCAAGATATTCTGTTGCACCGTCTGCGAGCTTACGCCATTCATCCAGCTCTTCGTTGTAACCTTCAGCAATGACACCACCATCACGAATGACCACAGGTGGATTCTCTTTGATAGCCCGCTCTAAAAGCTCACATACTTCATCCATTGGAGCTGCGTATTGAGCTAATTTAGTAAGGTACGGGTGATTCAGTGACCCCATTAAATCTGAAAGTTCTGGCAGTTGCTGCATCGCATAACGTAGACGAGCCATATCACGTGGGCGTGCACTACGCAGAGCAAGACGAGCAAGAATACGTTCAATATCACCAATCTGTTTTAATACAGGGTGTAAGTCACCAAACAGTGCTTCATCTTTGAGTTCGCTGATCGCATCTAGGCGGTGGTTTAGCGTATCGATATCACGCATAGGCTGATGCAACCAACGTTTCAGCATTCGGCTGCCCATCGCGGTTGCCGTGTGATCCATTACTTCCGCTAAGGTATTGTCTGTCCCGCCAGCGAGGTTCTGGGTAATTTCTAAGTTGCGACGAGTCGCTGCATCAAGAATGACGGAATGATCTTGGCGATCAAACGTCAATGAACGAATATGAGGTAGGGCAGTGCGCTGAGTATCTTTGACATATTGAATCAAACAACCCGCAGCGCATAGACCGTGTTTGGCATGTTCAACGCCAAAACCAACCAAGTCGCGAGTGCCAAACTGCTGGTTTAGCTGCTGCTTGGCGGTATCGATTTCAAACTCCCATACCGGGCGACGACGATTACCATTGCGTGAAGACATCAAATGTACGGGTTCAAAATCTTCAGGGAAGAGTAGCTCGCGAGGAGAAGTGCGTTGCAGCTCAGCTGCCATTGCCTCTTCGGTCTCTGGCTCCATTAATTGGAAACGACCAGATGTCACATCCAGTGTTGCGTAACCAAACTTGCCGTTGTCGTAGTAAATGGCGCCGATCAGGTTATCTAAACGCTCTGACAGCAGTGCTTCATCGGTGACGGTACCCGGTGTGACAATACGGACTACCGCACGCTCAACAGGGCCTTTACTCGTTGCTGGATCGCCTATCTGTTCACAAATCGCTACAGACTCACCCAGTTGAACCAGCTTCGCTAAGTAACCTTCAACGGCATGGTACGGCACACCAGCCATAGGAATAGGTTCACCGCCCGATGAGCCACGTTTGGTTAAGGAAATATCCAGAAGCTGCGATGCGCGTTTAGCATCATCATAGAAAAGCTCATAAAAATCGCCCATGCGATAGAACAGCAGGATATCTGGATTCTCAGCTTTGAGCTTGAGGTACTGTTGCATCATTGGCGTGTGTTTTTGATCGGCTTTCACGGCTGGCATCGGTCTAATTGCTTTCGTTAATTTCTATTGCGGCTTAGGATACGTGAATCACCTTTGGCCGAAAAGTCACAATGAGGTTTTTAGACATGGAATCACAACAATTATTGTCCCTAAAGTTGGGTGAAGCATTAATAAAGAATAAATTAGTTCTGACGACTGCTGAGTCGTGTACAGGTGGCGGCGTTTCAACCGCGATTACTGATATTGCGGGTAGCTCGGCATGGTTTGATCGTGCGTTTGTTACCTACAGTAATGAAGCAAAAATGGAGATGCTTGGTGTTAAAGCTAAAACGCTTGACGAAAATGGTGCGGTGAGTGAAGCGACGGTAGAAGAGATGGTGTTAGGAGCATTGCGTAATTCAAACGCCAACATTGGAGTCTCAATCAGTGGCATTGCGGGCCCAGGAGGTGGTACAGAAGAGAAACCCGTTGGAACCGTCTGCTTTGGCTGGGCGGATGAGCAAGGCTGGCTAAAAACTGAAACCGACTGTTTTGAAGGGGATAGAGCAGAGGTACGCAGGCAAGCGATTGAACGCGCATTGAAAGTACTGTATGAAGAACTGTCTGGTCGAACGTAAAATATAAGATTTTATTTTTAAATCCTTATAAATCATATTGATAGTGTGAAATAGTAAAAAAAATCCACACAGGTATGGACACTGTATGAATCAACAGTATAATGACTTTCATTGATTGTTCAGTTGTAAACGCTGAACGGAAGAATTTAGATTGTTATTCATCAGCATAAGATGAGTCATTTGGAGAAAGTAATGGACGAGAACAAACAGAAAGCGCTCGCCGCTGCGCTAGGTCAGATTGAAAAGCAATTCGGTAAAGGCTCTATCATGCGCCTTGGCGATAACCGCGCAATGGACGTAGAAACGATTTCAACTGGTTCACTTTCTCTAGACATCGCATTGGGTGCTGGTGGCCTGCCGATGGGTCGTATCGTAGAAATCTACGGTCCAGAATCATCAGGTAAAACAACACTAACTCTTGAGCTTATCGCTGCAGCGCAAAAAGTCGGTAAAACTTGTGCTTTCGTTGATGCGGAACACGCACTAGACCCAATCTATGCACAGAAGCTAGGTGTTGATATCGACGCGCTACTTGTTTCTCAGCCTGATACTGGTGAGCAAGCGCTAGAAATCTGTGATGCACTAGCACGTTCAGGCGCTATCGACGTATTGGTTGTTGACTCGGTTGCTGCACTAACACCAAAAGCTGAAATTGAAGGCGAAATGGGTGACAGCCACATGGGTCTTCAAGCTCGTATGCTTTCTCAAGCGATGCGTAAGCTGACAGGTAACCTAAAACAGTCTAACTGTATGTGTATCTTCATTAACCAAATTCGTATGAAGATTGGTGTTATGTTCGGTAACCCAGAGACAACAACAGGTGGTAACGCACTTAAGTTCTACGCATCTGTTCGTCTAGACATTCGTCGTACTGGTTCTATCAAAGAAGGCGACGAAGTTGTGGGTAACGAAACTCGCATCAAAGTTGTTAAGAACAAGATTGCAGCGCCATTTAAGCAAGCTGAAACACAAATTCTTTACGGCCAAGGTTTCAACCGTGAAGGTGAACTGATTGACCTAGGCGTTAAGCACAAGCTGATTGAGAAAGCAGGCGCATGGTACAGCTACAACGGTGACAAGATCGGTCAAGGTAAAGCTAACGCAGGTAAGTTCCTACGTGAGAACACAGAAGCGGCTAAAGAGATTGACGCTAAACTGCGTGAAATGCTGCTAACACCGGCTCAGCCTGAAGCCCCAGAAACTGGTGAAATGCCACAAGAAGAAGAGTTCTAAACCTCCTTCCTTTTGTTCTAAAGCCTCGCTCAAGCGGGGCTTTTGTCTATCCAATGCCTCACTTAATCCACTCTAGAGTGGACTCCATCAGACCACTATTCTTTATTTATGTATCAACGAAAAGCGCCAACCCTTTCATCCGTAGAAGCTGCGATTCAACTGCTTAGCCGACGAGATCACGGTGAGTATGAGCTTTACCAGAAGCTAAGCCTCAAAGGTTATGAAGACGAAGATATCCAGAAAGCGGTTAACTTTTGTCTTGATCATAACTACCTAGACGATCTGCGTTATGCCAAAAGTCAGGTTCGTCAGCACGTTTATAAGGGCCATGGTGAAAGACGGATCCGACAGGAACTCAATCAGAAACGAGTGAGTGAATCAGTGATTGAAAAAGCGTTGGCAGAAGAGCCACAAGATTGGTTTGAGTTAGCAAAAAGTACCGCAGAGAAGAAATTCAAAGGAATAAAGGCAAAAGACCAAAAAGAGTACGCAAAACAAGTGCGATTTTTGCAGTATCGCGGCTATAGCTTTGATCAAATTAGCTATGCATTAAACTCGGATGACGAGGACTCTTAATAAGATGAGTCGCGAATTTAATGATTTGCGATGAATTGACACATCAATCTGCTCTTTTCTACGAGAAAACTAGTCGTAGCGTTAACCATGATCTACAATAGCGCAAAATTCTAACTCGACTATTTTCAGGAAGAGCTGCATGTACATGAGCACTGATGAGGTTCGTAACGCGTTCCTTAAGTTCTTTGAAAGCAAAGGACACCAAATCGTAGACAGTTCATCGTTGGTTCCACATAACGATCCAACCCTGCTATTCACAAACGCAGGTATGAACCAATTCAAAGATTGCTTCTTAGGCGCCGAAAAACGTGCCTACACTCGAGCAACTACGGCTCAGCGTTGTGTACGTGCGGGTGGTAAACATAACGACCTAGAGAACGTAGGTTTCACAGCCCGTCACCACACTTTCTTCGAAATGCTAGGTAACTTCAGCTTTGGTGATTACTTCAAAGAAGACGCGATTGCGTTTGCTTGGGAGTTCCTGACTAAGACTCTTGGTCTACCAGAAGAAAAACTACTGGTAACAGTTTACGAGACAGATGACGAAGCATTTGACATCTGGAACAAGAAAGTAGGTGTACCTGCCGATAAGATCGTTCGCATTGGCGACAAAGAAGGCGGTAAGAAGTTCGAATCTGACAACTTCTGGACAATGGGTGACACTGGTCCTTGTGGTCCATGTACTGAAATTTTCTACGATCACGGTGAGCACATCTGGGGCGGTCGTCCTGGTACACCTGAAGAAGATGGGGACCGTTTCATCGAGATCTGGAACAACGTATTCATGCAGTTCAATCGTCATGCCGATGGCACGATGGAACCACTACCTAAACCTGCTGTTGATACAGGTATGGGTATCGAACGTATCTCTGCAATCATGCAGGGCGTTCACTCAAACTACGAAATCGATGTATTCCAAAAGCTAATCAAAGCAACAGCAGAGGTTGTGGGTCATGACGATCTATCAAACCAATCTCTACGCGTTATTGCTGACCACATCCGTTCTTGTTCATTCCTAATTGCTGATGGCGTTATGCCTTCAAACGAAGGTCGTGGCTACGTTCTACGTCGTATTATTCGTCGTGCAGTTCGTCACGGTAATAAGCTAGGTGCGAAAGGCGTATTCTTCCACAAGCTGGTTGGTGTACTTGCTGAAGTGATGGGTAGTGCTGCTGATGAGTTGAAGAAACAGCAAGAGCTTGTTGAAAAAGTACTTCGTATCGAGGAAGAAAACTTTGGTCGCACACTAGAGCGCGGCATGGTTATTCTTAATGAAGCGCTAGATGCACTTGAAGGCAAAGAGCTAGACGGTGAAACAGTATTTAAACTGTACGATACTTACGGCTTCCCTGCTGATTTAACTAACGACGTTGCTCGTGAGCGTGATTTCACAATCGACGAAGCTGGTTTTGAGAAAGCGATGGAAGAGCAGCGTCAACGTGCTCGTGAAGCGGGTCAGTTTGGTACTGATTACAACGCAACGATCAAGTCAGATGTTGATTCTGAGTTCTGTGGCTACACAGGCACTGAAGGTAAGAGCAATGTTGCTGAAATCTTCGTTGATGGTGAAGCTTCAGAGTCGCTATCAGCAGGTGACAAAGCGATCATCATTTTAGGTGAAACGCCTTTCTACGCAGAATCAGGTGGTCAATGTGGCGACGCAGGTGTACTGAAAACGGATTCTGGTCTATTCAAAGTAGAAGATACGCAAAAGCTAGGCAATGCAATTGCGCACCACGGTGTTCTTGCTGAAGGCGTACTAGCGAAAGGTGATCAGGTTGAAGCTGTCGTAGATGCTGAGCGTCGTGCGGCTATTTCACTAAATCACTCTGCTACACACTTGCTACACGCAGCACTACGTCAAGTACTGGGTGAGCACGTAACTCAGAAAGGCTCTTTAGTTAAGCCTGACAACTTACGTTTTGATTTCTCAAACCTTGAAGCAGTAACACCAGCGCAACTAAAAGAAGTTGAGCGCCTAGTGAATGCTCAGGTTCGTCGCAACCATGTGATCGAAACGAACGTCATGGACATCGAATCGGCTAAGCAGAAAGGTGCAATGGCACTGTTCGGTGAAAAGTACGATGACGAAGTTCGCGTTCTGTCGATGGGCGAGTTTTCTACAGAGCTTTGTGGTGGTATTCACGCTTCAAACACGGGTGATATTGGCCTGTTCAAGATTACTTCGGAAGGTGGTATCGCAGCAGGTATTCGTCGTATCGAAGCTGTAACTGGTGAAGCCGCTCTTGATGCTATTGAAGAGCAACAAGCTAAAGCTGAAGAGAAGCTTGCGGAATCAGCATCTAAAGCGAAAGCTCTAGAGAAAGAAATCCAGAAGCTAAAAGACAAGATGGCTGCTGCAGAAAGCGCAAACATCATGGGCAAAGCTCAAGAGATCAATGGCGTTAAAGTGCTTATCGCAGGTATGGAGGGGGCGGATCCTAAGAACCTTCGTACAATGGTTGATAACGCTAAGAACCAGATGGGTAGCGGCGTGGTTATGATCGCGAATGTCAACGGTGACAAGATCGGCTTAATCGCTGGTGTTACTAAAGATCTTATCGGCAAAGTGAAAGCAGGTGACCTCGTTAAGATGGTTGCTGAGCAAGTTGGCGGTAAAGGTGGCGGTCGCCCTGATATGGCTCAAGCAGGTGGTACTGATGTTTCAGCACTACCGGCAGCAATGCAGACAGTTCAGCCTTGGCTAGAAGAACGTCTATAAATTGTAATTTCTAAACGATTACGCTCAATCATTTGTTTGATTGAGCGTAATTTTTTTGTCCTAACCAAGTGGTTTAATTGGCGCACAACGCAGTGGTCAATTAGGCGACTTGGTTTTTGTTATTACTACTGCAGGTAATATGATTGATATTGCATGTGGTTCGAATGAGACAACGATCTCGGGAAGGTGAAGACTGGTGAAAAAGCCCCTTATCGTGCAAAAGTTTGGCGGAACTTCAGTAGGTTCGATTGAAAGAATTCAAACCGTAGCCAAACACATCATTAAGGCGAAAAATGATGGTAATCAAGTCGTGGTGGTGGTTTCTGCAATGTCAGGAGAGACCAATCGTTTAATGGAACTCGCAAAGCAAGTCGATGCTGTTCCAAATGCCCGAGAACTTGATGTTTTGCTTTCTGCTGGTGAGCAAGTATCGATGGCCCTATTAGCAATGACGCTAAGCACAATGGGTTACTCCGCGCGTTCATTAACAGGAACACAAGCGAATATTGTGACTGACAATCAGCACAATGACGCGACGATTCAACACATTGATACATCGATGATTGAACTGCTGTTAGCGCAAGATCAGATAGTGATTGTCGCAGGCTTTCAGGGCATCAATGAGAATGGGGATATTACTACTTTAGGCCGTGGTGGTTCAGATACTACAGCGGTGACCTTGGCGGGCGCACTTGATGCCGACGAGTGTCAAATCTTTACCGATGTTGATGGTATTTATACTTGTGATCCACGAGTGGTGCCAACAGCTCAGAAGTTAGATGTGATTGATTTTCCTTCGATGGAAGAGATGGCTAGCAAAGGCGCTAAGGTACTTCATTTACCATCAGTGCAATACGCGTGGAAACACAATGTTCCACTGCGAGTACTCTCAACTTTCGATATCAATAGCGGAAGTCTGGTGAAAGGGCAGGAGTGCCAAAGTTCAGTGTGTGGCGTAGCGATTCAGCGTGATATGCGTATTGTTCATGTTGACCATGCCTCAATTGATTCACTGACAAAACAGTGCCAAATGCTTGGGTTGGAGATCTGGAGTGTGATCGAACAAGCAGAATGGGTAGGTGTCGTGATAAAAGGCGATGCTTATGCAAAACTGGAACTGGTTTTCAAAGACAAAATCCGTAATAGTGAGGTGGTAAGTTTATTGACCGCTGTAGGCCTACAAGTCGAAGGACTGGTTGAAAGGTCAAATGCGCTGCTCAGTGAGCAAGGTATTCAAGTCAAACATTATGCGGTTAATCCTCAGTCTCTCATGTTGGTTCTGTTACCAGAATGTGTCGACAAAGCGGCGAACATACTGCATGATGCTTACATAACTTCTGCAGAGGCAGTCGATTACCAGCAAAAACATGCCTTTTTAGGCTAGATTCGAGCCACAATAGAGTTTACGAAAATATAACTTTTGTTGGATAATAGCCTCGTAGCAAGACAAATCAGAGATTACTCAAGGAGCACAGAATGCTAATTTTAACTCGCCGCGTTGGCGAAACTCTAATGATCGGTGATGAAGTAACTGTAACTGTACTGGGTGTTAAAGGTAACCAAGTACGTATCGGCGTTAACGCTCCGAAAGAAGTGTCTGTTCACCGTGAAGAAATTTACATGCGCATTCAGGCAGAAAAAGGTAATGGTAACGTTGCATCAGGCAACTACTAATTACACGAAGAAGGCTGGCAAATTTTGTCAGCCTTTTTTGGTAGTAAACGAGGCATATTTATAGCAAAAAGAGCGAATTAGCATCGCTTTGATTAAATACCCAACGGTTAGACAGGTTTTTGCTATTTTTGCCAAGAAAATGTTTGACATATTTTTGGTAAATCGTAATATGTGCCTCCGCAAGACGGTGAGGTGGCCGAGAGGCCGAAGGCGCTCCCCTGCTAAGGGAGTATGTGGTTTGTAGCCGCATCGAGGGTTCGAATCCCTCCCTCACCGCCATTCTTGCTTCAGTTTGAAGTAGCACTCAAACAAAATGCGCGTCCTTAGCTCAGCTGGATAGAGTACCTGGCTACGAACCAGGCGGTCGGAGGTTCGAATCCTCCAGGACGCGCCATATTCTTTCTCTCTTTTAAGATGGCAAGAATAGACAATTAATACGGAGAGGTGGCCGAGTGGCCGAAGGCGCTCCCCTGCTAAGGGAGTATGTGGTTTGTAGCTGCATCGAGGGTTCGAATCCCTCCTTCTCCGCCATTAATTGCTGCGGCCAATGGCCGTTTTTTTGTTTCCTAAGAAACTGATTGTGATATACTTCACAGCTTCGTAAAGAAGTTACCATGCGTCCTTAGCTCAGCTGGATAGAGTACCTGGCTACGAACCAGGCGGTCGGAGGTTCGAATCCTCCAGGACGCGCCACTCTTTAGGTCACAGACCTGATATTGCAAAAGCGATATCGAAAACCCGTGCGCTCTTAGCTCAGCTGGATAGAGTACCTGGCTACGAACCAGGCGGTCGGAGGTTCGAATCCTCCAGAGCGCGCCACTCTTTAGGTTTTCATTCT
>NZ_VTXI01000014.1 GCF_013114545.1 Vibrio sp. RE86 | reverse complement strand
GACCCACCTGATTCCATGCCGAACTCAGAAGTGAAACGAATTAGCGCCGATGGTAGTGTGGGGCTTCCCCATGTGAGAGTAGGACATCGCCAGGCTTTAAATATCGTTACCCGTAATTACGTGTAACAACATCTTCAGTGTACTAATCTGATGATGACAATTTGTGGAGAGATGGCTGAGTGGTTGAAAGCACCGGTCTTGAAAACCGGCATACGTTAATAGCGTATCTAGGGTTCAAATCCCTATCTCTCCGCCACATTGAAAAGCCTCGCTAGAAATAGCGAGGCTTTTTTCATTTATGAGCAGACTGTAAATGATAGGGGTAGCTAAGTCCCACTTTAATTGTATGCCCCTCTAAGACTTACCTATGACACAGAAAGCCCGTTGATAACTCAACGGGCTTTCGTCTTTTCTGATGCCTCGACATGGATTAAAGAAAGAGGTCTGCATAGTCTGTTGGATTGTGCCATTTAGCCCTTTGCCATACCCAGAGGTTTCATTAGAGTTACTCGAAGCAGGAGTCTGTTTGTATTTGAATAACAGGCGTCTGTGGGTTGGTGGTCATCAGTACGTGAGAATTCCAAGTATAGGTCCCAAGGTTATGAAATGAGGTAAGGAGGGTAATATCCCCTACGATCTCGCTTTAATGTCCTGTGTTCGTGCGTTTATACCTTGCTCGGAGTATTGAAAGTCTGTCCTCTCTCAGCAGAGTCCTTATAGGTGCAAAAAAGCCGACATACAAATGTCGGCTTAGTTTGTAAATGTTTCCCTGAGTCTAAGTTGCTTCACTTTGTATGGAAGCGAAAGAGGTCTTGTTATTTTATGCTGACTAAATTTGTCGGCCACTCTTCAAATGGAACTGGACGGCTGTATAGGAAGCCTTGGCCTTGAGGGCAACTCAATTGGTTAAGCATTTTAGCTTGTTCCGATGTTTCGATGCCTTCAGCAACAAGGCTCACTTTCATTCCTCTAGTCATGTTGATGACAGCTGCTACGATAGAAGTATCTAGTTCATCTGGAGAGAGTTTATCTACGAAAGTCCTGTCTATTTTCAAACAATCAAATGGTAACTTATGTAGGTAGGCTAAAGAGCTGTAACCCGTTCCAAAATCATCGATCGCTATATGCACCCCAAGGTCTCGAATAGCCTGCATGTTTTGTAGTGTCACAGGATCATTATCGACAATACGAGATTCCGTGATCTCTAGGGTTAAACTATTCGGGTTGAGTGTCGATTGAGTCAGTATCCTTTGTAAGGTCGAGATAAAGTCAGGCTGTGATAGCTGATGAACGGATATATTAACGTGCATGTGGAAGCTTGAATCCCATTTGCCAGCTTTCATACCTCTTACTGCATCATTACAAGCTTGAAGAAGTATTTGCTCTCCAATGGCACCAATCTGTCCACTCTCTTCTGCGATAGGGATAAATTCTAGTGGAGAAACTAAGCCTGCAGATGGTGATAGCCAGCGAGCGAGTGCTTCGGCGCCAATCACTTCACCACTATTCAAGTCAACAAGCGGTTGATAGAACGGGATGAATTCTTTGTGTTCAATCGCGTCTTTGATTTTAGCGATCATAAGTGTGCGCTTACGCGATATATCGGCCATCTCAGGTCGATAGTAACTGATGTTAGTCACTTCTTGTTTCGCATTGCTCAGGGCGATGCTGCCGTTGCGTAGCCATAGAGTCATATTGTTATCCGGGCCGCTTTCAACGATACCAATTGAAACACTGACAACAACACTCTCTTGGTCCATGACAAAAGGAGAGGCGAACATTTGCAAAACGCGGTTTGCAGTGAGGATGGTTTCTTCTTCACTTTGCTTGGTCGGGATATAGATAGCGAACTCATCGCCACCAATTCTTGCAAGGTAGTAGTCATCTGAGAAGATTGATTTAAGGCGCTGCGAGATAATGACCAGCAGTTGGTCCCCTTTGTAATGACCTAGGCTGTCGTTGATGTCCCTAAACTTATTGATTCCGATGAGCATTAAACTGCCGTCTAAGCTTGGCTGTTTGTCACAGGTATCAATCAAACCTTCACGGCTATATAACTTAGTTAATGAGTCATAAAGTAGCTGAGAACGGAGGGCTTTAAACGATGCTTTCAGGTTGTTGGCCATTTCATTAAAGGCGTGCACGAGCATCGTTGTTTCATAGATGTTCCCAGGCTTTGGCATGTGGCTTTCCCAATTCCCTTTCGCCAAGTGTTTAGCAGCGGATGCTGTCGAGGTGATTGGAGCCACCACTCGATTGAAGGCAAATAAGCCGACAATGATACCGAAGAAGCTTGCCAAAATGCCTAATATCCAACTGTCCCTTTGGCTTTCAGGAAGCTTGCCAAGTAGGTTTGATTCTGAAATCGCGACGCCGATATACCATTTGAGGCCATGTTCGTCAGTGTAAGGTGTGAAGTGGTTGAAGTAGCGTTCGTTGTCGATGTCCAGACTGAAACGTTGTACCTTTCCTTCTGTATACAGACCTCGTGCTGCTGAGTACTCTGCATTCGCTTTAATTATTGGGTTGGCACTTTCTATCGCGAGTAGGCGCTGACCTTTCTCACTTTGAGGGGTTCCCCAAGAAACCACATTACCGCCAGTTGAGTGTGCGACTAGACGCTTTTTATCATCGACCAAATAAATCACGGCGTTTGTTTGCGTTTGTTGATGGCTCAAGAAGTGGTTGAAAGTATCAATTTTCACGTCTGTGACGACAACGCCTTGAAACGCTTGATCGTAGAAAACGGGTGTGAGTGCCGATAGAGTGATCTCTTGCCTTTCGTCTGCATTCGCGTAGATGGAGGACCACATTGGCGCTAAGCTCTTGGCGACGGGCGCATACCAAGGACGAATTCGAGGGTCATATTTTTTAATAACCGAGCGGATATCTTGACTGACCGTTTGACCTCGGTAGATAACCAGCTGTTGATCAGTTCGGTCATCTTGAACCATCAAGGTGTAGCCTTTATTCGGCTCTTTACGAAAACCGACGTATTCTGCTTTTTCACCACCAAATCCAATCACATCAAGCTGTGGTATGGTGTGGTAAAGATGGCGGAAAGAAGTGAGAAAATACTGTTCAATGTCGGTAGTATCGCCCGGTTGATAGAGACGATTAAAGCCAATCGAGTGGCTCAACGATAGGCTGGCTTGAAAGGGTTCGTTGAGAAATTTATCTAGCTCAAGAGTAACGTTCTCAGTGAGTGATGAGAGTTGTTTATCACTGATATCAACGACCATCTCTTCGTAACTATTCTTTTGTACACCGATGATCACACCAATAGTAATGATAAAAATCATCACAAATGGCAGAATGACCGCTGTTCTAAGCGTAATTTGCGTAGTCGCTGACATATGTTATCTTCTATAGGTACAGTGTGCTGTATTTTATATGTTTTGATAAATGCGAGCGAGGCTTTTTTGCTCAAAAAACGGGTAATTTATCCCCCTAAATTCGCTTGTTGAATGTTAGGTGGTCGATTCATTACCCTTTAGTTCGAGAGGGTTGTGAGCTTAATTGCTTAATAGAGCTCCTTTAACTTTCTTGTCAAAGTGTTCCTTCCCCAGCCTAAAACTTTTGCTGCATCTTGCTTATGCCCATTGGTATGTTCGAGAGCCGCTTCCAAAAGTATACGTTCAAATTCAGGAAGTGCGTAAGAGAGCAGCTCAGTATCCCCTTTCGTGAGGGAGTTTTTTGCCCAACTAGCAAGTTGCTGTTGCCACGAACCTCCGCCGACTTCACTTGAAATGGTTTTCTCTTCAAGTAGTTCGGTTGGGAGGTCGCTTGGCAGTACTTCACTGCCGCTTGCCATTACGGTCAGCCAACGACAAATATTCTCGAGTTGTCGAACGTTCCCTGGCCATTCAAGGTGCATCAGTTTCTCTACCGTTGATGGGTGGAGCGTTTTGACATCAACCCCAAGCTCTTCAGCGGCTAACGCTAAGAAGTGCAATGTTAGCTTTTCAATATCTTGCTTGCGCTCTCTTAGTGCAGGTATCTGAATGCGAATCACATTTAAACGGTGGAATAAATCTTCACGAAAATCGCCTTTGTGAACCAGCTTTTCCAAATGTTGGTGCGTTGCTGCAACAATGCGCACATCAACATTGATTGGGGAGTGACCACCGACACGATAAAATTGACCATCGGCCAGTACACGAAGCAAACGAGTCTGAATATCGAGCGGCATATCACCGATTTCATCGAGAAACAGTGTGCCTCCGTTTGCTTGCTCAAAGCGCCCCTGCCTGACACTGTTTGCACCGGTAAATGCACCTTTTTCATGCCCAAACAGTTCGGACTCAATTAAATCTTTTGGTATTGCGGCCATATTAAGCGCGATAAAAGGTTTACTTGCTCTTGGGCTATGGCGATGTAAAGCATGAGCGACGAGCTCTTTCCCTGTTCCCGACTCGCCATTAATCAGTACGGAGATTGATGAACGAGAAAGGCGACCGATCGCTCTGAACACCTCTTGCATCGCTGGGGCTTCCCCGATGATTTCAGGTGGTGTGTATGCCTCTTCGTGCAATGAGGCTTGTTCTTGCTTCTGCTCTTGGCTATGTGTGATGGCGCGTTCGACAAGAGTTAAGGTTTCATCAACATCAAACGGTTTGGGTAGGTACTCAAAAGCGCCTTTCTGATAGGCGTTAACGGCTGCATCGAGATCTGAGTGCGCGGTCATAATGATAACGGGTAGGTCTGGGGAGCGTTGATTGACCTCTTTGAGAAGCTCAAGGCCATCCATCCCTGGCATACGGATATCTGAAACGAGAACATCAGGTGTTTCTCGCTCCAATGCCATAAGCACACTTTCTGCGTCGGAGAATGTTTCACATTTGATGTTTGCTGATGAGAGTGTTTTTTCCATCACCCAGCGTATGGAGCTGTCATCATCGACGACCCAAACGTACCCTTTACTCATAATCTCTTCCTTACAGCAGTGCCACTAGCGTTGTTTAAATTGGCAAATAAATAGTAAATGTTGTTTTTCCAGGCCAGCTTTCTACGTCTATCTTGCCTTGGTGTTGGTCAATTAAGTTTTGTGCAATGGAGAGGCCTAAGCCTGTTCCGCCTTCGCGTCCGCTGACCATCGGGTAGAAAAGGGTATCTTGCAGATCGGTTGGAATACCTGGCCCGTTGTCGGATATTTCAACACGCGCGGCGAGTTTGCAGCGTTGGCCGTGGATATTGGCTTGGTGCACTGTTCTGGTGCGAATGGTGATTTGGCCGTTATCTTGGTTTTTCAGGATTTGCCCTGCATTGCTGACGATATTAAGCAGCGCTTGCTCAATTTGGTCTGCGTCCATCAAGATATCAGGTAAGCTGGGATCGTAGTCACGTTCAATATGAATACTTTGGTGCGCCTCTAGATCAACCAGTTGACGGACTTTTTCGAGTATTAGGTGCAGGTTCTCAGGTTGCTTTTTGCCAGGCTTTTGAGGGCCTAAAAGGCGATCAACCAAAGCTCGCAATCGATCGGCTTGTTCAATAATAATTTGCGTATATTCGGTTAAGCTAGGATCTGGCAGTGTCCGTTCCAGTAGTTGAGCTGCACCTCTTAGTCCACCGAGAGGGTTCTTTATCTCATGAGCTAACCCACGAACCAGCAGTTTGGCAGCTTGCTGTTGAGCGTGTTGGTTGAGTTCTTGTGATAGTCGACGTTGTTGACCAATCTTTCTCATTTCAACCAACAGCATCAGTTCTTTGTTCCAAGAGATTGGGCTGACTGTTACTTCAAGCATAAGAGGTTTGCCATCGACCACAAAAGTCACATCGCTATCAGTGATGCTTTGACCACTTTGTAAAGGCTGAGACAGCAGAGCCAAATCCATTGAGGCGTGTTGGATTAGATGGGACAAAGGGTGGCCGACAATACGTTTAGCACTTTGAGAAAAAAGCTGCTCTGCTGCAGGGTTTGCGTACTTCACCTGCAACGATTCATTCATGATAAGAATCGACGTGACTTGATGATTTAAAATGATGTCGTTGAGTTCGCTATCCACTGCTTTACCCTATCCTTGAACTTTAATTGTGCAATGCACCACTATGGTGCATCGAATTATCCAAGTATGGCGCATTATCGAGAATAACAGAAGGCAAATAGCCACTCGGCCTAGTGAATAGGTGTTAGTTGCAACTATTTTACGCTGACTCGCTTAATGTGCACCGTAATAGGTAAGGACGATGCAATAAGCTTGCCGTCTCTAAATGCTTGAATAGCAAAAGAGTGGTTGCCTCTATCTAGGTTTTTTAATTGCCATGTCGGCGTATGAGTAGGAGCTTCGAAACTCTTGCCATTGATGGTGAGTTGTAGCTGCTCTCCGGGGAGTAATTTTCGGTTTAACTCCCCTTGAATAGAGAGGTCGCCATTGTTGCTACGTAGGGCTTGGTCATCAGCTGGTGATACGATCGCAAGCGTTAACTCAGCGGACTTAACCTTGTCTAATTCAGGTGACGGAGCTTTCTTTGTCGTGGGTTCGGCTGGGGTTGACTTTTCATACTCTGGAGCGAGTGCAGGCTGCTCATAGCTAGGCAGGTTGAGTGCCTTAGCGTGGCTGTTTTGGGGAGTGTCATTGAAATGTAGTGTGCCGTTGTCGTCCACCCATGTATAAACAGTTTGGCTATAGAGGGCTGAGCTGAACAATAGCATGGACCCTAGAGTGGTGTGCTTAATACTCATGATTGCTCCTCATCGATGCGAGAAGTCATAGTATCAGGTTGTTTTTTGTGTAGATAAATAAAAAGGCCCGCCTGCGAGGCGAGCCTTGAATTTGTGCAACAAAGCGTTTTGTTGCTTACTTAAACCTGATTAAACAGAGTAGTAAAGTTCAAACTCAAGTGGGTGAGTTGTCATGTTTACTTTCTCTACATCTTGAGACTTAAGGTCGATGTATGAGTTGATGAAGTCATCAGAGAATACACCGCCAGCTGTTAGGAACTCACGGTCAGCGTCTAGACACTCTAGAGCTTCTTTCAGTGAGTATGCCACTGTTGGGATTTCTGCTGCTTCTTCAGCTGGTAGATCGTAAAGGTCTTTGTCCATTGCTTCGCCTGGGTGGATCTTGTTCTTAATACCGTCAAGACCAGCCATTAGCATTGCTGCGAAACATAGGTATGGGTTCGCTGATGGATCACCGAAACGTAGCTCGATACGACGTGCTTTAGGGCTTGGTACCACTGGGATACGGATAGAAGCAGAACGGTTACGTGCAGAGTAAGCAAGCATAACTGGCGCTTCGAAGCCTGGTACAAGACGCTTGTACGAGTTTGTTGATGCGTTAGCAAATGCGTTGATTGCTTTAGCGTGCTTGATAACACCACCGATGTAGTGAAGAGCCATCTCAGATAGACCGCCGTACTTATCACCAGCGAATAGGTTAACGCCGTCTTTCGCTAGAGATTGGTGAACGTGCATGCCGCTGCCGTTGTCACCAACTAGTGGCTTAGGCATGAATGTCGCAGTCTTACCAAATGCGTGAGCAACGTTGTGAACAACGTACTTGTAAACCTGAATTTCATCAGCTTTAGAAGTTAGAGTATTGAAGCGAGTTGCGATCTCGTTCTGACCCGCAGTTGCTACTTCGTGGTGGTGCGCTTCTACAACTTGGCCCATCTCTTCTAGGATTAGACACATTGCAGAACGGATATCTTGAGAAGAATCCACTGGAGCTACTGGGAAGTAACCACCTTTAACGCCTGGACGGTGACCTTTGTTACCGCCTTCGATGTCAGAACCTGTGTTCCAAGCTGCTTCGATGTCGTCAATCTTGAAGAAAGAACCAGACATGTCAGTTGCGAATTTAACATCGTCAAATAGGAAGAACTCTGGCTCTGGACCAACTAGAACAGTATCAGCGATGCCTGTTGAACGTAGGTAGTCTTCAGCGCGTTTAGCGATCGAACGTGGGTCACGGTCGTAGCCTTGCATTGTTGCAGGCTCAAGAATGTCACAACGGATGTTTAGTGTTGCGTCTTCTGTGAATGGGTCAAGAACAGCAGATGATGCGTCAGGCATCATTACCATGTCAGATTCGTTGATGCCTTTCCAACCAGCTACTGATGAGCCGTCGAACATCTTACCTTCTTCAAAGAAGTCTGCATCTACCTGGTGCGCAGGAATAGATACGTGCTGCTCTTTACCTTTAGTATCGGTAAAGCGTAGGTCAACAAACTTAACTTCGTTTTCTTGGATCAGCGATAGAACGTTTTCTACTGACATCTTGGATAACCTCCAGTGTTATTAAAGCGGTTTAGCTCGATTTGTTTCATAAAATCCAGCATTGATTAATTTCATTTCAATCGTATTAATCGATGCTAAATTTAATAAAGCCAAAACCGTGCCAAAAAAATTAATCCATTAATTTCAATAAATTAGCGGGCTTAGTCTAAAGTTGGTGCAGCGTTTTGCACCAAAATGATCTTTGGTTGCACCATTTTGGTGCTATCAATTACTTGATGCACCAAAATAAAACAAAATCGCATACCATTCAGCCGAGTTTTGCAGGTGATGTCAATGAGCATTTTGCGTTACTCAGCGTCACCTTGCGTTTCATCAATAAAATTTCTGTCGAAAAGGGGCGAATCAGATCACATATTTCTGGGTTTTTCGCTAGAATCTGGTACATTATGGCCGTTTTTTTAATCAAGTAAGCGCGCGACTTAAATTTATCTATTTAAGGGCGAGCTTCTTCTATCGAGCGAATCAAATCCATGGCTACTCCACAGATTGATAATTTAAGAAATATCGCGATCATCGCGCACGTTGACCACGGTAAAACAACACTGGTTGATAAACTACTACAGCAATCAGGTACTTTAGAGTCTCGCGGCGAAGCTGAAGAGCGAGTCATGGACTCAAACGACATCGAAAAAGAGCGTGGCATTACCATTCTTGCTAAGAACACAGCAATTAACTGGAATGACTACCGCATCAACATCGTAGATACTCCGGGACACGCGGACTTCGGTGGTGAAGTAGAACGTATCATGTCGATGGTAGATTCAGTTCTTCTGATCGTTGACGCTGTTGACGGTCCAATGCCTCAAACACGTTTCGTAACGCAGAAAGCGTTCGCACACGGTCTTAAGCCAATCGTTGTTATCAACAAGATTGACCGCCCTGGTGCTCGTCCTGACTGGGTTATGGATCAAGTATTCGACCTATTCGACAACCTAGGTGCGACTGACGAACAGTTAGACTTCCAAGTGGTTTACGCATCAGCTCTAAATGGTTGGGCAACACGCGAAGAAGGCGAAACTGGCGAGAACATGGAACCACTATTCCAAACTATCGTTGAGGAAGTAGCGGCGCCTGCTGTTGACCTTGATGGTCCTCTACAGATGCAAATCTCTCAGCTTGATTACAGCTCATACCTAGGTGTTATCGGTGTTGGCCGTGTAACTCGCGGTACAATCAAGCCAAACCAGCAAGTGACTGTTGTGGGTGCTGACGGTAAGACTCGTAACGGTAAAGTAGGTACAGTTCAAGGTTACCTAGGCCTAGAGCGTCACGATGTAGACCAAGCAGCTGCAGGTGACATCATCGCAATCACTGGTCTTGGTGAGCTGAAAATCTCTGACACTGTATGTGCACAGGGTGAAGTAGAAGCGCTACCAGCACTTTCTGTTGATGAACCAACAGTAACAATGACTTTCCAAGTAAACACGTCTCCATTCGCGGGTAAAGAAGGTAAGTACGTAACGTCACGTAACATCCTTGAGCGTCTAGAGAAAGAACTAGTACACAACGTTGCACTACGTGTTGAACAGACAGACGATCCAGACAAATTCCGCGTTTCAGGTCGTGGTGAACTTCACCTATCTATCCTGATCGAAAACATGCGTCGTGAAGGCTTCGAGCTAGCAGTATCTCGTCCAGAAGTAATCATCAAAGAAGTTGATGGTCAGCTAATGGAACCGTTTGAAACGGTAACGATTGATGTTCTTGAAGAGCACCAAGGCGGTATCATGGAAAACATCGGCCTACGTAAAGGTGAGCTGAAAGACATGGCACCAGACGGTAAAGGCCGTGTGCGTATGGACTTTATCATGCCATCTCGTGGTCTGATTGGTTTCCAAACTGAATTCATGACTCTGACTTCAGGTTCTGGTCTTCTTTACCATACATTCGACAGCTATGGTCCACACAAAGGTGGTCAAATCGGTCAACGTATCAATGGTGTTCTAATTGCGAACGCGGCTGGTAAAGCACTGACTAACGCACTATTTAACCTTCAAGAACGTGGTCGTCTATTTATCGGTCACGGTGTAGAAGTTTACGAAGGTATGATCATCGGTATTCACAGCCGTGACAACGACCTAACAGTAAACGCACTGAAAGGTAAGCAGCTAACCAACGTTCGTGCATCTGGTACAGATGACGCACAGGTTCTTACTCCGCCAATCAAGCACACGCTTGAGCAAGCACTAGAGTTCATCGATGAAGATGAACTAGTAGAAGTAACGCCTGAAAGCATCCGTATCCGTAAGAAGTTCCTAACGGAAAGCGATCGTAAGCGTGAAGCTCGTAACGCTAAGTAATCTTAGTGATTAGATAAAGAAAGCCCCGAGTAGCCTAGCTGCTCGGGGCTTTTGTTTTATGTGGTGTAGAAAAGCTATTCATTGAGATGAAACCCTGACTCTATTGCCGCTTTTGGCTGTGAATTCGAAGCGCTAGCTTTTAAGCCCTAAGCGGTGGTGAACGAACTGAACACGCTCTGAGACGGACATAAAAGGCACTTCGACAACTTGAAATCCGAGCTCTTGATACACTTCAACTAAAGCATTGTGGATCGCGACAGCGCCTTCAAATGGGTAAGGTCTTACTTCATCTTGCACATAGATAGTGCGTTCAGGACGGCAGAAGAATGCTTGTCGATGATAGCCTTCGCTTTCTGATATATAGCAAGGCTCGATATCTAACCCTGCCTGTTGCAGATAACCACAAATATCCGGAATCGCCCGATCGAGAAACGCGACCTCGAATTGGTTGGCTTGTTGTTTCTGAGTTTGCATAGTCGCAAGGCATAGGCGGGCAAACCTGGGTAGATCAACCCAAGGTAAGATGCCATTGGCTAATTGGCTTTGCTCTTCAATTAGCTGGCGAGAAGACTCTGCAAAGGTTTGATAGCCACTGGCGTTTAGTGCATCGATCAATGTGGTTTTACCGGCGCCTGGGCCACCAGTGATGATTATCGGGAGCATTGACTCGGTTACTTCTGGTTTAAGCGAGCTAAAAACTTATCCGATTCAGCAATCGCAGCGTTCATTTGCTTAATTGCGAATTGAATGTCTTGTTCAAGGTTGGTGAACTCGCCTTGCAGTGCACCGATAGCGCTGGCATTGAGGTTATGCTTTAGGTAAAGGGTGTTGTCTCGCAAGGTGTTGAGTACCGGCGTCATCTTATCTTCAGCGCGTTTCATCGCTGACAACATCGTTGTGTATGATGCTTTGGTTTCACGCAGTTTTTGCTCACTAGAGCGGCGTAAAGAACTGCTTGTGTAGAGTTCTAATTCATCTTGCCACTCCGTAAATAGAGCGTCTGATACATCTTCAATCGCAGCGATTCGGTCGCTAACATCTTGTGCGGCTTTTTCGCTGTCTTGGTATTTGTCGTTGATCTGGTTGTAAACCGTTTCTAGTTCACCACCATCAAAATTTGTTAGTGCAGAGAGCGCTTCAAGTGCACTAGTAAACTCTTGCTGTGCATCTTGCTGAGATTCTTTAGCGTCTTCAACCCGATCTACCATGATGTCGCGTTTGTGGTAGCCTACTTGTTCCATCGCAGAGTAATAGGCTGATTGACACCCTGTCAGGGCAAAAATAGACAATACAATAGCCAGTAAGTACGGCATTATGGGATCCTTTCCTTTAGAATTATGATGTTAGGATGACTGAGTTGATAGGGAGATACAAGTTGAAAATTGAGCCATTAGTGAAACAAATCGTGCAGTTTGGGCAGTACTTGCTGTGCCGGATGAAACACGATCGTGTCAATGTAAACGCTGGCTATCTCGCTTATATCACTCTGCTTTCGATCGTGCCGATGCTCACCGTACTTCTATCGGTTCTCTCTTCTTTTGCTATCTTCGAAAACGCCGGCGACGCCATCCAAGATTTTGTGATTACCCACTTTGTTCCTGCTGCGGGCGATGCAGTGAAAGGCGCATTACTGGAGTTCGTTTCTAATACCGGCAAAATGAGTGCTGTCGGTGGTGCTTTCCTGTTTGTTGCTGCGCTTATGTTGATCTCCAACATCGATAAAAATCTTAACTATATCTGGCGTGTTCAGCACAAGCGTCGTGCGGTGTTTTCGTTTTCAATGTACTGGATGGTGCTGACCCTTGGTCCAATACTAGTTGGAGCGAGTATCGCTGCCACCTCGTATGTCACGTCTCTAAAAATTATCGAAAGCGAAGCGGTATCTGGCGTATATAACTTGCTGCTTCGTTGGTTACCGTTTTTGCTGTCGCTGTTTGCTTTTGTTGGTCTGTACTTGTTAGTGCCAAATAAAAAGGTGCGTATTTCTCATGCTCTAATTGGCGCAATTGTGGCGGCGCTGCTGTTTGAAGCGAGCAAAAAAGGTTTTGCTGCCTATATTACCCAGTTCCCTTCTTATCAGCTGATTTATGGCGCATTAGCGGCGATTCCAATCTTGTTCGTTTGGGTCTACCTGTGCTGGCTGATCGTATTAGTTGGTGCAGAGGTGACGGCAGCGCTTGGAGAAAGAGAGCAGTGGAGTGAGCCTAAAGAAATGGTACACTCATCGGAAAGTTCAAAACTCGAGCAGCAAGAAGGAAGTCGCAGTGATTGCACTGATTCAGAGAGTAAGTGAGGCCGCAGTTAAAGTAGATGGCGAAGTCGTTGGTGAAATCGACAAAGGTCTACTTGTTCTATTAGGTGTTGAAAAAGATGATGATGAAGCGAAAGCGAAGCGTCTGATGGAACGTGTGACCACTTATCGTGTATTTGGTGATGAAGACGATAAGATGAACCTCAACGTGAAACAAGTGGATGGTAAAGTTCTTGTTGTTTCGCAATTCACCTTGCCAGCAGATACGAAGAAAGGCACTCGTGCTGGCTTCTCTCGCGGAGCACACCCAGCTGATGCAGAACGATTGTATGATTACTTTGCTGACCGCTGCGCGGAAGTGTTACCAACTGAACGTGGTCACTTTGCTGCTGACATGAAAGTGTCTCTGGTCAATGACGGCCCCGTGACCTTCTGGTTACAAGTATAATTATAAGGCTAGCAGAGAGACGAGTGTCTCTAGAAAAGGATTTACATGTTTAAGCTGATTACGCCGAAAACGGAAAACCAACTCAATAAGTATTACCACTTTCGTTGGCAGATGCTGCGTGAACCATGGCGCATGCCGATCGGTTCTGAGCGAGATGAATATGACCAAATGAGTCACCATCGCATGATTGTCGATGGTCGTGGTAGACCGATGGCGATCGGTCGCTTATACATCACCCCAGATAGTGAAGGTCAAATTCGCTTTATGGCGGTAAAGGGCAGTCGTCGAAGTAAAGGTATGGGCTCGCTTGTGCTGGTGGCGTTGGAGTCGTTAGCGCGCCAGGAAGGAGCAAAACGCTTAGTGTGTAATGCACGTGAAGATGCGATCTCTTTCTACGAAAAAAATGGTTTCGAGCGCCGTGGAGAGTTAACCGATGAACGTGGCCCTGTAAGGCACCAGCAAATGGTGAAACCGCTCGATCCAATGGCAAATGTGCTGCGCAAGCCAGAGTGGTGTACCGAGCTTCAGGAGCGTTGGGAGCATCAAATCCCAATCAGTGACAAGATGGGCATCAAGATTAACCAATATACTGGTTATCAATTCGAGTGCAGTGCTCAGCTGAATCCGAATCTAAATCCTCACAACACGATGTTTGCAGGTTCTGCGTTTACTTTGGCGACATTGACGGGGTGGGGCATGACTTGGCTATTGCTGAAAGAGCGAGGCCTAGTTGGGGACATTGTTTTAGCCGACAGTCAGATTCGTTATCGTCAGCCTGTGACACAAAACCCAGTCGCTTCGACCTCACTTGATGGGATCAGTGGCGACTTGGATCGCTTAGCCTCAGGCCGCAAAGCAAGGATTGTGATTCATGTAACCATCTATAGTGGTGATCATGCTGCGGTGGAGTTCATCGGTACCTATATGCTGCTGCCGAACTATAAGGCCGTACTGGGCAGTGAATCTGATTCGACTTCTGTTTGAATCCCTTCATCTTGAATCTGTTTAATAGGCTGTAGTGGCGTGTCACTGCAGCCTTTTTTGATGACATTGGCTCGGCTTAGGATATCTGACCAGAGTTCATGGCAAGCCTGTTTACTGTGTAGAAGAATTGTTGAGTAGTGCGATTTAGTTAAATCGATGCTGCCAGCTAAGTTGTCATTTTCATTGTCAGATACAATTCCAATTCTTCCTCGATCGGCGTTGAGCTCGATTTGCTCCAAAGTGAGATTGTGCTGATACGTTTGTTCTCCATCGCCACTTTTCGCCTCAATTGAAGCCTGACGAAGGTAGCCCCTCACATGGCCAGACAGACTATGTGCCAGCATCGAGTAATCTCCAGAGAGTCCCTTCAGTTCTAACTCCATCTCAGCAAACCCTGACAATGAGAAGGGCAGAGCATGTTGCAGATAGAAATGACTGAGTGGAATACCATCGGCATGCAACTGGACTTGCCATGGCGCGCTGAGTGTTGTTCTGTCCCATTGGCCTGTTGCTTCCACATACCCTTGCTCTAACGGGATAAACAGCCTATTGAGAGTCAGTACGCCTTGTTGAGATGAGGCTTTTAGATGAGCTTGAGTGCTAATGAGGCTATCCAGATTCGCTGAGTTTGCACTGATCTCAATTTGGCCATTGAGCAGACCTAGTTTCCCATCATTGATGAGCACCAAGTGTTCGCCATTGATATTTAAGCCTGATAGCTGCCAATAGGGCTTTCTATCGACTTGAATGATCTGAGCGTTTTCAACATCGAGTTCTTCGATGGACAAATGATTTAGTGGCGCGAGTAACTGCTGAACATTGGGAATCAGTTGCTGTGCATCCTCAAGCCACTTGACGCCAGAGAGGCGCAACTGCTTGAGTGCAACCTTGTCTGGACGAATGTCGCCTTGCAGCTGAACTCTTCCTTGTTTGAAGTCGCCATCAAATTCTTCGATCGTGATGTGGTCCTGCCTAAAACCTAACTGCGCTCTTGGCGAGTAAAGCTGAATATCGAGGTTATTTATGCTCTCTGCATTGAAAGAGGCGTAACCATCAGACTGTTGCCACAATGAGTGGTTCAGAGTGAGATTTTCTAATGAGGCATCAAGTTGTTCAAAGCGCCACCCTGCGTAGTCAAAAGAGCCATTGAGAATATCCAAACTATTAATATGATTCACCGGAAGGCTAAGGTGACTCATGGTTGTAAGCAACTGTTCTAGCGGCGTCTCACTCGGCAAAGTGAGCTTATCTATGGTCACATTGATCAGTGACCAGCCATCAGTATATTGCTCAGCTTGCCCCGATATGGAGGCACCTCGCCAACGAAATGAACTGCCAAAAATCGTACTGTCTGTTTGTTGATAGCGCATATCGACAAGCAAGTCGTTAAACGCCTCCCCTTGGATGTAGAGTTGGTCTGCAGATAGCTGAATATCACCGAAAGGAAAGGTCTGTTTTCCGCTAGCCCAGCTAGGTTGGTCCACTTGAAGGTTGAGTCCTCGCGCTGACCATCTCGGTGCACTGATATCAGTCTGCTTGAGTGCAAGCTGGTGGGTCTGGACTGTCTTTAACACGTCAGTTTCTAGATCTGTGATATCCAAGTTTGCCCCTTCAATCAGCAAAGAATCAAACGTTAGCTTTCCATTTTGCCAAGGTATTTGGTTAATCCACGCAGTAATCTTTGGAATGCGTGTGGTTTGCTCTTGATGAGTGAACGTGGCGTCTTCTAAGGTGATTTGTAGCGGTGGAGAGTAGGTGACTTGTTTCGCTTCGATTGAATAATGTGTGAAGTGCTCGGCGAATTTGCTGACCAGTTGCGGAGCGTAGCTACTCTGAATCAATGCGTACAGGGAGATAACAGCTAATGTGGGTATGCTGATAAGCAAAACAAGTAGAAGCAAGAGTGCTTTTTTCACGGTATATCACTTTCCCTAGATGACCTGAGTTTCTAGCTTGGAACAATTTCTGTTATCAATCAACAAAAAAGCCCCTCCGAAGAGGGGCTGACATTAACAAATCCCAAGAGTATCACTAATCGAGCTGTGGACCTGCTGCGACTAGTGATTGACCTTCTGCGTTATCCGTATATTTATCAAAGTTATTGATAAAACGAGCTGCGAGATCTTTTGCTTTGCTTTCCCACTGCAGTGGGTCCGTGTACGTATCACGAGGATCTAGGATAGTTGGGTCAACATCGTGCAATGCAGTTGGTACTTCCAAGTTGAAGATCGGAATGTGCTTGGTTTCTGCATTTTCGATTGAGCCATCAAGAATTGCGTCAATGATTCCACGTGTATCTTGAATCGAAATACGTTTACCGCTGCCATTCCAACCGGTGTTAACTAGGTACGCTTCAGCGCCAGCTGCTTCCATACGTTTAACCAAGACTTCTGCATACTTGGTTGGGTGCAATGTTAGGAAAGCTGCACCAAAACACGCTGAGAACGTTGGTGTTGGTTCAGTAATACCACGCTCAGTACCAGCCAGTTTAGCGGTAAAACCTGATAGGAAGTGGTACTTAGTCTGCTCTGGCGTGAGCTTAGACACTGGAGGTAGCACACCAAATGCGTCAGCTGATAGGAAGATGACTTTGTTCGCGTGGCCTGCTTTAGATACTGGTTTAACGATGTTCTCGATGTGTTCGATTGGGTAAGAAACACGTGTGTTCTCAGTTTTCGAACCATCGTCAAAGTCGATTGAGCCATCGCTGCGTACAGTGACGTTTTCAAGCAGTGCGTCACGGCGAATTGCATTGTAGATATCAGGTTCAGCTTCTTTTGATAGCTTGATGGTTTTTGCGTAACAACCGCCTTCGAAGTTGAAGATACCGTCATCATCCCAACCGTGCTCATCATCACCGATTAGCTCACGCTTAGGATCAGTCGACAGCGTGGTTTTCCCTGTGCCTGATAGACCGAAGAATACCGCTACATCACCGTTTGCTTTGCACTTGTTCGCACTACAGTGCATAGAAGCGATGTCTTTAAGAGGAAGGAAGTAGTTCATCATAGCGAACATGCCTTTCTTCATCTCACCACCGTACCAAGTACCACCGATTAACTGCATACGCTCAGTGAGGTTGAATACGGTGAAGTTTTCAGAGTTCAGACCTTGCTCTTCCCACTTCTGGTTGGTGCATTTTGCGCCGTTCATAACGACAAAATCAGGTTCAAAGGTCGCAAGCTCTTCTTCGCTAGGACGGATGAACATGTTCTTCACGAAGTGTGCTTGCCATGCGACTTCAGTGATAACGCGAATACTTAAACGAGTGTCTGGGTTAGCACCACAGTAACCATCAACCACAAACACGCGCTTGCCTGAAAGCTGGTTTGTCACTAGCTCTTTAAGCTCGTTCCAAACTTTTTGATCGATCGGTTTGTTATCGTTTTTCACCGCGTCTGATGTCCACCACATATGCTCTTCTGTGGTTGCGTCTTTCACGATGTACTTATCTTTTGGTGAGCGGCCAGTAAAGATACCGGTATCAACAGCGACAGCGCCGAGTTCAGTGACAACACCTTTCTCATAGCCTTCCAGATCAGCGCGAGTCTCTTCTTCGAACAACATTTCGTAGCTCGGGTTACGGATAACCTCTTTTACGTTGTGAAGCCCGTGTTTGGTAAGATCAATTGTTGCAGCCTTTGTATGTTCCATAACGGTCATAGGTGCTCCTTATAGGAATATTTTGTAGGGATTTTGTAATATTTTTTTGTTGTTATCTGCTCACCATGCTAGCAATGGGCCTCGGATAAAACAGGGATATAGCTCAAAAAATATCCGCAATTTTACTGGGGTTTTAAGCGACTCATCACATATTGGCAGGAGTTAGTTTATCGTGCGCGCAAAGCTTTGCGCTAGGGCAAAAGAATTATTAATTGTTTAAAATTAACAGGTTGCTTTATTACGACTGAGGCTAGGTAAATAGAGGGTTTGATCACAAAAAAGGCCAGCGTGCGCTGGCCTTTGAAAGGTAAATTACAAGCTTGCTATGCTATGAAAATTAATGCAGTGTTTTCTTGTCAGAAGTTGCGTCTGCAAATAGCTCTTCAACATCCGCCGAGTCGAACGTATAGTCCGTGCCGCAGTAATCACAATGTAAAGAAATTGAACCAACCTCTGCCAAAATGTCATTCACTTCCGCACGATCGATAGTAATGATCGCTGCGCCACTACGCTCACGAGAACAACCACAGAAGAACTCAACCGGTTGAGGCTCAAATAGGCGAACTTTCTCTTGGTTGTATAGACGGTACAGCAACTCGTTTGCTTCTAGCGTGAACAGTTCTTCATCTTTTACTGTGTCAGTCAGTTGCTCTAAATGTTCAAAGTCTTCTGGTGAGCCAGTACCATCAGGCATCACCTGAATTAGCATACCAGCAGCGTGTGCTTGGCCTTCTACTTCACCAGTGCGAAGCCATAAGCGTGTTTTTAGTTGCTCAGAGTTAGCAAAGTAACCTTCTAGCACTTCTGCAAGGTTGTCTCCCTCTAGAGCAACGATACCTTGGTAACGTTCGCCTTGTTTAGGGTCGATAGTGATAACCAAGTAGCCTTTACCCATCATGTCGTGGATAGATGCGTCTTCGGCAATATCGCCTTCCCAACGTGCAACACCACGAAGTTTCTGATCGTGGTCACCGTTGATGACTGCAAGTGAAACTGGGCCATCACCTTGAAGTTGCAGTGTAATTGAACCTTCAAACTTCAACGTAGCGGTTAATAGAGTTGTTGAAACCAATAGCTCACCAAGCAGTTTTTTTAGTGCTGCTGGGTATTCCTTGCTTGAGATAATATTTTGGTAAGCGTCATCCAATTGTACCAATTCACCACGAACTGAAAGATCTTCAAATAAGTAGCGGTTTAAAACATTGCTTGCCATGTGGCGATTCCTCATTGATTGGTTTGAGCTTATTGGTGTTTAAACTTAATGATGTCGCGACGCTGCTTTTTATCAGGGCGACGATCCGGACTAGGGTTGTGCGCATGAAGTTTACGCTGTGCTGCGTTCTCTTCACGTTTACTGATACTTTCAGTGGTCTCTGAGTAGAGTGTCTGAGCTTCTGGTGCGCCACGTCTTTGATCAGAAATCTTTTCAATCACGACGGTTTTCTCTTCGTGACCTTGTCTTAGAGTGATAACGGCACCGAGTTCAACGGCTTTGCTAGGTTTACTACGCTGACCATTATAATGGACTTTGCCGCCATCGACCATATTTCGAGCGATTGAGCGTGTCTTGTAGAAACGAGCAGCCCAAAGCCACTTATCGAGTCTTACTGCTTCAGATTGGGAACCCATTACGTGTTGTACCCTCTAAGATAATGAATCGTTGATTCCAAATAGTTGCTGTAACAATGGTGATGGAAGTAACACTTTTCAAGCGAGATCTAATAAATTATCAATTTATAAAGTTTACATTTTCAGTTTGCTGTTTAGGTTGTTTGATAGTTTGATACACTGTGTGACTACATAATTTATTAGTTTTTAACCAAAACTATACATATGGGCTGCCGTATTGTAAAATATCAAGGGGTCAACAATGGCGCCAGAAATTGAGTAAGGACAGTGAGTGAATCTAAGCGGTGTACAGACACTTAACAAATTGACTGAGTCACTAAAGGAACAAAGTGCTCAGCAAAAAATTAGCTATGTCACGATGACTATGTTGCTCGCCATTAGTGCGTGGACTTTGGGTCGGTTAATCTGGTTGCCATGGGGTGAAGAGTCTGTTTCTCGATGGGAACCAAGTCGGTCTGTTCAGAGCAGTGAAACTGCTGGTAAAAGCTTAGATATATCTGAATTGCAAAATAGCCACCTATTTGGTGAATTCAAGCAAAGTGCTGCACCAGTGGTGGTTCAACCTAAAGTGCAAGACGCACCAAAGAGTCGTTTGAATGTTGGACTCGTTGGTCTTGTTATCAGCTCCAACCCAGATAAGAGCCTTGCCGTTATCTCAAATAGAGGTAAGCAGGCGACCTACGGTATCAATGAAACAATTGAAGGCACACGGGCGAAGTTGATCCAAGTTCAATCTGATCGAGTGATTATTGATAATGCTGGACGTAACGAAACGGTGATGCTTGAAGGAATCAAGTTCAGCAAGATGCGCACTCAGCCCGAACCGTCAAAGCAAAGCACCGTGACTAAAACACAGGTGCCTCAAGATACTTTGGATAAAATCCAACAAGAAATCCGCAAAGACGCCAAAAAGATTTTCCAATATGTACGGTTATCGCAAGTAAAACGCGATGGCATGATTGTTGGTTATCGTTTATCACCAGGAAAAGACCCTGCTTTGTTTAATTCAGTAGGACTCAAACCTGGCGATATAGCGGTTTCAATTAATGGATTAGATTTACAAGACAGTTCAGCGATGACTGAAGTGTTTAAAAACTTATCTCAGATGTCCGAGTTGAACTTAATGGTCGAACGTGACGGCCAATCTCATGAGATAAATATTGAATTATAAAGTATCACTTCGGTGGTATTTCGAGGAGTAGAGAGTGAATCATTGGCTTAAAAAGAGCGCGTGGCTTTTAGCAGGAAGCTTATTAACCTCGCCCGCTATCGTTACAGCAAATGACTTTAGTGCAAGCTTTAAAGGGACCGACATTCAAGAGTTCATCAA
The DNA here is from genome assembly GCF_013114545.1 of Vibrio sp. RE86. GTDB lineage: Bacteria > Pseudomonadota > Gammaproteobacteria > Enterobacterales > Vibrionaceae > Vibrio. The sequence continues at coordinate 91,517 of NZ_VTXI01000014.1, read as the reverse complement.
TATTGTTGGGCGCAATCTAGAGAAGATTATCATTGTTGACCCTTCGGTGCGTGGCAAAGTGGATGTACGTAGCTATGACATGTTGAGCGAAGAACAGTATTACAGTTTCTTCCTGAATGTACTTGAAGTGTATGGCTTTGCTGTCGTCGAGATGGAAAGCGGAGTGCTTAAAGTCATTAAGTCAAAAGATGCAAAGACTTCTGCAGTACCTGTGGTTGGAGATGGCTCTGTGTATGGCGATGAGGTGGTTACTCGCGTAGTGGCCGTTAAGAATGTCTCAGTACGAGAGTTGTCTCCTCTGCTGCGTCAGCTTAACGATAATGCAGGCGCAGGTAACGTCGTCCATTATGACCCAGCTAATATCATCTTGATTACAGGACGCGCTGCCGTTGTAAACCGTTTGGCCGATATCATTAAACGTGTCGACCAAGCAGGTGATAAAGATATTGAAGTGGTTGAACTCAATAACGCATCAGCGGCTGAAATGGTACGAATCGTTGAAGCTTTGAACAAGACCACGGATGCGAAAAATACTCCTGCTTTCCTACAGCCTAAGCTGGTAGCTGATGAGCGCACCAATGCGATTCTAATTTCTGGTGATCCACAAGTTCGTAAACGTCTTCGCAGATTGATTAGGCAGTTAGACGTAGAAATGGCATCAAAAGGTAACAACCGTGTAGTTTATCTAAAATATGCTAATGCGGAAGAGATTGTTGATGTATTGAAAGGCGTATCTGACAACCTACAAGCGGGCAAGTCTTCTGGTCAGAGCAAGTCTGCTTCTGCTAGAAACGGTGAGGTCATGATCGCAGCACATAAGGACACCAATGCCTTAGTTCTTACTGCGCCGCCAGATATCATGAATGCACTACAAGAAGTGATTGCTCAGTTAGATATTCGTCGTGCTCAGGTTTTGATTGAAGCATTGATTGTTGAATTGGCTGAAGGTGATGGCGTCAACTTGGGAGTCCAATGGGGCAACCTTGAAACCGGCGCTATGATTCAATATGGCAATACGGGTGCTTCAATTGGCCAAGTTATGGTGGGGCTAGAGGAAGCGAAAGATACGTCGACAACGACAGCCGTGTATGATGAGAATGGCGCATTCTTACGTAATGAGACTACGACCGAAGAGGGTGATTACTCAACGCTTGCTTCGGCACTAGGCGGTGTGAATGGTGCGGCTCTTAGCCTTGCAATGGGCGATTGGACAGCGCTAATCAGTGCGGTATCGACAGACTCAAATTCCAATATTCTTTCGTCACCGAGTATTACGGTAATGGACAACGGCGAAGCTTCTTTCATCGTGGGTGAAGAGGTGCCTGTCTTAACGGGTTCGACAGCAGGCTCAAGCAATGACAATCCATTCCAAACGGTGGATCGTAAAGAAGTCGGTATTAAACTGAAAGTGGTTCCTCAGATAAATGAAGGTAACTCTGTTCAGCTTCAAATTGAACAGGAAGTTTCCAATGTTCTTGGTGCCAATGGTGCAGTCGACGTTCGTTTTGCTAAGCGCCAGTTAAACACCTCAGTTATGATCGAAGATGGTCAAATGATTGTTCTGGGCGGCTTGATTGACGAGCGTGCGCTTGAGAGTGAGTCGAAGGTTCCTTTACTTGGTGATATTCCTTACTTAGGTCACCTATTTAAATCGACCAGCACTCAGGTTGAGAAGAAAAACCTGATGGTATTTATCAAACCAACGATCATTCGCGATGGTGTGACGGCCGATGGTATTACTCAACGTAAATACAACTTCATCCGTGCAGAGCAGCTATATAAGTCTGATCAAGGTTTAAAACTGATGGATGATGCTCATATCCCGGTTCTGCCTAAGTTTGGTGATGAAATCCGTCATCCTGCTGAGATCCAAGCTTTCCTAGATCAAATGGGTAGGCAGTAATGGATATGGTCACTAGCGAGTTTAAGCGCTTACCATTTAGCTTTGCCAATCGTTTTAAACTGGTACTAGAGCCAAATGATTCAGGCCTTGTGCTCTACTATGTTGCGCCGATTTCTATTGATGCTTTGCTTGAAGTTAAGCGTATTACTCCCATGTCTTTTACCCTTCAAGCATTGAGCAAAGAGGCTTTTGACAGCAAGCTGACTGATGCGTATCAGCGTGATTCATCGGAAGCTCGACAGCTAATGGAAGATATTGGCGCGGACAACGATGATTTCTTCTCACTGGCTGAAGACCTACCACAAGATGAAGACTTGCTTGAGTCAGAAGATGATGCACCGATCATCAAGCTTATCAATGCCATGCTAGGTGAGGCGATTAAAGAGGGTGCGTCGGATATTCATATCGAAACCTTCGAAAAGAGCTTGTCGATTCGCTTCCGTATTGATGGCGTGCTTCGAGATGTTCTTTCGCCAAGCCGCAAGCTGGCGCCACTGCTGGTCTCGCGTGTCAAAGTCATGGCGAAATTGGATATTGCAGAAAAGCGCGTGCCACAAGATGGTCGTATTTCATTGCGTATCGGTGGTCGAGCGGTCGATGTGCGTGTTTCCACAATGCCGTCGTCTCATGGCGAGCGTGTAGTAATGCGTCTGCTAGATAAAAACGCAACTCGGCTGGATCTGCATAGCTTAGGTATGACGAAGACTAACCATGATAGCTTCCGTCAAATGATTCAGCGCCCTCATGGCATTATTCTTGTGACCGGCCCTACTGGTTCAGGTAAATCGACCACCTTGTATGCTGGCCTAACGGAAATTAACAGCAACGAGCGCAATATCTTGACCGTCGAAGATCCGATTGAATTTGATATCGACGGCATTGGTCAAACTCAAGTGAATCCAAAAGTCGACATGACGTTTGCGCGTGGCCTGAGAGCGATCCTTCGTCAAGACCCGGATGTGGTGATGGTTGGTGAGATTCGTGACTTAGAGACCGCGCAGATTGGTGTTCAAGCCTCATTAACTGGTCACCTAGTGATGTCGACACTGCACACTAACACCGCGGTGGGCGCGATTACCCGTCTTCGTGATATGGGCATCGAACCATTCCTGATCTCCTCATCTCTGTTAGGCGTTTTAGCTCAGCGTCTGGTTCGTACTTTGTGCTCTGACTGTAAAGAGCCTTACGAAGCCGACAAAGAGAGCAAAAAACTGTTTGGTTTGAAGAAGAAAGACGACCTCACACTGTATCGAGCTTGTGGGTGCGAAGCGTGTAATTTCAAAGGCTATCGTGGTCGTACTGGTATTCATGAACTGCTGATTGTCGATGAAGAAGTGCAAGAACTGATTCATAGCGAAGCGGGTGAGCAAGCGATAGAGAAAAGTGTTCGTGAGCGTACCCCGAGTATTCGTGAAGATGGCCTGAATAAAGTGCGCCAGGGTGTGACTTCACTTGAAGAAGTCATGCGCGTGACCAAGGAAGGCTAATGGCGGCATTTGAATATAAAGCGCTAGACGCAAAAGGAAAAAGTAAAAAAGGCGTTGTCGAAGGGGATAATGCTAGGCAGGTTCGAGCTCGGCTAAAAGAGCAAGGACTTGTGCCTATCGAGGTCAATGAAACTCGCCAGAAAGCCAAAAAACAGGCCAGCGGTTCGCCAAGCTTTCAATTTAAGCGCGGTTTAAGCACGCCTGATCTTGCGCTGATTACTCGTCAATTGGCCACTCTTGTTCAGTCTGGTATGCCTTTGGAAGAATGTCTGAAAGCGGTCTCTGAGCAGTCAGAGAAGCCACGCATTCGCACCATGTTATTAGCTGTACGTTCGAAAGTGACAGAGGGTTATACCTTAGCTGACAGCTTGGCTGATTTTCCCCATGTCTTTGATGAGCTGTTCCGCTCAATGGTTTCGGCAGGCGAAAAGTCAGGCCATCTAGACTCTGTACTCGAGCGTTTGGCAGACTACGCTGAGAATCGCCAAAAATTGCGCTCTAAGATGCAGCAAGCGATGATCTACCCAGTAGTGCTTGTGGTGTTTGCTATAGGTATTGTCGCGTTCCTATTGGCTGCGGTAGTGCCTAAAATTGTCGGCCAGTTTGTCCAGATGGGGCAGGAACTCCCACAATCGACTCAGTTCTTACTTGCCTCGAGTGAATTTATCCAGAATTGGGGAGTCCAACTGCTGGTTGTTATCCTCGCACTTAGTTACTTAATCAAGTTTGCTCTGAGCAAGCCTAAGATTCGCCTAAGTTGGGATCGTAAAGTGATTGCTATGCCATTGATTGGCAAGATATCACGCGGCTTAAATACGTCTCGATTTGCACGTACTTTATCAATTTGTACCTCAAGTGCGATTCCAATCCTGGAAGGCATGCGTGTCGCAGTCGATGTGATGTCGAACCATTACGTGAAACAGCAGGTATTGGTGGCAACAGATAATGTTCGAGAAGGGGCGAGTCTGCGCCGAGCGTTAGACCAAACTAAACTGTTCCCTCCGATGATGCTGCACATGATTGCGAGTGGCGAACAGAGTGGTGAACTTGAGGGCATGCTAACGCGAGCTGCAGACAACCAAGATGCCAACTTTGAATCCACGATCAATATTGCTCTGGGGATATTCACCCCTGCATTGATCGCACTGATGGCGGGTCTTGTCCTGTTTATTGTGATGGCAACCTTAATGCCGATTTTGGAAATGAATAATTTGATGAGTTCTTAACGGCTTTGAACGTCGGTGAACTGATTTTTGGAGAAAAAAATGAATAAGAAAATGAAAAAACAGTCAGGCTTTACCCTACTAGAAGTGATGGTAGTGGTGGTGATCTTAGGGGTGTTGGCAAGCTTTGTTGTACCAAACCTACTGGGTAACAAAGAGAAAGCGGATCAACAAAAAGCGATCACAGACATTGTTGCATTAGAGAACGCGCTAGACATGTATAAGCTCGACAACAGCGTTTACCCGTCAACAGATCAAGGTCTAGAGGCGCTAGTGACTAAGCCATCAAGCCCTGAGCCTCGTAACTATCGTGACGGTGGTTACATCAAGCGTCTACCAAGCGATCCTTGGGGTAACGACTACCAATACCTAAGCCCTGGTGACAAAGGCACGGTAGATGTATTCACTCTAGGTGCTGACGCTCAAGAGGGCGGTGAAGGTGCCAATACCGATATTGGTAACTGGAACATTCAAGACTTTCAATAACAAGTAGGTTTTCATTGAACGTGCGCCATCAATCAGGCTTCACACTGCTCGAAATTCTGTTGGTACTGGTGTTAGTGTCGCTTGCGTCAGTCGCGGTCATCTCAACGTTACCTGTCAATGCAGAAGATGGTGCTAAACAACAAGCTCAATCACTCTACTATCGAGTTCAGTTGCTTAATGAAGAAGCTATCCTCAGTGGGCAAGATTTTGGTTTGTATGTCGATGAGGAACGTGCGCGGTACGAACTAAAGGTGCTCACTCAAGATGGTTGGATCGCGCTAGAAGACCAATCGTTGCCTGACAAAGTAGAGTTAGAACATAACTTGACGCTAAGCATGACTCTAGGTGGCGGTGTGTGGGCAGATAAAGATCGTTTATTCGAGCCGGGCAGCTTGTTTGATGAAGAGATGTTCGCCGAGTTCGAGCAAGAAAAACAATCACCACCACCGCAGATCTTCATCATGTCGAGTGGTGAGATCACGCCAGTTTCTCTTGCCATTTACCCACAGAATCAAGATGCAGAAATGGACTCGTGGCGAGTGATCGCGAAAGAAAATGGTCAAATCTTGCTGCTTGCGCCAGGAGAAGCCGATGAGGAGAGCTAAACGCGGTTTTACTCTGCTTGAGGTTTTGGTCGCACTGGCAATTTTTGCTACGGCAGCAATAGCAACGGTTCGATCTGTCACTCAACATATCAACACGTTGAACTTTCTTGAAGAGAAGACGTTTGCTGCGATGGTGGCTGATAACCAAATGGCTAGAGTGATTCTTGCTGATAAAAAGGTGACTAAAGCAAAAGGCAAAGAGACATTAGCTAATCGAGAATGGTTCTGGCGTGTAGAGCCAGTATCGACGGCTGGGGATATGTTACAAGCGTTTGATGTTGCTGTCGCAACCAGTGATAAAGGTAGTCCAATCGTAACGGTGAGAAGCTATGTCGAAAAATAGATACTCACGACAACATGGTTTCACATTGATTGAAGTTCTGGTGGCGATTGCGATTTTTGCCAGTTTAAGTGTCGGAGCTTATCAGGTTGTAAACCAAGTTCAGCGCAGTAATGAGATCTCGTTAGAACGCAGCGAAAGGCTTAAAGCCGTGCAGCGTGCTTTAGTCTTCATGGACAACGACTTTCGTCAAATGGCGCTGCGTCAGTCGCGTACCAATGGTGAAGAGCCAGCGACTAAGCTTGTCCATTGGCAGGACTACCTGCTTGATTCAGACGCTAAAGGTGCCATGTTTACTCGATTGGGATGGCACAATCCTCAACAGCAGTTTCCTCGCGGTGAAGTGAGTAAAGTTGGCTACCGTATTAAAGATGATGTTTTAGAACGCGTCTGGTGGCGCTATGTGGACACTCCAGCGGGCCAAGAAGGGGTTATCATGCCGCTGCTTGGTGAGGTTGAGTCATTCGACTTACGTTTCTTTGATGGTCAAGCGTGGCAACGCAGTTGGGAAAAAGATCTTACATTGCCAAATGCGGTTAGCATCCAGTTAGTGCTTAAAGATTACGGTGAAATCGAGCGTGTTTACTTAACGACAGGTGGGCAGCTCGAAGGCGCTGAGGGACAAAGTGATGAAGGCTAAGCAGCAAGGCGTTGCGCTGATCATTATTCTTTTGCTCCTCGCGGTCATGGTGAGTATTGCTGCGACTATGGCGGATCGTTTATTTGGTCAGTTTAGGCGAGCAACCAATCAGATTAATTACCAGCAAGCCTATTGGTACAGTATCGGTGCTGAGTCACTGGCTAAAGTAGGCATTGAGCAGAGCTTTAAAGACTCTGACACGATTAATCTTTCTCAGCCTTGGGCTCTAGAGGAGCAAACTTACCCGCTTGATTACGGAACATTGACAGGGAGACTGGTTGATAAACAGGCGTGTTTTAATCTCAATGCATTGGCCGATCTTGAAGTCACCGCTGGTTCTGACAGAGCGCCTTACTTGGTCGAGTCTTTTCAGCGCTTGCTTGAGGAGTTAGAAGTGGATAACTATCAAGCAGAGACTATCGCGCAGTCAATGTGGGAGTTTGTCGATAGTGACAACTCGGTCAACTCGACCAGTGGCGTAGAAGACAGCTTTTATGAATCGATGTCTCCTGCTTATATGACCGCGAATAGCTTGGTTGCTGATAGCTCTGAATTGAGGGCGGTGAATCAAGTCTCTGGCCAGGTAATGGAAAAGATTCGCCCGTATGTATGTGCTCTGCCGACGCCTGATTTGAGGTTAAATGTTAATACGTTGCAAGCTGATCACGCTGCAATTTTAGTCGCGCTGTTCCATCCTGCTTTAGCTCTGGATACAGCAACAGACATGTTAGAAAGCCGACCATTTGATGGCTGGGCGAGCGTTGACGACTTTCTAAATGAAAACGAATTATCTTCTATCAGTGAAGATATAAAGAAAAATGCGAAAGGTTATTTAGCGGTAACCAGTCGCTATTTTGAATTGGATGCTGAGCTGTTGGTGGGGGACTCTCGAGTGAGAGTACGAAGCTTACTGTTTAGTGAGAATCAAGAAACTGTGACGGTGATTCGCCGTCGCTTCGGAGGTATCGGTGAACGAGTTTCTGATCGTTCGACTGAGCAATAGTGCGACTCAAGCTATCCAGTGGATAGTTTGGTCGGAGTCGCAAAAGGAAGTGATTGCCAGTGGAGAGCTTGCTGATCGCTCCGCTTTACCTGAACTGAGCACTTACGCGGAAAATCGCCGTACAGTGGTGTTAGTGTCAGCACAAAGTTTGGTGTTGACCGATGTAGAGGTACCTGCAGGCGCTAGCCGTCAGTTTGAGGCGATGCTGCCGTATGTATTAGAGGATGAGCTAGCTCAGGATGTAGAGCAGCTCCACTTCGTCGTTTTGAACAAAGCGGATGGCCGCGCACAAGTGTGTGCGGTCGAGCGCCAATTTTTACAAACAACGCTAAATGAGCTTAGAGAACTCGGTTGCCAAGTACAGCAAGTGCTCCCAGATGTTCTTGCGCTGCCAAATGTTGACGGTATTTCTGCAGTGGAACTTGGCGGACAATGGTTACTGAAAAAGAGTGACTATTCTGGCATGTCCATTGAGGCTGATTGGTTGAGCATGATTGCTCAATCGGATTGGGTCAAACAAGAGGATGACTTTTTAACTCTAAGCGCCTATTCGACTTTACCTGAACTTGTATTGAGTGAAGGTCAGCATTGGCAAAACGGTGAGCCAAAGTTGGTGATGCAGTTGCTGGCAGAGCAAGCGGTCACTAGTAAAGTTAACTTACTCACTGGATCATTTAAGCCTAAGTCTTCTTTCAATCGTCATTGGAAAGTGTGGCAAAAGGTAGCGGTGGCGGCTGTCTTCCTATTAGCTGTTATTTTAGTAGATAACGTACTCAAAGTTCAGCGTTATGAAGCTCAAGCAATCGCTTATCGAGCTGAGAGTGAACGGATCTTCCGACAATCTCTACCAGGCAAAACCAAGATCCCAACGGTGAGTTACTTAAAACGAGAGATGGAACGTGAAGCGTCACGTTTATCCGGTGGTGCTGACAGCAATGCACTTTTACCTTTGATGGTCTCTTTGCCACCGCTGCTTAAGCAGGTGCCAGGGCTTAAGCTTACGAGCTTCAAGTTTGACGAGAGGCGTAATGAAGTTCGTTTACAAGCGCAAAGCCAAGATTTCCAAACCTTTGAAAAGGCCGCAGCGTTGTTAAAAGATCAGTTTGAAGTGGAACAAGGACAGTTAAATCGTTCGGGTTCTAATGTGAATGGCTCTTTTGTATTGAAACCCTTGTAAGGAGTGACTATGAAGAATTTAATCGCCCCTTTGCAAATGTGGTGGCAGAGTATATCTCAGCGAGAGCAGCGTTTAGTTGTTGTGGGTAGCTTACTTTTAATCCTTGGTGCGCTTTACTGGGGTGTTGTTCAACCTGTGTCAGCGCGAGCTGAGGCGGCGCAAATGAGAATCCAGAGCGAAAAACAGCTTCTCTCCTGGGTAAAAGACAAAGCGGATGAGATTAGCCAGCTTAAAGCTCAAGGTGGCAAGAGTGTTTCCGACTTAGCCATCAACCGAGCAGTGTCATCAAGTGTTGGGCGCTTTAATGTAGAGTTGATTCGTGTCCAGCCGCGCGGTGAAGAGTTTCAAGTGTGGGTGGCGCCGATGCCGTTCAATCAGTTTATGAACTGGGTGACTTTCCTACAAGATACTTATGGAATTGGCGTAGTCTTTCTTGATGTCGATAAAGGCGATAAAGAAGGCCTGATTGAGATTAACCGCCTACAGTTTGGTCGAGGGTAATCGCATGAAGAAAGTCGTTTTATCCACTTTGCTACTCAGTGGTGTATTCATCACGAGTGCGATGGTTCACCTCCCAGCTCAATTTGTCGTTCAATATGCGCCTTTGCCACCACAACTGAGCCTTAAAGGCGTTGAAGGGACGGTATGGCAAGGTTCAGTTAAAAACCTTACCTGGCAGCGTGCTAGCTATGGTGAGGTAACGTGGAAGCTTAATCCGTTTGCTTTGCTTAGCGGTAAAGCGGAGGCGTCGGTACGTTTTGGCCGAGGCAGTGATATTCAGGTTCAAGGTCGAGGTGTCGTTGGCTATTCACTAAGTGGCCTTTATGCTGAAAACCTGGTGGCTTCGCTTCCCATTGAATCTGTATTAAAGTTTGCTCCGCCGATGCCTGTTCCCCTTGAACTTAATGGTCAAGTCGAGCTGAGCTTGCGCTCGTTCCAATATGGAGCGCCTTATTGCCAATCGGCGCAGGGCAGTGTGGTATGGAATACAGACGTGATTGGCTCACCATTGGCTGAACTTAATGTTGGTCCTGTGATTGCTGAGTTTAATTGCCAAGATAATCAGATTGAATTGAGTGGCGATCAGCAGAGCCAACAGGTCGCCAGTGGCTTAACCGCAAAGCTTGATGCGAATCGTCAGTACAGCGCATCGGTCTGGTTTAAGCCAGGCTCTGAGTTCCCGAATGAACTTCAGCAGCAATTGCAGTGGTTGCCAACCGAACCAGATAACCAAGGACGTTACCCGTTCAGTTATCAAGGGCGCTTGTAAAAATTACGAAATGAGAAGGGGCTGCAATTTACGCAGCCCCTTTTTTATTTTACTTTTTCACTGGGAAGCTGAGCTGAACTTTCAAGCCGCCACCGCTGCGATTATTGACGATTACAGATCCATTGTGTTGGCTGACGATGCGTTTGACGATCGCAAGCCCAAGACCAGTGCCTTCGCTACCTCGCGCGGTATCACCACGGGTGAAGGGTTCGAACAACTTACCAATTTGGCTCTGTTCAATACCAGGACCATTGTCCTCAATACAGACCCAAACCAATTTATTGTCTGCTGTGATGCCGGTGCTCATGCGAATCCAACCATTGCCATAACGAATGGCATTGACCACTAGGTTGCTCACTGCGCGTTTTATAGCGATGGAACTGCCCAATGTCTCCTTCATTGGCTGGTGGAGCTCAGTTTCGATTTGAACTTCATAGCCCCCCTCGGAAGATGCAACATCATTGGCGATATCATTGAGGTCGACAGGAATGAACGACTCTTTATTGACGGGCTTTAGGTAGTCCATAAATTGGCTGATGATCTCATTACACTCCTCGGTATCACTAATGATGCCTTCGGCTAGGTAGCTATCTTCAGGTGACATCATTTCAGTCGCAAGACGAATTCGAGTAAGAGGAGTTCGCAAGTCATGACTGATACCTGCCATAAGTAGCGCTCGGTCTTCCTCTAAGGCTTGGATACCTTTAGACATCTGGTTAAAGGCACGAGTTACCGAGCGAATCTCTGACGCCCCTTTCTCTGGTAACGGCGGTGGGATCTCGCCTCGACCCACCCCTTTTGCGGCTTTTTCTAGCGCAATCAAAGGTCGGTTTTGCAGTCGGATGAACAGCCAGCCGCCTGCGATAATCAGCAAGGCCATTATTAAGCTATTGCGAAATAGAGGCGTGAAGTCCTCTTCTTGCAACTCAGACAAGGGAATACGAAGTAGTGAGTCAGGTAGTGAGTCAATCTTCATCCAGAGCACGTAGCTGTCTGTCCCTAGCATCATGCGTACATCAGTTGGAGAGCCGAGCTCGTGGCTCATCTCCTCACTCATTAAATCTATCGTCACAGCATGATGGTATTCTTCGGCAATAGGGCTATCTTTCGCGTGTATGGTGACGCCAAGTTGCTCTAGCACACGTCTACGCAGCGGTGCATCCATAGCTAAACCATCTTCGAGCTGAGCAGAGTCATCGAGCATTAGGTTGATCTCATGGCCGAGAATCTTGTTGAATTGCTGCAAGCTTGGCATCAGTGCGTAGTTAAAAACGGCGTAATAGGAGTAGACCTGACTGGCGATAAGAAGGGTCAAAAAGATGATGATGGATTGAGTAAATGAGCTGCGAATGCGCATAACACCAACCTTGTGCGATGAGCTGTGATCAAAAACAAAGAGTGCGAGACAGGGTCTCGCACTCAATCAATAAGTTGTTCGTTTAGGCTTCTTTGCCATCTGGGACAAAAACGTAGCCTAATCCCCATACGGTCTGAATATAGCGTGGTTTACTTGGATCCACTTCAAGCATACGGCGCAGGCGAGAGATTTGAACGTCAATTGAACGCTCCATCGCCGAGTATTCACGGCCGCGTGCCATATTCATTAACTTATCACGAGACATAGGTTCACGAGCGTTAGTGACAAGCGCTTTCAGTACGGCAAACTCACCTGAGGTAAGAGGCATGGTTTCGTCACCACGGAACATTTCACGTGTGCCTAAGTTTAGACGAAAATCACCAAACTCAACGACAGACTCTTCGCTGCTTGGGGCACCTGGGAGTTCCGTGGTCTGGCGGCGAAGGACGGCTTTGATACGTGCTAACAGTTCACGCGGGTTAAATGGTTTTGGTAGGTAATCGTCAGCACCCACTTCAAGACCCACGATACGGTCGATCTCATCACCTTTTGCCGTCAGCATCAAAATAGGCAGTGTGCTGTTTGCGTTACGCAGGCGACGACAAATAGAGAGGCCATCTTCACCGGGCAGCATTAAATCTAATACCATCAAGTGGAAAGTTTCACGCGTTAGCAGGCGGTCCATCTGCTCACTGTTTGCAACACTACGAACTTGAAATCCTTGTTCAGACAAGTAACGCTCTAGTAGTGCACGAAGTCGTGCATCATCATCTACAACTAAGATTTTATGATTTTCTTGCATGTAATGGTTCCACCTATTGAATAAGCTCACGCTAAATCAGAGTGACTATGTAGTCACCTATTTGCGTAGCTTAAAATGTAACACTGTTCTAGCGTTAAGGGCGCAAAGAATTGTTAACGTTTATTTCCTTTTTAGCTAATGTATATCGGAACTGCAATTTAATAGCGTCAGAAATATGAAAACAAACCTAATAACGAGAGAAGGTTACGATCGACTCAAGAAAGAGCTCGATTTTTTATGGAGAGAAGATCGCCCAGAAGTGACCAAGAAAGTGACTTGGGCTGCGAGTCTTGGTGACCGAAGTGAAAATGCTGATTACCAGTACAACAAGAAGCGTCTTCGGGAGATAGATCGCCGTGTTCGTTATCTGCGTAAGCGACTAGAACAGGTCAAAGTGGTGGATTACTCTTCTCAGCAGGAGGGTAAAGTGTTCTTTGGTGCTTGGGTTGAGATTGAAAATGAAGAGGGTGAAACCAAAGCGTTTCGTATCGTTGGGCCGGATGAAATTTATGGCGACGCCAAAGGATACATCTCGATTGACTCACCCATGGCGCGCGCACTACTCAAAAAAGAAGTGGACGATGAGTTCAGTGTGAAAACACCAGATGGATACAAAGAGTGGTTTGTTAATAGTATTCGTTACAGTGAATAATGAACTAAGCCCCGTACGAAACGGGGCTTAGTTATTAAGGTGTTTGATTGCTTAGGTTACTTCTCGTAGTCTGGCTTTTCCGTCACGATAAAGTCGGTATCACTGGCAACCACAGCGCCGTATTTAAGGAAGTTTTTACCTAGAATCATGCTGTAATGGAAGCGACTACGATCTTGAAGGTTGACTCGAATTTTCTTCTCTAGCTCTCCAAGTGTTACCTGCATTTCGACAACAGGGCGAATGTTCGCTTTCTCTCCCTCTTTTGCGGTAATGGTCATGGTATCGACCACTTCTCGGGTTAGCTTCTTCTTCATGCCTAGGTCATTTTCATAAGTGAAGCTGACCATCTGCTTGCCCTCTTTTTCGAATAGCTTAATGTTTTGTGCGTTCATTGAACTGACGTCGGCGCCAGTATCCAGTTTCACAGGAAACGCCATACCCTCTACTGTTGCGACTTCAATGTGGCCTGCTTTAAACAGTGGGTAAGCATCAAGAAGGTTTTCTGTACGTGTGTTGATAAGTACGCCACTTTTCGACATTTTTTGTCCGATAACAAAGTGGTCTTCAGTCTCGTCTTCACCTAATACATCGATCGCGTAAGGCAGTTCGACTAGCTTGCCGGATAGGTTGAAAACACCAAACACAACGGGTCGCACTGAATCCCCAACACGAAGCTTCTTATTAATGGGTTTGGAGAACTGTTTTACATCGCCATCAGTCGTGTTGAGATAATAGGTTACCCAGTCTTTGCCTTTCTCTTCGTACATTTCAAAGCTTGCTACTTTGAGTAGTGGTGTTTTCACCCGTAGGGAAGGGGCGGCTTTTAATTCGATGCCATCTAGAGTCAAACGCTCTTCACCAGATACTTGCAGCGCTTTTGATTTATTATTGAAAGTCTTAGGTGAATCATCAAGCAATGACGTTTGGTTGGTCGCAATCATAAAGCGTTTATTGAGTGTACCTTTACCAACGCGAAGTTGGGTGCTGTAGTTGCTGCGGTCAGTGAGATAAACCATCCAATGTTGGCTTTTATTGCCCTTGGCGTTGATTGGGACGAAAACCAACGGCTTCTCTTCACCAGAGACATTGAGCATACGTACCAGCGGGCGAGTTAAATTGGCTTGGTTGCCTTGCTTATCTTCGATGGTGAACGAGACCTGTTGAGACTTCTCATCCACTTTGATGTTGGTTGCGTGCAGTGAGCTGTAGTTGTTTTGTAGCGAGTAGCTGATTTTCTGTTTTACGCCATCAATCGAGACACTCTCTTTTTTACCGATCAGCTGCGCTTGTTTTTGCTCTTGTAGGTAGTCGTAGCCTGCAAATACCCAAGCGTTGTTATCAAGGAAGGTTTTACCAACTAAAAACGGTGCAGAGAACTGAGTGCGATTGGTTAGGTTGACATCGGTCATCACGGTTCGGCCAGCGATGGTTAAAGGAATGTTGATAGTCGGGCGAACGAGAGGTTTCTTGCTTGTGCGACTGCGGATCACACTGATACGTTCAAGATCATCACTGATCTCTATCTCTTCCCCAGTGTGTGGGTGAGTCACCGTAAATGAAACTATCACTTTGTAATCGGCAAATACGCTTTTGTCCCACTCTTTATAGGAAATGTCGTCTATTGGGTCATAATCGATGAGGGCTCGCATTAACTCTTCATCTTTGAGCTTGCTGAATTTTGGGTGTGCGCTGCTGACGTGAATGTTATCTGCATGCATAGAGGTTGTATCGGCACCTGTGTCAATCTTGCCTGCGAAGGAGATGCCATCAAGTTCTGGAATGTCGTTAAGATAGACACTCTCAACTCGACCTAAAACCAGTTTGTCGTCAAGTTGATAGAGTGGGGCTTGTGTGGTTGCAGATAATGTCTCAGCCCAAGAGATGGAAGAGGCCATTAATGACCCGGCTAGAGCGATAGCCAATGACAGTTTATGCATTCTTGTTTTCCGTGTCTGTCTAAGAAAAAAGTCGTCGTTATATAAGATAGTAGGCAGTTTCAAATGAATAAGTTTCGAATTTATCTCTGTTTTGACACAATTTTGACCGATGTCCTACTTTGCGGCGGGATTTTTAGCCTAAATTTTCGCCCTGCGTCGAAACCATTGCAAAATCTGGCAGTTACCCCAATATATTGAACATACCTACCGGCGTTTGAGCGCAATGAGGCGCACGCTGACAATCACATTAGAATTAAGAGAACACACGGATGAGCCAAGCTATCTGTAATTTGATTGCTCAGGAACTGAATGTACGTTCTGAGCAAGTAATCGCTGCTGTTAACCTTATTGATGATGGCAATACCGTTCCATTCATTGCACGTTACCGAAAAGAGGTGACCGGTGGGTTAGATGATACCCAACTGCGTAATCTTGATAGCCGTCTTAGCTACCTGCGTGAGCTAGATGAACGTCGTCAAACCATCCTCAAATCGATTCAAGAGCAAGGCAAACTGACCTCTCAACTTGAAGCAGAAATCAACCAAGCGGATAGCAAGACTCGACTTGAAGACTTGTACCTTCCATACAAACCAAAGCGTCGTACCAAAGGCCAAATTGCGATTGAAGCAGGTCTAGAACCATTAGCTGATTTGTTGTGGAACGAGCCACAAACTGAGCCAGAGTCTGAAGCGACCAAATACATTGATGCGGATAAGGGCATAGCAGATAGCAAAGCGGCACTCGATGGTGCGCGCGCCATTATCATGGAACGTATCGCTGAAGATGCCAATCTGCTTGAAAAGGTTCGTCTTCACCTTACTCGTAATGCAGAGTTGGTGGCGCGAGTTGTGGATGGTAAGCAGCAAGAGGGCGAGAAATTTAAAGACTATTTCGAGCACAACGAAGCGTTGAGTAAAGTGCCGTCTCACCGTGCTCTTGCTATGCTACGTGGCCGAAATGAAGGCTTCTTAACGCTCGCTATGAACGCTGACCCTGAGCAAGAAGAGGGCGCACGTCAGTCTTACTGTGAAACCATCATTAGTGATCATTACGGTATTTCACTCAGCAGTGCTCCAGCGGATGCATGGCGTAAACAAGTGATCAGTTGGGCATGGCGCATCAAGGTCTCTATGCACATGGAAACCGAGTTGATGGGTGCCATGAAAGAGCGCGCTGAAATCGAAGCGATTGAAGTGTTCGCTACCAACCTAAAAGACTTATTGATGGCGGCGCCGGCAGGCCCTCGTGCTACGTTGGGTCTTGATCCGGGTCTTCGTACTGGTTCTAAAATTGCTGTGGTTGACTCGACAGGTAAAGTACTCGCAACTGAGACGATTTACCCGCATCCACCACAAAAGCAGTACGACAAATCTGCACAAGTCGTTGACGCCTTGGTGCGAAAATACAACGTCGATTTGATTGCGATTGGTAACGGTACCGCTTCACGTGAAACAGACAGCTTTGTCGCTGACCTTATTAACCGCGGTAACCTCAAAGTACAGAAGATCATGGTCAGTGAAGCTGGCGCTTCGGTTTACTCTGCGTCTGAACTGGCTGCAAAAGAGTTTCCGAACCTAGATGTGTCACTACGTGGTGCGGTGTCGATTGCTCGTCGTCTGCAAGACCCACTGGCTGAGCTAGTGAAAATTGACCCGAAATCGATCGGTGTGGGCCAATACCAGCACGATGTGAGCCAATCAATGCTGGCAAAACGTCTAGATGCCGTGGTTGAAGACTGTGTAAACGCCGTAGGTGTGGATGTGAATACGGCCTCTCCAGCATTGTTGACGCGTGTTGCAGGTCTATCGAGCACAATTGCGCAGAACATTGTCGATTATCGTGATGAAAATGGCCGCTTTGAAGCACGTACGACATTGAAGAAGGTCGCTCGTCTTGGGCCTAAAGCTTTCGAGCAGTGTGCAGGCTTCTTGCGCATTATGGATGGCAAGAACCCACTTGATGCATCATCGGTTCACCCTGAAGCGTACCCTGTGGTCAAAGCAATTGCTGAGAAGAACCAAAAAGATGTGAAAGGCTTGATTGGTGACACGCAGTTCTTACGTGGCCTGCACGCAGTGGATTACACCGATGATAACTTTGGTGTTCCAACAGTGAGCGACATCATCAAAGAGTTAGACAAACCAGGCCGAGATCCTCGCCCTGAGTTTAAAACGGCGACCTTTGCTGACGGTGTGAACTCGGTGTCTGACTTAGAGCCAGGCATGATCTTAGAGGGTGTGGTATCGAATGTGGCAAACTTTGGTGCGTTCGTTGATATTGGTGTTCACCAAGATGGTTTAGTGCATATTTCAGCGCTGACGGATCGTTATGTTTCTGACCCTCGAGAGGTGGTCAAAGCGGGTGACATCGTGAAAGTAAAAGTGATGGAAGTGGACGTGCAGCGTAAGCGTATTGGCCTTTCTATGCGCCTTAACGATGAACCAGGCCAAGACAACCGTTCACAGCGTTCAAGTGCTCCAGGTGGCCAACAACGTCAAGGTCAGCGCGATAACCGCCAGCGCAGCGACTCAAGCAGTCAAGGCAACAATGCAATGGGCGGAGCGTTTGCCGCGGCCTTTGCTAAAGCGAAACGCTAACGCGCGAAGTGACCCAAAAGACAAATCCCCGCAGTAGTGATACTGGCGGGGATTTTTTTTCGGTATTTCCCATAGAAAACCATAGGGACTACAACACCGCAATGACATCAGAAGGAGTATTTGGGGCAACAGCATGACCGTAATGGAATTTAATTACAGTTCTGCGCTTTGCCATTGTCCCTTCTGCTATCGCCGCATCGATTATGCGCTTCGGCAAGCGAAAACGCATGGCATAGCCTTTACCTTGATGTTCGCTATAACTGTGTAATGACAGCAGTTGGAAAAGCCTATCGAGTGCACTCTCTGGCTTCGCCTGATAAGTTGAAATAGCTCCTTCATCTTCTTCCGTCTCGTAGCCTGGGTGCTCTGATGGATCCCATGAAGATTGCTTTCGTCGCTTATCATCTGCGGTAATTTTTCGTTCAGCGTTACTCTTAGCTAATGCTACTGGTGGAGCAATCGGCTCGCGCACTTTGTTATCACGTGCTGCTTGTTCCGTTTGTACATTAACCGATGGGGCGATAAGTGGAACACTTACGTTCGTAGGTGATACGAGCATCGTTTGGTCTCCTCACGCCCAACCTTAGAAGCGATTCACTTCGTGGGTTAGTCTATTTATCGACCAATCTCGCCAAAGGTTTAATACTAATTAGCAACCTGTTGCACTTATGGTGACAGCTCAGAGAAGAACTGGCTAATTAATAAAAGCGCGAACTTGTTGGCAGAAGCTGTCTAACTCAGTCATAAACGGAGCGTGAGAAGATTCGTTAAAGGTAAAGCTTTCGCTATGGGGGATAAGCGCATCCACATCGGTCGCGACTTTGACGGGCACCAGACCATCAAGACGACCATAGAGGCGAAGCGTCGGAATGGTGAGTCCCTCCAGTTCAGCTCGATAGTCAATATCCGCAAGTAAGTTTAGACCGGCCAATAGTGATGCCGGATTCGGGCTTGGTCGTGAAAGTACGGCTTTCTTAAGTTGTTTTACGTCTTGGCGAGCAGAGGGGCTGCCCATCGCTTGCAGGGCCATAAAACGCTCGATGGTGAGCTGAAAATCTTCAACCAACTGCTCAGTAAAAGCAGACAGCACTTTAGGCTGAATGCCTCGCCATGGTCTTTCTGCGGCAAATTTTGGTGAGCTCGCAACCGTGATGAGCTGTTTTACTCGCTGCGGATGGTTTAGAGCAATATGTGTGGCTAATAAGCCTCCGAGTGACCAACCTAACCAAGTGGCATGTTCGGGTGCGTCACGCAGTACCTGCTCGGCTAAATCATCCATATTGCTGAAAGAGGCTTGATGGCTATGGCCAAACCCGGGCAGGTCGACGACATGAACACGATAGTGCTGGCTGAGAGCTTCGACGGTTTGTTGCCAAACGGCTCCGTTCATACCCCAACCATGGACAAGTACGATCTCTTCTCCCTCACCGTTGGTTTGCCAGTACAGAGTTTCCATTTTGCTCTCATTAAGTGCCACTATATCCATCCTTAAACTTACCATCTACACCAGACAATAGGTGCGAGTTCATTGTATGAGTGGCTGCCATGTTAGCGCAAAGAGTGGGGAAATACATCGCGGACCTGTTGCCCGTTGACTGTGAGTTATGCCGTTTACCCTTGAATAAGGAGGAAGGGCCTTTCTGTCACTGTTGCCTTGAACACTTTCAACCGCAACCCCGTTGCCAACGATGTGGTTTGCCGACAGCTGTTAACATGGCAATGTGTGGTTTATGTTTGGTTAAGCCACCGCTTTGGCAAGGGATCTATTGCGTAGGTGATTATCAAGCGCCCCTCTCGGATTATGTTCATCGCTTGAAATACGAACGTCAGTTCTGGCAAGCAACAAAACTATCTCAGTTGTTGTCACCAAGGATTGATCATCCTGCTGATGTGGTAACCAGTGTACCGCTGCATTGGGCGCGACATTGGGCAAGAGGCTTTAACCAAAGCGAACTGATCGCAATTGAGTTGGCAAAGCAACTCAATCGACCTTATCAACCTCTTTTCCGCCGAACGCGCGCAACACCACAGCAAAAAGGGTTAAACAAGCAACAAAGACAGCACAATCTCGACGCTGCGTTCGAACTAAAATCTGACATCTCCGCCAGTCATGTCGCAATTGTTGATGATGTTCTAACCACAGGAAGTACGGTGCATCATTTATGTAAATTACTGCTTGATGCAGGCGTGAAAACCGTTGATATTTACTGCATCTGCCGGACTCCTGAACCTTCACGCTAGTCGATTTTTACCAAAAGGCTAGATCTTGAAATTTTGAGGAGTAGAATGGTGACTAAATAGCCTACAAATTTACTCAGGTATTCGTCGTGTCAAATCCTATTACTATTACAGAAAACGCTCAGTCGCACTTTGCGAACCTACTGAGCCAACAGCCAGAAGGCACAAACATTCGCGTATTCGTTGTAAACCCAGGAACTCAGAATGCTGAGTGTGGCGTTTCTTACTGTCCTACTGAAGCGATAGAAGCGACGGATACTGAGTTTGCTTACGCAGATTTTTCTGCTTACGTAGACGAATTGAGCTTACCGTTCCTTGAAGATGCAGAAATTGACTTTGTCACTGACAAAATGGGTTCTCAGCTAACACTGAAAGCACCAAACGCGAAAATGCGTAAAGTTTCTGATGATGCACCGCTTGTAGAGCGAGTTGAGTATGTTATCCAAACTCAGGTTAACCCACAGCTTGCTGGTCACGGTGGTCATGTAAGCCTAGTTGAAATTACAGACCAAGGTGTTGCGATTGTTGCCTTTGGTGGTGGTTGTAACGGTTGTTCTATGGTTGACGTAACACTGAAAGAAGGCATCGAGAAAGAGTTGTTACAACAGTTCGAAGGTGAACTATCAGCGGTACGTGATGCAACAGAGCATGACCGTGGTGAGCACTCTTACTACTAAGTGATAGCTCAATATTGAATGAAACGAGAGGGTTGGCAAATTTGCCAACCCTTTTTTGTTTTCAAATAGCTATGATTTCTCATATATTAATATCTTCAACTTTTGCTAAGGAACGGGCTTGTGGCTAAACGTACTCCACCAGAAATACTTGATAAACAAACCGTTGCACAGTCTCGACTGTTTGCTATTGAGGCGCTTGATCTACGCTTCAGTAATGGTGAAGAGCGTACTTATGAACGGATGAAGCCGAGTGGTCGTAATGCCGTGATGATGGTGCCGATTACTGAGCAAGGTGATATTTTGTTGGTGCGAGAGTACGCAGCGGGTACAGAACGCTATGAACTTGGCTTTCCTAAAGGTTTGATTGACCCAGGAGAGAGTGCTGAGCAAGCCGCGATTCGAGAGTTGAAAGAGGAAATAGGCCAAGGGGCGAATAAGTTGACGCCACTGAAAGAGGTGGTCTTAGCTCCTTCTTATTTCTCAAGCAAAATGACCTTATTTATCGCCGAAGATCTATACTCAGAAAAATTAGAAGGTGATGAACCTGAACCATTAGATGTGGTTCGTTGGCCGTTAGCGCAAGCTGAAGAACTGCTGACGCACCTCGACTTTAGTGAAGCGCGTAGTATTACTGCGCTATTACTCGCTCTGCGCATTCTAAAACAATAATTATCTTCTTGATGTAAAGGAGTGAAGCGCAAGCGCAAAGGAATTTTTATGCCAATAACAGAAGACCTTTCCCATCATTTACCCTCCGTTATCGAAATTGCTCGTTCGGCTGGGCAGTTAACTCTCGATATTTACGAGAAGAAAGAGTACGAAGCGTTTACCAAAAGCGACGAAACCCCAGTGACCAGTGCTGATATCGCTGCACACAAGTTGATCGTTGAAAAGCTGACTGACTTAACGCCAGATATCCCGGTGCTTTCTGAAGAAGCGGCGGATATTAGCCTAGAGAAGCGGTCTCAGTGGAATAGATACTGGCTGGTGGACCCGCTTGATGGAACCCAAGAGTTTATTGCTCGCAGTGGTGACTTTGCCACCATCATTGCTCTGATTGAGAATAACAAACCCGTGATGGGCGTCGTTTACGGCCCAGTTTCAGGGGTAACCTACTATGCATATCAAGGTAAAGGTGCTTGGAAGATCCCTGATCTTAATGAAAGCGTTCGAATTAAAACGCATCAGCACGATGGCCCTAAGAGTCCGATTGCGATGGCCATCAGTCGCCGCCAAGACATCAATCGCATCACCAGCCGTATGAGTAGCGCGTGGAATTATGATCTTGTTCCATTGGGCTCTGCTGCTCTTAAAGCTTGCTTAGTCGCGGAAGGGGCTGTGGATTGTTACTTACGTTTAGGCCCGACAGGTGAGTGGGATACCGCGGCAACCCAATGTATTGTGGAAGAAGCGGGTGGGCGTATCTTGAGTACTCAACTTGAGCCACTTTCCTACAATGAGCGTGATACATTAGAGAACCCGAACTTTATTGTTTTGGGCGATGAAAACTTGCCTTGGGGCGAGATCCTGCAAGTGAAGGACTGATAAGTCCTTATAGTCATTCCATAGAGTGACGAAGGAGCGAGTAGGGAGTCTTTTTAAGTTCTCTACTTGCGTTAAGCGATCCCTAACACCTCCGTTCCTCACTCTTGAGGGTGACAGTTATTACGCCTTCGAATAGACATCCCTATCACCCAACCAACGGTCAATAATCGCAACCGCATTCTCAGGATAATTATCATGAATGTGACGGGCGATGCGCTGAACTTCGGGAATTAATCTCTGATCACGCACTAAATCGGCAATCTTGAAATCGGCCATACCTGTCTGTTTGGTGCCCAATAGTTCTCCCGGGCCCCGGATCTCTAAATCACGCTGAGCAATAACAAAGCCATCGTTACTTTCACGCAGTACGCTTAAGCGTTTTTGCGCTGTTTTTGATAGCGGTGAATGGTAGAGCAATACACAGTGACTCGCGACGCTACCACGACCTACACGGCCTCTTAGCTGGTGGAGCTGAGCAAGGCCAAGTCGCTCTGGGTTTTCGATGATCATCAGGCTTGAGTTTGGTACATCCACACCGACTTCAATGACCGTCGTCGCAACCAATAGGTGGAGTTTATTGTCTTTAAAGTCCTGCATCACGGCTTGTTTTTCGGCAGGTTTCATTCGGCCGTGAACCAAACCGATTTTGACGTCTGGTAGCTTACGTTGCAGATCTTCTGCGGTATCGGCGGCAGCTTGTGCTTCTAGCACTTCAGACTCATCGATCAGGGTACAGACCCAGTAAGCTTGCTTACCTTCATTCAAACAAGCATGACGAACGCGTTCGACGATATCATCACGCTTGGTGTCAGGGATCGCGACGGTTTGAATCGGTGTTCGGCCTGGCGGTAGTTCATCGATAATTGAGGTTTCAAGATCCGCATATGCTGTCATCGCCAAAGTACGAGGAATCGGTGTGGCTGTCATGATTAATTGGTGTGGGAAAGCACCTTGTCTTTCGCCTTTCTCACGCAGTTCCAAACGCTGATGAACACCAAAACGGTGCTGCTCATCAATAATCACTAGTGCAAGGTGATGAAACTCAACATGCTCTTGGAACAGCGCGTGGGTACCAACGACCATTTGCGCTTCGCCACTGGCAATATTCGCCAGCTCTGCCTCTTTCGCTTTGCCTTTGAGTTTACCCGCGAGCCAGCCGACTTTAATCCCCATGGGGTCAAGCCAATTGGCAAAGTTGATGGCATGTTGCTCTGCGAGTAGTTCGGTTGGTGCCATGAGAGCGACTTGGTAGCCATGCTCTAAAGCTCTGACTGCCGCTAATGCGGCTACTAGGGTTTTACCCGAGCCAACATCCCCTTGAACCAAACGCATCATTGGGTGTGGTTTTTCTAGGTCCTGCTCAATCTCTTTGACCACTCTGGCTTGGGCATTTGTCGGTGAGAAGGGTAACTGATCAAGCAGCTTTTGCTTTAGAGAGTCCTTTGGTGCTAAAGGTAAAGCTGCGTCTTTTTGGCCCTTGCTACGAACTGAAAGCATCGATAGGTTCTGAGCCAGTAACTCCTCCATAATGAGACGAATCTGAGCAGGGTGTTTACCTTCATCAAATTGTTCTAAGTCGATGTTTGGCTGAGGCCGATGGATAGTATGCAGAGCTTGTGCAAGTGTGGTTTGCTGATCGTAAAGCCCATTCGGCAGGAGCTCTTGAACCGCCGCTTTATCGAGTAACTCGAGTGCTTGTTCAGTGAGGTTGCGCAGTGTGATTTGACGTAAACCGTCTGTGGTTGGATAGACAGGCGTCAAAGTTTGCTCGACATCGGCTTTTTGGTTCGGCGCATAAAATTTGTAGTCAGGGTGAACGATTTCGAGCCCATAGCCACCGCGTTTTATTTCACCATAAGCGTGTACGGTTTTACCTTCAGCAAAATTGTTTTTCATCCCTGCGGAAAAATTGAAAAAACGCAGCGTAATCGTGCCGTTACCATCGCTGATTTTTACCGCCAACATCTTTCGTTTGCCAAACAGGGTATCGACGCTCATCACTTTACCTTGCACGGCAGCCCAGAGTCCTGCGTGCAGTTTAGCGATGGGATAGATTCGAGTGCGATCTTCATAGCGAAGAGGAAGGTGAAAGAGAAGATCTTGAACGGTGACGAGCCCAACCTTTGCTAGCTTCTCTGCGACTTTGGCTCCGACACCAGTCAGTGAAGTTAAAGGAATAGCAGATAGCAGTTGGGACATAAAAAGCTCGATAAGTCGTTCTATAAGTTAGTAATAGTTAACCACCGAGCTGTGTTTTTGTACAGGGAAAATACTACTTCTTCTGCATCTCTGCCCACCAGTCGTCGTCTGCAACGATCTGACCTTGGTCGTCTAGTGGTGGGTATGCGAGGCCTTTGCGCTTCGCGACCTTTGCTAGGACAGGGTGGCCACGTTCAAACAGTAGGCGGTGAATCGTCTCTTCAGGTACTGAACTCACTTCATTGTCGTACATGCCAGCCGCTTCACGTTGACGCTGTGCTTCGTACAAGATCACGGCACTGGCTACTGAAACATTGAGTGACTGAACCATGCCAACCATAGGCACAATGATATCCTGATCAGCAAGCTGCTTGGCTTTTTCAGAAGCACCGACTTTCTCACTGCCTAAGATAATGGCTGTTGGTTTGGTGTAGTCAATCTCGCGGAAATCAACGGCGGTGTCAGAGAGGTTGGTAACCAGTACTTGCATACCTTGAGCTTTGAGCTCGGTGATGGCGTCTTCGATTGAGTCATGAGTATCGACATCAACCCAGTTACGTGCGCCCGCTGAAGTATGGCTTAGGGTGCGCATTTCGTTAGGCCACACAGCATGAATCTTATGGATACCCGTGGCGTCCGCAGTTCGGATCACTGCCGAGACATTGTTAGGTTTGTGCACCTCTTCAAGACACAGAGTTAGGTCTGCTTGACGAGCTTTTAATACTTCTTGAATTCGGTGGTAGCGTTCTAAATTCATAATGACTCTTCAATTACAAAAATGCCCTTGAAACCAGAAGCTTCAAGGACATTTATATTCTATTTTTTGTCCGAGTTAGTTTCGGCGGCGACGTACTTTTAGCGTGTGTGGCATCGCTTTAATCTTACGCATAATACCCGCTAGATGAACGCGATCTTTAGTCGTTAGCAGAACGGTCACTGTGTATAGGCGACCATCACGCTCTTCCGTCGATAGACCGTGAATATTCGAACCCGTCTTCGAAATAACGTTAGTCAGTTCGGCTAGTGCACCTTGGCGGTTTTGCACATCGACGGTGACTTCAGTAATGAACTCTTTGTCGTAATCTTCAGACCATTCGACCGCCATGTACTTGTCTGGCTCTTTTTGGTAGCCACGTACGTTTGGACACATCTCACGGTGAACAACCAAGCCACGGCCTGGTGATACATGCGCAATGATGTGATCGTCTGGGATCGGGTGACAACAGTTGGCAAACGTCAGCAATATACCTTCCGCACCACGGATAGGCAGTTTCTTCTTGTTTGCATCTTCACTGCCGCTTTCAACTTCAGTCAGCTCGTCGGCATCACCTAGTAAGCGTCGTGCAATCACGATACTCATCAGTTCACCTAGACCAATATCTGCCAATAAGTCATCCAGCGACTCGATTTTAAGATCACCCAATACATGGCTGATGTTATCTTCGCTGATGTCGGACAGAGAATGCTCACCTAGAGCGTGATTTAGTAGGCGGCGACCTAGTGTGATTGACTCTTCACGGCGCATTGTTTTCAGAACCTGACGGATCTTAGTACGAGCGCGTGATGTCACCACATAGTTAAGCCATGCGGCATTTGGCCTTGCTCCAGGCGCACTGATGATTTCAATCGTCTGGCCGTTTTTCAGAGACTTACTCAGTGGATACGGATTGCGATCAACGCGAGCACCCACACACGTGTTACCTACGTCAGTGTGCACTGCATAAGCAAAGTCTACTGCTGTTGCGCCTACCGGCAATTCAACGATACGACCTTTTGGCGTAAAGACATAAATCTCATCTGGGAACAGATCCGATTTAACGTTCTCGATAAATTCGAATGAGTTACCCGCACTTTGTTGAAGCTCAAGTAGGCTTTGCATCCAACGTTGTGCTTTAACCTGAGCCGTTGTGCCAGTGCGATCGCCATTACCTTTGTATGACCAGTGTGCTGCGACACCTTTGTCTGCCATCTGATCCATATCTTCAGTACGGATCTGAACTTCAACAGGGACACCGTGAGGGCCAACCATTGACGTATGAATCGATTGGTAGCCGTTCGCTTTTGGTACGGCAATATAATCTTTCATGCGGCCTGGACGTGGCTTATACAGGCTATGCACCTGACCAAGCACTCGGTAACAGGTATCTGCGTTATCAACAACAACACGGAACGCGTAAATGTCCATTATGGTATGGAAACGCTGCTCTTTGGTCTTCATCTTGTTGTAGATGGAGAAAAGGTTCTTTTCTCGGCCAAACACACGAGCTGTCAGACCTACTTCTTCAAGGCGACCTTCAATCTCAGTGTGGATACGCTGAATCATCTCTTTACGGTTACCACGCGCGGCTTTCACTACTTCTTTAAGAACGCGATAACGGTTCGGGTAGAGCGCTTCAAAGCCAAGTTCTTCTAACTCAGTTTTGATGTTGTGGATACCAAGGCGGTGCGCCAAAGGAGAGTAAATTTCTAGCGTTTCACGTGCGATACGACGTTTTTTGTCTGGACGAAGCGCGCCAAGTGTACGCATGTTATGAGTACGGTCAGCAAGCTTAATCAGAATAACGCGGATGTCTTGCACCATGGCAAGAACCATCTTACGGAAGTTTTCAGCCTGTGCTTCCTTGCGATCACGGAACTTAAGCTTATCAAGCTTAGATACGCCATCCACAAGCTCAGCAACGGTATTGCCAAATTGAGCTTCTAGCTCCTCTTTGGTGACTTCAGTGTCTTCGATTACGTCGTGAAGCAGAGCTGCTTGGAGTGTCTCGATATCAAGGCGCATTTCAGCCAAGATTCGAGCAACAGCAACAGGGTGGATGATATAAGGTTCGCCGCTAGAGCGGGTTTGCCCTTCATGGGCATCTTTCGCTACCACATAAGATTGACGCAGAGCCTCAATTTGAGGCTCTGTTAGGTATTCTTGGGCAACGTCTTTAAGGCTATCAAATAGATACAAACTTTAGGCCCGGAAGATAGTTGTAAAAGAGGGGCGAATTAACGGCTGTGAGCGATGCTGCTTACAGCGGCTAGTTCAGCGGCTTCTTGCTCTTGCTGCTCTTGACGCTCACGTGCATCAAGGATCTCTTTAGTGATAAGGCCTTCTTCGATTTCGCGTAGAGCGATAACCGTTTGCTTATCATTCTCCTCTGGCACTAGTGAATCTTTGCCACCAGTTTGCATTTGACGAGCGCGGCGTGCCGCAATTAGAACTAGGTCGAAACGGTTGCCAACTTTTTCAACAGCGTCTTGAACAGTTACGCGTGCCATGAGAACTCCAAATTAGTTAACTAAAATTTTGAATGACGAGAAATTATACAGGCTGACAGTTCCTAGTGTCTAGGATCTGTTTGTGTTTCCTGATATTTACTCAGCTAAAAGCGCATCAAGCATGCCTTTATATTTAGCAGCTTGCTTGTCTTGCTTCAATCTTTCTGCGCGGATGATTGCTTTAAAGTCCATCAGTGCAGTGTCGAAATCGTCATTTACGATTAC
Organism: Vibrio sp. RE86; assembly: GCF_013114545.1. Classification (GTDB taxonomy): domain Bacteria; phylum Pseudomonadota; class Gammaproteobacteria; order Enterobacterales; family Vibrionaceae; genus Vibrio. The sequence continues at coordinate 63,887 of NZ_VTXI01000014.1, read as the reverse complement.
GTAATCGTATTCGCTGTAGTGTGAGATTTCTGATTTTGCTTCCGCCATGCGCTTAGCAATGACGGCATCGCTATCCTGACCACGAGCATTTAGGCGACGCTCTAGCTCACCGTTTGATGGTGGCAGGATGAACAGGCTTTTTGCTTGAGGCATTTGTTCACGAATCTGACGAGCGCCTTGCCAGTCAATATCTAGGAACACATCAATGCCTTTATCTAGGTTGCTTTCAATCCAAACCTGTGAGGTGCCGTAGTAGTTGCCGAACACTTCTGCGTACTCAAGGAACTCGCCTTTAGCAATCAGATCTTCAAAGTGCTCCTTTTGAACAAAGTGGTAGTGGACACCATCTTGCTCGCCTGGGCGCATGCCACGAGTTGTATGAGAGACCGACACTTTCATCGCGTAGGTTGGGTTAGTTTCTAGCATGGCTGAAATCAGACTAGATTTTCCAGCACCACTTGGTGCAGATACGATATATAGAGTGCCTTTACCCATAGGTACGATCTCACATTTGGATTGATAACCGTCAGCAGAGACATGCTGACATATATAAAGATAGCACTGACCCGTTTGATACACCGAAGTGGTGAAATTTAGGCCAGAAAAATGGAGGCGAAGAGTAGCATAATACGGCTATTTAGGACAACTAGATTCACTTTTGAGCCTATTGATAGCTTGGGTTTGTCAATCATCTTGATATTGATGCAGAGCAATCGTTCGCTTGTTTTTGTGAATCTGCTCAAATAATCGTTGAGTTTTTATTCGACTTCCTTACAATTCGCGCAAACGATTAAATGCTGTATATGTCTGATGAAATGGATTAGATGTTTCTACCGCTAAGCCTACCTTAGTAACTACAGTTTTTAGTGGCGACACTCTCCTTTTTTCGCTCACAGCATTTGTACCGTTATCCCTTAATTTTAATCGTATAGGTTTTATTGTGAGTCTCGATTCAACCCTTAAAGCGCAGAAAAACTCTGGCATGCTTGAGTCTGTGTTTAAACTCTCTGAGCGAAAAACAACCCTAGGTACAGAGCTGTACGCTGGCTTTATTACCTTCTTAGCCATGAGCTATATCTTAGCGGTAAACCCAGCTATTTTGGGTGGTATTCCTGGGATGGATAAAGGTGCAGTCTTTACCGCAACAGCACTTGCAGCGGCGATTGCGACGTTCATTATGGGCGTATGGGGTAATTACCCAGTGATGCTAGCACCAGGTATGAGCATGAATGGCTTCTTCAAAGGGATGTTGCTAAGTGGCTCGGTTGCTCTGGTTTGGAATGAAGCACTATTTGGTATCTTCCTATCGGGTGTGGTTTATTTACTGCTCTCTTTGACCAACATTCGTAAGTCTCTGATTGAATCGATTCCAGATGATCTTAAAAATGCGATTACCGTCTCTCTTGGTCTCTTCATTGCGTTTTTAGGTCTCAAAAACGCGGGCATCATTGTTGATAACAAGTTTGTTCTAGTTGGTATGGGTAATATTGCTGACCCACAAGTGATCATCGCTTATATCAGTATTTTCATCGCACTAGGCTGCATGGTTCGTGATATCAAACTGGCGACGTTTATCTCGTTTATCAGTGCGATTATCTTGACGGTTGTGGCGGATATGGTGATGGGAACATCTAATGCGCCAATCCCAGCAGACATTATCACTGCACCACCAAGCATGGCAGGCACATTTGGCGCAATCTTTGATTTCTCAGGTCTGACTGCCGATAAGATGTTTGATCTAATGTTCGTCGTTCTCATCTTCCTGATTGTCGACTTCTTTGATGGCATGAGCACGATTGTCGGTGTTGGCCGAGATGCGGGTATCATTGATAAAGATGGTAAGGTGCCAAATGCTCGCTCTGCTCTGGTTGCCGATGCGGGTGGTACTGTGATTGGTTCGGTACTAGGTACAACGTCAATCACAGCCTTCTCAGAATCGGGTATCGCGTCTTCACAAGGTGCAAAAACGGGTCTTGCTGCAGTGGTGGTTTCAGGTTTGTTCCTTGTTTCTCTATTCCTTTACCCGCTGTTTTCGATTTTCTCGGCAGCCATGGTTGCGCCAGCGATGGTGGTCGTGGGTATCTACATGATTGGCCGTTTAGGTCAGATTAACTGGGACAAGAAAGAGTCTCGTATTGCTTCTTTCTTTACCATTATGTTTACGGTACTGAGCTTCTCTCCAGCGAACGGTATGGCAATGGGCTTTATCAGCTACGCATTCACTATGGTTGTGGCAGGCAAAGGAAAAGACGTACATCCAATTATCTATGCACTGTCTGTGGTGTTCTTAGCGTACCTACTGCTGCTGTAAACCTCAGAGCTATGAGTGGTTATCGACTAAAGAATGATAACCACTCACTTCTCTGTCATGCTTCTCATGTTAAAATGATTCTTAAATCGTTTTCTCTCGGGTTGAGGTTATGCCGTCCCATCTTCCTAGTGCTTTTAGTAAGCCATTTCTAAAAATATTCCACCTGCTTGAGGCTGTGCTGCTCATCGCGATCACGCTCGCGACCTTGTATGCCATCGTGGAAGAGTTTGTCCATGTCTTCACAGAAAAGCGCGTCTTGTTGACCGATATTCTATTGATGTTTATCTATCTCGAAGTGCTCGCGATGGTGAAGCAATTTGTGATGAACGGTAAGATTCCTGTCCGTTACCCAATCTATATTGCGATGATGGCGATAGCGCGTTACATCACTTTGGGGATGAAAGAGATGGACTCCACGTTAGTGGTTTGGCTGTCAGTTGCGGCGTTGATTTTGGCGGTAGCCACCATGGTGATTCGAGTCGGGCACCATTATTGGCCGTATGTCGATAGAACGACGCACGAGAAAGATGAGTAATCAGAAAACAAAAAAGCCCGCGATGATCGCGGGCTTCGTTTTTAGAACGAAAGCTTATTCGATGTTTTGGATCTGCTCACGCATCTGTTCAATCAGAACTTTCAGCTCAACACCGGATGCTGTGATGTCTGTGCTGATTGACTTAGACGCTAGCGTGTTTGATTCACGGTTAAACTCTTGCATCATAAAGTCTAGACGGCGGCCACATGCGCCACCTTTTTTCAAGATGTTAGTCGCTTCTTTCACGTGAGAGTCTAGGCGGTCTAGTTCTTCGGCTACATCAGATTTTTGTGCTAGTAAGATAAGCTCTTGCTCAACACGAGAAGGTTCTAGCTCAACTTTCGCTTCTTCAAATTTCGAGAACAGTCGCTCACGTTGCCATTCTAAAATTTCAGGCATACGCGCACGTACTTTTACTACTTCGTCAGTAATAGCATCTAGACGCTGAACGATAAGTGCTTTCATGTTTTCGCCTTCACGGCCACGTGCTTCAATGAAGTCAGTCACTGCTTCATCAAATGCGCCAAGTAGGTCTTTGTTCACCGCATCCATATCTTGCTCAGATGTTTCCATTACACCTGGCCAGTTCATTACTTGGAATGGGTTTAGACGGCTTTCTTCACCAGTCATTTTCATCACTTGATTTGCAGCGTTGATCACTTGCTGTGCTAGGTTTTCGTTGATGCTTAACTCACCTTTTGCAGCAGGGTTTGCTTCAAAGCGCAACGCACACTCAACTTTACCGCGAGCTAAGCGCTTACGGAAACGCTCACGCAATACTGGCTCTAGGCCACGGAACTGCTCTGGCAGACGGAAGTAGGTTTCAAGGTAGCGTTGGTTAACACTACGAATTTCCCATACGGCACTGCCCCAATCGCCTTTCACTTCTTTACGTGCGTAGGCTGTCATACTGTAGATCATCGAATTTTCCTGTTTAATCATCTTTGAAAATAACGCGAGGCAATAGTAGCACAAATCCCAGACTGATAGCTTTGAAGAGCAAACTTCGCTATAATCCTGCTCCAACCAAAAACGTCTCCCCCTTCATATAAGGTAGATGCCCATGCGTCCAAACGATCGCAAGGCGGACCAAGTTCGCCCAATCAAAATTACTCGTAACTACACAGCTTATGCAGAAGGTTCTGTATTGGTTGAATTCGGCAATACAAAAGTACTTTGTAATGCGACCGTTGAAGAGAACGTTCCACGCTGGCTAAAAGGTCAGGGTAAAGGCTGGGTAACCGCTGAGTACGGTATGCTTCCACGCTCTACACACTCGCGCATGCGTCGTGAAGCGGCGAGCGGTAAGCAAGGTGGTCGTACGATGGAAATCCAACGTCTGATTGCTCGTAGCCTACGTGCTGTCGTTGACTTAGAAGCGATGGGTGAAATCATGGTGACAGTAGACTGTGATGTTATTCAGGCTGATGGCGGTACGCGTACAGCGTCTATCTCTGGTGCGAGCGTTGCGATGGCAGATGCATTCCAACATCTAGTTGAAAAGGGCAAGCTAAAAGCGAATCCAATGAAGGGCCATGTAGCAGCGGTATCAGTAGGCATTTTAGGTGAAGATATCCTGTGTGACTTGGAGTACACAGAAGATTCAGCAGCCGATACCGATATGAACGTTGTGATGACCGAAGATGGTCGCATGATCGAAGTTCAAGGCACGGCAGAGGGCGAACCATTCACCCACGCTGAGCTGATGAAGTTGCTGGAGTCGGCGACCAAAGGTATTACCGAGATCGTAGCGGCGCAGAAGGCGGCGTTAGAAAATTGATTTTTATAGCTTCCCCTAAAAAGGAAGCTATTTTTTTATCAAGATTTAGTGAAGGCTAAGTTTTGATCTGTTTATAAACCGTCTAGACAACTAGACCTTTTATTTAGAGAGAAAGTAATGAAAGCATACCAGCGTGAATTTATTGAGTTTGCACTAGAGAAAGAAGTCCTAAAATTTGGCGAGTTTACTTTAAAGTCTGGCCGTAAGAGCCCGTACTTCTTTAACGCTGGTCTTTTCAATACTGGCCGTGATCTAGCGCGTCTAGGTCGTTTTTACGCAGCAGCGTTAGCGGATTCTGGCATTGAGTTCGACGTACTATTCGGCCCTGCATATAAAGGTATTCCAATTGCGACGACGACAGCGGTTGCACTTGCTGATCATTACGATGTGGATACGCCTTACTGTTTCAACCGTAAAGAAGCAAAAAATCACGGTGAAGGCGGTAACCTAGTAGGTAGCGCACTTGAAGGCCGAATTATGCTTGTTGATGATGTGATTACAGCAGGTACAGCAATCCGTGAGTCTATGGAAATTATTCAAGCAAACGGTGCAGATCTTGCCGGCGTGCTAGTAGCAATTGACCGCCAAGAGAAAGGCAAGGGTGAGCTGTCGGCAATCCAAGAAGTTGAGCGTGACTTTGGCTGCGCAATTATCTCAATTGTTAGCCTGACTGACCTAGTGACTTTCCTAGAAGAGAAAGGTACTGACGCAGAACATCTAGAAGCAGTAAAAGCGTACCGCGCTGAGTACGGCATTTAATCGCTTCAATACCAATAAATGAAAAAAGGGGCTGATGTGTGCACATCAGCCCCTTTTTAGATCGTTTTGGTGTTTATGAGTTATCGTAAATACCAACACCGTCACGGCGAGTTTTGAGAAGCGATAAATTCCACATATATTGCTCTGGACGAGGGCGGACTAAATCTTCGATCGCTTGGTTCATCGCGCGAGCATCCGTCTCTTCATCACCAGTTGGGAAGTTCTCTAGTGCCGGTAGAATATGTACTTCATACTTGCCCGCTTTGTCATTGTAGGCTGGAAGTATAGGAACAACTTTTGCCTTAGAGAGGCGAGCCATCTTACCAAAGCCTTTTAGTGTCGCTTTTTCGGTAGCAAAGAAAGGCACAAACACAGAGTTTTCTGGGCCGAAGTCTTCATCTGGCAACCAATAGCCTAAATAGCCATCTTTGATAGAGCGAACAAACGGTTTTACCCCAGCATCACGAGCGAAGATACGACCGCCATACTGCATGCGCTGAACTTGCATCAACCAATCACCGATTGGGTTTTTCTGCGGCTTCATGATGGTTGTCACTTTGTAGCCTTTTGCGGCCAGCATCACTGCAGGGTAGTCGACTGCCCATGCATGAGGGGCAAGGATAATGACGTTTTCTCCAGCATCGAGCAAAGGCAGGATGTTTTCTTCGCCAATCATCACACCACGGTTTTGATTGTGCTTTGTCGAGCGTACTAGGAATTCAGAGTAACCAAGTAGGTATTGAGACGCCTTGACGAAGGTTTCTTCTAATATCTCTTGGCGCTCTTGTTCTGATTTCTCGGGGAAACAATACGCAAGGTTAACTCGAGCTCTTCGAACCACACGACCATTTTTACGCACCGCGAATACCGATAACTTCCGAGCTAAGGTGTCACGCCATCTAAAAGGCATAAACGCAAAGAGTGCGGCAAAGAAAATACCAATCCAAGTCCCCCAATGTTTAGGATGCAAAAAGCTCCACTCAAAGGTTGGATTATGTAGGTGTTTATCAATGCTGTTTTTTTCGTTGTTGCTCATCAAGCAGTGCCTATTTTATTGATAACGAGAGTTGGTTAGATTGCGATCTGGAAGCGACTTAAAGCGTTTGTGTAGCCACATCCATTGCTCTGGTGCACGCATGATAATCTCTTCGACAAAGGTATTCATGTAGGCGGCTGCCGCTAGCTCATCTTTTTGAGGATAATCTTTCTCAACCGACTTGTCGGCAATGATTTCGTACTTACCATTTTGGTTTCTAAATCCAGACCCAGGAACAATCGCACATTTGCTAGTGTAAGCAAGGATGCTAGTTCCCGTCGTTGTACATGCTTCTTCTACTGCAAAGAATGGGACGAATACAGACTTATTGTGACCGTAATCTTGATCAGGTAAATAGAATAATCGCTCACCATCGCGAAGTACGCGAATCATTTGCTTAATATCACGACGATAAATTAATTGGTTACCATTGCGAGAGCGACCTCGGTATTGAATAAATTCGTAGGCTGGGTTGCTATGAGGGCGATACACACCGTAGCCTTGCAAGCCCAAAGCACCAAAAGCACGTGCGGTAATTTCAAGGTTCAGAGCGTGTACACAGCAAAGCAAAGCGCCTTTGCCTTCGTTATCTAAACGCTTTAGTTCCTCAATATCTTTAGCCACTAAAATACGCTTAAAGCGCCAAGTCGGCCAAAACCATGTAATGCCGGTCTCAATTAGAGCCATTCCGGTATTTTTAAAGTTTTCTTCGACCATTCTTTCGCGCTCTGCCTGCTTCATATCAGGAAAGGCTAATTCTAGGTTGCGACGAGCCACTTTGACTCGCGACTTACCCGCTTTCATGCCGAGCTGACCTATCCCTCGTCCGATGCGATAAAGCACGGAATAAGGGAGTAGGTTGACGATAAGAGCAAGTAAGCCAAATCCTAGCCAGACACCCCAATATTTAGGGTGCAGGAGAACAAGTGTGAACTTAGGTTTCTCAACGGTCGATTTTTTTGTCATAGCGATTACTTAATTTGTGCGCTTAGCAGAGCCCAGTACTCTTCAAAGTTAGCGGTAGGCTGATATTTAAAATCAGAACGAACAAAACGATTAAGGCTACCTTCAACTTGCCCTAAAAGTTGCGCGGCTAAGATTTTTTCATCAACAGGGAACGATTTACCTTCACGCAGCTTACGTTCACGAAGAATCTGGCGAATAGAGGTTTCGATACGTTCAAACAGTTGGTTGATTCGTTCACGAAGACGTTCGTTTTCAAACATCAAAGCGTGGCCTGAAAGAATACGGCTAAGACCTGGGTTACGCTCCGCAAACGCTAGGATCAACTGCAACACCAGTCGAATACGAGTCAGAGTATCTTTCTCTTCATCTAGAATACGGTTGATGCGCGACATCAGAGATTCTTCGATAAATTCGATAAGGCCTTCGAACATACGCGCTTTACTAGGGAAGTGGCGATATAGCGCTGCTTCAGAAACTCCAACTTGTTTAGCAAGCTTAGCCGTCGTGATGCGCGATGCGCCTTCATTTGACTCAAGCATTTCTGCTAACGCTTGCAAAATTTCCTCTCGGCGGTTGGACTTTCTGGTTCCGGCCATGACCTGTATTCCTTTTGTTACCATTCTGAATAAAGTGCCCAATGAAAGCATTGAGCAAATAGATAAGCAGTCGTCAGTTGGGCGCTTTACTTGTTATAGATAAGCTTAAGCGTTGAGTTTTTCTGCAATAGTCAGGACGATCTGCGACGCAATTTGTTGTTTGGAAGCAAGGGTAAGTGATTGCTTACCATCTTTCCAGTATATGGTGATTGCATTGTCGTTGCTATTGAAGCCTTGTCCTTCAACTGAGACGTCGTTAGCACAAATCATATCCAAGTTCTTTTTCACCAGCTTGGTGCGCGCGTAGTGCTCAACGTCTTGTGTCTCGGCAGCAAACCCTACGGTAAATGGACGAGACTCTGTCATCGAAGCGACAGAGGCAACAATATCTGGATTCTTAACCATAGTAATGGTCATTTGGTCACTGTCGTCAGTCTTCTTAATCTTTTGCTCGGCAATGTTTTCAGGTCGGTAATCCGCGACTGCAGCGCAAGCAATAAAGATATCGTGCTGAGCCGCGCTATTCATTACGTTGTCGTACATGCCTTGTGCACTATCAACGTTAATACGCTCTACGTTGGCAGGTGTTGCTAACGATACTGGGCCTGAAACCAAGGTAACATCGGCACCGAGCTGGGAGGCCGCTTGCGCTAATGAGAAACCCATTTTTCCTGAACTGTGGTTAGAGATATAGCGCACAGGATCAATTGCTTCACGGGTTGGACCTGCGGTAATGAGTACTGACTTACCTTGTAGAGGCTTATCACCAAAGAACTGCTCACAACGCTCGACGAGTTGCATTGGCTCTAGCATTCGACCTGGGCCGACATCACCACACGCTTGCTCTCCAGCGGCAGGCCCCCAGATGTGCATCCCACGGCGTTCAAGAGTTGCGATATTCTCTTGCGTTGCGATGTTGCGATACATCTGTTGATTCATCGCGGGAGAGACTGCGATAGGCGAGTCGGTCGCTAGAACTAAAGTCGTCAGCAAGTCGTTACCCATACCAGCGCTCATGCGCGCAATGAGATCCGCGGTTGCAGGTGCAAGTAACACGAGGTCGGCCCATTTTGCTAGCTCAATATGGCCCATAGACGCTTCCGCCGCTGGGTCTAACAAACTGTCTGATACAGGTCTACCTGAGACAGCCTGCATGGTCAGTGGGGTAATAAACTCTTTTGCTGCCTTAGTCATGACCACTTGGACCTGCGCGCCACGTTCAATTAAACGTCGAGTGAGCTCGGCACATTTGTACGCAGCGATGCCGCCACTAATGCCTAAAAGGATCTTTTTGCCTGCGAGTGTTTGCATGATGATCTTCCTTAAATTTTCTGCCTGTAAGATACCACGGCTAATGAAAAAGTTTCTAGCGCCAGCGCTAAGTGATAGATAGAGCGTTTGGTAATCTTATTTCTACATAGGTTTTCATTCGTTGTTCTTGTCTGCTCTCAGGTTTGTTTAGCTTGTCTATTCTCAAACGTAAATTTCTCTATTCTTCTTTAACGATCAAAGGAGGAAGGGATGAATGCGCTACCTAAAGAGTCAATGCCGAGAGAAAAGCTACTTTCTCATGGGCCTCAGTCATTGACCGACGCAGAGTTGCTGGCGATATTTCTTCGTACAGGTACTCAGGGAATGAACGTATTGGTACTATCAGACCATTTGATTAAGGAATTTGGTTCACTTAGGTCGCTCTTTTCTGCCGACATAGAGAGTTTCTGTCAGCATAAAGGGTTAGGAGTCGCAAAATATGTTCAGTTGCAAGCATCCCTTGAGATGACCCAGCGTTATTTGGTTGAGACGTTAAAACGAGGTGATGCACTAACGAGCCCTGAACAGACCAAGCTTTATCTCTCGGGGATTTTGCGAGACAAGCAGCGAGAAGAGTTTCATGTGCTGTTTTTAGATAATCAACATCGGGTGATCTGCACTGAGCTCTTGTTCCAAGGCACGATTGATTCGGCCTCTGTGTATCCAAGAGAGGTGGTAAAGCGTTCGCTAGAGCACAATGCCGCGGCATTAATATTGGCGCATAACCATCCTTCAGGCGTGGCAGAGCCAAGTCAATCTGACCGCCGCATCACCCGCCGTATAAGCGATGCGCTGGCTTTGGTCGACATCCGAGTGCTTGACCATTTTGTTGTTGGAGACGGCGAAGTCGTTTCCTTTGCAGAACGTGGTTGGATTTAAGTCACATTTTGGGTTGTGAGTTCGCTGAATTCTGCTACAATCCCCCGACATTTTTTAGTACTTACATCAGCTCTGCCTAAAAAAGATCACGAAAACCTGTAAAAAGGATCTGTTCGGGTCTTGAGCAATGCTAATCAAGTTAGTATAATGCGCGACCTTTGATAGCCTTGTATGGGTTTCCATAGCGGTATAAGACCTCAAACTTCTAATTTAGAAACTGAGAGGTTCGGCCACCAAGGTTGATATCGAGCTGAAACGATTTTGGAGAAGACATTCATGTCACGAGTATGCCAAGTAACTGGTAAGCGTCCAGTAACGGGTAACAACCGTTCACACGCACGCAATGCTACTAAGCGTCGTTTTCTGCCGAACCTACAAACTCATCGTTTCTGGGTAGAGAGCGAAAAACGTTTTGTTAAACTACGTCTATCTGCTAAAGGTATGCGTATCATCGACAAGAAAGGCATCGATGCTGTTCTTGTTGATATCCGTGCAAACGGCGTAAACGTTTAAGAGGAAATAGACAATGGCAAAGAAAGGCGTACGTGAGAAAATCCGTCTAGTATCTTCTGCAGGTACTGGTCACTTCTACACGACTGATAAGAACAAGCGTAACATGCCAGGCAAATTTGAGATCAAGAAATTTGATCCAGTAGTTCGCCAGCACGTTATGTACAAAGAAGCTAAAATCAAGTAATTGATTCTTCTTTGAACTTCCTTCGGGAAGCGTGAATTGAAACCCAATCATAGCAATATGGTTGGGTTTTTTATTACCTGCAATTTATACTCAGCATATTAAATACTTAAGCGGCGCTAGTGCCTGCCAAGGAAATGATATGCGTGTGTCTCCTACCCGTCGCCGACGTTGGAATAATATCCTTATTCTAGGCATTATCGCCTTTATTGGTCTGTTGAATTTACCAACATTAATTAAAACCTACCTAATTGATGAGCCAGTGGTTATTAGTCAACACCTTTACCTCCTCAATCCAAGTGAAGATCTTCAAGCGCTGCATTTTGCCAATTGGTCATTGGAAAAAAATCAAGGACGTTGGCGAAGCTCTATCCCTAGTAGTATTCCCGAATCTGAATTAGTACAGCGATGGCAAAAACTGGTGGGGACTGAGGTCAGTCAAGAGAGTTTTGACAGCCTGAGGCCTCAACTTGGTTCTCCTGAAACGATTGAAGCGTGGTATACCGACCAAGAGGAGCCACAAAGGATCACTTTGTACCAAACTCCGCAGTTTTGGCTATTGAATAACTGGCAAGATAAGTGGATAGCAATCTCAGTAGAACCTCGTTATCTTATGCCCGAGTAGTCAAATTATAGGATCTTGTCATGCCTGAATTACCTGAAGTTGAAGTCAGCCGTATGGGTATTTCTCCACATTTGATTGGAGAGACCGTTGCCAAGCTGACGTTTCGCACTCCGAAGTTGCGTTGGGATATTCCCCAAGAATTAAAACAGATGGAAGGGCAGGTGATTCGTAATATCTCTCGCCGAGCTAAATACTTGTTGATAGAAACTGATATCGGTAGTGCGATTGTTCATTTAGGGATGTCAGGCTCATTGAGAGTACTAGATGCAGAGATCGCTCCGGCCAAACATGATCATGTTGATCTCAAGCTAACTAACGGCAAAGTGTTGCGTTACAACGACCCTAGGCGCTTTGGTGCATGGTTGTGGACGGAAGATGGTAATCACACCGCGCTCGGTACGATGGGTCCTGAACCACTCACTGATGACTTTAATGCTGACTACATTGCTGAAAAAGCCAAAGGGAAACGTGTTGCGGTTAAGCAATTCATTATGGACAACAAAGTGGTTGTAGGCGTAGGAAATATCTACGCCAATGAGTCTTTATTTAGCGCCAGAATTCACCCCACTCGCCCAGCGGGCAAGATAACCAGTAAAGAGTGGGTGCTACTTGTCAGTGAGATTAAGCAAGTACTCGATACCGCCATCAAGCAAGGTGGCACGACTCTTAAAGACTTTGCTCAAGCCGATGGTAAGCCTGGTTACTTTGCTCAAGAGTTGCAAGTGTATGGCAAAACGGGAGAGCCTTGCCCAAGTTGTGGTGATTTGATTTCAGAGCAGAAAATAGGGCAAAGAAATACGTTTTTTTGTGGTGAATGTCAGAAGTAAAAGAAGCGGCCAACTGAGCCGCTTCGTTTATATATGAGCTTTCGTTTTCAGTGCTTCGGCGACCACTTCGGGTACGAAGTTTGTTACATCACCACCATGGATCGCAACTTCTCGCACAATCGTCGATGAGATAAAAGCGTGCTCTTCTGCTGGAGTTAGGAAGACGCTTTCTAAGCCTGGCATTAAACGGCGATACATATTGGTTAAGCCAAATTCATACTCAAAGTCGACTGTGGTGCGTAAGCCACGAATTAGTACATTTGCTTGCTCTTGCTTAGCAAAATCAACCATCAGACCAGAGAAGCCTTTTGAAGTGACATTATCTAAATGGCTGGTCACTTGCTGGGCAAACTCGACACGCTCATCAAGGGTAAACATGGTGTTCTTGCTTGGACTGGCAGCAACTGCAATGATTACTTCATCAAACATGTCAGATGCACGCTCGATAAGGTCTAAATGTCCGTTGGTAATAGGATCAAAAGTGCCTGGGTAAATGACACGGGAGAGGCGTTTTTGGCTCACGATTTTATACTCAAAGTCTTCTATCTCTTTCAATGGTAACAAAAAGGCTCACATTTACCCAACTTAGCCGTTATTATTGGCAGCAAAGATTGAGAGTTGGTACAAGCAATGAAAAAGATTTTAGTTGTCCGTAATGACAAAATTGGTGACTTTATATTGGCATGGCCGAGTTTCGCTATGCTCAAGCAGTCAATGCCAGATTGTGAAGTGACCGCTCTAGTCCCGAACTATACGGTTGCCCTTGCTGAGCTTTGTCCGTGGATTGATGAAGTGATTGTGGATGTGACTGATAAAGCGGCTAAATCCGATCAAAAATTGCTTAATGAGAAGATTAAGTCGGAGAAGTTTGATGCCTCTATCAATTTGTTTTCTACCTCTTACAACGCCAAGTTAGTTTGGAAAGCAAAGATCCCGTACCGACTTGCTCCTGCGACGAAATTAGCGCAAATCTTCTATAACAAACGTATCAAACAAAAACGCTCTCAGTCAGCTAAACCAGAATACCAATACAATCTGGATCTGATTCGTGCCTTCTTAACCGATAAGAATATTGTGATTCAGGAACCAGTGGCCCCGTATCTATCATTCCCTGCAGATCAGCTTGCACACCAAAAGGCGAAGTTGGCTCAGCAGTTATCGATTAGTCAGGATAAACCGTGGATTTACGTTCATGCGGGAAGTGGCGGCTCAGCCAATAACTTATCTCTTACGCAATACACAAACCTCATTTGTGGTCTAGAAGGCGAGTTTGAAACGGTGTTAACCGCTGGTCCAGGAGAAGAAGAGAAAGCGGCTGAACTTAAAGCGATGATCGAAGCGAAAGGTAAAAGCGCCGCTTTGTATGATAAGAATGACGGGCTGGTGGACTTTTCATGCTCGATTGCGTGCGCTGATCTATTTATTGCAGGCTCGACTGGCCCACTGCATATTGCAGCTGCGATTGATGTTCCGACGGTAGGGTTCTTCCCAAGTAAGCGTTCGGCAACACCACTACGTTGGCTGCCAATTAACTCTCAAGGCAATCACATCGCATTTTGTCCGCCCAAAGCAGATGATAAAGCGAGCCAAGAAGATATGGCGAGAATCGATATCGATAAGGTATTAGTAGAGCTAAAACCTTGGGCAACAGAAAAGCTACAATAAAACAAAGGCGACCAAATGGGTCGCCTTGTTGTTAAATTGAGTTGAACCTAAAACTTTTCGGGCATTTTTTCGGTTTCAGTCCGAATCCATAGATCGGCATACTTCACAAAAGTAGAGTGCGCAGAGAGCAGGGACAGTAAAAAGCCCTGTTTGCCATCTAAGAAGCCAGCCTTAATCACATACATCTTCAAAAAGCAGCCTAGAGCGTGAAGAATTCCTTGAGAGATACTGCTCTTCTTGCCTTTCTTCTCACGTTGTTCTGCCCAAGCCTTAGCGTATCCCGCTGATTTTACCAAGTAGTGGTTCATATCGTTATAGGTAAAGTGAATCAGGTCCCCTTGCAGGTTTTCGACCTTCATCTCTTTGGTCACTTCAACCTTTTCATGTACCAGCGAGTCATTATATTGGGTTAGCTTGGTTGGGTATAAACGAAGCACACGATCTGGATACCAACCACAGTGACGAATGTAGCGACCAAATACCCAGCTTAAACGTGCTGTTTGATAAATCGTATCAGGTTTATTCTCTGATACTGCTTTAAGAATACTCTCTTTCAGCTCTGGCGTAACACGCTCGTCGGCATCAAGCCAAAGCACATAATCTGACTCTACATAAGATTGAGCAAGGCGGCGCTGTGGACCAAATCCAGGCCATGACTCATTAACAAAGAACTTGTCAGTAAACTGATTAGCAATCTCTTTGGTGTTGTCGGTACTACCAGAATCAAGTACTACGATTTCATCAACCCAATCGTGAACGGTTTCTAAACAAGCTTTAAGGTGCTGCGCTTCGTTCTTGACGATAAGTGCGACGGCAATGGTTGGTTTACTCACTGTGATACCTCTAAAGTCTCTCGGAGCTTAATGTAAATCGAGTTCGGTGGTTACTTTATCAAACATGGCGATAACTTGCTGTGGCTGAATGCGCTGCATAGCGGACTTATCTTTGACCCGAGTACGCCAACTAAGCTCACTAGAAGGTTTGCCTGTTTCAGCTTGGATTGCTTCTTCATACGCAGAAACGACATATTGGCGATATTGATAGGGGCCAGTGCGCTCAGGGTTATGGTGAGCATATAAGCCAATGACTGGGGTATTCACTGCATTCGCCATGTGAGCAGGTCCGGTATCAGGTGCAATGACCAAATCGGCTTTATCGAGTAATGCTAACATCTCTTTTAGCGAACTTTTCCCTACGAGGTTGCTAACGGGAATATCGATCAGCTGTTTAATTTCATTGGCTAAATCAATTTCAATTTGTGCTGGGCTACCTGCAAGGATAATGTTCCACCCTAATTGGTGGGCATGTTTGATCGTTTGAGCGTAGCCATTGGCCGTCCAGTTCTTATAAGCTTTGCTCGCTGCTGGCACTAATACCAAGTTACTCTTATCTGTAGCTAACTTGCTTACTGCCCATGCTGCATCACTCTCACTGTAATCAATCTTCCACCTTGGGGACATATCAGTGACCCCTAGTGTTTCACTAAACGCTAGCAGACCATCTAGCACATGCATAGAGTTCGGAGACGGCACTTTGACATTAGTAAACAGAGATTGAAAATCCTGGCTACGCACCGCATCAAAACCGAGTTTGTATTTTGCTTTAATACCTAACGTGGCGATACTGGCTCGAAATGCATACTGCATATGAAGCAAAGCATCAAATTTGTAGCTCTTTAGCTCTGCCCAAAGGCTCTTGTAGCCTTGCCAGCCCTCTTTCTTATCAAAGATAACCACCTTAATGCCTGATAAATCTTCGATGAGTTTTGCTTCGAGCCTTCCTGTAACCCAGACAATCTCTGTTGTCGGCCATTGACGTTGAATCGCTTGAACAGCCGCAACGGTATTGCACACATCACCAATCGCGGACAGGCGCAAGATACAGAGAGATTTAGGGGCAGAAGAGAAGAGTGTCATAAGCATTTCTTTTAACAAGCAATAGCGAAGATTATGCAGAGAGGCTCAATAAATGTAAAATACCGAGCAGCATTTATTAAGAGAAAGCCGAGCATGAAGACTTTGCAATTTGATAACCAGACGATTTGGTATGATGAAACCTTGCTAAAAGAAGACCCGAAGCAAGTGTTCAACCCAGACTTTTGGCAGCAAAATGACAAAGTAATAGGCAGCGCTCAAGGCCGAGGCACAACTTGGTTTGTACAAACTGACACTATCGAGGCGGCGCTGCGCCATTATCGCCGTGGTGGTTTGTTTGGCAAGCTAGTGGAAGACAGTTATCGCTTTTCTGATTGGGAGCAAACTCGCAGTCATCAAGAGTTTCAGCTTTTAAACACTTTAATTAAGGTTGGCGTGAATGTGCCTAAGCCAATCGCAGCACGTGCAGTGAAGAGTGGTTTTACGTACAAAGCTGACTTATTGAGTGAAAAAATTCCTAACGCTCGAGATTTGGTATCTATCTTGACGGAAAAACCACTCCCAGCAGAGATGTACAAACAAATCGGCCAAGAAATTAAGAAAATGCACGATGCTCAAGTTAATCACACCGACTTGAACATTCACAACATTCTCATTGATGATCAAGACAAGGTTTGGATCATTGATTTCGACAAATGCTTTCAGCAATCGGGTGGTGACTGGAAGAAAAGCAATTTAGATAGATTAAAGAGATCGTTTGAGAAGGAAGCCATCAAACGAAATATTCATTGGACGCAAGAACAGTGGGATGAACTGTTCGTAGGCTAATAGGTTGAGTTAAACGCAAGTGAGTAATATTAAATACAGAGCAGATATAGATGGCCTTCGAGCTGTTGCCGTCTTGATGGTCATTCTATTTCACATGAATGCGAACTGGATCCCTGGTGGGTTCATTGGCGTTGATGTGTTCTTTGTTATCTCAGGCTACATCATTACATCTGCCATTTACCCACAAGTACTGGCTAAAAAGTTTTCTTTTAATCAGTTTTATGTTAAACGAATTAAGAGAATCTTACCGCTATTCTATCTTGTTGCTACAACGAGCCTAGTGTTCGCTTATTGGTTGTACACTCCAAATGATTTTGTCGGGTTTGCGGATAGCTTGAGATATGCAAGTTCATTTATTGCGAACATCTACTTCGAGAAAAATTCAGGGTACTTTGCTCCTACATCTGAAACTCTTCCATTACTACATACTTGGTCACTGGCGATTGAGGAGCAGTTTTACTTTATCTGGCCTGTTGTTCTTATTTTAGCTACCCGTTTTTTGGCACCGCGTTGGTTTAATATTTCAATGCTTTTTGCTTTCATTGGGTTAGTTGGTTATTCAGAGTATTTGTCTCGTATCGATGGCGGGGCTGGGTACTACTTGATTCAAAGTCGGGCTTTTGAACTTTTGATTGGTGCGTTGTTGGCAGTAGCGATATACCAAAAACGGCTTAAAAAGGTATCTTGGTCAAAACATGTCTATCAACTTGCTGGAGTAATAGGCGCGATTGGCCTTGTTTGGTTGTCTTTCTCTTTAGATGAAAGTGATGTATTTCCTGGCTTTAATGCGCTTTGGGTGGTGCTCTTATCTGCCTTTATCATTCTTTCGGGAGAGTCTAAAACGACTATTACGTCACATGTATTGAGCTTGAAGCCCGTCGTTCTTGTTGGTCGATTGTCTTATTCTCTCTATTTATGGCACTGGCCTGTATTGGCATTTTATCGTTATTATTTTTCAGGTTTCACATCAATAGATGCTTTTATCTGTGGTGTGATTACTATCGTACTTTCGTTCTTATCATGGCAGTTAGTAGAAAACCCATTGAGACATCTACAGATTAAGAAGCGTTGGGTATACGTATGTTATCTCATTCTGCCAATTGCTCTATCTGTGACGGTTGCCAAGAATATTGCTGCGAAAGAAGGGTATCCAAGCCGCTTTAGTGAGCCTGTGCAAAAAGTCTTCGAGGTATCTTCCTATACGTTTGACCAAGACAAGCAAGAGCGTCCTCAAGTTGATGAATCGTATCCTTTCGAGCCATATTTAATAGGTGATGTGACTGCTCCTATTAATGCTTATGTATGGGGCGATTCTCACGCAGGGCATTTTAGAAGCTTTGTCGATGTGTTAGGTCAAGACAGTGGTTTCTCTGCACTGTATGGTGGCTTGGGGGGGTGCCCTCCTTTATTAGGTTCAGATCTAATTAAACACGGCACACCAGAAAAACCTTGTTCCGAAAGAAATGATGAAATTGGTAAAAAGATAGTAGAGCTTAAACCTGATATGGTTTTTCTTGCCGGTCGATGGGCAATGTACTCAGAAACGACTCGCGCTATAGGTGAAAAAGGCAGCCGTGTATTTCTAGGGGATTCAACGGATTACTCCGAGTCTATTGATAATAGTCGTCGAGCATTGAAGCAAGGTTTAGAGCGTACATTAGAACATCTAATTGATAACGGAATCACGCCAGTATTGTTTGAGCAAGCACCATCGTACAGCTATAAGCCAAGTAACTGTTTAGTGAAGAAAATGACGTATGATTGGATGAAAGACGAGTCATGTGATTTACCGATTGAAGAAATGGTACATCGACAATCTGTAGCGAATAGCATAATTGATGAAGTTGCTTCAAAATACCCACAGGTTCAGGTCATTCCAATTGTTGCGCTTATGTGTGACGATGAAAAATGTATCAGTCAGTTGAATGGTATTCCTTTGTATTTGGATAACAACCATTTGAATTATGAAGGTGCAAAAGAGTTAGCAGAACTGTGGCTAGCTGAGAAATAGAAGAGAAGGCTCCGTTTGGAGCCTTTTTAATGCGTGAATTTCTTCCCAGTAAAATCAGCAATCACTTTTGCTGGGTTTCCACCGATTACACTGTTTTCTGGAAATGTTTTAGTTACAACAGCGCCACTCGATAAGACGCTATTGCTTCCAATGTTGACGCCTTTAAGTACAGTTGCTCGCGCTCCAACCCATATATTCTCTCCGAAGTGAATGGTTTGATTCTCATTGAGCTGTGCACCTTGTTCGTTCGTAATGGAATGTAAGTCAGAGTCCATAAAAAGGGTTTGCCAAGAAATAAGAGAACTTGAACCAAACGCAATCTCTTTATTGCAGATAATGGTTGCTTCACCAGTGAAGTTGCTATCAGACCCAATAGAAAGATGACCCTGAACATGTAGCTTTGAACCAGTACCTATTTTTATATGGTGGCCCAGTTCAACGACTCCGTCTTTACTTATGTTCCAAATGAATCGAGAGTATTTACTATCAGAGATTTGGACTCGACCAAAGCCGAGTTTGATTTTAGCGGTCTTAGCCGTTTTAGGGATCTTCACTTGACCGCCTAGCGCTACGAACTTGGTTCGATGATTAACCAATATCGGAAATTTGATCGCTTGCTTGATAGGTAGGTAATACAAGTTGAAGAAAATCGTTTTAGGGACGCATCTGAAGTAATGATAAAGCTTCGACAGTTTTTTGAGACTCATATCTTTAGTTTCCCTATTTCATTCAAAGTGCAATCTAGCGCTCCCTGATTGCGTTCTACGACATCTAAAGCGGCGCTGCCTTTCATTTTCATTTCTTCTGGGTTAAGGAATAATTCAACTAAAACTCGCGCAATCTCTTGTTCTGAATCAACAACTTTACATGCTCCAACAGAAGTGAGCTGTTTAGTAATATCTGCAAAGTTGAAGTAGCTAGGGCCAATCAGAGTTGGCTTTGCTAAGGCTGCAGGTTCAAGAAGATTGTGCCCTCCAACTTTGTCACCGAGTAGGCTCCCCCCCATAAAACAGACATCACAACTACCAAGTAACACCATCATCTCACCCATGGTATCAGCCAAGTAGACTTGAGTGTTGTCGTCAACACGAGACGGCTCTGTTCTTCGAACGGTATTAAACTTTGCACTTGCTAAGTTCATTACGTCATTAAAGCGTTCAGGATGGCGAGGTACGAGTATTAGCAAAGCAGAAGGAAGAGATTCAAGTATGCGTGAGTGTGCGGTAAGCAGTTTCTCATCTTCTCCCTGATGGGTACTGGCTGCAATCCAAATTGGGCGTTTATTGCCAAGCTCCCGCCTTAGTTCCTCGGCTTTGCTAAACTGTTCAGGCAATACTGAAATGTCGTATTTAATTGAGCCTGAAACAGAGATCTTGCTTTGAGGAACTCCTAGCTTTTGGAATCTTGATGCGTCATCTTCATGTTGGCAGATTACCTTGTGTAGGCAAGGTGCAATTAAGTTGAATAGAGGTTGTATTTTTTTATAGCCTTGAAACGACTTCTCCGATAGACGGGCATTTACTACGGTTATCGGTATGTTGAGTCTGGAAACACAAGTCAACGTGTTAGCCCAAAGCTCAGTTTCTACGATGATCATTTGCTGCGGTTGGATAACCTTTAAGAAGCGTTTGACAGCAAAGGGAAAATCAAGTGGCATGTACCTATGTTCCACAATATCGCAGAGTTTAGAAGCCTGTTGCGCCCCTGTTGCTGTTGTTGTGGTAATGAGTAGCTTTGTGTTTGGGTGTTGCTCACTCAGTTTTCTCATGAGTGGGGAGATCGCTATTACCTCCCCAACAGAAACTGCGTGAACCCAAATGATAGGTTTGTGACTTGGATTATGTAGCGTCGGAGTAACACCAAAATGTTCCTTCCAACGTTTACCTACTGATGGTTTACCCAACTTACGTTTATATAAGCCAGGAAGAAGGAATGGTAGTGCTAGCACCAAAAGGCAGGTGTAAATTAGGCGTATCACTTGAGCAAATCTTCTGGTTTTTTATGCGTCCACTTACTTCTAGGTTTATCAAGGTATTGGAAGTATTCATTGGTAAACGTTCCTTGAATACAAACGTATTTCCTTTCTTTAAACGCTACTTGTTTACTTTCTAGAATATCAGTGATGACCATTGGCCCTGTTAAGAAGTAAACGCCTTTTTCGATGAAACGTTTCTCTATATTGTCCACAATCTTGTTGATTGCTTCTTCATAATCTGGGTTGTTTGGAGCGGAAGCTAAGAAGAAATTAGTGTAGTGCTGGTTCTTTTTCAGTTTTACATACATAGCATTCTCGCGCGTAGGCAGGATACGCTTTAAAGGCCAAACGAGGGTAGCGTCTATATCCATGTAAATGCCACCGTGTACATAGATGGTCACAAGGCGCCATAAATCGGCTTGTGCGGCACCATCGTTCAGTTGCATGTAGGCGTTGTAGACTCGTTCTGATGCGTTTGCCTTGATGAACTCTGCGCGCTCTTCGGTACTCACATAACGATATTCATAATCGAGTGACATTAAGCGATTGAACAAATAGTTGAGATAAACAGGCCAAGCACTTCGAGCTGAAAAGTTCGTCTGCCAAATTATTTTGGGAATCTTAGTCTGCTGATTGGAGACGACTTTAGGCTTTGATATTGAAGGAATAACAAAGCGTTTATTCGGAAACAATGCATGAAAAGGATATGACAACATCTTGAAGATGTTGCCGATAAGTCGAATAAGTCGGTTAGCGACTAGAATTGGAAAGTTCGTCATAGCTCGTGGTGAATTGTTATAGTTTGATTAATCGCTCGTCAGAGCATGAGATATTGCATCAGTAATTTGCGCTGTTGTTGGTATAGAACCATCTGCGTTCATCACGATATCGTGACGTTCATATAACGGCGTATACCTGAATGGAACAGTTGCATAGAAAATACCGACCGTTGGTGTATGAGTGGATATCGCTATATTTCGAACACCAGTATCTGGTGCAACCATTAATGTTGCTTTTGCTGTTAGCTCAATAAGTTCATCAAGTGGCAGGCAAGATTGGATCTTGAAGTTAGGGTATTTAAGCAGCTCTTGGCAGAAGTCACCTTTTTCAAAGTCATTCTTACCTTCCAAATAAACATGAGTGTGATTTGGATTCTCTTGAACGGCTTTTTCTAGAACCTCAAGCATTTGTTCTTTGGTTAAAATCTTACGTAGCTGTGATGCGCCATTAAAGTAAAGTACAAAAGGTTTTTCTTTATCGACTAACTCTCTATGGTCAGGATAAGCAAAGTCTAGAGGGTGTGACGGGTTATGACCAAGAAGTTTAAGCATATCTAACATGCATTCAACTTCTGGTTGGAAGTCTGAACGGTGAACAGTCACGTTGAACAGAGTGCCGCTGAAATACCACTTATAGGGAAAGCCAAACTTCAAAGTAGCTTTGCTCAATGCTGTCATCCAGTGAGAGCGGTTGGTGCTGGCTAAATCAAAGATGATGTCTTGCTCGCCCAATTGCTTGATGTTTTCAATTTTTTCTTTCACTGGTGTCGTTTTACCGGGCTCTTTGCCTGGCATAACATGTACATGATCCACCAAATCACTCGGAATACCGTACATGTAGTTCGAAACTGGAACCAACGTGATTTCAGCGTTGGGAAAGAACTTTCTCGCTTCAACTAAAAAAGGACGAACAACTACCTGATCCCCAAGTGCAGCGTGTCTAATAACCGCGATTTTTTTTATGCTTTCAGGGTTAAAGTCGTTTTCAATGTAATGGCGTGCTTTTTTTGAAGCGTAAGCACCACGCTCAAACCATAAATGTTTCATTAAATTTTACTCTAAGAAGTTGTTAACAGCAGAGATGACTTGAGAAGGCATTAGCTTATTTAAACAGTCTTGGTGGCCAAGAGGACACTCTCGCTTAAAACAAGGACGACATTCGATATCAGTGTGCACCATTTCCAATTGGTTCGTTAGAGGTGGGGTGTATTTCGGTGAGCTAGAGCCATATATTGCCACAATATTACATCCAACAGCGGCTGAGACGTGCATCAAACCTGAGTCATTGGAGACAACAGTATGGCACGCAGCTAAAAGATCGACGGCTTCAATAAGTGACGTTTCGCCTGCTAAGTTGAAGCACTGTTGTTGCTCTTCAGCTGTTAACGATGACTTAATTTTGCTTGTGACAGCATTGTCTTTAGCTGAACCAAACAACCACACTTGCTGCCCCTTGTTAATAAGGTATTTGGCTAGCTGTGCATAGTGCTCATCTGGCCAACGTTTCGCAGGCCCGAATTCCGCACCAGGACAAAGTCCTATGATCGGCCTCTCTGAATCAAGCTGTAAGCGCTCGCGAGCGAGTTGTTGTGACTCCGTGTCGACGATGAGTTTAGGTAACGGACAATTTTCAAGCGTGACATCAGCTCTCATAGATGTATGACTGGATGCCAAAGCGACATATCGCTCCACCATATACTGGAACACTCGTTTGTCTGGACGAAGATCCGTTAGCAAGCCATATCTAAATTCACCTTTCCAACCGACCCGAACTGGAATACCAGCAAACCAAGGAATCAGAGCTGATTTTGCTGAATTTGGCAGCACGAATGCATGAGTATAATTACTCGTAGCTAGCTCTTTACCTATAGTTCTGCGACCGAAAAAATCAAACGCCCCGTGTCCGATCGGCATTTCGATAGCTTTATTTACTTCGGACATCCTCTCTAGTATCGATTTACACCAAGCTGGAGCGAGAACATCGATCTCACAGTCAGGGTATTCAGTCTTGAGAGTAGTATATAAGCTTTGCGACATGACCATGTCGCCTACCCACGAAGGGCCGATAATGAGGATTTTCATGTCAGACACTAAAATACAAAGTTGACACAAATATTAACATATACAGCTGCCAAATTGTAATGTTAGTGAACGCTGTCAAGGGAAGTATGGTACTTGTTAGAGTTTATGAAAATCGTTCAATTTGCACCTTGAATATGGTCTAATAGCGACCGAATTTTTCGAGTTTGGTGTTAATCAGTGAAAGTATTTGTCATCAGTTTAAAGCGAAGCCCTGAACGTAGGGAGTACATTAAAAAACAACTTGACGATCTTGGGATTGAGTTTGAGTTCTTTGATGCTGTCGATGGCAGAGCTGAGCCACCACATCCATTGTTTGAAAATTATGATTATACTAAACGACTATGGCTCACGAATGGTCGTATGCCTTCAAAAGGTGAAATGGGCTGTTACGCAAGTCATTATTTGATTTGGGAAGAATGTGTAAAATCTAACAACTCGATACTAGTCATAGAAGATGATGTAATGATCTCACCTGAATTCAAACGTTACATACCAGTCATTGAGTCGGAGTTGAATGAATTTGGATTCCTGAGGTTAGAGTCAGAACATAAAAAATGTAAGCTCTGGGAAAAGAAAGTACATAAGGACTACTCAATTTCATTTATGACGAATAACTTTGGCGGTACGATATCTTACGCAATTCATCCTAGCTCGGCGTCTAAGCTATTGTCTGGTAGTAAGTCATGGTGTTTGCCTGTTGATAACTATATTGGCTCGCTCTACATACATGAAATGCCTAGTTATATCTTTTTACCCAGTCTAGTCAGTAACCCTGATAGCTTTGAAACAACAATTCAGCTAGGTGAAGAGTCTCGGCCACCATGGTACAGAAAACCTACAAGAGAGCTGTATTCACTTTACAGAAAGATCATGATGAAAAAGGGAAACAAGTCGTACTTATGAAAAAGGTATTAGATTTTCTGGAAAAAATGTTTCTATTTTCACCTGTTCTAGTTGTACTTATATCTATATTTAACTTCACAGATACAAAATCCTTTGTCTCTAGGCTATCTGCTATAGTTATCGTTTATAGTGTTGTTCGCTATAGAAATACAATAAAAACTAACTTTCAGAACCAGAGCTTTAGGAAGTTTCTTTATTCAAGCCTTCTAATCTCTTTCTACTTCACCATAATGCATTTTTGGCGAGGTGATAATTTTGGTTTTCCGAGAACTTTATTAACCAGTATTGCTTACCTGTTAGTAATACCTTGGGAAAGAATTCCTCGATCTTGGCTTTACAGTATTATTGTAGTTTCTGCTTACATTTGCGGGTTCAATGCACTTTATGAGCATTTTGAGATGAATATTGGTCGTGTAGGAATTGCTACCAATCCAATTCCATATGCTTTGTACTGCGCATTTTTATCGCTTTCATCTTTATACTTAACAAAAGTTTACTTATTGAAGTGGCAAAAATGTATAGCTATCGCTGGTAGTATTATTGCATTAATTGCGCTTGTTCTGACAGACGTAAGGGGAGTGTGGGTTGCATATCCATTTATTCTTTTCTATGTGCTTCTAAACCTGTTCCCTAGATTTTCAATATTCAAAATCATAATGTTCTCTTTGCTAAGTGTTGGTTGCTTATATTTAGCGTTTAAGCCAGCTTTAGATGTGAGATTTAATAGAACAATATCTGAATTCAACACTATTATGAAAGGAAATTACCAAACGTCGATCGGTGTAAGACTAGATCTTTGGAAATATGGCTTTAATAAATCCAAGGAGGTTCCTATTTTTGGAATGGGTGATGAAGCTTTAGAGTCAGGAATCAAAACAATACCTAACCGGTTAGCTTCAAAGCAGCCTCATTTGCACAATCAATATATTGATACACTGTCGAGGTATGGAGTACTTGGAGTCATATTTCTATTAGGGTGGTTAGCAAGTACTTTCTATGGTTCATCTAGAACTGATGAACCATATGCACTGACTAAAATATTAGTGAGTCTTATACTCATCGCAAGTTTGACAGATATTCCTTTTCATCACACACATTTGGTTTATCTATTCAGCCTAATCGTGGGCAGTTTAATTTTAACAGCTCCTCTTCCTCATCAAGTTGAGAAGAAGGGGTAGAGGTTATATTAAAATGTTAACTCGTCTTGCCAAATGGTATCCTCTTGGATGCATTTGGCAGGGTTACCTGCCGCAATACAATTAGCTTCGAGGTCTTTGGTTAGTGTTGAGTTAATCCCAACTATTGCGCCACTCCCAACAGAACAACCTTTTAAGACCGTAACATTATCAGCAAGCCAAACATTATTACTAATACTAATATTTTGGGCTGTGTTGATACGCACACCATCTTTCAATATATCATGCCCATCACTGGTCATTATTTTCACATTGCGTGAAAACATACACTCTTCACCGATGAGCAATTGAGTACCGTCTTCTCGTGAGGATATGTAACAACTATGGCCTATTACGGTGCCCTTTCCGATTCGAACGATGCAATGGTTCCCATCAACTTCTATTTGGCTTTCACGAATATTGACACCGTCTTCAATAATGAGTTTGTTGTTACTGCCTTTGATTGAGATGTTACACTTTCGTATTTTCGAGGTAGAGGCTATATCGACTAAATGCCCTTCGCCCTTAATGCGTACTTTATTTCTTAGTTTAATGGCTAAATTTAACCCTGAAGATCTCACAACACTTGTATCCTTTTGATAAAATTGCTCCAGCTTAGATATATGACTAGCCATTGAGAACTCAGCCTGTGCTCGCCTGAAAGCCAACTTAGCATTTCTTTCAGTTAGCTCCTGAGAACGCAGGTATTGTTCAATCTGAGAGGATATCTCTTGAGGATCTAATGGGTTAGACAAAAGGCCAACAGGCTCTAGAATTTCAGGAAACGCGCCAGTGTTCGCCCCAACAATCGCTTTCTTCGCAGCCATAGCTTCGATCGCAGTTAAACCGAATGCTTCGTTGTGGTTAGGTAAACATACAATATCCATTACAGCGAGCATACGATCAGTATCTTTTCTAAACCCAGCAAGGTGAACACGCTGAGTTAAGTCTAATTCTTTAATTCTATTTTTGAGCTTAGCCACAAACTCGTTGTCAGAACCATCAGATATATCTAATCCACCAACTAGCAATAAATGGATCTTAGGATAGCTGGCTTGAAGTAAATTGAATGACTCTAAGAGCTCCATCTGTCCTTTACCTGAACAGACTCTGCCTAGGTTGCCAATTACGGTGCTATCTTCAGGTATCCCTAATTCTAACTTAATAGAAGATATTTCCCTTAGGTCATAAATTGGCTGGGCTGGGATATCAGTTCCTAGCCAAAGTCTTGCAATTTTATTCTTATCAATGGGAAGAGCGTTGAGATTGCGCTTATAAGTTTCATCACTTATGGAGAATACCTGATCAATGTGCGAGTAAGCCCACTTGTGATAAAAATCTTTCTTAGGGCGAGTGACACCCATGTGTTCAGTAAAGAAAGTTTTTCTTTTCGTGAGTAAGCTTAGTAGTGCAGAAACAAGAATATCACCAGATTTGTGGCAATGGATAACCTCTACATTTCTTTGTTTTAACCATTGGTTCAGTTTAAACAGTTGAGAAGCTAGTAGCTGCTTCTTCCCTGATATTTCAAAGGTATAAATACCCGCATCCCGCATCCCCTGAGCAACTTGCGTGCCAGTGATACATAAGCCATATACCTTATAGTCTCGTTCTAAAAATTCTTTACCTGTCCTAATTGGGTACATTTCTAATCCCCCCCAACCTTGGGAAAGACAAATATGAAGAATTGCTGGTTTTGTCACAACTTACCTTTATCTACTGGAAGGGAATAAAAAAGGCGGCAATAAGCCACCTCTTAATAGTATGCATTTAGGATCGTAGATGCTACTTGTTTATCAGCTGCATATACTCAGCTACGCCTTCAGCGACGGTTTTGAACTTGTGTTCACAGCCTGCTGCACGCAGTTTTGTCAGGTCGGCTTGAGTAAACTCTTGGTATGCGCCTTTAAGATGTTCAGGGAATGGGATAGTTTCTACTTCACCTTTACTATGGAACTTAATCACAGCTTTAGCGACTTCTTCGAAAGATTCAGCGTAACCTGTACCTAAGTTAAAGATACCTGACTGGCCACTTTCTAAAAATGACAAGTTTACTGCAGCAACGTCACCGACGTAAACGAAGTCACGCTTGAAAGTCTCACTGCCAGCAAATAGTTTTGGATTTTCACCTGCGTTCATTTGGTTGTTTAGGTGGAAGGCCACAGATGCCATTGAGCCTTTGTGTTGCTCACGTGGACCATAAACGTTGAAGTAACGGAAGCCAGTAATTTGAGACAGTTGTTCACCATGTTCTTCAGCATCTTGCCAAATGCGACGTACATAGTTATCAAACTGCTGCTTTGAATAGCCGTATACGTTTAACGCGCCTTCGTACTCTTTCTCTTCAATGAAAATATCTGTTTCGCCGTAAGTTGCTGCTGAAGATGCGTAAAGGAATGGAATTTCACGCTCTAAACAGAAATGTAGCAGCTCTTTTGAGTACTCATAGTTATTGAGCATCATGTACTTACCATCCCACTCTGTCGTTGCGGAACATGCACCTTCATGAAAAACTGCTTCGATAGGGCCGAAGTCGTCGCCAGCCATAACTTGCGTTAGAAAGTCGTCACGATCCATGTAATCTGTGATATCCAAATCCACCAAGTTCTGGAACTTCTTACCATTTTTAAGGTTGTCGACTACCAAAATATCGTTAATGCCTTTTTCATTAAGTGCTTTAACGATGTTGCTGCCAATCATGCCAGCACCGCCAGTTACGATGATCATACTTTTACCTTATGATTATTTATTATCGAGCGAGTATAAAGTTTAGATAGGTGGACATAGTTTATTTTATCAGTGCATGATGATATCGAGCATCACATTAACGTCATGTTTTATAAATAGAAGGTAAGCGATTTATTCTATGAAGATTATACGTGCTTCTATGTGTGTGTGATATTTAAGTTATCACCTTTAATTGTGGTTTCCCTTTGTTTGGTATAAGCCACTCAACACATATATCGCAAACCCTTCCTTTCATTTAGTCTATCCACGGTTTGGAAAGTTTACTACCTATACTCTCAAGTTATGGAAAACAGAATTTGATGCCAACTAGTCAGCAGCCATCTAAACTACCATAAAATCACCTGATAAGCTATGCCATTTGTCAATATTAACTTTAGGTTCAAAGGTTAGATGAAAAGGCTTCGATGGACATAAATTAAGGGATTCCAAGAATAGCATTTTGGTTATCTCTGATTAAGAAACAAGGTCAATCGTTCTAGTGGACATTACCTAGCATATGTACCAATGGTTATGAGTAACAGCCTTAATCTTTGATCTTTTGCATGTTACACTAAGAGTAGAGCCTGGTATGATACCCTTTAAAGCTTTTTTCATTTAGGGTCAATAAAAAACTCTGAAAGAGCTTTTGAAATTTGCTTGGTGTTTCTAACGGCGAAGGCCAACTGGTTTGTCATTATCTGCACCAATCCAATCCTGCAATCATTTGACAGAGGAATGAGTAAGTAAAACTTATGTTTGAACACTACTTCTCTCGAGTACTTTTGCTAGTTTGTATTACGTTACTGCTTCTGCTGCAAATATGGGGTGCTCTATGTAGTAATGTGGAGACTCTCCACTACTAACCTACCAGAAAAGATAGTATATAATAAGCCTAAATTTTGTCCTAAAGAATGATTAAATACCAAGAACATCAGTACCGAGAAAGGGAATTATGGAACCGTTGTTCTGATGAATGTTGAAGTAGATTTCGTAAGGTATCTAAAACAAATAGTTGTAAAAGGCAGTGGGTTCAAGTTGTCTTTAAATGAACAAAAATATCACAGTTATAGAAATGACTGGGATACAAATTTTTTAACTTTCATAGAGAAGGGTAAACACAGTGAATTTGTCATTGGAAAACGCCAGAATTGGCATTATCGGTTTAGGTTATGTTGGCCTACCACTTGCCATCGAATTTGGAAAAAAGTTCGCAACTTTAGGCTTTGATATCAATGAGAAACGAGTTGCCGAGCTAATCAACGGAAATGACTCTACGTTAGAGTGTTCACCTGATGAAATGAAAAAAGCAACCCGCTTAACTTACAGTGCTAACAGAGAAGAATTGAAAAACTGCAATATCTACATTGTTACAGTGCCGACCCCGATTGATGCATATAAACGGCCAGATTTAACCCCACTGATAAAAGCCAGTGAGATGATTGGTGAATATATTGATGAAAATAATGTCATTATTTATGAATCTACAGTATATCCTGGTGCAACAGAAGAAGTTTGCTTACCAATTGTTGAACAAACTTCTGGGCTAGTTTTTAACAAAGATTTCTTTGCTGGATATTCACCAGAACGTATTAATCCTGGCGACAAAGAGCATCGCGTAACAAACATTTTAAAGGTAACTTCTGGTTCAAACATTGAAGTGGCTGACTTTGTAGATGCGTTGTACGGCTCTGTGATTAGTGCGGGTACCCATAAAGCAAGCTCAATTAAAGTAGCTGAAGCGGCTAAGGTCATCGAAAATACGCAGCGTGATGCCAATATAGCACTAATAAATGAGCTAGCAATCATCATGAACAAACTAGATATTGACACTCTCGAAGTGCTTGAAGCAGCGGGAACCAAGTGGAATTTTTTACCGTTCCGACCAGGTTTAGTAGGTGGTCACTGTATTGGCGTTGACCCTTATTATTTAACCCATAAGGCACAGGCTTCGGGTTATATCCCCGACATGATACTGGCAGGAAGAAGAATTAACGATGGTATGGGGGCGCATGTTGTAACTCAATTAGTAAAAAAAATGCTTTCTCAACAGATTCATGTTTGTGGTTCAAAGGTCCTGATTATGGGGTTGGCCTTTAAAGAAAACTGCCCAGATCTACGAAATACTAAAGTTATTGATATTTTGAATGAGTTAGAAAACTACGGCGTGCATGTAGATGTTTATGATCCATGGTGCGATAGAAAGGAAGTCCAAGAAGAGTACAACTTCTCTATCTTGGACGAGCCTAAAAAAGGTTATTATGACGCGATAATTTTGGCCGTCGCTCATGACGAATTTAAACGAATGGGCGCTGAAGAAATTATTGCTTTGGGTAAGAAAAATAGCGTTCTCTATGATTTGAAATATATCCTTCCTAAGGATCAGGTAAGCATTCGTTTATAGTTAAATCAATGCTGTGTTTTGGTACGGCGAATTTTAGGTTGTAATAGATGAAAATTTTAGTAACCGGCGGAGCCGGGTTTATTGGTTCTGCCGTTATACGTCACATTATTGCGAATACTGAGGATCACGTTGTCAATGTTGATAAATTGACTTATGCAGGAAACTTGGAGTCTCTTTCTGAAGTCGAGCTGTCCCCTCGCTATGCTTTTGAAAAAGTTGATATTTGTGATGGCTTATCATTAAAGCGTCTCTTCGAACTACATCAACCAGATATCGTGATGCATTTAGCGGCGGAGAGCCATGTAGATCGCTCAATTGATGGGCCAAGCGCGTTTATTCAAACCAACATAGTAGGTACATATACCTTACTTGAAACTGCGAGGTGCTATTGGCAAAACTTAAGTGAAGACAAGAAAGCGCTATTTCGGTTCCATCATGTTTCAACGGATGAAGTCTATGGAGATCTTGCTGGGCCTGAAGATTTGTTCACAGAACAAACTTCATATGCACCAAGTAGCCCTTATTCTGCTTCAAAAGCAGCGAGTGATCATCTAGTTCGAGCTTGGTCTAGGACCTATGGGTTACCAACAATAGTGACGAACTGCTCAAATAATTATGGTCCTTTTCATTTTCCAGAAAAATTAATACCTCTAGTAATATTAAATGCTCTAGATGGAAAGGATTTGCCTATATATGGTGATGGGTTACAAGTCCGTGACTGGCTATATGTGAAAGATCATGCAAGGGCGTTATACTTGGTTGCAACACAAGGCTTAATTGGAGAGACCTATAATATTGGAGGGCACAACGAAAAAACCAATATTGAAGTTGTCGAGAGCATTTGCAGACTCCTAGAAGAGCTTGTTCCTGCTAGGCTACACTCTCGGAAGTTCAAAGACTCTTCAGGATTCGCTAGATTAATTAAATATGTTAAAGATCGTCCAGGTCACGATTTACGCTACGCTATTGATGCTAGCAAGATAGCAAGAGAGCTAGATTGGAAACCTCAAGAAACTTTTGAATCTGGATTGAGAAAAACCGTTGAATGGTATTTGAGTAACCTGGATTGGTGCCAGCGTGCTTTAGATGGTGCATATGCTCGAGAGCGCTTGGGATTAAAGGATTAAGCTAGTGAAAGGTATTATTTTAGCAGGAGGATCTGGCACTCGCCTTTATCCAATAACTCTAGGGGTTTCCAAACAATTACTGCCAGTTTACGATAAACCAATGATTTACTATCCTTTATCTGTGTTGATGCTAGCTAATGTGAGGGATATTTTAATTATTAGTACACATCAAGATATTGGGGGGTATCAGCGGTTGCTGGGCGACGGCTCTCAGTTTGGCATTAAAATATCATACGCCATTCAGCCAAGACCTGATGGACTTGCACAAGCTTTCATCATTGGTGAAGAATTTATTGGTACTGATAGTGTTTGTTTAGTTCTTGGAGACAACATTTTTTATGGACAAGGTTTCTCCCCGAAATTATTGAATGCTGCAAGTCGAGGAAAGGGCGCTACTGTGTTTGGTTATCAGGTGAAAGACCCTGAAAGGTTCGGAGTAGTTGAGTTTGACAATTATATGAGAGTCCTGTCCATTGAGGAAAAACCTCAATTACCCAAGTCCAATTATGCAGTTACTGGGTTGTATTTTTATGATAGTGACGTAGTAGATATAGCCAAGTCAATAGAGCCTTCATCGCGAGGAGAGCTCGAAATTACATGTATTAATAATATCTATTTGGAGCGAGGAGATCTGAATGTAGAGATATTGGGGCGTGGATTTGCTTGGTTAGATACTGGAACACACGACTCGCTCTTAGAGGCCTCACAATTTGTACAAACAATAGAGCAAAGACAAGGCTTTAAAATCGCTTGTCTTGAAGAAATCGCGTTTAATAACGGCTGGTTAACGGATATAGAGCTCCGAAAACGAGCGGCCCTTTTTGGAAAGACAAGTTATGGCTCCTATTTACTAAGTTTGCTAAGTTAGGGTGAGAGAACAATCAAAAATGATTAATGTTACTAAGAGTTACTTACCAAATATTGATGTGTTTAAGCAATATGTTGACGAGATTTATGATTCCGCCTGCCTCACGAATAGGGGACCCTTACACCAAAAGTTGGAAAAGTTACTAGCAAATCGTCTAGGGGTCAAAAATCTTTTACTAGTAGCAAATGGTACTCTGGCATTACAAGTGGCCTATCGTTTATTAGAATTGAAAGGAGAGGTTATCACCACTCCTTTTAGTTTTGCAGCTACTAGTTCTTCATTGATTTGGGAGGGACTAGAGCCTGTCTACGCAGATATTTGCCCTAATTCATTTAATATTGAACTAGAAAATATAGAATCTGCTATTACTAACCGAACTTCAGCAATAGTACCAGTGCATGTGTTTGGAAACGCTTGCCATGTTGATAAAATATCTGCTTTAGCAAATAAACATAATTTGAAAGTTATTTATGATGCATCTCACGCATTTGATGTGTCGGGTCAGCATGGGAGCTTATTAAACTATGGTGATATTAGCACTCTTAGTTTTCATGCGACAAAATTATTCCATACGATTGAAGGTGGAGCTTTAGTCATAAATGACGATGAACTATTTAAGAAAGCACGTAAAATGATTAATTTTGGTCTAGAGTTGGGAGGGACGATTAGCTCATTAGGTATAAATGCAAAAATGAATGAGTTTCAGGCTGCAATGGGACTCTGTATGCTTAGCGAAGTTGATTCGATAATAGAAGAACGGAAGAAGCTTGTCGAAAAATATAAGTCTATATTAATCGACTCAGTTAGTTTTCAGAAACTAAACCCCGTATTTTCAGAGAACTATTCTTACTTTCCAGTCGTTTTTGAACATCATGATATTATGAAAAAAGTACTCAAAATGCTAGAGAAAGAAGGTATTAACGCTCGCAGATACTTTTTCCCATCATTAGATGAAATTTATAGTCAAACTTCAATTATGCCGGTTTCTCGTGACATATCCGATCGGATTATTTGTTTGCCACTTTACGCAGGGCTACAAGTTACGGAAGTGATCCGGATAGCTTCAATTATCAAGCGAGTATTGGAAGAAAATAAATGAAACTAGCAATTATGCAGCCCTATTTCATGCCTTATATTGGGTATTTTCAGCTGATAAACTCTGTCGATAAGTTCATTATATATGATGACGTGAATTATATAAAGAGAGGTTGGATTAATCGTAATAGGTTTTTAATAAATAGCACCCCTAAGCTTTTATCAGTACCTTTGAAAAATGCTAGTCAAAATAAATTGATACTGGATATCAATATCAATGACCAAAGCCTTTGGAAGACTAAGTTTCTCAAGTCTATTAATCTTGCATATAAAAAGGCCCCCTATTTTGATGAAGTTTATGCTCTTATCGAAGATGTTTTTCAGTGTAATAACAACAACTTGTCTTTTTTTGTGGCAAACTCGATAGTGTCTATCTGTAGATACCTTGGAATTGGCACCGATATAGTGCTAAGTTCAGCTATCTACAACAACGCTGAGCTAAGTGGGCAACAGCGCATTATTGACATATGCTTACGTGAAAAAGCCAGTGTATATATTAACCCAATTAATGGAACTGAACTTTACGATAACGAAATCTTCAACCAAAACGGAATAGAGCTTAAATTCATTAAGTCCGATTCGTTCGAGTATCAGCAGTTTGGAAGTGAGTTTCATCCTTGGCTTTCAATAATCGATGTTATGATGTTCAATTCTCCCTCTGAAATAAATGATTTTCTTAAAAAATATAGGCTCATATAATGTCAAAAATAGTTATTTTCGGAACAAAAGACACTGCAGAACTAGCGCATTTTTACTTAAGTAATGATACTGAGCATGAAGTTGTAGCATTTGCTGTTAGTAAAGAGTACAAAGATTGTGACACATTTAAAGGCTTGCCTGTAGTAGCGTTTGAAGGTATAGAACATTTATATGGGCCAAAAGAATATAAATTTTTCGCACCAATGACAGGTGTAAATATGAATCGTTCTAGAGAAAAAATTTATAATGAAATTAAAAGTAAAGGCTATTCTTTGATTTCCTATGTTAGTTCTCGTGCGACCGTCTTTCCTGGTGCGAAGATTGGTGATAACTGTTTCATTTTGGAAGACAATACCATCCAGCCTTTTACAAGTATTGGTAATAATGTGGTGATGTGGAGCGGTAACCACATTGGTCATCACAGTGAAATTAAAGACCATGTGTTTTTTACGTCGCATGTGGTTTTGTCTGGTCATTGTATCGTGGAACCTTATTGTTTTTTCGGTGTTAATGCGACTATCAGAGATTACTCTCGTCTGGCGAAAGGTTCGTTAATATCTATGGGAGCAAGTGTCTTTAAAGATACGCAAGAGTGGGGGGTTTATATTGGCAACCCTGCTAAGAAGAGTCCGAAGCTAAGTTATGAGGTATACTGATTATGGGGTGGATTAAAAAGGGACACATTTACAAGCCGAGTGGTGATATTAACTTTTCACAATCTCATGCTCAAGTTCCTGTCGTGGATTATCAGCCGAAAAGTGATACGTTTAGAATCTATTTTTCTACACGTGATAAAAATAACCGTAGTCTCCCTGGGTATATTGATGTTTTGGCTGATAACCCTAAAAAAATAGTTAATGTCGCGGATAAACCCATATTGCCTCTTGGGTCTCTGGGGACTTTCGATGACTGTGGTGTAATGCCGTCTTGGGTGGTTAACAATGGCGATAAAAAATATCTGTACTACATTGGTTGGAATGTAAGAAATACAATTTCCTATCATAATTCGGTTGGTTTAGCTATAAGTTCAGATGGAGGAAATAGTTACGAAAAATTTTCTGAAGGACCTCTGTGGGACAGAAACTATATTGAGCCACAATATTCTGGGACTAGTTGTGTTTTGTTTGACAATGGTGTGTGGAAAAATTGGTATTTGTCTTGCACAGAGTGGCGAATAATTAATGATAAATCGGAGCCAAGATACCATATTAAGTACGCTGAGTCAGCAGACGGAATTAATTGGATACGTAAGGGTACAGTAGCTATAGATTATCAATCAGATGATGAAGCAGGCATAGTTAAAGCCTCTGTAATCAAAAAAAATGGTCAGTATTTTATGTGGTATTCATATCGTAAATTTAATGACTATAGAACTAACAAAGAGAGTAGTTATCGTATTGGTTATGCTGAGTCACCAGATGGTATAAATTGGAAGCGTATGGACAATAAGGCCGGAATCACGATATCTGAAAGTGGGTGGGATTCACAAATGATAGAGTACCCTCATGTAATTAAACACAAAGAAAAATTACTGATGTTTTATAATGGAAATGGTTTTGGTGAGAGTGGATTTGGCTATGCCGAATTTAATGCTAAATGCTAAATGCTAAGTGCTATCGGAGTACGTGGTTTGCGAATTTTACACTTATCTTCTAACAACAATAATCTATACTATGCTCTAGAAACCTTTACAAAACTAGCTGAAAACCATGTTTATATGCTAGGCGAGCCTACTACAAATGAATACAAAGATATAATCACAAGCATTGGTTTTTTTGACTTGTTAAACCCTTACTTCTCTCAACGCTTTTTGGATTATGACTTAGTAGTATTACACTCTCTAAGCCCTTACTGGATTAGACATATAATTCTTTCTAACAATGATGTCAAATTTCTATGGATAGGCTGGGGCTGGGATTATTATGACCTCGTGAAAAAATTTGATGGCTTATTACCAAGAACTAAAAGCTTACATTCTCAAGAGTTTTCCAGAGATATAGTTATATACTTTAAAAATAAGCTATCTGCTCTGAAAGTATCAATTCTTAATATTGGAAAAAGAAAAGCTATTTCAAAAATATCTTACTTCTCTCCTGTTATTTATGAAGATTATGAGCTAATTGATAATAATTCAGATGTCCAGCTTCCTCCCTATGTAAATTGGAATTATGGTGGAATAGAAAAATGGTTACATGGTGGTGAATTTGATAAATTGAGTGATTGGATTTTGCTAGGTAATAGCGCTACGTACTCAAATAATCATTTCGATATTATCGATTTTATTAAAAAGGTTAAACTAGAAGACCGAAAAGTTGTTGTCCCATTAAGTTATGGAGAAAGAGGCGTTAAGAAAGAAGTAATAAACCATGGTTCAAATGTATTGAATGGTAATTTTAAACCAATAAATGATTACTTACCTTTAGACGAATACAATAATATTATTAGCTCATGTGGATTTGTTATCATGAATCACGTTAGGCAACAAGCACACGGTAATATTATTTTGATGCTTTATCTAGGTGCAAAAGTATTCATACGAGAAGATTGCCCCTCTTATCTTTTTTTTAAGAGAGTTGGAGCAGTAATTTTCGGAGTTAGTGAACTCATTCGTAATCCCTCTCTTCTGGATCTAGGTTTGACAGACGAGGAAAAGGAAATAAATAGATTCGTTATTGAAGAAAACTGGTCTAGGAGAGTTATAGATGAAAAAGGTAAAGAGATTATTAAAGTAATCAGTTCCACTTAACAATGGTTAAGAATACGTTCTATTTAATTTCGTTAGTCACGGTAAAGTATTCTACCCAATTTCCAAGATGTTTTAAGATATTTGTGTTATCGATGTTTTATTAATGAGTATGCATTGAAAATAAAAAAAATTTTACAATTTGCTATCGGCCCTATTGGAGCTGCTGGATTAAGTGTGTTGATAATCCCTACGTTATCTTGGTACTACAGTACCGAAGATATAGGGCGCTTAGCCATGCTTACAACCGCAACGAGCTTTTGTGTTCTACTTTTTAGCTTAGGCTTGGATCAAGCCTATGTTAGAGAATATAACGAAGTTCAGGATAAGCATGCTTTGCTCAGAGCAGTACTAGCTCCTACACTATTATTACTATGTATAACTCTTTTAATGTTTGAGGTTTCTTCGACAAGTCTGTCCGAAATCTTATTTCATAAGAAATCCGCCATTATCTCATTTTTGTTAAACTTATCAATTATACTAGTGTTCTTGTCAAGATTTCTGGGTTTGGTTTTACGTATGCAAGAACGCGCATTGGCATACTCTTTGAGTCAGTTATTACCCAAAGTGTTTTTGTTATTGCTGATTATTTCTTATGTTTGTTTTTCTGTAGAAGCTAGCTTCGAATACTTGTTATTTGCTAATGTTTTTTCTTCGCTTATCGTTTTTCTTATTCTCGTTTGGAACATTCGTTATGATTTGTTAAAAGCTTCATTTTGCCATATTGATAAAGAAAAGTTGAAAGGAATGTTGAATTATGGAATTCCTCTTATATTTAGCGGTATTGCTTATTGGGGATTAACTGCAATTGACCGTTTCTTTTTACGTGAATTGTCGTCATATGAAGAGTTGGGTATATATTCAGTAGCTATAAACTTTGCTGCTGTTGCTTTAATCCTTCAAAATGTTTTTACAACTGTCTGGGTTCCTATAGTTTATAAATGGATTGCTGATGGTGTAGATGTAAATAAAATTACTAACGTTAGTGATGGATTGCTTATGTTAGTGGTGATATTATTTTGTGTACTAGGTATGTTTTCTTGGTTGATTTCGTATATATTGCCTCCTGATTATGTTGAAGTTCAATACATAGTTATTCCATGTTTGGCCGCTCCTTTCTTTTATACTCTTTCTGAAGTTACCGGTGTTGGGGTTGGTATTCGAAGAAAATCAGTGTTCTCTTTAATGTCGACAGTAATAGCATTATTGGTAAATATAGCGATCAATTATGCTTTGATACCTTTATATGGAGCAAAAGGCGCAGCTATTGCGTCTGCTATATCTTTTGCAGTGTTTTTTTTAATTAAAACAGAATGCTCAAATTATTTGTGGAAAAAAGTACCTAGATTACATGTTTATTTATTTATTGTGATATTGCTATTTGGCTGTATATTGCACGTATTAATCGCTCAATATTTCTTTTTTGAAGTTGTACTTTTTTGGTTTTTTACCTTATGCGGCTCGCTTTTGTTTTTTAAAAGAATTATAAATAAATTATACTCCAATATAAAGAGCTTTAAATATGAAAGTTAAGAAGTCAGGCTTAAATTATATATTTTTTATTATACTGGCTTTATCAGTTTATATACCATTTTTTGAAGTGGGTGTTAGAGTAAGAGTTGAAGATATCGCTGTCCTTCTATTTTTGTTTATATTACCTTTTACTATAAATGAGAGAGAGGTTAGTATAATTTTTTCTTTAGTCTACCCTTTGTTAATTTTTATCGTTATGTTTATTCCATTGGGTGTGATGCAATCTAAAGCTCACTTGGGAGAATATATCCTTCCTACAGAGCTTTGGCAGTACATAAAAAGATTGGTTTTTTTTAGTGTTGGTTTTAATTGTTTTTACAGCTTAAATGAGAAGAAGAGAACAAGCATAAGTAAGTCCATGCTTATTATAGTGTTTGGCTTACTTATAGTTGGATTGTTGCAAGTATTTCCCAACAACCTAGGGGATTATTTGACTGCTTTGTATCCAAGATCTGATACTCAATTTGAAATAGCTATGGCAGATGTAAATAGAAGAATATATGGCGTAAGTGGTCATTCGATATCATGGGGAGGGTTTAGCGGTTTTCTACTTTTAGCTGGACTGTTCCTTTTATTTACTAGTAATGTTCAATTGAAAAGTTATTTTTTCATAGCATCACTTCTATTTATTCTTAGCTTTTTGAATGTTTTTTTCTCTGGTTCAAGAGCAGCATTGGCAGCTTATATTATATCCTTAGTAGTGTTATCTTTTTTTGTATTAGCGCAAAATCCAAAGTGGATATTAAAGTCAGGTTTTTTCTCTTTCATCCTTCTTAGTATTGTTGTCTTTTTCGGAACATTCCTTTTTTCGGATCAAATTTCATTTATTATTTATAGGTTTGATGTCCTGATAGAGCAGTCTGGCGGTCAGCGAATGGAGCAAATAAATATGGCTGTATCCTTATTGAATGAACCTTATGATATTTTAATTGGAGTCTCGAATAGTGCTCAACGTGCTAATGGTGTTACACATGGTGTAGAAGTAGAGCCAGTTAATTTATATGCTAACTATGGCGTTATTGGAGTTCTTTGTATCTACGGTTTTTTAGCATTACTGTTAACTAAACTCTATAAGTTGACTAGAGAAACGAAAGAGCGCATCGTCTTTTACTTAATGTTTTCTATGTTTACTATGTATTCAATTTT
Organism: Vibrio sp. RE86; assembly: GCF_013114545.1. GTDB lineage: Bacteria > Pseudomonadota > Gammaproteobacteria > Enterobacterales > Vibrionaceae > Vibrio. The sequence goes on along the minus strand of NZ_VTXI01000014.1, from coordinate 23,937 downwards.
CTCGTTAGGGTACTTTTTCTTTGCTGAAATCGTTGTTGGAGCGTACCCTTTCCTTATATTTGGAATGATGCTTGGTTTTACTAAGTCGAAAAAAGATTGCTTGTGTTTCTCTAGTTTTAGAACTGGTTATTAGGTTTTTTAATGAAAATACTTCATATATGTAGCGATTACTCTAAACAAAAAATATACAACAGACTAGTTACTAGTCTGGATACGTTGGGTCTTTCTCAACAAGTTTATGTCCCGGTTCGAACTGAGGAAGAGGTTGGAAGAAATATCAATTCAGAACTCTGTAATACTGATTTCTTTTTTTCTAATATATTGAAGAAACATCACCGTGTTTTCTTTAGAAGTAAGATTAATTTAGTCTATAAAAATTTAGTCGAAGGCCTAGGTGTAAACAATGTGTCTTTAACTCATGCTCACTTCCTTTATAGTGATGGAGCAGCCGCACTGCGTTTGAAAGAAAATTATGACATTCCTTACATCGTTGCGGTAAGAAATACTGATGTTAATGTATTTATGAAATATCGGCCAGACCTTAAATCTACATGCCTACGAATACTAAAGAATGCGTCAAGAGTAATTTTGATTACACCTTCTTATAAAAAAGTGCTGATGAACTATGCCCCCCCAAATATGCGTGAAGAATTATCTAAAAAAATATCCATTATTCCTAATGGATTAGATGAATTTTGGCTGAATAATTTATGCGAAGATAAACTGGTTAATAATGGTATCATAAAGACGTTATATGTTGGCGATTTATCAAAAAATAAGAACGTAATTCGTTCAATTAGAGCACTAGAGTTACTTTATAAATCTCAACCTGTTGAATTTACAGTTGTAGGAAGCGGTGGAGATGGTGAAAAAGAATTCCTTGAATACGTTAGAAGCAATCGACCTCCTTTTGTTAAGTACTTGGGAAGGATAGATAGCAAAAATGAACTGTTGGCAATTTATCGAAAAAATAATATTTTCTTGATGCCGTCATACAGAGAGACGTTTGGCGTATCCTACTTGGAAGCATTGTCACAAGGACTACCGATAGTTTTTTCACAAGGTCAAGGTGTTGATGGTTACTTCGATCACACAAACGTGAGCGAATCTGTGAACCCATATGACGCTAACGATTTAGCCCAAAAGATACGTCAGATAAATTCTGACCTTTCTGATAGATATTCTAGTTGCACCAAGCAAGCTCAAAGGTTTCAATGGGAAAATATATCTCAAAAATACCTCGATATTTATAATAGTGTTGCTTTAAGAAAAACGTAAAATCATCTAGTCTACCCTTGTTTCGAAGTGACACGGAGCGCTAGTTGTATTTTCCGATTGGGAGAACGTTATGATAGTTATATTAGATTATGGAATGGGGAATCCAAGCTCAATACTGAACATGATTCGTAAAGTAGGCGGTGATGCGACGATAACTTCGGATCATGAAGTGATTACAAGGGCTAAAGCAATCATCTTGCCTGGTGTTGGCTCCTTTGACAACGGAATGCAGAAGCTAAATGAATCGGGTTTGACTCCTTTGATAAAAAAATTAGTATTAAAAGATAAACTTCCTTTTTTAGGCATTTGCCTGGGTATGCAGTTGTTATTTGAATCTAGCGAAGAAGGCAGTATACCTGGATTAGGCTTAGTTAAAGGTAAGGTAACGCGATTCAATTTTGATGAAGACTCGAGACTAAAGGTTCCTCATATGGGGTGGAACGTGGTAACAGCTAAACACGATTGCTCTTTGTACAATGGGTTTGTTGATGAAAGTCGTTTCTATTTCGTACATTCATATTATGTCGAATGTGACGATGAGAGGGATATTGCAGCTACCTCTTGCTACGGTCATCAGTTTACCTGTTCGGTTCAGTCAGGCAATATAACAGGCGTGCAGTTTCATCCTGAGAAAAGTCACAAATTTGGTATTCATTTTTTTAGAAACTTCTTGGATTTACTATGTTAGCCACGAGAGTTATCCCAACCCTTTTAATGCGGAATACTGGTCTTGTTAAGGGAGTAAAATTTAAAAATCATAAATATGTTGGCGACCCTGTAAATGCGGTTAAGATTTTTAACGATAAAGAAGCTGATGAACTCATTATTTTGGATATTAACGCAACAGTGGATCGGCGAGAACCTAATTATGAGCTAATTGCAGACATTGCGTCCCAAGCGTTCATGCCATTTGCATACGGTGGCGGTATTAACACGATAGAGCAGATAGAGAAAATTTTCCGATTGGGAGTCGAAAAAATCATTTTGAATTCTGCAGCATGTAATGATTTACAGTTAGTTTCCGAAGCTTCATCGATTGCTGGCTCACAAAGCATTGTGGTGTCGATTGACGTAAAGAAATCTTTGTTCGGAAAGTATAAAGTATTTAGTCATAGTAATTCTATTAATACGGGATTAGAACCGATAGAATTCGCTACTCAAATTGAAAAAGCTGGAGCTGGGGAGATAATGGTAACTTCGATCGACAATGAAGGTACGGGCAATGGGTATGATTATAAGCTCATTCAACAAATTGCTGACGCTGTTACTATCCCAGTTATCGCATCTGGTGGAGCTGGTAGTATGCGGCACCTTAAGGAAGCTGTAGATTCAGGTGCTTCTGCTGTAGCAGCTGGTAGCTTGTTTACTTTCCACGGCAAACATAGGGCCGTACTAATTACATATCCAGAATATCAAGAATTAAAAAGCTTGTTTAGAGGCTAACAAAAATGACTTTATTTCAACGATGTAGCCGATGCATCATGGACAATAGCGTCGATCCTTCAATTCAGTTCGACGACTCAGGAATCTGCAACCATTGCCTAAGATATGATCAACTTCTTGATAGTCGTGTATTCAAAGATGAAGACGCTCAAGAGAAGCTTAAAGAAATTGTGAGAAAAATTTCTAGGGCAGGTAAAGGAAAGGAATACGATTGCATAGTAGGAGTCAGCGGCGGTGTGGATAGTACTTATGTAGCGTATCTAACTAAGCAGCTAGGATTAAGGCCTCTAGCTGTTCACTTTGACAACGGTTGGAACTCGGAATTAGCGGTTAAAAACGTTGAACGTGTTTTGAAGAAGCTTGATATAGATCTGGTAACTTACGTTGTTGATTGGGAAGAGTTTAAGGATCTTCAGATAGCTTTCCTGAAAGCATCTACACCTGATGGTGAAATACCTACGGATCATGCTATTTATGCATTACTTTGGCAAGAGGCATTAAAGCATGGTATCAAGTATATAATATCTGGAATGAACTTTACTACTGAGTCAATCTCTGTGCCCGACTGGTCATATGGTCACTCAGATTGGAAGTTTATAAAGTCCATTCATAAGAAATATGGAACCGTAAAATTATCGACTTATCCACACTATAATTTTGGGTTTCTTTTCTATGTCAACTTTATTAGAGGCATTCGCTCTGTATCAATATTAAACTATGTAGACTACAACAAAGATGAAGTCATGGCCTTACTTCAGAATGAATTGGGTTGGGTTTATTATGGAGGTAAACACCATGAGTCTATTTATACTAGATTCTATCAAGGTTATGTTTTACCAAAAAAATTCGGCATAGATAAACGTTATGGGCATTTGTCGGATTTGATCAATGCTGGCCAGATCTCGCGTAGTAAGGCTTTAGATGAGATCAAAAATGTACCATATCCTGTGGCATTACAAAAACAAGATAAAGAATATGTTTGCAAAAAGCTCGGGATTTCAGAAGATAAATTCGAAGATATAATGCGTAATGAAGTCAAATCGTTTAGGGAGTATCCGAACTCATACTCGTTTGTTCAGTTTTTGAGACTATTAGTCAATAAAATGAGAAGTGCAGGGCTTTACCCAAAATAAAAAAGGAATAATTATGTTGAATTTTGCACTTGTTGGTTGTGGAAGAATTGCTAAAAGGCATTCCGAGTTATTAGGAAACAACCAAATTGAAGGCGCTCAGCTTGTTGCTGTTTGTGATATTGTTAAAGAAAAAGCGGAGAAAATATCCGCACAGTTTGATGTGCCGTCATACACGGATATGCATACAATGATGCGTGAGTGTACTATTGATGTCGTTGTTGTGTTAACTGAAAGTGGTTATCACGCTAAGAACGTTATCGAATTGGCTCAGTATGGCAAACATATAGTTGTTGAAAAACCTATGGCTCTAACTCTTGATGACGCTGATGCTATGATAGAAGCTTGCGATACATTTGGCGCCAAATTGTTCGTCGTAAAACAGAATCGTTTTAATGTCCCAGTTGTTAAAACTAGGGAGGCTCTAGAAAAAAATCGATTTGGTAAGCTGGTCATGGGAACTGTTCGCGTTAGATGGTGCAGGCCACAGGCGTACTATGACCAAGATTCATGGAGAGGGACTTGGGAGTTGGATGGAGGTGTATTAACCAACCAAGCTAGCCATCACGTTGATTTGTTAGAGTGGATGATGGGTGAGGTCGAAAGTGTCTTCGCCTTCAGTAGAACAGCGCTCGTAGATATTGAAGCTGAAGATACTGCTGTTGTAACTTTGAAGTTTAAAAGTGGGGCGTTAGGAATTATAGAAGCTACGACCGCTGTTCGACCTAAAGACTTAGAAGGCTCTCTATCCATCCTCGGTGAAACAGGCTCGGTGGAAATTGGTGGATTTGCAGTTAACCAGATGAAAGTTTGGAACTTTCTTGAGGAAGATATTGACGATAAAGATGTAATGGAAAAATTCTCGGTTAATCCGCCTAATGTTTACGGCTTTGGCCATCATGCTTATTATGAACATGTTGTAGATAGCATAATTAATAATAAGCAACATCTAGTTGATGGCTTGGTTGGTCGTCGAAGCTTGGAGCTGATTAACGCGATCTACGAATCAATTGAAACTGGTAAAGAAGTCCGTCTGCGCTTTGAACCTAATTATTGCAAACTCGGGAAGAGCAAAGAGTGAAGTTTGTACAAAAGCAAAGTAGCGTTGTAGATGTTGAATTTGGTAAAAATGTCACAGTTGTTGAGCCAGTGAATATTTACGGGGCTACTTTATCTGATAATGTTTTTGTTGGGCCATTTGTTGAAATTCAAAAGAACGTATGTATCGGTGAATATACAAAAATCCAGTCGCACTCCTTCCTTTGTGAATTTGTAACTATAGCCTCTCACTGTTTTATTGGTCATGGGGTGATGTTCATCAATGATTTATTCTCTGAAGGTCATCCTGCTGGCGGAGACAAGAGTAAATGGCGGAGCACTTACATTGGTAAACATGTATCTGTAGGCAGTAACGCTACAATTTTACCGGTAACCATCTGTGACAATGTGGTTATTGGTGCTGGTTCAGTTGTTACCAAGGATATTGTTGTTCCCGGAACATATGTAGGTAACCCAGCGAAATTAATTAGGAAGCATTAATGATTAAGTTTTTAGATTTACATTCTCAATACGAAAAAATAAAACATGAGATAGATGAAGCTATTTACGATGTAATCGAATCAACGTCATTTATCGGTGGTCGGCATTTGTCATCTTTTGAGGATTCATTTTGCCGATATGTGGAGAGTGAATTCTGTATTGGAGTTGGTAATGGCACTGATGCTCTTGAAATAGCTTTGGAAGCCGCCAGTTTACCTGAAGGGGCTGAAGTTATAGTTCCTGGGAATAGTTTTATCGCTTCTTCGGAAGCTGTTACTCGAACTGGCCACAAAGTAGTATTTGCTGATATTGATCCTGATAACTATACGTTGACTGAGGAATCTATTACTCCTCATTTAACGGACAATACTGCTGCTATAATCGCGGTTCATCTTTATGGACATCCATGTGATATGGATCCAATTATGACTTTAGCTAACAAACATAATCTGATTGTGATTGAAGATTGTGCGCAGGCTCATGGTGCAGAATACAAAGGGAAACGAGTTGGAACCATTGGCCATTTTGGCACGTTTAGCTTTTATCCTGGAAAAAATTTAGGAGCATATGGTGACGGTGGAGCTATTACAACGCAATCAGAAGAGTTAGCTGTTAAAGTAAGAAAGATTGCTAATCATGGTCGTATTGCTAAGTACGACCATGAATTTGAAGGGCGCAACTCCCGACTAGACAGTATACAAGCAGCAATATTGTCAGTGAAGTTGAACTATATAGAGGAATGGACACAACGAAGAATTGAAATTGCAGATAAGTATCTCAGTTTGCTTAATGGCATTGACGGTTTAGTGCTTCCAATTCGAAAACCATGGGCAAAACAGGTCTACCATCTCTTCGTTATTCGAGTCTCGGATCGAGACAAACTTAAGGAATTCTTAGCCAGTAAGAATATACAATCTGGAATCCATTACCCAGTTGCTTTACCAAAGTTAGAAGCGTACAGCTATCTAAATCAGTACTCAACTGAAACATATTATAATGAATTTGACTCGCAGTTACTTAGCCTCCCTATTGGAGAACATTTGAGTGATGATCAAATTCACTATGTTATCGATATGATCAAAGTGTTTTTCGTTGATCATCAGTAGCATTAATAATAATGAGCCCTGCCAATTAGTGGTGAAACCCCATACTTTCTAAGTCGCTAATTGGTAGTTTTTGTTAGACCACTTAATAATGAGCATTGCTATTTAATTGTTGTCACTGTTCATTTGCTCCACTAAAGAGTTCTAGAAGTAATTATGCATGTTTGGCTAGTTAAGTTAGAAGAGCCTATTCCAACAGATAAAGGTTTTAGGCCTTATCGAATGTCGATGTTAGCAGATTCCTTAATTGAAGCTGGTAATACTGTAACTAGATGGTGTTCTGATTTTGATCATTTGAATAACAAAGCTAGGTGCGGCAAATCGAATACTTATCGTGTTTCTGATTCCTACTTGATAAAATCAGTACACGCATCAATACCATACACTAAGCCAGTTTCTGCTAGAAGATTTATAAACAACTTCCTAATATATCATAATTTCATGGTTGCCGCGAAAAAGAGCCCGAAACCAGACTTGATTGTTTGTAGTATGCCCACTCCAGCTATGGCTGAAGCTTGCTCAAAAATTGCTAAATATTTCGATATCCCGTTAGTGTTGGATGCTAGGGATATGTGGCCTGATATTATTGAAGATGAATTGCATGGCTGGAAGTCCTTTGCAGCAAAACCGATTATTTTCTCAATGAAAAGAAGCTTAAAAAAAGCATGTATGGCTGCTACTTCTTGTGTTGGCATTACAGATTTTTATAAAGACTTTCTATTAAAGTATGCGGGTCGTCAAGCGTCTAGCTTAGATGCAGTATTCGAACTTGGTTACCATAAAGATATTCTAACTTTAAATGATGATGAATTAAGGGAAGTAGAACTTTTTTGGAAAAAAAAGGGGGTGATCTTCAGCGGTGACAGTAAGTTTATCTATTTCGCAGGGCGCTTAAATAGTACTGTTTTAAACGTTTTTTCTGTGGTTGTTGACGCGGCCAAAATACTAGCAACGTCTCATCCAAACCTTAAGTTTGTTATCTGTGGCAGCGGTCAGTATGCAGATGAAATTAAGAGGCTATCTACTGGCAGTAAAAATATTATTTTCCCTGGAGAAATAAGTTCTCGAGAGCTGACCGTGTTAAGGGATAATAGCTATGTTGCGATTCAGCCCATTGAAAAGAGAACAGATTACCAAAATTCTCTATCCAACAAATTTTTTGAGTATATTAGCAGCGGTTTACCTATACTGACATGGTTAGATGGGCTTTCTGAGAGAATGGTATCAGAATATAAGTGTGGCTACAGATATAGTTCACCTGATGAACTAGCTTTTTACCTTGCGAAGTTGATGGATGATGGCGATATTTATAATCGAATGAGCAGAAATGCAAAATCATTGTTTACTGAAAAGTATAGCTCTAAGGTAATTTACTCTTCGTTTTCGACACATCTTGAAAAGGTTCACCAGCAATTCATGACTCGCAAGCTTAATACCAAGAGTGATTAACTGATATACCTTTGATTTTCAATGCAAGTTAAATTTACGTAAAAAGATACTACACCAAATGAAAAGATTGTTTGATTTTCTCGCGTCCTTTGTCGCGCTTGTTCTGTTGTTTCCCATTATTACTTTAATTGCTTGGAGGATTCGCAGGAACCTTGGTTCCCCAGTTTTGTTTCGCCAAACGCGTCCGGGCTTAAACGGAAAACCTTTCGAAATGGTGAAGTTTCGCACTATGAAGGATGTGGTGGATAAGCGAGGAAATCCATTACCTGATTCAGAGCGTATTACTCCTTTTGGCTATAAGCTACGAAACAGCAGCTTAGATGAACTTCCAGAACTATGGAATGTGTTAAAAGGAGATATGAGCTTAGTAGGACCACGTCCGTTGCTAATGCACTATTTACCGCTCTATAACAAAGAACAATCAAGACGTCATGAAGTCCGACCTGGGGTTACTGGCTGGGCGCAAATCAATGGCCGGAATGCCATTAGCTGGGAGCAAAAGTTCGAGTTCGATGTCTGGTATGTTGACAATCAGACTCTCCTGCTTGACATTAAGATACTCCTTTTAACTGTTAAAAAAGTTTTTATAAAAGAGGGTATAACAGCTGACGGGCATGTGACAACAGAGGCGTTTAAAGGTAATAAGAATGATTAAAGGTACAATATATAGCTTGGCGAAAATAATAGGGTCAGAAAAATTAATCCTGGGTGAAAAAAGCCAAATTGATGATTTTTGTTTTATTAATTCAGGAAAAAGGACTGAAATTGGTCGTAATGTCCATATTGCTTCTTTTACATCTATTGTCGGCGGGGGAGAGTGTACTATAGGAGACTTTGCTGGATTGAGTGCCGGCTGTCGTGTGATTACAGCTAGTGATGATTTTTCCGGACCATATTTAACTAACCCAACAGTTCATTCCGAATTTACCAATGTTAATTTAAGTCGAGTAGAAATAGGTCGACACGCAATCATTGGTACAAATAGTGTTATATTTCCCGGTGTGACTATAGGTGAAGGATGCTCCGTAGGTGCTGGTGCTATCATTCGTAAAAACCTGAAAGATTGGACTGTTTACGCAGTTATTAATGGTAAGTTGAAGGAACTTAAAAAAAGGGATAAAGAGGCGATACTAGAAGCTGAACAGAAGTATCTGGAGAGTGAACATGCTTAATACCTCTTTTTCTCCATGGCCTTCATTCACCCAAGAGGAAGCGGATGCTGTCAGTAAAGTGTTACTTTCAAATGAAGTTAACTATTGGACAGGTCAAGAAGGGCGTCAGTTTGAAAAAGAGTTTGCGGCCTGGGTTGATTGCGACTATGCCGTAGCTTTGGGAAATGGAACTCTGGCATTAGACGTTGCTTTAAAAGCTTTGGGAGTTGATCAAGGCGATGAAGTAATTACTACCTCAAGGACTTTTTTAGCATCAGCATCCTCTATCGTCACAGCGGGAGCTAAACCAGTTTTTGCAGATGTTGACCTTAATAGCCAAAATATAACTGCCGAAACAATTAAAGCAGTGTTAACTGAGGAAACTAAAGCTGTCATCGTTGTACACCTTGCTGGAATGCCCGCTGAGATGGATGCAATTATGGATCTATCTGATAAACATGGTTTCAAAGTTATAGAAGATTGCGCTCAAGCTCACGGTGCAAAATACAAAGGTCGTAGTGTAGGTACTATTGGTCATATTGGAGCTTGGTCTTTCTGTCAAGATAAGATCATGACGACTGGTGGTGAAGGAGGGATGGTCACGACGAATGACAAAGATCTTTGGTCTTTTATGTGGTCATACAAAGATCATGGTAAGAGTTTCGATGCTATCTACAACCGAGAACACCCTCCAGGTTTCCGTTGGCTTCATGAGAGTTTTGGTACCAACTGGCGCATGACAGAAATGCAAGCGGTGATAGGCCGTATTCAAATCCGCAGAATGGCGGAGTGGACAGCAAAACGCCAGAAAAATGCTTCAGCTATTGAGGCTGCAGTATCAGAACTTCCAATTGTTCGTAGTGTGGAAATACCTGAATACATCCAACATGCTGAATACAAACATTATATATTCATTCAGGAGAAGTTTCTTAAATCAGGGTGGACTCGAGATAAAATAATAGAGGCTATCGTGGATAAAGGAGTGCCCGCTTTTCAAGGTAGCTGCTCAGAGGTATACAATGAAAAGGCATTTGATAATACAGGACTTCGACCTAGAGAGCCGTTGAGGAATGCTGTTGCTCTAGGGGAAACCAGTATTATGTTTCTGGTTCACCCTACATTGACTCAGTTAGAAGTGGAGCTGATGAGCAAAGTAATTAGAAGTGTTTTATTAGAAGCACAAATCTAACAATTACTACAAATCTTTTTCAACACCAGTATACTGCTGGCGTTAAATTTTCATTCAGAGAGCAGAATGGCTAGACTTAATTATATATGGAACTTGTCAAGGTTGTATAAAAGGCTAATCAGTGTATTAGTCGATTCGGTATTCATTATTGGCTCTTTTTATATTGCATATTGGGCGCGCATAGGAACTGTTGTTGCCATTGATAGCTTAGCCGTGCAGTATATTATTTTAGGAACATTAGTAATTACTCTTACAGCATTCACAAAACTTGGCTTATACCGTGCAGTTCTTCGATACCTTACGTTCCATGCTTTAGCTGTAGTTAGTCTAGGTACTGCAATATCTGCGTTGTCAGTGGCTGTGTTAGCTTTTTACTTTGATGCTCCAGTTCCTCGTTCTGTGCCTATAATTTATGGTGCGTTTTTATGTCTATTATGTGGCGGATCACGTCTCATTGTTAGGGTATTAGTCGCGCAGGCTAATAGTAAGGGAAGCAAACGTGTATTGATCTACGGTGCGGGGGCTGCTGGACGTCAGCTTGCGCTAGCTATGAGAAACTCTGAAACTCATAAAGTTGTTGGTTTTATTGACCAAGACCAAACCTTGGAGAACACTATGATTCTAGGGTTAAATGTTTGCGATATTGAGGGCGCGTCAAAGTTACTTGAAAAGCATGGTGTTAGTCAGATTCTTTTGGCTGTTCCAAGTGCATCTAGGGCTCGTCGAAAAGAAATACTTGATTCGTTAGTACCTTTGTCCGCAGAGGTTCTCACCGTGCCAGATATGCAGGATATAGTCGAAGGTAAAGCTAATATTGATGAGTTAAAAGACGTGGCTATAGAGGACCTTTTGGGGCGTGACCCTGTTGCTCCTCAGCAGTCTTTAATGGAGTCTAATATCAAAAATAAAGTGGTTATGGTTACTGGGGCGGGGGGGTCTATTGGCTCAGAACTTTGTCGGCAGATAATACGCCAGAAACCTAAGGCTCTTATTCTATTCGAACTTTCAGAATTTGGTTTATATCAGGTAGATCGTGAACTCTCGAACATTGCGGTTGATGAGGATATTCAAGTGGAAGTTATTCCACTTCTAGGATCAGTTCAGCGAATCAATCGACTAGCCACAACTATGAAAAGCTTTAATGTCGATACTGTTTATCATGCAGCGGCGTACAAGCATGTTCCTTTAGTAGAGTACAACGTTGTAGAAGGTGTCAGAAACAATGTGTTTGGTACTTATTACACTGCTAAGGCCGCTATCGAGGCGGGTGTTGAATCATTTGTTTTAATATCTACTGACAAAGCTGTCCGCCCGACGAATGTAATGGGCACGACTAAGAGAATGGCCGAACTTGGCCTCCAAGCTTTATCTGAACAAGAAAATGCTAAGGGCAGTGGTACTCGATTCTGTATGGTTCGGTTTGGCAATGTTTTAGGCTCATCAGGATCTGTTATTCCATTGTTTAAGAAGCAAATCGCCGCAGGTGGTCCAGTGACGGTAACGCATAAAGATATCATTCGTTATTTCATGACAATCCCAGAGGCTGCTCAATTAGTTATTCAAGCAGGAGCTATGGGTAAAGGCGGAGATGTATTCGTACTTGATATGGGAGAGCCTGTTCGAATTACGGACTTAGCTGAAAACCTCATTAAGCTATCAGGCCTGGAAGTTCAAAATGATGAGAATCCATATGGTGATATTGAAATTCAATTTTCTGGCTTAAGACCTGGAGAAAAGTTATTTGAAGAGCTGCTTATTGGGGATAATGTAGGCGAAACAGCTCACCCTAGGATTATGACTGCTAAGGAGCGTTATTTGCCGCTTGAGGAGTACAAGTCACTACTTCAGGAGTTGGATGAAGCTTGTCATTATTTCGAGCATGAGCGTATTCGTGAGTTATTGCTCAATGCCCCTACGGACTTCAATCCAACTGATGGTATTGGTGATTTAGTTTGGCAAAAGTTAAATGAAGAAGAATCAACGCTAGAGACATCCACTAGATAAAAGAAAAGCTCCTAAAGGGGCTTTTCTTTTATCTACAAAATCTGCTTCAATACTCGATCTGCTTTAACACGAGTTATCTTACGCATCAGCTTCTGCACCGCATCTGGATAGTCTTCAAATTTCTCTAACTGCCTGTACGTACAGATTAGATCAGTATGTTGAAGAATATTCTCGACCTCTTTCTCGAACTGAGGTGTTAGATGATGGTAGTTGTCTTGAATGAAGATAGCGTTTTCTAAGTCCAACTTCCAAGCGCGTGGGTTAAGGTTATTACCTGTAATCAGCATATAGCGCTTGTCGACCCAAATCCCCTTTAGGTGGAAGCTGTTTTCTTCATGCTTCCAAAGATGAATGGATAGCTTGCGGCTAGCAATATTAGCTTCGTTCGCTTTAGCAAATTGGCGCAAGTTGCGTTCATATAGGTAAGGCAGGCCGCCAATCGTTCGGAAGTCTTCTTCTGGTGAAATATAGAAGTCGTTTGCTGTCTTATCTCCGACAACAATCGTTACTTTGACGCCACGTTTGATCGCCTTCTTCACTTCTTTTGCCACACTGCGTGGGAAGTTAAAGTAAGGTGTACAAATGAAAATCTCATCTTTCGCTTGAGCAAGTAATTGATTGATACCTTGATTGAGCTTGTTGCGTTTCTTTCCGACACCAACAATCGGGGTTACCGCTACTTCATCGGCAGAAACTTCTTGAGATTCAAATTTGTAATTCGACTTGGCTAACGATGCGCGTAGCTGACGAATTTGCGCTTTGATCTCTTTAGTTTCAGGCTTACTTGGGCACGCCAAGTCGTTTACCGCAGGATGGGCTATCATTTCTGACTGAATGAACTCGACCATACTGTCTGCCAGTGCTTTGTTGTTAAGCATATGGTAGCGGTCAAAGCGGTAGCGGTCTTTATAGTTTAGGTAGATATTATTTAAGCTTGCGCCGCTATAGATAACTTGATCATCAACAATAAAGCCTTTGAGGTGCAGTACGCCAAATACTTCACGACCACGAACAGGGATGCCATAAACTGGAATCTTATGTTCGTAGTTATCAGCAAAGGATTTGTACATTGTCGCATTGGTTTCGCCAGGTTCTGCACCGATTAAGCCTCGTTGAGCGCGGTGCCAGTCGACACAAACATTGATATAGAGTCCTGGGTTACGCTGCTTTGCATGATAAAGCTCAGTTAGGATCTCTCGGCCGGCTTCATCATCTTCTAAGTAAAGGGCAACAAGATAGATTCGTTTGCTTGCTTGACGAATCGCTTCAATTAAACGAGTTCGAAAATCTCTAGCGGTGTAGAGGGTTTCAAACTGCGCTGGATCTTGCGCCAAAGTAGGAAGTTGTTCGAATAAATTCCTAGGAGTCATCATGTTGGATGGGTAACCTTTACTTAAAGTGGACAGGGATATTAGCAAAAGAACGAAAAAGTTGCGAGTGACCTACAGCTCGCTGCCAGAAGCTCGTAAACTAATTTCACCACCTATATAGTTCTCGATACCCTGTTCTGTTTCTAGTAATACAGCGCCTTGCTCATTGATGCCTTTTGCGATACCGGTAACTTCACGTGGGCCCATGATAAGTTTAATCGGGCGGTCTAAGAAATTATCTAGCCTATTCCAGCGTTCAACAAAGCCGGACATGCCTTGCATCTCATAATCAGCTAAGGCGTTATGCAGGGTTTTAATCATAGATATAGCCAGTTGGTTGCGGTCAATGTCTTGGCTCTCAGCGATTTCAGAAAGGCTTGCCCATGGCTGAGTGATACCTTCAGTACTCTCAGACATCATTAAGTTCATGCCCATGCCAATTACTAAGTTTGCCGCAGCGCCAGCTTGGCCTGACATCTCGACCAAAATACCAGCCAGTTTTCTATCCTGATAATAAAGGTCATTTGGCCATTTGAGTTTTACACCTTCTAGACCAATTTCTTCCAGCGCTTCAACAATGGCGACACCAACCACTAAGCTTAACCCCATAGCGGCTGCCATGCCTGCATCTAAACGCCAAAACATCGATAGGTAAAGGTTAGAGCCAAAAGGGGAGACCCATTCTCGGCCTCGACGGCCACGTCCTTTTGCTTGATACTCTGCTAAACAAACTGAGCCAGATTCTAGATTATCGACACGGTCAAGTAAGTACTGATTGGTCGAATCTATAATAGGAATAAGCTCAACAGGTGTTGTTAGAGCTTTGTTCAACACTTCCTGATCAAGCAACTGCATCGGTTTAGCCAGCTGGTAGCCCTTGCCTTGAACGCGAAAGATATCGACCCCCCACTCCTGAATGCCTTTAATGTGTTTGCTCACGGCCGCACGAGAAACCCCAAGCTGTTCACCAAGTTCTTCTCCTGAGTGAAAGCCACCTTGGGATAAAGCCTTCAATATCGATAACTTTACAGAGTGATCTTTCATTTCTGTTTCTCCAAGATATCTTGCAAATAGGTTTCTTTATGAGCGCCCATAAAGCGAACTTCATGTTCTAGCTCTATTTGGTAACGAGCAAAGATGGTGTCTCTCACTTTTGCTGCGAGCTGCAAGACATCCTCAGCTGTAGCATTATCGTGATTAACCAATACTAGTGCTTGCTTCGGGTGAACTTGCGCACCGCCAACGCTCATGCCTTTCAATTGGCATTGATCAATCAACCAGCCTGCGGCGACTTTCATGCCGTTCTCAGCAGGGTAAGCCACAATATCAGGAAACTGTGCTTTTAGTTGCTCAAAGTATGCTAACGAAATAATAGGGTTTTTGAAAAAGCTACCTGCATTGCCGGTAATTTCCGGGTTAGGGAGTTTCTCCATACGGACTTGACAGACTCGGTCAAATATTTGCTTTGCTTCAAGGCCCTCACAAGCCAACGATTTTAAAGGGCCATACTCGATGTTTGGTTGCCAATCTTTAGCGAGCTTTAAGCCTACTGAGACAATAATCGCCTTTTGGTATAACTCATGTTTAAAGATAGAATCTCGGTAACCAAATTGGCACTCTTCAGCGTTTAATCGTCTAGTGGTAAATGTATCAAGGCAAAGAATATCGACATACTCGCAGACATCTTTTAACTCAACGCCATAGGCTCCGATATTCTGGATTGGAGCACTACCCGCACATCCAGGTATCAATGCTAGGTTCTCGAGTCCTGGATAACCGCTTTCAACAGCCCACTGAACTAGAGATGGCCAATCTTCACCACCTGATATATGCAAATGCCAGTGCGACTCTGACTCAGTGACTTCCTTGCCTAGCAAAGCATTCACGATAACCACGCCTTGATACTTTTCTGTAAACAGCATATTGCTGCCTTTGCCGAGTACAAGCTTGGGTAGCTTCAACCAGTCAGCGTGTAAGTAGGCCTGTTTCAGTTCATCGATAGAAGTGACTTCTACAAGGTAAGCACATTGCTGAGAAATAGAAAAAGTATGGTAAGGGCGGAGCTCCGCATTGGCTGTAATTTGCATTGGTTTTATTGAGTAATCTAAACTGCGCTCATTCTACCCTAAATTAGGATTGGTGATAATGAGCGCAATGCAGATTGAACAATTGGACCCGATGAAGCTGCCTTTGGTATCAAGGTTGTACAAGTCGTTTTATCCATCAGGAAAGGCGAAAAAAGATGAGCTTACGTTTGTGGGTTACCAAGAAAATCAGCTGGCTGCGGTGGTGCGATTTAGAACGATTGAGCAATGTCGATTGCTAACGGGAATGCTTGTGGTGCCCGATTTTAGGGGAAATGGGTTAGGGCATGAGCTGATGGCCTACTGCCTAGAATATGTATTAACTGAAGGGGACTATTGTTTCGCTTATCAACATCTCGAAAGCTTCTATTCTCAACATGGCTTCACGACGATTGAGCATCAAGATCTCCCTAATGCTCTGAAAAGCTTGTTTGAGCGTTATACCCGTACGAAAACTCTTGTGCCGATGAAGTATCGCATTGGTTAACTGATTTCTAGATAAGTGGAGTTTGAGTAGTTAGATGTGTCTTATTATTGAGAACTGCCTAAACGTGAAATCTACTGTTCGCTCAGCTGGCCTATTCTTAATTGAGTAGTTGATGAATTTGTCATTGTTAGAGGCCGCTCATGAGAACACCATTAATCAATCAAACATTACCGTCTTTTGATGAGTTAATGGAACTAGCACAGAACAACCCTGATGCATTCACTCAGCTTAAACATGATATGTGTGAGGAGATGATTCTCTCTGCTTCTGAAGAAATGCAAGGGAGGTTGTGGGCGCAGCAAAGTCACATCGATCGTGTGGTAGGCACGTGTAAAAATCCCAATCATGCGAATATTGTTTTAATGCGTGAGCTTGTCTCTCAAATGTATAAGTTTCAGGGTGTGTTAGAGGGGAATGTAAATGAACCTGAAGTAGCGCACTCAGCGAAAATTATCCCGTTAGATGATTGGCGGTGAATGATAATGTAACTCTTCTTCCCTCTGTCCGCTACATTTCCACTGTGATAGAATTTCAGCTAAAGAATCTATGTAGCTGAAAAAAGCGCATTGTGACAACAAGGGATTATCTGTGAGCGAGCAAAAGCAACCATTGGCAAATCAACAATATTCACCTCAAGTACCAAACTCTTTCCACAATAATGATGAAATCGACCTTAGAGAATTGTTTAAAGCTCTTTGGGATGGGAAGCTTATTATTGTTGCTACCACTGTCCTATTTGCTGTGGGGGCGGTGTTGTTCGCCTTAAACTCCCAAGAGTGGTGGTCATCGAAAGCTAAGGTGACTCAGCCTCAATTGCAAGATATGTCTGCTTATCAACAACAGGTAAAGCAGTTTCAGCCTGTGTTTGATATCTATCAAGAAGATGGAACTGTCCTAGTAAGTAGAGAACTCGATGGTTTAGTTAATACGAAAGAGTTATTTCAACGTTTTATTGATGCGTTTAACTCGAGTGATAATAAGCGTGATTTTTTGGATTCGAATGAAGAATTTAAACAGTTTAAGGCCCAACTAAGTGCTGATGCTGATGCTGATGCTGATGCAACACGTCGTTTATATGCTGAATGGTTTCAAAAAATTACTGCTAAGAGAGATGGAAAGGGAAGTAATATCCCTTTCGATATTTCATTCCAATCTACATCAAAAGAGAGCAGCTACACGCTTCTGAATGAATACATCAAGGTAATCAAACGTGATGCTCACGAAGATGCACTTAATAACCTCCAAGCAATTGTGAGTGGTAAGCGTAATGAGTTAATTCAGCAGAAACGAATTTTGGAAACTCAAGCTCAAAACAGACTATTGGTTGAAGCGGAAAGAGCAAAGTTTGCGCTAGACATTGCAAAAGCAGCTAATGTTAATCAGCCAATCCAGACAAGCGGTGATAAAGAGATCTTCGGAATTGATCTTGGCACAAAAGCTTTGGCTGCAAAAGTCACTGCTTTGGAATCGATTAAGAACCTAAGTGTTGTGGAACCTCGTCTTCAACAGATTGATGCAAAGCTCGATATGTTAAAAAATTTAGAGATTGATCGTTCAATCCAATTCCAGACATTCCGTTTTCTTGAAAATGTTGAACAGCCAATTACTCGTGATAAACCTAAGCGTGCTTTGATTGCTGCTCTAGGTACTTTACTAGGCGGGATGTTGGGTGTGGCGATTGTATTAGTTCGTTTTGCTTTTCGTCGCGAAGAAGACTAACCTCACCATATAGCTAAGACTAAACGCCTCACTAGTTATATAACTTGTGGGGCATTTTTGTTTTTGGAAGCCGTTTCGAGCTGCGAGTGTCTAGCTTCAGGGATTGTAGTTAGTCTTTGACTTGAGTTACTTTGTAACTCGCTGCTCGTCACTCATTCTGTGCCCCAACTCCCAAAAAACTTTTCTCCCCCCCCCTTGGGTTTACTCAATCCGCCCCTCATATAGTTACCACTAGGCTTTGAAAGCCGTTTATCAAATCAAACATGGAAATTTTCAGGAGAGAGACCCGATGAATATTCGTCCATTACACGACCGAGTTATCGTTGAGCGCCAAGAAGTTGAATCTAAGTCAGCAGGTGGCATCGTTCTAACTGGTTCTGCTGCAGAGAAATCGACTCGCGGCGTAGTTCTAGCTGTAGGTAAAGGCCGCATTCTAGAAAACGGTACAGTACTACCGTTGGACGTAAAAGTTGGCGACACGGTTATCTTCGCTGAAGGTTACGGCACGAAGACTGAAAAAATCGACGGTAAAGAAGTGCTAGTAATGTCTGAAAACGACATCATGGCGATCGTTGAGTAATAGCAATCATTGAGTAATTACTTGCTCAGATTCGACTATCAAAAAATCAAAGAATTTAGAAAAGGAAACTAAAGATGGCTGCTAAAGACGTTAAATTTGGTAATGACGCACGCGTAAAAATGCTTGAAGGTGTAAACGTTCTGGCTGACGCAGTAAAAGTAACACTGGGCCCTAAAGGCCGTAACGTAGTTCTAGATAAATCTTTTGGTGCACCAACTATCACTAAAGATGGTGTATCAGTAGCGCGCGAAATCGAACTTGAAGACAAGTTCCAAAATATGGGCGCTCAAATGGTTAAAGAAGTAGCGTCTCAAGCTAACGACGCTGCGGGTGACGGTACGACTACTGCAACAGTTCTTGCTCAAGCTATCGTTAATGAAGGCCTTAAAGCAGTAGCTGCGGGCATGAACCCAATGGATCTTAAGCGCGGCATCGACAAAGCGGTTGTGGCTGCAGTTGAAGAGCTAAAAGCGCTTTCTGTTCCATGTACGGATACTAAAGCTATCGCACAGGTTGGTACTATCTCGGCGAACTCTGATTCAAGTGTCGGTAACATCATTGCTGAAGCGATGGAAAAAGTTGGCCGTGATGGTGTTATCACTGTTGAAGAAGGTCAGGCTCTACAAGATGAGCTAGACGTAGTTGAAGGTATGCAGTTCGACCGCGGTTACCTATCTCCTTACTTCATCAACAATCAAGAAGCTGGCAGTGTTGATCTAGAAAGCCCATTCATCCTTCTAATCGACAAGAAAGTTTCAAACATCCGTGAACTTCTTCCAACTCTAGAAGCAGTAGCAAAAGCATCTCGTCCTCTTCTTATCATTGCTGAAGATGTAGAAGGTGAAGCTCTAGCGACACTTGTTGTGAACAACATGCGCGGCATCGTGAAAGTAGCAGCTGTTAAAGCGCCTGGTTTCGGTGACCGTCGTAAAGCTATGCTTCAAGACATTGCTATCCTAACTGGTGGTACAGTGATCTCTGAAGAAGTTGGTCTAGAGCTTGAAAAAGTGGTTCTAGAAGATCTAGGTCAAGCGAAGCGCGTTGCTATCACGAAAGAAAACACAACTATCATTGATGGTGTGGGTGAAGAGGTAATGATCTCTGGTCGTGTGACTCAAATTCGTCAACAGATTGAAGAAGCAACGTCTGACTACGACAAAGAGAAACTTCAAGAGCGCGTAGCTAAACTGGCTGGCGGTGTTGCAGTCATCAAAGTTGGCGCTGCAACTGAAGTTGAGATGAAAGAGAAGAAAGACCGTGTTGAAGATGCTCTACACGCGACTCGCGCAGCTGTTGAAGAAGGCGTAGTTGCAGGTGGTGGTGTTGCACTTATCCGCGCTGCTTCTAAAATCACTGACCTTCAAGGCGACAACGAAGAGCAAAACGTGGGTATCCGTGTAGCACTACGTGCAATGGAAGCGCCAATCCGTCAAATCACGAAGAACGCAGGTGACGAAGAGTCAGTTGTTGCGAACAACGTGAAAGGTGGCGAAGGTTCTTACGGTTACAACGCGGCGACTGGTGAGTACGGTGACATGATCGCAATGGGTATCCTAGATCCAACTAAGGTTACTCGTTCTGCACTACAGTTCGCTGCATCAGTTGCTGGTCTAATGATCACGACTGAAGCAATGGTTACTGACAAGCCTCAAGATTCTGCTCCAGCAATGCCAGATATGAGTGGCATGGGCGGTATGGGTGGCATGGGCGGTATGATGTAATCATCCCTGAGCTATCTTTAGCTGATATGAAAACGGAGACTTCGGTCTCCGTTTTTTGTTTAACCATGAGTAGATATTGTCCATGACGACAATATGTCAGCAATGGTAATATTAAGCGTTATCGAATATCTTTGGCAAAGTTCATTGGTATTATTGTTTTAGAGTAATGGAGTATGTTGTGAAAGTAGCGGTCGCAGGTACAGGATATGTTGGGCTATCAAATGCTATGTTGTTAGCTCAACATCATCAAGTTGTAGCACTAGATGTTGTAGAGAAGAAGGTTGAGCTTCTAAATAAAAAAGTATCTCCAATAGTTGATGTGGAGATAGAAGACTTTTTAGTAAATAGGCCCCTGGATTTTGCTGCGACAACGGATAAACAGTTTGCTTATACTGATGCAAAGTTCGTTGTCATTGCTACACCAACTGATTATGACCCTGAAACAAACTACTTCAATACTTCGTCAGTCGAATCTGTAATTAAAGATGTGATGGGCATTAACCCTGATGCAGTGATGGTGATTAAGTCTACAGTTCCTGTTGGATATACTGAGCGAATTAAGAGAGAACTAGGGTGTGAAAACCTTATATTTTCACCTGAATTTCTTCGTGAAGGTAAGGCTCTTTATGACAACTTACACCCATCACGTATTATTGTGGGTGAGCAAAGTAAACGTGCTCAAGAGTTTGCGAACTTGTTAGTCGAAGGTGCAGTTAAGCAAAATATTGAGGTCCTGCTAACGAATTCAACAGAAGCTGAGGCTGTAAAGCTGTTTTCTAATACGTATCTTGCAATGCGAGTCGCTTATTTCAATGAGCTAGATTCGTATGCTGAAGCTCATGGCTTAGACAGTCGTCAAATTATCGAAGGTGTTGGTTTAGACCCTCGTATCGGTAGTCACTACAATAATCCTTCATTTGGCTATGGAGGGTATTGTTTGCCAAAAGACACCAAGCAACTTTTAGCTAACTATCAGGATGTTCCTAATAACATTATTGGGGCTATCGTCGACGCTAACCGTACACGTAAGGATTTTGTGGCCGAGTCGATTTTGAAGCGCGATCCTCAAGTCGTTGGTGTCTACCGTTTAATAATGAAAGCCGAGTCTGATAACTTTCGAGCTTCATCGATTCAAGGCATCATGAAACGCCTGAAAGCGAAAGGTATTACGGTTGTTGTGTTTGAACCGGCTCTAGAAGAAGATGAATTCTTCCATTCTGAGGTTATGCGAGATTTAGATACCTTTAAACAGAAGTCGGATGTAATTGTGTCTAATCGAATGGCAGAAGAGCTCGCTGACGTAGCCGATAAAGTTTATACTCGCGATTTATTTGGCTCAGACTAAATTAAACATTCACGGAGACTTCGGTCTCCGTTTTTTGTATCTGCTAGTTGTGTTAAGTGCGTAGGTGTTGATGCACGTAGTCGCGAATAAATGGCACGACACTTTCCTCAAACCATAGATTCTTCTTCAACCACAAGGTATTTCTTGGTGAAGGGTGGGGCAGTGGTAAGTAAGTTGGTGCCCAACGTTGCCATTGCTGTACCGTTTCAGTCAGCGTTTTGGGTTTGTCGTGCAGGTAATAGTTTTGAGCATATTGGCCAATCAGCAAAGTCATGCCAACGTTCGGTAACTGTTCTAATACAGCTTGGTGCCATTTCGGTGCGCACTCTTTTCTTGGTGGAAGGTCACCGCTTTTACCTTTGCCTGGATAGCATAACCCCATCGGCATAATGGCCACTTTACTCGCGTCGTAGAAAGTATCTTTATCAAGCTGTAACCATTCTCTCAGTCTGTTACCGCTCGGATCGTTCCAAGGAATCGAGGTTTCATGTACACGAGTACCAGGCGCTTGCCCGATAATCAACAGTTTGGCAGATTGTGAAGCCTGAATGATAGGGTTGGCGCCAAGAGGCAAATCTGGCTCACAAAGCTTGCACGCTCTCACTTCACTTAAAAGAGTGTCTAGCATTAGTAACCTTTATCACAATCAACAATATTGAGAAGACTAAACCCATCTCGCCAGCGTTGATAATTCTCTGCAAAAATATCTACAACTTGCTCGGGAAAGCTAAGCGCAGCAATATGTGGAGTCACCGTGATTTTATCGTGCTCCCAAAAAGGGTGTGATTGATCTATTGGTTCTTGCTCAAATACATCGAGAAAAGCGTAGCTAATTGAGTCAGATTTAAGTGCCTCTAATAGGCCTTGTTGCTCAATCGCACTCCCGCGACCAACGTTGAACAGCAGCGCCTGTTGGCAATGAGATAGGCTCTGTTGGTTAAGAATATGCTGAGTCTCAGGCGTATTGGGTAAGGTGTTTACCACAATATCAGCTTGTTCTAAGGCCGTAGCTAGTTCCTGAATATGGTAGGTCGAATCAAACGGTGATTCTTTACGCGGAATACCACTACGATTTACCCCGATTGGAATGATGGAAAACGCTTTAGCAGTATTGGCTAGGTAGGACCCTATCGAACCTGTTCCAAGAATCACCATCTTTTTCCCTGCCAGCGATTGATAAGGCTTTGGTGACCAAGCTTTTTGTGACTGCTGCTGGTGGTAGTGCGTGAAGTGTCGGAAGTACTCAATGGTATAGCCCAGCACATATTCAGAGATCTGTTGGCCGAAGATACCTTTCACATTGGTGAGGTCGCCAGAAAATTCACTAAGGTGCGGAGTAAGTGCATCGACACCAGCATAGATAGATTGAATCCACTCCACGTTAGGAAAGTCAACTAAGTGCTTTGCGGCCATAGGAGGAGAAGCAAGCAGAATAGAGGCGTCTGTTGTGGTTTGAGTTATTTCTAAGTCGGGCAGTACCAGTTGCTCCAGAAGTGATTGATAATGAGCGTTGTCTTCCGTCAGTAGATACAACTTATGTGTGAAATTGTTCATCGGCTTGCTTTTTTCCCTGCTGGTTATCAAGTACACTTTCGCTGTCTATTTTATTCTCAACCAATGAGTCTCTATGCTACAGAATCCTCTTCAGCTTCGTCTTGAGAAGTTAGAACCTTGGAAACAGATTACCTTTATGGCGAGCCTGTGTGAACGTATGTACCCAAACTATGCAATGTTTTGTGATAGCACAGAGTTTGCGCAGGCACGTGTTTATCGTGATGTCTTGGACAGCATCTGGGAGCAACTGACTGTTAAAACTGCAAAAGTGAACTTCGAACGTCAATTGGAAAAGCTCGAAGAGATCATTCCTACTTCTGAAGATTTTGACTTTTACGGTGTTTACCCTGCAATTGATGCCTGCGTATCACTTTCTCACCTGCTGCATGGCTTACTAGATAGAGACTACTTGTTTGAAAACATGCATAAAGTGAGTCAACAGTCGGTGATGACGGTGGCTCAACTTGAAGAAGCACAAACCGGTGAAGAGATCACCAACGAAAACCAAAAAGAGAACGAAGCGGTTTGCAGTGAGTGGGATGTGCAATGGGCGATTTTCCGTCCTCTGCGTGAAGCGGAAGAGCGTGATATTGACCTGATTAAAGATTTACGTGCAGAGTTGCGTGATGAAGGTGTTAGTAATATCGGTATTAGCCTATAAATCGATTTAAAATAAAGGGAGCCTCGGCTTAATGCTTGTAAGTTAAGAAGCATTTAATACCTTTTTGAAGGCCTAGTCGCGTAGCGACTGGGCCTTCTTTTTACCGCTCGTGGATAACTTCTATCCCGCC
>NZ_VTXI01000013.1 GCF_013114545.1 Vibrio sp. RE86 | reverse complement strand
TTTAAAGCCTAGTGTGTAATCACGCTGATTGCGCTTAACGTAGGTATTATTTGAAGTAGTCATAATTCGTCCTCAATGTGTAAACACATTTCAGGACGGGACACGCGACAGAATTGAAGAGGCCGAACATAGTGTTCGGCCTTTTTGTGTTTGAAGTATAAAAAAGGCCGACACAATTGGTCGACCATTTTAGAAGTTCTAAGATTACGCTTTAGGACGAACGCCTAGCGTATGACATAGCGCGTAGGTCATTTCTGCTCGGTTTAGAGTATAGAAGTGGAAGTCCTTCACTCCTTCTCGACTCAGCGTACGCACCATATCGATCGCTTGGCTTGCTCCAACAAGCTGACGAGTTGTTGGGTCGTCATCTAACCCTTCAAACTGCTGAGCCATCCAACCAGGTACTTTTACGTTGTTCATTGCCGCAAAACGAGACGCTTGTTTGAAGTTAGACACTGGAAGAATACCTGGAACGATTTCTACGTCGATGCCAGCAGCAACACTACGGTCACGGAAACGTAAGTAGCTCTCTACATCGAAGAAGAACTGAGTAATAGCGCGATTTGCACCAGCATCTACTTTACGCTTTAGGTTTAGCAGATCTGCTTGAGCGCTTTTCGCTTCAGGGTGTACTTCAGGAAACGCTGCTACTGAGATATCGAAATCATGACGTTCTTTAAGCAGTGTCACAAGGTCAGAGGCATACATCTCAGGTGCGCCGCCGCCAGGAGGAATATCACCACGCAATGCAACGATGCTTTGGATGCCGTTCGCCCAGTAGTCATCAGCGATTTGGATTAGCTCTTCACGAGATGCGTCAATACACGTTAGGTGAGGTGCTGCGACTAAGCCAGTTTGGTCTTTGATCTCTTTGATGATTGAGTGGGTTCTATCACGCTCGCCCGAGTTTGCTCCGTAAGTTACGGAAACAAATTTCGGTTGAAGAGTTTTTAGACGATGAACGGAATTCCACAATGTCTCTTCCATCTTTTCACTACTTGGTGGAAAAAACTCGAATGACACATTGATATTGTCAGAAAGTTCAGCGATATTCTGATTTAAAGCGTCAATATGACTGGCGTGTGTGTATCCCATCTTACTCTCCCTGTGGCAATCCGCGCCGACAAAACTCAAAAATTCCAAATCGACGTTTAGACGTCTATATGTCTACAGAATGTATTGAATACGATTTAATGTCAACAGTGTGATTATGAATTTTTTTCAAGTTTATTATGAGTGAATCTCAAGTTAAGTTGAAAGTGATTCATGATGGGATTGGGGATATCAAGAAGGCGCAGCCAGTGACTGCGCCTGTTGTGGTTAAAGTAGGCTAGAAAGCAGGTTGAGATCCGATTGGATAGCACCCGCGGTGACCTCACGACCAGCCCCTGGACCACGAATGACAAGTGGGTTGTCTTTATACCACTTACTCTCGATAGCGAAGATGTTGTCACAAGGAAGAAGGTTAGCAAGGGCATGTTCTTTGTTTAGCGCTTCTACGCCGACTGTTGCTGTACCATTTCTTTCTAGACGCGCTACGTAACGCAGCACTTTATCTTCGCGCTGCGCTTTCTCTAGACGCTCTGCCAGTAGTTCACTGAGGATGTGGCTCTTATCCAAAAAGTCATCCAGAGAGAGCTCTGCTAAGTCTGATGGAACTAGGCTTTCTACCTTGACCGCTTCCGGCTCGATGGCAAGTCCAGATTCACGCGCCAAGATGACTAGCTTACGCATTACGTCTGAACCATCTAGGTCATTGCGAGGGTCGGGTTCTGTTAACCCTTGCTGCCATGCTAGATCAACCAACTCTGCAAATGGCACACTGCCATCGTACTGTTGGAATAACCAAGAAAGCGTACCTGAGAAGATCCCTGAAAGTGCGATAATGTCATCACCACTTTCACGTAAATCTCGCACTGTGTGGTTGATAGGTAAGCCAGCACCTACTGTGGCGTTATAAAGCCAATGGCGATTGATCTTAGCAAATGCATCTTGTACTTGGTGGTAGTAATCGCTAGAAGCTGAGCCAGCGACTTTATTCGCTGAGATTAAGTGCATGCCTTGTTCGGCAATTTCCAAATAGCGATTAGCAAGAATTTGGCTTGCGGTAACATCAAGCACAACTACATCATCATAGCCTTGCAGAGCACCAAGCTTTTCAATCCAGTTACTGCCTTCATGGCTTACTGACTCTTCATCAAAGTGGCTAGATACTTTGGCTGCATCGATGCCCTTATCGTCAAACCAATAAGTCTGGCTATCAACTACCGCGACCAGTTCAAAGTTCATACCGTGACGTTTTTCGAGTTCGTTCTTCTGAACAGTAAATAACTCTAACCAGCTAGAACCAATATTGCCTTTGCCACATAGTGCGATAGCCACACGCTTCTGAGCTTGGAACAACTGGCTATGAATTGACTTCACCAGAGGATTGGTATCGGTCGAACGCAGCACTGCGACTAAGCTCAAGCCTGATAGAGATTCAGAAATAAACTCGATAGGTGCATTCTTCAGCTGTTGATAGAAGCCGTAGCAGTGATTGGCGTTGGTTGTTACGCCTGCACCAACTGCTGCCACCATTGAGTAGCCTTCTTTGAGCTTAATCTCCGCTTCAATTGCGGCATCTTGTAAGTACTCTAGTGCGCCACCTGCGATTTCTGCGGTGTATGCAAGGCGCAAGCTGTGTTGGTCTGGTTGAGACTCATATGTCAGCGGTTCTAGTTGTGCGCGCTTTAGGCTTGTGAGCACTTCACTTTCAGCTCGTTTGAAATCATGACCAGAGGCGAAATTAAGCTGAATCAGTAGGATTTCATCCAGTGAAGAGATGATTTTAGCGCCTCGACCTGAAGCCAGTACACGCTCAATTCTTGTTGAACCCGATTCTGGTTCGTAGCTGCAGCGTAGATGTAAATCCATCGCGCTTTGAGCGACAGGTTGAAGCGTGCGGCTATGCAGTACAGGGGCTGCAAGACGAGCCAGTTCACTTGCTTCATCTAAGCGAAGCAAAGGCAACAGACAGGCGTCAGAGACAAGACGAGGGTCTGCACTGTAAACACCCGCAACATCGCTCCAAATGGTGACACGTTTTGCTTCAGCTAACGCACCAATGACGGTTGCTGAGTAGTCTGAACCATTACGACCCAGTAGCACAGTGTGCCCTTGGCTATCTTGAGCCATAAAACCAGTAATAACGATACGGTGCTGTGAATGTTGAGCTAATACTTCTTTGATTAGAGGGTAAGACTTACCAAACTCGACTTCTGGTTGTGTTCCTGCTTCCGCTCGTAAGAAAGCACGTGCATCTTGAGCGACCGCTTGTAATTCGTTTTGATTAAGCAGTGCGGCAAGCAGACGAGAAGACCATACTTCACCATGACCAAGTACCGCCGATTTTTCAGCTTCTGTTAGTGGAGCGGTTAGCTCACCCAGTGTGCTGAATTCATCGTTTAGTATCGCAATCAGTTGTTGTTGATCGTCATTGTCTAACAGCTCTTCAATGAGCGACGTTTGAAATTGACGCAAAGCTTGCAGCTCTTCATGAGCAATGCGGCCATCTTTATTCAAGCCTTCAAGAAACGCGATCAAGCGATTGGTTGTTTTACCTGCTGCCGAGACAACAATGAGGTCATCAGGCTTTGAATACTCTTTTAGAATTCCAACCACTCGACGGTAGCACTCCGGATCAGCAAGGCTACTACCACCAAACTTATGCAGTTGACGCTCGATAGTCATTAGAATGCCTCCTTCGCTTTAGCAAAGGCTTGAGTTAAATCTTCAATTAGGTCGTCGGCATCTTCTAGTCCCACAGATAGGCGCAGTAGTTGTTGGGAAACGCCGGCTTCCGCTAACGCTTCTTCACCCATAGCACGGTGTGTCATCGATGCAGGGTGGCAGATAAGGCTCTCTACACCGCCAAGTGACTCTGCAAGAGAGAATAGCTCTAATTGACCAACAAAATATTTTAGCTGCTCGAAGTCACCTGAAAACTCAAAGCTCAGCATTGAGCCAAAGCCAGTTTGCTGCTTCTTAGCAATATCGTGGCCTGGGTGGTCAGGTAGGCTTGGGTGATAAATGTTACCAACCAGGCCTTCTGTCTGAAGGTAGCTTAGGATTTTTGCAGAACTCTCTTCATGAACTTTCATGCGAGCACCAAGTGTGCGAATCCCGCGTAGGGTCATGTAGCTGTCAAACGGTGTTCCCGTTGCGCCAATACAGTTACCCCACCATGCCAACTCTTCGGCATGCTCTTCTGTTTTGGTTATCACCACGCCGCCAATAACATCTGAGTGACCGTTGATGTATTTGGTGGTTGAGTGAATAACGAAGTCAGCACCAAGCTCTAGAGGTTTTTGGAACACAGGGGTCAAAAAGGTATTGTCGACGGCAACTAAGGCGCCAACTTGTTTAGCTTGTTGACACACTTTTGCAATATCAACCACGCGAACCAATGGGTTAGATGGCGTTTCTAATAAGATGAGTTTTGGCTTTTTAGCAATAGCGGCAGAGAGCGCTTGTTCATCTGACTGATCAACGAACTCTACTTTGAAGTCACCTTTATTCGCACGCGTATTAAAAAGGCGGTAAGAGCCACCGTAGCAGTCATGAGGTGCGACAATGAGGTCGTTAGGGCCTAGGAATGCAGACGCCCAAAGGTTGAGTGCTGATGTACCACAGTTAGTCACGACGGCGCCTTTGCCGGACTCAAGTTCAAATAGTGCTGTCTCTAGTAAGCCACGGTTTGGGTTACCAGAACGGGTATAGTCGTATTTTGGTACTTCACCAAAAGCGGGGAAGCCATAGTTGGTCGATAGGTAGATTGGTGGAACAACTGCGTGATGCTGAGTGTCAGACTCGATACCAGTACGTACCGCGATTGTGGCTGGTTTGCGGGTGCTCATAAGTGTTTCCTTTCGAACTTTAGTGACTTCTAATAGGGAATACGCTATACCTGTGGGTTGTTAGATATATGTTACTCCAAATCCATATCTGTTCACTTTACTTGTCATTTATGTGGCCGTCAACACTTCTAGACGTCCATATGTCTTTGCTTATGGCCATAAATCCCGCTAAAATTACGCTTTCGAATTCAAAACATAAATATTTACAAAAGGTGCGCAATGGCAGACTGGAATGGCGAATACATTAGCCCATATGCTGAACATGGAAAGAAAAGCGAACAAGTAAAGAAGATTACCGTTTCTATTCCATTGAAAGTATTGAAGGTTTTAACTGATGAGCGTACTCGTCGTCAGATTAACAACCTACGCCACGCGACAAACAGCGAGCTATTGTGTGAAGCGTTTCTACACGCGTACACCGGGCAGCCACTGCCAACGGATGAAGATTTACGTAAAGATCGCCCAGATGATATCCCTGCTGAAGTGAAAAAACTGATGACAGAGATGGGTATTGAGTTCGAAGCGTTTGACGAAGAATAAAAAGAAATCTAAGCACCTAAGTTTTTCGCTGCGAGCCATAAAGAAATGACATAAAAAAACCGCTGTTACTGACAGCGGTTTTTTCTTTATTCATTATTAGATGCGATTACGCTTCCATGTAGTTCTCTGGCATCTCAATACGAGCCACACCAGATTCTATGGCGGCTTGGGCAACTGCTTTTGCTACGCGAGGAAGCAAGCGAGAGTCCATTGGTTTTGGAATGATGTAACCAGGGCCAAACGATAGCGAATCAACACCTGCAGCTGTGAGAACTTCTGCTGGTACTTCTTCTTTTGCTAGCTGACGAATCGCGTCAACCGCTGCCAGTTTCATCTCATCATTGATCTCACTAGCGCGAACATCTAACGCACCACGGAAAATGAATGGGAAACATAAAACGTTGTTTACTTGGTTCGGGTAGTCACTGCGACCCGTACCCATGATGATGTCATCACGAACTTCGTGTGCAAGCTCTGGCTTAATCTCTGGATCTGGGTTTGAACATGCGAACACAACAGGTTTATCTGCCATCAGTTCTAGTGCTTCTGGAGACAGAAGGTTCGGGCCTGATACACCAAGGAATAGGTCAGCACCTTCGATAACATCTTCCAGTGTGCGCTTGTCTGTGTTGTTAGCAAATAGCTGTTTGTATTCGTTAAGATCTTCACGACGAGTATGGATCACGCCTTTGCGGTCAAGCATGTAGATCTTCTCACGCATTGCACCACATTTAATCAGTAGTTCCATACATGCAACCGCTGCCGCACCCGCACCTAGACAGACGATAGTCGCCTCTTCTAGCTTCTTGCCTTGCAGCTCGATTGCGTTCAGCATGCCTGCAGCCGTTACAATCGCGGTGCCGTGTTGGTCATCATGGAAAACTGGAACGTCACAACGCTCGATTAGCTGGCGTTCAATTTCAAAACAGTCTGGCGCTTTGATGTCTTCAAGGTTAATACCACCGAATGTATCAGCAATGTTCGCCACTGTATCGACGAACTCTTCAATGGTGCGGTGCTTAACTTCGATATCAATTGAGTCTAAACCTGCAAAGCGTTTGAACAGAAGAGACTTACCTTCCATTACAGGTTTTGATGCTAGAGGACCTAAGTTACCAAGACCAAGAATTGCGGTGCCGTTAGAGATCACTGCAACCATGTTACCTTTTGAAGTGTACTTGTAGACGTTATCGGCATTTTGTGCGATTTCACGTACAGGTTCTGCTACGCCTGGGCTATATGCTAGAGCGAGATCTTTTGCTGTCTCGGCTGGTGTTGTTAGGGCAACACCGATTTTCCCTGGAGTCGGGTACGCATGGTAGTCCAAAGCTTCTTGGCGGAATTGTTCTTCAGCGGATAATTCTTGGCGATTGTCATCTGACATGGGTGTAGGTACTCATTGTTTTTATTTGGAAAGGGGGAAATCCATTCTAGAGTAACTAAGTCAAGCTATCTAGGTCAGAATGCGAGCTGAAGCAATAAAATGTGTTAAATGACTGGAGATAAGACCAGATGAATAGAGATATGGCTAGCGAATATCAAATTCACTAAACGATTACTCTATAAAATGAGAGAAAGGTAAGTTAGAGGGCAATAAAAAAGGACGCCGGAGCGTCCTTTTTCAGATTCGATATCAGAGCAGAATTACTTCTTGCTTGATAGAGCACCGAAACGCTTGTTGAAGCGATCAACACGGCCGCCAGTATCAACGATACGCTGCTTACCAGTGTAGAATGGGTGACATTTGTCACATACGTCTAGGTGGATAGACTCTTTAGCTAGAGTTGAGTTGAACTCGAAAGAGTTACCGCAAGAACAAGTTGCTTTAACTGCTTTGTATTCTGGGTGGATACCAGCTTTCATGGGAGAACCTCTAATATAGGCCGTGTCGCTATCCGATTCTAAGCCGGACACCACACGTAGTTAATAAAAAATGATTTAGGATACCGCTACACCAAGGTAGCCATATCTCTAAGGCGCGATATAGTAATGAATAGATGAGGCAGGATCAACCCGTTTGAGCCATAAACTGCTACTTTTTTAGCCTGTATAGCAGATAGCCACTGATTGTTGCTCTCTTTCCAGCTCTCTCCTTTTACCTTAGACTAACAACGTTTCCTTCCAGCGAGCTTTATAGCCAAACTATGCGACCAATGATTGCCCGAGTTGCACTACCTGTGCCACTTGATAAACAGTTCGATTACCAAATTCCTAGTCACCTATTTCCTATTATAGGCGGACGGGTTTCTGTGCCTTTTGGTCGTCAAACGTTAGTGGGTGTTGTGACCGCATTGGTTAATGAGTCTGAATTCGGCTTCGATAAACTGAAACCGATTAAGCAGGTACTTGATAGTCAACCAGTTTGGCCTGATACCTTGTACTCACTGTTGAACTGGTGCAGTCAGTTTTATCAGTATCCATTGGGCGATACGTTGCTCAATGCGATGCCCAGTGCGCTAAGAAAAGGTAAAGAAGCCGACTTTGCGACGCTGGTGGAGTGGCAACTGACTTCAGCTGGGCGTGACCAATTCATGCAAGGGTTCGGTCGTGCAGTTAAGCAAGCCAAGGTTATGCATATGCTAGAAGGGGGCTCTGTTCCTCATCAACGCTTTATTGATGAAGAGGTCTCTTCGTCGGTATTAAAGACCTTAGCGGAGAAAGGTTGGATCGAGTCGATTGAAAAGCGTCCGGTAGTCCGAGATTGGCAAAAAGATGTAGAGGCGCAAGTCGATAAGCCCAAATTGAATGCAGAGCAAGCCGTGGCGATTGCGACAGTGAACAGTGCGGACGGATTTGGCTGCTATTTATTGGAAGGGGTCACTGGCTCGGGCAAGACTGAAGTTTACCTGAACCTAATCAAACCAGTATTAGAAAAAGGGCGACAAGCTCTGGTACTTGTTCCTGAAATTGGTTTAACGCCACAAACCATTAACCGCTTCAAAAAACGTTTCAATGTACCTGTTGAAGTGATTCATTCAGGCCTTAATGATACTGAACGCCTGAATGCTTGGTTGAGTGCACGCGACAATGTCTGCGGCATTGTGATCGGCACACGTTCGGCATTGCTGACGCCTTTTGCTAATTTGGGCATTATCATTGTTGATGAGGAGCACGATGCGTCCTACAAGCAGCAAGATAGTTTGCGTTACCATGCTCGCGATGTGGCGGTAATGCGTGCGAATAAAGAGCAAATCCCGATTGTGCTCGGTTCAGCAACACCTGCATTAGAAACGCTCCATAATGCACTGGCGGGCAAATATCACCACCTTATCCTCTCTTCGCGAGCAGGCAGCGCGACACCGACTACTAATAAAGTGCTCGATGTTAAAGGGTTGTACCTTGAAAGCGGCTTGTCAGCGCCATTAATTGCCGAAATGCGCAAACACCTAACGGCGGGCAACCAGGTGATGCTGTTTTTGAACCGACGAGGCTTTTCGCCAGCCTTAATGTGCCATGAGTGTGGTTGGATTGCAGAGTGTAAACGTTGTGATGCTTACTATACCTATCATCAAAACAGTAATGAGATCCGTTGCCACCACTGTGGTTCGCAGCAGCCAACGATTCATCATTGCCAAGGGTGTGGTTCAACACACCTTGTTACGGTTGGAGTGGGTACTGAGCAGCTTGAAAAGCAACTGGCTGAGCTTTTTCCTGAATACAAAACGATTCGTATTGATCGCGATAGTACGCGCCGCAAGGGAAGCTTAGAGAGTGCACTTGGAGCAATTCGCAATGGGGAGTATCAGATCTTAATTGGGACTCAGATGTTAGCAAAAGGGCATCATTTCCCTGATGTGACCATGGTAGGTTTATTGGACGTGGATGGCTCTCTCTACAGTAGTGATTTCCGAGCCTCTGAACGTTTGGCTCAGCTGTTTATACAAGTGGCAGGGCGAGCAGGACGTGCGAGTAAGCCAGGAGAAGTCGTCTTGCAGACTCACCACCCAGAGCACAGTTTGTTGCAAGCGCTGCTGAATAAAAGTTACCGTCATTTTGCTGAAACGGCATTAGAAGAGCGTAAGCATGCTCAATTGCCACCATACTCCTTCCTTACTCTGTTTAGAGCCGAGGCAAACCACTCTCAAGAAGTGGAAGATTTCTTGCGTCAGGTGCGCCATACACTAGAAGCCCATCCATTGTTTGATAATTTTTGCCAAGTATTAGGTCCAACTCCTGCACCTATGGCTAAAAGGGCGGGTAAGTTTCGTTGGCAGCTTTTGCTACAAACACAAAGTCGTCCTGTTATGCAGAAATTATTGTCGAGTGCTAAGCCCGCTATCCAGATGCTGCCTAATGCCAAAAAAGTGCGTTGGTCACTCGATATTGAGCCACAAGATCTGAGTTAATCAACGGCTCTCTTTGATCTGATTTTTTATAAAATCAGACTCAATCCTCTCCTTTGGTCTGCTTTTAAGAATATTGCATGCATGCCTTTTTCATTTAATTGTGACCAAGATCTCCCATTGGCTGCTCATTTTGTTAAATCTCCCGTAACTTTGTGCCCTTAAATGAATAAACTAGGTGATGTGCAAAGTATTGTTTTCAAGTCATAGTTTGATAGTTAAACGATTGCGTTGTCGAAATTAATGAGAAGATAGGTACTAACCTACAAATAACATCGTATTGTCCGTTTGGTCGATGAGATGCAATTCAATTAGGTTTAGGTGGCAACTGAGCTACCAGATAAGGTTATTTAAGAGGGTTAAGAAAATATGGCGACAATGAAGGATGTTGCCCAGCTTGCGGGAGTTTCAACAGCGACGGTTTCACGAGCGCTAATGAATCCAGAAAAAGTATCATCAGCAACAAGGAAAAGAGTTGAAGATGCGGTTTTAGAAGCTGGTTATTCACCAAACTCGTTAGCACGTAATCTACGTCGTAACGAATCCAAAACAATCATCGCAATCATTCCTGATATCTGTGACCCGTACTATACCGAGATCATTCGTGGTATCGAAGATGCGGCTATGGAGCATGGATACATCGTTCTATTAGGTGATAGTGGCCAACAGAAGAAACGTGAAAGCTCTTTCGTTAATCTCGTGTTCACTAAACAAGCTGATGGAATGCTGTTGCTAGGGACTGATCTTCCATTTGACGTCAGTAAACCTGAGCAGAAAAACTTACCACCTATGGTCATGGCGTGTGAATTTGCGCCAGAGCTTGAATTGCCTACCGTACACATTGACAACTTAACTTCAGCGTTTGAAGCGGTTAACTATCTGACTCAGATGGGGCATAAACGTGTGGCTCAAATCTCAGGGCCAGAATCTGCAGTGCTGTGTCAGTTCCGCCATCAAGGTTACCAGCAAGCGCTGCGCCGTGCGGGAATCACAATGAATCAAAACTTCTGTACATACGGTGATTTCACTTTTGAGGCTGGTGCGAAAGCCGTTCGTCAATTACTTGCTCTGCCTGAACCACCGACCGCGATTTTCTGCCACAACGATGCGATGGCGATTGGCGCAATCCAAGAAGCGAAAAAGCTCGGTCTGCGAGTACCACAAGATCTTTCTGTTGTGGGCTTCGATGATATTCATTTCGCGCAGTACTGCGATCCACCGCTAACCACTATTTCTCAGCCTCGCTACGAGATTGGCCGTCAAGCTATGTTGATGATGCTTGAGCTATTGAGAGGCCATGACGTTCGAGCGGGCTCTCGCTTACTCGAAACCACTTTGGTTGTTCGTGAAAGTGCGGCACCACCTCGTATGATTTAAGCTAGATATCCTAAGCGGCGCATTTTGATGCGCCGCTTCCATTTCTAGTCTGTCATCGCATCGCATTCTGGATTAACATACCGACAGTGGTAACCAACTTTATTGATGTTTAGTCGTGGCAAATAGAGATTATGTAAAACGTGGCCGTGGTGGAAATAGCCGTAAGCCCGCAAAAAAGACAGCGCCTCGCCGTAAGCCTTGGCGCAGTGGTTTACTGGCAGTATTGCTTGTCAGTGCGTTTGGTTATGGCCTGTATCTTTTAAGCAATGATCCTGAGCCGCCAACACCGGTTGTTGAGCCTGCTAAAACAAAACCTAAGCCAAAACCGCAAGCGAAATTACCACCGCCTCCAGAAGAGAAGTGGGATTACGTGGAAAGCTTGCCTAGTCGTGAAGTAGAAGTGCAAGCGAAAGAGCAGGTAATATCGAAAATCCCATACATCATGCAGTGTGGTGCGTACAAGAAGGCTCAGCAAGCTGAAGCGCGCAAACTGGACATCGCATTCCAAGGTATTAGCAGTGAAATCCGCAAGAAAGAGGGCAGCAGCTGGTATCGAGTAGTACTTGGTCCATACAAGCTCAAGCGTGATGCAGAGCGAGATAAGCACAAACTGCAACGTGCGAAGATTGAACCTTGTGCGATTTGGAAAGAGTCGCAGTAAATAGATGAAAAGCGAACCTCGATGGGTTCGCTTTTTTATTTGCTCTAGATGGCGGCAGAATAAATAGATTTCTCATCATTTGTAACCTTCCTTCTCCCCTTGAATTCCTTTGTCTATAACCTCATATAACTTTTAACACCGAGATTAAAACAACTATGAGGCCCTACTCGTGACTACCATTGTATCTGTACGTCGTAATAATAAAGTCGTCATCGCTGGTGATGGCCAAGTATCTCTGGGTAACACAGTAATGAAGGGCAATGCGCGCAAAGTGCGTCGCCTGTACAACAACAAAGTTTTAGCTGGCTTTGCTGGTGGTACGGCAGATGCTTTCACGCTGTTTGAAAAATTTGAAAGCAAGCTGCAAATGCACCAAGGCCATTTAACCAAAGCAGCCGTTGAACTGGCAAAAGATTGGCGTAGTGATCGTGCTCTGCGCAAGCTAGAAGCGCTGTTAGCTGTAGCCGATGAAACAGCATCACTTATCATTACAGGTAATGGTGATGTGGTTCAGCCTGAGAACGACCTGATTGCCATTGGTTCAGGTGGTAACTTTGCTCAAGCGGCAGCCACTGCTCTATTAGAAAATACCGAATTAGATGCTCGTGACATCGCAGAAAAATCACTGAAAATTGCCGGTGATATCTGTGTGTTTACGAACCATCACCACACTATCGAAGAACTAGAAATCCCAGCCGATCAAGCCGAGTAATCTGGCGGAATAAACAAAGATAGTGGCAACAAGAATTTAAAGGAAACTGACTATGTCTGAAATGACTCCTCGCGAAATTGTTCATGAACTGAACCGTCATATCATTGGCCAAGAAAAAGCAAAACGTTCTGTGGCGATTGCACTACGTAACCGCTGGCGTCGTATGCAGCTTGAAGAGAGCTTGCGTGTTGAAGTAACGCCTAAGAACATTCTGATGATTGGTCCAACGGGTGTAGGTAAAACTGAAATCGCTCGTCGTCTTGCTAAGCTAGCCAATGCGCCTTTCATCAAGGTAGAAGCGACTAAGTTTACCGAGGTGGGCTACGTAGGTAAGGAAGTGGAAACCATTATCCGTGACCTAACTGACGTTGCGATTAAGATGACTCATCAGCAAGCGATGGAAAAAGTTAAATTCCGCGCAGAAGAGCAAGCTGAAGAGCGTATCTTAGACGCGCTACTTCCACCGGCTCGTGATGCTTGGGGTCAAAACGAGCAACAAGATGAAAGTTCATCAAACACACGTCAAATCTTCCGCAAGAAGCTTCGTGAAGGCAAGCTAGACGACAAAGAGATTGAAATCGATGTTGCTGCACCACAAATGGGTGTGGAGATCATGGCTCCTCCTGGTATGGAAGAGATGACAAACCAGCTTCAGGGCATGTTCCAAAACCTAGCAGGCGATACGAAGAAAAAGCGCAAGCTGAAAATCAAAGAAGCATTCAAAGCACTGACTGAAGAAGAAGCGGCGAAGCTTGTAAATCAAGAAGAGCTAAAAGAGCAAGCAATCTTCAACGTAGAAAACAACGGTATCGTGTTCATTGATGAAATCGACAAGATCTGTAAGCGTGGTGAGAGCTCTGGCCCTGACGTTTCTCGAGAAGGTGTTCAGCGTGACCTACTGCCTTTGATTGAAGGTAGCACGGTATCGACTAAGCACGGCATGGTTAAGACCGACCATATCCTATTTGTTGCTTCAGGCGCATTCCAAGTGGCCAAGCCATCAGATCTGATTCCTGAACTACAAGGTCGTCTGCCTATTCGTGTTGAACTCGAAGCGCTATCTAGCCATGACTTCAAACGTATTCTCACTGAGCCAAAAGCATCGTTAACCGAGCAATACGTTGCGTTGATGAAGACAGAAGAGGTCGATGTTGAGTTTACGGAAGAAGGTATTACTCAAATCGCTGAAGCGGCGTGGACAGTGAACGAAACCACGGAAAACATCGGTGCTCGTCGTCTACATACTGTGATGGAGCGTTTGATGGATGAAATATCATTTGAAGCAACCGATAAGTCAGGCTCTAAGCTAACCATCGACGCTGAGTACGTGAAAGCGAAACTGGGCGATACGATTGAAGACGAAGATCTAAGCCGCTTTATCCTGTAATCCCAATCGGGATATCAATAGAAACGAAAAAGCCCGCTCAATTGAGCGGGCTTAGTTTTATCTTCTGCTGGTTAAATCATGAAGATAAAAATAACAGCCAATGCCGAGATAAGACCTGCAAATGCGTAACACGCTACTTTACCGACTAAACCAGTATGGAATTTTAGGTCGTGCATACCGTGGTGTACGCGGTGCATTGCATGCCACATTGGTAGGGCAAGCGTACCAATGATAAACAGTGCGCCGATAATGCTGGTGGCAAAGTCTGCAACACGCTCATAGCTTAGCGCTTCTGAGTTAATCACGCCTAGTGGTGCTAATACGCCAAGCACCAAAATAGTGATTGGAGTGATCATCGCAAACCAAGTACCGCCTGCGCCAAATAGGCCCCACCAGATTGGCTCATCAGAACGCTTAGGGGCTCTATCTACAGAATAATTCGGTTTCATAGTCATAGCTCCTTAAACAACGACAAGCACAATCAGTGAAATAAACGCGACTGCAGCCCACTGAGTCAGCACAATGATTTTCTTATCAACTGGCTTTCCTTTAAGGCGAATCGGCATTACTTGCGGCATCATGCTAAAGAAAGTTTGAGCATGCAGCAGGCTACCAAGTAGAGCAACGATGTTAATCGCGATCACAACTGGGTTTGCCATGAAGTTTAGCCACGTTTGCCAAGCTTCAGGGCCTTTCACTAGCGAACCTAGGCCAAAGGTCAGGAACAGTGTGAACAAGATTAGCGGCAGAACGGTTGCTTCACGCAGCATGTAGAAGCGGTAAAACGGGTGGTTCTTCCACCAAGTACGTTTAACTTCGCGAACGTAAGGTTTACGGTTGCTCATCTTACGCCTCCTCTGCAGTTTTTGTTGGTGTGCCATCAGGCTTGAACATAGAGATAACGAAGTCCATTGAAGACTCCACTTTACCTTGGTTTACCGCTGCCGCTGGGTCTACGTTCTTCGGACAAACGTCAGAACAGTAACCCACGAACGTACAGCCCCAAGCACCGTTTTCACCATTGATCAGTGCCATACGCTCTGATTTACCGTTGTCACGGCTATCTAGGTTGTAGCGATGAGCCAGTGTCAGTGCCGCTGGGCCAATAAACTCTGGGTTTAGGCCAAACTGAGGACACGCTGCGTAACACAAGCCACAGTTGATACAGCCAGCGAACTGCTTGTACTTCGCCATCTGCTCAGGTGTTTGCAGGTTCGCGCCATCTTCAGGCTTACGGTCGTTACCAATGATGTAAGGCTTGATTGCTTCTAGGCGCTCGATAAACGGCGTCATATCAACGATTAAGTCTTTCTCGATTGGGAAGTTTGCTAATGGTTCGATCTTCACGCCATTTGGGTAATCACGCAGGAAGCTCTTACATGCTAGCTTAGGCACGCCGTTAACCATGATGCCGCAAGAACCACAGATCGCCATACGACAAGACCAACGGTATGAAAGGTCTTTGTCTAGGTTGTCTTTGATGTAGCCCAGAGCGTCAAGCGTTGACATTGTTTCATCAAACGGCACTTCGAAGGTTTGAAAATGCGGCTCTGCGTCTTTCTCAGGATCGTAACGAAGAACCTCTACTTTTTGGATGCGATTCGCTGACATTATGCTTGCTCCTCTGCTTTCTTCGCTTCTGCTTCAGCAGCTTTTTCAGCAGCCGCTGCTTTCTCTGCGGCTTCACCGTATAGACGTGCTTTTGGTTGTGACTTAGTAATCTTCACGTTGCTGTAGTCGATACTTGGCGCTGCATCTTCTTTAAAGAAGGCCAGAGAGTGCTTAAGGAAGTTCACGTCATCACGTTCCGTGCAGTTGTCATCTAGACGTTGGTGCGCACCGCGTGACTCTTTACGTAGGATTGCAGAGTGAACCATAGCTTCAGCAACTTCTAGGCCGTAGCCCACTTCGATAGCGTAGAGAAGGTCAGTGTTGAACACTTTGCCTTTGTCTTTGATGCTGATGTTTTTGTAGCGTGATTTCAGCTCAGTGATCTTATCGATCGTTGCTTGCATCAGATCTTCTTGACGGTAGATACCACAACCCGCTTCCATGGTGTGACCCATCTCAGTACGGATATCAGCCCAGTTTTCATCGCCTTCTTGATTCATCAGTGCTGCGATGCGCTCTTCAACCGCTTTCACTTGAGCCGCGATAGACTCTTCATTCCAGCCTTTGAATTCTGCAGCGCGCTTCACTGCTTGCTCACCTGCTACGCGGCCGAATACCACGAACTCAGCCAGTGAGTTAGAACCTAAGCGGTTTGCACCGTGAAGACCAACGGAAGCACATTCGCCAACCGCGAATAGACCTTTAATGCGTGTTTCACATTCGCCGTTGGTTTCAATACCACCCATGGTGTAGTGAACAGTTGGACGAATTGGAATCGGCTCTTTCGCAGGGTCAACGTTCACGTAAGCTTTTGCTAGTTCACAGATGAACGGTAGACGCTCTTGTAGATACTCTTCACCTAAATGGCGAAGGTCTAGATGTACGACATCACCAAGAGGGTGCTTGATGGTGTTGCCTTTCTGCTGTTCGTGCCAGAAAGCTTGCGAAACTTTGTCACGAGGACCCAGTTCCATGTATTTGTTCTTCGGCTGGCCAACTGGAGTTTCTGGGCCCATGCCGTAATCTTGTAGGTAACGGTAGCCATTCTTGTTGACGATGATACCGCCTTCACCACGGCAACCTTCGGTCATTAGGATGCCTGTACCAGGAAGACCTGTTGGGTGGTATTGAACGAACTCCATATCACGTAGAGGAACGCCGTGACGGTAAGCCATCGCCATGCCGTCGCCCGTTACGATACCGCCGTTAGTGTTACAGTGATAAACACGACCTGCGCCACCCGTTGCAAGTACAACGGATTTAGCTTTGATAGTGACCAATTCACCTTCTGACATGTGAATCGCGATAAGGCCTTGAACCTCACCTTCGTCCACAAGTAGATCCACCACAAAGTACTCATCAAAACGTTTGATGTTGTCGTACTTCATTGATGTCTGGAATAGGGTGTGAAGCATGTGGAAGCCGGTTTTATCGGCTGCGAACCAAGTGCGCTCAACTTTCATACCGCCGAAGCGGCGTACGTTGACTTCACCGTTCTCTTTACGACTCCATGGGCAGCCCCATTGCTCCATTTGGATCATTTCGCGAGTCGCATTTTCTACAAAGTATTCAACAACGTCCTGTTCACATAGCCAGTCGCCACCGCCAACAGTGTCGTTGAAGTGGTTGTCTAGGCTATCTTCATCCTTGATAACTGCTGCTGAGCCACCTTCTGCAGCGACCGTGTGGGAACGCATTGGATAAACTTTAGAAATAAGCGCTACTTCTAAGTCAGGGTTTGCTTCAGCTGCTGCAATAGCAGTACGAAGACCAGCGCCGCCTGCGCCGATGACTGCGATATCTGTGGTGATAATTTGCACAGTTATCCTCCAGTGTGAAATTGCGGAATAGTCCGCTTGTTATAATAAAATGGGGTTACTCCCCAAAAGTGGTAGGGTTAGTGTAGAAGAGCTAATTTGCAGAAAAATTGATTTATTTAGGGTTTTGCTTCGGTAATGCATCAGAGGGCATAAAAAATATAGGTTATGTGACTGCAATCACGGCAACAATCAATTACCTTGCTCGCCTTTAATAGGGCTTGTTAAAGCGCTGTTACATGACATTGCCATCATTGATATCAGAGTTAATAAAGGATGTTTTTTGCACTGTGCAACGTTATTAACTTGCTTCAATATTGAACTAGGCAAAGCACAGCAAACTTGATATTTTCCTTGCCAGATTTTTATATGAGATTTTCTGCTATGAGCACTGAATGGAAGCCGACCGCATCGGTTGAACAGCTTCGCCAACGCGCAGGTATTTTGGCCAAGATTCGTCAGTTTTTCGCTGAGCGTGATGTTCTTGAGGTCGACACCCCAGCAATGAGTCACGCCACGGTGACTGATGTCCATCTCCATACCTTCCAAACCGAGTTTGTTGGTCCAGGTTATGCGGATGGCAGTCAGCTCTATTTTATGACTAGCCCAGAATTCCATATGAAGCGACTACTGGCGGCGGGCAGTGGTTGTATCTATCAGATTAATAAAGCCTTTCGCAATGAAGAAAACGGTCGTTACCACAACCCTGAGTTCACCATGCTTGAGTGGTATCGAGTCGGGTTTGAGCACCACAAGTTGATGGATGAGATGGATGCACTGCTTCAGCTTGTCTTAGGCTGCGCTTATGCTCAGCGAATGACTTACCAGCAAGCCTTTATAAAAGTGCTAGGGGTATGCCCACTAGAAGGCTCAATGGATGAACTAAAAGCGTCTGCTCGAACGTTAGGCTTGAGTGATATCGCTGATCCTGAAGAAGACAGAGATACACTACTTCAGTTGTTATTCAGTATTGGTGTTGAAGGCAAGATTGGTCAGGATGTCCCTGCCTTTGTCTACGACTTCCCAGCGTCACAAGCGGCATTGGCGAAAATTAATCAAGCGGATCCACGAGTGGCGGACAGATTCGAAGTCTATTTTAAAGGTATTGAATTGGCGAACGGTTTCCATGAGCTGGATAACCCACAAGAGCAGCTCAATCGATTCGAATCAGATAATGTAAAACGTATCGAGATGGGGCTTTCCCCTCAGCCTATCGATCACCATTTAATTGCAGCCCTAGAATCGGGGTTACCAGAATGTGCCGGGGTTGCACTGGGTATCGATCGACTCATTATGCTGGCGATCGGCTGTGATCATATTGATCAAGTGACCGCGTTTCCGTTTCCACGAGCGTAGAGAAATGTGTAATAGATTCCTATTCTGAGTGTAATTGACTCGCTTAGGCATCTTAACCTCGCTATACTTCAGAACTGAATTTTTAGCCTAGAATCGCAATCCCCTTCATCTTAGAAGCTGCGGTTCTATTATCAAAGAGCACAGGACATGCAAGAGTACATCGCATTTTTTCAAGAGAACATGATTCTATCTGTGGTTTGGGTAGGTCTTGTTATCGCCCTGATCATGAACATCGTTAAGTCAACGACAGCGGCTTACAAAGAGATCACTGCAGCACAAACCACTCACCTAATGAACCGTGAAAACGGCGTTGTGGTCGATATCCGTAGTAAAGATGAGTTCCGCAAAGGTCACATTACTGATGCACTTCACATTTTGCCGTCAGATATCAAAGCGGGTAACTTCGGTAGCCTTGAAAACCACAAATCAGACCCAATCATTGTGGTATGTAAGACTGGTCAAACGGCTCAAGAGAGTGCAAACCTTCTTGCTAAAGCAGGTTTTGAAAATGTGAACCTGCTGAAAAGCGGTTTGGTCGCTTGGAGTGAAGCAAACATGCCTTTGGTTAAAGGCAAGAAGTAATTCCAACGCTGATTATCGAAACGCTGATTGAAAAATCGGCGTTTGTTTTAGAGAGATGTGAAGAGTTCCACGAATTTCATTGGAAACCTAGTCATAGCAACGTCTCTCGGTTAGTCTCCAATCAGACTATTTATTGCAGGATTAAAGGATTTTAATAATGGCTGAAGCAGCACCACAACAAGACGCACAGAACTTTGCGATTCAACGTATCTTCCTAAAAGACGTTTCTTTTGAAGCGCCAAACTCACCAGATATGTTCCAAAAAGAGTGGAACCCAGATGTGAAACTGGATCTAGACACTCAAAGCCGTGAACTAGGTGAAGGTGTATACGAAGTTGTTCTACGTCTAACAGTGACAGTTAAGAACGCTGAAGACAATGCATTCCTATGTGAAGTTCAACAAGGTGGTATCTTTACTGCTGGTAACATGGAAGCAGGTCAACTAGCTCATTGCCTAGGTGCATTCTGCCCGAACATCCTATTCCCTTACGCTCGTGAAACTATCTCAAGCCTAGTGGTTAAAGGTACGTTCCCTCAACTAAACCTAGCGCCAGTTAACTTTGACGCTCTGTTTATGAACTACCTACAGCAGCAAGCTCAGACTGAAGGTCAAGCTGAAGCGTAATTGACTTCCTCTGTATAGCAGAGGGGCTGTATAAAATGCACAGAGTGTCCCAGTTGATGCGATGTGCATTTTTTGTTTTTTACACCCAAAGACTGGGCGCTTGTTTTTGATTTCTGCGCAGTGCAGTGGTTAACGACAAGATTCTAGTCACCTTAATGACAATTAGGCGGAATAATGAAAGATAAGACCAACAATGGCTACGGTAGAGAGATTGCAATGACAGTCATCGGTGCGGGCTCATACGGCACATCACTGGCTATCTCATTGGCACGTAACGGTGCGAACGTAGTAATTTGGGGGCACGATCCTGAGCACATGGCTCGACTTGAAGCGGATCGTGCTAACCATGAATTCTTACCAGGCATTGAGTTTCCTGAGTCGTTAATTGTTGAATCAGATTTAGAAAAGGCAGTTCAAGCGAGTCGTGACCTACTGGTTGTGGTGCCTAGCCATGTATTTGGTATTGTGTTGAACAGCGTTAAGCCACACCTACGTGAAGACACTCGAATTTGTTGGGCAACCAAAGGTCTAGAGCCTGAAACAGGTCGCCTACTTAAAGAGGTTGCGTTCGATGTGATCGGTGAAAACTATTCACTGGCGGTACTATCAGGGCCAACGTTCGCGAAAGAGCTTGCGATGGGTATGCCAACGGCGATTTCTGTTGCGTCACCTGATGCTGATTTTGTGGCTGACCTGCAAGAGAAAATCCACTGTAGTAAGACATTCCGTGTATACGCTAACAGCGACTTCATTGGCATGCAGCTCGGTGGGGCGGTGAAGAACGTAATTGCGATTGGTGCGGGTATGTCGGATGGTATTGGTTTTGGTGCCAATGCTCGTACCGCATTAATCACTCGTGGCCTTGCGGAGATGACACGCTTAGGTGCAGCTTTAGGCGCGCAGCCCGAAACCTTTATG
The DNA here is from genome assembly GCF_013114545.1 of Vibrio sp. RE86. Lineage (GTDB taxonomy): Bacteria > Pseudomonadota > Gammaproteobacteria > Enterobacterales > Vibrionaceae > Vibrio. The sequence continues at coordinate 92,668 of NZ_VTXI01000013.1, read as the reverse complement.
GGTATGGCTGGTCTTGGTGACCTTGTTCTTACATGTACTGATAACCAGTCACGTAACCGTCGCTTCGGTTTAGCATTGGGCCAAGGTAAAGATGTTGATACCGCGCAGGAAGAGATTGGTCAGGTTGTTGAAGGTTACCGTAATACCAAAGAGGTTTTCTTGCTCGCTGAACGCATGGGCGTTGAGATGCCAATTGTTGACCAAATTTATCAAGTATTGTATCAAGGGAAAGATGCACATCTTGCAGCGAAAGACCTGCTTGCACGAGACAAAAAATCAGAAGCTTAATAGCGCTCTGTAAGCATAGAGTTATTATCTAGAGACTAGGGATTCAGTACTAGGAATTGAAATGAAACATTGTGAGAAACAGAAGGTTTGGCAAACTATTGTAAAGGAAGCACGAGAGCTTTCTGAGCAAGAGCCAATGTTAGCAAGCTTCTATCATGCCACTATTATTAAGCATGATAGCCTAAGCGCCGCGCTAAGCTATATTCTAGCGAATAAGCTTAATACCGCTTCAATGCCAGCGATGGCGGTGCGTGAAGTGGTTGAAGAGGCACTGAACGCCGATCCAAGTATTAGTGCTGCTGCTGCTTGCGACATCTGTGCGACGGTGAACCGAGATCCTGCTGTCGCAATGTATTCGATGCCTTTGCTTTACTTAAAGGGTTATCACGCTCTGCAAGGCTACCGAGTGGCAAATTGGCTGTGGAAACAGGGCCGTATTGCTCTTGCTACCTATCTTCAAAACCAAATCTCTGTTGCATGTCAGGTGGATATTCATCCGGCGGCTCGCATTGGTCATGGCATCATGCTTGACCACGCGACTGGTATTGTTATTGGTGAAACGGCAGTAGTAGAGAATGATGTGTCTATTCTGCAGGACGTAACCCTCGGCGGTACAGGTAAAGAGTGCGGTGATCGACACCCGAAAATCCGTGAAGGTGTGATGATCGGTGCTGGTGCGAAAATTCTAGGTAATATTGAGGTGGGTGAGGGCGCTAAGATTGGCTCTTGTTCTGTGGTGCTACAGCCAGTACCTGCTCATACAACGGTTGCAGGTGTGCCAGCGAAAATTGTTGGACGACCTAAAACAGATAAGCCTTCTCTGGATATGGACCAGCAGTTCAATGGTCGCTCACAAAGCTTTATCGGTGGGGATGGAATTTAATTCTTAACCTCAAAAACAAGAAAAGGTTGGCAATTGCCAACCTTTTTTCGTTTATGTGTCAGTTATGCCAGCTCTTCTAGCTCGGCTAATACTTCTTCAGCCCACTCGATCCAAGCTTGACGGATTAATAGGTTGCGACGAAGTGTTAGACGCTCCAGACGTTGCTGCTTATCAAGTGCAGCTGTCGCTGGGTAGTATGCATTCTCAATCTCTTGGTAGTGCGCTACTAGCTTGCGAGACTCTTCTACCAATTCAGCAAGCTGTGCTTGGTATGGTGCCGCTGGTTGTACTGCACAAGCCATCAGTTTCGCTGAGAATTCGTCGCGAACTGTTGGGTGTGCCGTTGGTTGGTCGAACCATTCCCCTAGGGCAATGCGACCTGCGTCTGTGATTGAGTAAACCTTACGGTCAGGTTTACCTTCTTGAGGTTCTAAAACACAAGTAACCAAGTTGTTCTGCGCCATTTTGTTTAGCTCGCGGTAAACTTGCTGGTGGCTAGCTTTCCAGAAGTAGCCGATCGTCGCAGAAAACTCTTTAGTGATATCGTATCCAGTTGCGTCGCGTGTGCTTAGAACGGTTAAGATAACGTGTGGTAATGACATGTCTTCAATCCAAATGGTAAATAAACTAAAAAATACAACCACTTATTTGCTGTCGTGCTTCTTGAGGCACTGATCATCAGTAGAGAAAGTGGCACCAACACTTGTTGGTCATGTCACCTTAAAAGCCGTTTATCACCTAAGATCGATAAATGAATTATCGAGGAGCTGCAGTATGTAGATTTGTTATGTGTTACTTACAGCGGTTGAGTAGTATATCTAAATAATAAGCATAAAGTGGAATAGAAGGACAAAATAACCCAAAAAACTGACAAAAATCTCAATAGGGCGGATTGAATGGATTTTTGTATTGATGATTTTGTTTATTTGTCTCTTTTTGTGGTGGTAAATATTGGACTTTTGAGTTTGAGAGATACAAAAAAAGGTTGGTGTTTTCACACCAACCTCTCAGTTTTCTAGGTTATAAAGTGATTAACCTGTGTTACGCATACCCGCAGCGATACCTGCAATAGTCACCATCAGTGCTTCTTCTAGCTCTGGTGCCGACTCTTCGTTTTGACGAGTACGGTATAGAAGTTCTGCTTGAAGCATGTTCAATGGCTCTACGTAGATGTTGCGTAGGCGGATTGATTCTAAACCCCAAGGGTCGCTCTGCATTAAGTTCTCGTTGTTCTCTACATTTAGCACTGACTTGATGTCTTGCTGCAGTTGATCACGTAGACGATCACCAAGTGAAAGCAGGTTATTGTCAACAAGGCGCTCATCGTAGTAGCGAGAAATTTCAAGGTTACATTTGGTGTAAACCATTTCAAGCATACCTAGGCGAGTTGAGAAGAATGGCCACTCACGACACATCTCTTCCAGTAGCGCCTGATGGCCTTTATCTACCGAGTATTGAATCGCTTCACCTGCACCCAACCATGCTGGCAGTACAAGGCGGTTTTGACTCCAAGAGAAGATCCATGGAATCGCACGTAAGCTCTCTACACCACCGTTTGGATTACGCTTCGCAGGACGAGAACCAAGTGGCAGTTTGCCTAGCTCTAGTTCAGGAGTCGCTTGACGGAAGTAAGGAACAAAATCTGGTTCACCACGAACAACGCGGCGGTACGCTTCACAGCTGACTTCAGATAGAACATCCATCAGGTCACGCCATTCTTGCTTAGGCTCTGGTGGCGGCAGCAGGTTGGCTTCTAGAATGGCACTCGCGTACAGGTTAAAGCTGTTCACGGCTACGTCTGGAAGGCCTAACTTAAAGCGAATCATCTCACCTTGTTCAGTTACACGCAGGCCGCCTTTAAGACTCTTTGGTGGCTGAGATAGCAGTGCTGCATGGGCAGGAGCACCACCACGACCAATCGTACCGCCGCGACCGTGGAATAGCGTCAGTTCAACGCCTTCTTCTTCGGCAACTTTTACCAGTGAATCCATTGCGTGGTATTGAGCCCAACCTGCTGACATTACGCCTGCATCCTTTGCTGAGTCAGAGTAGCCAATCATGACCATTTGGTGGTTTTGAATAAAGCCACGGTAGAGGTCGATGCTCATCAACTGTTTGATAACCGCTTCTGCGTTGTTCAAGTCATCCAGTGTTTCAAACAGAGGACATACGTCCATGCGATACGGACAACCGGCTTCTTGAAGCAGAAGGTGAACGGCAAGAACATCAGACGCAGTACGCGCCATTGAGATTACGTAAGCACCAAAGGCTTCACGTGGTTGGGCTGCGACGATCTTACAGGTATCCAGTACCTCTTTAACCGCTTCTGATGGCTCCCAGTCGCGAGGCAATAGAGGGCGCTTAGATGCTAGCTCATTGGTTAGGAACGCAACTTTATCTTGCTCGCTCCATTGGTCGTAATCACCAATACCTAGGTAACGGGTAAGTTCAGAAAGGACATCTGAGTGACGTGTACTCTCTTGGCGAACATCAAGACGAACTAAGTGAACACCAAACGCTTTAATTCGACGTAGCGTATCTAGTAGAGAACCGTCGGCGATGATGCCCATGCCACACTCATGCAGCGATTGGTAACAAGCGTATAGCGGTTCCCACAGTTGCTCTACACGTTGGAGTGGCGCTTTTACAGCCAGTTTTTGACCGTGAACTTTCGCGTCTAGAATCTCTTTAGTTTCGTTTAGCAGTGCACGCAGTTGTTTTAGAACAGCACGGTAAGGTTCATGCTCATCATCACCCGCTAAAGCGCGGACGGCGTCATTACACTGCGTCATCGATAGCTCACTAACAAGCTCATTGATGTCGTTTAGGTAAAGGTCTGCAGCTTTCCAACGTGAGAGTAGTAGTACTTCGCGTGTTACTGTGTGAGTCACAAACGGGTTACCATCGCGGTCGCCGCCCATCCAAGATGAGAAGTGAACTGGGCGAGCATCGATCGGTAGGCCTTCACCTAAGTAACCTTCTAAACGCTCATCAAGTTCGCGTAAGAAATCTGGTACCGCTTCCCAAAGCGAGTTTTCCACAACCGCGAAGCCCCATTTCGCTTCATCAAGTGGTGAAGGGCGCTGCTGACGAATAGTGTCAGAGTGCCAACTCTGTGCAATGAGCTGCTCTAGACGACGTTCTGTTTTCGCGCGCTCTTTTACTGATAGGTCGTTGAGCTCAAGTTTAGAAAGGCACTCGTTGATTTTGACCAGCTTGTTGATCATGGTGCGACGAGTGATTTCAGTTGGGTGTGCAGTCAAAACAAGCTCGATGTTCAAGTCACGTACGGCTTGCGCAGTATCGAACTTGCTGATGTCGCTTTGGCTTAGCTTAGAGAAAAGAGTGTTGATGGCGTCAGGTTCACAAACGTGCGCATCACAATGGCGAGAAATAGTATGGTACTGCTCCGCCATGTTAGTTAGGTTTAGAAATTGGTTGAATGCATGAGCAACTGGTGTGAGCTGATCATTTGGCAGGCTTTTAATCTCTTCGATCAAGCTGTTTCGGTCGGTTTGATTGCCTGCTAGGGCGGACTTAGAAAGTTTACGAATGGTTTCTACTTTCTCTAGAAGTACGTCACCATGTGCGTCCTTGATGGTGTTGCCGAGCAAGTGTCCAAGCATGCTCACATTGCTTCTGAGCGCAGAGTATTTCTCGTTCATTATCATCCTGCCTTGTAAAAAAATTACATCCAATGTTCCTTGTTAGGTAGACAATCTAGCGAAAAATGTTGCTTCGAGTCAATTACTGTAGGCTAAGTTTGCAAATATTGTGCAAGTGAATGTAACGCCTTGCGAGTCACTGCAATACCTATTTATGTTGAAATTTTATTACAGTTCTTGATTCACGTTATTCAGTAAACAAGGTCTCATATTTTACAAAAGCGGTTTGGGTTTCGCCGTAGTACAGTGTGCCTTCAGCTTGAATCGCGACTCTTAGCCAACTCTCTGCTGAGGTTGGTTTTGGTAGTGAGACTGCCCAATGTTGTCCAGTGCTGTCTGTTGATGCCATTTCGATAGGTTGAGCATTCTGTTCTTGGCTATCAACAATCGATAATTTAACCCCTTCTAATGGAAAAGCGGCTTTTAAGGATAGGTCTAGTCCTTGTGCGGTGAGTTTGTCTGAGCGGAACTGCACTTTAAATTCACCATTTGTCATATCGCACAAACCACTGGTGTAGCGGCAGTTTGATTTCGCGGCCAGCTTATAGGTTTCTCCCTCTTTCGCCGCATGAGGCTTCTCACTCAGCGCCATATCAGTACCAAAGTAGGCAATCAGAGAAAGAATTGGGGCAATTAATAATGCGATTAGAAAGTGCTTATTTTTGAACATAAAATACTAGTTCCATCAATTATCTGTTCGTTTTCCGTAATCCCTGAATATAGAACCAATGGCATTCCTATACGTCCTTGCTACTGTTCAGAGAATCTTTAATTATTAGAATAAGTTAAGCGAATAAAAAAGCCCCAAGCGGGGCTTTTGTGGTTTAAGTATTGTTTTATTAGTGGTCTACCGCACCGCCAGCACCTGCTGGTACACGTACGTGCTCAACCAAATCTTTTACTTCTTGTGGAGTTTCAGCTGTTACTTTCGATACAGCGAACGCTACTGCGAAGTTAAATACTGCGCCGATGGCACCAAATGCGTTTGGCTCGATGCCTAGGAACCAGTTGCTACCCCAGCTTTCTAGGTACTTCCAATCAGCAACGAATAGGATGCCTTTGTGTTGGAATACGTAGAATAGCGTGATACTGATACCTGCAATCATACCTGCGATTGCGCCTTCCTTGTTGATACCCTTGCTGAAGATACCCATCATCAGAGCCGGGAAGATAGACGACGCGGCGAGACCGAAGGCCAGAGCTACCGTACCGGCGGCAAAGCCTGGTGGATTGAGCCCGAGGTAACCCGCGACTGCAATCGCCACCGCCATAGATATTCGACTGGCGAGCAGTTCTTTCTTCTCGGATATATTCGGATTGATGACGCCTTTAATTAAGTCATGGGATATTGCGGACGAGATAGCGAGCAATAGACCTGCTGCAGTGGAGAGTGCCGCTGCTAGACCACCTGCTGCCACAAGCGCGATTACCCAGTTTGGTAGCTTCGCAATCTCAGGGTTAGCCAGTACCATGATGTCACGGTCAACTTTTAGCTCGTTTGTTTCTGCGCTAGAAGTGTATTGGATTACGCCATCGCCGTTCTTATCATCAAAGCCAAGTAGACCTGTTTTCTCCCAGTTCTTGAACCAGTCAGGACGCTCATCATAAGCAAGGTGCTGACCTGGTGCTGGATTAACTGTATCCATTAGGTTTAGACGAGCCATTGCAGATACTGCAGGAGCCGTTGTGTATAGGATAGCGATGAACACTAGAGCCCAACCAGCAGATGTACGTGCGTCACGAACCTTAGGTACTGTGAAGAAACGGATGATTACGTGTGGAAGGCCTGCAGTACCGATCATCAGTGACATGGTGTAAACAAACATGTTTAACGTATCACCACGGACTTGAGTGGTGTATTCACTAAAGCCGAGTTCGGTGACCACCTGGTCGAGCCGGTCGAGTAGATAGACATCGGTGCCTTGGATGGTACTACCTAGACCAATCTGAGGAAGAGGGTGACCAGTCAGTTGCAGAGAGATAAAGATTGCAGGAATAGTGTAAGCTAAAATGAGTACGCAATATTGAGCAATCTGCGTGTAAGTGATCCCTTTCATGCCGCCCATTACCGCGTACATAAATACGATACACATACCGATCAGTAGACCAGTAGAGTAATCAACTTCTAGGAAACGACCGAACGCTACACCCACCCCTTTCATCTGACCGATAACGTAAGTAACCGACGCGATGATAAGACACACAACCGCTACGATACGAGCTGCGTTAGAGTAGAAACGTTCACCTACGAACTCTGGTACTGTGAACTTGCCGAATTTACGTAGGTAAGGAGCAAGTAGAAGTGCTAGAAGTACGTAACCACCAGTCCAACCCATAAGGAATACGGAACCACCGTAACCCATAAAGGCGATGAGACCAGCCATAGAGATAAATGATGCTGCTGACATCCAGTCTGCTGCTGTTGCCATGCCGTTTGCGATTGGGTTTACACCACCGCCTGCAACATAGAACTCTTTAGTTGATCCAGCACGTGCCCAAATCGCAATACCGATGTAAAGGATAAAGGTCGCACCAACAACGAGGTAAGTGATTGTTTTCAAATCCATCTGAGTGACTCCTTACTCATCTACGCCGAATTCACGGTCAATTTGGCGCATTTTCCACGCGTAGTAGAAAATAATACCTAGGAAGGCATAGATTGAGCCTTGTTGAGCAAACCAGAAACCTAGCTTGTAACCACCTAGTTGAAATTGATTAAGTTGATCGACAAATAAGATGCCGCAGCCGAAAGATACAACGAACCAAATCACCATTAGAGTGATCATCAGCTTCACGTTCTTATCCCAATAGGCTTTGGCTTTATCCTGACTTTCAAACGCCATTGCCGCCTCCTTACGATTGGTTTGGGTTGTTAAAAAAATGTTTCACCATGTACATTAGCAAGGGCTTGGCAAGAACTCTTTTCAACTTTAGTCGGGGCGATAAAAACGAAAAGTGCCCATATAACGGGCACTTAGTAAGGAGCTATTGATTTTTGTGATGTTAACGTTGTGTTAAATTAGCCTAAAGTCTAACGTTTTATTGTTCGTTTTATAAATTTGTATTAGCCAGCATAGAAATCTTTGATCCCCATCAGCAAGTTATTAACCGCAACCGCGGCTAAAATGAGTCCCATCACGCGACTAATGATCGCAGCCCCGACGTTTCCGATCCATTTTTGAATGTGGGTAGCGCCTAGCAGCAGCACGAGAGTAATTAAAAGTACTCCGACCATAACGCCAGCGGTGATCCCCTGATCGACAAGAGAGAAACGATGGTTGTCCGTGAGCATGACGATCGCCATCATCGCTCCGGGAGAAGCAATAGAAGGAATCGCGAGCGGATACACTGCTAAATCAGCGAGATCTGAGCGGCTTACTTCCTCTGAGAGCTTGGTTTCCTGCTCAGGTTTAGACTCACCAAAAATCATCGTTAATGAAAAGAGCAGTAGAACCAATCCACCTGCGGCTTGAAACGCAGGAAGAGGAATCTGCATTGCTTCGAGCAGTAACTGTCCAGCTATTAAGAAGAACAATAACACGCCAGTTGCAATGGCAACGGCCTTAAGGGCAACTAAACGTCGCTGCTTGGCAGAGAGATGCTGAGTTTGAGATAGATAGACAGGAACTGAGCCAACGGGATCGATGACAGCCCAGAGAACAACGAATTGGGTAATGATGATGCTTAACAAGAGAAGTACTCCCAGAGTTAGTGAACAGAGGGGTAAATCAGATTGTCGCCTGATGCCCTAAGTTTAGCAGATTTCTGAGAGTGTCAATGTCAGATGAAGGTAAGTTAAACCTCTGATTCTAACTGTTGAAGTAGAATCACTGCTTGAGTTCGGTTTTTTACACCTAATTTTCTAAAGATCGCCGTCATATGGGCTTTGATCGTAGCTTCCGATACATTTAATTCATAGGCAATCTGCTTGTTTAGCAGCCCATCAGATAACATTCCAAGTACTTTGTATTGCTGCGGTGTCAAAGTGGCAATTTTCTCAGCAAGATCGTTGCAAGCTGCGTTATTTGTAATGGAACCTTCAGGAAAGAAAGGTTCGCCATTGAGTACTTGGTTGAGCGCGCTAACGAGCTCTCTCATGTCACTTGATTTCGGAATAAAACCAAACGCGCCATGACTTTTGACTTGTGTTACCACTGCCGGTTCTTCACTGGCTGACACGACGACGATCGGCAAATCTGGATACTCTGCACGTAACTGAATCAAACCAGACATACCGTTGGCACCTGGCATTTTAAGATCGAGCAAGAGAAGGTCTGGTTCATCTTCTTTCTTGAGTAGATTCAGCAAGGCTTCAAGTGAATCAGCTTCCAGTAAGTTGGCACCACTCACGGCCATATGCACGGACTGAAACAGTGCATTACGAAATAGCGGGTGATCATCGGCAATGATAATGGTGTAGGTCGAATCCATGACGTTAACTACTTATGAAGGTTTAGTTAATAGGATTATTGTCATCTTTGCTGTTGTGGACAATATTTATACGCTAAAAGTCTGAACTCTATCGGCTTTTATTAGCAAAATTGCATATAGATACCAACCAAAGCAAACCAATGCCGATTTCTGCTGGTTAAAATTGCTTATAACGTCGTTATGGCTTTTGAAGTTAGACCCGCTAGCTCGCAGCAAACCATGCCTAGTTCTAAGCAATTTTTCCTACGCAGATTATAGGCACTGGCTCACTTTGGCTGGTATTACCGTTTGTTCTCTAAATGCGGCAATACCAGTAGTCGCTGAAGAGCTTAAAGACTATGGGTGTCCAAATGCCTTAGGAAGGTCTCTTCGTTCATAAAGCCAGTGATACGAGCGTTTGAAATTGGCTCTCCCTGTGCATCCCAAAACTCAATGGTAGGAAGGCCTAAAACGCTCATCTCTTTTAGCAGTAGAATGTCTTGAGGTTGGTTGCGTGTTACATCCGCCTGAAGCAATACGAAGTCTTTTAACTTGGCTTCGACCGCTGGCTGGTGGAAGGTGTACTTTTCAAACTCTTTACAAGCGACGCACCAATCGGCGTAAAAGTCTAGCATCACGGGCTTACCAGCGAGCTTTGCTTGTGCCAACTGCTGATTTAACTCTTCAATGTTCGCAATGCGTGTGAAAGCAATTTGATGTTGTGGCTGTTCACTGGTGTTGCCGCCAAAGTAGTAGTTGAGGGCTGGCTGCGCTGATGCAAATAGACCCAGCACGGCAACGATGCCAACAACACTTTGCTTCCAACCACCAAAGGGCAGTGAGTTCTTTACGTGATAAAGCCAACCGAACGCTAAGATACCTAAGCCCGACCAAAGCACGGTTGCCCACAATTCAGGAATGATGCGCTCAAGTAGAAATATTGGTGCGGCAAGTAAAACAAAACCAAACAACGTCTTCACACGATCCATCCAGTTGCCCGCTTTTGGCAGTAACTTATTGCCAAATACCGCAACTAACATCAATGGGATACCCATGCCCATCGCTAACGCATACAGAGCGATACCGCCAGTGAGGAGATCACCACTTTGAGCCACATACAATAGCGCACCAGACAGCGGCGCTGTTGTACAAGGCGAACAAACGAGGCCAGAAATCGCGCCCATGGCAAACACGCCCCATGAACTGCCACCTTGCTGTTTATTACTGAGGTTGTTTAACCAAGTTTGCGCAGCGCTTGGAAGTTGAATGGTGTACAAGCCAAACATGGACAACGCAAGCGCGACAAATAGAAGGCTTAATCCAATCAATACGTATGGATGCTGCATCGCCGCTTGAAATTGCATACCTGCTGATGCGACGACAAGGCCTAACAAGGTGTATGTCAGTGCCATACCTTGCACGTAAACGAAGGATAGCCCTAATGCTCGGCGATGACTCAGCTTACCGCTGCCGAGTACGATGCTGGTTAAAATTGGGTACATCGGCAGTACACATGGTGTGAAGGCAAGACCTACACCGAGTGCGAGAAACAGTAATGGCGTCCACCAGTTGTCACTCAGCTTTGAAGCTAAATTTGATTCACTCGACACCGGTGCTGCTGGCGTTGCTGGTTTAGGCTCGGTGTAGTTTGGCGTTGGTTCTGCAGTCGTCTGCGTTGTATTGCTTGTTGAGGTGAAACTTGTTAAGTCAACTACACGTGTCTCTGGTGGGTAGCAAAACCCGGCTTTTGCACAGCCCTGATATTGAACAATAAGACGCGCGCCGTCTTGATAGTCGGCAAGAGGGACTTCAACAAACAACGGGGTGGTGTAGATGTTTACATCACCAAAAAACTCATCTTTGTATGGCTCACCATCACGCATTTCTACGGTACCAATCGTGACGTTCTCACCACTGATCGAAATACGATGTTGGTACAAGTAGTAATCTTCTTTGACCTGCCAATCTATTAAGACTTGATCACCTTGTTGAAAGGCATTGAAAGGGAAGGCTTGGTCTACCGGAACAAACGTATTGCTGTTATTTCCGAAGCTTGGTGCTGAATTGGATTGACCAAACAGTGCCAATGCCGGAGCGGAAACAACCGAAATACACAACAGTAAAAGAGATAAAGCAAAGCGCATAGAAGAGCCACTTGAGTTAAGTTTTCATCATTTTAACTCAATCAGACAGAGGATAGGGCGAATAAGTTTCACGCTAAGCGAAATATTCCCATTTGCTTGTTGAGAAAGGGAGTGACCACTCATCTTCGGGAGGAGAAAGAATCGTAGAGTGGTCACGTAAAGCGCATTAAGCTACGCCGAGTCGCGCTCGAACCACACGTTCGCAAGCATCAATATGATCCGTATCTTTTGGGATCACTAATACCGTATCATTGCCACCCACTGTACCAAGTATTTCGGTGTGTGGATCAATATCGACTAAGCGGGCAACAAGCTGAGCACTACCAGGGTGAGTTTTTACCACCACCATGGCTTGGTTGTGAGTAATAAACTCAATTTGAGAAGAGATAGAGGACTCAACCCGCACTGGTGCCGTTTCTACAGTAATGCAGTAGACCTTTTTGCCACAGGCATTTTGGACTTTGACCACGCCTAACTGAGAAAGCAGTCTCGAGACCGTGGACTGGCTAATGCCTCTAAAGCCTATATTGACTAGAGCTTCGCGTAACTCGTTTTGCGTAGTGAAGCTTTGTTGTTGTAATAGTCGCTTGCAAGCGGCTGTCAGCGTTTTATCTTCGCTGTAATCGACGTTATTTGGATTTAGAGTTTCACTCATGCGAACTCCTTAAAACATGACGTAATGATCAATCGTCCATGCACAGACAGCACCAATTCCATATCAGTGCGTTATGTTGTGAGCGGTCATTCTTTGATGACTTTATTTTGTCATCTAGTCTACCACTAAAGGATATGCGGCTTTGTGAATAGGATCGCCAAATAAACAACTGCTTAACTGGCTGTAATTAGAGGTGAATTCTGTGGTTTTGCGGATATTTATCCAAGCAAGGGAATAAATATCCGCATGATTTTATAGAAGGGAGTGCAGGCTCAACTAAGATGAGCCTAGCGCGCTTCGGTCATAATCTCGCGAGAGAATACTTTTTCACAATAGTGGCATTTGAGCTGAACACTTTCGTGTTTTTCTTGCACTTTAAATTTGCTTTCTACAGGTTCGCCATGAGAAATACAGTTGCTGTTCGGGCACTCAAACACGCTAACGATACTATCAGGTAGCGCAAGATTGAGTTTGTTGACCACCTTGTACTCTTCAATTTGGTTAACGGTAGCTTTAGGAGCGTAGAGCGCCAGTTGATTCGCTTGCTCCTTGGTCAGGTAAATGTTCTCAATCTTGATGAGATCTTTCGCACCCAATGCCGACGATGGCAAGTTAAGGCCAATCGTGATGCGTTCATTGGTTTTATGCATCTTGAACAGTTTCAGCACTTTAATGCCGATGTTTGCAGGAATATGGTCAATCACGCTGCCATTACGGATCGCTTCTACCTGAAGTTGAGTTTCTTTCGCCATGATATCTCTCCTGCAATTAAAGGGTTTCGTTAAGAACTAGCGCCAACAAGGCTTCACGTGCATAGACACCATTTTCCGCTTGCTCGAAGTAGTAAGCGTGCTTGGTTTTATCTACATCTACGGTGATTTCATCAACACGAGGAAGTGGATGAAGCACTTTTAGGTTGTCACGCGCTTCGGTTAACGTCGCAGCCGTTAAGATGAAGGCAGACTTCATATGTGCGTATTCGGACTCATCAAAACGTTCTTTCTGCACACGAGTCATGTACAGCACATCAAGCTCTGGGACCACTTCTTCGATGTTGCTGTGCGTGCTAAATTTAATGCCTGCCTCTTCGAGCTCTTCACAAATGTAGTCAGGCATTGCTAACGCGTCTGGTGCGATAAAGAAGAAGCGCACGTTGTCGAATTTCGCTAAGGCTTGAGTCAGAGAATGAACAGTGCGGCCGTATTTTAGGTCGCCAACAAATGCGACGTTGAGATTATCGAGCGTTCCCTGCGTTTCATAAATGGAGAACAGGTCGAGTAGTGTCTGTGTTGGGTGTTGGTTAGCACCGTCACCACCGTTGACGATAGGTACTCCGTTTGAGAATTCCGACGCTAAACGAGCAGCCCCTTCTTGTGGGTGACGCATAACAAATGCATCAACGTACGAAGCAATTACTTGGACGGAGTCTGCGAGCGTTTCACCTTTTTTCGCCAGTGACGTATTGCCCCCATTGTCGAAGCCGATCACGCTGCCACCTAATCGCTCCACCGCTGTTTCAAAAGAGAGGCGAGTACGAGTCGAAGGTTCAAAGAAGCAGCTCGCTACTACCTTGTTTTTCAATAGTTCTGGATTAGGTTCTGCTTTCAACCTTGCTGCGGTATCAACAATAAGTTCTAGCTCTTTTCGGCTGAGCTCTGGAATTGAAATGATGTGCTTTTTGTATAATGAATGCGCCATTGCAGTGCTTCCTCGTCTCGAATTAAACGTGAATTTCAGACAAAAAAAAGCCCCCTAAAAAAGGAGGCTTCAAAACAAAATCAATAGAGAAAACGAAACAGACAGCGATCCCAGTTGAGGGCACTTTTTAATACAGCAATGAGCAGTAGTAAACGGTTTCATTGTTCTCTCCGAAGACAAATTGCGGAGGATTATACGCACAAAAAAACGCCACGCAAGCGTTCGAATGAAGTATCCAAAAATTGGATTTTTATGCGTGTTTCGCATCTTTTCGAAACTTTTAACCAGCCTTTGGCCGATCTTGCTTGTGGGCGTTTTTGTCATCAAGTTTGCTAATCTTCCATGAAAAAAAATGCGGGCTTTATTCAGACGTAATCGAGAAGAGTCATCATGCCACCCGCATTTCCCTGCAGATTAGTCGCCTAGAGTCGCAACCATTACCGCTTTGATTGTGTGCATACGGTTTTCCGCTTCATCGAAGACGATAGAGTGTTTAGACTCAACCACTTCATCTGTTACTTCCACACCGTCTTTTAGTTGAGGGTATTCCGCTGCTAACTGCTTACCTACTGTCGTGTCTTCACCGTGGAATGCAGGTAGACAGTGCATGAATTTCACATGTGGGTTGCCTGTCGCTTTTAGCATTTCCATGTTGACCTGGTAAGGCATCATTAGGTTGATACGCTCAGCCCATGCTTCTTTCGCTTCGCCCATAGATACCCACACGTCAGTGTATAGGTAATCACAACCTTGAACGCCTTCCTGAACGTCTTCAGTTAGGGTAATTTTCGCACCAGTCTCTTCAGCGATTTCGCGACAAGTTGCGACTAGCTCTTCTTCTGGCCAGAACGCTTTTGGAGCCACTAGGCGGATGTCCATGCCCATCTTCGCTGCGCCAACCATTAGCGAGTTACCCATGTTGTTGCGAGCATCACCAAGGTAAGCAAACTTCATTTCGTGCAGTTGTTTGCCACGGCCGTGTTCCATCATGGTTAGGAAGTCAGCAAGAATTTGAGTTGGGTGGAACTCATCAGTCAGGCCGTTCCATACTGGTACACCAGCGTAGGCACCTAGCTCTTCAACGATCTCTTGACCAAAACCACGGTACTCAATGCCGTCGTACATGCGACCAAGAACGCGAGCCGTATCTTTCATTGATTCTTTGTGGCCGATCTGAGAGCCAGATGGGCCTAAGTAAGAAACTTGCGCGCCTTGGTCAAAGGCCGCGACTTCAAACGCACAGCGAGTACGAGTTGATGTTTTTTCGAAGATTAACGCAATGTTTTTGCCTTTTAGGCGAGGTTGCTCATAGCCGTTGTATTTCGCTTTTTTCAGTTCCGCCGATAGGTCCAAGAAGTGCTGGATTTCACGTGGAGTAAAGTCTAATAGTTTTAGGAAGTTACGGTTACGTAGGTTAAAAGCCATGATGTTTTCCTTCTTATGTTTTGATTGCGCTTTCTCGGTTGCAGGGAAAGAGGTAAGAAAGCGCAGATAATTTTGTCTTGAGTAATGAAGTCGTTAAGCTTTGACGATATTTGTGCCAGCGGTGCCTTCTAGGATGCGTAGACCATCTTCTAGCGAGCCGATGCCAACCACTTTGCCACCTTGCTTGATGAATTCGCACGATGCTTCAATTTTTGGCCCCATAGAGCCTGCGTCGAACTGGTATTTAGCAAGCTCAGTTGGGTTAGTGCTGCGCAGAGCATGTTGAGTAGGTTTGCCCCAATCGAGATATACCGCGTCAGCATCAGTCAGAATCAGTAGCGCATCTGCATCTAGCTGTTTAGCTAGGAATGCTGCCGACATGTCTTTGTCGATAACGGCTTCAACACCGACCAATTTGCCGTTTTCACGTTTAACTGGAATACCGCCACCACCAGTACAGATCACCAAGTGACCTTCATCGATGAGTTTGGTAATCGCTTCATGTTCGATGATGCCTGTTGGCTGAGGGCTTGGAACAACGCGGCGGAAGTGTTGACCGTCAGGTTTAATTGTCCAGTGGTACTTCTCAGCCAATTCACGAGCTTCTGCTTCTTCATAGATTGGCCCGATTGGCTTCGTTGGGTCAGCAAATGCAGGGTCTTTTGGATCAACCGTCATTTGCGTCAACATGCAGGTTGCGTTGACGTGAGGCATTTGGTTTTTGAACTCTTGCATCAGCATGTAGCCGATCATGCCCTGAGTTTCACTGCCCAATACATCAAGCGGATAAGGAGCAACTTTCTTGTACTCTAGGCCTTGTAGAGCCAGTAAACCCACTTGAGGGCCGTTACCATGCACAAGTACGACGTTGTACTCTTGTGCAATTTCAGAAATGGCTTTAACAGCAAGTTCAATATTGTGGCGTTGGACTTCAGCTTCTAATGGTTCACCACGACGAAGAAGAGCATTACCACCGAGTGCGACAACAACAGTTTGTTTTTTCATTGTTTTAATCTCTCTGCAGGGGCGGGAGGATAAGTCTCCCGCCGAGTCATTGGTTGAGTAGGCTTAGATACCATCACGTTCGATTGGGCAGCTCATGCAGCGAGCACCGCCACGGCCACGGCCAAGTTCATCACCTGGGATTGGTAGAACTGTGATGCCTGCTTTGTCATATTTCTCGTTGGTGTAGGTATTGCCTTCGTAACCGACAACCACACCTGGTTTCACAGTAAGAACGTTGTTTGCGTCGTTCCATTGCTCACGTTCTGCGTGGAAGTTGTCACCACCTGTTGTGATTAGATTTAGCTGACCAACACCAAGCGCTTTCTCAATCGCTGTTACGAAGTAGCCTTCTTCTTTCACATTAACAGCACCAGATGCATCACCTGTTAAGCTCCAGCATTTAACATCTTTACGAACCACTTCTGGGTAAACAGAGAAGGTGTCTTCGTTCATGTGTGTCATTACGGTGTCTAAGTGCATGCAAGAGCGGTGTTTTGGCAGCTCCATTGCAATCACTTGTTTCGCCTGACCGTGTTTGAATAGACCTGACGCTAAGTGTTCAACACCTTGTGCAGTTGTGCGCTCAGACATACCGATAAGTACAGTGCCACGACCAATAACAAGTACGTCACCACCTTCGATCGTTGAGTTGTCGTAGTTGATGGTCTCTTCGTCACCGAAGTACTTGATAAAGTCTTGGCCAGCGAAGGTAGGGTGCCAGCGGTAAATCGCGCGAACATGGTTGGTTTCACGTTGACGAGCTGGTTTTGCCATTGGGTTGATAGACACACCGCCGTATACCCAGCATGACGTATCACGAGTGAATAGGTGGTTCGGTAGTGGTTCGATAATGAAATCAGTTGGAGCATGAAGACCTTGCATCATTGAAGAAGACTTCATTGGCATCTCAGCGTAAGACAGACCACCTGTTAGGATTTTTGCTAGTTCAAGGTTTGGTAAGTCGCCTAGGTAGCAGCGCACATCGTTAGCGAATGTCTTACCCAAACGGTAATCAGATACTTGACGGTTCAGTAGCCAGTCTTTTGCTTCTGGAACGGCAAGTGTGTCAGCAAGAAGGTCAGTCAGTAGTAAAACCTCAACGCCTTGGTCACGCAGTGTTTGTGTGAACACATCGTGCTCTTTACCTGCACGTTCTACCGCAAGCACATCATCAAACAGCAAGTCATGGCAGTTAGAAGGTGTTAAGTGAGTGAGAGCGCGTCTTGGACGGTGAACAAGAACGCGACGTAATTGACCGATTTCAGAACCTACGTATAACTTACTCATGATCGTATCTCTCTTATATTTCTATTTAGTTTTAATGTTTAAAACTAATATTTAATTTGTAGGGAATAGGTTGGTGAATTTATTTATTCACTTATTTTGTTTCTGGAATTCATATTACTCTTGTTGGCGGGGGGATCTTAGAGGTCAATCACAGTTCGTTTTTTATGCTCGAAGCCTTGATTTACAAGGCTTTTAACAATATCTATTCAGTTGTTGCTTGGATGTAAATGCCCTAATTAGCCATTAAGTAGGGAAGTTTATGCATCGGTTTATTCACTGTGTAAGGCTGGGTATGGTTAATGGGAAAAATATTCAATTTTATTGCAGTGATAAAACAATGAATAGAGTGGAAATATGCACTCTAAATTCTTAGATAATTGATTTTGAGTTGCGAATTAATTCTTTGATAACAAAATATTTGGTGATAAATGTTGTTCTGATCACATTGGCTATTTAAAACATACCAAGCACTAAAGTAAGTTAGATTAATAAAGTTAATTAACTACGATAGTTTTTCTTATTATTAAATGTCGGAAAATATAGATTTATTGAATGGTGTTAATTGAATTGGTCATTCCATAGAGCGACGAAGGAGAGAATAGGGAATCTCTAAAATAGTGCGACTAGCTTTACGAGATCCCCAATTCGTTCGTTCCTCGCTCTTGAGGATGACAGAATAAATTATTGAAATAAAAGGGTTCAACTTAAGTGCCAACACTTAAGAATCTCTCCAGCTCTCCAAACACAAGAAAAGCCGCACTGAGGCGGCTTTGGGAGAGGGCTCACTTCCTGTGAGCCTGGGTAAGGAAAAGAAATGACCAGATTAGATTAGAGCTGCAACACTTAGACATACGATGCAGAACAGGGTCAGAATCGCGAGGAGTGGTGCAACCCATTTAACCCAGCGAACGTATGGCACACGAGCGATAGCCAAACCACCCATTACCACCGCTGATGTCGGCGTAATTAAGTTCACTAGACCTGAAGCAGACTGGTAAGCAGTGATAACAAGTTCACGACCTACACCAGCAAAGTCAGCAAGCGGTGCCATGATAGGCATGGTTAATACTGCTAGACCTGACGTTGAAGGAACAAGGAACGACAATAGAATCTCCAAGAAGAACATCACGTTAATGAAGACCACTGACGATAGACCCGTCACCATCTGTTCTGCCGAGAACAAGATAGTATCGGTGATCATACCGCGGTCCATAACCACTACGATGCCGCGAGCAATACCGATGATAAGAGCAACGCCAAGTAGGTCACGAGCGCCGTCGATAAAGCTGTTGGTAAAGTCCTCTTCGCTCATGCGTGCCACTAGGCCAACAAGGATTGTTGCTGCGAGGAACATTGCAGAGATCTCTGCCATCCACCAACCAGCAACGGATACGCCGTAAATCATCACACCGAAAGAGCCACCAAAGATGGTCAGAATGATTTTACGTGTTGTCGTGAACTCAAGGCCCTCTTCCGATTGATTACCTAGGAAGTGCGCTTTGTTCTCTTGATATTTATCGTAAACAATTGATTTGCTTTGATCCGCACGAACCATGCGAGCGTAACGCATCACGTAAGCGACACAGATGCCGTAGCCAATCACCAGCATTAAAACACGCAGCATAATGCCATCGGTAAATGGAATGCCTGAAGCGTTAGCGGCAATCACGGTTGCGAATGGGTTGATGGTTGAGCCAAGAACGCCGATACCAGCACCAAGCAATACCGTAGCTGCAGCAACCAATGGGTCAAATCGCGCTGCCATCATGACAGGTACTAGTAGAGTGTAGAAAGGTAGCGATTCTTCAGCCATGCCGTAGACGGTGCCCCCTGCGGCAAAGAGTGCCATTAAGATAGGGATCATCATCTCTTCTCGGCCTTGTAAGCGATGCGTGACTCGTTCTATCCCCGCATCAATCGCGCCGGTTTTCGTTACAAGCCCTAAGAAACCGCCAATCACAAGAATGAATAGGGATACGTCAATCGCGGCTGCTTCGTAACTGTTGTGGTCGTAGAAACCATCGATAGGTGCTAGTAGAACATCAATCACACCTTGAGGGTTGCCCTCTACGGCTTGATAGGTGCCTGTTACAGGAACTTCACGCCCGAGGTCTTCGTTCATTGCACGGTCATATTGGCCAGCAGGAACAATCCACGTCAGCATGGCTACGAGAGCGATCAGTACAAAAAGGATGGTGTAAGCAGATGGGAATTTAAAGTTGGCAAAGAAGCCGCCTTTTTTCTCTTCAGTCGGTACAGTTTGGGTTGTCATGGCTATCTCCTTACTTTTATTCATATACCAATAAATAAAAGTGAATCAGCGACTCATTGTTATTAGAAAAATAACTCTGTAGGGAAGTTATTAGTATTTGGAATTCTTATTAGGTGTTTAACCTTTACAGACATTCTAATGCGAGGCGATAAAGCTAACTTTGTCGATCTTCACAAATTATTGTGGTGATATTTGGCCGGAAATTTTGGGGTGTTTTTTATAAGGGTATTTGTTTAAAAAGTGTGGATTAATATTCTCGCCATTTTAAATCTAAGCCTTACTTTATGAGACTCTTTGTCTTGTTCTTAATAGGGAGGGAATTTTATTCAAATGATGGAAATAAAATTCAAGATTAACTTTTGGAAGGTTTATTGATTAAAGTCAAAAATAAAGTGTGATCTGGGGTTTTTTACGTTTAAGAAAATAAAAAAGGGAGCCGAAGCTCCCTTATATGATGTATTTAAACTAGATGAATAAACCACCAAACGCGAAACCAAGAGCAACAGCCGATGCAATAGTTGCGACGCCCGGAATAAAGAACGGGTGGTTAAACACGTATTTACCGATACGTGTCGAGCCAGTGTCGTCCATCTCAACGGCTGCAAGCAGTGTTGGGTACGTTGGTAGTACAAACAGGGCGCTTACTGCCGCAAATGAAGCAACAGCAGTGAGTGGTGCTACGCCGATAGCCAGTGCTGCTGGCATTAGCGCAACTGTCGTTGCACCTTGTGAGTAAAGCAGCATTGAAGCAAAAAACAGTACCATAGCCAGCATCCATGGGTAATCTGCTAGCAGTGCACCGGCCACTTCTTTGATGCCATCTACGTGTGCGTTTACAAACGTTGAACCAAGCCATGCTACACCTAGTACACACACACACGCTGTCATACCAGAGCGGAATGTTGCTGCGCCTGGGATCTTGCCAGCGTCGATTTTACAGCTCATTACGATAGCAGCTGCGGCAGCAAGCATGACCGTCATGATCGCTTCGTTACGGCCCAGTGCTGGGTTTTCGATTAGGCCAATCGAGTTAGAAATGGCCGCTGCGTAACACACCACAAAACCAATCGCAGCAAGGAAGATGTAAGTCGCTTTTTTCGCTGTTGGCAAAATTTCACGTTTCTCTTCTGTTGATAGCTTGATTAGGCCTTTCTCAAGACGTTCTTGGTAAACAGGATCGTCTTTTAGCTCACTGCCCATAAAGTTGGCAACGAATGCGCCGATCATACAAGCTACAAAAGTGGTTGGAATGCACACAGCCAGCAGTGTTAGGTAATCAACGCCCATTGGTGCCAGCATTGCTGCAAACGCGACAACCGCCGCTGAAATTGGTGAAGCTGTAATGGCAATTTGAGATGCAACAACCGCAATCGAAAGCGGGCGAGAAGGACGCACGCCTTGGCCTTTTGCGACTTCTGCAATAACAGGAAGAGTAGAAAATGCGGTGTGACCTGTACCTGCCATCAATGTCATTAGGAAAGTCACAATCGGTGCGTAAAAGGTGATGCGCTCTGGGTGCTTACGTAAAAAGTTCTCCGCCACTTGTACCATCCAGTCAAGGCCACCGGCGACTTGCATTGCTGCAATTGCGGTAATGACTGACATGATGATTAGAATAACGTCGATAGGGATGAACGCTTGGCTAGTGGGTACACCCAAAAACAGGGATAGTGCGATAACGCCTGCACCACCGGCTAGACCAATACCAATGCCGCCAATTCTTGCTCCTAAATAGATAAAGAGCAGAACGACAAAGAGTTCGACTGCTACCATATTGATACCTCTCAATGTAAATAATGATTCTGATTATCTAACGACTCAGTGTCTAAATAGTTAGATAATGGGAATGGAAAGACCTTTGAATTATTGTGGTTAACCGTATAAGAGCCCAAAAAAGGGCCCCGTATGGGACCCTTATCTGTTCGATTACTCGTAACGTTTGGCTTTATACGTTGGGTGCATAAAGTTTTCAACAGAAAGAATGTCATCAAGTTCGTCAGCCGTCAGTAGGCCGCGCTCTAGAACCACTTCACGTACGCTCTTACCTGTTTCCGCACAAATCTTACCAACAATGTCACCTTCGTGGTGGCCAATGTAAGGGTTTAGGTAAGTCACGATACCGATAGAGTTGTAAACGTAGTTTTCACATACTTCTTTGTTTACCGTGATGCCATCAACACACTTATCACGTAAGTTGACACATGCGTTGTGCAGTAGCGAGATAGACTCAAATACGCTTTGTGCGATCACAGGTTCCATTACGTTTAGCTGTAGCTGGCCGCCTTCTGCTGCGAAAGAAACCGTGTTGTCGTTACCTAGAACTTTAAAGCAAACTTGGTTTACTACTTCAGGGATAACAGGGTTTACTTTCGCTGGCATGATTGATGAGCCTGCTTGCATTTCTGGTAGGTTCAGCTCGTTTAGACCAGCGCGAGGACCAGAAGAAAGTAGACGAAGGTCGTTGCAGATCTTAGACAGTTTTACCGCTAGACGTTTAAGCGCACCGTGCGTCATTACGTAAGCACCACAGTCAGACGTCGCTTCGATGAGGTCTTCTGCTGGTACCACTTCTAGACCCGTTACTTCAGCAAGGTGTTTAACCGCTGTTGCTTGGTAGCCTGCAGGAGCATTTAGACCAGTACCAATCGCCGTTGCACCTAGGTTAATCTCAAGCAGTAGCTTAGAAGTGTAGTCTAGGGCACGAATCTCTTCATTTAGCGTCACTGCCCAAGCGTGGAACTCTTGGCCAACCGTCATAGGCACGGCATCTTGAAGCTGAGTTCGACCCATCTTCAATACATCTTTGAACTCTTGAGATTTAAGCTCGAATGCGCCTTTAAGGTATTCGATCGCTTCCATTAGCTGGTGAACGCTGTTGTAAACCGCAATACGGAAGCCCGTTGGGTATGCACAGTTGGTAGATTGGCTCTTGTTTACGTGATCATTTGGATTGATGAACTCGTATTGGCCTTTCTCTTTGCCCATGATTTCAAGTGCAACGTTAGCGATTACTTCGTTGGTGTTCATATTCACTGACGTGCCCGCACCGCCTTGGAAGACATCTGACGGGAATTGATCCATGCACTTACCTGTTTCAAGAATCAAATCACACGCTTCTAGAATGTAGTTTGCAACGTCTTTTGGAATCGCGCCAAGCTCTTTGTTTGCAAGAGCTGCGGCTTTCTTCGTCATCACCATACCACGGACGAACTCAGGTACGTCAGAGATGGTTGTGTTTGAAATGTTGAAGTTTTCGATGGCACGAAGAGTGTGAATACCGTAGTACGCATCAGCGGGTACGTGGCGTTCGCCTAATAAGTCTTCTTCGATACGAGTGGCAAGGTTAGCTGCTTGAGATGCATCAGTTAGGGTAGCCATACAGGATCCTTAGATATTTATTCTGATAATAAAGTTAATTTCTAGCCATTCTGTAGTTGAAGAATCCGTTCGGCAGAATTTTTGGCTGTATAATCCGTCCTGACTTATGTGGCACATAATACTGCACCTAGCGTATAAAAATAGTAAGTTGATCACCTTTTTTTGCTTTCGTTGAGTCAAAGTTTGGTTAGATATGAATAGGGTATTAATAGCCCTTTAGTAGTAGGGTCTTATTGAGTTTTTTATCATGGTTCTGTCACGTTTTTTTACCCCTTAGATTTGAGGTCAAGAAGGGTTTCGACGTACACTGCTCTTAACAAAGGAGGGCGTGTGTTTCCTATCTTACTATTGCTATTTATTTTCGTTCCTATCATTGAAATAGGCCTATTTATTTCAGTGGGTGGTTACCTAGGGTTGTGGCCAACCATTGCACTCGTACTGCTGACCGCATTCGTCGGTGCGTCACTGGTTCGTAGCCAAGGCATTCAAACCTTAATGTCGGTACAAAACCGCCTACAACAAGGTGAAATGCCAGCTCAACAGATTTTTGAAGGAGTGATGCTTGCTGTGGCTGGCGTGTTGCTACTGACGCCTGGCTTTATGACAGATGCGTTAGGCATGCTGGTGCTGCTGCCAGCGCCAAGAGCTGCGATAGCAAAATACCTGATGAGTAAAATGGTGGTTAAGTCGATGGGGCAAGGTGGATTTCACGGTAGCTTCCATGGTGACCAGTTTGGCCAAAGCCCGTTTGAGCAGGACCCATTTCATCGCAGCGGCTCTGACCAAGGCTCAACATTTGAAGGTGAGTTTGAACGCAAAGATGACGACGATCGAAATCGTCTCAATTAAGTCATTTTTAATTGAACCAAAGGCGCTAGTGATAGCGCCTTTTTTGTCACTGTTGCTTGCGCATAAGCTAGGGTTAATACTCTATTAATTAGTAAAAGCTTAATTAAATCAGCCGACTAGTCTCATTTATGAAACTTCTGTTATCCCCAATTGTTGAAAACTTGATGACGCTTCAATTATTCACCATGCCTATGAGATCGAAATCTCACTGTCACTGAATCTTATTTTTTGTTTCATAAAAAACGTCAACACTGAGCATGATTTATTAAAACGTAGTCACAGAAAAAGTGACATGGAACACGCTTTCTAGTTGCTGTTTAACATTGAAAGCGATAGACGGTGGATAACATGAAACAAAAACTCACTCCTACTCTACTTGCCGCAGTGGTGGCTGGCGCGCTCTCGTCTCCAGCAATGGCGGACATCATCATTTCTCAATACGTGGAAGGTGGTAGCTACAATAAAGCGATTGAGATCGCGAACACTGGCGATAGCGCCGTTTCTTTAGATGGCTATGAACTGGCAAAACAGAACAATGGCGCAGGTGCATGGGGCAGTCAATTGTCGCTCAATGGCCAAGTATTGGCAGCTCAGGGCGTACTAGTTGTCGCGCATACAAGTGCCAGTGACGACATCAAAGCGGTAGCCGATATTCTTAATAGTGTAACGGCTAACTTCAATGGTAATGACCCGATGGCACTGCTTAAAGACGGTGCGGTGCATGATGTAATTGGTACTCAAGACGGCGGCAGCAGTAACTTTGCTAAAGACATCACGCTGGTTCGTAACTCGGATGCGATGACACCCTCTTCTACATATGACGCTTCTCAATGGTCATCGCTACCGAAAGACAGCATTGAAGGACTAGGTTTACTCGATGGTGGAACAGCACCAGAGCCATTTGCATGTACACAAGATGGTTCGGCTCCAGCCTTTACTTCTATTCAAGAGATTCAGGGCGAAGGGGACACTTCACCATTCATCAATGGTTACCCGTACATCACTGACGAAGAGTTCTTTGTTAAAGGTGTAGTAAGCGCAGTAACAACCGGCCTGACAAAAGGCTTCTACCTACAAGCACTAACAGACGACTACAACCCAGAGACATCAGAAGGTCTATTTGTTCATACCAACCAGTCTAGCTCTGAGTTGAAAGCGGGCGACGTGGTGTGTGTGAAAGGTAAGGTTCAAGAGTTTTACGATCACACTCAGCTTAAAGTCGAGAACAACAATTGGGTAAAACAGGGTGAGCAAGACGCGCCAAGCGCAACTGACATCGAAATCCTAGCAACGGATGACAACTTTGACCGCACTTTAGAGCGCTACGAAGGTATGTTGGTTCGTACAACCGAAGCGCTTGATATGCGTGTTACACGTACTTTCGGTTATGACTACGCGGCACGTCGCAACAACATGGTTCTTGCGCAAGGCCGTATTAATATGCAGCCAAACCAAAACTTTGCGGCGGGTTCAGACGAGGCGAAACAACAAACTATTGAGAACGCAGAGCGTCGCTTGTACGTCGAGTCAGATGAGAAAGCACCTAATGGGTCTATTCCTTACTACCCTAACTTCGGCCGTACCGACATCGACCAAGATGGTTCAACAGAAGATTACATTCGCATCGACGACACCATCGTTGGCTTGGAAGGTGTGATTACTTACAGCTATGGTGATTACCGCTTAATCCCAACAAACACGCTAACAAGCGAAAGCTTTATTCGTAATGACCCACGTACTGACGATATCGAGATGAAAGAGGGTGATTTACGTATTGCGACCTTCAACGTCCTTAACTACTTCAACTCGCCATTTGGTGGTGATGCTAATCCTCATGGTGATAACCGTGGCGCTGATAGCTTTGAAGAGTTTGAAGTACAGCAAGCGAAGATCGTCAATGCGATTTTACGTTTGGATGCCGACATCATTGGTTTGATGGAAATCGAAAACAACGGCTTTGGTGATAGCGGCGCTATCCGTCAATTGGTTGATCAACTGAACTCACGTATTGAGAAGAAGAAAGATCGCTACGACATTGTTGCAATCGACTCTAACGGCGACAAAGTGACGGACGAGAATGACTACATTGGGACTGACGTGATCACGACTGGTGTTATCTACCGTCCTAAAGTGGTGAAGCTGAAAGACTCTCGCGTGATTCCAATGCCAAGCCAACAAGCACCAGAAGTATTGGATGATGATGGCAAAGTTATCGAAGATGGTAAAAACTACCAGCGTGATTCCCTAGCGCCAACCTTCAAAGTGAAAGGCACGAAAGAGAAAATTACTGTTGCGATTAACCACCTTAAATCGAAAGGGTCTAAGTGTTGGGAAGATGCAGCGCCAGTTGAGCAAGGTGGCCAAGGCGGTCAAGACTTAGATAAGCAAGGTTCTTGTGAAAACTTCCGCGTTGCGGCGGCGGTTGCTCTGGGTGATGCGCTGGCAGAGATCGATGGACACAAAGTCATTCTGGGTGATTTGAACGCATACGGCATGGAAGATCCACTGCTAGTACTGACAGATTACAGCCAAGAGAAATACGGCAAGACAATCAAAGCGGCACGTAACACTTACATTGACGGCCAAGTTCAGTTTGGTGATGACGGCGCTGTGATCACTGACAGCTACGGTTACATCAATGCGGTAGCAAAAGCGCACCCGACGAGCTGGAGCTACTCATTTAATGATGAAGTGGGCGCACTTGACCATCTGCTTATCAGTGAAAGTCTAGAAAAGCACTTCGTTGATGCGACAGATTGGCATATCAATGGTGGTGAATCTACGCTGTTTGATTACAACGATGAGTACAAAGGTGACTTGCCGAAGTACAACGACCACTTCCGTTCTTCAGACCACGATCCAGCGGTACTTGAGCTGAATATGGCGGGGTCATTTGGTTTTGGTGCCATGATGTCGCTATTTGGTTTAGCGATGTGGCGTCGTCGCAAGTAACCTCATAGGTAGCGTGTAAACAGATAAGGTCGGTGTATGCCGGCCTTATTTTATCGTTTGCACTTGCCTTTATTCGCTCATGCTGCACAATACCGCTCCTGACCATCCCATTAATCAATGCTGTTCGTTTCATCATGTTGCTGATTATCGATAACTACGACTCTTTCACTTACAACCTTTACCAATACTTTTGCGAGTTGGGCGCTGAGGTTAAAGTCGTACGAAATGACGAAATCACCCTAGAACAGATTGAAGCAATGAATCCAACCCATCTGGTGATCTCTCCTGGGCCATGTACGCCAAACGAAGCGGGTATTTCGCTCCGTGCTATTGAGCATTTTGCGGGAAAACTGCCAATTCTTGGTGTTTGCTTAGGTCATCAGGCGATTGCGCAGGTATTTGGTGGAGAAGTCGTTCGAGCTAGGCAGGTGATGCATGGTAAAACCTCGCCAATTACTCATAATGACCACAGTGTTTTTTCGGGTTTGAATAATCCGTTAACCGTAACGCGTTATCACTCGTTGGTCGTGAAAAATGGTACTTTGCCGGATTGCTTTGAGCTTACCGCTTGGACTGAACTCGAAGATGGCAGTATGGATGAGATTATGGGTTATCAACATAAAACCCTGCCAATCGACGCCGTTCAGTTCCATCCAGAGTCAATTAAAACAGAGCAAGGGCACCAAATCCTTGCCAACTTTATTGCTCGCAAGCCACTTTAAACGCGCAATTCCTCTACCCAGTGTTCGGTTAAATACTGACTGAGATCACTATTCTTAACATTTTCTTCATAATCATCGCCGCGGATAATTTGTGAAAAAGTATGCGCAGCGTTTGTCACGCCTACTTCTCAGCCCTTATCCAGACTAAGATTAACCATAGCTTATCTTTGCTATAAGAATATATTGCTTCATAAATGTGAAAGGCTAATGCATAAATACTCAAGCTTAGTGATTATTAGACTTCATAGTGGCAAGTAAAAAGAATAAACCACTATTGAAATGGTTAATTAAATGTAAATACAATGCCGATGGTGCTTAATAGCAAAACAAAATCTTATTTCATTGAATGGAAGTAAGGACACCATATTCGCTATGCATGCGGTATTAAGAGGGAATGTGCAATGACTGTAGAAAATAATGTAGAACGCGGTTTGTTTGATGAGGTAATGGTACCTTGTTACAACCCAATGGAAATGATCCCAGTAAAAGGCGAGGGTGCTCGCGTTTGGGACCAGCAAGGTACTGAGTACATCGATTTTGCTGGTGGTATTGCCGTGAGCTGCCTAGGTCATTGTCACCCTGCTATGGTTAATGCGCTAACAGAGCAAGGCCAGAAAATTTGGCACCTAAGTAACGTAATGACTAACGAGCCTGCATTGCGTCTAGCTAAGAAGCTAACCGACGTGTGCTTTGCAGAAAAAGTTTTCTTTGCTAACTCAGGTGCGGAAGCGAACGAAGCGGCTCTAAAGCTGGCGCGTCGTTACGCTGCAGATAAGTTTGGTCCTGAAAAATCAGAAATCATCGCATTCAAACAAGGCTTCCACGGCCGTACTTTCTTCACGGTAACGGTTGGTGGTCAAGCGGCTTACTCGGATGGTTTTGGTCCTAAGCCGGGTGATGTTACGCACCTACCATACAACGACGTTGAAGCACTGAAAGCACATATCTCTGATCGCACTTGTGCCATCATGATGGAGCCACTTCAAGGCGAAGGCGGCATCATCTCTCCAACTGACGAATTTGTTCAGACTGTTCGTGAACTTTGTGACAAGCACAATGCACTGCTTATCTTTGATGAAGTTCAAACTGGTAACGGCCGTACCGGTCACTTTTACGCATACCAAGGTCTTGGTGTAACGCCAGACATTCTTAGCACGGCTAAATCACTTGGTGGCGGCTTCCCTATCGGCGCTATGCTGACAACGACTGAGCTTTCTAAACATTTGAAAGTGGGTACTCATGGCTCGACTTACGGTGGTAACCCATTGGCGTGTGCCGTTGCTGAAGCCGTTGTTGATGTTGTTAGCGCTCCTGAAACACTGGCAGGTGTTGCTGAGCGTGAAGCGCTGTTCCGTGACGGTTTAGCTAAACTTAACGATAAGTACAACATGTTCGCAGAAGTCCGTGGTAAAGGCTTACTACTGGGCGCTGCATTGAACGAAGAGTGGCAAGGCCGCGCTCGTGACGTATTAGTTGCGGCGGGCAAAGAGGGCCTAATGGTATTGGTAGCGGGCACAAACGTTGTTCGTTTCACACCATCACTCGTCATTACTAAAGAAGAAATTGAAGAAGGATTAGCTCGCCTAGATAAAGCTCTAGCTACGCTAGTTAAATAATTAATAACAATATCGGAGGCTTATTACTTTAGTAAGTCTCCCTATACCAGTGTTACCGTTCATTTGTTCGATGGACGGGAGCGCTGGTATCCCGCATCAGGAGGGAGTATCGATGCTGGTTGTTCGCCCTATCGCAATGTCGGACTACGACGCACTGCACACATGTGCTGTGGAGTCAGGTCATGGATTTACATCTCTACCGGTTAACGAAGAACTGTTAACTAACCGAATTACTCATTCAGAATACAGCTTTACTAAGCCCGACGTAACGGAGCCAGGTGATGAAGGTTACCTAATGGTTGGCTTCGATAGCGAATCAGGTGAGGTCGCAGGCTGTACGGGTATTGAAGCCTCAATTGGCTGGGATGTACCGTTTTATTCATACCACATCAGTACGGTTGTACACTCATCTCCAAAACTGGGTGTAAACAACGTGGTTAAGTTGCTGACTTTCGGTAACAACTACACGGGTTGTAGCGAAATTTGTACTCTGTTCTTAAGACCGTCATTCCGCCAAGGCTTGAATGGCCGTTTGATGTCGAAGTGCCGCTTCCTAATGATGGCAGAGCACCCACACCGTTTTTCTAATACGGTTTTTGCTGAGATGCGAGGTGTATCGGACGACGAAGGTAACTCGCCGTTTTGGCAGTGGCTACAAGAGCACTTCTTCTCGATTGATTTCACTATGGCGGATTACCTAACGGGTATTGGCAAGAAAGGCTTCATTGCTGACCTTATGCCTAAGCTGCCTATTTACATCAACCTATTGAGCAAAGAAGCTCAAGCGGTGATTGGTCAGGTACACGACAACACCAAGCCAGCGCTACGCCTACTAGAGAAAGAAGGCTTCACTTGCCGTAACTATGTCGACATTTTCGATGGTGGCCCAACCGTTGAATGTGATGTGCGAAATATTGAGTCAGTTCGCCACTCTTTCCGTGCGAAAGTGACAGTCTCTGAGCATACGAGCTCTCAAGATTACCTTATCTCAAACACATCGTTTGAAGATTTCCGTGCAACAGCGGCTAAGGCGGCTTATGACCAAGCCTCTGAGTCAGTGATTCTTGCGCCAGAAGTGGCGACAGCACTGAAGCTGAACGAAGGCGACTACGTTCGCATGCTGGCTCTGTAAGCCTTAAATAGAAAGAATGTGAAGGAACAAGTTATGACACATTGGATTGCTGGTGAGTGGGTGAAAGGTCAAGGTGAGGCAATGGACTCACAAAGCCCATACAACAACGAAGTGATTTGGCAAGGCGAAAGCGCAACACCGCAGCAGGTCGAGCAAGCGGTATCAGCTGCGCGCAGTGCGTTTGTCGGCTGGAAGAAAATGAGCTTTGCTGAGCGCGAAGCGATTGTTCTGGCTTTTGCTGAGAAAGTGAAAGAGAACAGCGAGCAAATTGCTGAAATCATTGCTAAAGAAACGGGTAAGCCGATTTGGGAAACTCGCACAGAAGCTGCTGCTATGGCTGGCAAAATTGCGATTTCAATTCGTGCATACCATGATCGTACTGGTGAAGCTCAGCGCGAAGCCGCGGGTAATCAGATCGTACTGCGCCATCGCCCATTGGGTGTCATGGCAGTCTTTGGCCCTTACAACTTCCCAGGCCACCTACCAAATGGTCATATCGTACCTGCGCTTTTGGCTGGTAATACCGTGGTATTCAAACCTTCTGAGCAAACGCCATTAACGGGTGAGTTTGCGATGAAGCTGTGGGATCAAGTAGGTCTACCAAAAGGTGTGATTAACCTAGTGCAAGGGGCGAAAGAGACAGGTATTGCCCTAGCTGACTCAAAAGGCCTTGATGGTGTGCTCTTTACCGGCAGCGCCAACACGGGACATATCCTTCATAAACAGTTTGCAGGACAACCAGGTAAGATGCTGGCGCTAGAGATGGGGGGTAACAACCCTATGGTTATCTCTGACAGCTATGGTGACCTTGATGCGACGGTTTACACCATTATTCAATCGGCGTTCATCAGTGCAGGCCAACGTTGTACGTGTGCTCGTCGCCTATATGTACCTGTGGGTGAAAAAGGCGACTTGCTGGTGAGCAAACTCGTTGAAGCTACTAACAAGATTCGTATCGATCAGCCATTTGCAGAACCTGCGCCATTTATGGGTCCACAGATTTCTAAAGCTGCGGCTGACTTCATCCTTAACGCGCAAGCAAACCTGCAGCAGTTAGGCGGTGAAAGCTTGATTGAAGCGCGTGCGGGCGAGGCGGCATTCGTCACTCCTGGCATTATCGATGTCACCGCAATTGCAGAGCTTCCTGATGAAGAATACTTCGGTCCGTTGCTGCAAGTTGTGCGCTACCAAGGTCTAGAACGAGCGGTTGAGCTGGCGAACGATACTCGCTTTGGCTTATCAGCGGGTCTCGTGTCTACGGATGACAGCGAATGGGAATACTTTGTTGACCATATTCGTGCTGGCATCGTAAACCGCAACCGACAACTTACAGGCGCAAGTGGTGATGCACCATTTGGTGGCCCGGGCGCATCAGGTAACTTACGCCCAAGTGCTTACTACGCTGCTGATTACTGTGCTTACCCAATGGCATCGATGGAAGGAGGAGAGACTCTACTTCCTGCAACCTTGAGCCCTGGTGTTGAGCTTTAATACCAACCAGAATAAATATTTGTTCGTTCTTGCTGGTTAAAATCGCTGATAGCTTCGTTATAGCTATGTTTTTAAAGAATGGTGTAGGTAGGTCAACTAGCTAGCTGCAATCTATGCCTTGCTCTAAGCGATTTTTCCTGCGCAATTATCTGAACACCTATTTATCCAGATTGGTATAACAAAAACAATTTCCCTTTTAGCCTCTCCGAGTCGAGAGGCATTTTCGTCACAGGCTGAAGGCTATCTAATCATACTTTCTGGACATTTTGGTTAGGTGGCCTTTTTTACATCAAGATAAAAACAATAACCCTAACAACGTAAACCACCCCTACAAGGAGGCGTTATGACGCCAGATGTTCTGTTCCAATCGTTATGGAATGACTATATTCACCGCTTATGTCCCTCTGCCGATAAAGTGCATCAACTTCTACAAGAAGAGGAAGCACTGATTAATGACCATATTGCTTTGCGCACCTTTAATGTTGAACCATTAGGGATTGCGACATTAGCTCAGCCGTTCTTAGATGCCGGCTACAAGCCATGTGGCGACTATGAGTTTGAAAGCAAAAAGTTGGTGGCTAAACATTTTGAACATCCTGATCCAAAACAACCGAAAGTATTCATCAGTGAGTTGAAAGTGAATGAGTGTTCTGCAGAGCTTCAGGTAATTGTTGCTAAGCTTGTCGAGCAATTGGACACCCATGATCTAAAAGGTGCGGACTTCCTATGGGGTGGCCGTCTATGGGACTTGAGTTACCAAGATTTCCAAACACTAGCGAAAGAGAGTGAATACGCGTCTTGGTTAGCGGCACACGGCTACGGTGCGAACCACTTTACTGTCAGCGTTAATCAGCTGAACGCTTTCGATGAAGTAAAAGAAGTGAATGACCATCTTCGACACGCAGGTTTTACGATTAATGAGTCGGGCGGCGAAGTAAAAGGTTCTCCTGAGGTGTTACTTGAACAATCATCAACTATGGCTGATAAAGTCTCAGTAACCTTCAGCGATGGTGAGCAGAGTATTCCTGGCGGCTTCTACGAATTTGCCAAGCGTTATCCAATGACCAATGGTGAGCTTTACCCAGGTTTTGTTGCAGCGTCTGCTGACAAAATTTTTGAAAGTACCCACCAGTAAGATTACGTAGGTGATAGGGATGGTTCTTTATATCTTTATCACCTGACTCTAGCCTTATTTTTAGCAAAGAATATCGCTTAACGTTAACCTTCCAGTTTATCTCTTTCTTATCTACACGATTTCAAAACGAATCTCGTTAATTCGTCTTCATCTTAGCCATCCAATAGATAACAGGTATTTTCTTTGCTAATATTTTTACGGTCTATTGTTCTGTAAATTGGTGGCAGCATGGAGAAGCTTCGAACACTGTCCTTGAGCTTGATTGCGAGTTCGATCTTAGTGGGTTGTGGTATAGAAAACGAAATACGTCAAGACTCTTCAGAGGCGGAGTACACGGCGATTGATGGCTACTTACGCAACGCACAAGTCTGGGTCGATCTTAATGAGGATGGTTCAATGGATGCCAATGAGCCTCAAGGGTTAACGAATCGCTTAGGTAAAGTGAGGCTGAAAATCTCTGATGGCCTTAATATTCTTGATTACCCTGTCGTTGTACAAACGATTCCTGGGCAAACCAAGGACTTTGATCCTGATTCTGGCCTTGTTCGAGTCGTAAATAAAGCGTTTACATTATCGGCCCCAAAAGGGCAGAAAGAGATCACACCGCTCTCGACGTTAGTCAATGAGAAGGTTAAGAAAGGACTTTCTATTGAAGAAGCGATATCAGAAGTGGCTGAAGTACTTGGTGTTGAACCTTCCGAAGTTTTAGGCGATTTCTTTGAGAAGAAGAATAAAAAAGTGGCCAAAATTGCTGTCAGCATGGTTGCTAGTGATCTACTTAATGATCCAGAAATCCTCGAAGACTTTGACAGTGTTGCAGAACAATTAGAGGAAATTGCAGGTTGTTCCGAAGGCATCTCACAAGATCCTAATGCGGTATGTGAAATTAATGAGCTTGGGGAGATTGAAGAAGGGGTTCTTCCTGAAGGTGAACTAGACAGTGAAGACGATTCTTCAAATTCCCCGCTTGATGGTGAATATCCTAGTTACGATGACCCAATTAACCCAGGAACACCAAGTTATGGTGGCGGCGGTAGCGGCAGTAAACCAAACCCTGGAGGCAGCACTGGTGGTGGTGGGTCTACTTCACCTGGAGATGGTGGTGGGGAAGACGGAACATCTCCTCCAAGTGATGAGTTACAAGGACTCAGCCTAGAGCCACTAAACACTATTCGTCAAAACCAGTTTGGTGATAAGTCTAAGCTGTCGACTAGACTGCAGTTGAAGCAAAGCGATGCAATGCTTGAACTTGCACGTACGAGAATGAATGCTCTTATCGAGAGTCAAGAATTTACAGAATATGACTTCTCGACGCTGGATGTGGGAGATCTGTTTATCGATCCCACAAAAGATATAGGAGAGATTCGATTCCTTTCAGATAACTCATCAGTATCGATCGAGAGCGCAGCCGAGGCGTGGAAGACGCAAGGCGCAACGTATGACTTTGATGCTTTTGATTATGATAAAAAACGCTTTATTACGGCCTGTAGTGATGAAAAGCCATGTTACAACTACGCTCAAATAATCACGAGCCGAGCGACAGAAGCGGCTTGTGTGACTGACAGTTATAAAGAGGGTGATTTGGCCGGTAAATCGGCGGTAGTGTGTACGTTCAATAGAACGTTTATCCCTTACTTTCGTGCGTACAATCCTCGTCAGCAGTCTACAGCGCAAATCGACGCTTACATAGATAAGCATAATTATTATCGAGATATCCACGATCCGAATAAACCTCTGCACTTTAACGAAATCCTTGAACTTGAGGCTCAAGACTACGCCGATTATTCTGCGATATATGGATTATGGCGCCATGCAACAGGAAAAGAGAAAAACTCAGACCTGACTGATGCCGGTTATCTTCAAGGCGAAAACTTGTTTATTGGTGGCGCTAGGCCAGAAGTGGCCGACACGATTCGAATTTATTATGAAAATGAAGTTGGGAACTTAGTTTATGATGCAGCTTCAGGCCGTTCTAAGTGTGAAGCCGGCAAAATCTGTGGTCATGCTACGCAAGTCGCTTGGCAGCCAACGCGTTTAGTTGGATGTGCTGATTCATACTACAAAGACCCTGTGGGTGAGGGCGCAAGTCGAAAAGGAAAGTTCCTATCTGTTTGTCGTTACTGGCCAGCGAAAATTGGCTCCGGACAATTTGTATGCCCTGAGCAGTTTGAGGGTGACATCCTATTTGAAGCGCCTCATTTGGCACTACCTTATACAAAAGAAAGTCTTATTCCATTTACTCCAGAGTTGGTTAAGAACGATTTTTCTTTGACGACTTATACTCAAAATCGAGCTGATGGTGATTGTACAATAACGACAGGAACGCCCTCTCAGCTTTCCTTAGACGGTGGCTCTATTAGCAATGTTACGTTAGAGCTGTATGTCGCTGCGGGTGGCGGTCGTGTGCAGCGCAAGACAGATGAGTTCAATGTTAGCAGGGTTACCTACTCGATTAATGAGTTAGGCCAGTTAACTGGGAGTGGCATTGTAGGTGCTGCCGCGGTGCAGGCTACGCTTTACTTCACCTACAGCATTTTGAAGCAAAGAGAAGATGGCAGTTATATCGTGGAGGCAGACTATGAACTGTCAGAACTTTATTGGTCGAAAGGAAGCATAGCTGAGTACAGAACAACGCAGCGTGTTATCCAATTGATGAACTAGACTGTAATGCAAAAAAGCCACCCTGAGGTGGCTTTTAAATTCTGATTCGCTAATTAAATTAACGAGTGCCGTATACTACGATAGTTTTACCGTGTGCAGAAATTAGGTTCTGCTCTTCTAGCATCTTCAGGATACGACCAACTGTTTCACGTGAACAGCCAACAATCTGACCAATCTCTTGACGAGTGATCTTGATTTGCATGCCGTCTGGGTGAGTCATCGCGTCAGGTTGTTTCGCTAGGTTTAGTAGCGTTTGAGCGATACGGCCAGTCACGTCTAGGAATGCTAGGTCACCTACTTTTTGGCTAGTCACTTGTAGGCGGCTTGCCATTTGCGCAGAAAGACGCATTAGGATGTCTGGATTAACTTGGATAAGCTGACGGAACTTCTTGAAAGAGATTTCCGCAACTTCACAAGGAGATTTAGCACGAACCCAAGCTGTACGCTCTTGATCTTCTTCAAATAGACCAAGCTCACCGATAAAGTCGCCTTGGTTTAGGTAAGAAAGGATCATTTCCTTACCTTCTTCGTCTTTGATAAGAACCGCAACAGAGCCTTTAACGATGTAGTACAACGTTTCAGCTTTCTCGCCCGCGTGAATTAGCGTGCTTTTTGATGGGTACTTATGAATATGACAGTGTGAAAGGAACCACTCTAATGTTGGATCGGTTTGAGGTTTACCTAGAACCATAATATCTCACTTCCTCTGCAGGGTACGCTTGCCGCTTTCCATATTTTAGCGAAGCCTTAAATTGGCTTACTAGGATAAGAGCACTTTACAAATGCTGCAAGCTAACTTGTGTTTCGGTTTGAAATAGTATCCTTTTTCGAAAACGATTTCTTGATTTTAATCGGGTCGTACGGTGTATTTACTACGCAAAACTGTGCACATGATCACGGTATGAAAAGTAATCGTGTTCTACGCCTGAGCCTTAACCAATTTTGCCAGTTTCAATCAGCTGTTGAAGGATAGGGCGCACAATCAACTCCATTGCAAAACTCATCTTGCCACCAGGGACAACAATGGTGTTGTGACGGGACATAAATGAACCATCAATCATCGCCAGAAGATATGGGAAGTCGACATTTTTGATACCACGTAGGCGAATGACGACGAAACTCTCATCTAAGCTAGGGATGCCTTTTGCATTAAGAGGGTTTGATGTATCAACGGTCGGGACACGCTGAAAGTTAATGTGAGTACGTGAAAATTGAGGAGTGATATAGTTGAGATAATCGTCCATTGAGCGAACGATTGAATCCATAACGGCTTCACGAGAGTGGCCTCTATCGCGAGTGTCACGAACAAACTTCTGAATCCACTCAAGGTTTACAATCGGTACCATACCAATCAGAAAATCGACATGTTGAGCGACGTTGACATCACCATCGACCACACCACCATGCAATCCTTCATAAAAAAGGACATCTGAGTTTTCTGGTAGGTCTTGCCAAGGTGTGAATGTGCCGGGCATTTGATTGTAAGGCACAGCCTCATCAAAGGTGTGTAAGTAGCTACGAACCTGCCCGATACCTTCTTGACCATACTTACGGAAGAACTCAGCTAGACCGCCAAAATCATTGGCCTGTGGACCAAAGTAGCTAATGTGGCGACCTTGTTCACGCGCTTTGCGAATCTCGACGTCCATTTCTGGGCGAGTAAAGCGGTGGAAGCTATCGCCTTCAACCCAAGCGGGTTTGACGTTCATCATATTGAACATCTTACGGAAAGCTTCTGAAGTCGTAGTAGTACCAGCACCAGAGGAACCAGTAACGGCGATAATAGGGTGTTTTGCGGACATGACAAACCTTGTCTGTGAGTAACGTTCCTGTTTTCAATGCGCACTATATCATGCTTTCTATTGCCGTCACTGCATGATGTGTTTTAAAACTTAAAAACGCTGCTTGAGTTGAATATCGACGGTTTCGTGCAGTTCAGAAAAGACCACAACCGCCTCGCCAGACTCAAGTTGAGAGCGAATTTGGTCGACTTTGTCTTGGGTTGATATCTCGACGTCACCGTAGTCAGTACCTTCGCGCAGGACAAATTCTCGGATGAGATTGTCTAGAGTGTCTGAGTCGATTTGTTGCCATGGAACGATCATAAATACCTCTGTCTTTTATGTTCGTGAAAATACCCGCGTATTATGCCGTATCTGCCAAACTTTCATAGTAGGCAGGAAGCGCCTCTTCTAACCAGAATCTCGGTTTAATCGCACTGCCTGTGACAAAGCCAACATGACCACCTTGCTCAAACAAGCGATAGTCGATGTTATCTGGCAACACATACTTTGGGATCACCGCATCAGTCATGAAAGGATCGTCTTTGGCGTGAATGATCTGAGTCGGCAGTTTGATCTCTTTTAAGCGATGAATCCCAGAGCATTGCTGATAGTAATCTTCCGCATCTTTAAAACCATGCAATGGCGCTGTGATCAAATCATCAAACTCATACAGCTTAGTGACTCGCTTAATGTTGTGATAATTGAGCCCTAGTTTTCCTTTGAGTAGCTGGTGTTTTTGCAGCGCGCTCTTTTTCAGAGATGAAAGCAGATAGTTTTTGTAAAGCCTAGAGAACCCTTGTTCGATCCGTTCCGAGCAAGCCGAAAGGTCAAAAGGAGCTGACACAATTGTCGCTGCATCGAGTAGTGGTTCATCGCTGTATTTGGCTAAATAGTTCGCCAGCATATTGCCACCCAGCGAGATCCCGACCGCGACCTTGGTTTGGTTTGGAAAACGTTGGTTCAAATGTTCGAGGAAGAAACGGGCATCTTCCACTTCACCAGAGTGGTAAGCGCGAGCCAGTTTATTCGGTTTACCGCTACAGCCTCTAAAGTGCATCATGACGGAAAGCCAGCCTTGTTTGGCAAACGCGTTCATTAATCCATTGGCGTATGGGCTGTAGAAACATCCTTCTAAGCCATGAAAGAGAACAAAGATAGGTTTGCTTGTATCCGAGTTCTCAACCTCCTCACTCCATGCAATGTCTAAGAAGTCTCCATCAGGCGTGTCGAGCGTTTGCCAAATCGGTTCAAACAACGCTTTCTTGCGGATAAAGCGCGGAGCTAGGGTTTGCAGGTGTGGGTTCGCTAATCCTTTAGCGGCAACAAATTGAGTCATAGGCAGTCTCTAAGCTAGAGGTTGGCAATATTATCGATGGGCTGGGCAAATGAACTGTAGAGTTGTTCACCACCCAATTGGCGGCAGTAACGCAGAGTGAGTGGTTCACCGTGATTCACTTCCAGTTGGATGCTGTTGATGCAGTCAACTAAGTCAGATTGCTGCTGCTTTTCTAGCTGCAATTCAAACTGAAGAGATTCGCGGTAAAGGGTGTCTGTCACGTGAGACTTGAGTTTACGTCTTAGCTCTCGGTAGCTCAGTAATAGCGCTTCTGATCGGCCAAGACACTCTTCAACACGGTGCCAGTCCTGTTCTTGAAAGCATACCTGCTGCTCGTCGAGCCATTTAAGCAGTAGCAGCAGGTTTACATTACCTTTGAACTGGTTTTGCAGATTCAAGCACGCCTCTTTCACTTCACGCACACTGTAGTATTGCAAACTGAATTGCCATAAACGTTCCAGTGTTAGGGAAATCGTGACGTGCTTTGAACTCATAGGCTGTTGAACTCCTGTTCCATCTGTTCTAGTTCTTCTTGTAGAGCCATCCACTCCATTTCAACGTCTTCAAGTTCACTTTTACTGTTCGCCTGAACAGCCAGTACTTGATTAAGTTTAGCTTTATTTTCGGCATCATAAAGTGAGTTATCGGACAATTGCGTTTCGGCCTCAGCTAATTGGCTACCCAACTTATCCATTTTTTCTTCAAGTTTTGTCAGGTTTTTGCGAAGAGGAGCGGTCTGTTTACGGAATTCTGCTTCACGGCGCTTTTGGTCTTTTTTCGCAGCAGCACTGTTGGTGGTCTCTTTTGCAGGTTGCGATGCTTGCGCTTCTTTACGCTCCGCTTTTTGCTGCTCAGTCAGCCACTTATAGTAATCATTGAGGTCACCATCAAATGGAGCGACTTGGCGGTCGTGAACTAGATACAGATCATCGGTCGTTGCGCGCAGTAGATAACGATCGTGCGAGACAATCACCATCGCCCCTTCGAAGGTTTGCAGTGCCATGGTGAGGGCTTGACGCATATCGAGGTCCAAGTGGTTGGTTGGCTCATCGAGTAGCAGCAAGTTCGGTTTTTGCCATACGACCAGTGCCAATACGAGACGCGCTTTTTCACCCCCTGAAAAGGGTGCCACTTTCTCGAGCGCTTTATCACCTTGGAAACCAAAGCTACCTAAATAGTTACGTAGCTCAAGCTCGTTCTTATCAGGCGCGATTTGCATCATGTGTTGCAGTGGTGTCTCTTCTGGATGCAGTGTCTCTAACTGGTGCTGAGCAAAGTATCCAATCTTTACCCCTTGAGAATAAGTCAGATCACCGCCTTGAGGGTTCAACTCACGCGAGAGCAGCTTAATGAGGGTCGATTTACCTGCGCCATTGCGTCCAAGAAGACCGATACGGCTGCCTGGTACCAAGTTAAGGCGAATCTTCTCGAGAATCAGGTTGTCATCATAGCCTGCTGAGACTTCGTCCATCATGATGATTGGGTTTGGCAGAGCATCAGGATCGCGGAACTGGAAGCTAAATGGGTTATCCAGCTGAGCAGGTAGCACTTTTTCCATGCGCTCCAGTGCTTTGATGCGACTTTGAGCTTGGCGTGCTTTTGATGCCTTGTAGCGGAAACGATCAATGTAGCTTTGCATGTGCGACATCTGTTTCTGCTGCTTCTCAAATTGAGCTTGTTGAAGGATCAGCTTCTGAGCGCGTTGATCTTCAAACGATGAGTAGTTACCGGTGTACTCATTGAGCTCTTGATTCTCAACATGAATAATACGGCCGACGATCGGGTCTAAAAAGTCACGATCGTGAGAGATCAAAACAAGTGTGCCGGGGTAGTTTTGTAGCCAGCGTTCGAGCCACATAACCGCATCCAAGTCTAAGTGGTTGGTCGGTTCATCGAGTAGCAATAGATCAGAGCGGCAAAGCAGAGCTTGAGCTAAGTTCAGGCGCATGCGCCAGCCACCTGAGAATTGAGTCAGGTTCCAGCTCATTTGCTCTTGGCTAAAACCTAAACCATCTAGCAGCTCAGAAGCGCGTGCGCGAATGCTGTAACCACCGATGGTTTCGATCTTGCCGTGAATCTCAGCCACAAGCGTGCCGTTGTCTTGCTCTTCGGCTTTGGATAGGTCGGCTTCTAAAGCACGGTACTCACGATCACCATCAATGACATATTCAATTGCACTGCGTTCAAGCGCTGGCGTTTCCTGTGCAACCCAAGCTAATTCCCAATGCGCAGGTTTACTAAAGTTGCCCGCATCAATAGAAAGTTCATCTTTAATTAGGGCGAATAGGGTGGATTTACCACAACCGTTTTTGCCCACAAGACCCACTTTATCGCCTGGGTGAATAGTAGCGGAAGCTTGATCCAATAGCGGTTTTCCACCACGAAGAAGCTGGATGCCAGAGAAGGTAATCATAATCTTTTGCTTTGTCTTTGCTCGTATTGCGTCGAATAGTAGGGCAGTTATCTGTTTATGTCGATCGTTGCGTTATGATGGCTAACAACGTATAACAAACTGATAACGATAAATTACAACAAAAACAATCGTACACGGCTATGAATAATATAAGGATTGCTGTCCAAGGAATGCAGACTTCACTGTCCGATAAACCTAAAGTGCTGGTGCTTTACGCTCACCCTGAATCGCGTGACTCAGTCGCCAATCAAATGATGCTCAAGAAGATCGAATCGCTTGAGCATGTCACGGTGCATGATCTTTATGCCCACTATCCAGACTTCTTTATTGATGTCAGCGCAGAACATCAACTTCTTAATGAGCACGATGTGATCGTCTTTCATCACCCTCTCTATATGTACTCTTGTCCTGCCTTGTTAAAAGAGTGGTTGGATCGAGTATTAGGTAAAGGTTTCGCCTTTGGTAAGGGAGAAGCGCTGAAAGGGAAGCATTGGCGCAGCGTGATTACGACAGGCGGTAAAGAAGACGCCTTTAGTAAAGCGGGCTATAACCGCTATCCTTTATCAGAGATCCTTCAACCTTTCGAGCTCACAGCTGCATTGTGCCAAATGCATTGGATTGAGCCTTTAGTACTGTATTGGGCTCGCAATGTCTCCGAGATGGAGCGCTATCAACATGCTGAGTTCTATCGCCAGTGGTTGAATGATCCCCTTTATGCTTATCCGCAGGAGTTAGGAGGTGAGCATGGCGCTTGAGAGTGATTTTTTACAAAGCAGTGCAATCTTTCTGACTGCCGCTGTTGTTGCTGTTCCTTTAGCTCAGCGTTTAGGGCTGGGCTCTGTGCTGGGTTACCTATTGGCGGGTGTGGCTATCGGCCCGTGGGGCTTAGGTCTGATTCGAGATGTTGAAGCGATTTTGCACTTCGCCGAGTTTGGCGTGGTTTTACTGCTGTTCTTAATTGGCTTAGAGCTGAACCCTAAAAAGTTATTTGCGATGCGAGGGCCGATCCTCGGTTTAGGTGGCGCCCAAGTGGTGGTGACAACCTTAGTCTTGGCGAGCGTGGCTTACCTTGCTGGAACCAGCTGGCAAACGAGCTTAGTGATCGGAATGGGGCTGGCTCTTTCCTCCACAGCGATTGCACTACGAGTTATTGAAGAGCAAGGCTTAGCCGGTGGCGAAACGGGTCAGTCAGGTTTTGCGGTACTGCTGTTTCAAGATATCGCGGTGATCCCAATGCTGGCGATACTGCCTGTCCTTGCGGGTAATACCGCAGGGGATTGGCTTGATGCGTTATGGATGTTGGGCGGTGTTGGTGGCCTGCTTGTCGGCGGTCACTTCTTATTAAGACCGTTATTTCGTTATGTCGTATTAAGTGGTGTGCGAGAGTTGTTTACGGTCGCGGCGCTGCTGCTGGTCATCGGTATTGCCTTGATGATGAAACAGCTCGGCCTATCGATGGCGTTGGGGACTTTCTTGGCCGGGGTACTTCTGGCTGAAAGTGAATATCGACATGAGCTAGAAATTGCCATCGAACCTTTTAAAGGGCTGTTACTTGGCCTGTTCTTTATCGCGGTCGGCATGGCGGTCAACTTAGGCCTATTAGCACTGCAACCTTTTGAGGTGATTTCAGCGGTAGTGGGCTTGGTCATTGTCAAAGGGATGATTCTTTACATCTTGGCGCGGATTGCAGGTAGCGGCCCTAAATCGCGCAGTAAGATGGCGGCGATATTGAGCCAAGGTGGTGAGTTTGCTTTCGTTATCTTTACTGCAGCTGCAACCGAAGGGTTACTTGATTCAGAGCAGACGGCTTTTCTTTTGGTCGTCGTTAGCTTGTCTATGGTGACCACGCCATTGCTTTTGATGGCTCAAAGCAAGTGGTATGCACGCGGCCTAAATGCAGGCACAAGTGAAGAAGTAAGAAGTGACATCATCAACAAACAGCCTCGAGTGATCATTGCAGGCTTTGGTCGTTTTGGACAGATCATAGGCCGTTTGATGTACGCCAATAAGATCAAAGTGACGGTTCTTGAAAGTGATGCAAGCCAAATCCAGCTACTTAGGAAGTATGGTTACAAAGTGTTTTATGGTGATGCGACTCAAGTTGATCTATTAAGGGCGGCTGGAGCCGATAAAGCAGAAGCGATGATCATCTGTACCGATTCACCAGATGAAATCATGCAAATTATCGAGCTTTGTCAGACTCACTTCCCAAATTTGAAGTTGCTTGCTCGTGCGCGTAGTCGTGTTGAAGCGTATCAGTTATTAAGCCACGGCGTAGAGAGCTATTCACGAGAGACCTTCTTAGGAGCACTCGATTTAGGTCGCCAAGCATTGGTTGATTTAGGCATGCACCCATATCAAGCAAAGCGAGCTGAAGCGCATTTTAGAAAATTAGATAATGCTATGCTCAAAGAGCTGTTACCTCAGCATAGTGATGATAAACAATTGGCCCAAAGAGCCAAAGAAGCCCGTAAAGAACTGGAAGAGATATTTGGTCGTGAAATAGAAAACGATCAACAAGCAAAGAACTTCTGGGATTAATCCAATAGAGTTGTACCATGAAAAAACGATTTATCGCAGGGGCCAGCTGCCCTAAGTGTGCTCAGCAAGACACACTTCGCTGGTGGATAGAGAACAACATTGAGTTAGTTGAGTGTGTGGAGTGTGGTCATCAAGATCAGCGTAAGCCAGAATCTGTAAACAAAACCGACCACAATGCACAAGAAATGATCGGTATTTTTAAGCCGGATTGATTGAGTTTCTCCAAATCATCCCCATAATACCCCTGTAGAAAGTTAACGACCGTAGCACTGACTGCGGTCTTTTATTCTCCTTGGAGTAAATATGAAAATTGAAAAGAACGTAGTAGTAAGTCTTGCTTACCAAGTAAAACTAGAAGACGGTGTTGTTGTTGACCAATCAACAACTGAAGCACCTCTAGATTACCTTCACGGCAACAACAACCTAATCACAGGTCTGGAAACTGCACTAGAAGGCAAGGAAGCGGGCGCTAAGTTCTCTGTAACTGTATCTCCAGAAGAAGCGTACGGTGAGCACAACGATGCTCTAGTTCAGCGTGTTCCTGCAGATGTATTCCAAGGTGTTGATGAGATTGTGGAAGGTATGCGTTTCCTAGCGGATACAGACCAAGGACCAATCCCCGTAGAAGTAACAGAAGTTGACGGCGACGAAGTTGTTGTTGATGGCAACCACATGCTAGCTGGCCACACTCTAACGTTTGACGTTGAAGTTGTTGCGCTACGTGAAGCGACAGCAGACGAGATTGAGCACGGTCACGTTCACCAAGCTGGCGGTTGTGGTCATGACCACGATCACGAAGGCGGCTGTTGTGGTGGCGAAGGTCACGAC
The DNA here is from genome assembly GCF_013114545.1 of Vibrio sp. RE86. GTDB lineage: Bacteria > Pseudomonadota > Gammaproteobacteria > Enterobacterales > Vibrionaceae > Vibrio. The sequence continues at coordinate 48,098 of NZ_VTXI01000013.1, read as the reverse complement.
CACGGTGAAGAGAAAAAAGACGGCTGCTGCGGTGGCGGTAGCTGTGGTTCTCACTAATAGAGAGTTTTAGACGCTAAATTCTAGCCTCTATTCACTGTTGAAAGCGCAAGTTGAGAGATCAACTTGCGCTTTTTGCTTTTATACGGTGTTATTTGCTTAAAGATAAACAACAGGAGCGTTGTGTGAGCCAACCTTTTTCAATTGCTATCCATGGCGGCGCTGGCACTATTTTACGCGAGCAGATGAGCGAAGAGCTCAAAGCTTCGATATTAACGGATCTAGAGAAGTCAGTTCGAGCGGGATACGAATTGCTTCAACAATCGGGGGATGCATTAGACGCAGTAGTCGCTGCGGTCAAAGTGCTAGAAGACTCACCTAATTTTAACGCTGGTAAAGGATCGGTTTTGACCAACAAAGAGATGGTCGAGATGGATGCTTCCGTTATGCATGGTAAAACGTTGGACGCTGGTGCGATTGCTGGCGTGCGCCATATCAAAAACCCAATTGAGTTAGCACGTGATGTGATGAAAAAAAGTGAGCATGTGCTTTTAATTGGAGAAGGTGCAGAAGAGTTTGCTTTCACCAACGGTTATGAGTTCACTGAGCAAGATTATTTCTTTACCGACCGCCGCTATGAACAGTTGCAGTCAATGAAAGAGAAAGGGCTCTTTGCGTTATCTGAATCAAAATATCCGGATGACAAAAAGTACGGTACGGTCGGTGCGGTTGCGCTCGACCAGCATGGCAACTTGGCCGCGGCGACAAGTACAGGCGGTGTAACGAATAAAAAGTATGGTCGTGTTGGTGACTCTTCCATTATCGGTGCAGGCACTTACGCTGAGAATGGGAACGTGGCGGTTTCAACAACAGGTATGGGTGAATACTTTATTCGTAAAACGGTTGCAGGAGATGTGGCAGCAAGAATGCGCTACCTGAAAGAAGATGTACATACCGCTAGTGAGACCGTCATTCAGGGAGATCTAAAAGAGATGGGCGGTGAAGGTGGTTTGATCGCTATCGATGCTCAGGGTGAGCAGCATTTTGCGATGAACAGTTCAGGCATGTATCGAGCGGGCATCGATCCTAACGGTATTCTGACCGTTAAAATATATACTGACGAGTAGCACATCTACAGCAGATATCGCCAAAGACAAAACTAACGGGCTGATTTATTTCGGCTTAGCTTCAGCTCAATGTGGATTCGCATCATATTACACTTGCATGATTAAAAAATGACTGCAAGAAATGTGATTCAGTGCTAGAATCCATTTTTAACTAGCAATCAGAACTGGAAAGATGGGAAATAACGTAGTCGTTCTAGGCACCCAATGGGGTGACGAAGGTAAAGGTAAAATTGTTGACCTTTTAACTGAAGATGCAAAATATGTGGTTCGCTACCAAGGCGGTCACAATGCAGGCCACACATTAGTAATTGACGGTGAAAAAACCGTTCTTCACTTAATTCCATCAGGCATCCTACGTGATAACGTAAAATGTGTTATCGGTAACGGCGTTGTATTATCGCCTGAAGCACTTCTTAAAGAAATGAAGCCTCTAGAAGAGCGCGGTATCCCAGTACGCGAGCGTCTTTTCGTTTCTGAAGCTTGTCCTCTAATTCTTCCGTACCACATCGCTATCGACAACGCGCGTGAAATCGCTCGTGGCGCGAAAGCTATCGGTACAACAGGTCGTGGTATCGGTCCAGCATACGAAGATAAAGTTGCTCGTCGCGGTCTACGTGTTGGCGATCTTTTCGATAAAGAGATGTTCGCTGAGAAGCTAAAAGAAGTAATGGAATTCCATAACTTCCAACTAGAGCACTTCTACAAAGCTGAAACAGTAAGCTACGAAGAAGTACTTGAGCAATGCATGGGTTACGCAGAGCTATTAACTTCAATGGTTATGGACGTAACTGACGAACTAGACGCAGCACGTAAGCGCGGCGACAAGATCATGTTCGAAGGCGCTCAAGGTACTCTACTAGATATCGACCACGGTACTTACCCATACGTAACTTCTTCTAACACGACTGCTGGTGGTGTTGCTGCAGGTTCTGGTTTCGGTCCTCGTCACATTGGTTACATCCTTGGTATCACTAAGGCTTACTGTACTCGTGTTGGCTCAGGTCCATTCCCAACAGAACTTTACGATGGTCTAGACAAGCAAGATCCTGTAGGTAAGCACCTAGGAGATGTTGGCCACGAGTTTGGTGCAACAACTGGTCGTCTACGTCGTACAGGTTGGTTCGATGCAGTGGCAATGCGCCGTGCAATCCAAATCAACTCTCTAACAGGTATGTGTCTAACTAAACTAGACGTTCTTGATGGTCTTAAAGAGATCAAGATCTGTACTGGTTACAAGATGAAAGATGGCGCTATCCTAGAAGTTTCTCCAATGGCTGCTGAGTCTTTCGAAGAAGCAACGCCAATCTACGAAACAATGCCAGGTTGGTCTGAGACTACCTTTGGTGCTAAGTCAATCGACGCGCTTCCGCAAGCTGCTCTTGACTACATCAAGCGTATCGAAGAACTAACAGGTGTACCAGTAGATATCATCTCTACAGGTCCAGACCGTAACGAAACAATCATCAAAGTTCACCCATACAGTGCTTAATGATTGATTGTTAAAGTCTTTGAAAAGCCAGCGTCTAACGCTGGCTTTTTTTTCATTTTTTTTCCTTGCGATCTGAACTGCTTACGGCAACAATTTGCCAGAAAGCGGCAATTTTGATTAAAGAGTTAGCACTGGTTGCCGATATAACTTTCAAGCTTGCCACAATAGAGTGGCACAAATAACGTTGCTGAAACGGCTCAAAGAGTTGAACAGTGGTGTTGATAATTCGAAGTTAAGAGTGCAGACAATGAAGCTAAGAAGATTAGCGGCTTCGATGGTATTGGCATTGAGTGCTTCCATGGTTCAGGCAAATGAAGCGCCTGATATTGGTGAGCCGGTGCCCATCTATACCGAAGCGGAACTAATTAAACTTATCAACAACAATCAACATTTAGAACGCGTTCAAGCGGACAGTTGTCAGCTTGTGGAAGATATCGTGGCTCGTGCGACACGCATTAGCCTACCTGCTTACGAATTTTTGTATGGTGATATGCTGGCGTGGGGAGTGTGTGTTGAACAAGACGTAGAGCTAGGGCTTTACTACATGGAAAACGCAGCCCACCAAGGTTTACCTGCGGCGTTAGAACAGATTGGACGATACTACTCTCGCGGCACGATTGTGCAGCAAGACAAAGAGCGTGCAATTCCTTACCTGCGTGAAGCGGCGGCGATGGGGAACCTCAATGCACGTATTCATTTAGCCGAGTTATTGTTGCGTGACTACGGAAGCCCGTTAGATTACGAAGATGCCTACCGCTGGCTGTATAATTCCGTTACTGGCGATAAGCGTACTCACAAAAGAATCAGTGTACTGCGCCAAGGTTTGGAAAGGCGAATGCCTCAAAACATCATCGCTAGAGCGAAAAGGCGCGATACCTTCTGGTAACAAGCATTGTAAACCGAACTGCACTTTGGTTTATCTAAGCTCAGAGACAAAAATGCCCAGCACTTGCTGGGCATTGTTTTATCTACGAGTTGGTTTTTCTAACAGTGGATTATTGAACCACTTCACCTGCGTCGATTACGGTTTGACGAACGACTTTAGTAAATTCTAGTGCTTCTTCGCGGATGGCATCTTCATCAACCGTCAGCATCTCACGGTCTTTCATGAGCATCTTACCATCAACGATTGTGTGCTTAACGTTACCTGAGTTAGCTGAATAAACCAATGCAGAGTATGGGTTGTAAACGGGTACCATGTTTGGTGCTTTAGTATCAACAACGATGATGTCAGCAAGCTTACCAATTTCAAGAGAGCCAATCTTATCTTCCATATGAAGTGCTTTAGCAGCGCCCATGGTTGCCATGTCGATGACTTTAATTGGTGGCATAGCCGCGCGGTCTTTGTTCGCTAGTTTATGCACTTTTGCCACTTGGTTGAACTCATCAATTGTGCTCAATGTGTTACCTGACATTGGGCCATCTGTACCTAGACCGATACGTACATCTTCATCGTACATTTTAAGGGCTGGAGAAACGCCTTTTGCAGATTTGATGTTTGCACTCATGTTGTGTGCGACGCCCATATTTGACTCTTTCACTAGTTCGATATCTTTATCATCCACTAGAATCATGTGTGCGCCGACTAGGTTCTGGTTTAGAGCACCGATGCTGTGCATGTACTGTACTGGCGAAAGCCCATCAGCACGTTTGGCGATCTTCTCTTCTTCACGATGAGATTCTGCTAAGTGAATCATGACAGGCACATCGTGCTCAAGAGACAGCTTTGCAACTTTCTGCAGGATCTCAGTGGTGTTTGTGTAAGGTGCGTGCGGAGCAAATGCTGGTGTAATACGCGGGTGATCTTTGTACTCTTCAATGAAGTTCAATGCGTATTTGATACCTTCCTCTGCATTGGCAGCGTCAGCTACCGGGAACTTAATAACGGTTTCACCAAGAACAGCGCGCATACCAATCTTATCAACGGTCTTTGCGACTTCATCTTCAAAGTAGTACATGTCGGCATAAGTCGTTACGCCACCTTTAACCATTTCAACGTTACCAAGGTTTGCGCCAATACGAACCATGTCACGAGAAACAAGCTTTGCTTCCAGTGGGAAGATGTAACGGTGTAGACGATCTGGCACGTCATCCGCCAAAGAACGGAACACGGTCATAGAAACGTGAGTATGCGTGTTGATCAAGCCTGGCATGACGATGTCACCATCTACATCCAGTACTTTCTTTGCGTCGTACTGCTTCTCTAGTAACTCATCACCAACGGCAATAATCTTGTTACCTTTTACTACCACAGTCCCGCTTTCATAAACGGTTTTATCTTGGTTCATTGTTAGAACCATAGCGTCTGTAATCATTAGATCAGCTTTTTCTGCCGCTGAAGCGGATAGTGAGAACAGACCAAGACCAGCGATAGCCGTTGCTAGTAGTGTACGTTTCATACTCATAGGAATTACCTGTAGTAAAAGGGAAAGTAAAATTTTCCTGAATCATACTTGTTAATTTACCTTCTGCAATCGTTTGCTTCATCAGTTGCATTAAAGTGTGATCTTAATCGTATGGTGTAATGGAATGTTAAAGGAGATGCCAAGTTATGAAAAAGCCGCTGAAAAAACACGATTTTAAGTCGACTTACCTGTAGCTTAAACATGGAGTCAGATATACTAGATTTAATTCCTTCCTTCTTTAATAGGCACGCCTATGTCAGACAATACCCATAACGACCCATTTGCGGCTCGTGAATCGGAAAACTATGAAAACCCGATCCCAAGCCGAGAGTTCATTCTAGAGTTCCTCACTCAAGCTGGGGTTCCGATGAATCGCAATGACCTATTTGAGGCACTCAAGCTTTCTGGTGAAGATCATTATGAAGGTCTGCGTCGTCGTCTTCGTGCGATGGAGCGTGATGGTCAATTGGTGTTTACGCGTCGTCAATGTTACGCACTGCCTGAAAAACTCGAAATGGTGAAAGGCTATGTTATTGGCCACAAAGACGGTCATGGCTGGGTACGTCCTGAAGGAAGTGTCGGCAAAGATAACGACATCGTTCTGCCTCATCACCAGATGAAGAACATCATCCACGGTGATTATGTTTTAGTTCAGCCGACAGACAATTCAAAACGCGGTCGAAAGGAAGGTCGACTGGTACGTGTACTCGAAGAGCGCACTACGCAAATTGTTGGACGTTTTTTCCTTGAGTATGGTTACTCTTATGTTGTGCCTGATGACTCTCGAATCAGCCAAGATATTCTTATCCCAAATGAGCTTCGTGCTGGGGCACGTATGGGTAACGTTGTCGTGATTGAAATCACCGATCGTGGTTCACGCTCACGAGGCATGATGGGTAAAGTGGTTGAAGTACTTGGTGAGAATATGGCGCCGGGGATGGAAACACAAATCGCGATTCGTACTCACCAGATCCCTCATGAGTGGCCAGAAGCGGTCACAAAGCAAGTTGCCGATCTGACAGAAGAAGTACCTGAAGAGGCAAAAATAGGGCGTGTCGATCTACGTGAACTGCCACTGGTTACGATAGATGGCGAAGACGCTCGTGACTTTGATGATGCTGTTTACTGTGAGAAGAAGAAAGGCGGTGGTTGGCGTTTATGGGTTGCGATTGCGGATGTGAGCTACTACGTTCGCCCTGATTCTGCACTCGATAAAGAAGCGATTAACCGTGGTAACTCGGTTTACTTCCCATCTCAAGTCGTTCCTATGTTACCAGAGGTGTTGTCGAACGGGCTTTGTTCGCTTAACCCACAAGTGGATCGTTTGTGTATGGTGTGTGAGATGACGGTTTCTGAAACAGGTAAGCTGTCTGGCTACAAACACTATGAAGCAGTAATGAACTCGCATGCTCGCCTGACTTACAACAAGGTACACGATATTTTAGAAGGTAACGAAGAGCTTCGTATGCGTTACCACAAGCTAGTGCCTCACCTAGAAGAGTTGCACAGCATGTATAAAGTTCTGAAACATGCACGTGATAATCGTGGTGCGATTGAGTTTGAAACGGTGGAAACCAAGTTTATCTTCAATGCCGAGCGTAAGATTGACAGTATTGAGCCTGTGATTCGTAACGATGCACATAAACTGATCGAAGAGTGCATGATCTTAGCGAACATCGCTTCTGCATCACTTGTCGAAAAAGCCAAAGCCGCGGCTCTGTATCGTATCCATGAAACGCCAGGAGAATTACGCCTGCAAGGTTTCCGTGATTTCCTCGGCGAGTTAGGTTTGCACCTAAACGGTGGACTTGAACCGTCACCGACGGACTATGCTGATTTAGTTAAGCAGATTGCTGAACGCCAAGATAAAGAGCTGATTCAGATCATGCTGCTGCGCTCAATGAAGCAAGCGGTGTATAACGCAGATAACTGTGGTCACTTTGGCTTAGCACTCAAACGCTATGCGCACTTTACCTCGCCAATTCGTCGTTACCCAGATTTACTATTGCACCGCGCTATCAAATACTTGATCGCGAAAGAGAATGGCACAGTTAAAGACCGTTGGACACCAACCGGTGGTTACCATTACTCGTTTGATGATATGGACTTCTACGGTGAGCAGTGTTCAATGACAGAGCGCCGTGCAGACGATGCGACTCGTGAAGTGTCAGATTGGCTTAAGTGTGAGTACATGCAAGACCACGTCGGTGAAGAGTTAGATGGGGTTATTGCCAACGTAACCGGCTTTGGTTTCTTTGTACGCTTAAATGAACTTCATATAGATGGATTGGTTCACATCTCAGCGCTGGCGAATGACTACTATCAATTTGACCCGATTGGTCAAAGACTTATCGGTGAAAGCTTTGGGGCAATCTATCGTCTAGGTGATGCGGTTAAAGTGAAGGTACTGTCCGTTAACTTAAACGATCGCCAAATTGACTTTGAATTAGTCGAAACAAGTCGTAAGCTACGCGGCGAAGGAAAGACCGCTAAGAAACGTGCGGCAGAGGCAAAGAGAAAAGCCAAAGAGAAAAAACGCGCGGCAACTAAAGGTAAAGGCCGCAAAGCGAGCCCAGAGGTAGAGCCAACCAAACGCCCTGAAAAGCCAGAGGCGAAAGGTCCGGCGAAGAAGCCTAAAGTCACTAAGGCTCGTAAGAAAAAGCCAGGTGCTAAACCTAAGAAAGCGAAGCGCCCAAATAAACCCGCGCAGTAAGCGTTAAACGAAACAGGTTTTTAAATGAGTAACGAATTTATCTACGGTATTCACGCAGTTAAAGCAGTATTAGAGCGTGAGCCAGAGCGTTTCATTGAAGCGTTCGTACTAAAAGGCCGTCAAGATGATCGCCTAATGCCAATCCTGAATGACTTACAGGTATGCGGTGTATCGATTCAACAAATGACACGTAAAACATTGGATGACAAAGCACGCGGTGCAAATCACCAAGGTATTATGGCTCGCGTAAAGCCAGCTAAGCAGCTAAACGAAAATGACTTAGATGACATTCTTGCGCAGCATGAGTCACCACTTCTGCTAGTGCTTGATGGCGTGACGGACCCACATAACTTGGGTGCTTGTCTACGTAACGCAGATGCAGCAGGGGTTGCTGCGGTTATCGTACCAAAAGATAAATCAGCGAATATTACTGCAACAGTTAGTAAAGTAGCATGTGGTGCGGCTGAAACCGTACCTCTAGTGCGTGTAACTAACCTAGCTCGTACCATGCGCGCACTGCAAGAACAGGGTGTGTGGTTTGTTGGAACAGCGGGTGAAGCAACGCATGACATCTACCAAGCTAAGTTAACGGGCTCGCTTGCAATCGTTATGGGTGCAGAAGGTGACGGTATGCGACGCCTGACTCGTGAAACTTGTGATGACCTGATTAAGATCCCGATGGCAGGCAGTGTATCAAGCTTAAACGTATCGGTAGCATCAGGCGTATGTCTATTTGAAGCAGTACGTCAGCGCCTCGCTTAATAGATAAATAACTAAAAGTTACGAAGCGCAGGTTGTTCATTCAATCTGCGCTTTTTATTTACTCAGCGTCCATAGCGCATACAATCAGCGACTTAGAAAAACTCTCGTTTATTTTTCAAACAGCACTTGCATGAAAAACTGTGATCTGTATAATGCGTCGCACTGGTTAAGCCAGTTGTGAACCAATGAGCGAAGAGGAGCTAATAAATCTACGGATTTTTTAGGTAATGTAGACTCAGCTTATGTTCGCGGTTAATACAATTAGCTACTTATTCTTCGGAATAACTATCCCCAGACGTGATTCTGGTACATAGGGGTAGTTAATCGAAAATTAACTGACAATACTTCCTAATCTTGGAAGTTACGGTTTCACATAAATCAATCGTACATTCTCTCGTCTTCACGAGTCTGAGTGGCGATATTGTTTGTGTAATTTTTAATATTGGAGCTCTGTCTCATGCAGAACCAACGTATCCGTATCCGCCTAAAAGCTTTCGATTACAAACTAATCGATGCTTCTACAGCGGAAATCGTTGAAACAGCTAAGCGCACAGGCGCACAGGTTCGTGGTCCAATCCCACTACCTACTCGTAAAGAGCGTTTCACAGTTCTTATCTCTCCACACGTTAACAAGAAAGCACGTGACCAGTACGAAATTCGTACTCACAAGCGTCTAATCGACATCGTTGAGCCAACAGACAAAACTGTTGATGCTCTAATGCGTCTAGACCTTGCTGCGGGCGTTGACGTTCAAATTAGCCTAGGTTAAGGGAGATTAGAAGAATGATTGGTCTAATCGGTCGTAAAGTGGGCATGACCCGCGTATTTACTGAAGACGGCGTTTCTATCCCAGTAACAGTTGTTGAGGTTGAAGCTAACCGTGTTTCTCAGGTTCGTACTGTAGAAACTGACGGCTACGCAGCAATCCAGGTAACTACTGGTGCAAAGAAAGCTAACCGCGTAAACAAAGCAGAAGCAGGTCACTTTGCTAAAGCTGGTGTTGAAGCTGGTCGTGGTCTTTGGGAATTCCGTTTGGAAAACGGTGAAGAGTTCGCAGTTGGCGCTGAGCTAACAGTTGAACTATTCAACGATACTAAGAAAGTAGACGTTACTGGTACATCTAAGGGTAAAGGTTTCCAAGGCGCTGTTAAGCGTTGGAACTTCCGTACTCAAGATATGACTCACGGTAACTCATTGTCTCACCGTGCTCCTGGTTCTATTGGCCAATGTCAAACTCCAGGTCGCGTATTTAAAGGCAAGAAAATGGCAGGTCACATGGGTGCTGAGCGTGTAACGACTCAAAACCTAGAGATCGTACGTGTTGACGCTGAGCGCAATCTGCTTCTTATTAAAGGTGCAGTACCAGGCGCGACTGGCGGTAACGTGATCGTTAAACCAGCTATTAAAGCATAACGTCTCAGGAGTAAGTAATGGAACTAATGGTTAAAGGTGCTGATGCACTAACTGTTTCCGAAACTACTTTCGGACGTGAGTTTAACGAAGCTCTTGTACACCAAGTAGTTGTTGCATACGCAGCAGGTGCTCGTCAAGGTACTCGTGCTCAGAAAACACGTTCAGAAGTTTCTGGCGGTGGCGCTAAGCCATGGCGTCAAAAAGGTACTGGCCGTGCACGTGCTGGTACAATCCGTAGCCCAATCTGGCGTACAGGTGGTGTTACTTTTGCTGCGAAACCACAAGATCACAGCCAAAAAGTAAACAAAAAAATGTACCGTGGTGCTATGAAGAGCATTCTTTCTGAGCTAGTTCGTCAAGAGCGTCTAATCGTTGTTGATAACTTCTCAGTAGAAGCACCAAAGACTAAAGAACTAGTTGCTAAGCTTAAAGAGCTTGAGCTAACTGACGCTTTAATCGTGACTAGCGAAGTAGATGAGAACCTATTCTTAGCTGCTCGTAACCTATACAAAGTTGACGCACGTGACGTAGCTGGTATTGACCCAGTTTCTCTAATTGCGTTCGACAAAGTTGTAATTACTGCTGATGCAGTTAAACAAGTAGAGGAGATGCTAGCATGATCACTGAAGAGCGTATCCTAAAAGTTCTACGTGCACCGCACATCTCTGAAAAAGCAACTATGGCAGCTGAGAAAGCGAATACTATCGTTTTCAAAGTAGCTAAAGATGCAACTAAAAAAGAGATCAAAGCAGCTGTAGAAAAGCTATTTGAAGTTGAAGTTAAGTCTGTAAATACTCTTATCACTAAGGGTAAGACCAAACGTCAGGGTCTACGCCAAGGTCGCCGCAGCGACGTTAAGAAAGCGTACGTTACTCTGAAAGAAGGTCAAGATCTTGACTTCGTTGGCGGCGCGGAATAACAGGAGTAGTAAAAATGGCTATTGTTAAATGTAAGCCGACTTCCCCTGGTCGTCGTCACGTTGTTAAAGTTGTTAACGCTGACCTACACAAGGGCAAGCCATACGCACCACTTCTAGAGAAAAACTCTAAGAACGGTGGTCGTAACAACAACGGTCGTATCACAGTACGTCACATCGGCGGTGGTCACAAGCACCACTACCGTGTAATTGACTTCAAACGTACTAAAGACGGTATCCCAGCGAAAGTTGAGCGTCTTGAATACGATCCAAACCGTAGCGCTAACATCGCTCTAGTTCTGTACGCAGACGGTGAGCGTCGTTACATCCTAGCACCTAAAGGTGTTAACGCAGGTGATGCTATCCAATCTGGTGTTGATGCACCAATCAAAGTTGGTAACACTCTTCCAATGCGTAACATCCCAGTAGGTTCAACTGTACACAACGTTGAACTTAAGCCTGGTAAAGGTGGTCAGCTAGCTCGTTCGGCTGGTGCTTATGCTCAAATCGTTGCTCGCGACGGTGCATACGTAACTATCCGTCTACGTTCTGGCGAAATGCGCAAAGTACTTTCTGAAGGCCGTGCAACAATCGGTGAAGTTGGTAACTCTGAGCACATGCTACGTGAACTTGGTAAAGCTGGTGCTAACCGCTGGCGCGGTGTTCGTCCAACCGTTCGTGGTGTTGTGATGAACCCAGTAGACCACCCACACGGTGGTGGTGAAGGTCGTACTTCTGGTGGCCGTCACCCAGTTTCACCATGGGGTCAGCCAACTAAAGGCTTTAAGACTCGTAAGAACAAACGCACTGACAAGTACATCGTACGTCGTCGTAACAAGTAATCTATATAAAGAGGAATCGCCATGCCACGTTCTCTCAAGAAAGGTCCTTTTATTGACCTACACTTGCTGAAGAAGGTAGAGAAAGCGGTGGAAAGCGGAGACAAGAAGCCTATTAAGACTTGGTCCCGTCGTTCAATGATCATCCCTACGATGATCGGTTTGACCATCGCTGTCCATAATGGTCGTCAGCACGTACCAGTATTTGTAACTGAAGAAATGATCGGTCACAAACTGGGCGAATTCGCACCAACACGTACTTACCGCGGCCATGTCGTGGATAAGAAAGCTAAGAAGCGTTAAGGAGTAGATGATGGAAGCACTAGCTAAACATAACTTTGCTCGCATTTCGCCTCAGAAAGCACGCTTAGTTGCGGATCAAATTCGTGGAAAATCTGTAGACCAAGCTCTAGAAATCCTGACTTTCAGCAACAAAAAAGCTGCTGAACTAATCAAGAAAGTTCTAGAGTCTGCTATCGCTAACGCGGAGCACAATGAAGGCGCAGATATTGACGATCTAAATGTCGCAAAAATCTTCGTAGATGAAGGCCCTATCATGAAGCGTATTATGCCTCGTGCTAAAGGTCGTGCGGATCGTATCTTGAAGCGTTCAAGCCACATCACTGTTGTTGTAGCAGATCGCTAAGAGACTAGGAGAGTAAGCAATGGGTCAAAAAGTACATCCTAATGGTATTCGTCTAGGCATCGTTAAGCCTTGGAATGCTACATGGTTTGCTAACACCAAAGATTTCGCTGACAACCTAGACGGCGACTTCAAGGTACGTCAGTTCCTTACAAGTGAACTGAAAAAAGCATCACTTTCACGCATCGTTATCGAGCGTCCTGCTAAGAGCATCCGTGTGACTATTCACACTGCTCGTCCAGGCGTAGTAATCGGTAAGAAAGGTGAAGACGTAGAGAAACTACGTGCAGCTGTAGCTAAAATCGCAGGTGTACCAGCGCAGATTAACATCGCTGAAGTACGTAAACCTGAGCTTGATGCACAGCTTGTTGGTGACAGCATCGCGTCTCAGCTAGAGCGTCGTGTTATGTTCCGTCGTGCTATGAAGCGCGCGGTACAAAACGCTATGCGTCTAGGCGCTAAAGGCATCAAGGTAGAAGTAAGCGGTCGTCTAGGCGGCGCTGAAATTGCACGTTCTGAGTGGTACCGTGAAGGTCGTGTACCTCTACACACTCTACGTGCTGACATTGATTACGCAACTTCTTCGGCTCACACTCAATACGGTGTGATCGGCATTAAGACTTGGATCTTCAAAGGTGAGATTCTTGGCGGTATGCCTGCAGCTAACGCTGTAGAGCCTAAAGGCGATAAGCCTAAGAAGCAGCGCAAAGGCCGTAAGTAAGGAGTCGACAGATGCTACAACCTAAACGTACTAAGTTCCGTAAGGTTCAGACAGGTCGTAACCGTGGTCTAGCTAAAGGTACTGATGTAAGCTTCGGCGAATTCGGTCTTAAAGCTACTGGCCGTGGTCGTCTAACTGCTCGTCAAATCGAAGCGGCACGTCGTGCAATGACACGTCACGTTAAGCGTCAAGGTAAAATCTGGATCCGTGTGTTCCCAGACAAGCCTATCACAGAAAAACCACTTGAAGTTCGTCAGGGTAAGGGTAAAGGTAACGTTGAGTACTGGGTAGCCCAAATCCAACCTGGTAAGGTTATGTACGAAATGGGTGGTGTACCTGAAGAATTGGCACGTGAAGCGTTCCGCCTAGCGGCACGTAAACTGCCATTCAAAACTACATTTGTAACTAAGCAGGTGATGTGATGAAAGCACAAGATCTACGCGAAAAAAGCGTTGAAGAGCTTAACGCAGAGCTATTGAATTTGCTACGTGAACAGTTCAACCTGCGCATGCAGGCTGCAACTGGTCAGCTTCAGCAAACTCACACTCTAAAAGCTGTACGCCGTGATATCGCACGTGTGAAAACGGTTTTGACTGAGAAGGCAGGCGCATAATGAGCGAAGTAAAACGTACTCAACAAGGTCGTGTAGTTAGCGACAAGATGGACAAGTCTATCGTTGTTGCTATCGAACGCATGGTTAAACACCCAATTTACGGTAAATACGTAAAGCGTACGACTAAAGTACACGCACATGACGAGAACAACGAATGTGGCCTAGGCGACAGCGTTGAAATCGCAGAGTGTCGTCCACTGTCTAAGACTAAGTCTTGGACTTTGGTAAAAGTTCTAGAAAAAGCTAAAGGTTAATCTTAGCTAATTCTATGAAATTAAACGGCTCCAAAATTATTTTTGGGGCCGTTTATTTTTTGACTACCCAATCACAAAAAAGGGTGGTACAATTCGCGTCCCTTTTAAAGAGGCAGCCCGACCCGTGATGGGTCTAGTTATTAATATTTAGCGGAGCACTAACAATGATCCAAATGCAAAGTACACTTGACGCAGCTGATAACTCTGGCGCGCGCAAGGTAATGTGTATTAAGGTCCTGGGTGGCTCACACCGCCGTTATGCACATATCGGTGACGTTATCAAAGTTACTGTGAAGGAAGCAATTCCTCGCGGTAAAGTTAAAAAAGGTGACGTTCTGAAGGCGGTTGTTGTGCGCACTCGCAAAGGCGTTCGTCGTCCAGACGGTTCTGTCATTCGCTTCGACCGTAATGCTTGTGTATTGTTGAACGACAACACTGAGCAACCAATCGGTACACGTATCTTTGGCCCTGTGACGCGTGAACTTCGTGGCGATAAGTTCATGAAGATCGTTTCACTGGCTCCAGAAGTTCTGTAAGGAGCACGTAGAAATGGCAGCTAAAATCCGTCGTAATGACGAAGTAATCGTTCTTGCTGGTAAAGACAAAGGCAAGAAAGGTAAAGTAACTAAGGTTCTAGCAACTGGTAAAGTTATCGTTGAAGGTATCAACCTAGTTAAGAAACATCAGAAACCTGTTCCAGCTATGGGTATCCAAGGCGGTATCGTAGAGCAAGAAGCAGCAATCGACGTTTCTAACGTGGCGATTTTCAACGCAGCTACTGGTAAAGCTGACCGTATCGGTTTCCGTTTTGAAGATGGTAAGAAAGTACGTTTCTTTAAATCTAACAACGAAATCGTTTCTAACTAATAGAAGTAATTTGGAGTTCTACTATGGCGAAACTGCATGATTACTACAAGTCGTCTGTAGTCGCTGAACTGACCAAACAGTTTAGCTACACAAGCGTCATGCAAGTCCCTAGAATCGAGAAAATCACCCTAAACATGGGTGTTGGTGAAGCAATCAACGATAAGAAACTGCTAGAAAACGCAGCAGCTGATATGGCAACGATCTCTGGTCAAAAGCCACTTATCACTAAAGCGCGTAAATCTGTTGCAGGTTTTAAAATCCGTGAAGGCTACCCTATCGGTTGTAAAGTAACCTTGCGTGGCGAACGTATGTGGGATTTTCTTGAGCGTTTGATTAACATCGCTCTTCCACGAGTACGTGACTTCCGTGGCGTTAGCGCTAAGTCTTTTGACGGACGCGGTAACTACAGCATGGGCGTTCGCGAGCAAATCATCTTCCCGGAAATCGACTTTGATAAAGTTGATAAAGTACGCGGTCTAGACATCACTATTACGACGTCTGCTGGTACTGATGAGGAAGGCCGAGCTCTGCTGGCTGCCTTTAACTTCCCATTCCGTAAGTAAGGTGAAGGGTTACTGTTATGGCTAAAAATTCAATGAAAGCACGTGAAGCAAAACGTGCAAAGCTTGTAGCTAAGTTCGCTGAAAAGCGTGCAGCGCTTAAAGCTATCATCAGCGATGTAAACGCATCTGAAGAAGATCGTTGGAACGCGGTTCTTACACTGCAATCTCTTCCACGTGATTCAAGTGCATCTCGTCAGCGCAACCGTTGTAACCAAACTGGTCGTCCACACGGTTACCTACGTAAGTTCGGTCTAAGCCGTATCAAAGTTCGTGAAGCTTGCATGAAAGGCGAGATTCCTGGACTTCGTAAGGCTAGCTGGTAATTGCCACTTAATCATTTGGAGTAAATCATATGAGCATGCAAGATCCGATTTCGGATATGCTGACCCGCGTTCGTAACGGTCAGGCAGCAAACAAAGTTGCTGTTAAAATGCCTTCTTCAAAGCTTAAAGTTGCAATTGCTGCACTACTAAAAGCTGAAGGTTACATCGTTGATTTCGCTGTTGAAGGCGAAGTTAAACCTGAGCTTGAAGTTACTCTTAAGTACTTCCAAGCTAAACCAGTAATCGAGCAACTTAAACGTGTTTCTCGTCCAGGTCTACGTGTTTACAAGAAGAAAGATGAACTTCCTTCTGTAATGGGTGGTCTTGGTGTTGCTATCGTTTCAACTTCCAAGGGTCTTATGTCAGACCGTGCTGCACGTAAAGCAGGTCTTGGTGGTGAAATCATCGCTTACGTAGCGTAATAGGAGTAGATTATGTCTCGTGTTGCTAAAGCACCTGTCGCTATTCCAGCTGGCGTAGAGGTGAAACTAAACGGCCAAGAAATCACTGTAAAAGGTGCTAAAGGCGAACTATCACGCGTTCTTAACAACGCTGTAGTTGTAGCTCAGGAAGAAAACAATCTTACTTTCGGTCCACGCGAAGGTGTGGTTAACGCATGGGCACAAGCAGGTACTGCTCGCGCTCTAGTTAACAACATGGTTGTTGGTGTTACTGAAGGCTTTACTAAGAAGCTAACTCTTAAAGGTGTTGGTTACCGTGCTGCTATCAAAGGCAACGCTGTAGGTCTAACACTAGGCTTCTCACACCCAGTTGAGCACGAGCTGCCAGCGGGTATTAAAGCTGAGTGTCCAAGCCAAACTGAAATCGTGATCACTGGTTGTGACAAACAACTTGTTGGTCAGGTTGCGGCTGACATTCGTTCTTACCGTGAGCCTGAGCCTTACAAAGGTAAAGGTGTTCGTTACGCAGATGAAAATGTGCGTACTAAAGAAGCTAAGAAGAAGTAAGGTAACACTATGGATAAGAAAGCATCTCGCATCCGTCGTGCTACACGTGCACGTCGTAAGATTGCAGAACTGGGTGCAACTCGCCTAGTAGTACACCGTACTCCTCGTCACGTGTACGCACAGGTGATTGCAGCTAACGGCTCTGAGGTTATCGCAGCAGCTTCTACTGTAGAAAAAGCGATCCGTGAGCAAGTTAAGAACACTGGTAACGTTGATGCAGCTAAAGCAGTAGGTAAAGCTATTGCTGAGCGCGCTCTTGAAAAAGGCGTAGAAGCAGTTGCATTTGATCGTTCTGGTTTCCAATACCACGGTCGAGTAGCGGCGCTAGCAGAATCTGCTCGCGAAGCTGGTCTGAAATTCTAAGGTAGGGTTGGAAGATGGCTAAAGAACAACAAGTTCAAGCGAATGATTTGCAAGAAAAGCTAATCGCAGTTAACCGCGTTTCTAAAACGGTTAAAGGCGGTCGAATCATGAGCTTCACTGCACTAACAGTAGTTGGTGACGGTAACGGTCGCGTAGGTTTCGGTTACGGCAAAGCTCGTGAAGTACCTGCAGCGATTCAAAAAGCAATGGAAAAAGCACGTCGTAACATGACTACGATCGCGCTAAACGAAGGCACTCTTCACCACCCAGTGAAAGGTCGCCATTCGGGCTCTAAAGTTTACATGCAGCCTGCTGCAGAAGGTACTGGTGTTATCGCTGGCGGTGCTATGCGTGCAGTACTAGAAGTTGCTGGTGTACACAACGTACTATCTAAAGCATACGGTTCTACGAACCCTATCAACATCGTTCGTGCAACGATCGATGCACTAGGTAGCATGAAGTCACCAGAAATGGTTGCTGCTAAACGTGGTCTAACTGTTGAATCTATTTCGGAGTAAGAACACCATGGCAACTATTAAAGTAACTCAAACTAAAAGCTCAATTGGTCGTCTACCTAAGCACAAAGCGTGTCTTAAAGGTCTAGGCCTTCGTAAAATCAACCACACTGTAGAACTTGAAGATACTCCGTGCGTGCGCGGTATGATCAACAAAGTTTTCTACATGGTTAAAGTTGAGGAGTAATCAGAATGCGTTTGAATACTCTATCACCAGCTGCTGGTGCTAAGACTACTGCTAAGCGTGTAGGTCGTGGTATCGGTTCTGGCCTAGGTAAAACTGGTGGCCGTGGCCACAAAGGTCAAAAGTCACGTTCTGGCGGTTCAGTTCGTCCAGGTTTTGAAGGCGGTCAGATGCCTCTAAAACAACGTCTACCAAAATTCGGTTTCACTTCTCGTAAGAGCCTAGTGTCTGCTGAAGTTCGTCTAGGTGAACTAGCGAAAGTAACTGGTGACGTAGTAGATCTAAACAGCCTTAAAGCTGCTAACGTTATCACTAAGAACATCGAATTCGTAAAAGTTGTTCTATCTGGTGAAATTAACAAAGCAGTGACTGTTAAAGGTCTACGTGTGACTAAAGGCGCTAAAGCTGCAATCGAAGCTGCAGGCGGTAAAATCGAGGAATAATCTCGAGGAACGAGGTACAGATGGCTAAGAAACCAGGACAAGATTTTCGTAGTGCTCAGAGCGGCTTAAGTGAACTAAAGTCGCGCTTATTATTCGTAATTGGTGCACTTTTAGTATTCCGAGCAGGCTCTTTTGTGCCGATCCCTGGTATTGACGCTGCTGTACTTGCCGATTTGTTCGAACAGCAAAAAGGTACCATCGTTGAAATGTTTAACATGTTCTCCGGTGGTGCTCTTGAGCGTGCATCTATATTAGCGTTGGGCATCATGCCGTATATTTCGGCATCTATTGTTGTCCAACTGCTAACTGTAGTTCATCCAGCGTTAGCTGAACTCAAAAAAGAGGGTGAAGCAGGCCGTCGTAAGATCAGCCAATATACACGCTACGGCACGCTTGTACTTGCAACATTCCAGGCAATTGGTATCGCAACAGGCCTACCAAACATGGTCGATAATCTGGTTGTTATCAACCAAACCATGTTTACGCTAATTGCGACAGTAAGTTTAGTAACCGGCACCATGTTCCTAATGTGGTTAGGTGAACAAATTACAGAGCGTGGAATTGGTAACGGTATTTCGTTACTTATCTTTGCAGGTATTGTTGCTGGATTGCCTTCTGCAATCGGTCAAACAATCGAGCAAGCGCGTCAAGGTGAATTGCATGTACTTCTTCTGTTGTTGATTGCTGTACTTGCTTTTGCAGTTATCTACTTCGTTGTTTTCATGGAGCGTGGTCAACGTCGAATCGTTGTAAACTACGCGAAGCGTCAACAAGGTCGTAAGGTATTTGCTGCGCAAAGCACTCACTTGCCACTTAAGATTAATATGGCAGGTGTAATTCCAGCAATCTTTGCATCAAGTATTATCCTGTTCCCAGGAACACTGGCTCAGTGGTTTGGTCAGAATGGTGAGAGCAGCGCGTTCGGTTGGTTAACTGACGTGTCATTGGCTCTTAGCCCAGGTCAACCTCTGTATGTAATGCTTTATGCTGCAGCGATTATTTTCTTCTGTTTCTTCTACACGGCGTTGGTATTCAACCCGCGTGAAACAGCGGATAACTTGAAGAAGTCCGGTGCATTCGTACCCGGCATCCGCCCAGGTGAACAGACAGCTAAGTACATTGATAAAGTAATGACGCGTTTAACCCTAGCTGGTGCGTTATACATTACATTTATCTGTCTGATTCCAGAGTTTATGATGGTCGCGTGGAACGTACGTTTCTACTTCGGCGGTACATCACTACTAATCGTAGTTGTTGTTATCATGGACTTTATGGCACAGGTACAGACTCATCTGATGTCTCAACAGTATGATTCTGTGTTGAAGAAAGCAAATCTGAAAGGCTATGGCCGTTAATTCGGCGGTAGACTCAGATTTCATTTACGGAGTTTAGCAATGAAAGTTCGTGCTTCCGTTAAAAAAATCTGCCGTAACTGTAAAGTTATCAAGCGTAACGGTGTCGTTCGCGTGATTTGCAGTGAGCCAAAGCACAAGCAGCGCCAAGGCTAATTAGCAGAAATTTTTACTTGAAATACAAGGTAGTGTCGAGTATATTGCTCGACCTACCTTTTGCGTGCAAAAGAAGTAGTATCCCACAGCGTATCCATCACGGGCTTTGCTGTGGTTAATTCTTTTATGAAACACTTAGGAGTGAATAATGGCCCGTATAGCAGGCATTAACATTCCTGATCAAAAACATGCTGTAATCGCACTAACTGCGATCTACGGTATCGGTAAAACTCGCTCTCAAGCTATCCTAGCTGAAGTGGGTATTGCTGAAGATGTTAAGATCAGTGAACTATCTGATGAGCAGATCGATCAACTGCGTGATGGTGTAGCTAAATACACTGTAGAAGGTGATCTACGTCGTGAAGTATCAATGAACATCAAGCGTCTTATGGACCTTGGCTGTTACCGTGGTCTTCGTCATCGTCGCAGTCTACCACTACGTGGACAGCGTACTAAAACCAACGCTCGCACCCGTAAGGGTCCGCGTAAGCCGATCAAGAAATAATCGGGAAGGTAGAGTACAATGGCTAAACAACCAACTCGCGCGCGTAAACGCGTTCGCAAACAAGTTGCAGACGGTGTTGCGCACATCCATGCTTCTTTCAATAACACAATCGTAACTATTACTGACCGTCAAGGTAATGCTCTAGCATGGGCTACTGCAGGTGGTTCAGGTTTCCGCGGTTCTCGTAAGTCTACTCCGTTCGCAGCACAGGTTGCAGCTGAGCGTTGTGCTGAAATGGCTAAAGAATACGGCCTAAAGAACTTGGAAGTTATGGTTAAGGGTCCAGGTCCAGGTCGTGAATCTACTGTTCGCGCACTGAACGCTGCTGGTTTCCGCATCACAAACATTGTTGATGCTACACCAATCCCTCATAACGGTTGTCGTCCACCTAAGAAACGTCGCGTATAACGTTTTTTAGATTACTGGAGAAAGATCATGGCAAGATATTTGGGTCCTAAGCTGAAGCTTAGCCGTCGCGAAGGTACTGACTTATTCCTTAAGTCTGGTGTACGCGCGATCGATACCAAGTGTAAAATTGATAACGCACCAGGTGTACACGGCGCTCGTCGCGGTCGTCTATCTGAGTATGGCGTTCAGCTTCGTGAGAAGCAAAAAGTTCGTCGTATGTACGGCGTTCTAGAAAAACAATTCCGTAACTACTACAAAGAAGCTGCACGTCTTAAAGGCAACACAGGTGAAAACCTGCTTCAGCTTCTTGAAGGTCGTCTTGATAACGTAGTTTACCGCATGGGCTTTGGCGCAACTCGCGCAGAAGCACGTCAGCTAGTTAGCCACAAAGCTATCCTAGTTAACGGTAAAGTTGTAAACATTCCTTCTTTCAAAGTTGCGGCTAATGACGTTGTTTCTATCCGCGAGAAAGCTAAACAGCAATCTCGTATTAAAGCGGCTCTAGAAGTTGCTGAACAACGTGAAAAACCAACTTGGATTGAAGTAGATGGCGGTAAGATGGAAGGTACGTTCAAGCGTCTGCCTGAGCGTTCAGATCTATCTGCTGATATCAACGAACAATTGATCGTCGAGCTTTACTCTAAGTAAGGTTTAAATTAAAGAGAGGACACAATGCAGGGTTCTGTAACAGAATTTCTTAAGCCACGTCTTGTTGACATCGAACAAGTTAGCACGACTCACGCAAAAGTAACTCTTGAGCCATTAGAGCGTGGTTTCGGCCATACTCTTGGTAATGCACTTCGCCGTATTCTTCTATCTTCTATGCCAGGTTGTGCTGTAACAGAAGTAGAAATTGAAGGCGTACTTCATGAGTACAGCACTAAAGAAGGCGTTCAAGAAGATATTCTTGAAATCCTACTTAACCTTAAAGGTCTAGCTGTGCGCGTTGCCGAAGGCAAAGATGAAGTGTTCATTACTTTGAACAAATCAGGCTCGGGCCCTGTGGTTGCAGGTGACATCACCCATGATGGTGATGTAGAGATCGCTAACCCAGAACACGTTATTTGTCACCTAACGGATGACAACGCTGAGATCGCTATGCGTATCAAAGTTGAACGTGGTCGCGGTTATGTTCCAGCTTCGGCTCGTATCCATACTGAAGAAGATGAGCGTCCAATTGGCCGCCTACTGGTTGACGCTACGTACAGCCCAGTAGACAAGATTGCTTACTCTGTAGATGCAGCTCGTGTAGAGCAGCGTACAGACTTAGACAAGCTTGTTATCGACATGGAAACGAACGGTACTCTAGACCCTGAGGAAGCTATCCGTCGCGCAGCTACTATCCTAGCTGAGCAATTGGATGCGTTCGTAGATCTTCGTGATGTACGTGTACCTGAGGAGAAGGAAGAGAAGCCAGAATTCGATCCGATCCTACTGCGTCCTGTAGACGATCTTGAACTAACAGTTCGCTCTGCTAACTGTCTGAAAGCAGAAGCGATTCACTACATCGGTGATCTTGTACAGCGTACTGAGGTTGAGCTACTTAAAACGCCTAACCTTGGTAAAAAATCTCTTACTGAGATTAAAGACGTACTTGCATCACGTGGTCTGTCTCTAGGTATGCGCCTAGAAAACTGGCCACCAGCGTCTATCGCTGAAGATTAATCGATAAAGTTAGAAGGATTAGGTCATGCGCCATCGTAAGAGTGGTCGTCAACTCAACCGCAATAGCTCACATCGTAAAGCGATGTTTAGCAACATGGCTAGCTCTCTAGTACGTCATGAAGTTATCAAGACTACACTGCCAAAAGCAAAAGAGCTACGTCGCGTAGTTGAGCCTTTGATTACACTAGCTAAGACTGACAGCGTTGCTAACCGTCGTCTAGCATTTGCACGTACTCGTGACAACGAAGTAGTTGCAAAACTATTTAACGAACTAGGTCCACGTTTTGCTGCTCGTCAGGGCGGTTACACACGTATCCTAAAAGCTGGTTTCCGTACTGGTGATAAAGCTCCAATGGCTTACATTGAGCTTGTAGATCGCCCAGCTGCTGAAGAAGCTGCTGAGTAATCAGGTTCGTAAAGAACGAAAAAGCCGAGCATTAGCTCGGCTTTTTTGTATCTGAAATTCATTGAATCTAATTTTCTCTACGCGTAAAAAAGGCCAACTATTTGCTGACCTCTCTAAACAACGCATTCTACATTATTGCCAAATCGTCGATAGGGCTTGAGTTAAGCCGCTGCTTGCACCTTGTGTTTGCAGCGCACTGATAACCAGTGGTGCAAATGTTGAAACAAGCGCTGGATCCATACCAAGTGCTGAGAACGCACTATCTACAGCTCCGCTATTCGTAATCAATGATGATAGACCGCTACTTTGTAGAACGTCGTAACCTGGAATTAAACCACCCAGTTCTTGGTTTTGAGTTGAGCCTAAAGAGTTTTGCGCAAGAGCAAGCAGAGAGCCTACGCCACCAACCGCTTGGTCGGATGTGACGTTTGTCGCTTGCTGAATTTGGCCAGCTAAATCTGTATTCGCTGCACCTTGTTGGCTCCATGCTTGAATAGCTCCCGTCAACGCAGCTCCAGCCAGTGCGTTGTAGTTACTGTTGTTTGATTCAGAAGTTGTTTGTGACTGTTCACCAGTACTTTGGCAACCAACCAGTGCAAAAGTTAATGCAGCAGTGAGAACGACGCGTTTATTCATATCATTTCCTTATAATTCGTTTAACGTCATTCTGTATCTTATACCTAACCTACCCTAAATTGCTATTGGCAGTGTAACATCAGTACATAAAAAAACGGCAACACCTAAGTGCTGCCGTTCTTATAATCGTTAACCTCTAAGTAGAGATTAAAGGATATCTAGTAGCTCTACTTCGAATACTAGAGCAGCAAATGGAGGGATTGCTGCACCTGCGCCACGCTCACCGTAAGCTAGGTCTTGTGGGATGTATAGCTTCCACTTAGAACCAACAGGCATTAGTTGAAGTGCTTCAACCCAACCTTTGATTACGCCAGTTACAGGGAACTCAGCAGGTTGACCACGAGATACAGAGCTGTCGAATACAGTGCCGTCAGTTAGTTCGCCGTGGTAGTGAACACGTACTTGCTTGTCAGAAGTTGGGATTTCACCAGTACCTTCAGTGATGATTTCGTACTGTAGGCCAGACTCTAGAACTGTTACTTCTGAACGTAGAGCGTTGTCTTTTAGGAAAGCTTCGCCGTCAGCTGCTGCTGCTTTTGCTGCTTCTTGACGAGCTGCTTCTACGCGAGTGTGTAGCTCTTGTAGTGCGTTGTTGATTTCGTCTACTTCGATAGCTGGCTGTTCACCAACTAGTGCTGTTGCAATACCTGCAGCGATAGCGTCAACGTTTAGACCTTCAAGACCAGAACCAGCTAGCTGCTGACCCATTTGTAGACCGATACCGTAGCTTGCTTTCTGCTCTACAGTCTCAAATTTAACTTCAGACATGGTGTCTCTCTTTGTATGGTGTATAAAGGGTAAAGGATACCAGTAATAGCCTTGTGATGAAACGCCAGTAACTCGATACTCTTTTCCGCATAACAATGTGGGATTCAGATCGACTTTCGGCAAGCAGAGTGTCAATTTTTGCGCTTTGATGTCGTTGCGATGCGAAAATCTCTATACTCAAGGCATCGGGTTTTTTTATACTGGCAGTAAGACCCGTTAGGAGGCTAAGTGCGATGAATCGCAGAAAGAAAAAGAAACAGCAAGTTGATCATTTAGAACAATTAAAAGCGAAGTTAGCGGGGATTGATTGGAAAGATCTTAAGCAGCGCGCTTTAGCAAAGTGGAATCTTTTGCCAAGACTGCATCAACGCGCATTGATGGTCTTAGTTCCAGCGCTGTTTATTCTGTTGATAATGCCTTTACCTGAGCCGAATACGGAGCCAGAAACTTCAACGCCAACACAGCGAGTGCAGATCGATATTAATACGCGCAGTCTGAGTGAAGAAAGAAGCACCGCACAACAATCTTTAACCTCTGATGCTTGGAAGGAGTATCAGGTTAAAAGCGGAGATACGCTTGCTCAAGTTTTCCGTAACAACGGGTTATCGATGTCAGACCTTAATGCACTGGTGAAAGTGGAAGGCTCTGATAAGCCACTCAGCCGAATCAAGCAAGGGCAGCTTGTCCGTTTTAAACTAGAAGAGAGTGGCCAGCTCGATATCTTACAGTTAGAAAAAAGCAATCAATCGGTGATGTTCTTCCGACTTTCTGACGGTGGATTTGGTCGAAGTAAGTAATTACTTACCTTTCCTCTTGCAACACGCTTCCACGGCATTAGGGGTAACACAATCAGAGTTATTCCCAGTGCCGTTAACCAATCTGGCATCTCGTTAAACCACACTACCCCGAATAGTGCCACGAACACTAATCCAGAGTTTTCCGCAACCGCGATGTTATTTGCTGACGCTTTTTGGTATGCCTTTACTGCTAAGCCATTGTAGATAAGAATTAATGCTGCGCTTGCCAGAATTAGCGTAATCGCGTCTCCTGTTATGGGCTTCCAATAGACATAAGCTAGGACTCCTGACAGCGGGAGAGAAAGTAGCGATGTCCAAAAGAGTGTGCTCACGACATTTTGCTGAGTAGGCAGTTTGCGCGCCGTGATGTTAAACAAGGCTAGGGTTACTGCTGTACC
This sequence comes from Vibrio sp. RE86, assembly GCF_013114545.1. Lineage (GTDB taxonomy): Bacteria > Pseudomonadota > Gammaproteobacteria > Enterobacterales > Vibrionaceae > Vibrio. The sequence continues at coordinate 22,889 of NZ_VTXI01000013.1, read as the reverse complement.
TAAAGCAAAGATTGCGGCCCAATGAAACTCTGAGGGTCTGAGTACGACCATGACTCCGATAAACCCGACTGAGGTTGCTGCGATTCTCTGCACGCTAGGCTTTTCCCTCAATAGTAAAGCAGAAAGCGGTAGCATGAGTAATGGAGCGGCATAGAAGACTGCATTGGCTGTCGCAAGAGTTAAATGAGTGATGGCGACGACCATACAGCCACTGCCGATGATAATCAGGTGTGCTCTCAACGTATTGAGTGGCCAGTTGTGGAGACGTTTTTTTTCCGAGCTCTGTCGCCACCAAAGTGGGAAGATAACAAGCGTTGATAAGAATTGGCGCAGAAATATGTATTGGTACGGCGACACTTCACCATCAAGGAGCTTTACAGCCACATCTGAGAGTGCAGCTGTAAAATTACCGATAATGAGCAGAAGAATTGCAGAGTATGTCGCCGAACGAATCACGCTACTTTTCCAGCTTCATATCGATATGAGGAATATCGTCTTCTAAATACATCTCTGAAGTTTGAATAAAACCATGTTGCCCATAGAAACTTGCAAGATGTTCCTGGGCGCCGATTTCGATACTCTCCCCAGGCCAGAGTGACTCGCATTCTTTTAATGCTTGTATGAGTAGCTGATGGCCAAGGCCGCCGCCTCGTTTATTTTCCATCGTGGCGACACGTCCAATGCTTACCGAAGAGTAGCTTAACCCTTTGGGAAGTAATCGTGCACATGCGACTAACTCTTTCCCTTGGTAACCTAAAAGGTGATGAACTCCACTTTGGTGATCCTTATCGTCCAATTCTGGGTAAGGGCAGGTTTGCTCTACAACAAAGACATCAACACGCAGTTTAAGCAGTTGATAAAGTTGTGTGGTATCTAATTGAGAAAATGGAATAAGTTGCCAATCAGTCATGCTAGTTTCGCGTTCATTTAAGTCATAGAGCGAATGTAGCAATTCAATCTTGAATCGACATTAACAAATGTTAACTCTGGCTGCGTTTTTTAATCCTGCTCAAACTGATCGCCGTGATGCCAAGATAGGCGGCAATTTGATAGTCGTTGAGTCGCTCAAGAAGCTCTGGGTAGTGTTGGCAGAATAGCTCATAGCGCTCCTCTGGGCTGTAGAGCAGCATGAAACGTTCTTTGTTCTCTTTATACATTAGCTGAGTCTCAAGCAGCTTGAGGTAAATACTGTGCTTCTCTTCCCGCCAGTCGCGAAGTGTCTCGGTGGGCAGGGACAAAATCGAGCACGGGGTTAGAGACTCAAGCAAATAAGGCGATGGCTGTTGTTTGATCAAACTTTCAAAGCCAATAATCCAATCGTGTTCCCAGTAGAATTCTTTGCTGAACTCTTTGCCTTTTTCGGTCAGATACGATGAATGGCAAATGCCTTCAAGTAAGAAATAGATCTCTGAAGCTACTTCACCTTGCTGAAGCAAGATATGACGGGTTGGCAGTTCAATGAAGCGAGCTGAAGCCTCCAGTTGCTCAATCTCTTGGTGAGTAAAGCCATTGCTGGTTAATTGTTGTTGGAACGCATCAGACATTGATCTATTTCTTTATTGAGTGAGATTAGTCAAAGTGTACCGTCAATCTCCAAAAACGAAAATGCCGCAATCGAAATTGCGGCATGGTTTAGAGTGAAGCTATTTCTAATAGAAGAATAAATTACTTCTGAAGGTCGATACGGTAAACGCCGAAGCCAACATCGTCTGTTGCAACACGTTCCATTGGGTACTGACCTTTCTCTTCAATGAACTTCGCAGCTTTCTCACTTGGTGAAGTTTCAAAACGGATGTCTAGCTTCTTATCCGATTTGATTGGTGCGAATGTCCAGTTGTTATCCGCGCTTGGTGTTACTTCACCTTTCTCTTTGCTCACGCGAGAGATGTAAGCAGCGATAACTGAACGGTTTTCATCTGGAGAATCAAACGCGACGAAGTCAGAACCTGTACCAGGGAACTTATTGCTGTATGCACGGTAGTTGTTCGTTGCAATAATGAAGTCTTGCTTCATATCGATTGGCTTACCTTGGTAAGTTAGACCAACAATACGCTCAGCGCCTTCGTTGATAACTTTACAGTTGCCATCATACTTCGCTGGTTGAGTGACGTCGATTTGGTAGTTAACACCATCGATAACATCGAAGTTGTAAGTACGGAAACCATCCCAATCAATCAGTTGTTGTGGTGCAGTGCTGTTTACATCGATCTGTTGGAATTGACCAGCAGTACACTCTAACCACTCTTTCACTTCTTTACCGGTTACCTTCATCGCAACAAGTGTGTTCGGGTATAGGTAAAGGTCCGCTGCGTTACGGAATGTTAGCTGACCAGACTCCACTTCAGTAAAGTTTGCTGGGTCATTCTTACGACCGCCTGCTTTAAATGGCGCTGCTGCTGAAAGAACAGGGATATCGGCTAGGTCTGGGTCACCTTGGATAAAGCGCTCTACGTAATCTTTTTGAGCAAGGTTAACAATCTGTACCGTTGGATCGTCTTGTACTAGTGCTAGGAAGCTGTACATCACGTCGTTAGCTTTACCGATAGGTTGGTTAACGAAGTCACGTGTGCCTTTGTGGTCAGCTTCTAGTGCCTTAACGATACCAGCGTCAGCCTCTGCTAGAGACTTCTTCTCTTCCTTGCTGTAAATCGGACGAGCTTCAGATTGACCATTTTCTACTTCCCACTTGCCATCTTTCTGAACCAGAGTGAGATCCATAATACCTACATGGCTGCCCCAACGGCCTGGCATGACAGCGGCAACACCATTGATGGTGCCATTCTCATTGTCGATGCCTTGCATGTTGTCAAAGCCCTTACCTGGGAAGACTGCGTGTGAGTGACCAAATGCGATCGCATCGATGCCTTCAACTTCAGATAGGTAGTAAGTTGAGTTCTCTTCACCTTGTTTGTACGGGTCCATTGAAACGCCAGAGTGTGGGATAGCAACGATCACTTCCGCACCTTCAGCTTTCATTTGAGGAACCAACTCTTCCGCAGACTCTTTGATATCTTTAGCGAATACTTTGCCTTCTAGGTTCTTCTTATCCCAAATCATGATTTGAGGTGGAACAAAACCGATGTAACCCACTTTTACTTCGTGTTCTACACCAGCCGTGTCTTTAAACGTGTGAGTCTTAATGATGTATGGCTTGAAGTAGTGTTCACCCGTCTCTGCATCAAATACGTTCGCGCTGATGTAAGGGAAGTTCGCATCATTGATTGACTCAGCTAGGAACTCTAGGCCGTAGTTGAATTCGTGGTTACCAATGTTACCTGCATCGTATTCCAGTTGGTTCATTGCTTTGTACGCTGGGTGAACTTCACCAGCTTTGATGCCTTTGTCTGCCATGTAGTCACCCATAGGGCTACCTTGCAGTAAGTCACCGTTATCAACAAGTACGCTGTTGGTTACTTCAGCTTGCGCCTCTTTTACCAGTGTTGCTGTACGAGCAAGGCCGATTTTTTGGCTTGGCTTATCTTTGTAGTAATCGTAGTCCATAAGGTTTGTATGGATGTCGGTTGTTTCAACAACACGTAAGTGGATTACTTCGTCAGTATCTGGAGTAGTTGTACAGCCAGATAGAGTCGCAAGGCCAAGGCCAGCCATTACTGCGATTGATAAAGGTTTCATTACCGATTTCATGGAAAACTCCAATTGGGATGGAAGAGATTTGTTGCGTAATGTAACAAACTAGTGTGCAAACTAATTTGTTTGTAGCTCGAAATTGTGAACTATTCCGAATTTAGTACCGGAAAATTGGAGGAAGTATAAGAATTTAGAATCTATCTGGCAAATGGCATGCTGTTTGGCAAATGTTACTTATCAGATTAAGTAATAAAAAATGAAATTTTAGAATTTCAGGTAATATAACTTGAGCGCCATAATGCCAATCAGAGATATGGAAAGGGTGACATTATGGCGAGCAAGGATACGATTTCTCAATTCCCATTGAGTAGTCAGCACGCACAGCGCAGCAATCAAACCAACCTAAACAGTTTAGGTCACAGTCAAATTGTACCAGGTGAAGTTGCCTTAGTTGGCTCGGGGCCTGGTGATGTTGAACTGCTGACGCTGAAAGCGATTCGATTTCTTCAGCAAGCGGACGTGGTTTTATACGACTACCTCGTATCTGATGAAATTATGGCGCTAGTACCAAGTGACACCATTCTTGTTTGTGTAGGTAAACGTGCCGGTCACCACAGCGTGCCTCAAGAGAAAACCAATCAACTATTGGTCGATTTTGCACTGCAAGGCCATCGCGTTGTCCGTATTAAAGGCGGCGATCCATTTATCTTTGGTCGTGGCGGAGAAGAGCTAGAAGTACTTGCCGATGCAGGGATCTCTTTTCAGGTTGTGCCAGGTATTACTGCAGCTGCAGGGGCGACAGCTTATGCGGGCATCCCACTTACGCACCGTGATTACGCACAATCAGCCATGTTTATCACCGGCCACCTAAAAGCTGAAAGTGACCAAATGGATTGGTCTACGCTGGCACGTGGTAATCAAACCTTAGTTATCTATATGGGCTTAATGAAGTCCGAATATATCCAAAGTCAGCTGATTGAGCATGGTCGCCAGTCAGACACTCCAATTGCCATTGTTGAACGTGGCACACAACAAACCCAGAAAGTTTTTAAAGGTCAGCTTGCAGAGCTCTCTGACCTTGCGAAAGACGCTCAATCACCATCGCTTATAATTATTGGAGAAGTGGTGAATTTGTCAGACAAGCTTGCGTGGTTTACGCCACACACTCAGTCGTCTAGCGATCAGCGTCAATCAGCTTAACGCCTTATTCTGATTAGCCATAAGCTCGTAGTGAGCGATAAAGGAAGCAACTAACATGGACCAAGAACGTTTAACCCACCTCAAACAACTCGAAGCGGAGAGCATTCACATTATTCGTGAAGTTGCCGCTGAGTTTGATAACCCAGTGATGATGTACTCCATTGGTAAAGACTCATCCGTCATGCTTCATCTTGCTCGTAAAGCATTTTACCCGGGCAAAATTCCATTCCCTCTACTGCACGTAGATACCGATTGGAAGTTTAAAGAGATGATCAAGTTCCGCGATCGTACCGCAGAAAAATACGGTTTCGAGCTTTTGGTACATAAGAATCCAGAAGGTCTTGCGATGGGGTGTAGCCCATTTGTGCATGGTTCTTCAAAGCACACTGACATCATGAAAACTCAGGGTCTAAAGCAGGCGTTGAACAAGTATGGTTTTGATGCAGCGTTTGGTGGTGCTCGCCGTGATGAAGAGAAGTCTCGTGCTAAAGAGCGTGTGTATTCCTTCCGTGATAAGAATCATACATGGGATCCAAAAAACCAGCGTCCAGAACTGTGGAAGACGTACAACGGCCAGATCAATAAAGGGGAAAGCATTCGAGTGTTCCCACTGTCGAACTGGACGGAACTCGATATTTGGCAATACATCTATTTAGAGAATATTGAAATCGTTCCTCTTTACCTCGCGGATAAGCGTCCAGTGGTTGAGCGTGATGGCATGCTGATCATGGTTGATGATGAGCGCATGGAATTACAACCTGGTGAGAAGATCGAAGAGAAAAGTGTTCGATTCCGTACTCTTGGTTGTTACCCACTCACAGGGGCGATTGAATCAGAGGCGAATACGTTAACAGGCATTATTGAAGAGATGCTTGTGGCGACGTCTAGTGAACGACAAGGGCGAGCGATCGACCACGATCAGTCAGGATCGATGGAGCTTAAGAAACGCCAAGGTTACTTCTAAACAGGATCTAAGGAAAGAAAATGAATAGCGCAGTTGAAGCTCAACTCGAAGAGCTTGGTATCGAGGGATACCTAAAACAACATCAATACAAATCACTACTTAGATTCCTAACTTGTGGTTCTGTTGATGACGGAAAAAGTACACTGATCGGTCGCTTACTGCATGACTCTAAGCAAATTTATGAAGATCAACTAGCGGCAGTTCACAATGATAGCCAGCGTGTAGGCACGACTGGAGAGCGCCCAGACTTGGCATTGCTTGTTGACGGTTTACAAGCTGAGCGTGAGCAGGGGATTACGATTGATGTAGCGTATCGTTACTTCTCTACCCAAAAGCGTAAGTTCATCATTGCAGATACACCAGGGCACGAGCAATACACTCGTAACATGGCGACAGGCGCTTCGACGTGTGATGTAGCGGTGATCTTGATTGATGCTCGTAAGGGCGTACTGGATCAAACTCGTCGTCACTCTTTCATTTCAAACCTACTTGGACTGAAACACTTTGTCGTAGCAGTAAACAAAATGGATCTTGTTGATTATTCGCAAGATCGTTTTGAGCAGATTCGTGATGAGTACTTAGAGTTCTCGAAGAATCTACAAGGTGAAACAGACATTCAAATCTTACCGCTTTCGGCACTGGAAGGTGACAATGTGGTAGAAGCAAGCCCAAGAATGAGCTGGTTTGAAGGTCCATCGTTACTTGAAATCCTTGAAACGGTCGATGTTGATCAAGATAAAGAAGTCGGTGAGTTCCGCTTCCCTGTTCAATACGTTAACCGACCAAATCTCGACTTCCGTGGCTTTGCAGGCACAATTGCCTCTGGCACGGTGAAAGTCGGTGATGAGGTTAAAGCTCTGCCGTCGGGCAAAACATCGAAAGTAGCACGTATCGTGACATTTGATGGTGACCTAGAGCAGGCTCAAGCAGGTCTTGCAGTGACATTAACTCTGGAAGATGAAATCGACATCAGCCGTGGTGATCTGATTGTACTAGAGAGCGCACAAGTTGCTTCAAGTAATCACCTATTGGCTGACATCGTTTGGATGACAGAGCAAGCGCTACAGCCTGGTCGTGAGTACGACATCAAGATTGCAGGTAAGAAGACAGTTGGACGTGTAGAGGCGATTCGCCATCAATACGACATCAACAACCTGTCGACGCACTCTGCGGCTGAACTGCCTCTGAATGGTATTGGTTTATGTGAACTGACATTAACGGAGTCAGTGGCACTGGATACCTATCTTGAGACTCAAGATACAGGTGGTTTCATCATTATCGATCGCTTAACCAACGTGACCGTCGGTGCAGGCCTAGTTCGTGAGAGCTTAACCAGTGTTGAAGCGAAAGTCGGTGATATCTCTGCGTTTGAATTGGAGTTAAACGCTCTTGTTCGTAAGCACTTCCCACATTGGGAAGCAAAAGATATCAGCCAACTGCTGAAATAACCGACTAGGGCAAGGAAGCGATATGTGGCAACAAGGATTGGTGTTGGCAATTTTACTAGGCATAGTAACTTGCCTACTGACAACACGAATTAAGCCAAGCTTTATCTTTGCAGGTGCGGCGTTTATCGCTTTCCTTGCAGGAATGATTGAGCTAGGGGATGTTGCTACTAATTTCACTAACTCTTCTTTGCTTACTCTAGTGCTGTTGATCTTAGCTTCAGCAGCACTCGAAAAGACTCGCCTGATCAGTTGGGTGAGTCGCTCTTTATCAACAGGGTGTTTGGGCACCGTGGTTGCCAAACTTGGTATCTCAACGGCTTTGCTCTCATCGTTTACCAACAATACCGCAGTGGTGGTCTCGTTGATCAGTGCGATCAAACGTAACCAACAACATGCGCCTTCTAAGCTGCTAATCCCACTCTCTTATACTGCTATTTTGGGTGGTACGCTGACGTTGATCGGTACCTCAACCAACTTGATCATCAACAGCTTTGTTGAAGATGCTGGGCTGCCAAGTTTAAGCTTTTTTGCGCCCACATTGATCGGCTTGTCGGTGCTGTTCGGTGGCTTGTTGATCTTGATCCCTTTAAGTTACCTATTGCCCAACTACGACGATCAAAGCCAAGATGAATTGCCTTACTTCCTTGAAGCTAGGGTAGAGCCCGGCTCCCCGTTAGTGGGGCGTAGTATCCAAGAAAATAATCTGCGAGCATTGCGTAAACTGTTCCTCGCCGAGGTCGTTCGCGATGGTCAAACAATGGCGTCAGTTGAACCTGATTTCGTACTTCAAGCTCGTGATAGGCTTCTATTTTGTGGCGATATCGAGAGCGTTGCGACTCTGCAAGAGATTCAAGGACTAACCCTGTTTGGTCAGCATCATCTAAATGGCCAAGGTTTCGTTGAAGTTGTCGTAAGTTCATCCGCGAGTTTTTGTAATAAAACGCTTAAATCGAGCCATTTTCGTGATCGCTTTGATGCTGTTGTGGTGGCGATTCGCCGCGGGCATGAGCGTCTGCAAGGTGGACTAGGTAATATTGAGCTGATCGCTGGTGATACTTTAGTTCTTGTGCCTGGAAAACGTTTTGAACAAGAACGCCAAGCTCACCGCAAAGAGTTCGTTCTCATCAATGACCTGGATTCGAGTGCACGACTCGACGCCAATAAATCGGCTCTAGTCTTGGTGGGGTTTGCTTCGGTCATTGCGCTGGCATTGCTTGATATCGTGCCATTGATTAAAGGCCTTTCGGTTTTCTTGCTCGCCGCACTCTTTTTTGGCGTGACGCACTTGGGCGAGTTGCGTCGCCGGTTCCCTGTCGACATCGTTGTGATTGTAGGTTCGGCTCTCTCTATCGCTCAATTGATGCTGTCATCGGGTTTGTCCGTGACTTTAGGCCAAATGTTTATCGAGGCATTTAATGGTTGGGGTGTCTTTGGTGCACTCGTCGCGACTTATCTACTTACGCTAATTTTGACTGAACTTGTCACCAACAACGCAGCTGCAGCACTCGCATTTCCTATTGGCTACAGTATGGCCATTGGCTACGGCGTTGATCCTATGCCGTTCATTATGGCGGTGTTGTTTGGCGCGAGTGCCAGTTTTATCTCGCCTTATGGCTATCAAACGAATTTATTGGTCTACAGTGTAGGCAATTACAAGATGACAGATTATGTTCGAGTGGGGATCCCATTATCGATAGTGTATTCGGTGATCGTATTAACTCTAATCCCACTCTTCTTCCCATATTAAAAGGACTGACTTATGACCACGTATACACCGGTTAAAGATGAAAATGTCGTTTGGCATCAGCATGCAATAGACAAAGCGTTTCGTTCACAGATTAAAAAACAGAAACCGGTTGTACTATGGTTTACCGGTTTATCTGGTGCAGGAAAATCAACAGTAGCAGGTGCGCTGGAGACTCGTTTGGCGGAACTTGGTCATCACACCTACCTTTTGGATGGAGACAATGTTCGCCATGGGTTGTGTAGCGATTTAGGCTTTTCTGAGCAAGATCGTCGTGAAAACATCCGCCGAATAGGCGAACTGGCTAAGCTAATGGCTGATGCGGGTTTGATTGTCTTGTCTGCATTCATTTCTCCCCACCGTGCAGAAAGACAGTTAGTCAGAGAAATGCTACCAGAGGGGGAGTTTTTGGAAGTGTTCGTGAATACCTCTCTCGAAGTTTGTGAGCAGAGAGATCCGAAAGGGTTGTACAAGAAAGCGCGCGCAGGAGAGATTGCTAATTTCACGGGCATTGATTCTGAGTATGAAGCGCCTCTTAATCCAGAAATCGATTTATTAGCGGGTGAAAAGTCGATTGATGCGTTAGTGGATGATTGTATTAAGGTGCTAAAAGAAAGAGCGATCATTGCTTAATCTTTTTTAGTTGCTGGTAATAAAAAAACGCTTCTTTTTAGAAGCGTTTTTTTATTCTATCTGATTGAGAAAAACGTTTTATTCGAAGCAGATTTCGATGAACGCATTGCCCCATTGAGAAGTGAAAGGCATGATAATGATTGAACCTTCACATTTATGGCGAATCGTGTGACCTTTACCAGAAACAACAACAGGTGTTGCCATATCAAAGTCGAAGCCGCTTTCAGCTAAAATACGTTTAGCGCCACCCGTCACCATGTTAGTGATCTCACCAACCATATCGGTAACTTCATCGTTCAAACCATTAGGGCGCTCGCCAAGCATGTTCTGCATGATCTCTAGGGCAAGGCCTTCATCAAAGGTAATAGACATAGAACCGCGAGTCTGCTGGCCAACCATCCCTATCAAACCTGAAACATCTCCACGTGCAATCTCATCTTTCTTAACACGAGGTTTCTGTGGCTTCAGTTCCAATGAAGCCATCGTTTTTAAGACATTCATCAGTGAAGCTAAAAACGGGTTTACAAATTCAGCGCGCATAATCTTCTTCTATATCTTTATTTCGACTCGTCAGTACTACAAGACTGACAGATTCCATGTGATTCAATAACGTGGTTGTTGATGGTAAAACCATGCTCTTTCGCATTATTGGCTAACAAGGCTACCAAACTATCATCTTGCAATTCAATAACATTGCCGCAATTATCGCAAATCAATAAGTGCGAAAAGTGTTTATTAGCATTACAAGAGCAGCATTGGATATAACTATTGGTTGATTCCACTCGGTGGATGAAACCTTGCTCTAATAAAAAATCCAACGCACGATAAACAGTTGGTGGTTTAGCTTGAGGTTCACTCTGCTTTAACTCTTCTAACAGTTCATACGCACTGGATGCCTTTGGACTTGCACAAATCAGTTCAAACACACGCTTACGTTGTGTTGTGAGTCGTACGCCTCTGGCGGTACATAGTTCTTCAATTTGTTTTACTAACTGCTGGCCCAAACTTATCACCATTACCATTGGACATTTATAATAATATACCATCTATTGAGGTTTAGCGTTCCTCATTTGGTAATATATTATAGCTTTGTCAGTAAGTTGCTCGCTTACTAAAAAGGAGCAACTTAGTGTTATTTTCGGCCTATAAGTTACCTTATCTATTGATAAAGCGATACCTATTCGCGTAAATAGAGTCGATAACGTCACTGACTTGTTTTAAGGATTGCCAAACCTCGTTCAAAGTCGAATTCTTCTACCGCTCTGGCTAGCTCAGAGAGTTCACCACTTGATAGACCAATCTGTGCGCCACTATCTAGTTGATTAATCATCGAAACCGCTTCTGTTTCACTTTGTTCAATCGCATTTACAATCTGGTTGAACTTATCGGCATCGTAATCGCTAGAGACGACTTCAGGGTTTGTCGCGTTCTCTTGAGACTCAACAAACGATGAGTCGATAGCCGCTACTAGCGTGGCAAGTTTGCTCAGTAGGAGTGTATAGAGCTCTTGGTTATCTAAATCTTGTTCAAGTTCGCTACTCAGTTGATGTAGCTCATTGGCGCCAATGTTTCCTGACACGCCTTTCAACGTATGGATGTTACGCTTTCTTATCTCTTTATCTTCACAAGAGATCGCTGTAGAGACCGCTGCTTGATCTTGATAAGTGTTGGCAAATCGCATCAGCAGCTTTTTGTATAAATCGCTGTTGCCGCTCGAGCGAGTAAGTCCTGTTTGTGTATCGATACCTGCAATCTGCGGCAGTTCCTCCTGCTGACTTACGGTTTGAGCGACAAATTGTTGTGGATGTTTCGGTGTTATCCATTTGGCTAAGGTGCTAAACATACTGCCAACATCGATTGGTTTCGCAATGATGTCATTCATCCCTGCGTGTTGTGCTTTTATTTTGTCGCGTTCCATCACATTGGCAGTCATCGCGATGATTGGAATAGCATGGTCATCAAGCGTCTCTCGTATAAATTGCGTCGCTTCATAGCCATCCATGACCGGCATTTGGCAATCCATCAAAATGCCATCAAAGTCGTTGGTCTTATACATATCAATCGCAATCTGACCATTTTCTGCAATCGTTACATGAATCTGCTGTCCTTCAAGTAACTCTACGGCCAGCTCTTGGTTAATTTCATTATCTTCGACAAGTAACAATTGTGCGCCTGCCAGTTGCTGAACATTGGCCAATTGATGCTGTTCTTCGGCTTCACTACGACTAACTCGTGAATGACTCACACCATAGAGACTAACTATGGCATCAAACAGGTGAGATGCGGTGACCGGTTTATCCAAAATGCTCGGTGTGTTCAGCTGTCTTTGCTCAAATGCTTCGCTTAAGTCTTCACGTCCATAGGCCGTGAGCATCAAGACTTTTGGCTGCTGGTGGTCTTCAAGTGTTTGGCTGAGTGATTCAATAAGATCTATCCCGTCTTTCCCTGGCATTTGCCAGTCAGATATGAGCAGGTCAAACGGGGATTTTTGCACAATCGCTTTGTTGAGTTCGTCTAGTGCATCATCGACATTGCTGACGCACTGAGTTTCAAACTGCAATGAGTCGAGAATATCTTCAACGATAATTCTCGCGCTCGCGTTGTCGTCAACAATCAGTACTTTGAGTTTGTTGATCTCTACAGGGATAGACAGGTCTTCTTGTTTAAGGGCGTGGCTCACTTGAGTCGTAATCGAGAAAGAGAAACACGATCCTTTTCCCGCTTCACTCTCGACTTTAATGTCTCCGCCCATAAGTTGACTCAGCTCTTTACTGATCGCCAATCCAAGACCTGTACCACCATACTTGCGCGTTGTTGAACTGTCTGCTTGGGTAAACTTACTAAACAGTTTCGACGTTTGTTCAGGCGTCATACCAATGCCGCTATCCTCGACGTTAAACTGGAGCGTTAAATCATCGCCGTTTCTTTCCACCACGCTGACAGAAATTTTAATCTCACCTTTCTCGGTAAACTTCACTGCATTGTTGGCAAGATTGATCAGTACCTGTCCCAATCGGAGTGGATCACCAACCAACGTGGTAGGTACATCTCTGTCAATCTGAATAAGCAGTTCTAACCCACGCTCAGAGGCTCTTAGACCAACTAGATTAGAGATATTATCGAGCACATTTTCTAGGTGGAAATCGACTTTCTCAATATCGAGTTTCCCAGCTTCAATTTTCGAGAAGTCTAAGATGTCGTTGATGAGCCCAAGTAACGAATCCGCCGACAGTTTCACTTTGTGAATGTAGTTACGCTGCGCTTTGGTCAAATCGGTCTTGAGCGCGAGATAGCTCATCCCAATAATGGCATTCATTGGTGTGCGTATTTCATGGCTCATGTTGGCTAAAAAGTCAGACTTAGCACTGTTTGCCGAGTTGGCTTCGTCACGGGCAATTGCCAGTTTGTCGGCAAATCGCTCTAGAGCGGCATGAGATTTGTTGGCTAACACGCCGAGTAGCAACAGCGTAAACAAAAATATCCCACCACCGATGGCAAGGTTGGTAGCGATAGCGCCAGAGTCTTCAACCGCTTTTAGCTGACGCTGATAACTCGGAGCGATGCCATCAATAATCCCTTGGTGGCTTTGTTCAAGCTTTTGGATAAGCGTGAGCTTTTCGCTGCGAAGCTCAGTCAATGCACTAAACAGTTGTTTGTACTCTTGGGTAATTGTTTGCAGAGCGTTGATCTGTAACTGCTCGTCTTCGGTGACGACTTGTTCATAAAGGTTATCTAAAAGGCCGAGTGCCGCAGATAAATTATTGAGCACTTCTTGTTTTAATTCATTCTGACGAGAGACAACTTGGGATATCGCGTAGTCTTTATCACTTTGTTGAGCATTGTTTATCTCGGTATGCAGAACCAGTAAGTTGGAGCTAATGGATAATTTGTCACTAATCGAAAGTTGCAGACTGGTCACTGCTTGTTGGGACAGCCTTAAACGAATTTGTAAGTGAGTTCGTAGCTTGGTTGTCGTTCGAATAAGTTCATCGGTCGAACGATCAATTTGAGATGAAATATTCGCTTGTAGAGGTTCTGATAGTTTGGGCCAGCTACGTAACTGAACAAGCGCAGAGCTATAGCGGTTTTTGGCATTGTTGATTAAAACCAGTAGTGACTGACTCTCTTCATCACTGGCCTGATCTTTTAGTAGGGTGATAACGCCTTCTGCTTTCTTTAACTCTAACTGAGCGGTACTGAGTGATTCTTGCTTATTCGTGACGAGATAACTCTGCTGCTCAGCTTGTGAATTAGCAATAAGGCTGACTAACCAGTGAGCTTGAATCGCACTGTCTGATTCGTGATCCACTTTACTGCGGAGTAAATCAATCTCAGCAATACCCGATTCAATAAAAGCTTCATGTTCCATCTGAACAGTTTGGACTAACTCTTCTGTCCTTTGTCCCGTTTCGGAGACTCCGTTGCGCACTGCGGCCGTTTGACTGTTGAGGTCAACGTATTGCTCAAATTGCTGATGATACTCGCTGATACCCAAAGTTACAGATTGCTCCGCACCATTCTCTATCGCAATTAAGGCTAAAGCTTGAGCTTTATTAATCTGCTGAGCTAGTTCGTCTCTTAATTCAGGTTCAGGTAAGCGGATATAGCTCTGCTCAAGCACTTTTATATTGTCGAGAGTAGAGAGAAGTTGAGCGTTGCTTGCATAGTGATCAATGGTGTCGAAGCGTTTGGTAAGGCTCATCCACCCCATGATGCCCGCAATCAATAACATGCAAGACGCTATAACAAAGCCAATTAAGATGCGTTTTGAATCGAGAGAGTAATTTTTAACGGAGTCCATTCTTGCCTCAGTAAATTAGAATTCGTCTTTGAAAGAGTCTTTAATCTCTAAAATTTTATCCATTTGCTGGATGAAAATAGGCACGAGATTTGGGTCGAAGTGAGTGCCAGCGTCTTGCTCTAACACTGCGATTGCCTTTTCTATTGGCCACGCTTTCTTATAAGGGCGTTCACTGGTCAGCGCATCAAACACGTCGGCGATGGCAACAATTCGCGCACTGAGCGGAATCTCTTCACCTTTCAAGCCATGAGGATAACCGCTGCCATCCCATTTCTCGTGGTGATAGAGCGCAATCTCTTGTGCCATTTGTAAAAGTAACGAGTCACTATCGGCGATGATATCCGCACCAATTTTTACGTGAGTTTGCATCACTTCCCATTCGTCACCGTCCAACTTACCCGGCTTGCGTAGCACAGCGTCAGGAATACCGATTTTACCAATGTCATGCATAGGTGAAGCTTGAAAAACCAATTCAACCCAACGCTTACTGACATCCAGCTGCTCGGCAAGAATTTTAGAGTAGTGGCTCATTCTTATGACGTGCATTCCGGTTTCGTTGTCTTTGTACTCTGCGGCTCGTCCTAAACGTTGAATTACCTCAAGCCTTGTCTTTTCAAGTTGAGCTGTACGCTCTCGAACTTGCTGTGCGAGGGAAAGGTTCTGGTCATGTAAAGCGATATGAGTTTTGACGCGAGCCAGAACGATAGGGGGACTGATAGGTTTGGTAATATAATCGACCGCACCCATCTCAAAGCCTTTTTGCTCATCGACGACTTCGGCTTTTGCCGTCACAAAAATCACCGGGATATCGGACGTTCTTGGGTCGGACTTCAATTTTTCGCAGACCTCGTAACCATCCATTTCTGGCATCATGATATCGAGCAAAATGAGATGAGGTTTAGGCGAACTGGTTGCAATCTGCAGTGCTTTGAGGCCAGAAGTGGCTGCTTTTATGCGGTAATCATCAGAGAGGACACCGGATAGGGTATGAATGTTGTCTGGGATATCATCAACGACTAAGACGATGGGCTTATCGATAGGTTCATTGAGCATTGCGGTAGATCCTTTACTGCAGAATTTATTTTTAGTTTACCCTTTAGGATAGTTACCTTTTATAAATTGAGCACTTAATTAATTCCCTTAGTTATCAATAAGCTTGTGGAACGTGATTTACGTTGGAGAATTGAATATTGCCCATTGAACTAATTATTCTGAATCTTTGTGAAGAGCGGTGTATAATCGCGCGATTATTTTTTGATGCCGCCAATGGGAATATGGACGTTATATTTAAAGCGGTACTGACTGTGAAGAGGTAGCTTCGTGTCTAACACTGAAACTCAACAACAATTTCCAATGCAGCGCTTTTCTATTGCCCCAATGTTGGATTGGACAGATCGTCATTGCCGATACTTCCACCGTTTGCTTACAAGTGAAACGCTCCTTTACACTGAGATGGTCACGACAGGTGCGATCATCCATGGTAAAGGTGATTTTCTAGCGTACAACAAAGAAGAACATCCAGTAGCGCTTCAACTTGGTGGTTCGAACCCTCAAGACTTAGCGACGTGTGCTAAGTTAGCGGCTGAACGTGGTTACGACGAAATTAACCTGAATGTCGGTTGCCCATCTGACCGTGTTCAAAATGGTAAGTTTGGTGCGATCTTAATGGCTGAACCTCAGCTAGTGGCAGATTGCGTGGCGGCGATGCGTGATGTGGTTGATGTTCCTGTGACAGTCAAAACACGTATTGGTATTGACGACCAAGATTCGTATGAGTTTTTAACTGACTTCATTTCGACAGTGTCGGAGAAGGGCGGTTGTGATCAGTTTACGATCCATGCGCGTAAAGCTTGGTTGTCTGGTTTAAGCCCGAAAGAGAACCGTGAGATTCCACCCCTGGATTATCCACGTGCATACCAATTGAAGAAAGATTTTCCTCACTTAACGGTAGCAGTGAATGGCGGCGTAAAAACACTAGAGGAAACTCTGGCACACCTAGAACATCTTGATGGTGTGATGGTTGGACGCGAAGCGTATCAGAACCCTTACATCCTAGCGCAGGTTGATCAACAAATCTTTGGTCTTGATAAGCCAGTGAAGAAACGCTCGCAAGTCGTTGAAGAGATGTACCCATATATCGAACAACAACTTTCTCAAGGTGCATACCTTGGCCACATTACCCGTCATATGCTGGGTCTTTTCCAGAATATACCAGGTGCGCGCCAATGGCGTCGTTACATCAGTGAAAATGCTCACAAACCAGGTTCTGGAATCGAAGTTGTACAAGCTGCTTTAGCGAAAATTCCAAAAGAGCTAGATGTGTAAAAATTACCACCATACTTGGTGAAATTTACCTGACTGGTCGATTTTAAGAAGGCGCTCATAACGAGCGCCTTTTTTTATTTATTTTATATCAGACAGTTAGTTGTTTTACTGAGGTTGGCATACATCGTGAAAGAGTAAATAGTGAAAACTAAGGAGAATCATATGTTTGAGCTGATCTTTATATTGGTGTTTGTTGCAACCTTACTGGTTACAGGCGTAACTGTCGTGACGGTACTTGCGGGTGTGGCGTTTTCGATGGTTGTGATGCTTTTACTTGGAATGGTCGGAGCGGTGATTAAGCTGATACCATGGTTGATCGTGATTGCAATTGGTATTTGGTTTTTCAAAACTTACGTGGCTCAACCGAGATAAATGTGAGCCAAAGATAAATACTTGCTGGCTAGTGGTATGAATATGATAGAATTTGAACAATATCATCATTATCTAGCCATCAAGAGCTTGTCTTGCCACGCTGCTTGACGCAAATATCTGGAGAGTTCACCTCATGGGTTTGAAAACCATCACCGCATTAGCTGCTGTTATCTCTACATCAGCCTTCGCTGAGTCATCACTAACGACGAAGTTAGGGGCAGAAATGTGGTGGCCGAGCACCAAAGTTAACGAAGTCAATCGTGATGATACAACGACTCCAACAATCTATGCGGCGATTGAACACGATATCAAGTATGTACCAGATGCTCGTATCCGTTATGGTTCGGTTGATGCTGACTACATGGCATTTGATAAGTTAGATTTGACGCTATACTACCGTATTCTTGAACATGATTTGATGCACTTTGATGCGGGTATCACTATCAGCGACCTTGGCAATACCAAGTATGTTGAAGGTGTGACTCAAGAAGTAAGAACGTTCGATGAAACCATCTGGGCTTGGTATGGCTATGCTGAACTGACGGTGCCAAACACCAACTTCGATATTATTGGTGAGATGAACTTTGGTGATAGCAGCGGCATTAAGAGCACTGACCTGATGGCAGGTATGCAGTATCGACTACCACTTGGTTCAAGTACGCTAGCGTTCCGCGGTGGTTACCGAGTAATTGATCTTGAATCTAAAGAGACCTTTTCGCCAAATGAAGGCTCTGAGTTAGGTAAACCGTTTATCTTTGCCAATGGTTTCTTTGTTGGCGCAGAGTTCGCATTCTAAATCCAGTAAGATCGAGTTTTTAAAACGCCACCTTCTAAAGTGGCGTTTTTTTATATCTATTAATTATAACTAAGTAAATCATTTAGCACTTTCTTATTCATTGACCATGCTTAGTAGGGAGCAGTTTTTTTAACCAAGAGAAAGGAATCTCATGACCATTAATGAGCTAAGAAACCTTTACCGAGAGCAGCAGTTGATCGAAGCTATCATCGAGCCTTCAGCCCAAGAGGGCAGTTGGATTGTCGAGTTTCGTCATGCTAGAGGTGGTTTTGTGTTACTCACGGATTCTCACGGTGAAGAATGTCATTATGTGGACCTCGATCTTGCATCAAAGTCAGCAATGGCGGTGGGTTTCAAGCAAGTTC
This sequence comes from Vibrio sp. RE86, assembly GCF_013114545.1. GTDB lineage: Bacteria > Pseudomonadota > Gammaproteobacteria > Enterobacterales > Vibrionaceae > Vibrio. Next base: position 4,653 of record NZ_VTXI01000013.1, on the reverse strand, counting down.
GAGTCGAGGCTAAGTAATCCTACCTGCACAAACTTTCTCAATTCTTTAATTCAAAAAGTTATAAAACATTCACTTCTATTCTTTCTTGTTATTAAAGAGAGTGGTTAATCTAGCATCACGCAATGAATAGGGATGTCGAGACCATGTCTTTAAACAAGAATGTGTCCTCTCAAGGAAACACACCACAAGAATTACCGTCAATCGCCGCGCCTCTTAATGACCAGCAGCTTAGCTCACTACAACAGACTGTTACGGATCTGTCATCACAGCAGCTTGCATGGGTCAGTGGTTACTTTTGGGGACTAGCACAAGCGCAACCAGCCGCTGCTGCTGCACCAATCAATCAATCTGCCGCAGCCGTTGCTGCAAAACCTGCAGGCAAGCTATCTATTATCTTTGCTTCTCAAACAGGTAACGCGAAAGGCGTAGCTGAAGCACTTGAGCAAGAAGCGAAAGCACAGGGTATTGCTGTCGAGCTGTTTGATGCGAGCGACTATAAAGGTAAAAACCTTGCTAAAGAGACACACGTTATTTTTGTGGCGTCGACCAATGGTGAAGGTGAAGCACCAGACAATGCCATTGAATTGCATGAATTCCTTCAGTCGAAGAAAGCCCCTAAGCTTCCGAACCTACAATACGGTGTCATCGGGCTGGGTGATTCTAGCTATGAATTTTTCTGTCAAACAGGTAAAGACTTCGATGCATTCTTAGCTAAGCAAGGTGCGACTCCATTCATTGATCGAATTGATCTGGATGTTGACTATGAAGCACCTGCTGCTGAGTGGCGTTCTAAAGCACTAGATAAAGTAAAAGAAGCACTCTCTTCTGGCGCTGAAGCGGAAGTCGTACAGCTACCTGTTGGCCAAGCCGCGCCTGGGCACTCTCAATACAATAAACATAACCCATACACGGCAACACTGCTGACCAGCCAAAAAATTACAGGCCGAGACTCAGGAAAAGACGTTCGACATGTAGAGATCGATCTTGATGAGTCAGGTTTGACTTACCAGCCAGGTGACGCTCTAGGTGTATGGTTTGAAAACAGCTCTGAATTGGCAAATGCGATTCTGAGTAAAGTCGGACTCTCTGGTGTTGAAAGTGTTGAAGTTGATGGTGAAAGCCTTTCTATCCACAGCGCTCTTGTCAGTAAGTACGAAATTACAGCCGCGAATCCTCAGTTCGTAACGAAATTTGCTGAATTGTCTGGCAGTAAGAAACTAGAAAAGCTGGTGGAAGATAAAGACAAGCTTCGTGAATACGCGGGTAACACTCAAGTCGTTGATGTTTTATCAGAGAAGAAAACGAAGCTTTCTGCTGATGAACTGGTTGGTTTACTTCGACGCCTAACACCACGTCTATATTCTATTGCTTCGAGTCAAACAGAAGTAGATGAAGAAGTGCATCTAACCGTTGGCCTTGTTGAATATGACAAAGGCGATGAAAAACGCTTCGGTGGTGCGTCAAGCTTCCTTGCTCAAAGACTAGAAGAGGGTGGTGAAGTTAAAGTGTTTGTTGAAAACAACAATAACTTCAAGCTGCCTCAAGATGACAATGTCCCTGTGATTATGATTGGTCCAGGTACGGGTATCGCACCGTTCCGTAGCTTCATACAAGAACGTGACAATAGAGATGCGGAAGGTAAAAACTGGTTATTCTTCGGTGACCGCACATTTACCCAAGACTTCTTATATCAAGTCGAGTGGCAGAAGTACCTTAAGTCAGGATTGCTTAACCGCTTAGATGTTGCGTTCAGTCGTGACCAAGCTGAAAAAGTCTATGTTCAGCATCGAATCTTAGAAAACGCAGCCCAAGTATGGCAATGGCTACAAGAAGGTGCATACATCTACGTATGTGGTGATGCGACTCGCATGGCGAAAGATGTCCACGAAGCACTGATTATTGTCGCAGAGCAAGAAGGCAAGATGTCTCGCGATGATGCTGAAGAATTTATTAACGAACTACGTAAAGCGAAACGTTATCAAAGGGATGTGTACTAATGACTTTTTCTACTGAGAATAATAAGCAGGTTGTATTAGGCGAAGAGTTAGGAAAACTGTCTGATAACGAGCGTCTGAAAACGCAAAGTAATTTCCTTCGCGGTACGATTGAAGAGAACTTGCAAGATAGAATCACGGGTGGATTCACAGCGGATAACTTCCAACTGATTCGATTCCACGGTATGTACCAGCAAGATGACCGTGATATCCGAAATGAACGTGCGAAGCAAAAGCTTGAGCCATTGCATAACGTCATGCTTCGTGCGCGTATGCCGGGTGGCATCATCAGCCCAAAACAGTGGTTGGCGATTGATAAGTTTGCAACGGATCACTCTCTATATGGAAGTATCCGACTGACAACTCGTCAAACTTTCCAGTTTCATGGAGTGTTAAAGCCGAACATCAAATTGATGCACCAAACACTCAATAGCATTGGCATCGATTCAATTGCGACAGCGGGTGACGTAAACCGAAACGTTCTATGTACAACTAACCCTGTAGAATCAGAGTTGCACCAAGAAGCTTACGAGTGGGCGAAGAAGATCAGTGAGCATCTACTGCCTAAAACGAAAGCGTATGCAGAAATCTGGCTAGATGGGGAAAAAGTTGAAACAACCGAAGATGATGAACCAATTCTGGGTAAGACTTATCTTCCACGAAAGTTTAAAACGACGGTTGTGATTCCTCCGCAAAATGACGTGGATGTCCATGCTAACGACCTTAACTTTGTCGCGATTGGTGAGAACGGTAAGCTGGTGGGCTTTAATGTCTTAGTCGGCGGTGGTCTAGCGATGACTCATGGTGACACCTCTACGTATGCACGCCGTGCCGATGACTTTGGCTTTGTTCCTTTAGATAAGACCTTGGATGTTGCTGCAGCAGTAGTAACAACGCAACGTGACTGGGGTAATCGCTCTAACCGTAAGAATGCCAAAACTAAATACACACTAGACCGCGTTGGTATTGATGTATTTAAAGCCGAGGTAGAAAAGCGTGCGGGCGTTCAGTTTTCTGACAGCCGCCCTTACGAGTTCACAGATCGTGGTGACCGCATTGGTTGGGTTGAAGGCCTTGATGGCAAGCACCATTTAGCGTTGTTTATCGAAAACGGGCGTTTATTGGATTTCCCTGGTAAACCACTCAAAACAGGTGTAGCTGAAATTGCCAAGATCCATAAAGGTGATTTCCGCATGACGGCAAACCAAAACTTAATTGTTGCCGGTGTTGCGAAAAGTCAGAAAGCGAAAATTGAAAAGATTGCTCGTGAGCATGGGTTAATTGATGATGGTGTAAGTGAACAGCGCAAAAACTCAATGGCGTGTGTGGCTTTCCCTACTTGTCCGCTCGCCATGGCAGAAGCAGAACGTTTCTTACCTGAATTCGTCACGGACGTGGAAGGTATTCTTGAAAAACATGGCTTGCCAGAAGAAGAGAGCATTATCTTACGTGTAACAGGCTGTCCTAATGGCTGTGGTCGAGCAATGTTGGCTGAAATCGGTCTGGTCGGTAAAGCTCCTGGTCGTTACAACCTTCATTTAGGTGGTAACCGTGCAGGTACACGTATTCCGAAGATGTATAAAGAGAACATCACAGATAAACAGATACTAGAAGAGATTGATCAGCTAGTGGGACGCTGGGCAAAAGAACGTGAAGTTAATGAAGGTTTCGGGGACTTCACTATTCGAGCTGGCATCATACAAGAGGTCAAAGTATCTAAGAGGGATTTGCATGCTTGATTCTGTCGCTTCCAAACCGAAGTTAGCAGAACTACTCTCATTAACTAAGACGGAGCAAATACTCCGTCTAGCAGAAATTAATGGTGAGTTAGAGAAGCTAACCGCTCAACAGAGAGTTGCTTGGGCTCTAGAAAACCTTGAAGGTCAATTTGCTGTATCGTCGAGCTTTGGAATTCAAGCAGCGGTGATGCTACACCTTGTTACTCGTCAGCAACCTGATATTCCTGTTATCTTGACGGACACGGGGTATTTGTTCCCTGAAACGTATCGCTTCATTGATCAATTAAGCGAGCAGTTAACTTTAAACCTTAAAGTGTACCGCGCGGCTGAAAGTCCACATTGGCAAGAAGCGCGTTATGGCAAGCTTTGGGATCAAGGTATAGAGGGAATAGAAAAGTACAACAAGATAAATAAAGTTGAACCGATGCGTAGAGCATTAGATGAACTTGAAGTGGGTACCTGGTTCTCAGGTCTACGTCGAGAGCAATCTAAATCTCGAGCAGGGCTACCGATCTTGTCGGTACAGAATGGCGTATTTAAATTCTTACCAGTTATCGACTGGAGTAACAAAGATGTTCACTATTACTTAGAAGAGCATGGCCTTTCTTATCACCCATTGTGGGATGACGGTTATCTATCAGTCGGTGACACACATACCACTAAAAAGTGGGAGCCAGGAATGGCAGAAGAAGAGACAAGATTCTTCGGTCTTAAACGTGAATGTGGTCTTCACGAAGAAGACAATGAACAGGATGGGTCAGGAATCTGATCTAACTCCGACTATATAGTCGATAAAGGTCGCGTTAGCGGCCTTTATTTTTGTTTTCAGCCCTAAACCACCTACTTCAGTAGGTGGTTATCATTCAGTTGGGCTTTGCCTGTAGTTCTACCCATGTTAAATGCTCCCTTGATTTTTAGCG